>NZ_JADPKX010000026.1:0-229288 GCF_023074155.1 Bradyrhizobium sp. 134 | reverse complement strand
CGAGCGGGTGCCGAACAGCGGCAGGAATTGCTTGGGGCGCACCTCGCGCGAAGCCGGCCACAGCCGCGTTCCGGCACCGCCGCACATGATCAGGGGGATGATTTTTTGGGACACGTGTGAGCTACTCAAGAGAGGGACTTATACGCGGTGATAATTTCGATACCATTCGACAAAGCGGCCCAAGCCATCCGCCAGCGGCGTCGAGGGCGTGAAGCCGACGTCGCGTTGCAGGGCCGAAATGTCGGCACGCGTCTCGAGGACGTCGCCAGCCTGCATCGGCAAAAGCGTGCGGATCGCAGGCTTGCCGATGATCTTCTCCAGTGTCTCGACGAACTCGATCAAGTTGACCGAGCAATTGTTGCCGATGTTGTAGACACGATACGGCGCATAGCTCGACGAGTTTTCCGGCTGCTCGGCGTTCCACGCGGGATTCGGCATCGCGGGACGATCGAGGGTGCGGATCACGCCCTCGACGATGTCGTCGACATAGGTGAAATCGCGCCACATATTTCCATGATTGAAAAGCTTGATCGGCTCACCCGCAAAGATCGCGCGCGTGAAGAGCCAAGCGGCCATGTCGGGCCGGCCCCATGGACCATAGACAGTGAAGAAGCGAAGACCGGTCACCGGCAGCTTGTGAACATGTGCGAACGTGTGCGCCATCAGCTCGTTGGCCTTCTTGCTCGCGGCATAGAGGCTGACCGGATGATTGACCGAATGCTCGGTCGAGTAGGGCAAGGTGCGATTGGCGCCGTACACTGAGCTCGACGAGGCGTAGACGAGATGCGCCAGGCCGTGGCGCCGGCCGGCCTCGAGCACTGTGACGAAGCCATCACAATTGGCGCGGATGCTGGTGATGGGATCGTCGATCGACGCGCGCACGCCGGGCTGCGCCGCAAGGTGCACCACGCGGTCGGGCGAGACCTCGTCGAACACGCGCGTCACCGCAGCGAAATCTGCAAGATCGATCTCGTGGAATGTGAAGGCATCATGCTTGAGCGTCTCGAGGCGAGCGCGCTTGAGCGCCGGATCATAGTAAGGGGTTACTGCGTCGATGCCGACAACTCGTTCCCCGCGCGCAAGCAAGCGCTCACAGACATGCATGCCGATGAAGCCGGCAGCGCCGGTAACCACCACGGGGGCCAAAATAAACTCCGTTGTTCGTCCTCATATACCGCATTGCCAGACTGAACCGGTAGAGGCAAGGGTTCAGCATTGGAGAACATCCCCCTCGCATCGGCAAGCTTAATGCCGGGCGCTTCGGATGTCAGCCATCCCAAGTTAACCAGACGGGGGCGTCCTTTGCCTGTCGACGCAACATCAGACGCGCGTCCACAAAGGCTCCCGCCTGCCCGCCAAGCCTTTTAACAAATGTTCCTGGGGAGCACCGAACGAACAGCGCGATCATGCCATCGATGTCGTCATAATTCCGTGCCTTCAGGCTGCTTCTTTCCGTGCTCACATTTGGTCCGAAAGCACAGATCGCGATCACGCTTTGTGGCATCGACAACCCGAACGGCACAAAATTGAAGCTTTTCATCAACGGCCGCTTTCTCTCGCAAAAGCTGACTGGCGTTCAGCGTTATGCCGCCGAACTGGTCAAAGCGATCGATGCCCTGCTTGCGTCCGACCAATCGCCCGCTGCCCTCAGAGGAGCCGAGTGGCAATTGCTCGTGCCCAACGAGACGAGCGAAGCGATCAATCTCACCCGCATCAAGATCCGCAAGATAGGACGGTTGAGCGGACATGCCTGGGATCAGATTGAACTTGCGCGCGCCGCCGCTGGAGGTCGCCTGATCAGTCTGGCCAATGCCGGACCTGTCTTTCATCGCGATCATATCGTCGTCATCCACGACGCACAGGTCTTCCGCCGACCCGATTTCTTCAATTGGCGCTACTTGGCCGTCCACCGAACGATGGGTCGCCTGCTTGCACGCCGGGCCACGATCGCGACCGTATCGGCCTTTTCTCGCAATGAATTGGCTGCGATGCTTGGCCTTTCGAAAACGGACATTCCGATATTCCCCAACAGCGCGGAGCATTTCGCGTCCACAAAGCCTGACCCCGGCATCCTCGACCGACTAGGGCTTCAACCGGGAAAATATTTTCTCTTTGTCGGCTCCAGAACCAAGAACAAGAATCTCGCCGTTGCAATCGAGGCCGCGCGGCTGCTCGAACGAAAAGACGTTCCGCTCGTCATTGTTGGCGGAGATAACAGCAAGGTATTTCAAGACAATCTGGGCGAGAGCGAATCGGGCCTGCTTCTCGCAGGACGCCTGGCGGACGGGGAGATTGCAGCTCTCTATGCGCACGCTCTGGCGTTTGTCTTTCCCTCTCTATACGAGGGCTTTGGTGTCCCGCCACTGGAAGCCATGATCTTCGGCTGTCCGGTCATCGCCTCCACCGCTGACGCGGTGATGGAAACGTGCGGCGAAGCAGCTGCTTATTTTTCCGCCAACGATGCTCGAGCGCTGCAACAGCTTATGCTCGAAAGGTTGGCAGTTGGCGCAATCTCTGATCAGGAGCGCAGAAAGCAACAGGATCGTCTTGCATTATATTCGTGGCAAGACTCGGCGCGAGCATTGCTTGGTTTTCTCGCATCGCGAGCATAGCGAGGCGCCGCCGGTTTGGCGGAAGCGCTCAGATTTTGCGCGCAGTTGCTTGAGCACGACGCCGACGGCGGCTCGGCATCCAACGAGTTCCATGCGCACGTTCGACTTCGAAGGATGCGAGCTTCAACATCGCGGCGCAACAACACCACACCGCTGCCTAAATCTCGCTATGGATTGGATGGATTGTGATCGCATCCGTTGATGCTCAATTAAGGATGCGCCATGTCGATCTTCCCAACTCAATCCTCCGCAAGGCAGGCGGTGAAGGTGCTGCATGTCGCGGAAACCATCCGGGGTGGGATAGCGAGCTACCTGAACGAATTGCATCCGCAGCAGCAAGCGAGCTTCGGCGCGGAGAACGTGCACTATGTTGTGCCATCGGATCATCGCCACGACCTCGTTGGAATCGATGACAGCCAGATCACAACCTTCGACAGATCGGGCCGCAGCATCGCCGGACTGTTTCAGATGCTGCGGGCGAGCATGCAGGCGCTCGACGCCTTCAAGCCTGACGTCATGCATCTCCATTCGTCGTTTGCCGGACTCGTCCTCAGGCCCGCGTTGGCCGCTCGTTCTGAAGGTCCGCGCGTCGTCTATTGCCCGCATGGCTGGGCATTCTCGCGAGAGACCGGCCGCCTGAGCCATCTGGCGGCAAAAGCTGCAGAGACTCTTCTGGCCCGCACGTCGGATCGTATCATCTGCATTTCCGGCGATGAATTCAATGAAGCGGTGCGGGCGGGAATTCCGACTGACCGTCTGACCCTGGTGCACAATGGCATCTCCAAGAGCCGCCCGCTGCCGCACGGCGTTGCAACGGATTGGACTTCAAAGAAGGCCAAGGTCCTTTTCATCGGTCGCCTTGATCGACAGAAGGGCTTCGATCTCCTGATCGAGGCCGCACGATCCCTCGAAGACGTCCTGGATGTTCGCATTGTAGGCGCCTCCGTCGTCAACAAATTCGACGGAGCTGCGGTTCCCGCCAACGTCTCGCTGCTAGGCTGGCTGGATCGTCAGCAAATCGAGACTCAGCTGGAGGCGGCCGATCTCGTCGTCATCCCGTCACGATGGGAGGCCTTCGGCCTCGTCGCTCTGGAAGCGATGCGCGCGGCCAAGCCCATCCTGGCGTTCCACAGCGGAGCGCTCCCTGAAATCGTCGTTGACGGCGTCACCGGCGTGCTTTGCGAACCTGTCGCCGTTCAACCTCTCATCGACGGCTTCCGACGGATGCTCGATCTGGATCTCAAGGTCCTGGGTCAACGCGGCTACGATCGCTTCAAGCAGTTTTATGACGTCCAGAAGACACACCGCCAGTTGCATCAGGTCTATGTCGAACTCCTCGACGACAGCAAGAGCGGAGTCGAGCAGAACGTGGCGCTGCAATCGGACCTCTCGAAGCCTTTTTGAGGTGAGTTGCGGCAGGCGAGACATGATGACGAGTATGATCCAGGCGATGGCAGGCCACCGCACCTTGGGTCGCAACGGGCTGCTCTGGATCGCGAGCGTCATCGCGTCTGTTTCTCTGTCGGTCCCGGTATGCGCTCAACAGGCTCAAACGCTTGAGAGCAGATTCCTGTTGGGTATCGGCACCCATCAGGGACTGGGAGGGCCGGTCAGTTCGCGAGGCTACGTGCCCTCCGTGAACGTCGGTCAGATCAAGCAATTGGGCTTCAACGCCTTCCGCGACGATTTTCCCTGGTCTGATTTCGAATTGCCTGGCCGCCGGATGGGCTTCACGCCACGGTTGGGCAGGCTCGACGCGCAGGTTCAGTCCGGCATCGCCCGGCCGCTCCTCATCCTTGCATTCGGTCATCACCTCGTGCCGAACTCGTCACCCCCGACGACGGACGAAGCCCGGCAGCGGTTCGCGGACTATGCGGCGGCGGCAGCGCGATCGGTAGCGCCGCAGCGCCCGATCTTCGAACTCTGGAACGAGTGGAATCTGGCAGCGAAGAAAGACGCTGCATTCTCGGCCGAGAATTACCTGGCCCTCGCCAAGGCAGCACGGCCGGCGGTCAAGCAGGCGGTGCCGAATGCGCCTTTCGTCGTCGGCGCGATCGGCGACGATCCCGGCTGGACGTGGACGGAGAAGATGCTGCAAACCGGTATTCTTCAATACGCCGACGGCGCCTCGATTCATCTTTACAATTTCTGCATGGCGCCGTCGAAGCGCAATTCGACCGAGATTATCGACCGGCTCACTGCGTTCCATCGGCTGGTCGGCCAAGCGAGCGGCAATCCCGACTTCCCCATTTACGTGACCGAAACTGGCTGGACCACGGCTGCGAACAAATGCGGTGTCAGCGAGCAGGCCCAGGCCGACAACACGGCACAGCTCATCCTGTGGGCCTCGACAGCGGCGCGCTGGCTCAAGGGGATGTGGATTTATGAGCTCAAGAACAGTGGCCAGAATCCAGCCGAGCTGGAGGACAATTTTGGCGTCTACGGTTTCGACAATTCGCCCAAACCCGTAGCCTGCGCGGCGCGTGGCGCCTGGGCATTCATCCGCTCCACCCTAACCGCGGAACGTAGGAGCCTTGCCACCGGGGTGATGTCGATCGGAGCATCCTCGACCACCGGCGGCAAAGTCGCGGTCTGGTCCGAAGATCCGGATCGACGCTACGAGGTCCGGATCAGAGGCGATCTGCCGGGTGCGACTTTCGCGGCGCCCTGCGATGCAACCGCAAGGCCTGCCTCCGGGATCTGGCTGCCGGTTTCGAGCACGCCGGTCCTGATCGCCGCCAATAATGACGCCATTCCCGCACTGGATATACGGCCGGCACGGTAATCGGATCGGCACAAAGAGGTTGACGCGATGAAGATCCTTTTGACATCCACACTTTATCCGACCCCGCAGGCACCGAAGATCGTCGGCGGAGCAGAGATCTTCGCGCGGAGATTCGCCGAGGGCCTGGCTCAGCGCGGCGACGAGGTCGAGGTGGTGCGCGCCGCATCCGCACCCGAGCAGGGGCGTGAATTATGCAACGGTATCAACGTCTATTCCGCACCGGTGCAAAACGTCTATGCGCCGTTCACGGAGCAAAAGACCGTCGTGAAACGGAGCATCTGGCATGCGATCGACGATTGGCAGATCCAGGCCCCGATGATCGCGGAGCGCATTCGCGCCTTCAAGCCGGACGTGCTGCATTCCAATAATTTATCGGGCCTGACCACGGCGATCTGGCGGGTAGCCGCCAAGCTCGGAGTTCCGGTCCTGCACACGCTTCATGACTACTATCTGACGTGTCCACGCTGCTCCCGCTTCGACAAGGGCCACTCCTGCGAACGCACCTGTACGAGCTGTGGGATCCTGACGTACCACCGCAAGCGGGCGACGCATTGGCTCGATGCCGTGGTCGGCGTCAGCGAGCGCGTCCTTTCCATTCACACCGATATGGGCATGTTTGCCGAAACGCCCATCCGCACCGTCATCCGCAATGCCTCGACCGAGCCGCCGCGCTCACCCTACCCGCGGCCTGTCTGCACGACGGAAGTGACGTTCGGCTTCATCGGACGGATCACTGAGGAGAAGGGCATCGACAATCTCATGCGAGCGCTTGCCATGCTGCCGCCTGATCGGATCCGGATGATGATTGCCGGCCGCTTGAGCGATCAGGAGCAACAGCGCCTGAGAGCACTGGCGCCGCATGCGCGGGTCGAATTCATGGGATTCGTATCTCCCGATGAATTCTACAGGCAAGTCGACGTCGTGGTCGCGCCGTCCATCTGGCACGATCCCGGCCCGCTCGTCGTCGCGGATGCCAAGGCGGCGGGCAGGCCGCTGCTCGGTACGCACTTTGGCGGCATGCCGGAGGCGATCGAGCATGGCATGACGGGGTGGTTGACCCAAGCGGATCCACAATCCCTGGCCAGGAGCATGCGGGAAATCGCCGCGGATCCGCACAAGATCGACGAGATCAGCCGGCGGCTTATCGCGGACACGAACAAGTGGATCTTTTCCGACGTATTGTCGTCGTACAAGAACCTGTATGAACAACTGCGTCAGCAACGGATGTCGTCGGTGCGTCCAGCAATAGCCGGGGCGCCGCATGCGCATGCGGTGGCAAAGAGTAGCTTCATTCCGAGATGACACGTCTCTTCGCGATCGCCGGCTACGTTTACCAAAGCGCAGCAGCGATCATCCTGATCTTTGTGATCAGTCACCTGTTGCCTGCCGCCGACTACACCAATTATTCCCTCGCAATGGCCTCGAGCCAGTTGCTCTGCGTCCTCATGTTCGAGTGGCTGCAGCTCGCGGGGCTGCGCTTTCTTGCGGCCGCCAAGGAGAGCGAGGCTGCTCGACTGAGATCGTCGCTCTTTGCGGCGGCGCTCATGAGCGCCGGCGCGCTCGTTGCCGTCGGGAGCTGCGCCTCCTTGATCAGCGGCCTCACGCCACGGCTGGTCGTCCTCGGCCTGAGCGTGGCCGTTCTTCAGGGCTCGACCGATTTGTATTTCTTGTCGGTACGTCTGTCGAACCGGCTGGGGACCGCCTCCTGCCTTCTTGCCCTGCGTGCGACAGCTCTTCTGTGCGGGGCCGTCGCGGGCGGAATGATCTCAGGCACAGCCGAAGCGACGCTGCTCGGCATCGCATTGGGTCACCTGCTTGGGCTCCTTGCCGGTCTCGTCGCATATCGCACGCCGCTTGATCGCGTGTCGCTGCGAACAATGCTGGCTGACTGGAAGGACTTCTCGCGTTACGGCATGCTTGCAGCCGGCGCGTCCGTGATCCATTTGTCCGTGCCGGTTCTGCTTCGTATCATCGTCGTCGGGCGACTCGGCGCCACGGGAGCCGGTGCGGGATTTTCCATTGCGCTCGACCTGCTGCAACGTCCCTTTTGGGTCCTCAATGCGGCGATCCACACCGTGAGCTATCCTGAAGTGGTCAATGATTTCGAGCACGGGAGCGCCACGACATCGAGACAATCGGCGCGGCACATGTTCGAGTTCATGATCTGCACGACCCTGGTCCTGCTGGGCGGGCTTGTCGCCTTCATTCCAGACGCGGCCCGCATCCTGGTCCCGCGGGAGAGCGTCGACGGCTTCCTGGCGACAGGGCCGGCGGTCGCTGCTTTCTACTTCCTCCATACCCACCTGCAGGCGACGATCGCGGTCGTTCCCCACCTGGAAAAGCTCGCAACCAGGCTCGTCCTCGTCGCTGCCGGGCAGCTTGCAATGGTTGCGGCGTTCTCCCTGGTTGCCGTCTGGGCCGGCCTGTCGCCGCAAGCAGCAGTCACCTGCGCCTCGATCGCCACGCTCGCAGCGATCTCGGCCGGGCTTGGCCCTACCCTCAGATTCGAGGCGTTCCCGCGCTGGCCCCTGGTGCTTCAGGCGCTCGCAGCCGCCATCCTGATCGCGTCGTTAAATCATGCGCCGAGCGAACCGGTGACGTGGCTTGCCGGAAAAATCGTCATCGCCGCAATCGTCACGGCTGCGGTCGGCTGGCGCGGAAACTTTCTCCTCATGGCCCGCCCAAGCTGATCTGTCGACCGGTTCCCGTCACAAATCCTCTTTGGAGCTGAGGCGACTGACACTCCGCTCGTGTTCGCGAAGTTCCTACCGTGGAACTCTCTACTTCGCCCCAAATGCGGCAAAGTGACTGGCAACCAATACGCGAATACTGAGTGGCTTGCTCGTACCGGCAAAATTCTACCAGCGCATCGGGTCGGCCTGACAGTTTCACCGCATCCACGCCCGAACTCACATGCATCATTGAAGCGCGACATGCGAATTTATTCAGCAGTGAAACTCTGCGAATTCTTGGAAGCGCCATGTTCAGGTCATGCTGCGTCGGCACGACATCGTTATTGTCTTGAATCAGAGTCGACCTGTTCCTGCGAGGAACTGCTGATCGCTCTCGATTTGTAGCTCCGATTTTTATCTGAAATTCACACTCGATCGAGAAGGTTGAACGCAAATCCCTGCGAGCAATTTCGTTCGCGTAGAAATTCGAGTGTGAAATGTCGTCAGATCAAACCATCCTCTCCGCAAGCGGCTTCATCAACTCCATCGGCGTCAACACGCATGCCGGCTTCGGGTGGACCGACTACAATAACCTCGCATTGATGGTCGATGACCTGAAGTATCTCGGCGTCACCCATCTCCGCGACGCGATGGGCACCAGCCCGGCGGCACAACCGGTCGTTGAAGGGCTGGCGGCTGCCGGCTACAAATTCGACTTCCTGGTGTCCTCCGCCCTACCCCAGCTGGGCACGGCCGGCCTTCAGAAGTATATCGTTTCGCTCGAGAAGTTCGTGGCGAGCCATCCGGGCAGCATCAGCGCCATCGAGGGGCTCAACGAGGCCAATCACCAGCCCTTCAGCTACAATGGCAGCTCAAGCCTTAACGCCGCGGGCCAGTTCCAAAGCGCACTCTATCAGGCGGTCAAGGCAGACGGCACGCTTTCCAGCATTCCCGTATTCAATCTGTCGCTCGCCTACAACGATCCCCAGGGCTACAGCCAGCTCGGCAACATGTCGGGCTCGGCCGATTTCGCCAATGCGCATGCCTATGTCAGCACCAGCTTGGCGACCAGCAGCTCACTTGCCGCCACGTTGAGCGCCGTCTCGACCGCGGCGCCGGGAAAGCCCGTCGTGATTACGGAGACCGGCTACACCACCCAGGCCAACACCCAATATCTCGGCGTCGACGAGACGGTGCAGGCCAAGTCGATCTTGAACACCCTGGTCGATGCCTACAAGGCTGGCGTGAGCGCGACCTATCTCTACGAGATGTTCGACCGCGACTCGTCCGCCAGCAACACCAATCCTGAAGCCAACTTCGGCTTATTCAACTCCGACGGAACGCCGAAGCTCGCCGCGACGGCAATTCACAACCTGACGAGCATTCTGGCCGATGATGGCAAGGGCGGCCTGCAGCCGACTAATCCATTGAACTACACGCTGAGCAACATGCCGGCCTCGGGCAACAGCATGGTGCTCGGCAAGAGCAATGGCGCCTACGAGCTGGTCGTTTGGGCGGAGCCGAAGCTCTGGAATGATGCGGCCGATGCCGAGATCTCCAATCCAACCCAGACGGTCACGGTGAATCTGGGTGGCATGCATCACTCGGTCAAGGTGTACGACACGCTGACCGGAACCACCGCGATCGCGAGCTACACGGACGTCAGCACCATTACGATTCCGGTCAGCGATCACCCGCTGATCATCGAGATCGACGCGCCTGCGACCACCCCGATTCCGCCGGACACCCGAACCAGTGTCAGCGGTACGGCTGCCGAGATCGTGCCGCAACTGTCCGACCTGAGCACGTCGACGGCGCTTAAAACCATCACGCTAACCGACTCGCATGTCCTGCCCGTCGCGTCGAAAGCGACGATGGACTATATGATCGCGCATTACGGCAGCGCACTGTCCAAGATCCAGGGCGGCCATTCCTTCTCGGTCACGAACTCGGCCGCGACCTGGAGCAGCACGAAAACCTATGACGCCAGCGGCAACCTCCTCTCGAAAGCGGACACCGGCCTGAACGCAAGCGGACTGCCTATTTCGACCACGATCGTCTACACCGACGGGTCCAAAGACGCGATCGGCTACACCGGTGGCGTAAAGACCACCTCCGTCCATTTCGCTACCGACGGAACCAAGACCACCGACACCTACAACACGACCGGCACGCTTCTCAGCGAAGTCTTGCAAAAGTCGGACGGCTATTATTCGACGACCATCTACACCAACGGCGTGAAGACCACGGTCTATGTCAAGAACGCCGACCACACCCAGGACAACTATACCTACAACATCAAGGGGCAGAGCTACACGAGCCAGGTCCAGCACCTCGATTCGACTGGCAAGGTCACTTCGGTGGTCCGCAGCCATGCCGACGGCTCGCTCGATTCGACACAGGTCTACAACAGCGACAGCAGTCGCGTGATCACCACCTATAGCGCCACGGGGGTCAAGCTGATCGAGACCGACTACCATGCCGATCGCAGCAAGGACGTCTGGACCTACAACATCAAGGGGCAGAACTATGCGACCGAGCACGACGTTTACGATACGACCGGCTTTCTCACGACCCTGACGCGCCTCCACACCGATGGCAGCCTGGCGTTCAAGCTGACGCAAACGACGGACGGTACCAAGACGACCGATTGGTACAATGCCGCCGGCGGCCTCACCAGCGAAGTCGTCCAAAAGGCCGACGGTTTCAGCTCGACGACGCTCTACAGCAACGGCGTCAAGACCAACGCCTATGTCAAGAATGCCGACGGCAGCCAGGACAATTACGCCTATGGCATCACCGGCCAGAGCTACAGCACACTGATCCAACACGTCGATCCATCCGGCAAGGTAACGGCCGTGACCCGCAAGCATGCGGACGGCACGCTCGACTATACGCAAGTCATCAACAACGACGGCAGCAGCGTCGTCACCAACTACAACGCAGCGGGAACGAGGACGAAGGAAACCGACTACAACGCCGATGGCAGCAAGGATATCTGGCTTCTCAACATAACCGGCCAGACCTACACGACCGAGCACGATATCTACGATGCGGCAGGCTTCCTCACCTCGCTGGTTCGCACGCACGCCGATGGCAGCCTGGCCTTCAAGCTGCAGCAGAGCAGCGACGGCACCAAAGTCTCGGACTGGTACGACGCCAGCGGCATTCTCACCAGTGAGGTCCTGGAAAAGACGAGCGGCTACAGCGCAACGACGATCTACACCAACGGCGTGAAGACCGCCGCCTACATCACCAATGCGGACCAGAGCCACGACAATTACAGCTACAACATTACAGGTCAGAGCTATACCACGCAGTACCAGCACCTCGACCCCTCCGGTGTCACAACCGAAGTCGTCCGCACGCACGCCGACGGGTCGCTCGACTACAGCCAGGTCGTCAATAGCGACGGCAGCAGCGTGGTGAGCAACTACAATGCCTCCGGCGTCAAGATGACGGAGACCGATTACCACGCCAACGGTTCGAAGGACGTCTTCCAGTTCAACATCGTGGGGCAGACCTACACGAACGAGCACGACAGCTACGATTCGACCGGCTTCCTCACCAACATCGTGCGCACCCACGCCGATAGCAGCCTCGCCTTCACGCTTGTCCAGAGCTCAGATGGGACCAAAACCTCGGACTGGTACGACGCCAAGGGCGTTCTGACCAGCGAGGTGACGACGAAGATCGACGGCTATAGCTCCACGACCGCCTACACCAACGGCGTCAAAACCGCCGCGTACATTACCAACGCCGATGGCACGTCGGACAATTGGAGCTACAACATCAAGGGGCAGTCCTACACCACACAGCATCAGCACCTCGATGCCTCCGGGCATATCGTCGAGCTTACCCGGACCCACGCCGATGGCACCCTGGACTATACCCAGGTCACCAACAACGACGGCAGCAAGCTGACCGACATCTACGACGGCTCCGGTTCCAAGACCCAGGAGATCGCCAACAATGCCGACGGTTCGAAGGACGTCTTCCTGTTCAACTTCAACGGACAGGCCGGCACGACGCAACACGAGAACTACAATTCGGCCAACGCACTCCAGTTCTTCGACGCCACCAAAACCGATGGCACGCACAACGTCACAGCGGTTGCCACCGGCGTGACGATCCAGGGCGGGGCCGGCAATGACCTGTTCTCGGCGGCGCCGAGCTCGACCACGATCGCCTACGATCACGGCCAAGACCAGATCGTCAACTTCCAGGCCGGCAACGCCGCCACTCACGACGTGCTCCAGATCTCGAAGCTCCTCGCCGCGGACTATAGCCATCTGCAAATCACGCAGTCCGGCGCGAACGCCCTGGTCACGCTTTCGGCCAGCGACTCGATCCTCCTGAAGAATGTCAACGTCGCCAGCCTGACGAGCCACGATTTCCTGTTCGTCTGACCACGGTGAATTGTCTGCAGGATCGCATCAACATCTCAGGCGTCGGGGCCAGCTCAGGCAAGTTCCGGCGCCGTTCAATAATTAGGCGGCTGCCTTGTCGCGAGGCATAAGCCGCATAATGGCTATTCGCCTGCCGTCGAACGCGGCCCAGCGAACTTGCGTCACAATTCACCGCTAAGCAGAAGGTAGCGTCACGCAAGGAATTCGACACACGATGGAAGCCAATGAAGCCAGACGGTTCGTCGTTCTCGACTTCTATCGTTTCGTTGCCGCTCTCGGCGTTTTCATTTTCCATCTGAAGACCATCGACAGCGGCGTTGCACCGGTCTGGAACGGATCTTATGGCCTTTTCGTGGACATGTTCTTCATCTTGTCCGGATTCGTGATCTCCTATTCCTATCCCTCTGACGCCCGTGGTCTCAAGGCATATTCCCGATTCATGATCCGCCGCATCGCGCGGATCTATCCGCTGCATCTTCTGACTCTACTCGTGTTCGTATTGCTGATCGGGTTCGGTCTGGACCGATCGGCGAGGTCCACGCCGCTGGACTTCCTGTACAACCTCGTGCTGCTTCAAGCCTGGGGCGTTACCGATCATTTGAGCTTCAACTCTCCGTCCTGGTCGATCAGCGCGGAATTTTTCTGCTATCTGATCTTTCCCCTGCTTATGCTGCTTGCACGCAAGGTCCATCCGCTGGTGCTGGCCGCCAGCGTTGCCGCGCTCTATCTGGTCCTGGCCCACGGCCATCTGCCGATCTGGCAAGAACGATCGCAGATGTATGGAGCCAATTACGACTACGGGATGCTCCGTGCGCTGCCGAGCTTCCTGAATGGAATCCTGCTCGCCATATTGTTCAGGTTGTCGCAACCGTATCGGCACAAGCCGGTCGTCTTCGCCGGCATCGCCCTGTTCGGGATCTCCGTGCTTGTTCTGAACGTCTTCGCCAAGCCGGATCTGGCCATCATTCTGTTCTCCTGCGCGATCCTGCTCACCGCCGTCGGGGAGAGCGCCTTCGTGCAAATTCCCGGCAGCCGCCTCCTCGGGCGGCTCGGCAACACCTCATATTCGATCTACATGCTGCACGACGCCGTGCTCATCGCCGTGTTCAAGCCGTTATGGACCGCGCTTGGGCTGCGTCCGGATCAATTTGGCCTCTTCGCCCTGGCCTGCTGCGCGATCCTGACCATCATCGCCGATCGCACCTATGCCTATTTCGAGAACCCGGCGCGGCGCCTGATCAATCGTGCGGCCGACATCGGATTTGGATCGCCTCGCAAAGCGCAATCGTCCGCCAAGACGTCTGTCACCAACAAGGCGCCTGCCACCAAGACGTCCGTGCGTTTCGACGAGACGGAGCAGGCCGCCAACTGACGTCCGCCCGCTTCTCTCAGGCGACCTTACCGTTGGACGCCGCGTCAACCGACATCAAACCATCGCCCCGCAGCGGAGCGATGTTGGCGCGCGACAGCTCCATGACTGTCGGCAACATATTGCGGACCTGCGCGCCAGCCGTCTCGTAGGCGCCAAGGAACCTCAGCAGAAACTTCTCGAGATTGTCTCCCGCGAGAAGTTGCTCCGGTGAGAGAAGAAGCGATTCGCTCACACCGAAATGAGCGAACAGACCCTGGAACTTATCCTGGTATGTGATGGCCGCAACCGGCGTTCCCTGTCCGAGAGCCGCAATCGCCAGATGCATGCGGCCGGTGACGACGCCGTCCACCAGACCGACGACCGCCTTGATCTCGCTTGCCGACAGAATGTGCTCGACATGATGAATATGGTCGCCCAGCGCCGCGCGCAGGCGACCAGCCAGCGGTCGAAGGCAAATATCGTCAGCGATCCCCGGACGATAGTCGTGCGCGAGCAACACCCAGCTCGCGTTATGCTCTCGAGACATGCGCCCCATTGCGCTCGCCGCGAGTTCGATCATTCGCTGCAATTTGGCCGGCTCGGATTTCCTGAACAACATCGGGTGGATATTGAAGACAAAGACGTTGCGTCCCTGTCTGCGCTGCTCCGCAATCGCGGCCTCAATCTGCGTCACAGCCGCAGTCTCCGGCTGCGGCACCAGCATGAATGCGGAATCGGAGACGAGATGCGCACGATTTGGGGCGAAATCCTTGAAGCGCTGAAGCGATAGTGCATCGCGCAGATTCAAGACCACGCCGGGATCGAGCAGCCGAAACACCTCGCGCAATGCCTTGGCCGGACGGGAATTGAAGCTGAATCCGAGCACGCTGACCTTGGCGCCGCACGCTGCCATGAGATCAGCGACGAGCAACATGCGAGCGGCGTCCACGGGGGAATAGTAGCCGTCCAGCACATCTGCCCCCAGAACCATTCCGAAATCCGGCCGGGTGAGAGAAAGCTCCTGCGCCACCGTCATATAGGAAAACGGCTGCCTCCAAAGTTCGAGCGGCTTGAAGCCCATTGCGCGCACTTCCGCGCTTGCCGCTTTGGTGGCGGTGACAATGTAGACCTCGATGTTCGGATGGGCCTGCTTCATCTCGCCGACGGCCGCCTCGATCATGGCCTCATCGCCGCGCGACTGATGAATGCTCCACGGATCGGACGGGAGCAGGACGAGCCGGCGCGGGTTGTTACGCGGCGCGGCATTGACACCGATAGCCTTCCTGGCAATCTGCCACCTGCGCAGTTCGAGCAGATCGACCGCAAAGGGCGTGTTCTTCGCGCTGTTGAGCCAGCCTCGGAGATGCTTGCGAACAGGTACCGGAATCAATTGCTTCACGACGTCTTCCTTGTCTTCATCAGGCGGTCGCACCACGCTTCACGACGAAAGCGATCAGGGAGAACAGCTGCTTCCGCCAGAACAGCAAGATGCTCATCAGATAGGTCGCCCCGAAGCATGACGAGAGCAGCCCTATCCGCAAATAGGGATTCATGTCCGGGGTGGCTTCGCGGCATAGCGCAACTGCGCCATAGGCCAGAAGGATGGCGCAAAGACAGCCCGCGACGGGCCGCAGAAACTGGTTCCAGCTCAGGCCCAGCAGCCTGAGCGCCAGCGCGAATGTCACGGGCGTAACCACGAGCTGTGCGACAGCGAAGATGGTGGCCAGCTGACCAATGTCGCGCGACGGCAGCAGGAACATTGCCGGCACCACCGTGGCGAATTTGAGAATGTTCAGCAGGAAGACGTAGTTGGGCTTGCCCATGGCGCCGAAATAGGCGCTGTTCACGAACTGCACCGTCTGAATCGCGCCGATGAGCATCAGCGGCCTCATCACGGCTTCGCTGCCGGCCCATTTCGAGCCGAACAGCAGCAGGGAGAACTCCGGCGCGATTGCTGCCAGTAGCACAAAGACCGGAGAGCCAATCAATGCTCCGAGGCTGACGCTGCGCAAATACGCGTCTGCAATACGGTGGCGCTCATGCGCGATCTTGGACAGTGCGCTCAGCGCGACATCCATAACCGCCTGTGTCAGCAATTGCATCAGGATGATGTAAACTCGCGCGCCCACCGTGTAGATGCCCAAGGCCGCGACGCCATAGAGCGACAGGATGATCATGTCGATCGTACGCACGATGGCGAAGTCCAGCAGCCTGTTCGACACGACGTGGATGCTGTAGCCGGAGAGTTCGCGCAAGCTCTTCAGATCGTAACCGCGCATCGGGAGCCATCTGGGCTGGCTCCAGAGCCACAGGCCGCTGACCGCGCTCTGAACGACCACCTGGATCACGAGGCTGAGGGCGCCGAACCCGGCATAGGCACAGGCGATCCCGACCACTCCGGAGATCGCGGTCGCCACCATGGTCCTGAGCGCAAGCACGCGAAAATCCATCTGGCGCTTGTAGAGCGCCTCCTGGAACAGCGTGGCGGTACCGATCGGAAGCGAGAGGCTCGCGGCCGTCAAGAGCGGGGCAAGTCCCTTCACGCCGAGCCAACGTTCGATATCGGTCGCCAGCAGGGCGATGAGAACCGCAAGGAGGGCCGACGCCGCCAGTGAGCAGAAAAATGGCAGCGTCACGTCCGTAGGCTCGAGCGCGCGTCGCTGGATCAACGCGTCACCGAACCCGAATTCAGAAATGGAGCTCAGGAGCAGCAGGATGAAGCCAACCAGCGCGGCAAGACCGAAATCCGCAGGATTGAGCAGCCGCGCCAAGATCAAGAACAGAACAAATGACAGCGCACGGCCGCCCCAGTTCTGCGCCAGCGACCACAACAACGCGACCACGACCTGATGTTGTTTGCCCGGAGTGACGTTCATCAAAAAATCGACCTAATTCCGACAGATCCAATCACAATCGCCCGCTAAACAAGTAGTCAATCGATGACCGCGCGTGACCTCGCCATTTTCCACTCCGTCCCGATGGCGGCAGCAATCGCGCAGCAGTGCGACGACGTTATGGCAATCAGATGAGCGCCATCAATCATCCGATTTAGCGTGGAAGTGAGTTCAAATCGTGGACTACACTCCAACCGGCTCAGCGATGTGATGCAAAATGGATGCTTTGATGAATTCGCCCGCCACTGCCTTCAAACGTGACTCCAGGCGCTTGCGCGTGGCGATCTATGCGCCGCATTTTGCAGAATATTCCTACCGGCTCGCATCGGGGTTGGCGCGCCATTGCGATGTTCGCCTCGTCCTCAACCGCAAGGATGCGAACCAGCAGTGGGAACTGGCCGATATCGCGGCGACGACACCCTTCAACACGAGGATTCGCGATTTGAGCCTGCGCCGCGCCGGCGCCATCGGCATTCCGGCTTCGTTCATGGACATAATTTCGTTTCGTCCAGACGTGGTTCATTGTCACGAAGTTCCGGAAGTCTATACGTCCAAGCTGATCCAGTTGCTGCGACCACTTGGAATCCCGCTGGTGCTGACCGTTCATGACGCGATTCCCCATTCGGAAGGCGGTTCTGGCACTTCTCCACGCGAGGATGGCTGGCGCGCGCGCATGCGCGCGGCAGCATCAGTCGTCACGACGCACGGCGAGAGCTGCATTGCAGATTTTCGCCAGGCCTCGCCGGACTTTACTGGAGAAATCGTCTCCAGCATGCATGGCGTGCTCATGGTGCCCCCGACGCGCGCCGCCGCCATCGAATCCGAATCTGCACGAATCCTGTTTTTTGGGCGGATGTGGGCTTACAAGGGGTTGGACGTCTTCATCGACGCAATCGACCTGCTCGACCGGCGCGGCGTGGCCCACGAAGCGATCGTCGCGGGCCGCGGTCCCGAGATGACGCGGCTTGGCGCGCGCATGGAGGCGATGCCGACGGTCAAAACGATCAACGCCTATATCTCGCCCGAGGATACCGGCCAATTGTTTCAGTCGGTGGCCGTGGTCGCCCTGCCCTATAAGGATGCGACGCAGAGCGGCGTGCTGGCGTCTGCTTACGGGAATTCCCGTCCCGTCGTCGCCAGCGCCACCGGTGGCATTCCTGACGTCGTGACAGACGGCGTGAACGGGCTTCTAGTTCCGCCCGGCAATGCTGCCGCCTTGGCCGATGCGCTCGAACGCGTCCTGACCTCGAAGTCGCTTGCCGCGGCATTGACCGATGGTGCACGGCAGACAGCAGCCGGTCCGTTGAACTGGGATCGCATCGCCGATGGCCTGTTGCCATCCTACCGCAAGCTTGCCGGCCGTACCGTGAGTTGATCGTGACGGATATTGCAATCTTCTAGGCGGATTGTTCCAGCTTGCTCAACGACCGAAAGAACATGCCGCGGACCGCGCCATCCAACAGGCGTCTCAACCTTACCTCGATCAGCTCATAGCTGATCGCGCTTGCAATCAGCGACATCAACGAGCCCAGCAGGATGAATGCTGCCCACAGCAGCCAGCGGTCGACACCGATAGCCACGAGCTTGAGCCCGATCACCTGCAACGGAAACAGGACAAACGGGTGCACGAGATACAGGCTGTAACTGATCTTGCCGACATACTGCAGGGCCGGCGTGCTGAGGACCCTGGCGAAGCCGGAGTCCGGAGCCAGCACCATGGCAAACAGCAAAAGGCCCGGAATAAGACCCACGAACGGGTGAAACAGCACGAGACTCGCGTACATGGCGATCCCGCAAGTCAGGCCCGCCATCAAACCAAGAGGTCCCGGAATGGAGATGCGCCAGCCCGTGGCGCTGAGAAGCATGCCGATGCAGAAGAACGCCGTGATCGGCCAATGCAGAAGGCAGGCCACACCCAGCAAGATCATGGGCGCCGCCAGCATTCTACCTCCGATGCGCACCATCGAGAATGTCAGCGCGAACCAGATGTAGAACGCCCACTCGTAAGTCAAGGTCCAGGCATTCTGCTGAGCGATGGGCAAGCCGAGAGCATCCTGCACGAAGAACAGATTGGCCGTGAAGATCGCCAGATAGCTGGTCAGATCGATCCCGCGGAAGAATTTGTAGCCCACGATCGGGCCAATCACGAACAGCGCGAGATGCAGCACGACGAACACCGGCATGATGCGCAGGATACGGTCGAAGAAGAACCGTGGCAGCGAGCCGTGCCGCACCAGACTGGCCGGGATCAGGAAGCCGCTGATCATGAAAAACAGCTCGACACCGTGGCCGCCGACATTGATTACCGATTGCAGCCAGAGCCAGAGCGGCGGCAGGAAACCGGGATCCGGAATGTCGTACACGCCTCCCTTTGGCATGTCGTAGAAATGATCCATCAGCACGCTCAGAGCCGCAATGCCACGAAGTCCCTGGACGGAGGGAACGAAAGATCCGTCGTATCCGGCATTCGGCTGGCGCGTTGTTTCGATCACTCAGCTGCCCCTTGCGCGCTGAGTGCCGGCTCGAGAACGACCGCCCTCCTGCGCTTCGACCGGAACCTCTGGCCGAACGAGATACTGGGCTTCTCGACGAACGCATAAGTCGACCAGCTGACCAGGATCGACAGCGCCGCGACCAGCGCCGCGAAGGCCGCCCATCCCAGCGGTCCATCACCGAGCCAGACGAGGCGATGGATCCAGACGATCACGAATGGCGACATCAAATAGACGGAATAGCTGATGGTTCCCACGAACGCCATCGGGCGCCAGGCCAACCTCTCACCGAACGCCGCAAACGCGATGAAGACAAGCGCAGCGCAGACGTAAGCCGCTCCGATCGAATAGCTGTAGAAGAAGTTCTCCTGATAGACGCCGCCGAACCGCCTCTCCGCCAGCGTCATGGCGAAGATCGCATAGAACACCGTACACACGGCGACGTGCGACCATCGCAGCTTCCCGCCGATGACGGTGTCGCGGATGACCTTGCCCAGGAACATCGCCGAAAGGTTCAGCCCAACCTCCATGAGCGACGACACCGTCCTGCTTTCGACCAGGAGTGCTGCGGCTGTCCCGACCAGCGCCGCAGCAATGACAATCGCAACTGCAGTAAACCGGCGGTTCAGCAGTCCCATCGCGAACAGAATGGTGCATCCGACATAGAACAGGAGCTCGATCGCCAACGTCCAGTAGAAGACCCAGAGGTTCGGGATGTTCACGAAAGTCTGCAGCATCGTCACGTTCGCGATGACCTGCGACAAGGGATAGGCGTTGGACTCCAGCAGCTGCATCGTGACGAGCCCGATCAGCATCGACGTCCAGTACGCCGGATAGAGCCGAAAGAAGCGGCTGATCGTGAAATCGCGCACGGGCGTAGCACTGTCCGGAAAACTAAAGGGGATGACGAATCCGCTGACGAAGAAGAACAGCACGACTCCGAACCGGCCGAAGTTCATGTAGTAGCCGATCGCATCGTGGAAGACCCAATAATACGCGCCGGTGGGGTGCTTCTGGACGATCACCTCGAGCACGTGCTGGAACAGCACCGCCAACACGGCAATGCCGCGCAGCGTATCGATGAATGCAAGCCGTCTATGCATCGTTTATCTCACCTGCTCCCACGCGCTGCCGTCCCTGGCATATCGACGCCGAAACCCTCCAATGAGCGGATCGGCCGCGGCAATTCTATCGGAACGGTATCGGCTGCCCGCGCGGACGTCGCCCGCCGGGAGAATACTTCGCTGAAGCTCAAGGCGATGATCAGGAGTCCTGATGCGGGGCCGTAGTTCAGGACGGTGATCGTAAACAGGTTGACGACGAAGAGCAGCGTCAACTTGTAGACGTCGGTCGCTCCGAAGTTGGCCCGGAACACCATCACCATGAATGCGGCGAACGGGAGCCCGAACATCAGGTATGTTCCGATGTAGAAGTTGTCGACCGGCACCCAGTACGCCGCCAGCGGCGAGAAAAGCTTCTGGGGATAGTTGAAGCAGCCTGCGCCGCAGCCGGTTATCAGGCCGATCGGCATAAGCTGGCTCATGTAGACGAACGGCAGCTGCCAGCTGTTATTGATACGGTCGAGAATGCTGAACAAGGTCGAGTGCGGCACTGCTGCGGTGCCCGATGCGACCACGATCATGAAGAACGGAACGAGGATCGCAGCGAACGACCACAACGCAATCGCGCGGATCGCGGGGAAGCGCGACTTCTCCGGCAGCATTCGCACGATCACCAGCAGCACCAGGTACAGCACAAGAACGATCATGGTCGTCTTGCTGGTGGTCAGACGAATGACGTAGACCGCCAGGGAGCCGTACAGGAGGCACCAGAGCGTGCTCTTGCGGATCGACGTGATCGCAAACGACACGAGGATGAAGAATGCGGCCATGGTATTGTCGGCGGCAAAGCCCATCAGGCGCTGGTCGTCACCGCCATAGGCCCACCACAGCCGGCCCGCCTCACGCACGGCGCCAAAGGATTCATATTTGTAGCCGACCCAGGGCATGAGGTAGAACTTCGTCAACAACACGCCGATGACGGAGAGATAGAAGGTCACGGCGATGACCGACAGCAGCTTTCGGTAGGAACCCAGGCTCGAATCGCAGAAGCAGAATCCGACGAACACCGGCAGCATCATCTTGAAAGCCGAGATCGCGGCCGTCGCAGTGCCCATCATGAAGTAGCCGAGCACCAGCGACAGCATGATCTGCGCGAACACTAGGAGCGCCAGGGTGCTGCGGTTACGCAAAATACAATGCACGAAGAACTGGACCAGACACAGAAGCGCAACGCCGTCGGGCAGGTACCAGAGCGTGTCCAGATGAAAGATGCTGGTGTAGTAGCGGATCACGCCGCCGAAGGCGTCCCGGACCAGATAAACCCCGAGCGCGATCGCCTCGATGTTGAGGCTGACCAGCGTGATCTGCGGGCGCTGCAGCGCTAGGGCCGTCATGCTCGCCTCAGTTCGTCAGCCGCGCCGATGGCGCGGGAGATGGCGAAAAATCGGGCCGGCTTCCAAGAACATTCCGAAGCAGCTTGCCGCCGAGAATCTCAACGTAGAGATAGCTGAAGTGCGAAACCGCCAGCACAGCTGCCAGGGAGATCACGAGATTCAGCGTTGCCGGCAGCCCCGCCCAGATCGAATCGAGTGCCGCGATCGGCCGCGGCCCGAGTGCCCGCACGAAGTACTCCGCGAAAAGCACCACGAGCGCATGCACCATATAGATCGAGTAGGATCTGCGCCCGAGCCACACCAGCGGCCGCGCCACCAGAATCTTCGGCACCAGCAACGCATCCGGAAACGCCAGCAGGCTGCCGAGGAAGGCTGCGAACACAAGCGGCGCCAGGAAGGTGGCCGCCGGATTGGTCTCGGCGAGGCTGACCAGGACGATACTGGCAATCATGGCGATCAGCTGCAGCCCTCCCTGCACGGCAGGGCTCGGCTTGCCTGGCAGGCGACGAACGATCCTGACGGTCAAGACACCGAGAAAGAAGCTCACAAAACAGCGAAGAATGCCGAAATCGGTCTGGAGTCCCAGGCTCCTCTTGTCGAGCACGAAGACGATGATGACCAGACTTGCGACCGCGACCAGCCCGGAGACGGCGTAGAACCACGACAGCGAACGCATGCGCTGGGCCAGCAGGACGATCAGGCCGAACACCAGGTAGGTGTAGAATTCGACACTTATGCTCCAGCTCGGAGCGTTCCAGCTGAGATAGTCGATCAGCCCCATCGAATGCAGGAGAAAGACGTTGAGCAGGAAGGAATAGGCATTGTTCACCTCGAAAGCGGCTGGCGCGGCAACCACGACGCCTGCGGCGACCAAGCCGATACGCAGGAGACGGAACAGCAGGTTTGCGATCAGCATGACGATGTGAAGCGGATAGACCCGCGCCAGACGCCGCACCATGAATTCGCGCAACGAGAAGCGCCCGAAGTCGCCCTCGACATAGCTCAACGACATCACGATGCCACTGAGGACGAAGAACAAGTCGACCAATAACCACGCGCTTCTGAAGAACGAGCAGTTGATCCATGCATTGTGTGGGAATGCCGCGAGAAAGGTCGGCATCAGCAGGAGATGGTGGATCACCACAGATGTCGCGGCGATACCCCGGATGCTGTCGAGCGGCAGGACATGCGCTTTCTCACGATGAACCAACTCCGTCACATCGACATTCCGTAGCTGTTGCACCGCAGCAGTCTCTATCAGGTCCTTGCGTGCTTTCAATCGTCACGATTGAGGATTCGCGTCACGCATGACGACCGGCGATAAATTCATCGCTCTCTGTCATTCGAACATGCGCGCGACAACTTTGCGCCATTTTTGCCGATCGAGAAGCATCGCGACGAACGAACTGAGTCCCACGGCGAATGGTCGCGAGCCTTTGCGAGCAAAGTATGCGCGAAATCCGGCGGTGTTGCGATTTGGCCTTTATGGAAGATGTTTCTTCATCCGCGCGCTGCTGTCGCTGGAACAATTTCCGCGTGTCAATTTCGCGACGAGATTATTTCGATCGCCTCATAAATCTTCAAACTGCAAAATTCGCAGGCGGCATTGTGCTGATCTCGCGAGCATTGCAAATCGTAGTTGCACAACCGTCGAGAGGTAAGGCCCTGATTTGGCAATCGATGGCACGCGCGACCGAATGATACCGCTTTTGCGTCGCACAAAAATTGACACAGTTGACTGCCATTCTTCGTGTGTACTGGTTTTGCAGCAACGACGAAGGGACACGGATGAGCTGCGGAGTGACGCGTCGTGCGAAGCCGACATGGCTATCCATCATCTTGACGGTATCTGCTCTGATCGCATCGGGCGTCGGTCCGACCCGCGCTCAATGCGTCGGATTCTCAGACCGCGCCTCACAAACCGAACTCGACGCCTTCGTGAAGGCGCCGTCTTCGCTTCTGGAACGGCTACGCAACGACAAAGAGAAGCTGAGGTCTCGCCTCTCCTCATATATCGCGACCAATCCATCGGTGTTGCCGTCGGTGCAGACGCTCATCTCCGAATCGGCTTCCCCCGACCGCTCGACCATCGGCGCGGCGCTGCGGCTCGCAGAAGCGCTGTGTACGTCAACGAAACCGGACGCTGCGCGCAAGATCAGGGATTTCACGCAGCGGGTCGGCGACCTCGCCGTGCAAGCAGGCTATTCCGCGGCGGGAGAAGATGGCTCCAGCGCCCAGTTGCAGCCGAGAGACAACAAGCCGACGCAGTCTCGGGGCGGAGCGCTCTTGGAAGGCGAATGGAAGACCAAACTGGCCAACCCGTTCAAACCGGTCCCCCTTCCGAATTGATTCCTTGACCATTAAGGCAGCGATTTTCAGATGTATCAGCCTAGAGAACACTTCCAATCGGGACACCGATTCGGCATCGAGTTTGGCGGCGCGGTCCTCAGCTTTGACCGTGTGACCGACGTCCTTCGTCGGCAATGGCCGCTGATCGCTGCGGCAGTTGGCGCCTCGCTGGCTCTGGTGATCGTCTATCTGGTTCTGGCAAAGCCGATGTATACGGCAAACGCCCGTATCATGATGGACACCCGGCAAACCCAGGTTCTGGACAAGGACAGCGGGACCAACAGCGCTCTGATCGACACCGGCTATGTCGACAGCCAGGTCGAAGTCATCAATTCTGACGACCTTATCCTTTCAATCGTTCGCCGCCTGCGGCTCACCGAGGATCCCGAATTCAACGGATCCAATCCAGGACTTCTCGCCGTCGTCACCGGCAAGATCATGTCGGTGTTCGGATCCGGCGAACCGCCCACCCAGGAGCGGATTGAACATGCCGTGGTCGAATCGATTCAAAAGAGTCTCAGAGTCGAGCGCGTCCTGACCACATATGTCTTGTCGCTCAGTTATCGCGCACACAGCCCGGACAAGGCAGTCAAGATCGTAAATGCGATCGCCGATGCCTACATCGTGGGCGCACTGGAAGCAAAATACCAGTCCACGAAACGGGCGACCGAATGGCTCCAGCAACGGAGCGTCGAGCTCAGCGAGCAGGCGACGGCCAGCGACCGCGCGGTGCAGACCTTCAAGGCAGAGCACAATATTGTCGGAACCAGCCGCGGCCTCATGTCCGAGCAGCAATTGTCGGACTTGAATACACAGCTGGTTCAGGCGCGGGCAGCCACGGCCGAAGCCAAGGCGCGCCTCGATCGGATCGAAGCGATTTCCGACCAGGACCTCGCCCAGCCGACCGTGACGGACGCCCTTAACAATTCGGTTATCACGCGCCTGCGCGCCCAGTACCTCGATTTGCAGGCCCAGTATGCCGATTGGTCAAGGCGTTACGGCAAGACTCATCTTGCGGCGGTCAATTTGGCCAACAAGATGGAGGAACTGCGCAAGAATATCGCCGATGAGCTTCATCGGATTGGCGACGCTTATCGCAGCGACTACGAGATCGCAAAAAGCAGAGAGGCTTCTCTCGATAAGAACGTGAAAGAGCTGGTCGCCCAAGCGGGTCACACCGGCCAGGCGGAAGTCAAGCTCCGCGATCTCGAAAGCGCCGCCGACACCTATCGCAATCTCTACAACAACTTCCTGGAGAAGCTGCAAAGCGCCACGCAGAACCAGAGCTTCCCGCTCAGCGAGGCACGCCTGATCAGCACCGCGACCAAGCCTGATCGCAAAAGTTCGCCGCGGACGGTTTTGGCCCTGGTGGGGGGCTTGGTAGGCGGCCTCTGCCTCGGCTTCGGCGCGGCCTTTGCGCGCGAGCTCCTCAACGACGTCTTGCGGACCCCCGGAGAGGTCGAGGACGAACTCGGCGTGAAGTGCCTTGGTGTCCTGCCAGATATTCGCCCGCCGACAAAGACGCGCGCGTTGCTTTCGGCATCCGCGAAAGCCGACGAAGCCGGACTATCCCGCTACGTCGTCGATCACCCGTTCTCGCGGTTTGCCGAAACGTTGCGCAACATCAAGGTTTCGATCGACGTTGCGCGCATGACCCGAGAGATCAAGGTCATTGGCATTGTATCGTCGCTGCCAAAGGAAGGAAAAACGACGGTCGCGGCCAATTTCGCTCAATTGATCGCCATGACAGGTCACCGCACCATCCTCATCGACGGCGACTTGCATACGCGCTCACTCACGCGGGAACTCGCACCTAACGCCAACAGCGGACTGGTCGAGGCCCTCAGTGATCCCACGGGCTTCAGCTATCATGTGCAACGAAGCAAGGAGACCGGTCTCGATTTCCTGCCCTCCATCGTTGCTTCGCGCATGGTCAATTCGGCCGACGTCATCGCGTCGAGGCCAATGGCCGACCTGCTCGCGATGCTACGGGAACACTACGAATATATCATTATCGACCTTGCCCCGGTGATGCCGGTGGCGGACTCCAAGGCGTTCAGCCCCCTCATCGATGCAATGGTCTATGTGATCGAATGGGGAGCAACCACGCGAGCTGCGCTTCAGGAATCAATCTCGGGATCGGAGATCCTTCAGAAGAAGCTGCTGGGTGCCGTCCTCAATCGCGCCAACCCGAAGATGCTTGGGCGCATCGAGGCGTATAAGGGTAAGCACCGCAACAGCTATTACGTCGAACATTCCTAGGGCGAAGGAGGCGCAAGCCGCACAGTCTGCGGCCGCGCCCCTCGCCCCGACCTGCTGACGACCGTCGCGGGGTTTTCCCAAGATAGGACGCCCGGCGGGGCGAAGATGCGTCAGCGGGCTCTATTGAGTTCCGGGATGACGAGACGTCGGAACCAACCCGCCAAGTGACATTATCGTCGGCTCCGATACGCGTTCCATCTCCGTATTCATCCGGAATCCACAAATGGCGATCTCTGCCATAGCCCAAGGCATGGATTGACGACGGCAATCCGGACGAAAGATAGTAGATAGTGACGTGTTGCCTGCACAAACTTGCCCCCGGCACGAAGGGCTATTGATCGTGACCGCAGCCTGGACTGCCGAATTCTTGAGCACCTTTCCTTCCGAGGTTCAGGAGGCTAACGTGCGCTCATACTCTTTGTACTTTTTCGGCAGGTTCGGATGGTGATTGCTCTTATTGTCTTGAGCATCTGGGTGTTGCTCAATATTCTTTTCGTGTTGATCGTGGTTCCCCCGCGTAAAGCCCGCCGGGACTCCCGGCCGATGGCGACCACACTCGCGCCTGCCCCGCTCGATCCGAATCGCCGGGAGCTCGAGCATGACGAGCCTTTTTCGCTGCGCCACGTCGTCGTCTCGGTCGCCATGGGAGCGTTCTTCGTCCTTGTCCCGCCAATGCTTGCGCTGCGGGACGCCGTCCTTCGCCTCTTCAAGAAGACCCCCGGCAACGGAAGCTAACGGCTCATAGGTGCCGCTGGTCCCCCCTAGGCGGGTCCTACTAATAGGCCTCCTGGAACAGCACCGTCGAGGCCGTACGCGCCATGATCTTCAGATCCAGCCAGATACTCCAATTGCTGACGTACCAGACGTCATATTCCACCCTTTTTTCCATCAGGTCGATGGTCGGGGTTTCCCCCCGGAAGCCGTTGACCTGAGCCCAGCCTGTCAGGCCCGGTTTCATGTGGTGGCGGTAGACGTATTTGCTGATGAGCTCGTCGTAATAATTGTCGTGGGCGAGCGCATGCGGGCGCGGCCCGACCAGGGACATGTCGCCGCGCAAGACATTCCAAAGCTGCGGCAACTCGTCGATGCTCGTCATCCGAAGGAAACGCCCGATCTTGGTGACCCGAGCATCCCGCTTGGTGGCCTGGGTAATCGTCTGCCCGTCCTCGCAGACCGTCATGGTCCGAAATTTCCATATCTCGAACGGCTTGCCGTTGAATCCTCTACGCGACTGGCGGAAGATGGCAGCTCCCGGCGATCCGACCTTGATCAGAACGGCGACAGTCAGCAGCAGCGGTGTAAGTATGACGAGCGCCAACAGGGCTACTCCCACATCTAGACAGCGCTTTTGGAGACGCTCGAAAACGCTGAGCGGCGGCCGCTGAATCTCGACCGCCACGGTCCCACTGACCGGCAGGAATGGGCGCGACACGAGGTCGGCGATTGAATCGTCTGGCAGAAGGCGTACCGGTTGGGGCACCGCGCGCAGGAAGGGCCCGATCTTTCGAAGCATCGGCAATTCGTTCCAATCGATCGCTAGAAGATATTCGTCGACGTCTGCCTGGCGAGACTGCCGAATGACATCGCGAATCTGCCGCTCCCAATGGCCATCGCCGCTGTCGATCCCAAGCACGAAATGACGCATGACGTCGAAACCGTTCCTGCGCAAATCCTTGAAGCGGCTTGAGGTGAAATCGAGCGGCTTCAGGCTCAACAGGATCACCTTGCGATCGACCAGCCGGCTTCTGGCATAGTTTGTCGCGAGTACGAACTGCCAGACAAAGCGCAGGCTGATCAATCCGGCGCCGCCGATTGCAGCAAAAATGATCACTGTGCCGCGAGACAGATTGTCCGTCGATTTCAGCAAAAAGGCCGCGACAGCGAGGATCGTCAGCGACGCCAACCAGATGAAGACGGCCTTGCGCAGCTGCCAGACCAGATTCAGCAAGCGGTGCGTGGCGTAGACATCCTGGGAATATGCGACTGCGACGAACACAACGCCGACAATCAATCCAGCCCCCATCGATGCGCCGTCGCCAGTGGAGGCAAGCGCGACATTGTAGAGCGCCGCCCCTGCAGCGTAACTGAGCAGGATGAGCAGCAGATCAGCAGCGATTATGACGATCTGAAAAGGCCGCTGAAGAGCCGTGCCGCGCGCTGACGACAGTGCGCCAGCGCTTTCAGAACCATAAGTTGCAACAGCCATTCGAACCTCTGCTATCGAGAATGCTTGACGCTGATCCGTGATGCTGAAGATCCGTCACTTCCCCGAACGCAAACTGTGAAGTGAACACAGCGATATTGTGGCGCTGCACGCGAAACTTTTGCGATGCATGAATGCATCGCGTTTTGTTGAGATGTCGTCGCGCGCGGAAGATTTGCGTCACAGTGCTGACACACGATCGAAACTCGCTGCCCTATTTTGAATCAAGTTCCACTTCGAATTCGGTCGGGCGCTTGCATGAAGAGCTAGCAGCTCATCTTTGATGCGCCTGTTGTCCGCATTGAGTCACTCCGCAAGCGATATGATTCGATTACTAGAAATTCGACGAATTGCGATCTAAAGCTGTATCCTCCCCAAACGTCTTCAGCGAGGCATGCATCATCCCTCTGCCGATCGCGATGCACCCCAGGGCGGGATTGCCTGATTTGCTCAGCGCGCGCTGACAAGCTAAGCAAGCGAATATCCTCCTTTCTTTCGGCGCAATCGGGCCGTCTGAGAGGCGGCTCCCTTCAATAGGGGTCCGGCCGTGGACTGACTTGGCGAAATGATCCCCACCACCTCACCGAGTGTGCGCGCCATGACATCTCTTGCCCGGTCACACCCGCCAATTCACAGGCC
Source organism: Bradyrhizobium sp. 134 (assembly GCF_023074155.1). NCBI lineage: Bacteria > Pseudomonadati > Pseudomonadota > Alphaproteobacteria > Hyphomicrobiales > Nitrobacteraceae > Bradyrhizobium > Bradyrhizobium sp. 134. Next base: position 200,165 of record NZ_JADPKX010000026.1, on the reverse strand, counting down.
GCAACTGCCCGACGGCGTTCGCATTTACGCGATCTCGGATATTCATGGCTGCTCGCATTTGCTGCAGCCCATGCTGCGGGTCATCGACGCCGACTTGGCCCACAGTCGGCCACGCTATGCGATCGAGGTGTTCATGGGCGATTACGTCGATCGCGGACCGGACACCCGCGCCACCCTTGACCTCCTGGTTGAACGAAGCCGGCGCGGAAACTCGATTTTTCTCAAGGGAAACCACGAGGCATTTCTGGTGAGGGTTTTCGAAGACCCTTCGTTGTTTGAAGATTGGCTTCGCATCGGCGGCGCCCAGACGCTCATGTCCTATGGACTCGCGCCGCCAGATCTGAAGCGCGACGACCCGGCGTCGATCATGCGCGACTTGATCCGCGCAATGCCGGGGGAGCATCTGGAGTTCCTGGACGAACTACGCCTTAGTTTTACCCTTGGAGACTTCTTCTTTGTCCACGCCGGCGTTCGCCCGGGTATCCCCTTGGCCGAGCAAAGCGAAAGCGACCTGCTTTGGATTCGCGAAGAATTCCTTCAGAGCGAGGAGCAGTTCGGCAAATATATCGTTCATGGTCACACGCCGGTGCGCACCGCCGAAGTCCTGGCAAACCGGGTCAACATCGATACGGGCGCCTACGCGACGGGCAATCTGACTCTCATGAGCATCCAAGGCAGCAGGATGCTCGCGGTATGACCAGCCCGGGATGACTGCCGTTCCGTCGGGGAGATTGTTCCTGAAGCGAACGGATGGCCTCGCAGTCACGGGCTAACGGCGTCACCTAGTTGAGCACGAGGGGCACTTCCCGTCCTGCTCGCGTGTCGGCCATCCAGTTGCGCCAGGCCCGCTCATGCTTGGCGTATAGCTCCAGCCATCGTTGTCCCGGCTTGCTCTGATCGAGGCGAAGGCCAGGGCCGAGGGGCGCGTCGGGCTTGTCCAACGTCTCGAACTCGATGGTTTCCGCAATCGTCAAACCGAAAAGCACACGCTGTCCTGTACCGTCCACGATGTAGCGTCGCGGTGCGTCCCTCATCGGCTGGGTCATGTCCTATGTCGCCTATGATCGTGAGAACCGAGGTGTCGCCCGCACCCTGGATGAGGCCTAAAAGGCACGTCGGGTGTGTCCGAATGCCGAACTGGGAGTCGATCGGGCCGTTCTGCGCGGCGTATCGGAGGGCTCGTTCGTCGTCGAGCGTTGCGGGCGCAAGGTCCGCACCGCATAGCCCAACATGACGCCGGCGCAGAAGATCAAGGCGAAGACAAAAGCAGAAGCCATAGGAATCGTCCTGAAGAGTGCGGTGCTCATCAAGAGTGAGCAGTGTGTCGACATGATGATTCCCGATGACTCTCCTGGCGCCAAAAGATTGTTCAGGCCTGATCATGTCGTGAGCAGCAGCATCTGAGTTGTCGGCTCATCGGTAGCGCTGTCTTCGCCGGCCGCAACGACGGGTGTCACCCTCAAGTCTGCTCTGCCCGAACCTTCCGGCTGGATTCGCGCACCTGAAAAGCTGGATTTCGCAGCCGTTCTATGGAACGATGCGCTTGCAACCTTTCACAGGCCGTCGCATTTTCTATTTCTCGCCCATTTCGAGAGGGATTGATCCAATGAACTTCCGCACCCTTGCTCCATCCATTGCTCTTTCTGTTCTTGGCCTTGCTTTGATAACGACCACAGCTTCAGCCGCGGAGCTTGCGCTGGCTCCTGCGCATCATCGGTCGGCCTACGTCCGAACCGGCTACGTGTTTTGGGATGATGTTTACCCGCCTGCGATCTATGGCCCCAACCTTCGCTCTGTCGAGGAAGTCGCGGCGCTCAAGGCGGAAGCGCGGCCCGTGTCGCAACGCTGGTGGGGGTATTGGTACGCTCGGTGAACGGCGACGCGTTTAGCGAGCAGCCGCGTTCAACCATGAATCGCCGCAAGGCCGGGCAGCCGGTGGCGGCGATTTTGTTTGAGCATGCCTGGCCCATCCAATCATGATCACCGCGCGGGCGGCAGCATGAGGCTCAAAACAGCGGCGGCAAGCCTATGTTTTTTCGCGGGATACTGGCTGCAAGCGCATGCTGCGACCGCGGGTGAATGTGCCTTGCGGCCCGAACGCTTCGTACTGCTTTCCGACACCGTATATTGGGTTATTTCAATCCCAGCCGGGACGGAATGCCTGCAAGGCCTGCGCGGCAGAACTCAGCTTTTGGACGAAGTTAAACTGGCAGAGGCGCCCAGTGCCGGTAGCGTGACGATCGCCGGCCCGTCATTTCGCTACCAAGCCCCCTCACGCCCAGGAACGGACCGGTTCCGAATTGCGGTGTCGGGCGAAAACCGCAGGCAGCGCGGATCCTCGGTCATCGCTGTGGAAGTGACCGTCAGATAGGCCGTGCCGACTGGCGAGGAAGCGGAGCCAGGGCCCGCTGCCCCGGGCGGCTCGATAGAGAAATTGAGGCAGCTCAGCTCAGCCCGTGCCGCGTAAACTCAGTTCCGTCACGGAAGGCTCCTTACGGAAGGCTGCCGATTGCCGGCAAAGCCTGCGAGTTCCCGTCGAGAACGCTGCTACTTCGCCTGGGCGCCCCGGTCCCAGGGCCGCTTGCCATCCGCGCCCCTGTCCCACGGGCGCGCGGTTGGGGCGTCCTTCTCCTGCGTGGCGGCCTGCGCACGATCGGCCTGAACCCGTTCGCGATCGGTCAATGGGGCCTTCGCAGCTGGCGGTTCGGGCTGCGCCAATGCCGGCGTCGCGATGAGCAGCATCGCCAAAATGAATTTTTTCATCCCCGCCTTTAACACACCGGCCGCAGGCTGTCCGATCTATTCGGGGGCCCTCCAAACGGAGCGGGATAAAGCTTTCTCCTGTCGCCTGAAAAAAACGCACTTGATCGCCCACCGGGGTGGCTGGCGAGAGAAGTTAGCGATTAACAAAGACTTGCGCGGCTCAGTGGCTTGCCGAGGGATGGCGGAACAGGCTCGAAAACAGGTCCCGAACAGGCAGCAAACAGGTACTTAACAGGCACCAAACACGCTCGGATCTGTCGCGGACGAGTCGCATCCCGACGGGCCTGTGCATGGCCAGCAGCAAGACAAAAAAAGGGAGCGCGAGAAGCGCTCCCTATTTGCGAGTGTGAAACGTCGAGTTTGTTTAAAGCAAGTAGTCCGGATCGATCTTCATGCGCAACAGCGCCAAGACCCGCTTATACTCATCCGTGACGTCCTCGGGAAACATGCGGATGCGATCTTCGCCCTCGAAGATGAGTTCGAGACTCTTAAGCTGCGCCCGGACATGCTCCAGCGTGTAGCGCTCGCGCCTCTTGTTGTATTCGCAGATGGCCCGCATGTCGCCTGACACCGCCTTGATGACCAACTGCTTGTCAATGGCATGGTGTGCAGGGATCATCTTACGCTCATTGCCTTCGATGATCGGCACCAGCATTTCGGTCGCATCAAAGAAATCGCGCCGCATCTGACCATCCGAGATGGGATGCGACCGCTTCCGCGGACGGCCCTTTGGATTGCCAGTCGTGCCCTTGTCGAACTGTCCCTTGCTGTTGCGAGGCATGTTGTACTCCTTGAACAATGGATTCAGGGAGGGCCCACAAAAGAGAAATGGCGTGGCCCTCCGGGTGACCAAATCCCTGCACGCAGGAATTCGGACCCATCAGGCGTCACGCCATCATTTACGCACTACATGCCGGGTTTCGGCGTCACGCAAAGCCCATTGGGCTCAACCGCAGCTCTCGTGCGAGGCAATTAACTTGTACCAAAATCTGCGATCTCAATCAAGTAAACCGGGCAGTTAGGCGCTTCATTAGCGCTGTGCAGTGACTGCGCGACCTTGGCCTCAGCGGGCCTCAAAGAGCAGCAATGCTGCACCGAACTTTTTTCGTCATCGAACCCAGGAGGCTCCTTGCGGAGGCCTGGTCTCCATGGCCACGATCCCGCGGGCGGACGCGCTAAATCGTCGAACGATGTTGCGAAATTCCTCCGGCAGGTACTCATACTTCGCGTCACGCGCAAATACAGTGACGGTGCCAGCATCGAGCAACGCTGCACGAACAGATCCATCGTGAATGGAAATCCAGACGGTTGCTTCTTTCACACCGCCTTGATGCTCGGCATTGCCCGTCAAGACGACGTCTGCGCCAATGAGCCCGATAGGGCTCATGACCGAGATGGAGTCCCGGAGCTTCTTCACTCGTCCGTCTCCAACAAGCTCTTGCAGCGCGCGTTTGACCTCGGGATCGTCCAGTACGGCATTATAACTATAGGTGCCAGCAAACGAGCTTAGGCGGCCAAGCTTGCCATTCTTCCAGTCTCCAAATGGGCCGTCTGGATCATTCGGCCGGGCTGACGGCGCCCCGCTCGTGGCGGCATCCACCCTCGCGTTCGTCATAGAGGCAACATCGGTGCGACTCACGGCCAGGGAGGCCACCACATTCTCAAATCCTCCGTTCAAAAGGGGATCAAAGTTGAACTCGAGCCTGGCATGCTTCGAGTCTGTAGAGGCTGAGGATACGCGGCAGGAAGACTTGTCGCGTCGGGGAGCAGCGCCCTCCAGAACCAGAACGCCATTCTGTCGCTTACCCGTGACTGGATAACCAGCTCCTTCGCAATTTGCCTTGAAGACGTAGGCGGTCCCGCTTAGCGCTCCACCGGTCTCCTGCCCCGAAAAGAGAACAGTGTTCGGCTCTATGGGAAGGCCCTTTCGGGGCTCCTTATAGCGGATCTCAATAAGCCCGCGCTCGGATCGGGTCAGATCCACAATCGAGCCGTTATGGTCTAGCAGCTCGGAGGAAGCGAAGTGGCCATCCAGTCTGCTGATGTTGCTTCCATTATCGTCGGCCGCCAACGAAGGCTTGTCGATACCACATCGGAATAACGGACCACGATCATCCGCCAGCCTGCGAGCGTTGCTCAGGGCACTCACCCCCAACGCACCGAGCGTTGCAATCGCGCAACTGCCCCGATCTGTGACTTTCAGAACCATATATTCGAGGTGGCTAGAGCTGCTCGCGCCCTCCCCGGCAGCCCGCCATCGCGCGACGATGGCCGCGAACGGGATACCGTTTGACATCCTCCATTCAGCTCGCACGCCGATGGCGTCGCTCGTCGTCCCGCTCCAAGAGGAATCGGCGGTCAGCTCTTTTTCCTGATTGGTCCGCCCGAAGCCGATGCCGCTCTCGCCCTCACCTCCCGAGTAGACAAGTGAGAAGCCTGCAGGTCCAGGGCACCGCCATCCCACGGCCTCCCATTGCGCGGGCAGATTTTTGCAAGTTTCGCCTTTCGCCGGCATCAAAACGGATTCGGCGGCGATTGAAGGAGCCAAAGACAAGATAAGCAGGCCCGCGGTCGAGGCGGTAAGGCTGAGAAGACGCATGCAATGTCCCACGAGGCAGACCGAACGTCGCCCCGGTCAGGAATTCGACGTCCTGCGTACACATTAGTGACGCGCATTGAACGCAGCGTTTGCCTGCCGCAGAAAATGCCTCGCACCCGTGGGAGGTTCTTTTAACCAAGCGCTGGGGACGAGCTTGGATTGAGTCAAAGATCGCCTGGACAGGGCGTTCTAGACCTCAGAGCTCGCGAAGCGCCGCGACATGGCCGAACAAGACCGGTCGTCAGTGGGTACGCCATTCCACAAATCGAGAGGGGCATGCGGCATTCAGAGGGCATCAACCTTCAGGACAAGAGGCTGCACGGCTTAATGCAATCTTTGGCACTCGGCTCCCATCGTACCGCACATCACCAGGAAATGGTCTGACCGCGATGACCCAAGCCGTCCTCAAGCTTAAGAAAATCAACTCGCAACGCCTCCGATCGCTAGCTCTGAACGAATCTTGGCTCCAGCAACAGATTCTGGATGACCCCTCGCTGCTCGGACTTGGCGATTTGCAGGTGATCAAGCGGGAGCGAATCCAGGCCTCGGGCGGGCGCATCGACTTCCTGATGGCTGATTTCGAAAACGATACCCGCTATGAGGTCGAGGTGATGCTCGGCCCGGTCGACGAGAGTCATATCATTCGGACCATCGAATATTGGGACGTGGAGCGGCAGCGTTATCCGTCGCTGCAACATTGCGCGGTGATTGTCGCCGAAGAAATCACAAGCCGCTTCTTCAATGTCATTCGATTACTGAATCGCGCAGTGCCGCTGATCGCCATTCAGCTCAGCGCCTTCCAAATCGACAACGAAGTCGCCCTGCAGTTCATTCGGGTGCTTGATACCCACGAATTCAATCCGAATGGCGATGGCGATGAACCGCAATCGCCGGAGGCCAATCGCGCCTATTGGGAAGCACGGACAAAGCCGGAACTTCTTGCCGTGGTCGATGCTTGCTGCTCGCTGGTCCCAGCAACAAGCGGTGAAGCGAAACTGTACTACAACAAGTCGCATATCGCTTTGACTACAGGCGGCTATCTGTTCTGCTGGTTTTTTCCGCGGAAGGTGGCATCGCATTGCGCCGTTTGGATCAAGGTTGGCGCTACGGAACGACAATCCATCATCGATAATTTGGAAGCGGCAGGACTCGAAGCGCTGAGCAAGGGCAAGGAATCCATCCGGATGAACGTCCGAATGGATGATATCCACAAGCACAGGAATGCTCTTATCGAGCTCTTTCGGAAAGCCGAGGAATGGTCGCAGCGCTGAGCTAGGACTTCGCCCTCGTCGCTGCGTCAGAAAGCCTGGGCGCAGAGCAAGCCCTACTGCAGCGGGTCGGCGCGACGCCGCTCGATCTCCGTAAAGGTCTCTGCCGTCAGTGTCATGGTCGCCGGCTGGCCCGTATAGGCCTGCCAGCGGCGGATGGCGACATCGACATAGAGCGGATCGAGCTCGATCGCGCGGGCCCGCCGCCGGCACTTCTGTGCCGCCATGATCGTGGTGCCGGACCCACAAAACGGGTCGAGCACGATGTCGCCGCGGCGCGAGCAATCCTTGATGGCATCGATCACGAGTGCGGTGGGCTTGACAGTCGGGTGCATCTCGAGCTCGGCGTCTCTGCCCGACCGAAAGCTGTTCGCGCCGGCGTAGTCCCATACATTGGTGCGATAGCGGCCGTGCTTGCCGAGCTCGATCGTATTCAAATGCGCCGCCTGGCCCACCTTGTAGACGAACACCAGCTCGTGCTTGGAACGGTAGAATGACCCCATGCCGCCATTGCTCTTATTCCAGACGCAAACATTCTTCAGCTCGGAATAGACCCCTCCGGCCGCCTTCAACACCTCGCCCAAATGACGCCAATCCATGCAGATGAAATGGATCGCGCCGTCCAGGCTCACCTGCGCCATATTGCCGAACACCATGGCCAGGAACCCGGCAAACTCGGCTGAGCTCATCTCGCCTGAGGCCATCTTGAATTCGCGATGCTTCACCGCCCCAAGCCCGCTGACATGACCATCGATCCGCACATTGTAGGGGGGATCGGTGAAGACCAAACGGGCCTGGTCGCCGTCCATCAGATCGGCAAACGAAGCCGCATCGCATGCATCGCCGCACAGCAGACGATGCTCTCCGAGAGTCCAGAGATCTCCGATCCGCGACACCGCATCTGACCGGACCGGTGAAACCAGATCACTGCGATCCGGCTTCTCGCGCATCGCTTCGCCATCGACCAAGAGATCAATCTCGGCAGTCTCGAAGCCGGTCACTTCCAGATCGAAATTGACCTCGGCGCCCGTCAGCTCGCGCCAGAGCACGCGCAGCTGGTCCGTATCCCAATCCGAGTTCAGCGCAACCTTGTTGTCGGCGAGCGAGAACGCGGTCTTCTGCGCGGGTGTCAAATGGCCGACCCGCAGCACCGGCACCCGCTCCAATCCCGCAAGGCGGGCGCCCTCGATCCGGCCATGGCCGACCAGGATCACCCCCTCCTCATCGGCCACAACGATGCTGTTGAACCCGAACTCGCGAATCGAGGCGGCGATCTGGTGCAGCTGCTTGCGCGAATGCCGCCTGGCATTCGCCGGGTTCGGCTTCAGCTCGGCAATGCCTAGGTGCTCGACGCGGAAATCACTCATGGGACCTCTCCTGGGGGACAGGCCTTATGTATACTCAATCTACAGCATACTTCAACAATACTTTGCGAATAGCCGCGTCCAACGCCCGCGGTGGTTAATCCACGTCACCCCTTGATGATGATCTCGATATCTTCGGGCCGCACCCCAAACGTCGCCGCCAAAGCTTTTTTGGCATCGGCAATGGTCAAACCACCGGCCTTGCCCGGTCCCACGGATGAAGAGTCGGGGATCGGTTGAAACTTGAGCCGCCGCTGCTCGATCCCGAGCTCCTTCAGACTGGCATAGGCAACCGGGTTGCGCAGCTCCTTGCGCCAGACATCCGCAACGGCAATCTCGGCGAACTCCGAGATTCCAATTCGGAAGCGTGCCTGTCCCCTCGCATTCGCGCTCTCGTCAAGTGGCGTCAGCGATGAAAGACGTCCCACCAGAAACGCTGTTCGCGACGCTATGCCTTCGGCCTTGTTGTTCCAATCCTGCCGTCGGCAGCAAACCAGATAGGTGCATCGCTCGACGCTTTTCGGACTGAGCACCCAACCGCGGGAGCCCGCCTGGTCCAGGATATTCTGCCTCGTCTCGGAGGTGAAGACGACCACGGCGGCATCATTGGATTTGGTCATGCTCAATCTGCTTTGGTCTCAATTGTATGCTCGACCTTCACTTTAATGCATTCCGATGCGCGACCAGCAATTCATTCCCAGCCTGCTGCAGCAGCCGGCTTGGCGCAAACGCCCCATAGGCATTGCGCTCGTTACGCGCGCCGTGGACCATCAGCAAGAGCTTGTCGGCCAGCTCCACATGATCGCGCAATCCGGAGGATCGACAAAGCCCAACCACCCGGCGCCGCTCGGCCTGCCAGTACTCTTCGATCTCGCGGAGCTGGGGGTTCTTGCGATGCTCGTACAATTCCGCTGCCGTGCGCGCGAGCAGCGTCTGCGGCTGCATCGGACGACCCGCACTCTCTTGCTCGGTCGCAAGCCATTCCCGCAGTTGCGCCTCCGGATCGCCTGGATGGTCCTCCGTTATCACCTCCCAAACCGTCTCCGACTCCGCAATCAAGGACTTGATAAAATAGCTGATCAGCGCCTCGCCATGGCCGAAATATTTGACCAACGTCTCCATATTCGAATGCGCCTCGTGGGCGATCAAGCCGTTCGCGACCCTGATTCCGAGAAGACGAAACATCTTCTGGGCGGCCTCGATCAAGCGCTCCTTGGCGGGTTTGTCGAAGCCGAAACTGGCCGGCTGTTCCGTTTCGGGAAGCTTGCGCATCGAATTGGCTCCTCCAACCATGTATCAGTCAATTATAGCACAACTAATGCCAATCTTACTCTACGGCGAGCCGCCGGCGCCGAAGAGCCGCCGCGCACTGTGCCGTCCGGCACGCGCACCAACCCGCCATCAGAGCCAGCTGAGTTCCGCGTAGAACAATGTTTCTGCTGATATTTTTGACCAACGGCGGCGACGCGGAAACCCGCGCAAGGCACGATTTATGGGATTCTGGCCCTGTCCGGGTGCGGCTTGGACCAAATCTCCTACACGGCCTTCCCTGAGCCTTGGCGAGGCTATCGACTTTTTTTCGTCTCCGCGCGCCTCCCGCCGATTAGGCCGCCACCGCCCTGAACCCCCGATTGAGGCGACCGGTCGAGAGAACGATCGCCGATAGCCGATCATGCAAGCTGCCGCTTCCTAGCCCCGGTCGTCTTTCATCCGAACAACCTGGCGAGCAAATCATCTGCGCTATCGATGCGCTCAAAGCAGGCCTTGCCGAGGTCGCGATGCATGGGTCGTTCGAGCTTCTGTCCGGTGCTGTCACCGCGCGAATGCCGGCTGACCTTCGAGCCCAAATCCGGCAACCTTTCTCCCGGCCGGCCCCCGAACCAGAAGTACCGCTCCAGCGTCAATGTCTGCTGGTTGACCTCAAGCCAAATCACGCAGCCGCTGGGCTTTTCGAGCAGCCGGGTGCTGACGGTCACGTGCCGGACCGCGGAGCCCGAAAAGGTCGACTTCAACTGGATATGCCGAAGGATCCCGTTGGCTTCCAATACGATGTCGTAGCCGCCCCGATCGACCTCGCTCTTGAGCACCTCGATGTCGTGGTGGCCCTGCTGCCAGCGCGCGGCCATGAGCTCTCCGAGAAGCAGATGAAATAGCGCCTGCTCGCGAATGCTCGAGGCGCGGGAGTGAGACGTAAGCGGATCCTGATGTAGTTCGGCCAGCACTGTGAAACTCCTTGATTTGGGATGCCCCGCCGCCATTGCGCTCCGCTCACCGCATAAGCCCAGCGCAACCGCGCGCCCTGCCCGCCAGCTTCGCACAGCAGAGTTAATGCTATCCTGTTTTGGGATAATCCCGATCTAGGATCAGATTGATCGCCGCCGAATCGCAAGCGCCGGCGGCCATGGAAAAATCCCTCAAATCCGCCGAATATGCCCGTCTCATCGCCCTTCTTGTCGCAACGCGACATAAGGCCGGGATCCGTCAGCACGCCCTCGCCAAGAAGCTACGCAAGCCGCAATCCTTCGTGGCCAAATACGAGGGCGGCGAACGTCGGTTGGATGTCGTTGAGTTCATTGCCATTGCGGAGGCGCTTGGGGCCGATCCACGGAAGCTGCTTCGGCGGTTTATGATGGAGAAGGCCAAATCATCTTCAAAGGCGATCTTGGCAGCCTCTCGGGCTCGCCAATAATTGAGTGAGCCAACAGCGATGACTGGCGTTCAGCTTGACGGAGGCTCCTAAGGGGAACCGGTGTTGGGAGCACGGCAGGGGCTGGTTGAGCTGATTTACTTGGCCTCAAGTAGTATTGCGACGCGCTCCCTTCTTTTGTAGAGCGCGGAAAGGCTGGGTATTACAAATGCATTTTGACCGTTTGGTCGATGAGATTTACGAAGCCGCTATAGTCCCCGAGCGGTGGAAGATTGTACTTGATAGATTGGCAGGTTTAGCTGACGCTGAAGGTGCACTATTATTTGCTGCGGCCCCCGGGCTGGCTCGATGGCTGTCAACAGACAGTATTCGCTCCCGAGTAGAAGCTTGGATTGATAGTCCCTTCTACCTGAAAAATCCTCGAGGCGAGCGGTTGGTCCCGATCAAAGAACCGCGCTTCCTTACCGACCTTGATGCATTCACTATCGAGGAGCTAGAGCAAGAACCCTATTACACTGATTTTCTTCGGCCCCGTGGTTTAGGCTGGTGCATCGGCACCTCGATATACTCCCCGGCGGGCGATATCCTTGTTGTTTCGATCGAAAAGGCTCACGAAAAAGGGCCCGTACCGCGGGAGGTCGCCGAACAGCTCGATCGTCTTCGACCCCATATCGCTCGCGCCGCCTTGCTGTCGGGCCGTGTTGGCCTCGAGCGAGCACGAGCCACAGTTGAAAGTCTGAAAATGATTGGCTTGGCAGCAGCTGTGCTCGGCCATGGTGGCAAGGTGCTGGCGGCCAACGAAGCCCTGTTTGCTTATGAGCCCGATCTTCGGATTGGTGCTGGCTCCCAACTCGAATTTGCGAACTCAGCCGTTCATGCTCTTTTTGCCACCGCGTCGGAAGGAAGATCCGCCTCTACTCATGGGGCGTCTATTCCGGTTCGGAGGTCGCGCACGCGCGAGGCCTTTGTGGTCCATATCCTGCCGATGCGCGGATCGGGACGTGATGTCTTTTCGGGCGCCGAATTCCTGCTTTACGTGACACCAGTCATTCAGCAACCGGGCCCGCCCCCGGAAATCCTTCAGGCGTTGTTCGACCTCTCGCCTGCCGAAGCCCGCGTTGCCGCGATGATTGCCAGGGGCAGCTCGGTAGAGGCAACGGCGCAAGCGCTATTAGTCAAGCCAAATACGATTCGCATGCAGCTCAAGGCAATCTTTGCAAAGACCGGAACGAGCCGCCAAGCCGAGCTCGTGAGCCTGCTGCGCTTGGCACCTTCTAGGTAGCTGCGGTTCTCTGCCCGAAGCGTAAGCACGGGGGTTGTTTAGGTTAAGCTGCAGTAGCCTGTGAGTTTTTGCGCGCCTTTACCCAAATGGGTAAAGCAACGCTGCGGGTCGCGGGTAAGATGGTTACAAATTAATTTACGCTGTCACCAGGACAGTAAACTTTTTTCAGAGGCAGGAACGCTTTCCAAGGGGCAAGGGGGCTCCTCAAGCACAATCGCAATCTGCCTAGACATCGCCACACGGATACAGCCGTGCGTTGCGCGTGGATACGCGTGCGCTTATTTGAGGAGGATGAGAATCCATGATTATCACCGGCACAAACGGCACCGACACCATCACCGGCACCACCGGTGGAGATCTCATCAGCTCCGGCAATGGTAACGACACCATCAATGGGTCCGCCGGAAACGACATCATCGATGCAGGAAATGGCGACGATAAGGTCAACGGCGGCGCAGGCGTCGACCTGATCTTTGGGGGCAATGGAAACGATACGCTCGATGGTGGATCTGGTAGCGACGTCGTTAGCGGCGGCAATGGCAACGATATCCTCATCTACGGTGCATCCGAAAACGTCAACGCGATTGACATCTACGATGGCGGCAACGGGCAAGACACTCTTCGCCTGATCGTCAGCCAGTCCATGGCGAGCTCAGCGGGGTTTCTTGCAGATATCGCGGCACTGCAGGCCAAACTTGCGCACGGCAGCGCCACCTACCTATTCAACAGCTTCAATCTCCTCGTTACGGATATTGAAAAGCTCCAAATTGTCATCGAGCCCAGCGCAAATCACCCGCCCGTCGCGATTGCAGATGTCGCGAGCACTAACGAAGACACGACCCTTACGATTATTGCTTCTGCGTTGCTTGCCAACGATACCGATCCCGACGCCAACGATACGAAAGCAATCGTATCCGTGCAGGGAGCGCAGCATGGCACCGTCTCGCTGAACAGCAGCGGCAATGTCGTGTTCACCGCCGACGCCAATTATTCCGGCGTTGCTAGCTTTACTTACACGATGAAAGACAGTGCCGGCGCAACGTCGACGGCGACCGTCACGGTAAATGTTGCCGCCGTCAACGACGCCCCGACTGCTACGAACCTCTCTGCTAGTGAGACCTATAAAGAGGATACGCCGCTCAATCTCACTGACATCATTGTCACTGACCTCGACAGCGCCACTGTCACGGTGAAGTTGGCGCTTTCGAATCCGGCTGCCGGAACTCTGAGCACCGGCGCGTCCGGCGGGGTAACTTCAACCTACAATGCGCTAACGGGCGTCTGGTCGGCTTCCGGCGCAACCGCCGACGTCAACGCCTTGCTGGCAGGGGTCACTTTCAACCCGGCGGCGAACTTCAACGGAAGCTTCTCAATCGCGACCAGTGTCAGCGATGGAGTTGCTCCGCCAGTGATAGGCGCCAAGATCTTCAGCGGAATTGCCGTCAACGACGCCCCGATCGCAACGAACCTGTCTGCTCCTGAGACTTACACGGAAGACACAGCACTCAACCTCAGCGATATCGTCATCACTGACATTGACAGCAGCACGATCACGGCAACCCTTACGCTGTCAAACCCGGCGGCCGGCGCGCTGAGCACCACAACCTCGGGCGCGGTGACCTCGACCTACGCAGGGGGAGTCTGGACGGCGTCAGGTGCGACGGCTGACGTCAATGCCCTGCTGGCGGGTCTTAAATTCATTCCGGCAGCCAACTTCAACGGCAATTTCTCGATTGCCGCCACTGTCAGCGATGGAACGGCGTCGGTTACCGGTGCAAAGGCATTCACAGGCGTGGCTGTGAATGATGCCCCCGTCGCGATCGCTGACGCACTGGCTGCGACTGAAGACTCCGCTATTACTTTTACGCGGGCGCAATTGCTCGGTAACGACACCGATATCGACAATTCCAATGCCCAGCTCTCGATCAGCTCGGTAACGAGCGGAACAGGCGGTAGCGCCGTCCTTAACAGTGACGGCAGCGTTACGTTTACACCAACCCATGATGTCAACGGTGCCGCGACGTTCACCTACACCATCACTGATGGCCATCTGACAAGTACCCCCGCAACGGCGACCGTAAACATAGCGCCGGTCGCGACGGCACCGACGATCGCTCATGAACGAATCGAGGCAAACGTCACAACAGCGCCAATCGCATTGAACATTCAGATCAGCGACCCCGATACCAGCGACACGCTGGCGTCGACGGTTCAGGTTACCGGCGTTCCGCCCAAATATATGTTGACCGCTGGGGCCCAGTCCACAGACGACCCCGGAGTCTGGATCGTTAACCTGAGCGATGTGGCCGGCCTGGCCCTCCAGCTCAGGCCTGATGCTACGGCCGAAAAACAAACCATAGCGCTGAGCATCACGGCGAGCTCTTTCGACCACGCCGACGTTGCGCAAAAGACTGAAGTACTGAATATCCAGATCAATGATCCGGATGTAAAAGTTGCGGCCGACGGATACATCGCCGACGCACTTGTCTTTGTCGACAAAGCGGATGGGAACGGCGTTTACAATGGCATTCTCGACCTCGGGGAATCGTTCACTTACACTGCGAGCGATGGCACGTTCAGCCTTGACTCGTCGGGCGGCCAACTGGTCCTTCAGAGTGTTCATGACGGCGGCCATAACACCATCGACGTGTTGACCGGACTCCCGTTCAACGGCACGCTCAAAGCGCCGAGCGGCTCGACCGTCGTGACGCCGCTCACCAATCTGATCGTAGCCGTCGCGGGTGCCGGCGGTGACACTGTTGCAGCTGAAGCTTCCGTGAAGGCGGCGCTGGGGCTATCTGACTCGGTGAGCCTGACAACGCTGGATCCGATTGCCGCTACCGTCTCGGCGGCGCCTGGTGCGGCTGACGTTCTCGCGGCGTCAATCCAGGTGCAGGCGACCGTGGCTCAGCTCTCGGCGGCGACGGGTGCGTCCGCTGAGGCGGTCATTGGGGCGATCGCCCAGACCGTGACTGCAGGCAATGCTGACCTCGGCGCGCCCTCGACGGTTTCTGCTTTGGCGACCGCGGTCAACAATACGCTTCCGCTCGATCAGCAGCTCTCGGCGACTGACCTCAATGCGATTGCTCAGGTCGTCCAGGAATCCAACGCCCAGATTTCGAGCAGTCTTGCGAACACCACCGATCTCAGCCAGGTCGCCCAGGCGGCACAGGTCGCCTTTGGCGACACAACGCAGGCGCTCTCGGACGCTGCGATTGGTGCCGGCGGCACCACCTTCAACAGCGTACAGAACGACTATACGGGCGCTGCGCTCGACCAGAAAATTGCCGCGGCTCCGCTTACGCTGACGGGCACAGAAGCTGCCGACGCGCTGATAGGCGGCGACGGCAACGATTCGATCTCTGGTCTCGGCGGCAACGACACGCTCAAGGGCGGAGCCGGCGATGACACGATTTCGGGTGGCGCGGGCAAGGATGCTTTAACCGGCGGGGCCGGCAACGACACCCTCGATGGCGGTGCGGACTTTGACCGCGCCATATACACCGAAGCGACCGGTGGCATCACCGTTCACCTTGGAGCGGGCACTGCAACCGGTGCGGGCGTCGGCACCGATACTCTGATCTCGATCGATGGCGTCATCGGCGGCAACTTCAACGACTATCTTGACGGCACTGGCTACACCGGGAGCACCGGTTTGCCGGGCGCCATAATTGGCTTCACCGAATTCGAGGGTGGCGCAGGTGACGATACGATCATCGGCGGGAGGAATGTGCAGGGCCATGCTCTGACGCGCGTCAGCTATCTCGGCGCATCCGCCGGGGTGACTGTCGACATCCAGTCAGGACAAGCGCACGGAACGGCTCCGGGCGACGTCGCTAACATCGGCCAGGACACGATCAGCAACATTCTGAATGTCTGGGGTTCGAACTACGACGATACACTGCTCGGAAGCGACAACGGATCCGGCTCGTTCGAGGCATTCGAAGGGCGCCGAGGCAATGATTTCATCGATGGTCGCGGCGGCTATGACGTCGTCGTTTATGCGACGGACCTGACGACCACGACAGGCATCACCGTCAACATGGCCGCCGGGACCGTCACTGGCGATGCGACGGTCGGCACCGATACCCTGCGCAATGTCGAAGCCGTGCGCGGCACCAACTTTGCTGATTATTACAACGCCTCGAACTTCGGCACGGCGGGCACCGCCAATATCGGCTCGCTTGGCACGTTCAACGACTTCCAGGGAGGTGGCGGCGACGACGTTGTCATTGGCAACGGCAATACGCGTGTCAACTACTCCAGCGCGCTCGCCGGCGTCACGGTCAACCTGCAAACGGACCTCAATCAGGCAGGTGTGACGGCCACAAACGTCGTGGGTAATGCAACCGGCACCACGGAGGGAACCGATTCGCTGACGGCGGTGAATGCCGCGCAAGGCTCTTCTTTTGACGACACTCTGCTCGGCTCCAATTTCAACAACACGTTCACGGGGCTGGGCGGCGACGATCTCATCGACGGCCGCGGCGGGTTCGATACCGCCAGCTACAACAGCATGACGCTTGCGACCGGCGGCATCGTTGTGGACATGGCTGCCGGCAAAGTGACCGATAACGTCAACAACGCGATCGGCCACGAC
This sequence comes from Bradyrhizobium sp. 134, assembly GCF_023074155.1. Classification (NCBI taxonomy): domain Bacteria; kingdom Pseudomonadati; phylum Pseudomonadota; class Alphaproteobacteria; order Hyphomicrobiales; family Nitrobacteraceae; genus Bradyrhizobium; species Bradyrhizobium sp. 134. The sequence goes on along the minus strand of NZ_JADPKX010000026.1, from coordinate 183,642 downwards.
ACGCTTCGCAACATCGAGGGGGTTCAGGGCACCGGCTACGCCGACACGTTCGACGCGACCGGCTATGGCTTGGGCGGTGCGCTGAATGTCTCCACCAGCAACGGCAACTTCAACCAGTTCGAGGGCCTTGGCGGCGATGACGTCATCACCGGCAACGGCGCTACCCGCGTGCTCTACAGCAATGCGACCGGCGGGGTGAACGTCACGATCGGGGTGAACGGTGCCGGCACGGCCACGGGTGACGCCTCGACCGGCCATGACAGCTTCACCGGCGGGGTCAATGCGGCGATCGGCAGCAATTTTGCCGACAGCTACGATGCCTCAGCCTTCAACAACGGCTTCAACTCGTTCCAGGGCAATGGCGGCAACGACACCATCACCGGCAACGGCGCCACCCAGGTGCAGTACAGCAATGCCACCTCCGGCGTAGCGATCACGATCGGAGCCGGCGGCGCAGGTTCGGCCTCGGGCGACGGCTCGGTCGGCACCGACACCTTCACCGGGGTCAACAGCGCGGTCGGCGGCAATCTCAACGACAGCTACAATGCCTCGGCCTACAACGGCGGCTTCAACTCGTTCCAGGGCAATGGCGGCAACGACACCATCACCGGCAACGGCGCCACCCAGATCCAGTACAACAACGCAACCGGTGCGGTGAACGTCAATCTGTCCACCGGCACCGCCACCGGCGACGGTTCGGTTGGCACCGACACCATCACCGGCGGCGTCAACAACGTGCTCGGCTCCAACTTCGCCGACACCATCACCGGATCCTCAGGCGCCGACTTCCTCAACGGCAACGGCGGCAACGACACCATCAATGGTGGCGGCGGCAACGACAATCTGAACGGCGGGTTCGGTGCCGACACCTTTGTCTACGCCAACGGCGGCGGCGCAGACTTTATCAGCGACTTCAACCGGGGCCAGGGCGACCGCATCGACTTCACGGGCGTGACGGGGATCTTCACCCTCGCCGATGTCCAGGCTCATGCGACGCAGCTGGGGCCGAACACCGTCATCGACTTCGGCGCCGGCAACATGATCACGCTGGCCAACATCGCGGTGGGCAGCCTGGTTGCCTCCGACTTCGTGTTCAACAATACCGTCCTCGGCAACTCCGGCAACGATACGCTGGTCGGCACCAGCCAGATCGACGGCATCTATGGGATGGACGGCAACGACCGCCTGCAAGGGCTCGGCGGCAATGACCTGCTGGACGGCGGCAACGGCTTCGACCGGGCGGTCTATACCGAGGCGTCCGGTTCGGTCACGGTCAATCTTGCGGCCGGAACTGCCACCGGCGCCGGGGTCGGCAGCGATACGCTCGTCAACATTGAAGGCGCCGTCGGCGGGGCATTCAACGACACGTTCAATGCCACCGGATTTACCGGGTCGAGTGCGCAGCCGGGTGTTGCCGCTGGCCAGAGCGGCTTCGAGGGCCGCGGCGGCGATGACGTCATCACCGGCCAGATCAACGCCCTGGGCCAGTCCGTCACCCGGGTGGAGTATCTGGGTGCTTCGGCTGCGGTGACGGTCGATCTTGCGGCCGGGACCGGTCAGGGCACGGCGGCCGGCGACCTCGCCAATGTCGGCCACGACACGTTCACCAATGCCCTGCAGGGCGTGTATGGATCGGCCTTCAACGACACCATCTACGGCAGCGACAACGCCAACTTCACCTATGAGGCCTTCGAAGGTCGCGCCGGCAACGACTATATCGACGGCCGCGGTGGCTATGACATCGTCGCCTACAATAACGACCCCGCGACCACCGCGGGGATCACCGTCAACCTTGCCGCCGGCACGGTGACCGGCGATGGCACCGTCGGCACCGATACGCTGCGCAATGTGGAGGCCGTTCGCGGCACGATCTTCGACGACGTGTTTGATACGACCGGCTACGGCGCCCCCGGCGCTCTCAATGCCTCGACCACCAATGGCAACTTCAACGACATTGCCGGCGCCGGCGGCAACGACAGCATCATCGGCAACGGCAACACCCGGCTCAATTACTCGATCGCGCAGGCGGCCGTCACCGTCGATCTGGAGACCACGGCCGGCACGGCCCTCACCGTTGCAGGCAGTGCGACCGGCACGACCGAGGGAACCGACACCTTCACCGGCGTCAATGCCGTTCAGGCCTCGGTCTTCAACGACACGCTGCTCGGCTCCAGCTACAACAACACGTTCACGCCGCTTGGCGGCGATGATTACATGGACGGCCGCGGCGGGTTCGACACGGCGAGCTACAATAACCTGAACACGGTGACGGGCGGCATCGCGGTAGCCATGGCCGCCGGCACGGTGACCGGCGATGCCTCGATCGGCCACGACACGCTTCGCAACATCGAGGGTGTCCAGGGCACCGGCTACGCCGACACGTTCGACGCGACCGGCTATGGCTTGGGCGGTGCGCTGAATGTCTCCACCAGCAACGGCAACTTCAACCAGTTCGAGGGCCTTGGCGGCGATGACGTCATCACCGGCAACGGCGCTACCCGCGTGCTCTACAGCAATGCGACCGGCGGGGTGAACGTCACGATCGGGGTGAACGGTGCCGGCACGGCCACGGGTGACGCCTCGACCGGCCATGACAGCTTCACCGGCGGGGTCAATGCGGCGATCGGCAGCAATTTTGCCGACAGCTACGATGCCTCAGCCTTCAACAACGGCTTCAACTCGTTCCAGGGCAATGGCGGCAACGACACCATCACCGGCAACGGCGCCACCCAGGTGCAGTACAGCAATGCCACCTCCGGCGTAGCGATCACGATCGGAGCCGGCGGCGCAGGTTCGGCCTCGGGCGACGGCTCGGTCGGCACCGACACCTTCACCGGGGTCAACAGCGCGGTCGGCGGCAATCTCAACGACAGCTACAATGCCTCGGCCTACAACGGCGGCTTCAACTCGTTCCAGGGCAATGGCGGCAACGACACCATCACCGGCAACGGCGCCACCCAGATCCAGTACAACAACGCAACCGGTGCGGTGAACGTCAATCTGTCCACCGGCACCGCCACCGGCGACGGTTCGGTTGGCACCGACACCATCACCGGCGGCGTCAACAACGTGCTCGGCTCCAACTTCGCCGACACCATCACCGGATCCTCAGGCGCCGACTTCCTCAACGGCAACGGCGGCAACGACACCATCAATGGTGGCGGCGGCAACGACAATCTGAACGGCGGCGGAGGCAATGACAATTTCGTCTTTGTCTCGGGAGCAACTGCTGGCGCCACCATCACTGACTTTACCGGCAATGGACCTTCCCAAGGAGATACGCTGGAATTTCACGGTTTCGGGGTGTCCGCCGACGGCGCGACCCTGACGCAGATTGGGTTGAGCAATCAGTGGCTCGTGCACTCAGGTCTGGACGCACACGACGAGACCATCACGATCAATGGCGCTGTGTATGCCACGGACTTCCACTTCCTGACATAGCCGCCGTTTGCGATTATTTGGCTAAACTCCTGACGGCCCTAGCGCGTCCCGCTAGGGCCGTTTCTGCATCGCCCAGACAGCTGCATTGACGAAACTCGGTGTGTGTGGCCTTCAAGCAAGCTCTTTGTAGCCCTGCTTCAGCCAGCGCCTCAGGAAACGTCGCTGCGCGGCCCGCACTGGCCTCTCATAGCGCTCCAATCTAGCGAGACGCTTGGAAAGCTTGGGACACGGGGTGTCCATCAACGCGACAAGCAACTCGTGGCGGGCTTGCCGGATGCGCCCCAGTCGCAGATTGGCGCGGACAAGGTCATCCACGGCAACCGAGCTGTGTTGCTGCTTAAGTCTTGTCGCGGATATGCAACCTCCTGTGCCGGAGCTGGCATTCTCCTCCATATCCGGACATGAGAGCCCGTGTCGACGGGCATTACGGCTCGACCTGGCCTTTCCAACCTTCGTTTTAGGCCCAGTGCTTCGCTTGGCATTCAGCCGGTTCGCTTCGATCTTCCGTTCTGAGGTCATTAGCTCCGCGTTCTACGGTTTGCGCTAACCCGCACCTTCCCTCCATGACCCGGGACAGCTAGGTGATCAAAAGGTCGACTGAAAAATCTCAACGGATTGATTGAAGCTCAGGCCGCATGCCGGTTCAAGTCCTCGGATGCGGATATCGAGGTCTGCATCGCATAGTCGCGGCGGAGATGGCTCCTCGCGATCGGCTTCGCTCGCTGGATCTGGCCAAGGTGAAGATATCGAAACGTGAAGATATCGAAACCTCACTGAACTGAGCCAGACCACCGCACGTTTCGCTGACTCCCGTTATTTGGCTTCGATTTGTCAGTTTGCGATGGAGAATTAAGGGCCGCCAATCTCCGCTGATCTAATTGCAATATGAGCAACAAGATTGCTGCAGAAACGACTGGCATTCCCCTGCGATTGGAGCGTTACTGAGTCGGCCGGGCGCGATGGCAGCACCGGTATCTCACCTCGCGAACGCGGGGCTTCAGGCAGTGCGGCGAAGAGCGCCGCTGTTCTTGAAGGGAGATACAGGTGCGTAGCGTACAGAGTGAAGGCCGGGCCGACCCACAACATCAAATCATCAGGTTCAACCCGAACGACCGGCGCCATTTCATCGGCGGCTCGGACGCCCGCATCATCATGGGGGATGATCAAGAGAGCCTGATCCGACTTTGGCGAGAAAAGCGCGGGGAAGCGGAGCCGCAGGACCTCGCAGACAATTTGATCGTACAGCTCGGGACAGTGACAGAGGTCTTGAACCGGGCCTGGTACCAGCGCACGAGCGGACACACGGTGAAGGACATCCAGAAACGGGTTCGTCATCCCATCCACAAATGGATGGCCGCAACGTTGGACGGGACGGTCGAGCAGACCGGTGCCGTCTTCGAAGCCAAGTTCATGCTGCCGTGGGCCTTCACGGAGGAAGCCGCGGCCGAGAAGCACATGGCCCAGCTGCAGCACAACATGTGGGTCACCGCGTCCCGCAGCGCGGTTCTCTCGATCATCACTGGTGGCGGCAAATGGGTCGAGATCAAGATTCACGCTGATCCGCTCTATCAGCATCTCCTGCTCACGGCCGAAAAGAAGTTCTGGCGCTGCGTCCAAAGCGGCGAGCCACCCATCCTCTTCAATATCGAAACGCCCCGCCCCAGACTCGAAGCGGTGAAGGTCGTCGATATGTCGACCTCGAACCAATGGGCTGAACTAGCGGCGATCTACCTGCGGACGCGAGAGGCCCACGGCGAGCACGAGACGGCCAAAGCGGATCTGAAAAAGCTGATGCCGGAGGATGCCAAGGAGGCGACCGGCCACGGCATCAAAGCCAAGCGTTCCAAGTCGGGCGCGATCAGCTTCGAAGCTCAAGCGTCGGAGGTCTCCCATGCACCAGTCCAGTGAGCACATCGGGACCATCGCGGCCGCCCTCGCCCGAGCCCAAGCCGAACTGATGAATCCGGAGAAGACTTTGACGGCCGTCATCAGGTCGCCCTTCCCGCGCGAGGAAGACCGGACGTTCCGCTACGCCTCTTTGGCCTCTGGTCTGGACATCGTCCGCAAAACGCTGAGCCAACAGGAGATCGCCACGATCCAGACCACCCGGATCGAACAGCCAACCGGGCAGATTCACCTCACCACCCTGCTGGCCCACGCTTCCGGAGAATGGATCTCCTCGGACCTTCCGGTCTGCGCCTCCAAAGAGGTCGAAGCGCCGCACCGGATGGGAGCGGCGCTAACCTACGCCCGTCGCTATGCCCTGTTTGCCCTTGTCGGAATTGCCGGGGAGGACGATCTGGACGCTCCGGACCTCATGACAGGGTCTCCTACTGCGGTCGAGCTGCAGATCGCACCAGCACCAAAGGTAAAGCCGCTCAAAGGCGTTCTGAACCGTTCTCCCCTTCTGCCGCCTGACCGCTCCGCTGAGCTGTTGGATCGGCTTTTGGGCGAGCTTGCCGCGCGGGAAGGCGGCGAGGACCTGCTCGCCTGGGCCAAGATCAGCCTCCCGCTCAAGAACACTCTTCTGGAGGGGGACGCCCGCGTTCTCGAGGCCGCCTACCAGAAGAGGCTCGAGGAAGCCGCCCTTCCCGATCTCGATATAGCAGACCAACAGTTTGTGGTCGCGGTCAGAGAGAGCGACGTTGAGGGGCCCGCCAACGCTTCGTCCGGAGCAGAGGTCGGCCTCGCCTTCCCGAAAGAGCCGCCTCGGAGACGGAGCAAGGATCACCTCGCCTTCGTTCGGAGCCAGCGTTGTCTGGTCTGCCAGAAGACCCCCGTTGATGCGCATCACTTGAAATTCGCTCAACCGAGGACCCTGGGACGAAAAGTCAGCGATGAGTTCACCGTGCCGCTGTGCCGATCTCATCACCTATCCCTGCACCGGCACGGAGACGAAAGAGCCTGGTGGACCAATCTGCAAATATCACCATTGCACATTGCGAAAGAACTATGGGATGCCAGTCCCGTCCAGCTTTCAAATGGAGCGAACGTCGCTGCAACGACCTCACTTCCGGGATCGGAGGCGCGAGGTCAATGAATGGTCCTCTCAGCCTACCTACGGCACAGCCGGCGAGCGTCTTGCCCTCTGAGTTCGAGGTCCTGTGTCCACCGCCTCAGCTTCTACCCGGAGAGAACATCGACCAATATCACGCTCTTCAAGCCGTTATCTTCCATGATCTCGATCCTCAGTCTGCCATCGAATGGCTGCTCGCCATCGACATCGCGGAACTCTCCTGGGAGATGCAACGCTACCGCTTGCTGCGGTATAGGCTGCTGAGTACCTATCGCCACAAGGCGATCGAGATAACGCTTCGCCGCATCGACGTGGTGGGCATCGCCCCGGAATTCCAGGATACAGCCGAAACTTACACCATCTATAACGCGCTGGATTGGCAACTGGATGCTTCTGCTGCGAGCGATATCGAAGCCCGTCTTCGATCGTACGGCTTCGATCAACATGCGATCAGCATGGAAGTCTATGTTCAAGCGCGCGAGATCCTCGTGCTGTTTGAATCGCTCCTGAACGGAGCACAGCTTCGACGCCTTATGCTGCTGAAGGAGATTGGCAATCTGCGGCGTTCGAATATGGCGGACCTTGCTCCCACTGCGTCGCAAAAGTCCGTGAGGGCGCCTTAAATAGGACCGATCATCAACTTGGAACGTGCTGAGATCTACCGAAAGTTAAGGGAAGCTGAGCAAACGGCTAAGCCGCCGGCTGCGCTGAGCGAGGAGCATTTCTGAAGTTGTCGAGCTGTCAATAGATTTGGATCACGTCATCTTTGACGTTGGTTGCCTGCGAGATACTGTTACGATCCTCAGGCGGCTATCCAAAGCCCAGTTTTTACCAGCGGAAGTAATCCCATGTCACCGCTCTTGCTGGCGCAGCTCGGTAGTTCGTGTGTACTGCGCGTTCATGACAGAAAATGAGATCTCAACTTGCACACGGGGCAGCTGTACGCGGGCGGCACCAGGATCTGAGTTTGGTATCACTGAAGCTAGACAATTGCTTAACTGGACCTTTCGAGCACAGGCCGGATCAACATCAATGGGCGCGGATATGCGCGACGAAATCAAAGATATTTTCGTGACCTTTGGAATTGTCACCTTTCTCGTGCGCCTCCATCGGCTGATTAAGCGCGGTCCCGGCGCTTAATTTCGCCTGCTGGCGTCGTTCTCGGGCACGCTTACATGCTATCTCGAGATAAACGTTACTGAGGAACACGAAGAGTGCCGCCCCTAAGATCATGCTTCCGACAACAACGAAAATAGCCATGATTGCCTCCCAGCGCCGGGCCTCGGGATCATTATAATATTTAATAAATAAATCACATTAAATGCACCAAATCAAATAAAAAATAACGCAATTGTGGCGCCTCGTAGGAGCTCGTTTTAATCGTGAAACCCGGACTTTTTTCGACTTTCCCGCGGCGCCTCAGTTGTTGAGGCTCGCCCGCTTCCGTTCGATCGAAGGTCCACCGACTCAGATCGCAGACTGACGAGAGGAGCGCCATCGCCTTACTCACGTTGTGTCGCCGCTTACTTCGGGGCTCCCTGCTTGAAGGCCGCCGGTATCATGACCGAGAGGCGGTTTTTGCTTGCGCGCAACGCGTTCGAAAGCGTCCATTTTGCCCTATGCCGCGCTCCGATTTTTTTCTCGTGTCGGCGCACGTGACGTTGTGATTGAAACCCGTAAAGCAGACCCTCATCACGGGTCCAAATAGCCCACTCCGATCATCCAACGAGCATTGCGAGGCCGCTTTTCGGTTGATTGAAACTCGCAAGCTCTGCGGTTCTAGCGCTTTCTCGGCGGGAGAACATTCTCCTCGAAACTAACGTTCACAACATCACCGTCGCTCTTCGCCGGACGAGTTAGCGAAACCATCCAAGGGGAGCGTCATTTCCTCACCGTCATCAGTGCTTCACAATTAAGCATGAATGCCTCACAATTGTCATAGCATCTCCATTGCAACGCAATATAGTTCGACCAGCAATCAGGCATGACCGAACGAATTTCAATGATCAGACATGCTCTACGCATGCTGGCCACAATTTACTGCATTTGCAGCCAGCCAGCCTATTCAAGCTACGAGCCTCAAGCAGTGGCTCCGCCGCTTTCATTCTCACTGTTCTGCATCCAATATCCTGAGGACTGCCAGCATCATGACGACCGCAGAATTCGAGACTTCCGCTCCTCGATTCAACGGTGGCGAGAGCTCGCTGAGACTAACTCGACAGTGAATTTTGCCATAGTGCCAAAGGATCAGGCCGCAAGTCGAAATGACGTGGAATGGCAGATATTCCCTTATGACGGCAACTGCGGCGACTATGCCGTTACCAAGCGCCATTTATTACTTCGATCCGGTTGGCCTAGTTCGGTGCTTCTTCTCGCTGAAGTCGTAATCCGAGCAACTGGAGAGCACCACCTTGTACTGCTCGTGCGCGAGGGAAGAGCGGTCCTTGTACTCGATAATTTGAGCCCGGTGGTCACGCCACTCGCGGATGCATTAGGCCGATACGTCCTCCTGCGGGCGGAATCGGGAACTGATCCCCAGTATTGGACGCGCGAAGTTGGCGTTTTCTAACAGCGTTTCAAGTATGCCTGGCGAGTATTCCTCCTCGTTGGCAAGCACGCTCAGAGTAACCATAAAGAGGATTCCAGAGCATCCCGATGGACCGAATAGGCCGTTAATCTAGGCTTGATTTTTGCTCGATTTCACTCTCCCTGACGGGGTCAATTTCGTGTAAGCACAAGTCTTCATTTTTGGGATTGCTATGACAAAGAAGCGAGCACTAATCACGGGCGTCACCGGCCAGGACGGCGCTTACTTGGCCGAACTTCTCTTGCAGAAGGGATACGAGGTCCACGGCATCAAACGCCGGACCTCGCTCTTCAACACCGATCGCATCGATCATCTTTATCTCGATCCGCACGAGCCCAATCCGCCCTTCCGACTCCACTATGGCGATCTGACGGATTCCTCGAGCCTGATCCGGATCGTTGGCCAAGTGCAGCCAGACGAGATCTACAATCTCGCGGCGCAGAGCCATGTTGCGGTTTCGTTCGAGGAACCCGAGTACACGGCGAATTCCGACGGCCTTGGCACATTGCGCATCCTAGAGGCGATGCGCATTACAGGCTTGGAAAGGAAGGCGCGCTTCTACCAAGCCTCAACGTCTGAACTCTACGGTTTGGTTCAGGAGATCCCCCAAAAGGAGACCACGCCTTTTTATCCGCGCTCACCATATGCGGTCGCCAAGCTCTATGCCTATTGGATCACGGTCAACTACCGCGAAGCTTACGGGATGTATGCCTGCAACGGCATTCTGTTTAACCACGAATCTCCTGTCCGCGGCGAGACCTTTGTGACCCGAAAGATCACGCGAGCCTTGGCGCGTATCCATTTAGGCCTGCAAGAGCGGCTCTATCTTGGTAATCTCGAGGCGTTGCGCGATTGGGGACACGCCCGTGACTACGTCGAGATGCAGTGGCTGATGCTGCAACAAGAAAATCCGGAAGATTTCGTCATCGCCACCGGCGTTCAACATTCAGTACGAGACTTCGTCAATGTGGCGGCGAGCGAAGTCGGCATGAAGATCCGGTGGGAGGGGGCCGGCATTGACGAGAAGGGCTACAATATTGCGAACGGAAAATGTGTGGTGTCGGTCGATCCACGCTATTTCCGACCAACAGAGGTTGCGACCTTGCTTGGCGACCCCTCAAAGGCGAAAGAGAAGCTTGGTTGGCAACCCCAAACTTCTTTCGAGAGTCTCGTTCGCGAGATGATGAAGGAAGATCTTGAGTCGGCAAAACGAGATGAGCTCATCAAGCAGCACGGCTTTAGATATTTCCCACGCCACGAGTGATGGTGGACAAATCCTGGATCTGGTGCGGCAGCGATGTCGCCCAGATCAAGGTCTGAAGGCGAAGCAATCGATCGCACTCGGGTATAACGCTTCCTATTTGAACGGCAGGAAATCTTGAGGCCAACTCGATTCTGGCATGCTTCAGCAACGCACGCTAATGCGTGACTTCTGACCAAAATGCGTCCACTCACATCACTGCATATAGCGATCAAAACCACGTCTTCAAATACCTTGACGTGCATTGTAGGCCAAATTTCAAGTAAGATCTCCGGTTGGCGCAGAGCAAGCACTACCAGCCTTGAACAGTCACTGAAGTTCGGAAACTCAAGTAGCCGCACGGACCTCTAGGTAACGACCGTGCCCCTTCAAAAAATCCTCATATGCGACGGCAAGGCCCGCCCGCAACGGCATGTTTGCGCGCCAACCCAGCGCACGAATTCGGGAGCTATCGAGCAGCTTGCGCGGCGTACCGTCAGGCTTGGACGCATCGAAAATCAAATCACCTTCGTAGCCGAGAACATCAGCTACAGTCGCTGCGAAGTCTGCGATCGACAACTCGTCTCCGCTACCGACGTTTATCGGCAGGTCACTCGAATAGTTCTTCAGAAGAAAAACGCACGCATCCGCAAAGTCTTCGACGTTGAGAAATTCACGCAGAGGCGCACCGGTGCCCCATACGGAGACACTGGGTGCTTTTGCGATCTTGGCTTCGTGGAAGCGCCGGATCAGAGCGGCCGGAACATGGCTATGATCCGGATGATAATTATCGCCGCGGCCGTAGAGATTGGTCGGCATCACCGAGATGAAGTCATCTCCATACTGTCGACGAAAGGCCTGGCACATCTTGAGCCCGGCAATCTTGGCGATTGCATACCACTCATTGGTCGGCTCCAGGGGACCGCTCAACAATTCGCTTTCGGCGATCGGCTGCTTGGCATGTTTAGGATAGATGCAGGACGAGCCGAGGAACAACAGGCGTTGCACACCAACCATGTGACTTGCGCGGATCACGCTCAATTCCAGCGCGAGGTTGTCGCAGAGAAAGTCGACCGGGAAATTGTTGTTGGCTGCGATACCGCCAACTTTTGCCGCAGCGTGGATAACAACCTCTGGACGATTGGCCTCGAGCCATTTCAGCGTGGGCTCTTCCTTAGTGAGGTCGAGCTCACGCCGGTCGGCCGTCAGCACAGTGCAGTTCTCTGATGCAAGCCTGCGGACGACAGCTGATCCGACCATGCCGCGGTGACCCGCAACGAAGACACTTTTGCCCGTGAGATCGTAGGTTGAAACCCCTGTCATCGTATCCTCTACCAGCATCCGTTTGGCCGGATCACCCGGCGGCCTACCGCACTATGCAATCATGCTGCCGATGCAGCCCCGCCAAACTGGTAACACAATCTTCACCATGCGACAGCCTGTCTGATCTCACAAAGATATTCATGGTGAACCTGCGCTGCGCGCACAAAAGGTCAGCACACAATGAAACAAAAACAAGCAAGGCAGCCGCATGAGCTGTGCGGCTGCCTTTAGACATTGTTGGAAAAAGCGGCAGACGCCGCCGGTTAGCTCAACCTCAGTACGCCCGGCGCAGGACAGGACCGAGAGGCGCGCAAACCCGATCCATATACCAGCCATAGGGTGTCTCGACCCGCACCAATGGGCAACGGCGCGACGGCGCATACCGATAAGGATAGGGCTGCGCCCAGAAGGTAATAGGCGCTACCTGGCCCTCACCCATGAGCAAGGCCGCAGGTGCGGGCATCTGCATCGCGGCGCTCGCTGCGCACAAGGTAACAGTTGCGGCCAAAAAGCCCGCTCGCATCAACGTCTTAAACATCCCAAAAAGCTCCTTGCCCCTGCGGATTTGATCCCGACTCGCGCTTGCCAGACCGTAGCCGCCCAACGTCACGATGCGTAAGCTAATCCGCGACTAGCCCAAATAGTGAACCGAAGCTTATCAAGGCCACCGGCGGAAATGCAACTCATGCTGGGCGGCTGCGGGGTTTTTGGGACGACATGGCGCACGAGTGTGGCTTCTTGGTCCTATTTCTCGTCACTCCAGGCGCCTGGAGCGGCGAGATCGGGTGAACGGCGGTACACGTCCCGAAGGAACTGGTAGTTGACCGTTTGAGCCAACGGCACGTCTTCCTCGCCGAGCTTAGCGAAGAGGAGGATGTCCCGAAGCATCCGCCAGCGGCTTCCGTCGTAGTCGCCGATACGACCGCCCGTCGGCATCACCAGCGGGCGCAGCAGCTGCAGTTCGAATTTCAGGCGCTGGGGATTCAGACTGGCCGGTCCGGTACCAGCGAGAACAGGCACGCTCCGTGCATAGTCAGCGTAGGTGAATTGCCATCCTCGAATGAGGCCCTGAAGGACGTCGGCGATCATGGATGGCTGTTCATGAATGAGAGTATCGCTCGCGAAGTAGACTAAGCCAGGAACATGGAGACCGTAGTCTTGCGGCTTGATGACATTCAGCTTCATGCTATTCGAACTGGCGGGATCTGGTTGCTCGTCGATTGCGGCGATGATTGCATCCACCTTCCCGGCCCTGAGAGCCTCGAAACTGTCGCCGTCGGGCACCTTGGTGATCTGGCTTCGAGGCAGTCCGAGCTGCGCCATCGTGGCATCGAACACGACATCGCCCTCACTCGCCGCGCGGTAACCGATCCGTTTTCCGACCAGATCAGGTGGCCGCCGGAGACCCGAGCTTTCGAGAGCAAAAATTGCGACCGAGGTATCGAGAAAGCTGGCCGCGAAGGCCGTGACGGGAACGCCGCGCCAGGTCGCCAGCAGGAACTTTTGGCCGCTGGTCACGCCGATGGCATGTTGACGTGCAACGGTCTGGACGAAGTCCGGTTCGGGTTGAGCGACCAGCTCTATGCGGGCAGTAAAATAACCCTGCTTCGATGCGGCGAGCTCGCCGGCAAAGCGCGCGCCATATGGCCCGTCCAAGAGGAGCTTGACCGTTGCGCTCGAGGCCGTCGGGGCTCGTACGGGAGTTGCTTCGGGGCGAAGAAGGAGAAGCACGGTTCCGACCAGGGCCACAGCAGCAAGGCCAATGGCGAGGTAGCGCTTTCCGCTCGGCCGGGTCCGCCGGGACTGGGTTCGAGGCAACGAGATCTTCCTAACGGGTTGTCAAATTTAACATTCAGTCGAGGCGAGATGGACTACAATGCAGCTTGTGGGCTAAGGTTAATTTTTCCTTCGCCTTCTTTTAATAGCGATTTGGACCGATAGCACGGATTATTCGGGGTAAGGATTTTGCGTCCGATGGGTTTGGCAGGATGACATTTTTTTCCACTCGACCGGTGCGCGTTCCGGATTCTGATTCGGCTGCAGAAATTCGTATGGTCGAGCCGATCGCAGCCGCAGCGACAGGGTTTGCGCGGAGCTGGTTACGACCTTCAGTTGTGGAAAGGTCGGTGGCAGTGGTCGATGCGGCGCTGATCGTGATAAGCGGGATCGGCTGCGCGGTCGGCTATCACCTCGCAGCCGCCGGCAGGCTCGGCAAGACCGACATCTATACGGTGGCGAGCGTGCTGGTGGCCATCAACTTCGTCCTGCTGACGATCGTGCAGCAGGGCTATCGCCTCAAGGCCGTGGCGGATCTCCCCCGCACGTTCCGCGCGACGCTAGCAACGTGGACTGGCCTATTCGGCGCGCTGCTGGCAATCGCCTTCACGATGAAGGTCAGCGACGAGTTCTCGCGCGGCACCACGATCTCGTTCTACCTCACGGGCCTCACCGTACTGCTGGCCTGGAAGATCGCGGCCGCGCGCTTCACCGCGCACGGGCTTCGCACCGGCGCCTTCGCCAACGGCCGGGCGATCATGATCGCCGAGTTCGGCCTTGCCACCTCCTCTAACACGGTCGACGACCTCGGCCAGCACGGCTACCGCCTGATGAGGTTGATGGAGATCCCCGCCAAGGAGCTGGCTTCGCCGCTGCTGCTGTCCTCGCTGGCGCCGCGCTTCGAGGAGCTGATCACGTACGCGCGCGAGCAGCGTATCGAGCACGTCTTCCTCTTGATGAACTGGAGCCGGCAGCACGCAATCGACAGCATCCTGGATGTGCTGAAGATCCTCCCCATCCCGGTGCATCTGGTGCCAGACGCCAACGCCGCGCGGTTCCTTCGCTATCCGCTCGTGAGCACCGGCAGCATCTTTACCGCCGAGCTGCGCCGCGCGCCCTTGTCCTGGAAGGAGCGCACGCTTAAGCGGGCGCTCGACCTCGTCGGCGCGAGCCTTGCACTACTGGTGTTCGCGCCCGTGATGCTAGTGACCGCGCTGCTGATCAGGGTGACCTCGAAAGGCCCGGCGCTTTTCCGCCAGACTCGCAACGGCTTCAACGGGCACGCATTCAAGATCTTCAAATTCCGGACTATGCGCGTGCTTGAGGACGGGCCGACAATCGTGCAAGCGCAGAAGAACGACCCGCGCGTCACCGCAATCGGCAAGTGGCTACGCAAGACCTCGATCGACGAGCTGCCGCAGCTGTTCAACGTGCTCAAGGGCGACATGTCGCTGGTCGGCCCCCGCCCGCACGCCGCCGCTCACAACACCGAATACGAGCAGATCATCGGCAACTACGCCTTCCGCCACCACGTTAAGCCTGGCATCACCGGTTGGGCCCAGGTCAATGGCTACCGGGGAGAAACTCGCGCGCTCGAGCTGATGGAAAAGCGAGTGCAACTAGACCTCTGGTATATCAACAACTGGAACATCTGGCTCGATCTCAAGATATTGGCTCAGACTGGAACCCTTGGTTTCACGCAGGGAAGGGCCTACTAACCCGCCCGCTGCTCATCCGAGAAGGATGCGAACCTCAAGCGAGTTTAACAGGGGGACAACAGTTCATCGTAGGTCTCCACGTACTGCCGCGCAACTTGTCGTATATCAAATCGATCCTCGACATCCTTTCGCCCCTGAAGAGAAAGGCGCTTGTACAAGTTCTGATCCGATAGAATTTTTTCCACAGTCGCAGCAATAGCTGGCGGCTCTTTAACATCCACGAGACCCACCTCACTATTTCCCATGACGTAAGGAACTCCGCCAGAGTACCGACCGGCCACAACCGGGATCCCAAGCGCGCGCGCTTCTATCAAAGTGACAGGACATATCTCCTGCAGCGACGGATGAAGTAGGATTGTCGTGCGCTGTATATGGAAATTCCGTAGTTCTTGGTTAGGAATACTTCCATGAACAAAGACATTCCGTTCTTGCGCGTAACGATCGAGACCGGGACCGAAAAGATGAAGTTCGGCCTCTACAATTCGGGACTGAATCAATCTGAATGCAGACACCGCCGCGTGAACATTCTTGCGAGGCATACCATTCCCAATCGTCGCTATTATCGGTGGGCTTGTAGGGAGGTTTTCCCCTCGAAAGGGCCACCTCGAAAGATCTAAGCCGTTAGGGACGACACGAATCTGACGCAAGAAGCCGGCATACCGCGTGTGGGGTGCGAGATAAGGCGCCACAACGGACAAATTCCTGATGCGAGGTGTCGTTCGTAATGCCATGAGCAGTCGGAAGAACCTATAAGCATCACGTTCAATCCAAAGTGTTTCCCACGCGCAATCGTGGCCGGTAACTAACGTAGGTCGCCCTGACCTTAGAGCGGCCTCCGCGAACTCGTACGTCCAATGAGCGTGGATGATATCGGGATTTATCCGAGCATACTCTTCTTTCAGAGCAGCGATTTCTGCCGAAAAGAGGCTAAGCGCTAAATCGCGAGCACGCGTGCGACGAGGCAGATAAACGACTTCAATTCCAGGCCGAACAACGCGCACGCGCTCGAAAATCTTATTATCGAGCGTAACTACGCTTACTTCATGCCCCTGACGAACGTACTCGACAGCGAGAACATCCACCGGGGTTGGAGCCATACCTTTAGGCAGGCCATCTATGTCACCGAGAACTGGCTCAAGCGCACTTGTTTCGATCGGACCAGCTAGCAATATCTTCATCGACCTCCCTCAACTCAATATTCTCGGCCGTCGCGTAAGCTCCAGACTTGGCCGAGCTGTGTGAGCCCCTTCCGTGGTCAGCGAACGCCAAGAGAGCCCCTCCGTCCAACTTGCCTGACCGACAACAAACGGCGCAAAATAATCAAATTTCCCGCGTGAGGAAATCGTCGCAAGCGACTTCAGCCAAAGCTTAAGCAGTTCATGCAAGCTTAAATACAAACAGAAACAAGAGCATCGCCCTTCAAGATCAAACTACTCGATTGCCGCGATCTTGGCGACATTCCCGAGAGTCACGGCCCTCCCTCCCCAGCGCCCGCTCGACTCCCTTGGCAAATTCGGCGACCATACCGTCAATCGAAAGCTTCTGAGCTTGCTCTCGGCATCTTGAGGAAATCTCCTCTAAGTTATCATTCCTTAACATCGTCACGACAGCAGCAGCATAGGAGTCAGCCGAGGTCCATGGCGTCGAAACAGCCCCGGTAACGCCGTCGATGACATACGCAATTTCGGGGCTGTGATAAGGATAATTAGTCGTCACAACCGGCAATCCGACGCTATAGGCGTCCAAGACCGCCAGGCCGACCAGTCCAGGCATGAGAAAGACCCTTGCCAAAAGCATCAGCTCGACCTTCTCAGCGCCGAACTTTGGACCGGTAACCTTGAGCCAAGGTCTCGTCGCCGCGGCTGCCTGCGCAACGGCCAAATCGGCCCCTCCTCCCACTATGACGAACTCAAAATCAGGAATTGTTGAGCGGACAATATCAAGTGCCTCAACTAGGAATTCGATACGCTTCTCGCGATACACCCCTCCCACGTAAATCCCTACATTGTTTCCGCGCAAGTCAAGCTCACTTCGAAGCTCTTTTAGCCGCTCCGGCGATATCGCTCGTTCAAAGCGCCGGAGCGCGTCGGTATCGATTGCATTATTAAAAACAGTGATCCGCGACTCTGGGAATCCCAGACCCGATAGAACCGACTTACTTCCTTCGGTATATGCGAACCACCAACTTACTTTCGTTGCCCAGAATCTCTTCCACCTTTCACTTAGAGAGTTCGGATTCTCAGCCTGAAAATTCCTCCCATGCCCGAAGAATGCAACCCGCTTCAAGTGAAGTAGACCCAACACCTGATATAAATAGTTTATCAGAAGCCTATTTTCCTGTTGCACTATAACAAGATCGCACGTAACGATTTCCCGAAATGCCAATTGCAGTAGAAGCCCACCATTTCGAAATTTCAGAAGCGGCACCTTGCGTCCCCAAGGGATCTGGACGGTATCCTTCTTCTCAAGATTTTCACCGAAGGGATTGCTGTAGCAAACTTCGTACTGAATCTGCTTTTCTCTCAAAGCAATTCTCAGCTTCTCATGGAATGGAAGCCGAAAATGATGCGAGATGGGAAATATGTAAACAACCCGCAATGTCATTTACGAAGTCCATTGGCTAGACCACGTTCGTGCACCTCAATCTCCCTAGCGTTGAAACGGCGGCCGATTGGTCGCGCTGGATTACCTCCAACGATATCATATGGAGAAACACTCGTGGTCACGACGGCCCCTGCCGCAATGATCGCGCCACGCCCGACTGTGATACCCGACAGAACAGTCGCGCCGAAACCAATCCACACGTCATCCTCGATGCAGATCCAGTTTCTTGGATCACTGACTAGTCGACCTGAACTACCAATCCAGTCCGCATCGCGGATCCAAACACCAATCTGATGCAAATCATGGTCCCTTCGCCCCACAATGCCAACGTTGTTTGCGATAAGAACACCGCTTCCAATCTTGCCGCTGCATTGAATTGAGCAAAATTTACCAATGTACACGCTGTCGCCAATGACCAATTGGCGGGCGGCACTAATGTACGAGAAGATGCCCAAATGAAAATTCTTCCCGATTTGAACCGATTTCCCTACGAACACCCGCCGCTTGGCCGTTAGCCAAGCCATTGCAAACCAGCCGCGGACCCAATTAGACATAAAGCTGAACCGTTGTAGACCAGGTGAACGAAGAAACGTATTATGGCATAAAGCCCACTCGAATTCAGCGGTACAATGAAGCTTTGGTATAGATGAGGAAGCATGTTGATAGAGCTAAAGGAAAGCCTTAAAGGAACGGCGATTTGGCGCCAGGTCTTGAAGCCCATTCGCGCTGAGCGTGAGAACGCGATCTGGCGATCCGCTGGAAGCCCGACACCCCCACCTCATTCAATCAAGGCGCGGAATATCCTCTGTTTAGCCGATTTATATCAGATAGACACACTCGTCGAAACCGGCACATTTCGGGGCGATATGATTGCAGCAACAAAAAATCGGTTCCGGCAGATCATATCAATTGAAGTGTATGAGCCGCTTGCTCAGGCGGCCGCTGATAAATTCAGTCGAGATGCGAACGTTAAGATCATTTGCGGGGATAGCGCCGAGGTCCTGCCGGACGTCGCTAGGCAACTCTCAACACCGGCCGTTTTCTGGTTGGACGGCCATTACAGCGGCCCCTCCACTGGGACCTCGACAGTTGAGACTCCCATTCTCGCAGAGATCGAAAGTCTCGCCACCCTCCGCCGGGGAATGAGGGATGTAATCTTGATTGACGATGCGAGGGCTTTTGGGACGGAGCGCGACTATCCGCCACTTGAAGATTTCGTCGAGCGTTTGAGCGAGATATTCGCTAGACGCCCCATCATTGCGAATGATGCGATTATAGTCCTTCCTTCCAGCGAAGCTGCCTAAACTCTGCAGGACTGTCTTACAACACCGTATTGGACCAGATCGGAGCTAGCGCTCTTCAACCGAAGCGTGCTCTCTAAATCGCTGATAAGCTCAGAGGGAAGAGAACCGTCTAAAGAAATTGGAATCCCCTTTGGGCGTATCGCCAGTTGAGGAGCTTTGCTCACCGCCTCTTGGGAGCGCGTCGTTTCACCTCTCTGCGAGGACTGGAATGGCTCATGCCCCCAGATGGAAGCGTAACCATCTCGACAGGTTAATTGCGGCGCGAACCATCCATAGCGCGTATCGGACAAGAAGGTTGCCCAGGCGCTAAAGCTCGAAATTGAGCAGAGAACAAAATCGCATGCAGACAACGCGAGTAGGTCGGATACATCACGGAATGGCATATCGCTGGTTGTGACGCATGGAAACCGCTCTGTAAGGGGACGCAGTTCTTCCAGCGTCGCATCTGATACTATGAGGATCGATACACGAGTGCCTAAGGCTCGAACGAGCTGAGTTGCGACGGCAACATACCACTCAATTGGAATGGCAATGTTAAATCGCCCGGCGTAGTCCTCAGTTGGAACGGAAAAATCACCTCTTCTTATGTGAAATCCCACTCTAAGGACATCGGAGCTGAACCGCCTGTTAAGCTCATACAAGTTCCGGATAGTACACTTCGTTCCCAAGAGCTCTGCTCTAAGAAAGTCCCGCGCATCTCGTAACGCTCGAAATCCACCCCACAGCCCTGAAAACGAGACTACGTAAGCGCCACGACGCCGTAGATCGTGACGCCTTGCAAATGCGACGACGGCCGCGTGCAAATCGTAATCAGCCGAGGCACGATAATCACTCTCTTCAAATTCGAACGTCGGAAGAGCTGCTCGAATAACATGATGAGTTATCCAATCAGCCCGCGAAGTCTCGAAGTAAGCGCTATAGTTGCGACGGTTAAGTCCCCAAGCCGGATGCAAAAGACGAAGCCCAAGTGCTTGAGCACCAATGAATGCCTTTGCCCATACAATTAGCTCGTTACCTAGCCCCGCTCCTTTTCCCTCAACTCGAGGAATTGCAAACCTTAAGCTCATGAGACCCCGCCATTAGAGGTATTGCGATTTAGTCCAAACGCTGAGCTCAATCCCGGCGAAAAGGAACTCATCAGATCAACAAACGGCGCCATCTCGCGAAGGCGGAGGATGGGAAGCGCGACCAGACAACACAATATGCCAGCTATGAGCAACTCGAGTAGGAGATGCGAAAGCTGCGTTTGGATAGATAGTCGAATAGCTACCTCGTTGCCGAGCAGGGCTCCGATTAGCGCAGCAACGCCCAGAGCTGTCCCAGGCCGCAGCAGCCGAAGCACCTCCGGGAGATCGCTCCATCTCTCACCAATTCTCCAATGTAAGAGCAGTGTGGCAATCAGCATCGAGCCCAATGGAGGCGCGGCAATAAGCAAGACGTCGTCTGACGGCGTTACAACAATAAGAGCAACGAGGCTCAATACCGCTGCTGAGGAGCAGAGATACCGATCAACGAAGCGCGCTCTCAATTCCAACGACATGCCGGCGGCTTGATTGATCGTTGAAATTCCGAAAGCGACAATCAAGAGTCTCAGCATCCATCCTCCTGACTTCCAGTTTTCTCCTAGCAACACACCTAAAATCGGCTCTGCTCCAATCATCACGAAAGCGACGATAGGAATTACTAAAGTCGCGAGACACAAGAGCGTCAATCGATACAACGCTTTGCTGGTAGAACGTCCTTCTCCTCGACTAGCCAGCGCTGCGTATAAAACTCCTGTTACGCGCCATACGGTCATTTGAAGCATCACGTCGGCAACGAATTGCGTTCTTTGATACAATCCGGATAGACTTGCGGGCGACCGCAAGCCCAATACAACGAGAGGCAACTGGACCCAAGCAACGTCCAACGCGCGAAGTCCATTCATAGCAACCGCCTCGACCAAAAGACGCCTCAGCTCCCTCGGATACCAACCAAGACTTACGGCATAGCGTCCGAGCAACAAACTAAGCACGAGTGTTACTAAAGAACTGGCTGCCGCACCGCCCGCAAGGCTCCATGCCCCCCAGTGATGAACGGCAAGAACGGCCGCGACGCCACCATTTCCGACGAGAATGCCGATAACCGAAATCGCGTTTACCCTCACCATCGCAAGCTCTCTCTGTAGGAGAGAAGTAGACGGAGTAGCCATCAGCTGAAAAATCACTGGAACCGACATGAAAAGCAGAAGATCTGCCTGCTCAGCAAAGGCAACACCATTTACAAGTCGCAGAATGGTCGAACCGACGGTCGTCAAGACGGCCAAGCCTATCGCAAGTATTCCTGCTACGACATAAGCATTTCCTAGGTCGCGCGCGGACACCACCTGCTGGCGCAGAATGGTGGTAGCCAGCCCGCGCTGCGAAAGATGCGTTCCGAAGACGACGATTGAATTCGCAAATGCAAAGATGCCGTAGTCACGAGGGGTGAGAAGCCTACCCAGTAGCATCGTCGTGCCGATTTGGACGCCGACAGACACGACTACAAAGGACAGATTCCATCCGATGGCCGAAGCTACCCTTTTTGCGTCATGATTCATTCTTGCACCTGAACCGACTACCGATACCGGTCTTGCCGCACCAGGCCAATTGCGTCTGCAACGTCGTCCCGCAGCCAGCGCTTTTCGGGATCGTAGTCATAGCTCGTTTGGCGGGGGAATAGCCAAAATGCATGCTTGAAGTCCAGCGAACTCAGCGAGTTTTTGACGTCTGTTAGCCAACGTAGCTCACTCTTCCTCGGCCCTTCATCTCGAGGCACCGGCCCAATTACCGCTCCCCACTCGCCCATGAAGATTCGTCGGCGGGGAATGCGTCTTAGGTCAGCCCACTTCGCAACAGCAGACAACCTTTCTGCAATCGAATCTTTCGAGAAGGAGGAATTTAGGTATCGCGCAATATCATTCTTAGCGTACCGACTTCTCTTGGGATCAATCTGATCGGAAGATGGTAGTGCCGCCGAAAGCGAGAACTGTTTGTCGGGCGGGTACGGAACGAGATAGCCCGGCACGCCATAGAATGCCGATTGGTGCGTGTAGGCAAATGGCTCATAAAAATGGAAAGAGTACATCAAGTTCGGGTCACCAAAATCGATGCCTCTCAACTGCAATAGCCCGTCGAGTTGACCACCGCAGCCGGTGACGACGATGGGCAAGCTCGATGCAAATCGCCTGATATCGGCGACGAGCGATACTTGCAACTGGGTCCAATCATACCCTACATCGTTGCACGGAGGGGGCTCATTTAGTAACTCCAAAGCGACCTGTGCCTCGTGGGTACCTGCCAACTGGAATGCAAGTTCACCAACACCACGCTTAAACGCCTCTCGTAGAGGCCTCTCCAGAAATATTTTCTTTCGGGTAGCGTCGCCATTGGGAGACCAAAAGTGAAGATCCACGACTACTGCGAGACCAGATGCTACAAATGAATCGGCAACCTCAAGAATTTGGACAATTGCCTTCAGACGATCTTCGTCGTCAGCTTGCAGTAGGGGTAGCGGATTGGTGACTAGCCTGACTAGCTCAACGCCCTGCCTTCGGAGTTCTCGAGAGAACGAAGGCGACTGAAACTCCGCATCGACGCGATAAGATAGATGCTCTTCGGGAGCATCGCCATGCGATTGGAGCGCCACAAGAGCGAGAACAGAGATACCGGCTCTTGCTTGGAGCACGGATGGGACGCCTGCAGACCCAACCGACGGGAAGAGGAGCAAGATCAAAATTCCAAGCTTGCCGAAGGACCGCCCGCAGCCCGCAGCTATCCTACTCATTGAAGCCGTGTGCGTATTCGGCACGCCCTTTCGCCCTTGGCTTGATACGTCGCATCTGCGCGCCGGATCGAACATTTGATCTGCGTGCATACTGCACTGCTACCAGCAAAAATAGCGCAGCTTCCCCACGCAATTCATAGCTAAATCCGAAGACGGCAAGCAAGACTACCAGCGACGCGATCATCGCACCTCCGTCAAATCCAGGAAACAAAGTACTGACGACAATCGACCGGAACGCAAGTGAGAACAAGGCCGCTATGTAAACCAGTAATCCAACGACACCGACCTGCGGAAGTAGTCCAAAGTACATACTATGAATACTGTTCTTCCAAACCGTCCCTCCCCAGAGAGGAACTATTACGACAGGCTTAACGCCCGCAGGCAGGCCCAGTGCTTGATTTTCGAATGACCATTCGTAGAAGTCTCGGAGAAGGCCAGCCCAAACAAGCTGACGGGTATCAAGCGTCTGCACTCGTCGCAACGTGTCTCCTACTATTGCTTTCGGGGCGATCGAATCGAGTGTCTCTGGATCAAGAGCAGACGGCAAAATCGTAGAGAAGAATATCGTCATCAAGAGGAGAAATCCGAGGAGCCAAATGCGGAGCGGCCGAGAAGGCCCCGGCTGAAGTGCAAAAAACGTAACGACGGCCGATACGGTAGCAATCGTTGCAGTGGCCTGTCTTGTGAGCAGAAGGGCCGGAACGAGAACGCAGAGGCTTAGCAACGCGAAATGTTCTTGCCGGCACGCTTGCCGAAATTGCAGGAGCACTGCGGCACCAACAATCATAGCTCCCTGCGCACTTAAGGCTCGTCCACCATCGTTAATGGTAGATTCCTCCAGATACTGTGCTTGTATGAGAAAGGTGGGCCCTAATACTATTCGAAGAAAGACGAGGCCGGCAAGTCCTGCTCCAGCAAATACGATTATCTTCTGCACCTTCGCCCAAAGCTGTTCATTCGGAGGCAATACGCATGCCATGAATAGCATGGCAGTAAACGGTCCATTGTTTCGAAGCGAGAAGAATGCATCGTAGGGACGAACAAGAAGTCCCCTTCCGAAGCTGACCAAAGTTAGCGCGGCAAGGACAACTAACAGCAGCACGCGGAGATCAAAGTGTAATTGCCGACGCAAGACCATTGTCACTGCGGCGACCATGGAGGCGCCGAGCACGGGCTCTGCCGTCGTAAGGTTGTACGAACCGATGAAAACAAGTGTTGAATGCCCGACAGCTTCACTATAGATGGCCGCTGCAAGCGAAAGCAGAGCCGAGAAAAGGAATAGCCGGAGGTCGAGGGCCATCCGTCGAGCAATCCGCAATTTTGCAGTCATCTTACCCTCTATTGCGCTAGGAATTCCGCGCCATCAGCCGTCAGATCAATAAGGCTCAAAATAGGCGGCGCGAATTCAATTTCCTTTTTCGTATACCCGGCTTGTTCCGCCCGAAACGTAAGGTGAGATTGATTGCACGAGGAACATCAGACTATTACAGCCGGAATTCTCACCGTTCTCTGCCTCTTCGCAGGACCTTTCGAACAGTCGTTCTAGCTGGCGTACGCTAAAGCAGTAAAGGGACGAAGGGATGTTTCGCGCGGCAACGAGAAGGCGCGCAATCATACCGACAGCTCCGCTCACATTAGCTTCTCTTCGGAACCAACCAGGCCCTCAGCAGCGTGAAGTACGGGGCAGCGACAACAACTGGAGCCCAAATTCCATAGTTGCGACTGTAAGCAATGTTAGGTTTGAACGGATACCCGAGCGGATGCTGCATTATTCTGAGGCGGTCCCACAGTCCAAGATCAGGCTGATTCCAATTCTTGCGGCCTGTATTTGCATCGCAGACGCCAGCAAAGCCAGCCATCACCCAGTTGCGAGCACCCATCTTCTTTGCTTTGATACCAAGAACCAAATCAGCATGCATCTGGACGTAGGCTGGATGTATATTTCCTATTCGGTGTGCAACGTCATTGGGCACTAGGACAAAATTTCCATTGACGGTGTCGCATTCGATCGGCCGCCGCGGGTCAGGAATAGCCTTTCGAAATTTCCAAGGGAACACGCGCGAAGCCCGAACTAGACCGCTATAAGTTGTGGTAACGCCGTCCTCGGCTGACATGGCGCCTACGATCACGTGCTCTCCTCCGACATGAACTCGCAGCTCATCCAGCGTTGCAATCGCTCGCTGAATAGAGTCAGGCTGAAGGTCAACGTCATCGTTAAGCCAAAGGTAGTAGTCATGACCTCGTTCTAGAGCTGCTCCGTAAGCGATCCTCATCCCACCGGCCCAATAGAGACTACCGTCTCCCTCAAAGAGCCGAACACTTGGAAACTCAGTCCGTATTGACGACGACGTCCCGTCGCTACTACCATCGTCCACCAGATAGATGGACAACCGAATTTGATCTGGAAGAGACGCTTGGTGAAGCGATCTCAAACATCGCAATGTTTTCTCGCGGCGGTTGAAACTCGTAAGGCAGACTCCGATCGTCTTCACAGCTTTTCTGCCGTTTCCTGATAACCAATCGAGAGATGTTGGATAACTTTGGCAGGAACGCCACCTGCCACACAATTACTGGGGATATCGCTAACCACCACACTGCCGGCTGCGACTATCGAACCATTTCCAATGCTCACACCTTTGGAGATCGTCGAACGGGCGCCAACGAATACGTCATCTCCGATCTTAACGGGCCGACTTATCAACTTCCAATCCGGCACGCTATATCGTCTTCCGACAGGCTTATGATTGTGGAAATCGGTATCGAATATCATGACATCAGCGCCAATGAGACAACGCTGCCCTATTTCGACTCGGACGGCTGCGCAGATGGTCGTGCCGCTCAATCCTGTATCTGAACCAATGTGTAGCGCCGCTCCAGGAGCCAAACACCGCAGAATGACAGGGCATCTGACCCCGAGCGCTGTACCACGCGGATCGCTCACGAGCGAAACGTTGTCGCCGATGATGATTTCTCCATAACGCGAACCGGACACAATGGGCAGCCCTAGATAGCGAACATTGGCACCGAGCGATATTCCCACCCAACGACTCGTTAGCCGTCCTATGATGGTAGTAATCTTCCACTTCAGCCCCAGCAATTTTCCCATGACAAGGTCACACTTTAAGATCGAAGATGGTCCGCAAGACGAACAACCTCGTTTCGAAAGACTTGAACTACAAACATGGGAGCCAGCACTAGATACCTCCGCCAAAGGCGGCGGGGCTCACACAGCAGTCGGAAAAACCATTCCAAACCGGACGACTGCATCCAGATCGGCGCCCTCCTGACGTCCCCCGCATGAAAATCAAAAGCAGCTCCCACACCAATCAAAACTGTTCCTGGGACGGCGCGCACGTGGTCGCGCATCCAGTACTCTTGCTTAGGTGTACTGAGGCCTACCCAGACGATATCGGGACGGGCCTTGTTTATGCGGGCAATATATTCCTCATCTTCTTTAGGAAGCAGCGCACCGAAGGGCGGGACGTCTATGCCTGCGACGATCAATCCGGGATACCTCTCGATCAGCTTTGCAGTCATCCGCTCCGCAACGCCCGGCTTTCCGCCGTAAAAGTAGTGCCTCAGACCCAGAGGAACTGAGGATCGGCAAACCTCATCCACCAAGTCGGGACCACAGACCCTGCTGATCTGCGAATGCCCTTTCCATCTGCAAATCCAAACTAACGGCATTCCATCTGGTGTAATGATATCTGCTCCCTCGTGGATACGACGCAATTCAGGATCGTCTTGCGCCCTCATTATACCGTGAACGTCACGAACGCAGACGTAGGCGGAAGTGCGTGACTTTGCACGCCCGACGATCTCCCGAACTGCCAACTGCATATTGATCAGACTAATCGGAACACCCAACACGCTAGCGGCTGGTAGCTTTCCCGAATGGCCTTCCATATAGCCCCCCACCTAACAGTTTAAAAGTTACTGATCATTGCTGGAACAAAGTGTAACGGAATTGAGCGACCTTACTCGTGGTCCCAATGACCACGTCTTCTCGTTTATAGGCCGTCACATTAGCCTTTCTGCACAGGTAAGAGGCAAACCTTGGCCCTAATGATTCGATTGCAGTTGTTCTTCAAGAACGGGACATGGCCAATCCGGATTGACCACGTGTGCACGAGCTGCGACTTCCACATTGAGCCAAGGTCTTCCTAGTGGTTCTCGGACGACCGAGTTGCCATTCTGCTGGGCCCGTCCCCGAAGAACGAGACGAATCGTGCCTCTTAGTTTGAGCATTGCTTGCCTGAAGCAAGGTCCCTTTCTTGATTGCTCTCCGAGCTACCGCCAAGGCCTTTCCTCCAATTCAATACCAGGAATAGCAACTCGGATCCCGATACGCGAAAGTTGACGGTTTAATGCTTCTCGCTCACGCAAATCAACAGAAGTCAAACCACTCAATAGACGATCCCGACTCTGCCATCCGCTGTTCGCCAGAATGAATGCCCCGACCTCAACGAAGTCTGCATCGACGATGCCGGCGTACTCGGAGACAACAGCTTGCTGATACCCGTTTCCAAGGAATGACATCGTGGACAAAGCCAAGCTATTCCTTCTGAGAGCGATCCACCCCTCCCAAGGCCCAAACTGGTACGACGCCTCAAGAAATTTGACCTTCGCCAGATCAAAACCGTTGCGTGTGGCGTCGATCGAAAACAGAAGAAGCCAACAAAAGGAATCGCCCGGATTGGATAAAAGCGAAGTTCGAACTTCAGCTACAGCCAAATCGGCATCATGATCGGCATCCTGGGACGTCTTTCGCTGCATACTTTCCTCAGCCACGCGCACTGCAGTGAGCGCCCTTGCTCTCAACAAGTCCGACTGGTCAAGCAACCCATATGAACGGCTAGTAATCCTCGCGAACGCAGTGGCCAACGTCCCAGATTTGAAGCGATCATCGTTCATTATCCGAAATGATAAATCCCGAGCAGGCCCCGTTATCCAGAAAGAAGGCATAACCACGAGACACCACGCGATGCAGGCGAGACCAACAGCCAAAAGCAGAAGACGTTGCATAAAGCGAGCCAAAGCGCACTCCAGCTACTCGATGTAACCGTATCTCCCGTAGTATTTCTGATAGTAGTAGCGCCCATGATACGATTCATACCGAGCCAAGACCTTGGTATCGGCTTTGTTCAATACAACACCGAGAAGCTTGTCTTGAATTTCGGGAGACGTGCGCAAGTTGTGACGAACAACATCTATGTTGGTCTTTCCCCACTCAACCACAAAGACATAGGAATCGACAAAAGACGAGGTGACGCGAACATCAACCACCGGCGCCATCGGAGGCATATCGAGCACAACGTAGTCGAATTTCGATCGCAAAAGCCCGATCAAGTCCTGCATAGCCTTGGAGGCAAGGACCTCATTTGTATGCAAGAGCTTCGAAGTCGTCCCAGCAGGCAAAACGGATAGTTTGGTTTCCGGGTCCTCAATCAAAGCATCTTCCAATGCCGCCCGCCGCGCGGCTACGTCGACCAGCCCAATCTTTGCGTCGGGGACAAGAGAACGAGAGAGCGAGGGATTGCGGAGGTCAGCGTCGACCAAGATAACTCGCGCACCACCGTGCGCCATTAGCTGAGCCAAATTGGTTGATAGCGTACTCTTCCCTTCGTTCGGTATTGTGGAGGTCACTGCGAGTACACGGTTCTCGCGAACGATAGTATTAAGATCGATCGCGACTTTGACCGAACGAATAGCCTCGGAAAACCGGGAAATTGGATTTTGAATGACATATCTCAGCAGATCGACATCCGTATCTCGCTTCCGTGTCAATCTGCCACCAAGAGCCGAAATCCCTGCCTCGGAAGAAACGGACAGGGAAGGAAGAATTGCGATACAATTCGTTCCTAGGATTTCTTCCACCTGCCCAGTAGTTCTGAACACTTTATCGGTCAGCTCACGAGCGGCCGCAACTCCAAGCGCAAGCATGAGCCCTCCAAAGAGAGCTGCCGCCAAGATGAACGGCGTCTTCGGATAGCTCTTCCCGAGTGGGGTCGTTGCCGCACTTATGACGCGAGCCTCCGTAATCGGAAACGACTGCTGCTGAACAGACTCCATGTATCGCTGCAAGAAATTATCGTACATCGCCTGATAGGACTGCGCATTGCTTTCAAGCTCGCGAAGTTGGATCTGAGCTTGATTGGTCAATTGCGACTCGGAAACAACATTGTTGAGGCTAGTCTTGATGCTCTCCTCTCGTGTAAGGGCGATGTCGTAATCGCTCTTGTAGGATTCCTGGATGCGCTTCAACTCGTCGATAATGTTCTTCTTGATCTCGGCCATCTGCCGACGAAGATTGACGGCGGCCAGGTGATCCGAGCCGTATTTCATCGACCAGATCGATTCCTTCGAAGCGAGATCGACATATTGACCGCGCAGCTTGACGATGGTGTCGTTCTTCAGCGCGTCGGCGACAGATGCATCTGGAACTTCCTGCTTGAGGATGTCGTTGATGCGGTCCATTCGCGCTTTGGATTCGGCGGTCGCTGCATGCGCCGTTATTAGCTGGCTATTCACCTCAGCCAGCTGCTGCTCGTTCATCAGCCCTCGCCCGGTGGCGATAATGTTGTTGGCGCTCTTGAAATCAACGACTGCCTTCTGCGCGGCCGAGGCTTGAGTTCGCAGCTCCTTGATGCGGTCCTGGAGCCAGACGCTGGCGCGACGGGTGGCTTGGTACTTCGCCTCGAGCTGGTCGACGATATAGGCGTCTGCGATCGCATTGGCGATCCTTGCGGCCTTCGCTGGATCTTTCGAGGTATAGCCGATCTCCATCACATAGGTGAGGCCTAGGCGCTTGATGGTTCGATTTTTCTCGAATAGGCCAAGCGCCTTGCGGGTCTGCTCGAACTCGGATGCAACGTGGCTCTCCGAGAAGAAACTAGAGACGGCGCCGATCACGGTGCCGAGCAGGCCCCCGCCGGAGCCGGTAAACTCGGGATCGTCGATCAGGTGCAGGTCGCGGATCACGGCGAGGCTAATGTTCTCGGACTTCAGGATCTCGACCTGCGTTTCCACCGTCGCGGAATCGATCGCGATGTCGCCGAGCACCGATTGCTGCTGGAACAGCTGTACCTTGCGGGTGTCGATCACCATCGTGGCCGTGGAAGTGAATCTCGGGGCCGCAGTGAAGAGATAGAGCAGCGCCACAATCACACAGGCCGAGACAATGGCAACAATGGTGGGGAACTGACGGCGAACGGTCTCCAGGTAAGAAGTCAGCGCAAAAGACGGAGAGCCGTCAGCCTCGGCGTAATCCCGGTTGATCTCCGAGGTCGGCTTGTTCACCTGCAACATCTAGCAATTCCTGAAAATGGATCGATGTGTGTTCTTGAGATTAATGTTCGCCAGAAACCCGGCTGCGTCCGGAGCAAGCCGGATGCCAAAGCCCGCGCTGCGCGCAACACTAGCACAACCCTGCCTGCAATTGAACGCGCTGGATGCAGTGCAACGCGCGGCTTGCGCTACTTTTTACATGAAGCTTAACGGCGCAAAAGCAAAGCGGCGCCCGTGGGCGCCGCTGCCGTGAGTTCTCATGGGCCGGCGCCGAGGCCGGTTCCGATCACCGCCGCTGGCTGACGGCGTTGGTGGTGCCGTTGACGCCGGCGCTCGCGTTCGGCGTGACCGTCGTCGCATAGTGGAGACCGCCGAAGGTGCCGAGGGTGCCGCCCGATCCGCCGTTGGCGAAGCCGCCGGCTCCGGTAGGGCCACCCGCGCCGGACGAGCCACCACCGCCACCACCGCCGGTCGCGGCGATCGCGACGTCGCCGGTCGCGGCCTGATAGGCGGCGATCACATCCTGGTTGCCGGTGTTGGCAATCGCGGCCTGGATCTCATTGGCATAGCCTTGGTCGGCCTGCGCGGCCATGCGGGCGACCTGGGCGAGGCCGCCGACGATCGCGCGCATTTGGTCCTTTGTGGTTGCAGGATCCTTCAGGAGCGCGATCAGGCCCGGGAGCGTGGTCGGATCGGAGGCGCCGAGATCGCGCACGCGCGAGATCAGCTGCGGGCCGCCGGTCGGATATTGCTGCAACAGGCTGCTGGGTGCGGCCTTGAAATCGGAAACGACGGTGGCCGGCAGCTGGCGCTGCGGCGGGTAAATGGCCGCACTGGCGGCCGAGGTAATGGTCGCGGCAAGGGCCGCGGCGGCAGCCATGCGAAGCGCAATCTTGATAACGCTCATAAACGAACCTCCAAAAATCAGCTGCCCCGAATTCGGTCTTGGCCCGGGCAAATGGCTGTGCAGTGCAGGAACCTAGCGGAAGCTAGAAGGGCTGTCCACTTATTCTAAAGACTTCGTAAACAGCGCAACTGCTTCAAAACTAGACAGTTTTGTGAAGCTCGCGGGCGCGGCGCAGGCCTCGCGCGGGCCGTGCCTGGCGCCCCTGCTGGTCCGGTGCGGCGATCGCCTCGCCTTGCGCCCGCGCCGCCTCGCTCGAGCGGAACGATTGCGCCAGGCCGGCGCCGAAAAGCGCAAAGAACGGAATGGAATAGCCGGGGATCTGGAGCGTGAAGTCCAGGCAGGAATGCAGCAGCGACAGGCTCGCGGTCGCCGCTGCCGCCAGCGGGATGATGGCGTCCCGCCGCCGGGCGAACACGCCGCGGCTCAGGATGCCGAACATGACCGCCCATGCGGCCGCCACCAAAAGCGCCATGGGGATGCCGACGTCGGAGGCGAGCTCCAGCGGCGTGGAATGGGCGATATCCCAGATTCCGCGAATCGAGATGTTGGGGCTGCGGTAGGGCGGGAAGGCCCATTGGAAGGTGCCCATGCCGGTCCCGAACCAGGGATTGTCGGCGATGATCTTCAGCGTGGACTTCCAGGCCTCGATGCGGCCTTCGTCGACCAAGCCCTGGCTGTCGAACCGGCTGGAAACGCGGCCGCCGAGTAGCTGCATCAGGCCGAGCGCCACCACCACGCCGGAGCCGAGCGAGATCCAGATTCCGGTCCGCGGCGGCAGGTCCTTGCGCAGGAACACGGTGAACGAGGCGATCATCGCGAGCAGCGACAGGCTGACGCCGGCGCGCGAGCCGGTCATGAACATCGCCATCAGGCAAATCAGAAGCGCTCCGAGATGCGGCAGGATCTGGCGCGGCGCGATCTCGGCCACGTCGCGCGACACGCGCTTCCACTCGATGTGCCGCTCCGGCAAGCGCCGCCGGACATCCTCCAGGATCAAGAGCATCCAGATCACCGCGCAGGAACCGAAATAGGCCGCGGCCGTGTTGCGGTTGATGAAGGTGCCGGTGACGCTGCCCATATAGGCGGTCTTGTCCCGCCACAGGATCATGGTGGGCTCGATCAGGAACGAAGCGACGCCATAAAGCGCGTAAAGGCTGCCGGAAACGGCGATGACCCAAAGCAGACGTCGGGCGCGCTCACGCTCGGCACCGACGGTGATGCCGAGGAGGATCGCCAGAATGTTGGCGAGCGGCGCGCCCAATGCGAAGAACGCCTCGTTCTTGACGATGGACGCCGACGGCGCAATCGGCACACCCAGGAGGTCGGACGCCTGCTTCCAGATCGGATTGAACGGCGCGATCCAGGGATGATCGGACAGCTGTTCATGCAGCACGAAGGCGTATCCGGCCACGATCAGCCCGATGCCCGCGATCATCCAGAAATGGGGTCGGCGCAAGTCGCGCGTCGGCGCCACTATCAGGGCGAGGCCCAGACACAGGCACCAGAACGCGATCGAGAGGTCGTTGGTCGAGCCGAACGGGAACGGCGCGCCGGCAGCGACGAAGAACAGGATGAAGGTCGCAGGCCAGCTCCACGACCAACTTATACGGGGAAGCGGAAAGCGCATCGTCGGTTAGCCGGCCTTTGGCTCTAGCTCTAGAGGAAGCAATCGATCGGATAGATCTTCAGATCCACATTCAAGCGGCTGATCCGGGTCTGCGCCCGGAAGCCATAGAACAGCCCAAGGTTATCACTCCCCTGATCGAGCTTTATTCCAGGGGTTAATTCGTCGGGTGGCACCAGATTGCCTATGTGGCGATTGATGCCGGATATCTCGATACGCCCCCCCTCCTCGCCGAAATGCCCGGCGAGTCGAGTGACCGTCACCTTGGGCAAGCCCCGCCGCTGATGGCAGACCTCCTCCTCCCATAGCTTTGTTTGTGGGACGAGAGGTTTGCCCGCGCCGTCGGGAACAACAATGTCTGAGAATGTGGGGTGCAGCATTCCGAAGAAGCGGCTCTCCTTGGAATTCGCCGACAGGCGCACTGTGAATGAAACTTCCCCCTTGGCACCCCGAAGGCGCTGAAAGATCGGCGCGTCGGGCTCGGCAGAGACCACGACATCGATCCGGTGGCGTACTCCGAACTCCCCCGCCGCAGCGGCAGCCTGCTCGAGCAAAACAGGACCCCCGATGATGAGGGTCAGAAAACACCAGAATGCTCGTCGTCGAAAGCGCATGACGCCCCTCGCAACACTGCGGGGTGACCGATGATCGGCACGCCTTGCTCAGTGGTGCCTTGATCCATAACCCGAACTGCGTCGCCTTGATTGCTAAACGAAAATGGCACCGGGACAAAGCCCCGGTGCCATCGTTTCGTGGATCAGGTTGGCCCCGCCTTACGGCGCCAGCTTGATGTTGTTGCGGAAGATCAGGGCGTCGTTCGACAGGTTCACCGCATCGCTGCCGGTCGCCATGATCACTCGCAGGAACTGCAGGAACTTGGCAGTTTCGACGTTGCGAGAATTCGAGACATAGAGCACGTCGCCATTCTTCATCATGACCTTGGTGGCCAGGAAGAAGCCACCCGGATCGCGGAAGTTCACGTTGAAGATGACCGGGACGGTCTCGGAGGTGTACTTGCTGACGTCGATGCCAAGCTGGGCAGCAACCTCACGCGGCTCGCGGCGATACAGATACACCGCAGCCGGATCGGCCTGACCATCCAAAAGACCACCGGCCTTGCCGACCGCTTCGCCGAGGTTGATGCGCCATGCGTCGAAGTTGAACTCGCCGCTCTGGCCGCTGGCACCGAACGCCAGGAACTTCTGCTGTTCGCGATAGACATAGACGCTGTCGTCCGGACGAACATAAATGTTGTTCTCGGGCGCCATCACGAGATTCTCGAACGGAACGGTTGCGCGCCGTCCGCCACGCTCCAGCATGACCCAGGTCTCGAAGCCCTGGCCCTTGATGCCGCCAGCGCGGGTGATCGCGTCAAGCACCTTATCCTTGGCACCCGCGGCACTCGCCGGATAACGCGCCGGCGCATTGACCTCGCCAAGAACGCTGATGAGCTGTGTCCGCTGCGAGGACATCGCCACCACGACCTGAGGCTCAATGGCGCGGTTGGAGATCTTTTCAATGATCGCGCGCTGAATTTGTACCGCCGTGAGGCCCGCCGCCTTGACCTGGCCGGCGTAGGGCACCGTGATGAAGCCGTCGTTGTCGACTGACTGATCCGGAATGGTGACAAAGTTGCCGGGTCTAACGCCGGCTTCCGCCGGGATGAACAGACCGCCCGCGGCGGCTTCGAAGATGGTAACCGCAACGACGTCGCCGATGCCGAACACGATGCTGGCCGGCGGACGGCGATCGGTGAACACGCCGGCAAGCCCCTTGGGCTCATGGGTGTGCAGGATCTTTACCGTAGCCGGATTGAGCGGCACCAGCTCATAGGCGGGCGCATTGTCGGTCTGGATCTTGTTGTTAACGTCATCCGTTAGCGGTCCCGAGCCGGGATTGGTTGCACAGGCTCCGAGCGCCAAAGCGACCGCCAGAAGCGCCGGCTTGAATACATAGGTCTTGGCAAAGGAATACATGAATGGCCCCTGAGTCCCCAATTACCTCCGATTGGTACGGCTTAGTGGGCAGTGCGACAAGAGTTCCCAGGTGCAACCGGCCGGAACCGGCCCAATGAGTCGGCCACTGTTGCGTGGGGGCCACGATTCAGCGCCCCTGTTAACCCATTGTGACTGTTTGTTGTAATCCGTGTGCCCGGTGAGGAGGCAATCTGCCCGCGAGGGCGGCGGCTCAAAAGCCAAGCTGGCGCGGTCCCTCTCTGCTAGTAGGATTGTCTCGAGCCATTTCATGGATACCGACGTGTCGATTTCGGTCGTTGCTTTGCTAGCGCTGCTCTCATCCCCTCTGGCGCGGGATCCCGGCTCCCATCCTGGCCATTGCGCGGGCGGGTTGCTCACGCCGCCCCGGACGGCCTGCCCGCTTCAGGTGGCGGGTGCGTCCTCAGTCTGGAAGTTCGCCCGCACCCAAGGCCCCAAAGAGGGTGAGAGCTTCGCTTCCATCTCCAAGACAGCCGAGACGATGCAGTCCGACCCGGAGTTCGCCGGCCTGATCGTCCGCTGCGCGCCTAAGGGCAAGATCGACGTGCTGGTGGCCCTGATCCGCCCCTTCCCGCCCAAAAGCCACCCCAAGGTCACGCTCGCCTCCGCCACAGGAGGCGCCGTGACGGTGGAGGCCAGCATGGCGGCGGGCGGTGCTGCCGTCCTTCTGCCGGACGAGGTCTCCGCCTTTGCCGCCGGTAAGTGGCAGACGACGGCCTCGCTTTCCGTGGTGGTGAAGGAAAGTGACACCGAAATCAAAGGCGTGGTGGCCCTGAACGGGCTTCGTGAAGCCTATAATTCTCTGGCGGCAAGTTGCGGCCAATAGACAAAATTTAGCCATACGACTTAAGGGTCTTTTTAGGGTGGGGAACCTAAGGTCCGGAGCACGGAGTGTTTCGGATGACCGAGCTTTTGATCTTCAGCTTTCTGGTAGGCGCAGTTCTGGGCCAACGCTTTCGCGTCCTGGTGCTCTTGCCGCTGACATTCGTCATGCTGCTCGTCGCGATCCCGGTTGGCTGGATGGCCAATCTGGGCTTCCTTGACGGCCTGAAGGGCGTCGTG
Source organism: Bradyrhizobium sp. 134 (assembly GCF_023074155.1). Classification (NCBI taxonomy): domain Bacteria; kingdom Pseudomonadati; phylum Pseudomonadota; class Alphaproteobacteria; order Hyphomicrobiales; family Nitrobacteraceae; genus Bradyrhizobium; species Bradyrhizobium sp. 134. Next base: position 147,955 of record NZ_JADPKX010000026.1, on the reverse strand, counting down.
CTCGCGGCCATCGCGCTCCAGGCCGGTTATCTCTTCGGCTCGGCCGCCCGCTTTGCTCTCGCCGCCGGTCGTGCCGCCCGCGTGTTTGCCCGTCCGCTCAAGACCGCCCGATGACCTCTGTGGCGCATCAAGAGTCCGCCTGATCCCCGCAGGCGACGCTTCGTTGATGTGGGGTTGGGTTCGGGCTCGGAGCTGCGTTGGCTGCAGAGCTCTGTTTGAAAACTCGCCTCCGGCTTGTATGGTGGCCTGACCCTTTCAGGATTCCTTCCAGGCGCACGTTTGTCCTTCGCTTATTTTGCCCTCATCGTTTGCCTTGTTTCTGCATCCGCTCTCGAAATTGCCGGCGCCAAATTCGGCGTTCAGCTCGGGATGACGGCTACGGCCCTGGGGCTATTTGCAGCGGTCTTCAGCGCACGAAAGGCCGACTACGAGCACTATTTGCGTGCCACGGTCTGGGGCCGCTGGGTCCTGATCGCCATTCCCCTCGGCATCGCAGCCCAGCTGGCGCCGCTATGGCTGAGTTGGGCGCATCCTATCTGGGTGAGCAGCCATGATGCTCTGGGTGGCCTGTCGCTTGGGCCAGTGACGGCGGATCTCGGCCTCACCCTGAATGCGCTGTTTCAAGCCCTCGCAGCGATCTCGTTGCTCAGCCTGACAATCCTCGTCGTCCGTGACCGCAGCCGTGCCGAACTGGTGCTGTTCGTGCTGAGCGGAGTAACAGCGGTGTCGGCTCTGACCTTGGATTTGCTTCCGGTCTCGCCCGCCCTTGCAACCGCCGTTCCTTCCGACCTGGCGACAACGATGGCCGGTCTTGGCGTCATGCTTAATCTAGCCGTCATGCAGCTGGCCGCCGAGCGGGCCGAAACGCGCCACTCGCTCGTTCGTTCGGTCACCATCGGCCTTTGCGGCCTTGTGGGCGCTCTGGCCAGCGCGGTTGCGGTTTTTGGCTTGTCGGGGACGAACAGCGCGATCGCCGCGGCGTTTGGCCTCGTGTTGATCTTGCTGATCCTTGTCATTCGAAGGATCGACTTATCGCCGTTGGCCGCAGGCGCGCTGTCCTTAGCCGCGCTGGTCGGAGCGATGATTGTCCTGAGCTTCTTGTTCGAAAAGAATGCGGGGCCGATTCTTTTGCGGCTTGTCCCGGATGTGGGAGCCGAAACCAGAGCCACACTTGAGCGAATGTTGGCCGACACGAGATGGTTCGGTGCGGGCGCAGGCACCTTTTCTGCCGTCGGCAGGATCTACCAAAGCGATGCCGGCGCGCCTTTGATGGCGCCCTCGACGGCTTTTGCCATCTTCGCGGATGCCGGATGGATCGGTTTTTCCGCCGCGCTGCTGGCGGGCATGTTGGCTTTGGGACGCTTGTTTGTTGGGGCTTTGCAGCGCGGCCGCGACTCGTTCTTCCCTGCGGCGGCCGCGGCCTGCCTTGTCTTCGCGCTGGTTGAGAGCTTCGCTGGCTCAGGACTGCTGCATCCGGCAGCAATCCTCTGTCTGTCAACGATCATGGGACTCGGATTGTCCCAAAGCATCACCCAGTCCGCACGCGGCACGGGCCATTAGTCGTTCGTCGTTAGACGTCGCGATCAGCGAGTGACGCCCAGTAGGTCGGGTTCTTGGGCATTTGGATGCGGACCCACCGATAGGACTTCTTCGACCACGGCAGGATGTGCCCGGTGAGATTATCCAGCACGAGATCGCCGGAGAACGTGCGCACCACGACCACGAGATGATGCTCACCCCAGGTCGTCACGACCTCGCTGAGCAACACCGATCGCGCCGGGAAGCCCTTGGCGATCAGATCGTGGCGTTTTGTCACGGCATAGTCGTTGCAGTCGCCGCTGGTGGGATGCAGCAGCCACTTCTCGCCGCGCAGCCCCTCCAAATTGGGCTCGGGTCGGATCGCGCTGTTGACCCGCCGATTGACCTCCTGAAGCTGGGCCATGCGCTCGGCCGTGAGCTTGAGACGTCCGCCCCTGAACACGATTTGCTGGGGTCGCGGCTTACACTCGCCCTCGTACTTCAGGCAAAAGATCGTGAATGCCATCGGCGCCAGGGTCGGCTGGTCGAACTTGATGTACTGGATGGCGCCGCGCAACGCCGACGGCGCACCGACAAAGGCGGCCTCGGCCTTGTGTTGAGCCGACCCAGCCAATAGAGCGGCGGCAATCGCCAGGAACTTTAAAGTCTTGCGCATGTCGCGCTCCCCATTTCTCGTTGGGGAAACGCTACGCGAGACGTCTTGAAATCCGGCTCAAAAGCCGAGCAATCCTTTAATCAAAACCGCCGCGCCTTCGTCAGAAACAATTAAGAATACCGATGCGTAACTTGTTCTGCTATGAGCGATCATGCCCTCCATTCATGACGCCAGACCCGATTCGACGAGCTGATGGGCCTTTCCAAGCGCTTCCGTAAGAACATCAAGCCTCGGCTTCCCGACGGCGTGAGGATCTATGCCATCGGCGATGTGCATGGACGCGCCGACCTGCTTCAGTCGCTCTTAACCGTCATCGACGCCGATCTTGCTCGGTCCGCTCCCGAACGAGCGATTCAGGTCTTTCTCGGCGACTATGTCGACCGGGGCCCGGACTCGCGCGCTGTGATTGATCTCCTGATCGAGCGCTCGAAGTCGCATGAGACAGTGTGCCTCAAGGGCAATCACGAGGTGTTCCTGCTCGAGGTCCTCAAGGACCCGGCGCGCCTGGAGGAATGGCGCCGCTATGGAGGCCTGCTGACCCTTGTTTCCTACGGCATCAACCCGACGATGAATCCTACGCCGGAACAGCAGATTGAATTGATCGAAGGGTTGAGGCGCGCGCTCCCGCCGGAGCATCTTTCGTTTCTTCAGCAGCTCCGCCCGTCCTTCGCGTGTGGCGACTTCTTCTTTGTGCACGCCGGCGTCAAGCCGGGCGTAGCCCTGGAACGTCAAAAAGAGGAGGACATGCTCTGGATCCGCGAGGAATTCCTCGAGTCCGAAAGACGCTTCGGCAAATATGTCGTCCACGGCCATACCCCGGTCAGCGTCCCGGATATCCGCTCAAACCGGATCAATATCGACACCGGCGCGTACGCGACCGGCAACTTGACCTTGCTCACAATCCAGGGCGATAGTCTGCTCGCAATTTAGGACTTTGCAGAGTTGCTGGCCAACTCCCGCGCCCTTCCACGCGGACATCGAAATTCATCATGAGCCGCATGATCTTGCTTCGCATCATTGGCGCCTGCATCGCAGTGATGTTGCTGCTTTACGCAGCATTGGGGTTTTACGGCGATCTCACGCGGTCGAACTTTAGGGCGAGCGATTTGTTCTTGGGCGAGTTTCCGCCCGAGAAGGTCAACGTAGCCGCTTCGGGCGTTCTGGCGCCCCTTTCATTAGACGGCGACTTGCTGGCGAATTATGCGGCAGCCAAAGCCGCGGACTTTCTTCACCATCCTGCAGCCGATGCGAACAGCAGGGCCACCGAGAACAAGGCGGCCCAGGATGCCGTTGTTGCGGCCCTGAAAGTATCGCCCATCCGGCCTGCGCTTTGGCTCACGCTCGGCACGCTGAAGGCGCAATCGGGTGAGCTGGTGACGCCCGCAGTGAAGATGTCTTATCTGGCCGGCGCAGTGCCGATCGCCGTCGCGTTCGCGCGGCTCCAAACCGTCACCTCGAGCGCGGCGGCAGCCGACGAAGAGATCAAGCTGCTGGCGCAATCGGACGTTCGCGCGGTGCTTGTCAACCGCTCTCGCTACGAGCAGCTCCTGATCGCGGCCTACCTGCAGGCCACTCCGCAAGGCAAGTCGCTGCTTCTGGACGCGACGCAGGGGACCGATCCGAAGTTCAATCAGATTTTGCGGCGGTACTGACGTTCGAGCGCGACTTGGCCTGCTGGATCGCCGTCAATTTCAACGCGTCGCTTTTGGCGCGATCGGCACGAAATCCTGCTCGCGGCGCGGTTGATCCGGCCGCCCCTGGTAGACGAACATACCCTTCTTGGTCGAGACGATGTCGCCGCGCTGCAGGCTGTCGTCGTTGAGGAGGCGTTCGGTCGCGACAAGGTCCGGATCCTCTGGGACCGGTTTATAGAGCTCGGGATTGTCCCGCCGCTCGCGCGAAACCTCCTTGGCTCGTCGCCGCGCATCTTCGATACGCTGACGCCATTCGTCACGGCTGACTTCCGGCTCGCTTGGTGGAAGATAGTCGCTGACCGAGGGCTCCGGGTCGGTCTGGGCCAAACACGACGGCGAACTCGCGAGACCGAAGCCGATTGCACCGGCAACGGTCAGGACCGCTCCAGACAGCTGCCCAAGCCGCCTTGCATGAGCTCGTGAGGTGTGGGGTCGCGCGGTTCGCACGCTGTAACTCCAGGCAGAGCACAAGAACGAGCAGGGGCCGGAAAATTCTCGTCCAGTCGATTCAATCTATACGTTTGCCGATTGCACGAAAGCCAAATCGCGGGCAAGCTTCGTGCTTTAGCTCGCGAGGGTATTGACCAGTGGTCCGCAACATTACTTTCCTAATTCTGGTGATCTTTTTAGGCACTCACTCTGCGACGGCAGGCCAGATCGAATACCCGCAAGTGATCCATACGCAATACGAAGCCGTTGATCAGAAGGCCGGCGGTCACTTCATCCTGTGGTCAGAGCGGGAAAAGATCTTCTATGGCCTCGACCAGAAGCTTTTCCCGGGAGCTCGGTTTGTCGACATCACCCAGGTAACCCCAAGCGTGGGTTCGATCACGCTCACCTATGTCGAGGTGCGGACCGTCAGCAGCACGACGTCGGATTATCTGTATCTGGCGGGAAATGTCCGCTTTCGCGTCAGTGGAATGGCGCTCAAATCCAGCAACTTCCCCACCGGCGGCGGAATGACACCCAACGCACAGTAGCCAGACTAGCGCCTGCTCGAACCACTAGTCCGCGTTCTGTTGCCGTGATAGGGGCGCGCGCGCCCTCCACTGACCAGAGGCGGCTGAATCTGGCTCGGAATATTCCGCGTAGCCGTGCTCGGCGCGGGCTGCGAGGGATTGACGATAATTACATTTCGATTGGGGGTCGATGGATCATTGACACCCTGGGCCCGAGCGCTAGGGGCCCACGTGCTTGCCGTCATAAGAAGCGTAAACGCGGTCAGGACTAGTCGTTTCATGAAAAGGTCTCCCAAGCGAGAACATCGGGAGGCGATCACCGTTCCTTCACGGTTGCTTGGGTCGTCATTGCCGAGGCACGGCGATCAACTTGCCGTCTCTCCAGACCCCCTGAGCCGCCATCCCGCTCGGCAGCTTGCCCGGCGCCAGGATCCGGGTGGCTGTGGGTCGCGAGGCGCTCTGGGCCGTTTGGGTTTTCTTCGTAGGGGTCGTCACGATGCTGGTGCTCGTCAAATTGGCCTTGTCCTTGGTCCCTTGTGCAAAAGAAGGTTGCACCAGAAGAGCCACAAACGTGAGTGCTATGAAACCGTCGCGCATGATCAAAATACCGGAAAGAGGAGCTCGTCGGACTGTCACAGCTTTCCGCCCAAAAGCAAGCCCCCGAAGCTGTTCGACGAGGGCTCTTGCAAGGCTGGCGTCAGAGCGGCTTTCGCAGAGATAGGATTTTGACGCGGAAAAACCTAGCGAAACAGCCTGTTCCGGGTTACTTGATCGGCCTTGATGACCGACCCCAGCGACACCGCCGCCGGCGCTCCAAAGACGCACGCGATCAAGGCCGGGTTTGTGCGCCTCCTGTCCGGGCGGATTCGCGATATTTCCGGCGACCCGCGGCAGATCCGCGAAATCGTCTACGAGCTGGCTCGCATCAAGCTTCTGGAACAATTCACCCATGGCGACGCACGGGAGTCCCGCGAGCTCCAGCAAGTGCTCGAGCGCGCCATCCGGGACGTTGAGCTTTCATTTGAACGCAGCGAGCGCGACGCGCTGTCCGCAGCGCCGGCGTCGGAGCTAGACGTCGCTTCGCATCAGTCGCCACTCGATCCCTCGGCTCCCCAGCCCGCTCCGCATCTGGCACCCGTTCCGCCTTCGCCGCCCGTCCCGACGCATGCGGAAACAGGACGCGGTTCTGTCGCACCGCCAAGACCGCCCGACCGGTCTCAGCGAAGCGGCATCCTCAACTCCCTCATCCGATTAGCCGCCATCCTGGTCATCATTGCCGGCGCCAGCGCCGCGGTTACTTATTGGCCGCGGTTGAGAACACAATCCCTCGCATTGTGGCAGTCCGCGACGCTCTCCAAGCGCAGCTCGACAAGCCCCGAGCCTCAACTCACCGTGGCTGTGACTCCATCGAGCGGTGAGAGCGTCGAACGCACACCGGATCAACCGAAGGAGCCGACGCCGGCTGCGCAACCCTCGATGCCGTTGCCGACAGCGTTTGGCGTCTACGCCCTGAGCGAGGGCCAGCTCCAGGAGCTCAAGCCGGTCCCCGGGAAGATTCCGGACCGTCGTGTCGCGATCTCAGCGGCAATCACCACGCCCAGCGCGACGACCCTTACAAGCGGAGATGTCAGCTTCATTGTGTTCAGGCCCGACGGTGGTGTCGATGCAACCGGGACCGAGGTTCGGGTGGTTGCAAAAGTCTCCCGAGCGATGGGCGTCGATGCAACCGGGAAAGCAGCCATGGTCACCGCCGGCGACACCTGGGTCATCCGCAGCATGTCCTTCCCTTACAAAGTAGGTCCGGTCGAGGATCAGCCGAGAATGCTATCGCTGCAGCCGGAGCAGGACGGCTTTACCCTTTCGCCGGGTCGCTACGTCGTGGTCGTCAAAGGTATGGGCTATGACTTCACCGTGGCTGGGACGCCGACTGATCCCAACCAATGCGTCGAACGCATCAATGCAACGAACGGCGCATTCTACTCACCCTGCCCGCCACGACGTTAAAGCGCGACGGGATTGGACGAATCTTCTTCGCGTCTACGGTTATTTTTTGGCTTTGTTGTCCTTCGGCACGTCCGCCGGCGCATCATCGACCTTGCCGTTGTTCGCGACGCACTTGCTCAAATAATCGCGCCGCTCCTTGACTGTCCCCGCGCTGCCGGCAGCGGGATTGCCGACTTGCTTTGGGGGATAGGCCTTGGCCAAAGCTGCGTCGCATGCACGCGCTACTTCTACCGTGACGGCCGAAGCCGTTACTGGTGCGCCAATAGCCAAAACAAATGCCAATCCCAGCGACGTTTGCAAACTTCTGGAGATCACCTGGCTCGCTCCTTCAATCCGTCCGAGAACGCTGGACGGGACCATATCAAAACCGGCAGCAGGGCCAAACGGCAAAGCGGCGCCGAATTGTCCCGTGGCAACTGCTCTGCGAGATAGTATGCTTCTCGGACCGAGATATCCATCGTGTCCAAACCTGCCGCGTTTTACCAGACGGCAGGCTGCCGAGCCAAACCCGCGATCCTAGCTATTGAGCTGCGGCGGCTTCAGGTTCGGAAAGCGCGTGAGCATCGCGGTCCTGATAAATCTCAAGTGAGCGATGGTGCTTGCCAATTCCTTGAGCCGCCGCTGGCCGTTGGAGATGTCGGCCGCAAAGAGATCTTGATGATGGCTGTCGATCGGCTCCCGTTCGAGATATTCATCGGTGCCGTTGCCGAAGGTGACGGATGCACGCGCAAGTGCGTCATCAACACGTCGTCCGAGGCCGACCTGCTCCCTCTCCGCATCGCGCAATGCCGTATCGATCGCGACCATGACGGCATCGATTCGAACGCGGTCCGTCTCCGCATCGCGCTCGATGGTACGGGCCTTGAAGCCCTTGTCCTCACGGCGGGAGCTGAGAAAATTGTGTGCGCGCGCTCTCAGGAACAGCTGAAACATTTGGGCCATCCCACGTTCGAGATTTGGACCGCTAACATCGGTCAGACGTAGTTAACAAAGCCTGAATCTTGTGGCTGCGCCGCCTGGCTTTGTGCGATCCAGGCCCGCCAGGCTCCTTCGTGTTTGGAATAGAGCTCAAGCCATCGAGCTTCGTCCACCGCGGCGGCTCCATCGCCCAGGCCGATTTGAACCGTCTCTCCCGATGTCATGTCCAGCGCTTCGAACTCCGCCGTTTCCGGAAGGGACAGCCCTATCAACACCCGCTTCCCTTGCGCATCAACGAAATACCTGCGGGGCGCGTTATACCTTTCAGTCATTCGAATGAGCCTCGTCCATGATCCAAGGACCTGGAAGATCTTTCAGGTGTCGATCATAGGCGCGAACGAAAACCATCAAAACAACGATGCAAATTATCGCGCCCAGCAATACAATCAGATACGTCATTTACGCCTACCCTAACGCGGGCCCCGGAAAAATCGGGGCGGCTAAACTTTCGCCGTCAATCGATATGTTCTAGGTGGCATTGGCTAGGCTCTCAAGAGCTGCGACAAGTTAACCTAACCGCACATGGTTATTTCGATCATTCCACAGAGATCGCTCGGCAAATAGGCCAGGCGCGAAATGCCACCATCACGACTGCGACCGACTTCGTCCCGCCCCTGTTGCCGCGGGAGTATAGGGCGCGTAGAGACGATATCTTGCCGATCGCTTGCGCGAGCGCCACGCCCTCGCGCCATAGCCGCAAGCAAAACCGCCGGCGAAGATCGACCCCAAGACCACAATTGCCAACATTTGAACGTCCCGTTTTTGCAGCGCGTTCCTCCCATTGCATTTCATCTTGTCGTTGTGACGACATCAAGATCGGCACCGCTGAAAGTTTTGTCAGGCGATGATGAAGTTTGTGCAAGAACTGATTGAAGTTTGGTCGTTGCCCGATAGCTGGGAGGCTGGAAATGACAAAACGTCTCACTGATTGAAGTTAGATCCGGCCGGATGTTAATCCGGGTTCACGCAGTCCATGCAACCTTCAGAACCGGCGCCGACAATTTCGGCTTCCACCCATTCAAAGCGCGGCAACGGCTGCTGATCAGCATTGACGCCTCCGTGGTAATACGGAGCCACGAAGTCCGGATTACGCGCGGTAAGGTTGAGCGGTTAGCTTAATCCGCGTTGATTGTTGCGAAGTCTCACCGATCGCTTATCCATCGTCTCACCGGGCTCCCCAAGCTCGGCCCCACCCAAGCAAAGCCGTCGAGCGACATGGGTCCGCTTGGCGGCTTTGTCCTTGTCGCGACGAGAGGATGATTTCGGTTATGGCGCGCAAGCCCTGGTCGTTCAAGGAAGACCGCCGGCTGATGGAGTTGGCCAAATCTTCGGCTACATTGGAGGAGGCGGCGAAACAGCTCGGACGCTCGCCCGATGCAATCAAGCGCATGGCCTTGCGCCTTGGTCTTGCATTGAAAACGAAGGCGAGCAAAAAGGCCTAGGGAGCGTGCGGTACTGTTCCGCCAACGACGCCATGGGACGACCGCGGGCGCTCGATCGGGTCGCAGGCGGAAGGCTCGAATCCAACCGCGTCAAATAAAACGTCCTCACCCTTTCTCGCCAGGGAACCAAACCAGCGCGCCCGCGTTCACCTCAACTTCATCGCGAGGTCTGGCCGTGGCACATCTTGCCATTTCCGTCATCCTGGTCTGGTTGGCTATCAATATCGCCTTCGTGGTCTTGCGCTTGCGAGCCGCCCGGCCACAGCATGGTGGCAGCACCCGGCAGGCTTCCATCGCGTCCTACAATCCCGCACCCGCTTCCCTCCGCCATCGAATGGGCCGCCAGAACTTGGGAGCGGAAGGTTAAGAGGCATTTTTCGATAGGCTCCCCGGTGCGGGGGCAGACGGGTCTCTCGCCCGCCCCCGAAAGGCCGGTTCCACATGCCTCGTCCGGCCATTAAACCCTATCTTAGCCCCTCTCAACTAGGATCGGCCGACGCTTCCCTCTGTTCCGCCGGGCCGAATGAGATTGCAGCGACCGACTTTCGCATTTGCGGCGCTCGTGCTCGCGAGCACGGCCGCGTTCGGCGTGGCCGGCCACTTTGCGGCGACTTCGTTCATTCGGTACCAGCAGGCCCATCAGCTCGACGAATTGACCGAGGTTGTTCTGCGTCGCGCCGAATTTGCGGTCGACTTTGCCGGCGCGAGCTTGGGCGAACTTGCGCGGCGCGACCTTGCTGATTGCGGGCCCGCGACGCTGCAGGCGATCCGGCTCCACGTCTACCAACGTTCCGCAATCAAGGACGTGCGCCTCGTCAACCCTGATGGCTCGGTGATCTGTTCCGCCTATTCCGAAACGCTGGAATTCGACAAGGGATGGATCGACCGCCGCGATATGCTTCCCTCGCGCGACAAGAGCCTTTCGCTCTTCCGTGTTGAGCAATTCGGCGGAGATGCTCTGGGCGTGCTCAAAGACATCAATGGCAATGCCGCACTGGTCGCCATTCTTGGCGTCAACGCCAGCCTGTTCGACATCATGCCCGCCGAGTTGCGCGCCCACAGTGAAGTGATCCTCGCCTTGAGCAACGGCGAGAAACTTGGGGAATTCCTGCTCGATCCCGACAAAGCCTTGCAGGCCCCGATCGATCTCGACAAGAATTCCGCTCGATTCCCCCTCCATGCGACCATCCGCCTCGAACGCGGCATCCTCTCGACGTGGAACAGCGAGGCTTACTGGCCGACGCTGGCCGTAGCGATTGCAATCGGCGCGCTTTTCGGCGGGCTTTTGGCGCGGAGCCGCCGCATGGAAGGGCCCGTCGCAGATCTCGATCGCGGGCTGGCCGCGAACGAATTCAAGCCGTACTACCAGCCCATCTTCGAGCTCAAGACTGGTCGGATCAAGGGCTGCGAGGTGTTGGCTCGGTGGCTCCTCAAAGACGGATCGGTCGTGCCTCCGATGAACTTCATCCCGCTCGCGGAATCCAGCGGCCGCATCCAGGTCATGACCTGGCAGATCCTGCGATCAGCGCTGTCGGATCTGCAGCCGCTGTTGAAAGTGAACAAGGATTTTAAGCTCTCCCTCAACGTCGTGCCAAAGCATCTCTTGAGCGCGGGCTTCATTGAAACGCTCCGCCGCACAGTCATGGCGGCACAAGTCTCCGCGCGCCAGATTGTCATCGAGGTGACCGAGCGCGACGAGCTCGACGATCTCGCACGCGCCGCAGCCGTGGTCAGCGAACTCAGGGACTACGGGTTTCGCGTCGCCATCGATGATGTCGGCGTCGGTCATAGTGGGCTATCTCGGCTCAAGGGCCTGGGCGCCAATACAATCAAGATCGACAAATTTTTCGTCGACACGATCACCGTGGACGCATCGACTGCCACGATCGTGGAGATGCTGGTCGCACTTGCGAAGGACCTCCAAATGACGGTGGTTGCGGAAGGCATCGAGACGGAAGAGCAGGTCCGGGCGCTTATTTCATCCGGCGTGGAGGAGGGGCAGGGCTATCTGGTCTCCGCCCCACTGCCCTTCCCGCGATTCAGCGAGCTGGTCGAGACACGCTGCTTGGCGCAGAACGCTAAATTGCCGACCGACGCGGTGTTGGTGGCCTGACTGGATCGAGCCTTAACCCGAGACGGCAAAACGCTCCGCACCGGGCCCTGCTCAATCAGCCTTAACGATACTCTCAGCTTTCAACGCGGCCTGGCTCCGGTCCGGCTATGGTCGTCCAATGCGCCGAAACCACCTTATCGCAGCCGCAGGAATCTGCTTCGCGCTCATCGTCTATGCCACGCTTGCGAGACTGGCGGGAAGACCCGTGCTTATCGGTCATCACGAGGCTTATTGGGTCGTCGTGATCGAGCGCTTCAGCGCCTACGGGCTGCTGGGATTTCTCTTGTCCTTCCTGTTGCCCGGTCGGCTCACCCTCGCATGCTCGCTTGTCGTGGCGGTCGCAATGGGGCTCGAAGTCCTGCAAGCAATGACGCCCGATCGTGATCCGGGTTTCCTAGACGTGCTGCAAAAAGCGGCAGGCGGGACCGTCGGGGTCCTCCTCGCTCAAACAATCCTGGCCTTCTTACCGAGACCGCCCTCCTGAGCAGATGCATGGCCTGCACGTCCGCATCGGGAAAGTCGCCGTCGCTATTTCGTCATCTGTCCGCGTAGTTCACCGCCCGGGTTCGCGGCCGTATGAATGTTGGCGTACCACTTCCCGGCCAGCAGATCCGCAGCCTGAGCTTCAGTGAGCGTCGCACTCCCCTGAATCGGGCTTTGGACCGTCTTGAACGGCAGCACGATGCCGGCGTTCTTGCCGGGCTCCACGGGGCCATGGAAATGTGCCCCCATCGCCGGCCCGGTCAAGCCGGCAAAGCTGACCGTATAGGTGAGGGTCTTCGCCTCGATATCATAGGTCGCCTCGGCCTTGCCTGTTCCAGGCGAGTTGTTCGGAGGCACTTCATTGCTGCCTTTGAGATCGGCCTGCAACTTCACCAGCTCTGCGTTTGCCGTTGCGGCTGTCATGATGATCAGCCCACCCAGCATCGCCGCTCCCAACAGTGTCGCGTAGCCTCGATCGCTGTCGTTCCTCATGGCATCCTCCTGCAGGCTCTGCGGCCCGCTGCGGTTAAACCCCGGCCCGCAATGGAAATTCCGGATAGAGATTTATGCCTGATTCGGAACAACTATCGCGAGAATCTCGGCTCCTTATACCCGGAGCCTGATCGATCGCGTGCGGGAGCTAGGCCGAGCGGCGCTGGCCCAGGAACTGGTTCGGCGTCAGGAGTTCTGCCATCTGCCGATGGGTGGCCTGGAGCGCCTCGATGGCGCCGTCCAGATCAAAATCGGCGTCCCGGACAGATGCGAAAAATTTAGCCGTCAGCGCAAGATCGAGCTTGACGCGGGTTGCGCCATCGCGGCTTTTGCGACGGTCAAGTGACAAATGGATGGCCCGCATTCTGGCCTCGGCAGGCGTGCAGCCACTCAGCCCGGCCAGTTCGTCATAAGTCATCCAGATCTGTGCCATGTTTCAGTCACTCCTTTACTCGGCCTCAGCTTATTTTTCGTGCTTAAAGCTTCGGTTGCCGCCGCGCGCGCGCCGACCATTTCGCAGCGATAGGGTCAATGCGAGCTAAACGAAGAAGGACTATCGTGCCGAGCCCCGGTGGGTTGCATACAGCGAAGATCGATCTATGCTCAACCGATCGATCAACTGTTGAACTGAGGCAATCACATTGGGACAGATCACTTCGGAAGCCCTCTCCTCGAGTGATGTCCTGTCTCGTGACGCCACGCGGCATGTCCCCGCCTTCGGCAAACGTCCCGCATGGCTGACGCTTGCGGTGCTCGTGCTGTGTGCCGATTTGTTGCTGGCGGCGGTTGCCTGGATAATCGTTGATTTCGCTCTGAGGTAAGCACACATGAACGACCGACCGACTGTCCTCGTTACGGGAGGCGCGGGCTATATCGGCTCGCATGCCTGCCGCGCATTGACCGCGGCCGGCTATCAGCCCGTCGTTTATGACAATCTGTCGACAGGTCATCGCGGCTTCGTCGCCGGCCCGCTGGTAACAGGCGATCTGCTCGACGGCGCCACGCTGGCGCGCGCCTTCGCTGAGCACAACATCACGGCGGTCATGCATTTCGCGGCGGCGAGCCTCGTCGGCGAGTCCATGACCGACCCGCAAAAGTACTACATCAACAATGTGCAGGGCACGCTGTCGCTCTTGCAGGCGATGCGCAATGCGGGTTGCCATCGTATCGTCTTCTCCTCGACCGGCGCCGTCTACGGCAATGCCGATTCCAAGGAACTGCCGGAAGACTTCCCCTGCGCGCCGATCAACCCCTATGGCGCATCGAAGTGGATGATCGAGCGCATGCTGGCCGATTACCGGTCGGCTTACGGCTTCGGCGCGTTCTGCCTGCGCTATTTCAACGCCAGCGGCGCCGATCCTGCCGGCGGCATTGGCGAATTGCGTGACAACGAAACCCATCTCATTCCGCGCGCCATGATGGCGTTACAGGGCCATGTGGATTTTGCCGTGTTCGGTGAGGACTACGACACGCCCGACGGCACCGCGATCCGCGACTACATCCATGTCACCGACCTCGCCGCGGCGCATGTCGCGGCGCTGAAACTGCTGGAACAAGGGCATGCCGGCGGCAGCTTCAATCTGGGCACCGGCTCCGGCTTCTCGGTGCGGGAAATCCTGACTGCCATCAGGCAGGAGACCGGGCGCGAGGTGCCCCACACCGTCAAACCGCGCCGCTCCGGCGATCCCACCTATCTGGTTGCCGATCCCTCCGCAGCGCGAAAAGTGCTGAATTTCGTGCCGCGACATTCGGATCTACCGACCGTGATCCGCACCGCCTGGGCCTGGCACCAGAGGGCTCATCCGCTTAAGCAGGCCTGACAACATCGTCGACGTCGATCTGGCCTTATGGTCTATTCCGTTCTGAGCCAAGCGATCCCGGCGCAAACGGATGGCGCGATCGCGAACGGCCGTCGAGCCCCTTGGGCAGCTTGTCGGCATTGAGCTTCACGACCGCACCTCTGGCGTCAGCGGCCGGCACCTCGTCCTGGCTGTAGATCAGCGTCGCCTCGAAGGTCACATCGGGGGCCTGCTCGGCCGTACCGGAACAGGTCGCCATCGCGCCGCTGCACACGCCCGAGAGCTTGACCTCGACCTCGTCGAGCCCGAACACGGTCGGCGGACCCTCGGCATGTCGCCGCGTGGTCAGAACCGCCGTGAAGCGCTGCTCGTCGATTCGGTAAGAGCCGCCATACGTGAAGAAGCTATCGCTGCCGGAGATTCGTCCCTCCGCCAGATGCACGACGCCCGTGCCCTGACCGCGCGGGGTCCTGAACCAGGCCGCATATTTGCCGTCTCTCATCATGAAAATATCCGCGGTAAAACTCAGGACGCATTTGCAACCAATACTAGGGCGCGACAATGATCCGCGCGGAGAGCATTCCGCCACGGTTAACACCCTGGAAAGCGAGCCAGTCAAATTGCTACCGACGCGCAGCGACGTGGGCAGCGCAGGCTCCTCCGCGCAGCGGGCAAGAAAGCTGGACCTCGTTGCATACCGCGCTAAAAACGATCGGCGTGCCGACCTCGTTTGGCAGCTTGCATACAACCGCTATCAACTCAGCCTTCGTGACAGCTAGCCTTCCTGTCGCGCTGGGAGGAAGTGGTCGAGATCGCCGCCGGTCAGCAGGCGACGCCGTATCAGATGACCGAGGCCACGCTCGCGCCCATTACAGGTATAGAGAGTGCAGCGGAGGGCCACCCGGTCGAGGCCGTCCCAGCCGAATGAAATTATCCATCCGGCCAACAGCTTGCCGGCGCACTGTTTTCTCCGGTCGCCGGTTTGAACCTCTTCCTGATAGAGTGCACCAATATCTGAGAGTGATTCCGGTCACACTTGCCTGGGCGTTTCGCTGCTAAGCATCGGCCCTGGACGGGGACCGGGCAAATATCGGTCGAACTGGATGAGATTTCCCATGAAAAGCCTGATCGGCGCTGTTGTCGGCGCGTGCTGTCTTGCTGCCCCCGCTTTGGCGGAGACGCCGGCCGCCATCGTCGAGGACGTGCAAGGCAAGATCGACGGCGTCGCGTTCATGGATTATGTGGCGCCGGGCAAGATCATCAAGCTGGGCCCCAAGGCAACCATTACGCTCAGCTATCTCAAATCGTGCCAGCGCGAGACCATCAGCGAAGGCGTCGTCATGGTCGGCACCGAGCAGAGCACCGTGCAACTCGGCGAGGTCAAGCGGGAAAAGGTGCCCTGCGATACCAACGCGGCAAAACTGTCGGAGCGGGAGGCGAACCAGAGTGCCGCGACGACCTTCCGCACCATGCGGTCGGACGCCAAGGGCAGCGCTCCGGCCAAGCTGCCGACGCTCTACGGCATCGCGCCGTTGGTGCAGGCCAAGAGCGGCAGCACCCTGGTGATCGAACGCACCGATGGCAAGGAGCCGACCATCAGCGTTCCCCTCAAGAGCGAGACGATGGTCGGAGGCAAGTTCTATGACTTCGCGAAGGCCGGGAAGTCGCTGACGCCGGGCGGCAGCTATCTCGCCATCCTCGGCGCCAAGCGTTACGCCTTCCAGGTCGATCCCAGCGCCACGTCGTCGCCGACGCCGATCGTCGGGCGCCTGCTGCGGCTCGAATAGGCAGCTAGCGACGGGGCGATGCGGCGGATCGGCAGACGGGACATCGTTGCAGCGATCCTGATTGCGCTTCTTGCAGGCGCCATCGTGACGTCTCCGCCGTTCCAGACGCTGCAGGGCCTGTCGCTCGACATCCTCACGGCACTGCGCGGCAAGCTCGTCGGCGACCCCCGCGATCCCGCCACATCACCGGTCGTCGTCGTGGCCATCGACGGCGAGACCTACGACACTCCGCCGTTCAAGGGATCGCCAACGCAGACCTGGACGCGCGAGATCGGCCGGGTTCTCGGCAGCATCGACGACGGCGGCGCCAAGGTCATCGGCTTCGATGTCATCTTCCCGAGCTCGATCGAGCAGTCGGAGATTCCCTTCGGCGACGCCTCGCTGGGCAGCCGCATGAGAGGCTTCGATCGGGACTATCTCATCGCCCTGCGGAAGCTTTCCGACAACGGCAAGCTGGTGCTCGGTGAAATCCTGAGCAACGACCGTCAGGAAAGGCCCGACCGCGCGCAGCAACTGGCGGTGAGAAACAATATCCGCGCCCTCAACGTCCATACCGACACCGACGACGTGATCCGGCGGATGCCGCTGAGCTTCTCGATCGACGGCAAGCCGGTCCCCGCGATGGCGGTCGAGCTCGCCGCGCGCGCGCTCGTAGTAAAGCCCGAGATTGCACCGTCCGGAACGACCGAATTGTCCGGTTATGCAATTCCGAGCGCGGTACCGAATACACTGGCGCTCAATTTTCGAGGACTGGGCCGCGACATTCCGACTTTCTCCTTCGCCGATCTGCGAGCCTGCGTCGAAAAAGGCGACCGCGATTTCTTCCGCCGCGCCTTCGGCGGCAAAGTCGTGCTGCTCGGCACCGCCCTGAATTTCGATGATCGCAAGCTCACCTCGATGCGACTGTCCGGCGGATATGACGGAACGCCGGGGCAACGATGCGCCCAGCCCGCTCCGGCAAGCACCGTACAAAAGGCCCGCAGCGACATCGCCGGTGTCTTCGTGCACGCCAACGCGGTGCGAAATCTGATCGAACGCGATGCGGTGACCGAGCTCGGCTTTCCGCTGCGGAGCATTCTCACCGTCGTGTTCGCAGCGATCGTGGCCTGCGCGGCCTGCGTGCTTGCACCGGGTGGCGCACTGATCGCATGGCTCGGCCTCACCGCGGTATACGCCGCCGTGGCCGTCAGTTCATTCGTCTATGCCTTGGCGCTGCCGCTGACGGAGCCGGCACTCGCAAGCCTTGCCGCGCTCGCGATGATGATCGGCTACCGTTTCGTGCTGGCCGATCGTGACGAGCGTTTCCTGCGCAAGAGCTTTGCGTTCTATCTCGCCCCCGAAGTGATCGACACCATGGTTGCCTCCGGCAAGATGCCGGCGCTCGGCGGCGAAATGCGCAACATCACCATGTTCTTCTCCGACCTGAGCGGCTTCTCCTCCATCGCCGAGACGATGACGCCGGGCGAGCTGGTGACGCTGATGAACGAATATCTGTCGGCCATGACCGACATCATCGAAAGCCATGGCGGCTATGTCGACAAATATATCGGCGATTCCATCGTCGCCATGTTCGGTGCGCCCGCCGACGATCCCGCGCATGCGCGCCACGCGGTCCATGCCGCACTGAAATGTCACGCAAAGCTGGCAGAGCTCAACGCCGGCAGCGCCGCTTTCGCCGGCCGCGGCCTGTCGCACCGCATCGGCCTCAACAGCGGCGAGGCCGTGGTCGGCAATATCGGCTCCCGCCGCCGCTTCAATTACACCGTGATGAGCGACACCGTGAACGTCGCTTCGCGGCTCGAAGGCGCCAACAAATACTACGGCACCGCAATCATGGCCTCGGAATCGACGATGGCGCAGACCGGCGACGGCTTCGCCTGGCGGGAACTCGATGCGATCCGGGTGCTGGGGCGCGGCGAGGCGATCAGGGTATTCGAGCCGCTCGCGGACAGAGGCGCGGAGAGCGCCGGGCAGAAAAAACTCGCCGCGGCTTACGCGGAGGGGCTCGCCTGCTGGCGGGCGCGGGAGTTTGCGAAAGCGGCTGGTGCGTTCGGGCGAATGGCGGAAATGGATCCGGCGTCAGCGCTTTTTGGCAAGCGCGCAACTGCGCTCGCTACAAATCCACCAGGGTCGGACTGGACGCCGGTGAACATCCTAGAACGAAAGTAGCGCGGCGTCGCACCGCTTTTCGGGTCCACTCCACGCTAAAACGGCAACCCCACATAATTCTCCGCGAGCAGGCGCTGGGCCGTTTCGGACGAAAGGAGGTATTCCAGTTCAGTCTGCTGGAGCCGGTCCTCGTATTCGAGCCGGTCGGGGAAGCGATGCAGCAGCATCGTCATCCACCACGAGAAGCGTTGCGCCTTCCAGATCCGCGCCAGCGCCTTGGCGGAGTAGCCCTGGAGCCCGGAATCATCGTCGTTCTGATAGTGCGCGAGCATGGCGTGGTAGAGATAATAGATGTCGGAGGCGGCGCTGTTCAGCCCGCGCGCGCCGGTCGGCGGCACGATGTGGGCGGCATCGCCGGCGAGAAACAGGTGGCCATAGCTCATCGGCTCGGCGACGAAGCTGCGCAAGGGCGCGATGCTCTTCTCGATGGACGGTCCCGTGATCAGGCGGCCGCCGACCTCGTCCGGCAAACGACGCTTCAGCTCGGCCCAGAACGCATCGTCGCTCCAGTCCTCCACCTTGTCGGTGAGCGGCACCTGGACGTAGTAGCGGCTCAGCACTTGCGACCGCAGGGAACACAGCGCAAAGCCGCGCTCGTGCTTCACATAAATCAGCTCCGGCGACACCGGTTTCGTGCGCGACAGCACGCCCAGCCAGCCGAACGGATAGATCTTCTCGTATTCCCGCAGCACGTCCTTCGGGATCGACTTGCGGCTGACGCCGTGAAAGCCGTCGGCGCCGACGATATAGTCGCAATCAACTCGGACGGTCTCGCTGTTCGAACGATAGGTCACGTAAGGCCGGTCCGAGGTCAGCTCATGCGGCGTCACGTCCTCGGCGTTGTGCACGACGTTGCCGCCGAGGCGGTCGCGCGCCTCATAGAGGTCGCGCGTCAGCTCGGTCTGGCCGTAGACCAGCACCGAATTGCCGCCGGAGTGCTTATGGAGGTCAATCTGAGAGAGCACCCCGTCATGGGCGATCTCGAATCCCTTGTGGATCTCGCCCTCGCGGTCCATCCGCTCGCCGCACTGAGCCTCGCGCATCAGCCTGGCGAAGCCGTGCTCGAGCACGCCGGCACGGATCCGGGCAAGCACGTGGTCGCGGCTGGATTTTTCCAGCACGACCGTGTCGATGCCCTTGAGATGCAGGAGCTGGGACAACAGCAGCCCGGACGGCCCGCCGCCGATGATACAGACCTGAACTTTCATATTGCGTCCTCCTCTGCACCTTCTTGCAGATTCAGCGCCGCTGACCGATGGAGGCTTTCGTCTTTGTCTTGTACTATTCGAACATGAGAAGCGCACTCCCCGCCCCGGCGATCCGGGTCTACAATTTGTTCGGCGAGTCCGGCGATCTGCCCGATGTCGTGCATTGCGAGACGATAGCGTCGCGCTCGGTGCTGCACGATTGGACGCTGGCCGTGCACCGCCATGCCCGGCTGCACCAGGTGCTGCTGATCGACCGCGGCGGCGGCGAAGCCACGCTCGACGGGCGCGTGGTGCAGCTGAAGCCGATGCAGATCGTCAACGTGCCTGTCGGCCACGTCCATGGCTTCCGGTTCGTGCCTGACACCCAGGGCTGGGTGCTGACCATCGCCGCGGAAATATTGGACGAAGCGCTGCTCGCCTCCGAAGGACTGCGCGGCGCCTTGTCGCGCTCGGCCGTGATACGTGGCACGCCGCAGATCCGGACCACCATGAAGCAGATCTTTGCCGAACACGCCGCGCGCGATTTCGGCCGGGCGCATGTGCTGCGCGCACTGTCGGCGGCCATGATCGGGCTGGTGGCCCGCGCGCTCACCGGCGAGAGCGGTGGCAACGGCACGGCTGAAAGCGGACTATTCCGCCGCTTCGAGGCGCTGCTGGAACAGCATCATCTGGAACGCTGGAGCGTTGCGGACTATGCGGGCGCGCTGTCGATCACGCCGACCCATCTCAACCGGGTGACGCGGTCAGCAACCGGCGACACCGCCTCGCACCTGATCCTCAACCGGCTGATCCGCGAAGCGCGGCGCAACCTCGTCTACACCAACTTGCCGGTCTCAACGATCGCCTATGCGCTGGGCTTTGAGGACCCCGCCTATTTCAGCCGGGTCTATGCCGCCGCCACGGGCGTGCCACCGCGCGCCTTTCGCGCGCAGCTCCACGGCGAGGAGACCTGAGACGATCACACGTCGAAGAACACCGTCTCTTCCGGCCCCTGCAAATTGATCGTGAAGGAGTACACGATCTTGCCGGCGCGTTCGCTGCGCTTTGCGATCAGAGTCGAGCGCCGGACCGGCTGCTCGATCAGGTTGAGCACGGGGTCGGCGGCGTTGGCGGCCTCTTCGTCCGAGAAATAGAGGCGCGTGTTCAGACCGATGTTGATACCGCGCGCGACGATCCAGACATTGATGTGCGGAGCGCCTTTGCGGTCCGTCTTGTCGATGATCGCGCCCGGCTTGATGGTCTCGAAGGTGACGAGACCACTCTCGAAGTCAGAGCCCGCGCGGCCCCAGCCACGAAATTCCTCGTCAAGCGCGCCGGTCGACCGATCGGCCGAATGGTTGTAGCGGCCGGCCGCGTTGGCCTGCCAGATCTCCAGCAGCACGTCGCGCAGCGGCGTGCCGCTGCCGTCGATCACCTTGCCCTCCAGCGTGATGCGTTCGCCTTGCGTGTTCGGCGTCACCAGCACGTTGGAGAAATCCTTCTCGAAAATGTCGAAGCCGGCCATGGCCGGGATCAACCCGATATGCACGTAGGGCCCGGCCGTCTGCGAGGCGGTTTCCTTGAGGTAGTTGAGCGGCTGCGGCATGGACCTAGTTCCCTGCGGTGCGATTTTCAAAGTAGGTGGAGCGCTGGCCGCGCAAGACGATGTCGAAGCGGTAAGCGAGCGAGTCGAACGGAGCCGATGCGTTGAGGTCGAGCGGCGCGACGAGACGCTCCAGCGCATCCTTGTCCGGGATCGTCGTCAGGATCGGGCAGGCCGGGATCAGGGGATCGCCCTCAAAGTACATCTGGGTGATCAGACGCTGTGCAAAGCCCGAGCCGAACACCGAAAAGTGGATGTGAGCGGGACGCCAGCTGTTGACGTAGTTGCGCCAGGGATAGGGTCCCGGCTTCACGGTGCGGAAGTAATAGTAGCCGGTGTCGTCGGTCAGCGCGCGACCGCAACCGCCGAAATTCGGATCGATCGGCGCCAGATAGGTGTCCTTCTTGTGCCGGTAGCGGCCGCCGGCATTGGCCTGCCAGAACTCGACCAGCGTATTCGGCACGCCGCGGCCGGTCTCGTCCAGCACGCGGCCGTGGACGATGATGCGCTCGCCGACGGGATCACCGTCCTTGGCGTAGTTGCGGATCAAATCATTGTCGAGCGCGCCGAGGTCGTTGTGACCGAACACCGGCCCCGTAATCTCCGAGTCCGAGTTCTCAAGCGACAGCAGCGCCTGGCGCGGCGAACGTAGCACCGATGATTTGTAGCCCGGCGCGTGCGCGGGCGGATGCATGGAACGGTCGCGCTGGAAGAAGCCGCCGTCACCGAGCGGCGGCGTGAACGGCTCGGGGTGGTTGAGGCGGGGATCCCGCGAGGCTGGCGCCTGGGCATGCATCGGCGTTGTCTCTCCCTGTGGCGCTCCCGTTGGGGCGCACGACTTATCGGGAGATGATGGCGCCGGCTATTCTCAAGATAAATAGATTGATTATAATGAATTCCATGAACAAAATCGATCATTTGGCGCTTGATGGCCACGCGCTGGAGCTGTTCCTGGCGGTGCTGGAGGAAGGTTCGGTGACGGCGGCCGCAACGCGGCTCGGCCTGACGCAATCCGCGGTCAGCCACGCCCTCAACAAGCTGCGGCGGATCGTCGGCGATCCGCTGTTTGCCAAATCTGGCCGCGGCATTGTGGCCACGGCGCACGCCCAGGCGCTCGCGGCAAAGGCGCGAGCGCTGATCGACGAGATGCGGAGCTTTGCCGGCGGCGTCACGTTCGAGCCGGCGAGCGCGCAGCTTTCGCTGACAATCGCCGCGAACGACTTCCAGCGCGACCTGCTGCTGCCGCGGTTCTTCGATCATGTCGCCGCGCAGGTGACGAGCTTGAACCTGCGCGTGATCCCCTCGCAGTCGCCCTCGCCGGCGATGCTGCGCGAAAACCGCTGCGATCTGCTGATCACGCCGCTGCCGCCATCCGGCGTGGACATCGTGCAGAAGCGCCTGCTGCAAGACCATTACGTTTGTTACTATGACCCCAAAGCGCGTGCCGCGCCGGCTACGCGCGACGCCTATCTCTCAGCTCGTCACATCACGGTGGTCTACACGGACAATGAGCGGCTCGACTTCGATCGCCGGCTTGCAGCCAACGGCTTCCACCGCGACATCGCGATCTCCGTGCCGAGCTTCTCCGGCGTGCCGTCCTTCCTGCGTGGCTCGCAGATGCTGGCGAGCATGCCGAGCCTGCTGGCGCCCGGCGTGATGCGCGGCTTCGCGCAGGTGCGGATTCCGCTGGCCTCGCGCACGCGAACCCTGGCCGAGCTGCCGATGTTCATGGTCTGGCACCAGCGCTATCAGAAGGACCCGGCGCATCGCTGGATCAAAAGCCAGCTCGAGACCGTGGCGGCGACGGCCTCGCACCCCTGAACACGCGGGCTGCGGCGCATAAGCCACACCCAAGTCCGGAAACGACTCTTCGAATGCGGTAGCCGGTCGAGTTCAACCGAACGGTTGATGCACGTTGTGTGATTCCGCGCCACGGTCGCGCAACTGGTGCGACGAGGTGAATATAGTGAAGAAGAATCTTGCGGCGCTCATGCTCGGCGCGACCGCGGCATGGACGGTCACCAGCGCCACCGCCGGAGAAATCGAAGACGTCAATGCGCGCCTCGAGGTGCTGGAAAGGCAGAACGCCGCAATCCGCAAGGAAAATGCCGCGTTGCGCGCGAACCAGCAGTTGCGCGAAGAAAATACGCGGCTGAAATCGCAAGGCGAACGCGCAACGAGCGAACCTGCCAGGACCGGGGCCCGATCACACCAGGACAATTCCGCATTCCGGGCGGTCACTGCTGTTTCGCAACAGGCCAGAAATCCGTTGCAGGCGTATGCCGCAGACCTACCGGTCAAGGCACAACTGCTTGCCGGTCCGGGACAGTTCAGGGCCTGGATCGAAGGCGGCGCCATCTTCAGCGGCGGGGATCCGATATCAGACACTTACGGTCTCACCGGACAGTTCGACCTGACGCCAAAGGTCGGATGGGAAACGGCTACTGGCTTCGATTATCGCTTCGCCGGATCTCCCTGGCACATCAGCGGCCAGTTCCGCTACGGCGAGGGAGGCAAGAGCACCGGCCTGGACTCACTGACGCAAACAATCGTCGTTGGCGCTGCGAGCCAGACAGGCACGGAAATCTTCGCCAATACTTACAAGGAAACCCGCTGGCTCGCCGATCTCGCGGTGGGACGCGACATCGCCGGCAGCGGACCGAGCACGCTTCAGCTGAAGGGCGGCCTTCGCGTTGCCGAATTCGTCACCCGGAGCTCAAGCTCGGACGTCCAGGCCGCGACCAGCACTGGTGCTGTGTTGCCTGGCTTTCCGGCGATCACCAGCTTTTCCACAACGCTCTCGACGTTGCGCGATACGCGCGCGAACTTCCTCGGCGCGGGACCACTCATCGGTGTCGAGGGCTCGGTCCCATTTGGCGGCAAATGGTCGTTCGATTATGCCGGCGACGCCGCCCTGCTACTCGGCCGGCAGCAGTCGGCGACCAGTTCGTCGACCCTGTTCTCGGTAACGCCGTCGGTCCTTTCTCCCCTCTTTCCAGTCGCGAATACGCTCTCGACGAGCAACGATCGGTTGTTTGCCGGGGTGCTCAGCGCCGACATTCAGGTTGGCGTCTCCTATTGGATGACGCAGAACCTGAAACTCGGCGCAGGCTATCGGCTCGATGCGTTCATCAATGTGTTCAACCAGGCAGGCTCCTCCAACTCCGGTCTGACGCCCGACCGCTACACGCACGGCCCCCGCGTCACGCTCACGGGAGCGTTCGACGCCATGTAAGCCACCCGGACCGTCCGCAGACCGGTTCGCGAACGGGCTCTCGGAGCGATTTCGGGCCGCCTTCGCGCAGCCGGATGCTCGGCGATGGCCTGCCCTTCGCCAAATCCACTGGTTGCGCACGGGGAGCCACGCTAGAATTCCACCCATGACAGTGACCGACATTGCGAGCCGGACCTACAATCACAGCTGGCGGCTGGATCCCATCATCCGCAGCCTGCTTGATACCGATTTCTACAAGCTATTGATGTTGCAAATGATTCGGGAATCCTACCCGAATCAGCAGGTGACATTCTCGGTCATCAACCGATCGCGCCATGTCCGGCTCGCCGAAATCATCGACGAGGGCGAACTGCGCGCCCAGCTCGACCACGCCCGCACCATCCGCTTCACCAAAAAAGAGCTGATCTGGCTTGCCGGTAATACTTTCTACGGCAAGACACACATGTTCTCGGCGGACTTCATCCGCTGGCTCGCCGAATTCCGGCTGCCCGAATACGAGCTGCGCAAGGTCGAAGGCCAGTACGAGCTGCACTTCCACGGGCCGTGGAGCCATACCACGATGTGGGAGATTCCTGCGCTCGCCATCCTCAACGAATTGCGCTCGCGGGCAGCGATGAAGGGCCGCGGCCGCTTCGAGCTCGACGTGCTCTATGCCCGGGCCAAGGCCAAGCTGTGGACCAAGGTGGAACGCCTGCGCAAGCTGGATGGCTTGCGGCTCTCCGATTTCGGCACCCGTCGCCGCCATGGCTTCCTCTGGCAGCGCTGGTGCGTGGAGGCCGTGAAGGAAGGCCTGGGCCCGTCCTTCATCGGCACTTCCAACGTGCTGCTCGCGATGGACAATGATCTCGAAGCCATCGGCACCAACGCCCATGAGCTGCCGATGGTCGCCGCGGCGCTCGCCAAGGACGACGAGGAGTTGCGCTGGGCGCCCTATCGCATCCTCGACCAGTGGCGCCAGACCTATGGCGGCAACCTCCTGATCGCGCTGCCCGACGCTTTCGGCACCAAGGCTTTCCTGCGCGATGCGCCGGAATGGGTCGCCGACTGGACCGGCTTCCGTCCCGACAGCGCGCCGCCGATCAAGGCCGGTGAGGAGATCATCAAATGGTGGGAGCAGAAGGGCCGCAATCCCAGGGACAAGCTGCTGGTGTTCTCCGACGCGATGGACGTGGGCTCGATCGAGGAGACCTACCACCACTTCACCGGCCGGGTGCGGCTCTCCTTCGGCTGGGGCACCAATCTCACCAATGATTTCGTCGGCTGCACGCCGGACGGCTCGTTCAACCTCGATCCAATCTCGCTGGTCTGCAAGGTGTCGTCGGTCGACGGACATCCGGCCGTCAAGCTCTCCGACAATCCCGAGAAGGCGACCGGCCTGCCTTCGGAGATCGAGCGCTATTTGCGCGTCTTCGGGGACGCCGGCCGCGTGCGGAAACCGGTGCTGGTCTAGCGCCAGAGCATTCTCTCTCCATCAGGTAAACCACTTGGGGCAAATGCGCGACATCGGCTCGCCGATGCCGCGTCAGTTCCGGTTCGGCGGCATTTGCAACGATCTGCCAGCATCCGCTTCACAACGCCTTCACCCTGCGACGCAGTCTCCTGGCATTTTCAAGTCGAGTTAAGCACCTTTGGCGCGTAATCCGCGTTATGAGCGGATCGCTCCGCTGGGGTCGTTGAGCGACTTGGGGAACGCAACGTGTTTCGCAGAACAGCGCCATCAACGAAGGGACGCAACTTCCTTCACGTGATCAAGCTCGTCTCGCCATTCGTCACGGTCGTCCTGCTGCAGGCGGCGATCGCCGGATTCAGCCTGGAGGTGATGTCCTCGGTTCGCGCCTATGTCGCGGGCGAAGCGCTATGGTCCCGCTCGCAGAAGAACGCCGTCTATTTCCTCAATCTCTATCTGCATTCGGGCGACGCCAGCCAGTTTGCGCAATATCAGACCTCGCTGGCCGTTCCCATCGGCGACGAGTTCGCGCGCTGGGCGCTCGAGCGCGATCTGGTCGACGTCGAGGCCGCCCGCATCGGCTTCCTGCAAGGTGGCAACCATCCCGATGACGTGCCGGGACTGATCTGGCTGTTTCGCTACTTCAAACAGGTCAGCTTTCTCAAGGAAGCGATCCGCGAGTGGGCTGCCACAGACCCCATGCTGCTGGAGCTCAGCGTTTTCGGCGAGGTCATCCGGTCAGAGCTGAAGAACGGGCCCGTCCAGGACAGCAAGCGCCTGCAATTATTGTCGTCGCGGCTGTCGGAGCTCAACACCCAGTTCACGGTGCACGCCAAGCGGTTCTCCACCGTTCTCGGCGAAGGCTCGCGCGCTATCAAGATGACGCTGACTGCCGTCAATATCGTCACAGCCATGACGCTGATCCTGCTCCTGATCTGGCACACGCGGCGATTGGTGCTGCAACGACAGGCGTTCGAGGATGCCTTGCATGCCGAGAAGGAGCGCCTGGCCTGGCAGGCGTCGCACGACTGGCTGACCGGCTTGTCCAACCGCCGCGCGTTCGAGGCCCGCCTGCAAAGCGAGTTGGACGGCACCGCGGCGAGTTCGCTGGGCCTGATCCTGCTCGATCTCGATCAGTTCAAGGACGTCAACGACAGCTGCGGTCACCTCGCCGGCGACCGCCTGCTCCGCCAGATTTCGCGCCTCCTGCAGCAGGAGCGGCGGCCGCATGACCTGGTGGCCCGGCTCGGCGGTGACGAATTCGGCCTAATCCTTCCGCAATGCACGCCGTACGACGCCGTCGATATCGCCGAACGGCTGCGCCGGGCGCTCGAGCTATCCGTCTTCGCCTGGGACGATCATTGCTTTGCAGTGACGGCCAGCATCGGCGTTACCTGCATCAGCGACGGCAACACCACGCTCGAGGACGCGATGCGGCGCGCGGATGCCGCCTGCTATCGCGCCAAGGAGAACGGACGCAACCGTGTTCAGGTCGACAACGGGACGACGGACGTCATCGTCGTCACCTCTCGGCAACGCAAGTCCGCCAGCGCATAGCAGCGCTCAGCACTTTATCGTATGGGCAGAATCCCGAGCCCCGCGAGATGCGCATCCAGAAATTGTTCGACCTGCTGGCGCAGCATTTGCGGCGGTACGGCCACCATACGCTCTTCGAGGCCGAGCGAGATGATCCCGTGCACGGCGGAAAACAGGGTGCGTGACAGCAGCGCGATCTGCACGTCGTCTGCATTCGGAAGCAGCCGCACCAGGGGCGCATGCATCAGCGCGAAGGCGTCCATCACCATCTGAAGGATGTCATCGGGGTAAGGGCGGTCGTCCTCCATCCGATGCTCGAACAGCGAGCGCAGCAGATTGGCGTTCGTCGCGAAGAATTCGAGGTAGGTCGCGGCCAGCCCGTAGAGCTGGCGAACGGGATCCTCGGCCGGAACCTGGCCCAACCGCAACGTCAGCGCCTTAACGGTCTCCCGATTCACGGTCAGGATCACCCCGTCGAAGTCGCCGAACTCGTTATAGACGGTGCCAACCGAGCAGCTGGCGGCGTCCGCGACGTCCCGGACTTTCAACGATTTCAATCCCTTAGCTGCAATAATGCCGCGTGCGATCTCCACGATCTGCTGCCGCCGGCGAGACTTTTTTCGATCTCGCAACGATTCATCTTGAACATTGTTCATTTTCAGGATACTCATTTGAACAATGTTCAAGTTAACCCGGAGACCTGCAAAATGCAAACCCTCGCTGTTGATATCGCTTCCACCTTCGTCGATGACGCCACAGCTCTCGTGACCGGATTTGGCCGCGCCCTCCTGCGGTTCGCGACGGGGCCGATCGATCGTATCGCAAATGCCTGCGACATCGCCGGTGTCCTGACTGAGCGCCGCGCGACCTTCCGGATGTGGCGGGCCAACCGTGGCCGTGCCCGTCATGAGGGCCGCCGCATTAGCCTGCTCGGCCGCCTCTCGCCCTTTCGCCGCCTCGCCCACCTCACCTGAGGCGAGCGCAGCCGGCACGTTCGGGTCGCCCCGAATGCAATATCAAACCGCAAGGAAGGACTTACCATGTCCCGACATTCGAGCCGATGCCGCGGCCTTCGACGATGCGGTTCAGGTTTCCCTCAGCGCCCTGAGCAATATCCTGGCAGGCGCAGCCTGTCTGGATAACGCCGCAACCGAACCATTGCGAACCAAACCACGCCACGCGGAGACCAACAGGATCGGAAGGTAAGCGCGCAGAGCAGGCCGGGGCGACTGTCGTCAACCCACAATAGCCCGTCGCATATCCTCTGGACCCAAAGTCCATCCGACAATGAAACTTCAGGCAGCCTTTCCAAAACAGGACTAGTCATGATCAGGGATTTGATGTCGTCACGCCGCTTCGCGCCGCTGTTCTGGGCGCAATTCTTCTCGGCGCTGAACGACAACGTGCTCAAGAACGCACTCGTCATCATCCTGCTTTACAGTGCCGCGACCGGCCACGGCGATGCGCTGGTGACGGTCGCAGGCGCCGTCTTCATCTTCCCCTATTTCATTCTGTCCGGGCTCGGCGGCCAGCTCGCCGACAAATACGTCAAATCCGTCGTCGCAAGGCGACTCAAATTCGCCGAGATCTTTGCCGCGGGCTTTGCCGCGGCCGGCTTCTTCCTGCACTCGGTGCCGCTGCTGTTCGCAGCACTCGCACTGTTCGGCGTCATCGCCGCGCTGTTCGGTCCCGTGAAATACGCGATGCTGCCGGACCAGCTCGAGCTCGGCGAGCTCGCGACCGGCAACGCGCTGGTCGAAGGCGCGACCTTCATGGCCATCTTGCTCGGCACCGTTGCCGGCGGCCAGTTCGTGGCCGGCTCCGCGCATATGGGCTGGGTCGCATCGGCCGTGGTCGTGCTGGCCCTGCTGTCCTGGGCCTTCGCCTCCCGCATTCCAGCGACGACGCCGTCTGCACCCGATCTGCCGGTCAACGCCAATCCCTGGACCTCGACGCTCGGCCTGTTGAAGACGCTGCACGCCGATCACCGGCTGTGGGACGGCACCGTGATCGTCTCCTGGTTCTGGCTGGTGGGCGCCATCGTGCTCTCACTGCTGCCGGCACTGGTCAAGGAGGTCATCGGCGGCACCGAAGGCGTGGTGACGTTGTGTCTCGCGATCTTCGCAATCGGCATTGCCATCGGCTCGCTGTTCGCCGCGAATCTGAGCCACGTTCGCCCGAACCTCGCGCTGGTGCCGATCGGCGCCATCATGATGGGGTTTGCCGGCATCGACCTCGCTTGGGCGATCGGCGTGACCGCCAAGGGCCAGGACATCACCGCCGCCGACTTCGCGACCTCGTTCGCGGGCCTGCGCATGCTCCTCGACTTCGTCGCTTTCGCATTCGGCGGCGGCCTGTTCGTCGTTCCGTCCTTCGCCGCCGTCCAGGCCTGGTCCGCCCCCTCCGAGCGCGCCCGCATCATCGCCGCCGGCAACGTGCTACAGGCCGCCTTCATGGTGGCCGGCTCGCTGTTCGTCGCGCTGCTGCAGGCCGGCGGATTGCACATCGGCTGGATCTTCTTCGGCCTCGGCGTCGCCAGCTTCGGCGCGGTCTGGTTCGTGCTGACGAAGTGGGGCAAGGAAGGCGTGCGTGACTTCGGCGGGCTGCTGTTCCGCGCGCTGTTCCGCACCGAGGTCCGCGGGCTGGAGAACCTGCCGCCTGCTGGCACGCGCATGCTGATCGCGCCCAACCATGTCAGCCTGATCGACGGGCCGCTGCTGCACGCCGTGCTGCCGATCGACGCGAGCTTCGCGGTCGATACCGGCATCGCCAAGGCCTGGTGGGCCAAGCCGTTCCTGCGGGTAGTCAAGCACTACACCATGGACCCCAGCAAGCCGCTGGCCGCGCGCGACCTCATTAAGCTCGTCGCCGCCGGAGAGCCGGTGGTGATCTTTCCGGAGGGACGCATTACCGTCTCCGGCTCGCTTATGAAGGTCTATGACGGCACCGCGATGATTGCGGACAAGGCCGACGCAGTCGTCGTCCCGGTCCGCATCGAAGGCGCCCAGCGCTCGCATCTCAGCTATCTCAACGGCAGCCAGATCAAGCGCTCGTGGTTTCCGCGGGTGACCGTCACCATCCTGCCGCCGGTCAAGCTTCCGGTCGATCCATCGCTCAAGGGCAAGACGCGCCGCAACGCCGCTGGCGCAGCACTTCAGGACGTGATGATCGACGCCATGGTGAAAAACGCCATGCTCGATCACACCCTGTTCGAGGCGCTCGGACACGCTTACCGCGATCGCGACACCGGCAAGGTCATCATCGAGGACGCGCTCGGCACCAAGCTGACCTATCGCAAGCTGATCCTGGGCGCGCAGGTCTTGAGCCGGAAGCTGGAGAACGGCACCGTCATCGGTGAGAATGTCGGCGTGCTGCTGCCGAACTCCGCAGGCGTCGCCGTCGTTTTCATGGCGCTGCAAAATATCGGCCGGGTGCCGGCGATGCTCAACTTCTCGGCCGGCCCGGTCAACGTCCTCGCCGCCATGAAGGCCGCACAGGTCAAGACCGTGCTGACGTCCAAGGCCTTCATCGAGAAGGGCAAGCTCGACAAGCTGATGGCTGCGATCTCCACGGAAGTTCGCGTCGTCTATCTCGAGGATGTCCGCGCCTCGATCGGCACGGCCGACAAGATCAAGGGCCTGCTCGCCGGTACTACGCCGCGCGTCGTCCGCCAGGCGAGCGATCCGGCCGTCGTGCTGTTCACGTCGGGCTCGGAAGGCACACCCAAGGGCGTTGTGCTGTCTCACCGTAATATCCTCGCCAACGCCGCACAGGCGCTGGCGCGGGTCGATGCCAACGCCAATGACAAGGTGTTCAACGTGCTGCCGGTGTTCCATTCCTTCGGGCTGACCGGCGGAATGATGATGCCGCTGCTCGCGGGCATTCCGATCTACATGTATCCCTCGCCGCTGCACTACCGGATCGTGCCCGAGCTGATCTACCAGACCGGCGCCACGATCCTGTTCGGCACCGACACGTTCCTCACCGGCTACGCCCGCTCGGCGCACGCCTATGACTTCCGCACCCTGCGTCTGGTGATCGCCGGCGCCGAGGCGGTCAAGGATCGCACCCGGCAGGTGTTCATGGAACGCTACGGCATCCGCATCCTCGAAGGCTATGGCGTCACCGAGACCGCGCCGGTGCTGGCGATGAACACGCCCATGGCCAATCGCCCCGGAACGGTCGGCCGCCTGTCGCCGCTGATGGAAAGCCGCCTCGACCCGGTCCCCGGCATCGAGGAAGGCGGCCGCCTGTCGGTGCGCGGCCCGAACGTGATGCTCGGATACTTGCGGGCCGAAAGTCCCGGCGTGCTCGAACCGCTCGCCGAGGGCTGGCACGACACCGGCGACATCGTGGCGATCGACGCTGCCGGCTTCATCACCATCAAGGGCCGCGCCAAGCGCTTTGCCAAGATCGCCGGCGAAATGGTCTCGCTGTCGGCGGTCGAGAACATCGCGACGACCCTGTGGCCGCAGGCCGCATCGGTCGCGGTTTCGATCCCGGATCCGCGCAAGGGCGAGCGTATCGTGCTGCTGACGACGGAAAAGGGTGCCGAGCGCAGTGCAATGCAGGGCCAAGCCAAGGCCATCGGCGCATCCGAGTTGACCATTCCCGCGGCGATCATGGTGGTGGACAAGGTGCCACTGCTCGGCACCGGCAAGACCGACTACGTCACCGCAACGACGATGGCTCGCGAGCAGGCGTCTGGACCAGAGCGCGAGGTGGCATAAGCGAGATGCACGAGGCGCCTCAATCAGGTGACGCGCGATGCCCGGGAGTGGTTCTGCTTCACGGCATCGCGCGAACCTCGGCATCCATGAAAAGTCTTGAACGGGCGCTCCGGGCAAGCGGCTTCGCAACGCTCAACATCGACTATGCCAGCCGCCGCAAGCCGATCACCGCGTTCGCGGACGATATCCATCCAGAGGTTGCCCGCTTCGCCGAACGTGATGCGCCGCTGTATTTCGTCGCGCATTCCATGGGCGGTCTGGTGACGCGCGCCTATATCGCAAAATACCGTCCGGACCGGCTTGCCGGCCTGGTGATGCTGGGCACGCCGAACGGCGGCAGCGAGGTCGCCGATCTCCTCAGCCGATATCGCCTCTACAGCGCATTCTACGGCCCGGCCGGACTCGAGCTCACCACCACGTCCACGCCCCGGCCTGACGCCCTGCCCGCGGTGGACTATCCCGTCGGCGTGATCGCGGGAAACCGCTTCCTCGATCCCGTCGCAGGTCTCTTCGTTCTGCCGAAGCCGAATGACGGACGGGTCTCGGTGCAAAGCGCGATGGTCGCCGGCATGGCCGACCATATCGTCGTGAAGGCGTCCCATACCGGACTTCCGCGTCACGCCGCCGCGATAGAACAGACGATCGCTTTCCTGCGCGACGGCCGCTTCCGACCGTCTGAATCTCAGGAGCCTGCTTCACTGCGCCGCTCCTGCGCGTAACGCACCAGTGCTGCGAAGCGATAGATGCCGTGCACGAACTTGCCATAGGGCATGGTGATGAAAAGCGCGAAAACTGCGCCCAAATGCAGCGCCAGCAGCGGGCCCATGGCGGCGGTGTCCCGCAAGAGCAGAAGCAGCATGCCGGTGAACCCGGTCAGGAACAGCATGGCGATGAAGCCGACATCCATGCCGTAGCGCTGCTCGTCGAGCAGCGCCGGATCGCGCCGCATCTTGGCGACGAACAGGCCGATCGGCCCGATGATCAGGCCGATGCCACCGAGCGTGCCGAGCACCACCGGCAGATCCCACCACGGATACGGCGCCTCGCGGCCGAGCAGATAGTGATACAGCGTGGCGACCGAGGTCGCGGCGAAGCAGAGCAGGAAGCCATAGAAGGTCAGGTGATGGAAAAGCTTGCGCCGGTCGGTCGGCTTGTCATCCTCATTGTAGCAGCCAACGCCGCCACCGTGGAGATAGCGCAGCTCACCAGCGTCGCGTATCGCCTGAAAGATCGAGCGACCGTCCGCACGGCCGCCGATCGGCGGACCGATATCTCGCCAGAAGGCACGCACGCTCATCACCAGCGCGAAGATCGCATAAAGGATGGCGGCGCTGAACAACGCTGCCATCGCGTTGTGCGGCATCAGCTTGTAGAACGCGCCGGGGCCGGTATGCACGCCAAACAGCACGCTGCGGTCGTTCAGGGCAGCGAAGCCGAGGATGAAGGCGGCCATGCTGAGCGCGGCGACGATGCTGATGACGAGACCGTTACGCGCGAAGGCACCGGACAGCGCCTGCGGCCAGGCATAGGCCACGTAGGATTCTGCGCGCGCGATCGCCAGCGTCTGCGGGACGTTGACGTTGAATTCGTGCGGCGGCGAGAACTGGCAGTCGACGTAGCAGGCGCCGCAGCCATGGCAGAGATTGGCGAGATAATTGAGGTCGCCATCAGAGAAGGCGCGCCGCATCTCCATGGCGGGAAACACCGCGCAAAGACCCTCGCAGTAACGGCAGGAATTGCAGACCGTCATCAAGCGGTCGGCTTCGTCCAAAATTCTGGTTCCGTGCATGGCTTTACTTCGTCAGACCTTTGCCCTCGAGCCATTTCTGAATCAGGGCTGCGACCTCGAGGTTGTTCTTGTCCATCATCACCATATGCGAATTGCCCTTGATGCCGGCCTGCGGGAGATCGACGATGTCGACGCTGCCCCCGGCTGC
Source organism: Bradyrhizobium sp. 134 (assembly GCF_023074155.1). Lineage (NCBI taxonomy): Bacteria > Pseudomonadati > Pseudomonadota > Alphaproteobacteria > Hyphomicrobiales > Nitrobacteraceae > Bradyrhizobium > Bradyrhizobium sp. 134. The sequence goes on along the minus strand of NZ_JADPKX010000026.1, from coordinate 114,166 downwards.
CTTGATGGCGTCCGCAAAGGCGATGCCATTGGCGCGGATCTTGGGCCAGCGCGAATCGCGCTCGATATAGTCGCCGTAGATGATGAGGGTCGGGATGTTCTTCAGCACATCCGCCTTGGCGGGATCGCCGATGCCGGCCGGCTCGATCGCAATCAGCGCCTTGACCTTGTCGGGGCGGGCTTGCGCGACCTTGAAGCCGAAGGTGCCGGCTTGGCTGTGGAACAGAAGCACCGAGGGGCCGACGCGATCGATCTCGGCGATATAGGCGGCGATGGTCGCATCGTCGGTCGTGGTCCAGCGCGGTACGTTCTGCTTGACGAAATTCTCGTAACCCTCGACGGGGAACTGGTTGCCCGGCAACAATCTTCGCTTGGCGGGATCGGGATCGTAGGAGTTCGGCCCATCGCCGATGCGGAAACGCTCGAACGGATTGGCCGTGGTCAGGAAGACCGGCTCGCCTTTGAAGATATCGGGGTATTGCGCCCAGCCCGCGCGTCCGCGCTCTACCGCGTCGGAATTATAGACCGCCCACCCCTTGCGCAGAAAATAATTCAGCCAGCCTTCGCGTCCGTCCGGCGTGGTCTCGTAGGTGACGCCGGTCAATCCCCCGCCGTGCCACATCAGCAAGGGATAGGCACCCTTCTCGTTGGCGGGCAGGAAATACTGCACGTACATCTGCTCGACCTGATACGTGCCGTTGGGATCGACCTTGGCCGGCACGCCGCCGGGCGCGAACACGACCTCCCTCACCGGCTTGCCGGAGATTTCGACAAGGCGGCCGCCGACATGGAACGAACCCATGTCTCGCAGCGTGATCGGCTCAGCCGCGTGGGCGTGGCCGACGATCAGCAGCGCCGCGATCGCGGCAGTGGCAATGCGTGACATGGTTTCTCCCTCTGCCTCTCCTTCGCCCTAGTTCTTGGCGTGGCGCGCCGCTTCCCGTCCTGCAATCCGTCCGAACACGCTGCCGATGGTCATGCCCATGCCGGCGGCATAGCCCTTGCCGAGCACGTTGCCGGCCATGATCTCGCCGGCCGCGAACATGTTCGCCGACGGCTTGCCGTCGGCCATCAGCATCCGCGCTTCCCTGGTCACGCGCGTGCCGAGATAGGTGAAGGTGATGCCGGGCCGCACCGGATAGGCAAGATAGGGCGGCGTCTCGATCCGCCGCGCCCAATGCGTCTTCTGCGGCGTGATGCCTTCGGTGCGGCAATCGTCCAGAATGGTGTGGTCGAAGGTGCCGGGCTGCACCGCGGCGTTGAATTCGGTGATGGTCTTTTCCAGTGTGGCCGGATCGAGCTCGAGCTTGCCGGCGAGCTCAGCCACGGTCTGCCCGGCGATCGGAGGAAACAGCGTCGGCATGAAGCTGGTGACAACGGTCGAGTCGAAGATGACGTAGGCGATCTGGTCGGGCTGCGCGGCCACCAGCCGACCCCAGATCGCGTAGCGCTTCGGCCAAATGTCCTCGCCCTCGTCGTAAAAGCGCTGCGCGTGCTTGTTGACGACGATGCCGAACACGACCGAATCGTGCCTTGTGATGATGCCACCGTCGAATTTCGGCGCGCGGGCGTCGATCGCGACCGCATGGCATTGGGTGGGGTCGCCGACCTCCTGCACGCCGTTGGCGAGCAGCATCTTCAGGATTGAGCCGCGGTTATAGGGCGTGCCGCGGATCAGGAAATTGTCGGCGGCGTCGCCCCAATATTGCTTCAGCCATTCGATGTTGGCCTCGAACCCGCCGGCAGCGGCGACCAGCGATGTCGCGCGTATCTCGGTGTCACCCTTGATCGGCCGCTTGAGGCGGGCGGCGAGGAACATGCCGTCCTCGATCACGAGGTCGGTGACCTCGGCGTCGTATTCGACGTCCACGCCGAGCTTCTCGGCGGTGAGATAAAGTGCGTTCAGCATCGCGCGGCCGCCGCCGAGAAAGAAGGAGTTGGTGCGGCCGAGGCTCAGCGTGCCGCCGAGCGAGGGCTGCCAGCGCACGCCCTGCTCCACGATCCAGCTCAAGATGTCCTTGGATTCGCGGATCATGTGCCGGGCGAGCACCTCGTCGGTCTGCCCGCCGGTGACGCGCAGGAGATCCTCCCAAAACTCCTCCTCGGTGTAGGGGCCGGTGAGGATTTCGGTTGCCTCGTCATGGGCGCAACGCATGTTGCGGGTGTGGCGCGTGTTGCCGCCGCGATAGAATTTTGGCGCGCCTTCGAGCACCAGCACCGATGCCCCACCGCGTCGCGCGCTGATCGCCGCACACAGCGCTGCATTGCCGCCGCCGATCACCAGCACATCGTATTTGCTGCTCATGCCGTCTGCCCGATGCGACGAAGTTGGAGACATTCTGCCCCGCCGGCGGCCCGGTCAATCCGGCTTGCCATTGCGCACCTTTGTATACAAAGATATACAGAAATCCAGCAAGCGCCATCGCTGCATGGGCAGGATGCGCGAGCCCACGGGGACGCATGGCAAGACGCCCGACAAAGGTAGGCGGCTCGATCGCGCGCGGCGGCGGCGTGGCGCTCGGCGAAGCCGTGTTCCGCTCGCTCTGCGAGGCGCTGCAGGCCGGCAGCTACCGTGCTGGCGACCGCCTTCGCGAGGAGGAGGTCGCCCAGCGGCTGAAGGTCAGCCGCACCCCGGTGCGGGAAGCTCTCGGGCGGCTTGCGGCACGCGGGTTCGTCAAACCTGCCGGCGGCCGCGGCCTGATCGTACGCAACCTCGACATCTCGGAGGTGCTAGAACTCTACGCCATGCGCGAGATCATGGAGGGCGCCGCTGCCCGGCTTGCGGCCGAGCACGCCTCGACGCCCGAAATCGACGCACTCCGGGATATCGAGCAGGCCTTTGTCGAAGCCTCAGAGACCGATGCGGCCGAGACGGCAGGAGACATGGCAAGGCTCAACCGCGCCTTCCACGAAGCGATCTGCCGCGCCGCGCGCAACCGCTATCTCGATAACGCATCAGGCGAATTGCAGGACTGGATCGCACTGCTCGGTCCAACGACGTTCACGGTATCGGGCCGCCCCTCGACCAGCCACGGTGAGCACCAGGCCATCATCGAAGCCATCGCGGCTCGCGACGGCGGCAAAGCGGAGCAGCTCGCGCGCACACACATCCGCGAAGCGCTGCGCTGCCGGCTGAAGCTGTTGCAAAAGCAGTAGCAGAGCCCGGCGCTCAGGCGACCAGTTCTGCGGCAATCGCCTTCGAGACATCCCGCACATCGCCTGGACTGAGCCGCACCTGCAGTCCGCGCTGACCGCCATTGACGTACACATAGTCATGCGCAAGCGCGCTCTGCTCGATCACGGTGCGCACGGGCTTCCGCTGTCCGAACGGGCTGATGCCGCCAACCTTGTAGCCGGTGAGGCGCTCAGCCTCCGGCGGTTTCATCATCTGCGCCGACTTGCCGCTGAAAGCGGCGGCGAGCTTCTTCATCGAGACTTCCTGATCGGACGGGACGATCACGCAGACCGGCTTGCCGTCGACGAGCGCCATCAGCGTCTTCAACACGCGCGCGGGGTCCTCGCCAAGCGCAGCAGCCGCCTGGAGGCCGATGCTCTCGGCATCGGGATCATAGCCGTAAGCGTGGACGGTGAAGGCAACACCGGCGGCTGTGAGCGCGCGTGTGGCTGGGGTGGCTTTGGACATGGACGATGTTTACTACCGCCATTGCGAGGAGCGAAGGAACGAGCACGGCGCAGTCTCTCCCCGAGTCGTCCTGGCGAAAGCCAGGACCCATTACCCCAGGGAGGCGTTTGGCGCTAGACTCTTAGTGCGGTACTGCGACCAGCTACAATCGATGGATCACGCGGTATGGGTCCTGGCATTCGCCAGGACGACGCCGGGGTGTTGGATGGATCCCCGCGCCGCCTAACGACCGCCGCCGTCCTACTCCGCCGCGTCGCGCATTTCGGCGCGCTCGGCCCTGGCCGCGCAGAACTTGAACTCCGGGATCTTGCCGAACGGATCGAGCGCCGGGTTGGTCAACAAATTCGCCGCCGCTTCCGCGTAGCAAAACGGCATGAAGACCATATTCTCGGGAACGTCGCGGTCGGAGCGGACCTTGACCTCGACCGCGCCGCGGCGAGTCTCGAGCCGAATGAAATCGCCCGGCGCGAGCTTCTTCCTGTGCATGTCCTTTGGCGACATGAACGCGACCGCCTCGGGCTCGATCTGGTCGAGCACCTGCGCGCGGCGGGTCATGGAGCCGGTGTGCCAATGCTCCAGCACGCGGCCGGTCGAGAGCACCATCGGATATTCGGCGTCGGGGATCTCGTCCGGCGGGATCACGTGAGCCGGAACGATCTTGCCGCGGCCGCTCGCGGTCGGGAAGCCCGTGGTGAAGATGATCTCGTTGCCGGGCATGTCGGGACCATCGACGGGATAGGTGACCGCGCCCTCGCGGACCAGCCGCTCCCAGGTGATGTTCTTCAACGACGGCATCAGCTCGGCCATCTCGGTGAAGACATCGCCGGGACCGGCATAATTCCACGGCAGGCCCATGCGCTTGCCGATCTCCTGGATGATCCAGAGATCCTGCCGCGCATCGCCCGGCGGCTTGATCACCTGGCGCGCGAGCTGCACGCGGCGATCGGTGTTGGTGAAGGAGCCTTCCTTTTCGGCAAACGCCGAGGCCGGCAGGATGACGTCGGCGTGGAACGCGGTCTCCGTCACAAAGAGATCCTGCACCACGAGATGATCGAGCATGGCGAGCGCCTGGCGCGCATGCTGGAGATCGGGGTCGGACATCGCGGGGTTCTCGCCCTCGATATACATGCCCGTGATCTCGCCCGCGTGGATCGCGTTCATGATCTCGACCACGGTCAGGCCGCGGACGGGATCGAGATCCTGGCCCCACAGCTTCTCGAAGGCACCGCGCATGTCGTCGCGGCCGACCGGTTGATAATCCGGCAGGAACATCGGGATCAGACCGGCATCGGAGGCGCCCTGCACGTTGTTCTGGCCGCGCAGCGGATGCAGGCCGGTGCCGGGACGACCGACCTGGCCGGTGATCAGCGCCAGCGCAATCAGGCAGCGCGCATTGTCGGTGCCGTGGACATGCTGGCTGATGCCCATGCCCCAGAAGATGATCGACGATTTTGCCCGCGCATAGGTTCGCGCGACCTCACGCAGGGTCTGCGCCGGGACGCCGCAGATCGGCTCCATCTTCTCCGGGGTGAACTCCTTTATCTTCTCCTTAAGGTCCTCGAACCCCTCGGTGTAGCCGGCGATGTACTGATCGTCGGTCAAACCTTCCGTGATGATCGTGTGGATCATCGCGTTCAGCATGGCGACGTCGGACCCCGGCTTGAACTGCAGATGCTTGGTCGCATGGCGCGACAGCGTCTGCCGGCGCGGGTCCATGACGAACAGCTTTGCACCGTTCTGCTTGACCGCGTTCTTGATGAAGGTTGCCGCGACTGGATGGTTCACGGTCGGGTTGGCGCCGATCACGATGATGACCTCGGCGTCCATCGCAGCCGAGAACGGCGCGGACACCGCGCCCGAGCTCAGGCCTTCGAACAGCGCCGCGACCGACGAGGCGTGGCACAGACGGGTGCAATGGTCGACGTTGTTGGAGCCGAAGCCGGTGCGCACCAGCTTCTGGAACAGATAGGCCTCCTCGTTCGAGCCCTTCGCCGAGCCGAAGCCCGCCAGCGCCTTCACGCCCTTCTCGTCGCGGATCTTGACGAGGCCCTTGGCCGCGATGTCGAGCGCTTCTTCCCAGCTCGCTTCGCGGAAATGCGTGAAGGGATTGGCCGGATCGACCTGGTCGTTGGAATCCTTCTTCGCGTTCGGCAGCCGCACCAGCGGCTTGGTCAGTCGATGCGGATGGTGGATGTAGTCGAAGCCGAAGCGGCCCTTGACGCAAAGGCGGTTGTGATTGGCCGGGCCATCGCGGCCCTCGGCATAGATCACCTTCTCGTCCTTGACCTCATAGGTCACCTGGCAGCCGACGCCGCAGAACGGGCAAAGCGAATCCACCTTCTTGTCGGCGTAGACGACACGGGTCTGCGCCTCGTCGAGCATCACGGCCGGCATCAGCGCTCCGGTCGGACACGCCTGCACGCATTCGCCGCAGGCGACGCAGGTGGACTCGCCCATGGGATCGTCGAAATCGAACACGATTTTCGAGCCGTGGCTGCGATAGGCCATGCCGATGACGTCATTGACCTGGACCTCGCGGCAGGCGCGCACGCACAGTCCGCACTGGATGCAGGCATCAAGATTGACGCGCATCGCCGGATGGCTGGCGTCGGTCGCCCAACGCTCGGCGGCGGGGAAGCGGCTCTCGGTGACCCCAGTGGTTTCGGCCCAGTGCCAGAATTTGGACTCCGGATCGTGCGAGGTCTCGCGCGCCGGCTGATCGGCGACCAGCAGCTCCATGACCATTTTTTGCGCGGACACAGCGCGCGCGCTCTCGGTCTTCACCTTCATGCCGACCGATGGCGTGCGCTTGCAGGACGCCGCGAGCACACGCTCGCCCTCGATCTCGACCATGCAGGCGCGGCAATTGCCGTCGGGGCGATAGTCGGGCGCGGGCGAATAGCACAGATGCGGAATCTCGCGGCCCTGACGTTTTGCGACTTGCCAGATCGTCTCGCCTGCATTGGCCTCGACCTGCTTGCCGTCGAGCTCGAACGTAATCTTCGTCATTCGGCCGCTTCCTTGAACTCGTCAGGGAAATATTTGATCACAGTGGACAGCGGATTCGATGCCGCCTGTCCAAGCCCGCAGATCGAGGCATCGCGCATCGCCTGGCTCAATTCGTCCAGGAGAGCGCGGTTCCAGACCGGTTGCTGCATCAGCAGTGCGGCCTTCTGGGTTCCGACGCGACACGGCGTGCACTGGCCGCAGCTCTCGTCCTCGAAGAACTTCATCAGGTTCAACGCGGCCGCGCGCACGCTGTCCTTCTGCGACAGGATCACGATCGCGGCAGAGCCGATGAAGCAGCCGAATTTTTCAAGCGTGCCGAAATCGAGCGGGATGTCGTCCATCGCCGCCGGCAGGATGCCGCCGGACGCACCACCCGGCAGGTACGCATAGAACTGATGGCCGTCGGCCATGCCGCCGCAATATTCCTCGATCAGCTCGCGCACGGTGATGCCAGCAGGCGCGAGCTTCATGCCGGGATTCTTGACGCGGCCCGAGACCGAGAAGCTGCGCAGGCCGTGACGCTCATGGCGGCCGTGGCCCTTCCACCAGTCGGCACCCTTCTCGACGATGTCACGCACCCACCACAAGGTCTCGATGTTGTTGATCAACGTCGGCAGCCCGAACAGGCCGACCTGGAATGGGTAAGGCGGCTTGTGCCTGGGCAGGCCGCGCTTGCCCTCGATGCTTTCCAGCAGCGAGGATTCCTCGCCGCAGATATAGGCGCCGGCGCCGCGGCGCATGTGCAGCGTCGGACCGCCCGGCGGCAGCTTTGCGATCTCGCGGTCGAGGATTTCGCGTGAGGCCGGATATTCGTCGCGGAGGTAAATGTAGATATCCGAGGCCTGCACCACATGGGCGCCGATCAGCATGCCCTCGAGGAAGCGGTGCGGATCGCTCTCGAGATAGACGCGATCCTTGAACGTGCCGGGCTCGCCCTCATCGCCGTTGATCGCCATCAGCCGCGGGCCGGGTTCACCAAGCACCGCACGCCATTTACGTCCCGTCGGGAAGCCGGCGCCGCCGAGACCGCGTAACGAGGCATCGTCGAGTGCCTTCAGCAGGTCGTCCGTCGGTAGCTCACCCGAGCGCAGGCGATTGAGCAGCTTGTACCCGCCGCCGGCGACATAGGCGTCATAGCCGACATATTCGGGCAGATGCGCGTGGGTGTCGCCAGCCTTCGCCGCCGCCGTGACACTGGCGACCGTCGCATGGTCAACAAAGTTGTGTCCGACTTCCGCGGCCGGCGCCGTGTCGCAGCGACCGACGCAGGGCGCACGCACCACGCGGATGCCGGGACCGGACGCGTCCTGCAAATCGGCGAGCAGCTTCTCCCCGCCGAGCATCGCGCAGGTCAGCGAATCGCAGACGCGGATCGTCAGCGGCGCGATATCGGGCTCGCCTTCCTTCACCACGTCGAAATGCGCATAGAAGGTTGCAGTCTCGAACACCTCGGCGAACGCGAGCTTCATCTCGTCGGCGAGCGCAGCGAGGTGCGCGGCCGAGATCTGGCGGTACTTGTCCTGGATCAGATGCAAATATTCGATCAACAGGTCGCGCCGCCGCGGTCTGTCGCCGAGCAGCTGCTCGATCTCATGCGCGGCGGTGGGATCGACCTGCCGTCCCTTGGGCGTGGATTTGGCGCGCTTCCGTCCCTGGCCGGGATGTTCGAACTCGCGAACCTTGTGAACGTCTTCGTTGCTGCTCATGGAGACGTCGCGTTCTCTTTAAATGCGTGATCAGTCTAGGCCGGATCGCCAAAGCGATCAGCCTTCGTTTCCCGATTCGATCAGCGGAACACCGGTTCTGGGTCCCGCCGACCAAGCCAAATTCGACGCAACTCTAGTCTCTGGTATGCCAGATGCAAGACAATTTAGAGCGTCTCTAGAATGATTTAGGAGGCAGGCGGTCGCCCGCCATGCCCCTTTACGCGTGCGCCAGACGGAACCCGATCTCAGGTCTTGCTCATGCACTCTTCGATGTAGAACCAGCGGTCATCGCCGGCGAGGCCCTTGGCCTTCACGTCGGCGCGGCAGGCTTTCAGCTTCGGCTTGTTGGCTGCCCATTTCGCCTTCATGTCTTTCAGCTTTTGCATGGTGAGTTTCATCTTGCCAGGCTTGGCTTCGGTCGTTGCAGCAGGCGCCGCCGGTGTCGTTGTCGTCTGCGCGGATGCGGCATGAAGGCCAGCGACGAGCAACACGGCCGCAAGGCCAATTCGGGTGCGAAGCATAAAAGTCCCCCTGAGTCACATTCTTGATCATCTGGAAAGGCGAGCGCCGCGAGGTGCTGCGTTGGGCACCTCGCGGCAGCGTGGGTTTTACAATCAGAGAATTCTGACGGCGCTTTCGAGCGTCTTGTATACGCCCCAAGCCAATGGAATGGCGACAAACGCCCAGAATAGCGCGGCCTTGCCATCCAAGCCGCCCGTGCCGATCCCGAATGACCCGGACTGACCGCCACTGGCGCCACCGATCGAGGCCTGGACCTTCGCCACCTCGGTGTCGCTCATGTACCACTTCGGATCGACCGGCTTGATCAGATAGTTGCAGATCAGGCCCGCGATCAGCATCGCACAGAGGATGTACATGGTGGTGTTGTAGAGCTGGTCGCGCGGCACGCCGGCCGCGAGCTGGAACTCGCGGATGTAGTTGACCACGACGGGTCCGATGATGCCCGCGGTGGACCACGCCGTCAGCAGCCGGCCATGGATGGCGCCGACAAACTGCGTTCCGAACATATCGGCAAGATAGGCCGGCACGGTCGCGAACCCACCGCCATACATCGACAGGATGATGCCAAAGCCGAGCACGAACAGGAGCTTCGAGCCCATCGCCGCAAATGTCGGCGCCAGCGCATAGAGCACGATGCCGAGAATGAAGAAGGTATAATAGGTGTTCTTGCGGCCGATATAGTCCGACAGCGACGCCCAGAAGAAACGGCCGCCAATGTTGAACAGCGACAGCAGTCCGGCAAAGCCAGCCGCAATTCCGGCGATCTGCGCCTTTTGCGCCACGCTCAATGCGTTGAAGCCGACTTCAGGCAGGCCGATCAGCTTACCTGCGAAAACTTCCTGGAGTATCGGCGAGGCCATTCCCAGCACGCCAATCCCGGCCGACACGTTCAGGCACAGCACCCACCAGATCAGCCAGAACTGTGGCGTCTTGTGCGCGTTGTTAAGGTGGACGTGATGCTCGGAGATCATCGTCTTCTTTTCGCTCGGCGGCGTCCAGCCATCTGGCTTCCAGCCGGCCGGCGGCAGGCGATAACGAAAGGCGCCGATCATCATGAAGACGAAATACCCCGCGCCCAAGATAAGAAAGGTCTGCCAGGCCCCAACATCCACCGAGCTCTTCAAGCCAGAAAAAGTGAAATCGCGTACGTAGTCGACGCCGATATAGGTGAGATTGATTTTCAGGAAGCTGCCGCCGTCCATTAATACGCTGGCAAGTGGCGATCCTATCATGGCGCCGCCGCCGAAGCCCATGATGGCCATGCCGGTCGCCATGCCCCGCCGGTCCGGGAACCATTTCACCAAGGTCGACACCGGTGAGATATAGCCAAGGCCGAGGCCGATGCCGCCGATCACGCCGGAGCCGAGCCACATGATCCAGAGCTGATGGAGATAGATGCCGATGGCCCCGAGTAGGAGGCCGCCGCACCAGCACAGCGCGGCGACAAAGCCTGCCTTGCGCGGTCCGACGCGCTCGAGCCAGCCGCCCCACATTGCGGCAGAGAGACCGAGCACAACGAAGAACAGTGTGTACATCCATCCCATGCTGGCGACCTTCCAGTCGCAGCTGGTCGTGAACAGCTCCTGAAACAGCGACATGTCTGCGCACGCCTTCGGCGCGGTCACTCCGATCGCGCGCGACAGCGGCAGCCAGAACACCGAGAAGCCGTAGGCCATGCCGATGCAGAGATGGATGCACAGGGCGGCCGGTGGCACCAGCCAGCGATTGAACCCCGCGGTCGCGATGGTCCGCTCGCGATCCAGAAAACCTGCGCCGGCACCCGAAAGTGTTCCAGCGCTCTCGATGGTAGACATGCATTCCTCCCCTGAAGCCGCCCTTCTGAACGGCCTGCCACGATGGTCCTGTTCCTCAGCCTGCAGCGCAGCCTTTGTCCCTGCTGCTCCGCACAATGATCGACGCGCGCCAGGATCGTCACGCGCATCCGAGACGTTAAACCCCTAACCTCGGGGGCTATGCCCGACGCCACGGCCGGGCTTCTTTCGATGGCCCATTTGCTCCGCATATCGCAGGCAAGACTCGACCTCCGCGTCTCGGCGGAGGAACTCAATTGGGGCAGAAGTGGTGATCGATGTCGATAGACAAAAGGTAGGTATCAACCGAATGACCGCCGGCTAAGTGGGCGGCGCACCATTGAAATTTTCTATCGATCGATTGGCCTTCTCAATCAAGAACACGATACGCGCGTCGTTGCGCTCGGTGATCTCCACCGTGTCGCCGGTCTCTCGGATCAGGTTCGGAATGTCAATCACCGACAGGGGATCGGTGCAGTACACCTCGAGCTGATCGCCCGGCTGCAACCGCTTCAGCGCTTTGCGCGTCTTCAGGGCGGGCAGCGGGCATTTCAATCCGGTGAGATCGAGCGTCGTTCTGGTCATCGGCGCAACATGGCGGGAGGGGTCGATGGCGTCAACGCTTGGACAGCGCCAACATAGCACTCAGACTCAGAGCAAATCGGCATAGGACAAGAAACCCACGCTCTGCCCCGGCTCGACACGCGTAACCTCCTCATCGAGCTCGATGAGGCCGTCGGTGTCGACCAGAGAGGATAACAGCCCCGCGCCCTCGCGTGGAAACTTGATTGCCTCGAGTGCGCCGTCCTGCATGCGCCGCAAGGAGGCGCGAACATACTCGCGACGCCCCGCCTTCTTCTTGTAGGTGAACGCCGCGCGCACCGGGATCGGCAACGGCGGCGCCTGCAGGCTGCCCGCAAGCGCCAGCACCGTCGGCCGCACCACATGCACGAAGGTGACGAAACTCGCGACGGGATTGCCCGGCAATCCGATCAGCGGCGTGCCCTCGATGATGCCCATCGCCACGGGCCGTCCCGGCTTGATCGCCATCCGCCACAACACCAGCGAGCCGATGCTCTCGACTGCCGCCTTGACGTGATCCTCTTCCCCGGTCGAGACGCCGCCGGTGGTGAGGATCAGATCGTGCGTGCCGGCGACTTGCTTGAGGCCATTCGCAAGCGAGATACGTTCGTCGCGCAAAATGCCGAGATCGCTGACGTCGCAGCCGAGCCGGCGCAGCATCGCCATCAGCATGAAGCGGTTGGAGTCGAACAGCTGCGGGGCCGCGCGCGGCTCGCCGGGCGAGGCCAGTTCGTCACCGGTCGAGAACACCGCGACGCGGATACGCCTGACGACGTCGAGCCTGACCAGGCCGAACGCCGCCGCGAGCGCGACATGCTGCGGCAGCAAGCGCTGGCCTGCGCGCAGCGCAATGTGGCCCTGGGGAATGTCCTCTCCCGCAGGGCGGACATTCGCACCCGGCTTCAGCCCCGGCGGCAGCACAATTCGGCCGGCATCATCGACACGAACATCTTCCTGCATGAAGACGGTTTCGGCATCCGGCGGCATCGGCGCGCCGGTGAAAATGCGCGCGGTGTGGCCGGCCTTGATCGGCGCCAGTGCCAGACCGCCGGCCTGGATGCGGCCGTCGAGCGGGAGTGCCCGCTCGGCGCTATCCGGAAGATCTGCGTTGCGCACGGCGTAGCCGTCAACAGCGGAATTGGTGAAGGGCGGCAACGGCAGCGGCGCCGCGATATCTCGAGCCAGCACGCGCCCATCGGCATCGACCAGCGCCACGGTTTCGAGATCGAAAATCGCGTTGACGCGCGTCGTGATCAGACCAACGGCCTCGTCGACCGACATCATCGGTCCGCCGAAGGCAAAACAATCGTCCGACAGTTGCGCCATGGTGCCTCGTCAGCGCATCGCAGCGCTTTTCGCGACCGCTTCCTCGACCGGCATCGCAGCGCGCAGCAGCAATTCCGCGGCGGCGGCGATATCGTCGAGATGGACCGTCGGCAGTCGGGTTTCAATGGCGACATCGGCCGCGATCCCGAAAATTCCGGGATCATCGGGAAACAGCAACGGCTTGTCGTTGGCGGCGCGATGCACCTCGATCTTGCGATGCGGCTCGCGCTTGAAACCCTCGACCACGACGAGATCGACGGCCGACAATTTGCTCAACAGTTCCGGCAGACGCGGCTCCGCCGCTCCGCGCAATTCGTGCATCAGCGCCCAGCGATTTGACGAAGCAACCAGCACCTCGGCCGCGCCGGCCTCGCGATGGCGCCAGGAATCCTTGCCGGGCACGTCGACGTCGAACTGGTGATGCGCATGCTTGATGACAGAGACGCGCAAGCCAAGCGCATGGAAATGCGGGATCAGCCGCGTCAACAGCGTGGTCTTGCCCGCACCGCTCCAGCCTGCAAGGCCGATGACTTTCATTGCAATGTGATCTCCGCCAGCCGCATTGCGGGGCTGGAACCGCCCGTTCCGTCATTGCGAGCGCAGCGAAGCAATCCAGAGTGCCTCCGCGGATAAATTCTGGATTGCTTCGCTGCGCTCGCAATGACGAGAAGAGACATTTTCGCTTTCCACCGCCATGCTTATATCGGCTTGATCCGAATGTCATGCTAACGTCGCGGCCATGATGAAAATCGACAAAGCCCCAACGCCCCTGATCGTCCCTGACACGGACGACCCGCGTCTCACCGAGAGCGTGACCGGGACCGACCAGTCCGGCGCCAGGATCGAGATCAAGGTGCCGGTGGAGCGCCCCCTGACGCTCTACCTGAATTCGCAGGAGATCGTCACCATGATGACGATCGGCGACTATCCGGAGTATCTGGCGCTGGGCTATTTGCTCAACCAGAATATGCTGAAGTATAATGACGCGGTCACCGAGGTCGAATACGACGACGACCTGCAGGTGGTGGTGGTGCGCACCGAGCACCACACCAATTTCGAAGCCAAGCTGAAGAAGCGCACGCAGACATCGGGCTGCGCGCAGGGCACCGCCTTCGGCGATCTACTGGAGGCGGTCGAGAGCGTCGCGTTGCCGAAGGCGGAGCTGCGTACCTCCTGGCTCTACCAGATGACCCAGACCATCAACACCATGCCCTCGCTCTATCTGGAGGCCGGCGCGATCCACGGCTGCGTGCTGTGCAGAGAGGGCGACCCGCTCTGCTACACCGAGGATGTCGGCCGTCACAACGCCGTCGACAAGATCGCAGGCTGGATGTACCGCCACGGCGTCGATGCATCCGACAAGATCCTTTATACCACCGGACGGCTCACCTCTGAGATGGTGATCAAGACTGTCCGCATGGGAATTCCGATTTTGGTGTCGCGCTCCGGCTTCACCGCCTGGGGCGTCGATCTCGCCCGGCAGGTGGGCTTGACCCTGGTCGGCCGCGCACGCGGCAAACGGTTCATCGCGTTGTCGGGGGCAGAGCGCATCGTCTACGACCAGAACCTTGCTTATGTCGAGGAGGAATCGGCCAAGCACAAGCGCAAGGGTGAAAGTGGTGACGATTAGCTTTCCGACCACGCAAGGCGTGCTGCTCGCCGGCGGCCTCGCGCGGCGTATGGGCGGCGGCGACAAGCCGATGCGCACCATCGCCGGCCGCACCATCCTGGAACGCGTAATCGCACGCCTGAAGCCGCAATGCAGCGGCCTGATCCTCAATGCCAACGGCGATCCCGACCGCTTCGCTCCGTTCGGTTTGCAGGTCGTTGCCGACGACGTGCCCGGCTTTCCCGGTCCGCTCGCCGGCATCCTTGCCGCGCTCGACTGGACCGCGGCGAACCGGCCTGAGGTGGAATGGGTACTCAGTGCCGCCGGCGACTGTCCGTTCCTGCCGCGAAATTTGGTCGCGCGCTTGCATGAAGAACGCATCGCGGCGAATGCCGAGCTCGCCGTTGCGGCGTCAGGTGGCCAGTCGCATCCGGTGATCGGCTTGTGGCGGGTTGGCTTGCGCGACGACCTGCGTCACGCGCTGGTGGTTGAGGATCTCCGCAAGATTGACCGTTGGACCGCACGCTATCCGCTCGCGACGGTGACGTGGCCGACGGAGCCGCTCGATCCGTTCTTCAATGCCAACACGGTCGAGGACATCGCGGAAGCCGAGCGGCTGGCCGCACTGGATGCGGCGTCCTAACCAAGCTCTACGCCGGCCGGAATCCGGCCCGCTCCAGCGCGGCGCGCGCTTCGTCCGAACCGAGTGCGGCGAGAAAGGCCTGTACCGCAGGACGCTGCTTGCGCGCCGTCACCAACGCGAAGTCATAATGTTCCTCCGCGAGCGGAATGAAACCGAGGCCGACCGCATGGGCGACCGGCGCAATGGTCACGCCCCAGTCGGCGCGGTGCTGTGCGACCGCCGCGGCCACCGCGTTGTGCGAGCGTGGCTGGTTCCAGTAGCCTTCCGGGCGCGCACCACCAAGCAACCGGTCGATCAGGATGCGCGTGCCGGCGCCCTGGTTGCGGTTGACCATGATGCAGGAGGAATCAGCGAGCGCCGCGACGACGGCGTCCTTCGCGCTGTGGCCTTCGAAACGCTTGTCGTCCTTGCGAAACACGATGCCCTGCATCCGTCGCCAGCCTGGCACGAGCTCGAGTCCTTCGACGAGGTAAGGCGTATTGTAGGTCTGGCTCTTGTCGTCGAACAGATGGATCGGCGCCAGATCGCATTCGCCGCGCCGTGCCGCCGCAAGTCCGCCGAGACTGCCGACCGCTATCGAGCGCACGCTCAGGCCGCCATGCGCGAGTTGCGCCGTGACGAGATCGAGGCCGGTGCAATGGCTGCCGACGATGACGAGATCGGGCACCCGCACATTCGGCGTGAAAAGCGTCACTTCGGCTTGGCTCCCGGCCGGCATCTGGTCGGCGAGCGCGTCGATGCGCAGAAAACCGTCAGCCTGCGCGAACGATGTGATCGCACCAGACCCCTTGCCGGAGGGATAGGCGATCAAGCCGTCCTTGCCATCGACCAGCGAGACCATGACGAATTCTGTGCGGCCGAGCTCGGAAGCAATGCGCACCGGCACGGTCGCGCTCACCCTGGCATCAGAACGCGGCGGCATTCCGGCCATCTTGCGAAGCACCGGCACGATCATGTCGTGAAAGGTGAACATCGCCGAGGTCGGAAAACCCGGAAGGATCACCACCGGCTTGCCGTCGCACACCGCAAGACACAGCGGCTTGCCGGGCTTGAGCGCAATGCCATGCGCGATGATGCCGGGCTGGCCGAGCCGGCCGATGATGCGATGAGACAGATCGCCCGCGCCTTTCGACGTACCGCCGGAGAGCACCAGCATGTCGGCGTCCGCCAGCGCACGCCGCATGGCAGCTTCGAGCTGGGCTTCGTCGTCGGAAATGGCACCGAGGAAAACCGCCTCTCCGCCGTTCTCCTCGATCGCAGCAGTGACGATCGCGCCGTTGGTGTCGTAGATCGCAGCAGGCGCGAGCACCTCGCCCGGCTGAACCAGTTCATCGCCGGTGGAGATCACGGCAACACGAGGTTTGCGCACGACGCGCACCTCGGCAAGACCGCAGGCCGCCAGCATGCCGACCTCGCGCGAGCCGATGATCGTGCCGGCGCGCAGCAACGCCTCGCCGCGCGCGATATCGGACCCTGCGTAGGATATGAATTGCCCGGGCGAGGTCGCGCGCCGGACGTCGATCGCACCGGATCCCGCCGGCTGAGTATGCTCGACCATGACCACGGCATCGGCACCGCGCGGCAGCGGACCGCCGGTGGCAATCGGCGTTGCCGTTCCCGCAGCGACTTGCAGCGCCGGTACGGTGCCGCAGTGAATAGTCTCTCCATTCAATCCAAGGCGAACCGCCGCGCCTTCGCCGGCTGTCGCAAGGTCCGCTGAGCGCACCGCGAAGCCGTCGACATTGGAACGGTCGAACGGCGGTACGTCGATTGGCGCAGTGATGTCTTCAGCGAGCGACGCACCGAGCGCAGCACCGAGTTTGCGCATGTCACACAGAAGCGCGCGCGGGAACAGCGCGCCCTCGAAGCGAGCCAGGGCCTCCTCGCGGGAAAGTATTTTGAGGAACTGTTCCTGTTCGAGCGCGCTGCGGACTTGCGATTGCGGGATCATGGTCATGCTAAACCCATATCATTCCCGCATCAGATAGGCATCGACCGGCGCGCCCGCTGCAAATCCCTCGTGACTGGCGGGAACAAGCAGCCATGCATCCGCGCGGGCAATTGCCTGGAGCGGCCATTCTCCTACCGCAAGTGGCACCCACGCATGATGTTCCTCGGCCAGCAGGACCATTTCGGCGATGCCGACGCTGGATGCAATTTTTCGCGCGAGCGGCAAGCTTACCTGTCTGCGTGGCAGTCGAGCCGACAGAAGGTCGACGAGCGGCAGCACGAGCGCGAGCCAGACCGCGAGGGCGTGATCCGGTGATCCGGGCAAGGCGACAACAGGAATCGTTCCAAGCCGCCCGATCGCGGCGGAGCGTCCGGGCTGGAGCGCAAGACCATGGGCGAGCACGTCACCATGCTGGGCCAGAGCGGTGACCACTGCATCCTTGCGACCGACACCGCTGCCGCCGATCGTCAGCAGGAGATCGCAGGTAGGCGCCCCCAACGCCTCCGCGATCGATCCCGCGTCGCGCGCACCGGCCTCGCTCGTTTGCACATCCAGTCCTGCGGCGCGTGCGATGTCCGCAATCAGATGCATGGTCACCGTTGCACCTGGTACATTGATGATGCGCAGTCGCGGACGGCGCACGCTCAGCCGGTCCAGTCCGGCGGCACGCGCGAGCAACAGAGCGGCAGGACCAAGCGCATTCCCCTCTGCCGCGGCAGGCGTGCGTCCGTCGATGTCACTTCCAGCGCGCCGGACACCCTGCCCCGGCACGCCCTCCGCCAACACCTGGGCGAGCGGACCAGACACCTCGACCGCGTCGGCATCGAGCACACAGTCGCATCCCGCGGGCATTGCGTCGCCGGCATCGACCCAGGCCGGCGCTGTTGCGAGAGGCAGCGGTGAATAGGAGGACGCGCCGACCAGATCATTGGCGCAGAGCGCCCAGCCGTCCGCGGCAGCGACGTCACGAGACAGTCGGGCTGGGAGCAGCGGATTGCCCGCCGCGATGCAGCCGGCCGCTTCGCTCAGCTGCAACTCCATCGGCGCGAGCGGATCAAGCCCTGTCAGCAACGCGGCGAGCGCGGTGTCGAGCGGCGTCAGCGATGGCGGCAGGCGCTGGGTCATGCGCCATGATGGATCATGCATCGCCCGGTTTGGCAACCGCTCGCGATACGAACGTCAGCCGCCCGATTTGTCCGCATTGGGGAAGAACAGCTGTTGTCCGTCGACCTTGTATCCGGCGATCGCCGCCTGCCCCTCGGGCGAGATCAGCCAGTCGACGAAGTCTTGCCCCAGTTCCTTCTTCACGTTCGGAAACTTCTCGGGGTTCACCAGCATCACGCCGTACTGATTGAGCAGACGCTTGTCGCCTTCGACCACGATGTCGAGATCGCCGCGCTCCCGAAAAGCGATCCAGCTGCCGCGGTCGGACAGCACATAGGCGTTCGCCATGCGCGCTGCGTCGAGGGCGGAAGCCATGTCCTGCTTGGCCTCGCGATACCAGGCGCCCTTGGTGCGGGCGATGTCGATGCCGGCGACGATCCAGAGCGCGAGCTCCGCGGCATGCGTGCCCGAGCGGTCGCCGCGCGTCACGAACGGCGCGCCCTTGGCCTCGATCGCCTTCAGCGCGGTCGCGATGTCCTTGCCCTTGACGCCGGCGGGATCGCTCTTCGGCCCGATCAGCACATAGTCGTTGTACATCACGTCGAAGCGCTTCGCGGCAAAACCGTCGGCCACGAATTTCTCCTCCTGCGGCCGCGCATGCATCAGCACGACGTCGACTTCGCCCCTTCGCGCCCCCTCGAGCACCTCGTCGGCGCGCCGCGCGATCACGGTCACGTCGATGCCGGTCTTGTCACGGAAGATCGGCAGCAGGTAATCGAGCAGGCCGGACTCCTGCGTCGCTGTGGTCGTGGCCAGCACGATCTCGCGTTCCTCCGCGGATGACGCCGCAACGCCTGCGGCAAGGCCGCAGAGAAGCGCGAGTGCAACGGAGAGGCGGCGGACGGCCATGTTCGGGTTCCCACTGGCTATGACGCGCTCATGATGATGATCGATTGCGCCGCACTCGTGACGCGTTTGCTCGGTGCAGCGTCGGATGCGGACAACAAAAGATAGAGCGCGGGTCAAACCACTACCGGCGACAGACTTTACCCTTCGCGTCGGGCGCCGACGACTCGGGAAATCTCGGCAACGCGCGGAGCGGCACGCCGATTGCTGTTACGCGCGACAGCCGCAAGATCCGTTCCGCGCGATTCAGCATCGTTCACCAAAGCAGAGATCGCGCGTGGGGATGTGTTGCAAAGCAGCGAGATGATCGGGCATGGTCATGGCGGACAAAACTGGAAATGCAGAATTCCACCTGCGCCGAGCTCCAAAAAGAAGCAAGAATTTGCATAGGAATGCAGGATGGAATTCCTGACGACCAGCGAAGCCGCCGACTATCTTCGGCTCGGCGAACGCAAGCTATACGAACTCGTCACCACCGGCGCGATCCCCTGCACCAAGGTGACCGGAAAGTGGCTCTTCCCGCGGCACGAGCTCGACCTCTGGGTGCTGTCCGGACTGGCGCGCCCGGCCGGCATGCTGATTGCGGAGCCGCCGCCGGTCGTCGGCGGCAGCCAGGACGAGCTGCTGGATTGGGGTCTGCGCGAATCCGGCTCGGGCCTGGGATCGATGAGCGAGGGCAGCGCGCGCGGGCTCGAGCGCTTGCAGCGCGACGAGGTGATGGCCGTGGCGGTGCACTTCCACAGCCTCGATGCCGACGGCAATCTCGCCGCCGACGCCAATGCGACGGTCCTGCGAGACGCTCCGGACCTGCATGATGCATTGCTGGTCGCGTTCGTGCGTCGCGAGCAGGGTCTCGTGCTGCCGCCGGGCAATCCCAGGCGGCTGCGCGGCCTTTCCGACGTGCTCGCGCTCGGGGCCAAGGTGGCGATGCGGCAACAGGGCACGGGCGCGCAGATGCTGCTCGATGTGCTGCTGAAGCGCGCCGGCGCCTCGACGCGCGATTTGCGCCGGATCGAGACGCCCGCTCTGACCGGGCCGGATCTCGCCGAGATCGTCCGCGCGGGACAGGCCGATTGCGGCATCGCGACGCGTGCGTCGGCGCGCTCGGCCGGCCTCGATTTCGTGCCGCTGGTTTGGGAGAACTTCGACCTCGCGATGCGGCAGCGCAGCTATTTCCGCCCCGCCATGCAGGGCCTGATCCGGTTCCTCAGCGAAAAGCGCCTGCTCCAGCGCGCCGGGGAGCTGACCGGCTACGATCCCTCCCCGGCCGGACAAATCCGCTTCGCCGCCTGACGTTGACGCCCGCCCCCAAATAGTTGCAAAAGAAACCAATTCAGCCGGGCCATACCCGGAGGGCACACCGGCCAACGCGCCGGATCAGGGGAGGACAAGCATGAAGCCAACAAGATTTGGACTGCCGGTTGCTGCCGGCTTTGCAGCAACGTTCCTGGCGGCGCTGATGCCGGGCGCTGCGATGGCGCAGGTGTCCGACGACGTCGTCAAGATCGGCGTGCTCACCGACATGAACGGTCCGGCCTCGGCGCCGACCGGCCAAGGCTCGGTGACGGCGGCGCAGATGGCGATCGACGATTTCGGCGGCACCGTGCTCGGCAAGCCGATCAGCATCGTCGTCGGCGACCACCAGCTCAAGGCCGACATCGGCGGCGCGATCGCACGGCGCTGGTACGACGTCGACCAGGTCGATCTGATCGTCGACGTGCCGGTCTCCGCGGTCGGGCTCGCGGTGCAGAACATGGCCAACGAGAAGAAGCGGCTGTTCATCACCCACTCCACCGGCACCGCGGATTTCCACGGCAAATTCTGCTCGCCCTATGCGATCCAGTGGGTGTTCGACACCCGCGCGCTCGCGGTCGGCACCGCGGACGCCGTGGTCAAGCGCGGCGGCGACAGCTGGTTCTTCATCACCGACGACTATGCCTTCGGCCATTCGCTGGAGCGCGACGCCTCGGCGGTGGTGACCGCCAATGGCGGCAAGGTGCTGGGCTCGGTGAAGCCACCCTTGGCAACGCCCGACCTCTCCTCGTTCGTGCTGCAGGCGCAGTCCTCCAAGGCCAAGATCATCGGCATCGCCGCGGGTCCGCCCAACAACATGAACGAGATCAAGACCGGCTCCGAGTTCGGCGTGTTCAAGGGCGGCCAGCAGATGGCGGCACTGCTGGCGCTGATCACCGACATCCACGGCCTCGGCCTGCAGGCAGCGCAAGGGCTGTTGCTGACGACCTCGTTCTATTGGGACCTGGACGACAAGACCCGCGAATGGTCGAAGCGCTACTTCGCCAAGATGAACAAGATGCCGTCGATGTGGCAGGCCGGCGTCTATTCGAGCGTGATGCACTATCTCAACGCCATCAAGGAGACCGGCACCGACGATCCGCTCAAGGTCGCAGCCAAGATGCGGGAAAAGCCGATCGAGGATTTCTTCGCCCGCAACGGCAAACTGCGCGAGGACAATCTGATGGTGCACGACCTCTGGCTGGTGCAGGTGAAGACGCCGGAGGAAAGCAAATATCCGTGGGACTATTACAAGATCCTCACGACGATCTCGGGCGACAAGGCGTTCGGTCCGCCGGACCCGGCGTGCGCGATGGTGAAGAAGTGAGGGTGTAGCGAGGCGCGAGGGAAGTCGTCATGGCCGGGCCTGTCCCGGCCATCCACGATCTCCGAGCGGCGCCGAGAACGTGGATGCCCGGGACAAGCCCGGGCATGACGATTGTGGGTACAGCGGCGCCCTACTTCACCACCCCGATCTCGCGAAAGTACTTCATCACGCCGGGGTGGATCAGCTCCGGCTTCGGCGCGGCCGCGACCGTGTTTGCCGCCGTGGTCTCGCAGGCCTGCGCGAGCTGCTTGCAGAATGTCGGCTCGACGCCGTGAAGCGTCTTCGCCAGCCGATAGGCGACGGGCAGATCTTCGCGCGTCAGCACAAAGCTCCAGGACCCCAGCGAGGCGATCGGCTCGGACTGGTTCGGGTAGCTGCCGGCGGGCACGGTGAGCGGCTTGAGGAACGCGTGTTTGGCGCGGATGCGCGTGATGTCCTCGGTATCAGGCGCGATGAAGCGCGCGCCTGATGCGCTCGAGGCCACCGCTGCAAAACCGGGCCAGCCGATGCCGGCGCCCCAGAGTGCGGCGACACGTCCATCCTCGACCATCGCGGGGCCATCGCCGGCGCGGTCGAGATAGACGGCCTTGAAGTCTTCGTCCTGCTTCAACCCGAGACCATCCAGCACGTAGCGCGCCAGGATCGGCAGGCCCGAGCCCTTGGCGCCGAATGCGACGGGCTGACCGACGAGATCGCGAATGGTGTTGTAGGGACTATCGGCGCGCACCACGAACATGCCAGGGTTGGAATAGATCGCGGTAAGGATCTTCAACCGTACCGGCGCGCGGCCGATGCCGGCGAAGGCTTCATAGGCCGGCTCGCCCGCGACCAGAGCGAGATCGAGCTCGCCCTTCTCCAAGAGCGGAATGTTCTCGTTGCTGCCCTTGGTGTTGCGCGGGGCGATGATCACTTGCGGATCGGCCGCGTTCATCGCTTGCGCAAAGGCGTTGCCATAGAGCGGAAAGCCGCCGCCGGGCGTCGCGGTGCCCAAGCTGATCGTCAGGCCGGGAGTCGTGGTCGGAATGGCGTTGCCTCCGGTTTGAGCGGCGGCGGGGCTTGAAAGCAGCGCCGCAGCGAGAAGGAAAAGAAGAACGAATCTCATGGTCGGTCCCGGCGGGGGCGCGTCAACATCGACTTGCGGCGATGTAGGCAGCGCCCCGTTTTTGTGAAAGCATGCAGCCCAACGACAATAGAACAATGGGAGGCGTCATGTTGCGAATTTTGCGTAACAGTGTTTTCGGGCTGGTTTTCCTTGCAACGCTGTTGGGCGCCGCACCTCCCGCCTCCGCTGCTTATCCCGACCGTCCCGTGCACTGGATCATCGGCTTCTCCGCCGGCGGCCCGGTCGACATCGTGGCGCGGATCATGGCGAACTGGCTGTCGGACCGCTTCGGCCAGCAATTCATCGTCGAGAACAAGGCCGGCTCCGGCGGCAACATCGCGGCGGGCGCCGCGATCGCCTCGCCGCCGGACGGCTACACGCTGCTGTTCGTCGCGCCCAACAACGCGATCTCGACCTCGCTCTACAAGAAGCTGCCGTTCGACTTCCTGCGCGACACGGTGCCGGTCGCGAGCATCATGCAGCTTACCAACATGCTGGTCGTCTCCAACGCGTTTCCCGCCAAGACGGTTCAGGAGTTCATCGACTACTGCAAGGCCAATCCCGGAAAGATCTCCTTTGCCTCGTCCGGCAACGGCACCTCGGTGCACATGTCGGCGGAGCTGTTCAAGGTGATGACCAAGTGCGACATGGTGCACGTGCCCTATCGGGGATCTGCCATCGCCTTCCCCGACATCATCTCCAACAAGGTGCAGCTGATCTTCGACAACCTTCCCTCCGCGATGGAGCAGGCCAAGGGCGGCAATGTCCGCGCGCTCGGCGTGACCTCGCCGCAGCGCTGGCCGAGCGTGCCCGACGTGCCCGCGATCGCCGAGACGTTGCCCGGCTTCGAATCGGTCGGCTTCTACGGCATCTCCGCACCGAAGGGCACGCCGCAGGACGTGATCGAGATCCTCAACAAGGCCGTCAACGAGGCGCTGAAGGACCCGAAGCTGGTCGCGCGCCTCACCGAGACCGGCGGCATCCCCAAGCCGATGACGCCGGCCGAGTTCGGCAAGCTGGTCACCGACGAGACCGAGAAGTGGCGCAAGGTGGTGGAGTTCGCCGGGGTGTCGGTGGACTAGCGCCGCGGAACTGCCTCGAGCCTGCAGCGCGCCGACGCGACATCGGAGGGGATCGGAAGACCCCTCCCAACAAAATGTGCGAAAACAACCCCATGCACAGTAGAAAGAGCAAGCGATCACAAGGGGTTACGGAATGGAAAAAACGAGCCCCCGCTGGCGCGATTGCCAGAGGGCGGGGCGAAGGCTCGGCGAGGTGGGCTTGCGCCGTCGGGCAAAACAGGATTATAAGGGCATCATCGCCTAATTCGGTTTTTCAAAAACACCAGGTGTTGCCGCGCCGGCGTTTCCATCCGCCAGACCCAGCATTGCACCCCCGCCTCCGTCCCTGTAAACGAACCGCGCACCGTTGCTGGCCGCAGCTTTCGCGGCCGTCTCGCGGCGGGGCCTGTAGCTCAATGGTTAGAGCCGGCCGCTCATAACGGTCTGGTTGCAGGTTCGAGTCCTGCCGGGCCCACCAGCCTTCGCTCGCTTCGCGAGCTTCGGCTAGGCAAGCCGGTGCCTCTTAGACTTTTTGATCGAGGACCGCGGGCCTGCGCGCGTAAACTGTCTTTGCCCTCGCTCAATGGTTGCGCTTGCATCGACTCTTTCGGCGGGGGAATTCAGCGTGCGTATTTTAGTCTTGGTGGCGGCTTGCGCCGCGCTCACCGGCTGCATGACAGCTGGGGAAACGGTCTCGTTCAAAGCTTCTAATCCACAGCAACAAGCTCTCATGAGGGATGGGCAGCCTGCTCTCGTCTCGCGGCAAAAGAGCTCCCTGGTCCTCGTTCGGCCGGCATCCCGACAGCTCCAGGCGAACGGCCGGCCCGTGTTCGTGGTCGGCATCAACAATCTCGGCCGTCAACCGGTCGAGTTTCGAGTCGGGCAAGTTGAAGCCGTCCAGCACGCCGCGGGGTCCGACTTCGAAATGAAGATCGTGACATACGAGATGCTTGTTCAAGAGGAGAAGAACCGGCAGGTCGCGGCTGCGCTTCTGACCGGGGTCGCCGCCGGCGCCAACGCCTACGGCGCATCGCGAGCAGGACATGGCACCTATACGACCCCAAGTGGCCGGACCGGCTCATTCTACAGCCCGACAGCCGCGGCGATCGCGCAAGGCAACGCGGCCGCACAAAATGACGCGATGATTTCCGGGACGATTGAAGCAGGTCAACGCAACATGGCCGTGCTCGAGCAAGCGGCGATCAAGGACAACACGCTCTTGCCCGGCGAATGGTACGGAGGCCAACTACACCTCGCGCCGCCCACTGATCAGGCCGGCGCGCAAAAGAGCTATACTGTGGTGATCACCGTAGGATCGGATCGCCACGTGATCGATGTGGCGCAAAGCGCGCCTGGGGCGTGACAGGTCCAACTTGATCGATATCGCGGAACTAGGATGACCGTGCACTCAATGATGCGCTTCCGCTTTAATAGGCGTCCGGCGAGTTAAATGCACCGTCACCCTAATACCTCCATCCCTGTAAACGAACCGCGCAGCGTTGCCCGCCGCTGCCAAAATGGCCGTCTCGCGGCGGGGCCTGTAGCTCAATGGTTATTTTGACGACATCGGTCACGCACGATTCAAATTTCGTCTTTTGACCTTTGGGCAGGCAAATATCCGCCCACGTGGTCGTTGCCACCGTGCGCGGCAATGAACATGGCGACGGCCGACCGGCAATAGGATTCGATTTCGTCGTCGTCCTCTGCTCTCGCCTGATCGAAGCGTGCGATCATCAGGAGATCGGATCCTTTGAAAAGCGCGGCAAACAAGCGGGCGGACCGGAGAGGATCGGGCACATTCAGAAGCGCCTTCGCGTGCAACTGACGCAACAGGGCCTCGATTTGGGCGATGACATGCGCGGGGCGGGCTTCGTAATGGAGCTTGCTTAACGACTTTTGATTGGTCGTGTCGGCCATGATCATGGCTTCGACATTGCGGACATCTGATCTCAACAGCGTGCGAAGCAGGGATGATCCCACCGCCATGAGCTGATCTTCGGCCGAACCATCGACGCCTTCAAAAAGAGCCTGTGTAAACTGATGGCAGCCGGCCGCGATGGCCGCGCTGAACAGCGCCTCCTTGTTCTCGAAGTGTCTGTAGATGCTGAGCTTGGATATCTTCGCCCGCTGGGCGACCTTGTCCAAGGTCGTCGCTTGAAAACCCAATTCCACAAAGAGTTCGCGCGCGGCGTCAAGGATCGTTTGGCCAAGCGCCTCGTTGGCGGGCCGGCCGCGCCGTCCCTGTCTGTTTTCGGTCACCACAATTCCAGTACTTGACAGTATTCTAATACTTGAATTACGATACCACGCAGTGTCTGAAATATGCAAGCCAATGGGTAGGTTTCAACCTGTCCTCCAACGGAGCCCATCACCATGGATGACGTCATCATCATCGGCGGCAGCTTTGCCGGTCTCGCCGGCGCCCTGCAGCTCGGCCGTGCCCGCCGCAAGGTCACCGTTCTCGATACCGGCCTGCCGCGCAACCGCTTCGCTGGCCACTCGCATGGCCTGCTCGGCCACGATCACAAGGCGCCGCTGGACATCTTGGCCGAGGCGCGACAGCAGCTGGCGCGTTATCCCACGATCAAGCTGGTCAGTGCCCGGGCCGACAGCGTCTCCGGCGCCATCGACGGTTTCTCTGTCCTCACCGGCGATGGCGAAAGCCTTGGGGCGCGGCGCTTGATCCTGAGCTATGGCGTCGCCGACCAGATGCCTGACGTTCCGGGCTTTGCCGAAAGCTGGGGGACGTCAATCGTGCCCTGCCCCTATTGCGACGGCTTTGAAGTCGCCGGCCAGCATTGGGGCCTCGTCTGGTCCGGCCCGCAGTCGCACAATCAGGCCAGGCTGTTCCTCGACTGGACCGACAAGTTGACTGTCTTTGCCGATGGTCGGGACATTCCGCCTGATATTAAGGCCGATCTGGCGCGCCGCAACATACCTGTCGTCGATGGCCGGATGTCCGGGATCGCCCATCACAAGGGGCATATCGCCACCGTCAATCTCGATACCGGCCGCAATGTCGCAGTCGACATCCTGTTCGCCCATCCGCGCACCAAGCCGTCCGCAAGCCTGCATGAATCACTGGGCCTCGCCACGGTGGATACGCCGGGCGGCATCGTTCTCAAGGTCGACGAGCGCCGCCAAACAAGCATGCCCGGCATCTACGCCGCCGGCGACCTCACCACGCCCTTCTTGCCCTCGGTCACCACGGCGTCGTGGCAAGGCGCGATGGCGGGTATCTTCGCCCAGCAGTCGATGCTGGTTTGAGATCAAAGTTTCCCTTTTCCGAGATCAGGATTTCCGATGATCGACGACCTTCCCATTGTGCTCCTCCATGGCTCCGCCACCGGCTCCCACTCCTGGGCCGCGGTCCGCACAGGTCTTGAGGCGCGCGGCGCCAGGGCGTTGGCACCCGACATGCTCGGCTACGGACGGTCGCCGACACCGAGCGAGGCGTGGCAGCCAAAGGACGAGGTTTCCCACCTGCGCGGCTGGCTCGACATGCAGGGCGTCGGCGCGTTCCACCTCGTCACCCACTCACTCGGGGCATTTTTCGGACTTCACCTGCGGCTGGCCGTCGGGTCTCGCGTGGCGCGGCTCACGTTGATCGATCCTGTAGTCGTCAGCGTGCTGCGCGTGCCCGGGGAAGAAGACGCCCTGCGCGAGGGGCAGACCCTCTGCGATCGGTTCATGCGCGCGTGGCCGGATCACGGTGCGGCCGCCTGCCTGCTGGTGGAGCACTGGAGCGGCGCCGGCACGTGGAACGCGCTGGGCGAGAAGGGGCGTGCGCTGGTTACACGGCTCGCACCGCGGCTAAGGCTCGAGATGACCGCCAGCGCAGCCGATCGGACCACGCTCGCCGAGTTCACCTCGACCGCGGTGCCGACCTTGGTGCTCGTCGGCGAGCGGACGTCGGCCGCTCCGCGGTCGGTGAGCCGTCTGCTCGCGGGAGCGTTCGACGCCCGCACGGTCGTTGTCCCCGGCGCTGCACACATGATCCCGCTGACCCACCCCGCCGCGGTCGTCGAGGCGATTCACGCCGACATGGTGGCGTCGTGAGTCGCGCCGAGCAGAAACGGCACAGCCGAGACGCGACGTCCGCGGGCACTACCAATTCAACATCAGGTCCACGACTCGCCAGTGAAGTTGTTCGGTCACACCATTCTCGTCACCGGCACGAGCGCCGTTATTGGTCTCGCGGAGAAACCTCGACATGAAACACTCCCATCCCATCCTTGTCACCGGTGCCGCTGGCCAAGTTGGAGCGATCGGACCGAGCGTGACGAAGTCTCTGCTGGAGCGCGGGCTGAAGGTGCGCGCCATGGTCCGGCAGGATGACGGCCGGGCGGAATCGCTGAGGGCACTTGGTGCCGAGGTGATCGTCGGAGATCTGCTCGACCTGGACGCGGTGCACCGCGCCCTGGATGGCTGCAAGCGCCTGTACTTCAGCATGTCGGCCAGCGAGAAGTATCTCGAGGCTACGACGAACGTGGCGGCGGTTGCCCGGCACCATGGCGTCGAAGCATTCGTCAACATGTCGCAGATGACGGTCTCGGAGATGAGCATCCGCGAGACCGCGCGCAGCCCGCAGCACAAGCAGCACTGGCTGGCCGAGCAGGTGTTGCGGTGGAGCGGCTTGCCGGTGGTCACGATCCGTCCCACCGCCTTCATGGACGCGTTCTTCTGGCGATTTGCCGTTCCGACTATCACCGCTCAGAACGCGCTGATGTTGCCCTTCGGAGAGGCAAAGACGTCGCCAATCGCCGCCCAC
Organism: Bradyrhizobium sp. 134; assembly: GCF_023074155.1. Classification (NCBI taxonomy): domain Bacteria; kingdom Pseudomonadati; phylum Pseudomonadota; class Alphaproteobacteria; order Hyphomicrobiales; family Nitrobacteraceae; genus Bradyrhizobium; species Bradyrhizobium sp. 134. The sequence goes on along the minus strand of NZ_JADPKX010000026.1, from coordinate 85,801 downwards.
GATGTTGCGCGCTGCGTGACAGAGGTGTTGGTGAATCCCGAGTCTCACCTTGGAAAGGTTTACGAACTGACCGGTCCCCGTGCGGAGACTCTTCGCGAGGTCGCCGAAGATTTCACAAGAGTCTTGGGGCGTCCAATCACCTACATGAACATTCCGTTGGAACCGTGGCTGGAGAGCCTGCGATCCTTTGGCGCATCCGCACACGTGGTCGCGCACTTGGAGTCGATGGCACTGCTGCACCGGGACGGCCGATACGACCGATCCTCGGACGATGTGAACCTGCTGACCGGTGTGTCGCCGATGTCGGTCGAGGAATTTGTGCGCGCGCATCGGGACGACTTTCAGAAGGCAGACGCGCGCAAGCCGTAATCTTTCGCTTATAGGCCGGATGAACTGCATCGTCTCGGAAGTCCCCGGCGGTCGCCACTGCTTCCAGTGACCGGGCCAGAACAAGGACATGTCATGGCAAAGCACAATGCCGATCAGGTCGCCGACTGGAATGGCCAAAGCGGGGAGCGCTGGGTCGCCCACCAGGCCCGGCTCGATGCCAGGGTGGCGGTGTTCGGCCAGGCCGCGATCGAAGCCGCAGCGCCCGCCACGGGCGAACGCGTGCTGGACATCGGCTGCGGCGCGGGCGCGTCGAGTCTGGCTCTGGCCGCCCGCGTCGGCGCGGGGGGCTATGTGCTGGGCGTGGACATATCCGAACCGCTGATCGGCCGAGCGCGCGCGCTTGCGCCACCGGATACGCCGGTCCAGTTCCGAGTGGCCGACGCTGGCAGAGCCGAGCTGCCCGAGGGCGCGTTCGACATCCTGTTCTCGCGTTTCGGGGTGATGTTCTTTGACGATCCTACGGCGGCGTTCGCTCATATGCGCCGTGCGCTCAAGCCGGGCGGGCGGGTCGCTTTCGTCTGTTGGCGTGGTGCGGCCGAGAACGATTGGGTGCGATTGCCGATGGACGCGATCAAAGGCATCGTCCCGCCGACGGCGCCGCCCGATCCCGAAGTGCCCGGCCCATTCTCGTTCGGCGACCGGGGGCGGGTGGTTCGCATCCTGACGGCGGCCGGCTTCACCGATATCGCTATCGCGCCCTTCGATGTTTCCATCCCGTTTGGCGAGGGCGAGACGCGGGACGCGGCGGTCGACGACGCGGTGAAGATGACGTTCGAGGTCGGCCCGCTAGCGCGCGCGCTCGCTGATCAGCCCGACGACATCCGCGCCCGCGCCTCGGCCGCGGTTCGTGCCGCCTTCGCGGGCCGCGCCGGCGAGCGGTCGGTGATGATCGACAGAGCGACCTGGATCGTCACGGCGCGCAATCCGGCAAGCTGACAAGGGATTAGCAGGGGAGGCGCCCCGCTCGGTGCAAAGCGAGTGAGGCTGCCGCGCGGAAGCCCATGGGCGAAGGCGGGCTGCAACATCAATTGCTTGAGCCGTTACCGAACTTTCCGGTGGACCGGCTGATTTTGTTGGTGCCAGACGAGGTCAAGATCACGACACTCCCCGTTGCGACACGCGATGTCCGCGAGCGCATCCAGCGGCGGATGTGCGGCGCCGCTCCTGCCTCTCACTCCTGCCTCTCTCATTTCGGGACTGAACATGCGCAAGCTTCTGGCGATTTTGGTGATCTCGTGCTGGGCCAGTTTGGCTTACGCACAAAAGGCCGACCTCATTGTCACGAACGCGAAAATCGTGACGCTGGATCCTGCATCGACGATCGCGCAGGCACTCGCCGTCCGCGACGGCAAGATCGTTGCAGTTGGCGGCAACGATGCCATGGAAGTCCTGATCGGGCCCGCGACGCGCCGTGTCGATGCCGGCGGACGCACGATCATTCCGGGATTGATCGATTCCCATATTCACGCCGTGCGCGCCGGCCTCACCTACGCAACCGAGGTCAACTGGATCGGCGCAAAGACGATTCCCGAGGCCATGGAACGCTTGCGCCAGGCGGCAACAGCGCGGCCGGCGTCCTGGATCATCGTGGCCGGTGGCTGGAGCGAATTGCAATTTGCGGAGAAGCGGCGGCCGACGCTCGCCGAGGTGATGTCGGCCGTTCTCGACAATCCGGCTTACATCCAGCTGTTCTATTCGGCGGTGCTGATGACGCCGAAAGCGCAGCAAGCCCTCGGGATGTCCGCGGATCAGTTGCCGGCCGGTATCACCGCCGAACCCGCCGCATCGGGCGACACCACGGGCTGGTTCAACGGCTCCATCGTCAGTATCTCCGCGCTGTTCGATCGGCTGCCTCGGCCGAATTTCGATGAGAATGTCGCCGGGACCCGGCAGTTCTTTACGGAGCTCAATCGTCTTGGCGTGACCGGGATCGTGGATCCCGGCGGCTTCAGCATTTATCCCAGCCATTACGCCGCCTTGCAAAAGCTCTGGCGCGACAAATCGCTTTCGGTTCGGGTTGCCTTCAGCCTGTTCGCCCAGAATGTCGGCGCGGAATTCGAGGAGTACAAGACTCTCACGCCGTTCCTGCCGATGGGATTCGGCGACGACATGCTGCGGTTCAACGGAATCGGTGAACGGATCACCGGCGCCATGTACAACAACAACGCGCCCGACGCGGCCGCCAAGGACAAGTTCCGCGAGATCATTCGCTGGGCGGCCAAGCAAGGGCTGACCGTCACCATCCATTGGCAGGAAGACAAATCCGTCCATCACCTCCTGGACCTCTACGACGAGGTCAACAAGGAGACGCCGCTCGCGCCGCTGCGCTGGTCCATCGCCCATCTCGACAACACCTCGCCCCAAACGCTGGCGCGCATGAAAGCCCTTGGCGTCGGCTGGACCATGCAGGACGCGATGTATCTCGGCGGCGACCGCATCGTGGCGCAGGCCGGCGAAGCCGCGCGCAGCATGCCGCCCCTCGCCACGGCGTTACGCATTGGGGTCCATGTCGGCGCCGGTACGGATGCGCATCGGGTCGCATCCTACAATCCGTTCGTGGCGCTGCAATGGATGCTCGACGGCAAGACCGTCGGCGGGCTATCGACGCGCGGCCCGGACGAAACACCCAGCCGCGAGGATGCCCTGCGCCTCTACACCGCGGGAAGCGCGTGGTTCTGCTTCGACGAGACGCGGCGCGGCACGTTAGAGACCGGCAAGCTCGCCGACTTCGCGATCCTGGATCGGGATTTCATGTCCATCCCCGTCGAGCAAATCGGCGCCACGGCGTCGCTGCTGACGGTCGTGGGCGGCAAGGTCGTCTACGCAGCGGATGCTTTCGCGAGCGCGAAATGAGAGCTGGAGGCCTGAGGCGAGCATCTGCCCTGCGGGCTGCGCGTAGCGCAGCCGCGCGGAAAACGAGGGGCGAGGCGTGGTGTCCGGCGCAGCCTGAACGAGGTGAGAGCAACTAAACCGCAGATCCGGCATTATCCCCGCGCTACGGAGCCGTTTCGCGGAGGTCTGACGATGGAAGACCAGAATCGGATGACCCTGGTTTTGAGTGCTATCGCCCTCGCCGTTGCCATCGTGGCCACGATCACGATGGAGCGCGTCAACATGCCTGCGGTCAGCAACGACGCAGCTCCCGGAACAGTCGGACTCGCCAGGCCGCACCCGCCACTAGACCGCGCGGCCGGTGAGCCGATCCAGACGGTCGGCGGCCCCTCCAACGCGAGTATTCGCGGACGTCCCTGATCGAGCTCGGGGATTGCGGCACAGCACTCTTGATAATTTCTGCCGCTTCGCGGGTTCGATATCCTATACAAGGCGCCCGTCCCCCCACCGCGGCAGGAGCCATCCATGACCAGTGAAAAAGGCCCGAACATCAAGAAGAAGCAGAAATGCAAGAACTGCGAAGGCAAAGGCCTGCTCAAGAAGGGCGACAAGGTGGTGAAGTGCCAGCGCTGCAAGGGCACGGGCGTGCGGTGACAATGGGTTGATGACTGCCCCGCCGCGCTAATTCGCGCGGACCCCGCCGGCAAAGTGCTTCTCGACGATGTATTTCGAATGCACCACGATCGGCTCCACCAGCTCGAAGTCGGTGGCGCCGCCGACGTAGAACGTGCGGTCGGCGCCCTGCATGCGGGCGAGGTCGGCATAGATGCCGGTCTTGATCTGGTCCGGCGTGAAGTGCTGGAAATAGGTGAACTCGTCGAACGTGTGCCAGCGCGGCTGGCTGGTGTCGATCGTGCCGCCGAGCAGTTTGGTCAGGCGCTTGACCTCCGCGATGACCTCGTCGCCGGTCTGCTTGTCCCTGGGGCGGGTGTAGAACTGCGTGAACATGTTGCCGCTGTCCTGGAACTGCCGCGCGACCGCCCATGGCGTACCCTGTGCAGTGAGCGGCAGCACTGGCGCGACCGGCGCCTTCATCGTCATGTCGATCCAGAACGTCGTCATGCAGTACGGATTGAACGTGATCTCGTGATTCACTTTCTGCTCCGCGAGGTTGGGAGCAAGGCCGAGCTGCGTGAACACGTCCTTCGTCAACGGACAGGCGAGCACCAGATAGTCATAGAGCTTGCTGTCCTTGACGATCTTGAGGTCGTTCAGGTCCTGCTCGGGATACTCCATGTCGATCCGGACACCGGCCGCCGTGCGCTCGATCCTGGTGATGTTGACGTTGAGCCGGACGTTGAGGCGCCAGGACACCCGTTCCCACAGCCGCTGAAACCCGTCGGTGAAGCGCCGCGGCCAGCTCCCGATGATCCAGTTGACCGGGCCGAGCCCGAACACCATCGGAAAGAACGTCCGAACCGACATGTAGCGCAGCGCGTAGGGCGTCGCGATGTCATCGAGCTGGCCGTAGCCCATGATCGTGATCGGAAACTGGAACAGGGTGGCGAGCGGCATCAGATCCTGTTTTGCCAGCCAGGACTTGAAGTCGACGCAGAGCTCGGGACGCTCGTGGATCTTGTCGAGATAGTCCGGCGCGTCGATGACACCGCTCAGTTGCCAGCGGACATAGAGATATCGAACCGCCGCCCAGAGGAAGGTCCACAACGAGATCGTGGACTTGGCGTAGGGGTCGTAGAGCACGGCATCCCTGAGCGATCGGTAGGTGAAGCTGTTGCCATCCGGCGCGATGTCGATCGAGGTGTAGGGCTCCTCGGCATAGGTGGTCGCGCCGACCTCCGCCGCGATCTCCAGCGTCTCCTGGTAGGCCCAGGTGACGTAGTTGGCACCGAGGTCATAGCTCATGCTCCAGCACCGTAACGTTGTGAAACCCGTTCTTCGACAGGAACCATGCGGTCGACAGGCCCGCCGGGCCCGCGCCGATGATTGCAATGGTCGCGTGGCAGTCGACTGCGTCGATGCGGGTCATGGGTTTTCCAGGGTGAAGCGCGGATGTGTCGGGCCGATCCCGACGATGACGCCGTGACGCGGTGGCATCGTTCAACTTGAGATCAACCATGAGCCAGCATGCATACTGCTGGTTTTCTGGCGGCCGCGCAAGCTCTGGTTGTGATCGATTCCGTCATCCCGCAAATGGGAGCCGTCCCGGCGTGTGCAACCTCGATTGGCACTTCCGGCGGCAAGGCGCGTTGCGGTCTTGTCGAAGGAGATGCAGATGACCAAGACCGACGCGCAAGGCGCCAAGACCGGGACATCGCCGACGGATTCGGCAGCGCTCAACCCCGGCGATGAAGCCGCACCGGGAACGACGGGCACCGGCGAAGACGTGTGCCCCGATTGCCATGGCAAGGGGCGGATCGACGGCGCTCCCTGCGCGACGTGCGGCGGCAGCGGGACCGTGATCCGGGCCGTCGGTGGGGCCTGAGCAGCTCGGGGCGCTTGCGCCCGGCTGTGACTCTCGATCGCAGCTTCATTGTTCCAGCAACGAACAGCCTGCATCCGTGTTTTCGGATGCGAGACATAATGAGGCGCGCCATGACCAGGGATCCCGGACTGAAGCCCGACGATTTTCCCATCGAAGCCGACAAGGACAAGCTCAGGACCCACAAGGGCGAGCCGGTCGCCTCGGCCGAGTCGGAGAAGATCGCGGATCAGATCGCCGAACGGCTGAACGAGCATGCCCACCGGGAAGAGCAGGATCGTTGGTCGGCCTAGACGCTTCGCCTTGCCCGGCATCAATCCGGGAAGAGCAATGCCGATAGGAACGGCTTTGTAGGAACGACCTGGGCCGTTGCGTATTGGGCCGCGCCGGGTCCTTGCGATTCCGGCACTGGCGGCCTCGGCTCGAAGCCCCGCCCCCGGGCCACAGGCCGGGGCCGCCTGATGGGGATCAGCCCGTCATCTTAACCCGTCATGGAGCGCTGCGCGAAAGACCATGGAGGCGCCCACACCAGGGATGCAAAACCCGCTCCGACAGGCGCGGCTCTACGGCTACCTGATCGAACGGGAGGGCGCGCTGTTTCATCCCGGCGGCGGCCACCCGCTGTGCAGCGCAGGCATGACGCGACGCATGATCGAGGCTGGCTGGCTGGTGAAAGCCGGCGACCACTATGAGCTGACGCCGCAAGCGCAGGAAATGATCGCCTCGCGCGCGATGAGTCCGGGGTGAGTCGTCGGCGCTGGTGCGGCATTTCCGCCCCCGCGCAGGAACAGGTGCGTGCCGAGATCTTTGCCTCGACACGGTATGTCACGACGTCAGGCACAGGAGCGGACATGAAAAAGCTGGTTCTCGCGGGGCTCGTTGCGGCTCTCGCATTTCCTCCTGCCGCATTCGCGCAAGGCGCGGGTGCCTCCACGACCGGGTCGAGCATCGACTCGCCGGGCACCGGCGGCACGACGGGAGCGGGAGCCTCCAGCCTCAACACGTCATCGGACAACAATGGCGGCGGCGCGAACGCACCGGCCAAATCGTCGACGACGCGGCCAGGCGACAACGACACAAGGCAAACGCAAGGAGGCCAGCAGGCCATCCCAGGCTCCGGCTCCACGGGAGCGAACCGCAAATAGGCCCGCCGCGAACGATTGACCGATTGCCCTCACGCTAAAGGCCCGGATGATGATCCGGGCCTTGTCTCGTCACCACCAGGGATCCCAATAGGGCGGCGGAGCGTAGGCGTAAGGTACAGAATAGGCCCGCCGCACGACGCGCGGTCCATAATAGCCGTAGGGCGGGCCATAGTAGCGCGGGCCATAATAGGCATCGGCCCGGAATTTTATTCCGACCTTTCGGCGCCCCGCCGAGGCGCGCCCTCACCCCGCCAGCGACTTCCTCGTCGCGCGAAGAATATCGTCCGACAGCTTGGGATCGTCCACGGCGCGGGCGAGCACGAGGGCGCCAACCATGGATGCGGCCGCCGCGAGCGCCTTGTCCTCACGCTGCCGCGGCTTCAGCGTGGCGGCCATCCGGCTGCTCAGCAGGGCGATCGTGCCGCGCACGCCGGCGGTGAAGCGCGCTCTCAGGCCGCCGCCTTGACGTGACACCTCACAGGCGAGCGCAGCGAAGGGGCAGCCGGCGGCGGGATCGTCGCGATGCCCCGGCGATAGATATTGCGAAACATAGTCCTCGAGCGCGAACGCCTCGGGCAATTCCTGGCCTTTGGCCTCGATCGCATGGGCCACGGCTTCCTCGACCAGCCGCTCCTTGGAGCCGAACTGGCTGTACAGGCTGCCGTGCGTCATCCCGGCCGCCTCGGCGAGCGCGTCGACACCGACACCTGCGATGCCGCGCTCCCGCAGCAGGCGCGAGGCGGTCTCGAGAATATGCTCGCGATTTTTGGCGGCCTGTTCCTTTGAGACGCGCATGGGACTGATCCTTGGATGCCGGGATTGGGCACTGGGGCTTGACTTTTATAATTACGATCGTCATCTATATCAATAGTTACGATCGTAATCAAACGATTTCAGGCCCGGTAGTGGCGTCGGAGAGGCATTATGAACAGGATTACACCGAAGATCGCGCTGGTGACCGGCGCCTCCTCAGGCATCGGCCAGGCCACGGCGGAGCGGCTCGCGAACGCCGGCTACAAGGTGTTCGGCACCAGCAGGCGGGGCGCGCAGCCGGGCAAGCAGGCGTTCGAGATGCTGGCTCTCGACGTCACCAGCGATGCATCGGTGGAAGCCGCCGTCGGCGAAGTGATCCGGCGCGAGGGCCGCATCGACCTGCTCGTCAACAACGCCGGTTTCGGCGTTGCCCCTGCCGGCGCAGAAGAGAGCTCGATGGAGCAGGCGCGCGCGATTTTCGAGACGAACTTTTTCGGCCTGATCCGGATGACGCGCGCCGTGGTGCCGCACATGCGCCGCCAGGGAAATGGCCGCATCATCAATATCGGCTCGGTGCTCGGCTTTCTGCCGATGCCCTATGGCGCGCTCTATGCCGCGACCAAGCACGCGGTGGCGGGCTATTCGGAATCGCTCGACCATGAACTGCGCACGCGGGGCATCCGGGTCTCGGTGGTCGAGCCCGCCTATACCAAGACGCCGTTCGACGCGAACTTCATGGAGCCCGACGCCACGCTCGACGAATATCGCGAGGCCCGCGCCGGCGTGACCAAGCGGGTGAACGAGGTGATGGCGACGGCCGAACAACCCGGCGTGGTGGCCGAGACCGTGCTGAAGGCCGCGAGCGCGGCGCGCCCGCAACTCAAATACGCGGCCGGCAGCCTTGCGAAGCGCCTGCGATTGCTACGCAGGTTTGCGCCCGCAGCCCTGGTGGATGCCGGGATTCGAAAGGATTTGCGGCTCGATGCGACGGCGGCGCCGCAGCCCGCCCGCACCGCGCGGGCGTTCTGAGGGCGACTCAGCCCTCCACCCGCCACAGCCGCCAGCGCTCCGGCACGCCCTTGAGCTGGTGTACGCCGTGATCGGCGAAGCGGATCTCGGACTTCGGCGCCAGCAGCTCCTTCACCGCGCTGGAGACCAAGACCTCGCCGGCGCGTGCCTTGGCGGCGACGCGGGTGCCGATGTGAAAGGCGAGGCCGACCGCCTCGGTGCCGCTCACGGTGTATTCGCCCGCATGCAGGCCGACTCTGATCTCAAGGCCGAGCGTACGCACCGCCTTCTGGATCGCGGCCGCGCAACCGATGCCGGCAGCCGGCGTCTTGAACGTCGCCAGCACGCCGTCGCCCGTTGTCGTGACTTCCTTGCCGCGCGAATTCTTCAGCTCCTTGCGGACCGCCGCGTAATAATGGCCCATGATCTTGGTCCAGCGGACATCGCCGAGCTTTGCAGCCTTCGCGGTGGAGCCGACGATATCGACGATCAGGATCGTGGCGAGCGCTCGCTTGAGCTCGGTGTTGCCTGCGGCCGGTCGGCGCCGCAGCACGATCGCGCCGGCGAGAGGTTCATAGCGATGGTTGCGGCGCCGCGCGATCGCCGCCTTGGCGTAATCCTGGGCACGCTGCGCGCTGCCGCAGCGAATTGTCTTCTCCTGCGGCAGACGGGTCCAGTAGACCTTGCGTCCGTCGCCTGCGCCCTGGACCTCCACGGCGCCCCATTTCAGGAGGATCGCCGTGCCAACGCGCCGGACACACCACGCCTTCGACGTGTAACCCGATACGTTCGACTGATGGACTCCGATGCGGAGGAATTTTGGCATGAACGTGCGGCCGATCGAAGCAACGTTTGGGCGACCCAGGGTCAAGCGTAGTGACACACTCCGGCATTGGCAATACGATCCGCGGTCTAGACCTGTTCATTTCAAACCAGTGCAATATGCAAAACTATTTCCGCGCTTCTTATGAAGCCGCCCTGTTGTCGGCCGCGCTCGCAATCGTCGTCTTGCCCGACATGGCGCGTGCGCAGTCGGGAAGCGCCGGCGGCAGCATCGGCAATGACGAAAAATCGCTGTCCGGTTCGCGCGAGACGCCGCGGACGGCCGAGCCTTCGAAGCCGGCACGGCGCAGCAAGCCCGCGGACGACGAGCCGCGCCGCGCGCCGCAAAAGAGCGGCGGAGGCAGCAATCTCGACGGAGCATGGGTTCTAACCAGTGTCGGCACGCCCTGCGGCACCTCCTCCGACACGGTGGTCATCACCGGCGGCAAGTTGGTCGGACAGTACGGCACCGCTCAAGTCAGTCCGAACGGCTCCACCTCCGGGGTCGGTGCCGCCGGAAGCCTGACCTGGACCATGTCCGGGCGGTTCTCAGGCCGCAGCGGCTCCGGGTCGTTCCGGCGATCCGATGGATGCGTCGGAAGCTGGACCGGATCGAAACAGTGATCGTCGCATATCGGCTTTGCCTCACCCCTGATACGCAAACAGCTCGATCGGCTCGCTGAAGCCGCGCACACCGTGCTCGCCAACGCGCTCCAGATCGAACTGGCCGCCGACGAGATCGGCGAAGTCGCGTGACAGCAGCACCGTCTTTCCCAATTGCTTGGTCAAGGCTTCGAGGCGCGAGGCCATGTTGACGGCGGGACCGATCACGGTGAAGTCGAGCCGGGTGGACGATCCGATATTGCCGTACATGACGTCGCCGACATGGACGCCGATGCCGTAGTTCAGCGGCGCGCGGCCGGTGCCGTCGTTGCGCGCGTTCAACGCGATCATGGCCTGACGGGCTTCGGTCACGGCATGCAGCAGGTTTGCGCCGGCCTCGGGCTCGCTCAGCGGAAAGATGGCGAGCAGGCCGTCACCGATGAATTTCAGGATCTCGCCGCCATGCCGCGCGATCGGCTCCGACATCGCGTCGAAATAGTCGTTGAGCAGATCGATGACGTCGTCGCGCGGCCAATTGTCGGAAATCTTGGTGAACTCGCGCAGATCGCAGATCATGATCGCGGCACGCACCGTCGTGCCGGTGCCGCGCCGCGTGGCGCCGGCCAGGATGAGCTCGCCGGCATGGGAGCCGACATAGGTCTCGAGCAGCGTTCGCGCCAGCCGGTTCTTGATGCGGATCTCGCTGACCAGCGCCAGCACCGGCAATATGTTCTTGAGGGCGGCGACATGGGCGTCGTCGAAACCGCCGGGCCTGTCGGTCGCGAAAGTGACGAGATGGCGCTTGCCGAGCGTATGATAGAGCGGCCAGGCCACATAGTCGGTCAGGCCCTGCGCGCGCATCTCGCGATAGAGCGCGTGCTTGCGGCCGAGCGCTGGGTCCTGCTCGAGATTCTCGCGCACCTCGGTTGCGCCGTCGAACATTTCGTTGGCGGGACTGCCGATGTATTCGGACCGCTCGCGGACGTCGTAGTCGACCCGCGCAATCTCCGCCTCGCGCATGCCTTCGGCCCACATGAAGCGGGCGCCCAGCCATTGCGGATGCTGGATCAGCACGTGAACCGTCGACCGCGCCAGCGGAATGCCGGCCTGCTGAAGCCGGATGCACATCTCGGCAAAGATCTTGTCAATGAAGCGCTCGTCGCGCGTGCCGTTGATCAGCCAATCGACGACACCGTCGGATAGCGTGGCGTTCTTGTCTCGCGCGGTCATATCTGCCCGTTCATATCGTGGCTGCCCATATCGTGCTCTGGGCAGCGGCTGCATCAGGGCAGATATCGTGCTCCGGCGCGACGGCGTCAACCTAGCCAGTTGCACGGATTGTGCGCACCGCTCCGGCGGCGGGAACGCGGTTCAGCCGACGATCTGAATAGAGCTCAGCACGGCCAGCCCCGACACAAGCGCAAGCGTCGACGCCCCCGTCAGTTCAACCTTCAACGTGTTTTCGTGCGAAATCGAAAAATCCGTGCCGTCGAGACGGATGCCGCAGTCGCCGCGCGCCGCATAGATCAGATGCGTGCCGGCGGACAACCGCCGCTCGCCGGGCGCCTTAAGCGCTTCGAGCTCAAGCGCCACCGCACCGCGCCGGCCCATCAAATTCACCACCTCGACTGGCCCTTCCTCGAGCCTGGTCACGATCTCGAGTTCGCCGGTGAATCGCACCGTCGTGAACGGCTCGCGCTCGTCGAATTCCTGGGTGGGCGATTTCAGCACCAGCCCGCGGCCGCCGACCACCATTTGCAAACGGTCGATGCCGGGCATATGGGAGAACGGCCCGGGTGCCACGATTGGCGTGGCCGCGAAGCGCCACAGCAGGCTGTCCCAATCCTTCACATTGGACTCAGCGCGATGGGCATCCGCGATATCGGTAAAGATGCCGCCGCCGTTCTTCCAGGGCGAGCGGGTATAGTCTTCGGATTTCAGCAGTGTGGTTTTCATGAATTGAGGTGGTCCGGGAGCGCGAGAGGGCGGGTGTCAGTTACGTATCATGCAGGCAGAATCGTCGCCAGCTCTCGTCCGTCAGCACGCCAATCTTTCGCGACTACTTCGTCGTCAGTGCCGCGACCGGGCGCCACGCAAGATCAGGCGCGCTCTCAACCAACTGCCGGCAGCGGTCGCGCATCAGTTCAGCAGGGCGATCCGGGCCGCGCATATTCAGCACGGCTTCGAAATCAGCGAGTGCAGCCGCAAAATGGCGCCCGCGGTAGTTAGCGAGGCCCTGTTCATAGCGTACGATCCAATCAAGCCTCTCCCCGCCGCTCTCCCCGGCAAGTCCGATCAATTCGTAGACCGCAAAGCCCTCCTCACGTCCATACACGGCGATGCTGTCGATCTCGCGCGTGACGATGGCGCCGCGTGCGAGACGTTCGGTCGCTTCGCCAATGAGGATTTGCGTGCCGTAGGATTTGTTGGCGCCCTCGAGGCGGCTCGCGACGTTCACGGCATCGCCGATCACGGTATAGTTCAGGCGCAGCTCGGAACCGATATTGCCGACCAACATGCGGCCGGAATTGATACCGATCCGGATCTGGAGCGGCTGGCCAAGATCGTCGGCAAGGCCCGAGGCCGCGATCGCCCTGCAACAGCCGAGCGCCGCACGGCAGCAGCGTAGCGCGTGGTCGGCCTGCGGCTGCGGCGCGCCCCAGAACGCCATGACGGCGTCGCCGATGAACTTGTCGATGGTGCCGCCATTGGCGACGACGGCCTCGGAGGCGAGGTCGAGATAGCGCGACAACAACGGCACCACGCGATCGCCCAGCCGCTCGGACAGCCCGGTGAAGCCGGCGATGTCGACGAACATCACGCTGAGCTCCTGCATGCTGCCACCTGGCCTTGCCTCGACGCCCTGGCGCAACAGCGAGCGGACCAGATCGGCCGGGATGAACTTGCGAAACGCGGACAGGCCGGCCGCCATCTCGGCGATCGCGCCGGACAGGCTCGCGATCTCCTTGAGCCGCGACGGATGGCGGCGGACCTGCTCCAGTGCGAAGGCTTCGACATGGCGGAGCTCGCCGACGACGCGCGACAGCGGTGCGGCGATGACGGAACGCGCCAGCATCGCCGAGGCCAACGCTGCGAGCACGGCGCCGATGCCAAGGCCGATGATCAGGCGGCGCAATGTCGTCTCGACCGGACCGAGGAACTCGGCCTCGGGGATCACGGTTGCGAGCGACCAGCCGGGAAACGGCAGCGGCGTGAGCGCCACTTCGTAAGCGCCGCCAGCCGATGTCAGCCGACTTCGCCAGGCTTCCTTCCGGCCATCCTCGCCCGCCTTCACGAGTGCCATCCGCGCCAGCGGTAGCAGCGTCGTATCGCCCTTCGCAGCGTGCAGCTCGTCGGCGTCCTTGTCGGGCGCCGCGATCAGCTCGCCGCTGCCGTCGATGATGAAAGCCGTTCCGGTGCGCCCGACCTCGAGCTGGGACAGGAAGCGCGCGAGCCTGGTGTACTCGATGATGACCGCGAGCACGCCCTGCCGCTCCTGGTAGACGTCGATCGGACCGGCAAAGGCAATCGATGGCCGCTCGCCGGTCGGATGGTCCATGACCTTGAACCACTCCGGCTCCCCGGCCGCCAGCCCGGTCTTGAACCAGGCGCGATCGGCGAGGCGAAAATCGGTCGGCTCGAAACGGCGATTGGCGAATTCGATATCGCCGGGCACCACCTCGTATTCGTCGATGCGGCGCTGGCCGGCATGATCGGTCAGCGAGATCTCCATCATCTCCAGGCGGCGGTCGCCGAGCTTGTGCGCGGCGAAGAAGGTCCCGTCGGGCCAGCCAAAGGCGACCCAGGAGATCGTCGCCTGCGACTGCAGTTGCGACAGGAACACGAATTCGCGCTTGTCGGCCTCGCGGGTGTCGAGCACGTTCTGCAAGAACAGCGTTCGAATGGCGGTGTGGGCCGCACGCGCCTCGTCCACAATCGCGGCGACCTCCTTGCGGACAGCGGCCACGATCTGCTCGTTGATGGTCGATGCGAGCTGCCGGCTCGCCGCCTCCGCCGTGCGCCACCACAACAGGCTGGAGAGGGCGGCGGTCAAAAGGATCGCGGTCAGGACCAGCGCCGAGACGGCGAGGCGGATGCTGACCGTCAGCTTCGCGATCGCGCGCAGGTGCCGTCCGGGATCAACATTCATAGCTGTTTCCGTTCTCCGGCAAAGCGGCGACCGACCATCTCCTATTACCGCTCTACGTGGCACGCGTGCATTCGTTACCTGTGGCAGGCGCCGCGCGTCGCCGCCAATGCTCTCCGGCTAAGGTCTCGATAGAGACTAGGCATTGGATTGACCGGCCCGTCACCCGCTAATCCGATCCAAGCGCACAGCCCGTGCGCCCATCTAACGGCCTCACGAACTCGTGACCTGCTCGATCGGTAACGCGAGCGGCTGCGGGGCGAACCGAACAAGGCGCTCTTCGCCTGCCAGGCGATGCCATCTCGAACAGGAGAAACTTCGATGTCTGCCAAACTTGCCGTGACCACGCTCGTTCTCGCCGGCGCCATGTCGACCGCACTTGTCACGCTGGCCACTGCTGCTCCGCTGACCAAGGCCGAGGGCGACGCGGCCGTCGCCGCCAAGAAGGAAAAATGCTTCGGCGTCGCGCTGAAGGGCCAGAACGATTGCGCGGCCGGACCGGGCACGACCTGCCAAGGCACCTCGACCGCTGACTTCCAGGGCAATGCATGGAAATTCGTCCAGGGCGGCACCTGCACCAGCATCGACCTGCCGGGTGGCAAGAAGGGCTCGCTCAAGCCGGTGTGACGCGCTGCGTCGCGACCATCACAACAAGGAACAGCGGAGAGAAACCATGACGACGGCAATCGCGCCTGACATGTCTGCGGTGCCCCTCCGCTATTCCGCGCCGATCGGCGGCGTCGCCGGGACCAGCTTCAAGCCTGAACATCTTCAGGCGATCCTGGGCGCGAAACCACAACGCGGCTTCTTCGAGGTCCACGCCGAGAACTACATGGGCGCAGGCGGACCGCCGCACCGCGCGCTGGAAGCGATCCGCCGCGACCATCCCCTCTCACTGCATGGCGTGTGCATGTCGATCGGCGGACCACAGCCGCTCGACAAGGCGCATCTGGCCCGCTTTCGCGGACTGGTGGCACGTTACCAGCCCGCGCTGGTATCCGAGCATCTCGCCTGGTCGACGCATGAGACCAGCTTCTTCAACGATCTGTTGCCGCTGCCCTACACCGCGGCAACGCTCCGGAACGTCTGCGATCACATCGATCAGGTACAGGACGCGATCCGCCGCCCGCTGCTGCTGGAAAACCCGTCGACCTATGTCGCCTTTCGCGAATCGTCGATGAGCGAGACCGATTTCATCCGCACTGTTGCCGAGCGGACCGGCTGCGGGCTGCTGCTCGACATCAACAATGTATTCGTATCAGCGACCAATCACGGCTTCTCGGCACTCGACTACCTCGCGGACTTTCCGCTGCCGCGCGTCGAAGAGATCCATCTCGCCGGCCATGCCAAGCAGGTCGACGACGAAGGCGATCTGCTGCTGATCGACAGCCATGACGGCCCGGTCGCGGACGCCGTGTGGAAGCTGTACGAGATCGTCGTCCGGCGCCGCGGCGGCGTGCCGACGCTGATCGAGTGGGACAGCAAGATCCCGGACTGGGCGGTCCTGCGAGCGGAGGCGGCCGCTGCGCAGGCGATCCTCGACCGTTGCCGCCCGGTCGGGCTGACGGGAGATCGTCATGCCGCCTGAGCCTGACCTTTGCTTTGCCGCAGCCTTTGCACCGGCGCTGCTGGACCCGGTGCGCCCTGCGCCCGAGATCGTGACCGGCCCGAACGGCAAGGCACCTGGCAAGCGCTACGATGTCTACCGCAACAACGTCACGGTCAGCCTGATCGACGCGCTCGCCGCGATCTATCCGGCGGTGCAGCGCATCACCGGCGCCGACTTCTTCCGCGCCATGGCGCGCTTCCACGTTCGCCTGACGCCACCGATCTCACCGCTGCTGTTCGACTACGGCCGCGACTTCCCGGTCTTCATCGCGCAATATGAACATGCGCAGATGATGCCATGGCTCGCAGATGTCGCCCGCATCGAGCGAGCCTGGCTCGATGCCTATCACGCCGCCGACGCCGCACCGCTGTCGCCGGAGCAGCTTGCCGCGGTTGCGCCGGATCGGCTGGGCGATCTCGTTCTCCTACCGCACCCGGCGACGAGAATCGTGCGGTCGCAATTCGCGGCGGTGACGATATTCGCCGCCAACCGCGACACGTCGCCGGTCGGGCGCATCGGCGCTGCGACACCGGAAGACGCGTTGGTCACGCGCGCCGAATTCGATGTCGTGGTCCGGCACCTGCCGCCGGGCGGCGCAGCATTCGCGAGCAGCCTGATGTCGGGTCGGCCGCTCGGCGAGGCCGCCGCACGCGCGCTGGACGCGGCGGCCGACTTCGACATCGCTTCCAACATCACCGGCCTGATCGAGGCGGGCGCCTTCACCTCGATCGCTTTCGGAGACGTCTGATGATCACGGACCAACGCATGCAGGCGGGCGGCGGCCTGCCCTCCCTCGGACTCCTCGTCGACAAGGCCAATCATCTCGTGCAGACCATCGCCTCGCCGTCAGTCGTTCAGCTCGTGCTCCGCATCGCGCTGGCGGTGCCGTTCTGGCGTTCCGGCATGCTCAAATGGGCAGGCTTCCTCAAGCTCAACGACACCGCCGTGACCTTGTTCAGCGACGAGTTCATGCTGCATCTGCCGGGCGGGCCCTATCACTATCCGGCGCCGACCGTCATGGCCTTTCTCTCCGGATGCGGGGAAATCATGTTCCCGATCCTCCTCCTGCTCGGCCTCGGCACGCGGTTTGCGGCGCTCGGACTGCTGTTCATGACTGTCATCGTCGAGCTGACCGTGCCTGACGGCTGGCCGATCCACATCACCTGGGCGGCGATGGCGCTCGGCATCATGGCCTACGGGCCGGGACGCGTCTCGCTGGACCACCTGATCAGCGGAGCGCGCGCTCCTGGGCCATAGGTGTGAGGCGCCCTCTCACATCCCGCTCAGGCCGCTATCGACCGCGAGCGTCTGCGCGGTGACGTAGACACTCTCGTCCGAGAGGAAGAACAGCACGGCATAGGCGATCTCCCAGGCGGTGGCCTGGCGGCCGAACGGGACATGGCCCTTGCCACGGTCGGGTCGGCCGGCGCCGGCCTCGCGGCCGTTCGGCGTGTCGACGAGGCCGGGATAGACCAGGTTGGCGCGGATGCCGCGGCGCGAGCCGAAATGGGCGATGTTGCGCATGAGGCCGCCGAGCGCGGCTTTCGAGGAATCATACACCGCCATCTGCGAGCCGGCTTTCAGCGCGGCGATGGAGGAGATGAAGACGATCGATCCGCCGCTGTCGAATTTCGGCAGGCCTGCGCGGCAGCACAGCATCGGGCCGCGAACGTTGACGTCGTAGATCGCATTCCACTCCTCGGGGCTGACGGCATCGAGCCCGACCTTGCCGAAGGTGCCGATGTTGAGCACCATGCCGTCGAGCCCGCCCATGGCGCGATGCGCCTCGTCGATCATGCGCAGGACGTCGGCCTCCGACGTGACGTCGGCGGCAATCGCAAAGGCTTCGCCGCCTTCGTCGGTGATGCGCTTGACGGTGTGCTCGGCCGAGGTTCGGTTGAGGTCGGCGACCGCGACCTTGGCGCCCTCACGCGCGCACAGAATGCTCATGGCGCGGCCGTTGCCGATCGGATCGGTGGCGGCGTCGAACACGCGCTGGCCACCGCCGACGATCAGGATGCGGCGGCCCCTAAGGCGTCCCCTCCCCGGCGCTTCGCCCAGCGACTCCGCACTCGGCGGGCGGACGTAACGGTCCCGCTTGCTATCGGTATCCGTCATCTCAGGCGCCCGGCTTCTTGCCGCCGTCATAGACCGCCATGCCGGCCGCGGGATCGAGATCGGTTTCGGTCGCCTCGGTGACGCGCGCCATCATCATATAGAAGCCGAGGGCGACGATGGATTCGACGATCTCCTGGTCGCTGAAATGTTCGCGCATGGCGGCGAAGATCGCCTCGGGAACGCGGACGTTCTCGACCACTTCGCGGCCGAATTTCAGCAGCGCGCACTCGGCCTCGCTCAAGCCGGCGGCATCGTAATCGGCGCGCTCGACCGCGTCGATCTGCGCTCGCGTGCAGCCTACGCCGAGCGCGATCGGCACGTGCTGGCGCCATTCATAGGCGCCGCCTTCGAGCTGGGCTGCCTGGAGGATCAGGAGCTCGCGATTGACCGCACTGAGCTTCTGCTTGTGCAGGATCGAATTGCCGAGCCGCATCGCCGGGATCATGTTGGCCTCGGCGTGCGCCATCATGCGGAAAATATTCAGCTTGACCGGCATGCGGTCGAACGAGGCGCGGATATCGCCGCTGGTGGTCTCCGGATCAATCAGGGGCAGCCTTGCCACGATTCTCTCCCTTGGCTTTTCGTTTCTTGTTGTCCCGCGTCCCGCCATCCGCCGCGATCAGCGACAGGAAGAAGGCGAGATAGCGGTCGATCGCCTCGATCACCTTCGGCCGCGGCGACGGTGCCGCGCCCATCACGTAATGCTCGAGACGGATGTAGATCAGCCCGGCGGCGAACAGCCGCGCGGTCTCGCGCGGGTCCGGCGTCGAGACCAGGCCGGCGAGCGCAAAGCCGCGGAAATAATCCGTCATCATGCTCTGCTCGCGCGCATAAAAATGATCGGCGAATTTGGCGCGGATGCCGGGCACGCGGTTGCGCTCGGCGGTGATGACTTTCTGGAACTGGTGCTCGCGCGGATCGGACCATTGCTCGACGAGGTC
The DNA here is from genome assembly GCF_023074155.1 of Bradyrhizobium sp. 134. Lineage (NCBI taxonomy): Bacteria > Pseudomonadati > Pseudomonadota > Alphaproteobacteria > Hyphomicrobiales > Nitrobacteraceae > Bradyrhizobium > Bradyrhizobium sp. 134. The sequence continues at coordinate 66,933 of NZ_JADPKX010000026.1, read as the reverse complement.
CAATGCAAACTGCCGGCAGAACGCGGCGGGCTGGCGCGCGAGCTGCTTGTAGCGCGGCTCCTCCAGCCGGCTCGCCGAACTGGCCGGACCGTGCTCGCTGACGATGGCCTCGAGGATCGCGGCCTTGCCGGCGAAGTGATTGTAGAGGCTGCTCTCGCGAATGCCGACGCGACGCGCGAGCTCGCGCATCGAGGCGCCGCCATAGCCGCTCTGCGCGAACAGATCGAGCGCCTCGGCGAGGATACGCGCGCGGGTCGTGGGCGCAGCCGCTTCCGCCGCGCTGGTGGTGTGGACAGCCATGCAACTTGACTAACGAACGATCGTTCGCTAGTCAATCATACGAACGATCGTTCGTTTCAACTCCGCTCTCAAAGAAGCGGAGAGCAATCTGGGGAGACTGGGTCATGGCGCGCTTCGTCCATTTTTGTCTGCTGCGCGCCGCAACATTGTCATTGGTCGTAACGTCCTCGGCAATGCTGCCTGCGCGGGCCGAGGACCCGGCCGCCTATCCCACGCACAAGATCAGGATGCTGTTGCCTTATGCGGCCGGTGGCGGCGGCGACGTGATCGGGCGGCTGCTCGGCGACAGGATGGGCAAGACGCTCGGACAGAGCGTCTATATCGAGAACCACACCGGGGCTGCCGGCACGCTCGGCACCCAGATGGTCGCGGCGTCGGCGAACGACGGCTACACCATCACCGTCGGCGGCATGACCACGCATGTGCTGGCGCCGGCGATCTATCCAAAACTGCCCTACGATTCGATCAAGGACTTCACCACGATCGGGCGCATCGGCACGTCCTCGATCATGCTGGTGGCGACCAAGGATTTTGCCGCCAACGACATCAAGGGCCTGATCGCGCTGGCCAAGAAGGGTGAACCGATCCAGTACGGAAGCTGGGGCGTGGGCTCGACCGGACAATTCTGCGCGGAAATCCTGATGCAGCAGACCGGAATCAAGATGGACCACGTGCCGTTCAACGGCATCGCCAAACTGGCCGGCGATCTGCTCGGCGGCCACATCTCGCTGGCGACACTCGACATGGCGACCGCGACGCCGCTGGTGAAGGACGGTTCGATCAAGGCGCTGGCCGCCTGCGGCGAGCGTTCGCCGAGCCTGCCGGATGTCGCCAGCTACAAGGAACAAGGCGTGCCGTTCGACCGCAGCCTGTCCTGGGCGATGTATGCGCCTGCGGGACTTGCCGAGCCGATCGCAAGAAAGCTGTCAGCGGCACTGAAGGACGCGCTCGCCGATGACGAGGTGAAGCAGAAGCTGCTGGGGCTCGGCATCACGCCGCAATTCGTGCCGGGCGACGAGCAGCGTGACATCAACGCGCGCGACATCGCGGCCTGGAAGCAGGTTGCCAAGGACGCGGGCATTGAAGTGAAGTGAATCGAGATCAGGTGAACGAGGTGACAACGGGGGCGCCGATATGAGCCGCATCTTCGGCGCGGTGCGCCAGAACGGATATGTGGTGCGGGACATCCACGCCGCGATGAAGCACTGGATCGAGGTGATGGGCGTCGGTCCGTGGTACTACATGGACCGCGTCAAGACCGACTGGTTTCGCCATCGCGGCGAAAACTCCGCCGTCGAGATGAGCATCGCGCTGGCCAATTCCGGCGATCTCCAGATCGAGCTGATCCAGCAGCGCAACGACGCGCCCTCGCTGTACAGGGAGTTCCTCGAGTCCGGCCACGAAGGCCTTCAGCACATGTCCTACTGGAGCCACGACTACCAGGCGCTCTACGACAGGGCGCTCGGGCTCGGCTACAGGATCGGCCACGAGGGCCAGATCGGCGGCGACAAGGGGCGCTTTGCCTATTTCGACACCCAGGCCCATCCGGGCACCGTGATCGAGATCTCCGACATCAGCGGCACCAAGGGGCCATTCTTCGAGAAGGTCCGGCAGGCTGCTTTGAGCTGGGACGGCACGCGGCCGATCCGCGAGGTCGGTGGGAGCCGATGACGCCAGCCCGCAAGGCGATGCAGGAACCGGCCGGGTTCACCGCGCTGCTGGCGCGGTAGACGGCAATCCATGATAACGTGAGCTTCGTGTCCGAACCTTCAGCGAGGCAAGCATGTCCAACACTGACAAGGTTTTCGCCGGCTCGATCCCTAAACTTTACGACGAATATCTGGTCCCGATGATCTTCGCCGTTTACGCCGACGACATCGCAAGACGTGTCGCGGCCCGGTCCCCCTCCGTGCTGCTCGAGATCGCGGCAGGCACCGGCGCCGTGACGCGCGCGGTCGCGGCGGCGCTGCCGCGCGGCGTCCGTTATGTCGCCACCGACCTCAACGAGCCGATGCTCGCCGTCGCGGCGCAGCGTCAGGCAGATGACGATCGCATTTCGTGGCGCCAGGCCGACGGATCGGCCCTGCCCTTCGACGATGCCGCCTTCGACGTGGTCTGCTGCCAATTCGGCGCCATGTTCTTTCCGGACCGCGTCAAGGCCTACGGCGAAGTGAAGCGCGTCCTGAAGGATGGCGGCACGTTCGTGTTCAACGTCTGGGATCGCATCGAGGACAATGTGCTGACGCATGAAGCAACCGTCGCCCTCGAAAAGCTGTTTCCCGACGACCCGCCCCGTTTCATGGCCCGGACGCCGCACGGCTATCACGACAAGGCGGTCATCAGAACCGACCTCGAACGCGCAGGCTTCCGTGACATATCGATCGAAACGCGAGCTGAAATAAGCCGCGCGCCGTCGCCCGAGCACGTCGCGATCGCGCTCTGCCAGGGCACGCCGCTGCGCAGCGAGATCGAGGCACGCGATGCCAGCAAGCTTCAGGCTGCGACCGACATCGTCGCCGAGGCCATCCGAACGCGCCATGGGTCCGGACCGATCGAGGGCAAGATCCAGGCTATCGTGATCGAGGCGCGGCGATAGTGGCGGACTTCGATCTGTCCGCCTCCTACCAGAAGCCCCGCTGCATCGGCTGTGCCGGCTGATAGTATTGATACTGGCCACGCCGGCGCGGATTGACGGGCTGCGGGTTCGGATCGCGCTGGAAGAAGAAGCCGAAACCGTTGCCGCCATTGTCCCAGCCGTCGTCGCTCGCCATGGCCATCGGAGGCGCGGTCGGCTTGCGCGTGATGAAACCGCCCTGGGGCTGGTTGCTCAGCACCGCGACGAACTCGGTGCGGTAGTTGGTCTCGCTGCTCAGCGGCTCGTCCGAGATGATGATCGAGGACCGCGGCAACGCGGTCGGGGCGATGCGATCGAGCACCTCCTGCGGGATGGTGATGCGATCGAGCGCGTTCCTGGCGTTGTCGCCGTCTTCGATCGTGACCACGCTCCAGCGCAGGCCGGTGTCGTTCTTCGCCATCGCCGTGAAGATATGCGTGCCGAGCGGCTGGTCGGGATTGCGGATCGTGACGGGAACCTCGATGCTGGTGTCGAACACCTCGCCGCCGCCGTCCGGTGCCGGCTTGTGCGTGTTCCGCCGCACATAGAGCTTCTGCGTCGCGCGGCTGATGTAGACCGAGACCGGTTCGAGCGCGAGCTTTGCGTCGGTCGCAGCCTTCACGGCATCGGCCTTCCTGGCCGCTGCCGCCTTGGCGGCCTCTTTCGTGGCAGCGACCGCATCGCGCCTCGGCTGTGCGGCGGCCTTGGCGGCATCGAGCTGCGCCGCCGCGTCGGCGGCCTTGGTGGCGGCCTTCTGCTTCAGCTCCTCGGCCTTGGCGCGGGCTTGATCGGTCTTGGCGGCCGCGAGCTGCTTGTCGGCGAAGGCGAGCTCGGCGTCGGCCCGGGTCTTCTGCTGTTCCAGCTTGCGCAGCGAGGCGGGTAGCGAGGCCGCCTCTTTCGCGGCCAAAGTCGCAGCCTTCTTGGCCTCGTCGGCCGCCCTTGTGGCCTCCTCGGCCTCGCCGGAGAGCTTGCCGATCTGGCCCGGCGCCGCCGCAATGGCGTCCCGCTTCGGCATGAACAATGCGGGATGAACGATGTCGATCGGGGCCGCGTCGTTCGGCGAGATGATCACGCGCATCCCGATGTTGGTCTTATCAAACAGGCCCTCCGCGAAGCCGAACGGCATCCGCACGCAGCCATGCGAAGCGGCGTAGCCGGGCAGCGGCCCGCCATGCAGCGCGATGCCGTTCCAGGTGATGCGCTGCATGTTCGGCATCCAGGCGTCGTCATACATGGTCGAGTGGTGGTCCTTGTCCTTCTCGACGATGGCGAAAACGCCGGCCGGCGTCTCGCGTCCCGTCGTGCCGGTGGACACCGGCGCGCGAAAAATCCAGCCCGCGGCGTCGTAGAAGGTGACCTGCTGGCTCTTGATCGAGACGATCGCCATGATCGGCTCGCCGGCCTCGCGGGGCGCCACCGCCTCGGCCGGCTGGCGCGCCTGCTTGGCCGCATTGGCCGGGGCCAGGGCCGCGAAGGCGAGCATCGCCGCCAAGGTCACAATTCCGGGAGGCCCCCAACGCCGCATCGCCACGGTAGATTGCGCCGTTGTCATCAGGTTTCTCATGCCATCCTCGGTCGAAATGCCAATCCGCCGGTCATTGATCAGATTGCGATCATTGAATTAAGAAATCGCAGCCGCCTTACGTTCCGTCTGTGGCGACATTCGGCACGTTCCGGCGATAAATCTCATATACGACGGTTGACGCAGGCGGAAGGGCGGCGCGCGGCCGAAGCTCGCGCTCTATCGCTGCGACAGAATGACCGGGGGTCGGTGACACGGCTGCCAGCGCCTGACGTCGGACGGCGAGGCCACCTTGAACGGGCGCTGAACGCCCATCGCCTTTCCGATCGCGCGGATTCACGCCATTCGGCGGCCGCGCGGGGGCGGTGTAAGCGAAACCGCTGGGGCCAAGGCCGCCTTTTCAAACAAGCTTGGCTCCCTTTCCAAACAAGGCCGCCTCTCCAAAGGAGACGAGCCGCTGCCGCTCCTCGTCCCACAAGGTCAGCCGCACGGTCCGCAAACTCTGGAGCAGCGTTATCCGCCCGACACCAGCGAACTGCGGATTGTCGCGCAAGACGTCCTGCAAGCGATAGTAGGGAATTCGACTGGACAAATGATGGATGTGGTGGACGCCGATATTGGCCGTGAACCATCGCAAGACAGCCGGCAGTTGGTAGTGAGAGCTTCCGTGCAGCGCGGCGTCGTGAAAATTCCAGGTCTCGTCGTGGGCCCAGTGCGTGTGCTCGAACTGATGCTGGACGTAGAACAGCCAGACGCCGATCGACGCCGCCAGAACAATGATGGGCAGATGCACGAGCAGGAACGGCCCATAGCCGACCAGCTGGATCATCGTGACGACGAGAACCGCGAGGGCGATGTTCGTGCCCATCGTGCTTAGCCAGGGTTTCCAGCCGCGACGCATCATCCCGACCGGCAATCGGTGCTTCAAGATGAACAAATACGAGGGGCCGACGCCAAACATCACCAGGGGATGTCGATACAAGCGATACAGCGTCCGACGCCATCGGGACCGCCCGAGAAATTCACGCGTGGTCAGCGTATCGATGTCGCCCAAGCCCCTTTGATCGAGATTGCCGGAGTTCGCATGATGGCCTGCATGGTTACGCCGCCAGTAGCCGTATGGCGTCAGTGTCATCACGCCGAGGGCACGGCCGACCCAATCGTTGGCAACGCGGCCGCGGAAGAACGAGCCGTGTCCGCAATCATGTTGGATCATGAAGAGGCGGACCAGCAAACCCGCCGCGGGCACCTCAAGCAGCAGGGCAAACCAATAGCCCTGGTCCAGAGCGGCCCAGATCAGAGCCCAGATGACAACGAACGGTATCGCCGTAATCGCCAGTTCGAGGACACCCCGCGCATTGTCGGGCTCGCGATAGCGGGCGAGCAACTGCGCCGATGCGCGGATTTCCGGTATTCCTTGGGTCATAGTCTGCTCTGCTCCCGACATGCGGCCCAAGAAGCACGGTTATGGCCAAGGATGCAACAAAATCGCCCACCACCTGGACCGCTTCCGGCCGAAACCGAGCCATCGCCAAGTCAAGCGGCGCTTTCAGGGCTTCAGACGGTGAGGACGAGCCTCGTCAGACGCCGCGGCTAAACGCCTAACGCCTTCCGATTGAAGGTTCGCAGGAAACGCAACGACAGCGTCCGGACATTTGCGACGTTCAGCAACCACGCTGCGGCGGCATAAGCGAGGCCGCCCGCAAGGCTCACAACCATGAGCGGGACGAGGCCGATGCCATTGACCTGGGATCGTGCAACGAGAATCGCAGCCGCCATCGCCGCGGCGGAGACGGCAACGCCGGCGAGGCGGTGGAGGTCGAACGGAACCGGATGGGCGCGATGCATCAGGGCGACGGCAACGAGGAAGCCGATCGCCTCGGTCGCAAGCGTTGCCAGCGCCGCGCCGTAGAGGCCATGGCCGGCCACCAGCACGAACATCAACGCCACGCTGACGACCAGCGTCAGGAACGACTGCGCCGCCAGCATGAACGGCCGCTCGGCAAGCTGGAAGCTGATCTGCACGTAGAATTGATTGGCGATGCCGAACAACCGGGCGAGCACCAGGGTCGGCAGCAGCGCCGATACGCCGGCGCGGAAGTCGACGCCGACGAGTGTGCCGGCGACCTGGTCGGCTGCGAGCGCGAGCCAGACGGCGACGGGCGCGACCACGACGAGCAGAAGTTCGAGGCTCTCGGTCAGCCGCTCCCGCGTCGTCTCGTTGTTTTTTTCCGACAATGACCGGAACACCAGCGGCACTGTTGCCGCAGCGACGCTGGAGGCGATCATGACCATGAACTGTCGCGGCAGATCGGCAGCGACGCCAAAGATGCCGGCGGCGTCCTTGCCGAGCAAATATGCCACGATGAGGCGGTCGCAGGCCGAGTAGACCGCGACGGACAATCCGGCCAGCGTCAGCGGCAGGCCGTAGCGCGCGAGCTGCACGAACTGGCTGCGCTGAAAACGCGCGATCCTGGTGCGGTCACCGACGAGGTTCAGGATAATCCCGGCAAGCGAACCCAGGCCGAATGCGGCGAGCAGTCCCAGTCCACCCCAGCCGAGCCAGATGCCGAGCAGGCCGAAACCGACGCTCGACACGCTGCGCACGATCGAGATCGCCGCGAATCTGTAAGGGCGCAATTTTGCGCGCTCGAACTCCTGGCCGACATCGACGGCATTCGCCATGATCGCGACGAACATGCTGGCAAGCAGCAGCCCGACGCTGAGATCACTGCGGAACAGGAAGACCAGCGGCGTGGTGGCGCAGAGGACGGCGACGGTAAGCGCGAAGGCGACCATCGCCGTGCCGCGAAAATCCACCTCGGCCGACATCGCCTGATAGCGGGACACCGAGAGCTTGATCCAGGCGAAGAAGATCGCGCCCAGAATGCCGGCCAGGCTGATGCCGACGACATAGACGCCGTACTCCGCCGGCGTCAGCAGCCGCGTGTAGGCCGTGACGGCGAAGAAGCCCACCGCCGCAGGCAGGATGTAGGCGACGAGATAAATCGAGAAATGGCGGTTCAGCATGCGAGCACGGGACCGGCAACGTTGTTGCGAGTGTGACGGCCGTTCATCAATTGGACCATGGCGGGGCGAACGAATTGCGCCGCAGCATCCCTCAAGAGTGTCACATAAGTCTGGAGATCGGGCGGCGAATGCGGCTTTGAGGCCGCTTTCGCGGGTTAGCGTTAAATTTGCCCTTCCCTGACGGGGCCTGGCCACCGAAAGGAACCGTGATTTCGCAGATGGCAAAGTTAACCCAACGAGGGGAAAACCCCGGCGGTGCAAGGCGTCGCTTGGTACGATGGCGCGTTGGCTCCGATTAAGGAATGCCGTGACCAGGCTCGACAGACGCGAATTTCTCCTCGGCAGCGCCGCCGCACTTGCGGCGGGCGCATCGGCGTCCGCAGCGCCGGCATCGAAACTCGCCCAGCGCCATCAGGGATTTGGTGCCGCGGCCACGCTCTGGGATCTGCAAGCCGATCCCAGGCTCGGCGAAGCCATCAGCACGTATTGCACGCAGGTGGTTCCGGTGCTCGAGCTGAAATGGCCGATGCTGCGTCCGGACGCGCACACCTTTGCCTTTGAACGCGCCGACGCGATACTGGATTTCGCCCGGCAGAACGACCTGACGATGCGCGGGCACGCGCTCGCCTGGTATCACGATATTCCGGACTGGACCAAGCAGATCAAGGATGCCAAGGGCGTCGAGCGCGCCTATGTCGACCACATCGGCACGGTCGTCTCCTATTACAAGGACAAGCTGACGTCGTGGGACGTCGTCAACGAGCCGATCCCCGACAATCCGCGCAGTCCGAAAGACCGGCGCGACTCGTTCTGGACGCAGCATCTGGGCAATCGCTGGATTCCGCTGGCGTTTCGCACGGCGGCCGCGGCCGACCCCTTCGTCAAGCTCGCGATCAACGAATATGACATCGAGTCGGCCAAGGACACGTTCATTGCGAAGCGCGCGGCCTACCGCCAACTCATCATGGAGCTGCTCGACCAGGGCGTGCCGCTGCACGCCGTGGGACTGCAATCGCATCTGCATGCCGAGCTCGAGATCGACACCCATGGGCTCGCCGAATTCGTCACCGAGCTGCGCGCCTGGGGCCTCGAGGTGTATGTCACCGAGCTCGATGTCGACGACCAGAAGCTGACGGGGACGCCGGCGGAGCGCGATGCCATCGTCGCCAAGCGCGTCGACGATCTCCTGACCGCGATCTCGACCAGCGGACCGGTGCGCTCGATCCTGACCTGGGGTCTCTCGGACCGCTATAGCTGGATCAACGGCACCTTTGCCCGCGCCGACAAGCAGCCGAACCGTCCTCTGCCGCTCGACGGCGAGTTCAAGCCGAAGCCGTTCATGAACGTGATCAACAAGTTCACGAGGGACGCTTAAACGGCTTTATTTTGAGCATGGTCTTTTCGGAAAACCGCTGCACACTTTTCCGGATCATGCCCTAGCGCGTCTTCGTCGGTGCTTCGAACTCAACCGCATCGCCCATGTGATCGGGCGAAAGGCTCGGACTGCGACGGTCGCGCGAGCTGAGGCGGAACACGTCGCGGATGTCGTCGATCGAGGTCGACGAATAGGACTGGATGCACAGCGCCACCTGGTCGGGCGAAGCGGCGCGCATCATCGCTTCGATGGCCGGGCGGTCGAGGCGCGTGTCATCCCAATGCGAGACCGCGATGCTATCCTCGGTGACCCGATGAGTGGCCAGATGCGCGGGCGCGTTCGCGACGAAATGGCCGTACATGAGATATTCCGAGAACTTCTTTTTCCGGCACAGCGCCAGAACCCAGTTCAATCCCGTCGCCGACTTGATCGCGTCGGTCATCGCGCGCGCGGTGTCCTTGTCCCACACCAGTGCGTTGCCGACATAGTCGTCCGCGGGGAAGGACCTTTCCTTGATGCCAAGGAGCTGATCGACGGTGCGGAGCCACAGGACATGCAAGGGGTGGGCGGCGTCGATCCCGTTGCGCGTGACGAACAGCGGCGTCTTCTCGCCGCCGGCATACTGGCCGACGTCGAATTCGCGGAAGAACAGATTGTCCGAATCCAGGATGCAGACGCGCTGCTCGGGCGCGTTGAGGACGCCGGCGATCTTGAGGATCTGCTGGATGTGCCAGCCATGAACGGGTGACGACAGCAGCGACAGCCAGACGCGCCGTTTGCTGATGAACTGCAGAGCCGGCGGCAGCGCCCACAGCCATTTCGGCAAATAGCGCGAGGCCGGAACGATGACACGCTTGTCGGAAGCGAACCGCGCGAACAGCGGCAGATCCTCATCGTTAACGAGAACATAATGCCGCGTGTAGCCCGTCAACCAGGTGTCGATGCTCTCGCTGAGCAGCGAAAAACGCTCGATATCCTTGGCGTAGCTGGCGGTCAGCAGGGCAACGGAATGCATGGCGCGCGCTCGTATGGCGATCAGGCCGTACTCATAGCGGCGCCGAGGCGCGTTGAATACTTACATTCGCAATCAAGGTAAAATGAAACGAATCATTAGCCATCCGACGGCAGCCCCTGCTCGATGCCGCGAAAGCGCAGCGGCGCCAGCGCGGAGGCGCGCTGCCACCAGTCGGCGACGCGGTCGTCGAGCGCGGTCACGCCTCGACCCTGACCGGGGAAGATCCGGATCTGCTGCACCGCCTCGGCTTCGAACCCCTTGCCCCTGCGGGTGATCTTGAGCGCGGCGCCTTCGCGGTCCCGCTGGGTCAGCGGCACCAGAAGCCGGCCGCGCGGACGAAGCGACCGAAGCCAGAGCGGATGCGGCTGCGAGAAGCCGGCATGAACGATGATCACGTCGGCGGGTTCGCCGATGTCCTCGCATCCGTCGCCATGGACGACCGCGACGTTGCGAAAGGCGCCAAGATAGGTCGCGGCGCGCGCCGCAAGCCGCTCGTCGCATTCGATTGCCTGCACCCTGCCCTTGGGGCCCACGATCTTCGACAGCACGGCCGAGAAATAGCCGAGCCCGCACCCGATCTGGACCACACGGTCTTTCTCCCCGACGTCGAGCACATCGATGAAGTGCGCCCACAGGCTCGGCAGTCCGGTGTCGAGCTTGCGGCGCGCATCGATCGCGACCAGCACATTGTCCTGGAGATGAACGGGATCGGCATCCGGCGTCAGCCGATAGAAGCGCGCCGCCTCGCTCTTGATGCGCCAGGGTCCCTTCGCCAGAAACTTTTCGCGCGGAACGGTGGCGAGGGCTTCTAGCAGGCGCATTGAGGAGATCCGCTCGCGCTTTGCGATCAGCTCCACGTAACGCGCGCGCGCGGCGGCAAGATCGCTCATCTCACGGGATCGACCTGTGCACGAACGGGCGCGTCCGCGCCGAGCTCGTCGATCAGTTGCATCGCCTGTTTCAGGTCCGGCGTGGAAAAGCCCTCGCTGAACCTGCCGACGATCGGTACGAGCAGGAGACGAGCGTGCTCGCGCTTGCCGGCTTGGTGCGACAGGCGCGCGAGGCTGACGGCGGTGCGAAGCTCCCACGACAGCGCGCCCTGCTTGCGCGCGATCTCCAGCGACAGGTTGAACAGGTCCTCGGCCTCCTGCACCGAGGCCGGATCCCCGTCCAAGAGCGTGATCTCGCCTTGCAGGCGGTAGACTTCGGCGAGGTAGGAGTGATCGCCGGTCCGTCTTGCGGTCGCGAGCGCACCGTCCAGCGCGCGCAAGGCGGCATCGCGCATCCCGACCTTGGCGTAGGCCTCCGCGAGCAGGCAGCGGAACCAGCAGCCGGCGAGCCAGGAATCCATCGCTTCGTATTCGTCGAGACCGAACCGCATCTGACTGAGGCCTTCGTCGGCCTCGCCGAGCTGCGCCAGCGCCCAGCCGCGCAGGATCGCGGCCTGCTGCTTCCAGTGCAGGAAATTGTGCTCGGTGGCGATGATCATGGCGCGGTTGGCGTGGTCGCGCGTGCCCTCGACATCGCGCAAATGCTGACAGAGATAGGCGCCGAACACGAGCGCGAAGGCTAGCGTGAAGGGGTGGCGGATCTTCTCGGCGTTCGCGATCGCCTGCTCGCTGTGCTGCCGCGCCGCGTCGGGCCGGCCGAGGAACCACAAGAGGTAGCCGAGATAGGACAGCGAGACGACGCCGGGATCGGTGCCGTGCCGCTCCATCAGATCGGAGTGCAGATCGGGGCTGTAGAGGTTGATGCAGCGATGCAGATGGTGCTGGGACACAGCAAAGCGCCCGCGATAGAGCATGGTCATCGCGATCGAGCGATGCGCCTCGATCAGATAGCCGGTCTGCTGTGCCGGCAGCGTCCCCTCGTTCAGCCGCTCGCGCTTGGCGAACTTCAACAGCTCGACGCTGAGATCGTGCGCGCGGGAGAGATCGGCGCGGATGAAATGACAGACCCAGAGCCCGCGCGTGGCGGCGAAGGCCTTTTCGTCGTCGTCGAGCTGCTGGCCGAGCTCGAGGGCGCGGACGTAGTTCTCCTCGACCTCCTGCACGGCATAGCCCTTGGCGGCGATCAGCGCGTTGCCGAGCGCGATGCGCAGCTCCAGCTCCATCTCGTCGGCGCCCTGCATGCGCGCATTGGCCTGCACGACGCTGAGGCCGCGGCGCAGATGGCCAATCGCCTCCAGATTGGCGCCGCTCTTGGCCGCCTGCTTGCCGGCCTTGAGCCAGAAGCTGGCAGCGCCCTCGCTCTGGCCTGATTCGGTCAAATGATGGGCAAGCAGCTCCGGTTCGCGCTCGGTCTTCTCGGGATACATCTCGGCGAGCACCTGGGCGATCCGGGAATGCAGCTTGCGTCGCTCGCTGTGCAGCAAGCTCGCATGCGCTGCGTTCTGGATCATCACGTGCTTGAAGGAGTAGAGCGCGTCGGGCGGATGGCCGCGGCGCATGATCAGCCCGGCCTCCTCCAGGTGATTGAGCGCGGCCTCGATCTGTTCGACGGGCGTGTTGGCGACCGCGTGCAGAGTCTCGTAGGAGAATTCGCGGCCGATGGTGGCGCCGATCTGCGCGATCCGCTTGAACGGCCCCATCCGGTCCAGCCGCGCCATCAGCGAGTCCGTCAGCGTCGCCGGGATCGCGAGCTGCCGCCACGGGCCCGACAGCACGTAGCGCCCGTGCCGTTCGGTCAGGAGGTTGGATTCGAGCACCGTCTTGGTCAGCTCCTCCAGGAACAACGGCACGCCGTCGGTCTTGACGATGATTTCCTCGATGACTTCCTTGGGAAGCTCGCGTCCCGCCACGCGTTCGACCAGCGTCGCGCGCAACTGCCGGCTCAACCGGCTCAGGACCAGGGTCGTGATATGCGAGTGGGCGTTCCAGCTCGGCTGGAATTCGGTCCGCGCGGTGATGATGACCAGGATCGCCCGGTTCTGTGCCCGGTCGACCAGGAGATCGATCACCTCACGGGACGTCGGGTCGATCCAGTGCAGATCCTCGAATGCGATCACCAGCGGCTGCTCGCGCGCAAGGCCGAGAAAATGATTGACCAGCGCCGCGACGGTCGCATCCTTTTGCTGCTGCGGCGACAGCTCGAGCGGCGGATAGCGGTCACCGGTCGGAATGGACAACAGCGCGGCAAGCAGCGGAGCAACCTGCTCGATGTCGCCATGAGCGGCAGCGATCGCGGTCTCCAGGCTCGCCAGCGACTGCACGGACGCATCCTCGCGATCGAGACCGAGAGAGAATTTGAGCTGCTCGGCGAACGGATAGAACGCCGTAGAGGTGTAATAGGGCGAGCACTGGAACGAGACCTGTCCATGGCGGTCGCCCGCGATCCGCTCGAAGATTTCCTGGATGATGCGCGACTTGCCGATGCCGGGCTCGCCGAACTTGACCACGACCTGGCCCTCGCCGTCCTTGGCCTGCTGCCAGCGCCCCATCAGCAGCGCAATCTCCTCCTCGCGGTTGACGAGCGGGGTCAGCCGCGTGCCCATCGCGGCGGCGAAGCGGGTCTCCACCCGCGAGGCGCGCATCACATGCCAGGCCTGGGCTTTCTCCGAGATGCCCTTGAGCGCGTGGACGCCGAGATCGCGGTAGTCGAACTTCCCCTTCAGCAGCGACTGGGTCGACGTGGAAATCACCACACCGTTGGGCGGCGCCAGGCCTTGCAGGCGCGCGGCGAGATTGACGGTTTCTCCGACCGCGGAGTCGCGCTCTTCGGTGCCCTGTCCGACGAGGTCGCCAACCACGACGAGACCGGTCGCGATGCCGATGCGGACGGCGGGTGAGTGGCTGAGCGCACCACGCGGCTCGATCGCGCGGGCGGTCGACAGCACCCGGACGATTTCCAGCCCCGCTCGCACGGCGCGCTCGGCGTCGTCCTCATGCGCGGTCGGATAGCCGAAATAGACCAAAATACCGTCCCCGACGAAGCGGGCGGCAAAACCTTCGTAATGCTTCACCACGCGGACACAGGTTTCGCGGAAGCTCGCGATCATGTCGCGCACGTCTTCCGGATCGAACTGCACCGAGAGCGAGGTGGAATCCACCATGTCGCAGAACATGGTGGTGAGCTGACGCCGCTCGGCGCCGACCTCCGTCCGGATTTGCGGGCGCGCCGTCCCGTCGGGCTTCTCCGCGGTTTCGGCCCGGAACAACGCGGTCATGGCCCGCTGGAGCCGCTTCCGATCGCCGAGTGGCAATCCGAGCTCGACCAGATCGGATTCGGTCAGGTCTCCCATGACATCGAGATCGAGACGGTGCTGCGCGAAGAGATCGGTATAATGGCTAAGACCGATACCATCGAGCCAGCGCTTCAGCCCGCCTTCCGTTCCCGTGCCCGGCTCATTCTCCAGCATGGTGATTCCGCCCGACCAATCACTCCGTCGAAGGGCTCAGGGCCCCGCAACCACAGATTTTGGGGCCAAAACTTCACCTCAGACTGGACGCGTTCCCTAACTTCTTGGAAGAATAGCCCAATCGGATCAAAAGGGAACGGAATTGTCGGACGTCACACGCCCAACGCCGCAGGAATTGGCCAGCGCGACGGCCGAAACGAAGATATTCGCCGATATCGGCGGCCTTCTCGATTTCCATGCCCGCAAGAGGCCGGCAGCCCCCGCCCTCCTCGCCCCTGGCCGGCCGGTCCTCAACTACGGCGGGATTGGCGCGCGGACGCAGGATCTCGTCCGCACGCTGCGCGGGCTTGGCGTTACCCCTGCCGACCGTATTGCGGTTGCGCTGCCGCGCGGTGCCGACAGCGCACTGGCGTTGATCGCGGTCGCCTCGAGCTGCGCTTGCGTGCCCGTCAATCCCGATCTGACGGCGGACGAGCTGCAACGCTATTTCAGCGAATTGAAGCTGAGCGCGCTCGTCACCCGGGCCGACACGAACTCGGCGGCCCGCGCTGTCGCCAAGGCGCTCAATATTGCCGTGATCGATTTCGTGCCGGGGTCGCAAGACGATCTCGGCGGCTGCACGTTCGTCGGGCCGGCGCTTGGACCGGCGAGCAGCAGCGGCGCCTCGCGCGGCGACGACGACGCGTTCATCCTGCTGACCTCGGGCACGGCGGCGCGACCGAAGATGGTGCCGCTGACGCATCGCAATGTGTGCCTCTCCGCCTACAACGCCGGCCGCGTGCTGTCGCTCGCGTCCCACGATCGTCTGCTTAACGTCCTGCCGCTGTTTCACGCCCATGGTTTGATTTCCGGCCTGCTGACGGCGCTGGCCGCGGGCTCCAGCGTGATCTGTACGGAAGGTTTTGACGCAGCCTCCTTCTTCGGCTGGATGCGGCAGCTGCAACCGACCTGGTACACGGCAGTGCCGACCATCCATCGCGCGCTGCTGACGGCGGCCGAAGCGAACCCGGATCTTGCCCGATCGTCGTCGCTGCGCGTGATCCGCTCCGCCTCGGCCTCGCTTGCGCCTGCGATCCTCGACGGGCTGGAGGCGACGTTCGGCGTTCCCGTGCTCGAAACCTACGGCATGACGGAGGCGGCCTCGCAGATCGCGGCCAACCCGTTCGAGCTGCGCAAGGTCGGATCGGTCGGCCGCGCCGCGGGCCCGGAGATCGCCATCATGGACGAGACGGGCCGCGCGCTCGCCAGCGGCGAGCACGGCGAGATCATGCTGCGCGGACCGAACATGAGCCGCGGCTACTACAATGACGAGGCGGCGACGCAGGCTGCCTTCCGCAACGGCTGGTTCCGGACCGGCGATCTCGGCTATCTCGACGCCGACGGCTATCTCTTCATCGTCGGCCGTATCAAGGACGTCATCAACCGCGGCGGACAGAAGATCTCGCCGCTGGAGGTGGAAGAGGTTCTGCTCAGCCATCCGGCGGTGCTGGAGGCCGGCGTGTTTGCCGTCCCGCACCCGAAGCTCGGCGAGAACGTCGCCGCAATCGTGGTGCTGCGGCCGAATTCCGAGGCGACCTCGGACCAGTTGCGCCAGTTCGCCCGGAAACGGCTCGCGGCCTACAAGGTGCCGAGCCTGATCCGCAGCGTGGCGACGCTGCCGAAAGGCGCCAGCGGCAAGGTCAAGCGCAATGCGCTGGCCGAGCTGATCGCAACGATTGGCGGCGGCGAGGAGGAGGCGCGTCTGCCGCGCAACGCACTGGAGACTGAGCTCGCCGGGATCTGGGCCGATTTGCTGGAGCTGCCGCAGGTCGGGAGCGATCAGGACGTCTTCGCGCTCGGCGCCGACTCGCTCGCGGTGACGCAGATGCGCTCGCGCCTGCGCGAACGCTTCAACGTCGATTTCTCGTTCGAGGACGTTTTTGATTGCGCCACGGCCGCCGCGCTTGCGGCCCGGATCGAGACCGCCGCAATTCATCGCGAAACGATGTTGCCGGCCTGGCGCCAGGCCATGAAAGCAGACGCGCCGCTGTCGTTCCAGCAGCAGCGGATGTACGTGCTCTCGCGACTGGACCCCACGCGCTACAATTACAACGTCGTCGAAGTCGCGCTCCTCAAGGGTGGGCTCGATGTCCCCGCACTTTTTACTGGCCTCGCTGCGGTGTCGGCGCGCCATGAGGCGTTGCGGTCGGTCATCGTCGAACGTGAGGGCGAGCCGGTGCAGCTTGTGCTGCAATCGCCGCCGCAGTTCGAGCGGATCAAGCTCAAGGCCTGCCCTGCGGACAAGCGGGCCGCTGTGGTCAGGCGCGAAGCGCTCCGGCTCGCGCAACATCCGTTCGACCTCGCGCACGAGGCGCCGCTGAAGGTCACGTTGCTCTCGTTCGACAAGAGCAGCCACGCGCTCGTGGTCAACGTCCATCATCTCGTCACCGACGGCTGGTCGCAGCGGCTGTTCTGGGAAGAACTCGCCGCCCATTATTCGGCAGCGCGCAACAACGAGGTGGCGGCACTGCCTTCGCCAGCCTTCCAGTACCGCGACTTTGCGCTCTGGCAGCAGAGCTGGGCGCAGACGCCGGCCGCCAAGGAGCAGCTCGATTACTGGCGGACGCAGCTCGACGGCGTCACCACACTGCCGCTGCGGACCGACCGACCAAGGCCGGAGGTCTGGAGCGGCCACGGTGCCCGTCACTATCTCGAATTCTCCAAAACCCTGTCGGCCGACCTGCGTGCGCTGAGCCAGAACCAGGGCGTCACGCCCTTCATGACCTTGCTCGCAGTGTTCCAGTGCCTGCTGTTCCGCCACACCGGACACGAGGATGTCGCGACCGGATCGCTGATCGCCAACCGCAACCAGATCGAGAGCGAGCGCCTGATCGGATTGTTCGCCAACACCCTGATCCTGCGCAATGATTTTGGCGGCGATCCGAGCTTCGGCGACATGTTGCGCCGGGTACGGCAGGTCACGCTCGATGCCTATCGCAACCAGGACCTCCCGATCGAAGAGGTCCTGCGCGCGCTTCAGATCGCGCGAAGGACCGACGGCAATCCGCTGTTCCGAATCATGTTCATCCTCCAGAATGCCTCGATCGAGGCGGCATCTTTCTCCGGTCTGTCGACGCGGCGGATCGAGATCGATCCAAAAGTGGCGCGATTCGACATCACGCTCGAACTGGTCGAGGCCGACGGCCGTTTCACCGGCTTCTTCGAATACGCCACCGATCTGTTCGACGCGGCGACGATCGAGGGCATAGCCGCTCAGTTGAAAACCCTGCTCAAATCCGTCATCGCCGATCCCGAGCAGCGCATCTCTCACTTGGCACTTCTGACCGAGACCGAACGCCGGCAGCTGCTGTCACAGGGCCGGGGCGTGCCGGCCAATTTTACCACGCGCGGCAATCCGAGCGAACGCTTCGACCGCCAGGTCAAGAAGGCGCCGAACGCGATCGCCGTGTCGGACGGCCGCACATCCTTGAGCTACCGCGAGCTGGCGCGCCGCAGCCAGGCGGCCGCGCGCTGGCTCATCCTCGAAGGCGTCGGCGCCGAGGCCGTGGTCGCCTTGCTTGCGGAGCGCGGACCCGACCTGCTGGCGGCGATGATCGCCGTGCAATGCGTGGGCGCTGCCTTCCTCAATCTCGATCCCGACCAGCCGCCGGCACGGCTCGCAACCATCCTCGGATCGAGCGGCGCCCGCATGCTGCTGACCGGACGGGCGCAGTCGTCCATGGCGGAGGCGCTGCTCGAACCGCTGGTCGAGCGCATTCCAATGGCCGGGCTCGAGGATGCGATCGCGCCAGCGTCGACCAATCCGGCCCGCGCGGCGCGCCGCGCGGCTTCGAGCCTTGCCTATCTTATTTACACTTCCGGGTCCTCCGGCGCGCCCAAGGGCGTCATGATCGAGCAGCGAGGGCTTTCGAACCATCTCGCCTCGCTCATCTCCGAGCTGAACCTCTCGTCCCGGGATGTGATCGCGCAGACCGCGCCGCAGAGTTTTGTCATCTCGCTATGGCAGTTCCTCGCAGGGCCCATGGTCGGCGCGCGCGTCCATGTCTGCGGTACCGCGATCGTGCAGGACCCGATTTTGCTCGCGCGCGAGATCGAGCGCGAGGGCATCACGGTGCTTGAGATCGTCCCGTCGCTGCTGCGCGTGATCCTCGATCGCATGGACGAGGCACCGGTCCGAGGCGGCTTTGCGAGGCTGCGCCTTCTGATCTCGACGGGCGAGCCACTGCCGGTCGATCTCTGCAACGCCTGGTTCGCGCGCTGCCCGAAAGTGCCGCTGATCAACGCCTATGGTGCGTCGGAATGTTCCGACGACGTCTCGCTGCATCGCCTGACCAGGGCACCGGCGACCACGACGGGCAACGTCCCGGTCGGCGCGCCGCTGCCGAACACCCAGTTCTACGTGCTCGACGCAAGCCTGCAGCCGCAGCCGGTCGGCGTGACCGGCGAGCTCTGCATCGGCGGCGCCGGTGTCGGCCGCGGCTATGTCAACGATCCCGCGCAGAACCGGCAGCGCTTCCTGCCCGATCCGTTCTCGCGCAAAGCAAGCAGCCGGCTGTACCGGACCGGCGACCTCGCCCGCCGCCGTGCCGACGGCACAATCGAATGCCTCGGTCGCGCCGACCATCAAGTCAAGGTCCGCGGCTACCGAATCGAGCTCAAGGAGATCGAGAACGCGCTTGCCGACCATCCGGATGTGCGCGCCGGCATCGTCGAACCGCGTCGCGAAGCGAGCGGCGATGTCAGGCTGATTGCCCACATCGTCGCGAGATCCGGCAGCCGGAGCAGCGCCAGCGAGCTGCGCGACTTCCTGAAGAGCCGGCTGCCGGGCCATGCCATCCCGTCCGCGTTCCTGTTCCTGGATCAGGTGCCGCTCAATGCCCATGGCAAAATCGACCGGAGCGCGCTGCTGGCGCCGGCGCAGCAGGAAAGCTCCGGACCGGATGCGACTGTGCCGGCGCGGCGCTTCACCGAAAAGGTGCTGTCCGACATCTGGATCGACCTGCTGAAGGTCGAGAGCCTCGGCGTGACCGACAATTTCTTCGACCTCGGCGGTCATTCGCTGCTGGCGGGCCAAGTCATGGCGCGCGTCGCCCGGGCGCTTGGCGTGTCGCTGCCGATCAAGACCATCTTCGAGGCACCGACGATCGACGAGCTTGCCCGGCGGGTCGACGAGGCCGTGGCGGCAAAGCCGCGCAAGCCGGCCGCAAGTTTAGCAAGGCTGGTTGGAGCGAGCCTGGCCGAAGGCAGCCCTCCCACGCTCTCGATCGCGCAGGACCAGATGCTGCGGATCGAGCAGAATCTTTCGGGTTTGCCGCTGTTCAACCTGCCTTTCGCCTTCCGTCTTCAGGGGCCGCTGAATCTGGTCGCTCTGGCGCAGGCGATCGACGAGATCGTGCGCCGGCACGAATCGCTGCGGACCCATTTCGGCTGGAGCGGCGGGGAGCCCGTCAGCCGCATCGCCGCGCCCGGTGCCCTCGGCCGTGTCCTGACTGTCGAGACGATCGGCGACGGTCAGCCCCACAACAACAAGCGGCGCAAGGCGCTGGAGCTCCGCAAGATCAATCTCCTGATCGAACAGGAGACCTATGTCCCGATCGACACCACGCGCGCGCCGCTGCTGCGCGCCCGGCTGTTGCGGCTCCACGATGACGATCACGTGTTGCTGCTGACGCTGCACCACGCGGTCGTCGACGGCTGGTCGATCGGCGTGCTGTTCGAGGAATTGTCCAACCGCTATGCGACACTGGCTGGCTATCCGTCGGTGCCGCTGCCGAAACAGCCGCCGGCCTTTTCGGACGTGGCGCGCTGGCAGCGCTGGTGGTGCGGCACTGATGCCGCCCGCCGTCAGGCGGCTGAATGGACGGAGAATTTGCGCGGGGCGGCTCCCCTCTTCGAGGGCGAATCAAGCCCAGGCCCGTCCAGAGGGCACCATCCGGTCAGTCTCGAGCGTGAGCTGATCGGCCGGCTCGCAGCCTTCGCCGGCCAGCACAATTGTACGCTGTTCATGTGTCTGCTAACCGGCCTGAAAGCCCTGCTGCTGGCGCGGACCGGCCGCCACGACATCTCGATCGCCACTGCCATGGCCAATCGCGCCCAGCCGGACACCGACCGGATCGTCGGCCCGTTCGAGAACACGGTGATCGTTCGCACCAAAATCACGCCGGAGCTGTCGTTCGCGCAGGCCGTGGCCCTGGTCCGCCAGAGCGTGCTTGACGCGCATGCGCGCCAGGAGCTGCCGTTCAACATCCTGGCCGACCATCTGGAGCAGGAGGGGGTCAATCCAGCCTCGCTGCTCCAGGTCTATTTCACCCTGCAAAATCCGCTGCGCCAACCGCTCGATCTGCCTGATCTCACGACAGGATCGATCGGCAACATCGCCCGCGAAGGCCAGCCGGTGCTGCCGATCGACCAGACCTGGCTGTCGCTGATGCTCAAGGAGCGGCCGACGGGAATCACCGGTTCATGCAATTACAAGAGCGAGCTGCTCGACGGCGCTACGGTCGGCCAGTGGATGGAGGATCTCGTCGCGCTGCTCGGGGCTGCTCTCGTCCAACCCAATGCGCCACTCGGCCGGCTGCTCAATCGCAGGGCGGCATGACCGACCGCAGGGCACGGGCGAATACGGGGTCACTCGTCAAAGCTGTGAATGACCAAGTTGCATCTTGATTATTTGGCGCCATCGCGCAAGATTATTCTCGCGTTTTGATTTGGGCGATTATTTTCAACCGGGGAGTTCGTTATGGGTTTCATCAAATTTACCAAAGGCACCTCCCTGAGCGACAAGGACCGCAAGGCCCTGCAGAAGTTGCTCGGCGCCGAGAAGAAGAAGCTGCAGTCCGCGCTGAAGGACGTCGACGCCAGTATTTCGATGCTGGGCGGCTCCAAGAAGTCCAAGAAGAAGAAGACGTAAGACTCGTCGGCCGGGACGCCGCACGAATCTTCAGGCTTCAGTTTTCGGGCTTCAGTTTTCAGATTTGGCCGCTCGCGTGGCGAGTTGGGGTCTCGCACAAGCTTGCGCCCGTAAACCGGCCAGCAATCGACAAGGATTCGCCCGAGTGGACCGCTAGAAGCGGTCCGCTCACTTGATTCTTGCTCAGTTGATTCTTCCGTCATGGCAGGGGATTTGGCCCCGGCCTGACGCCATGGGCCCAATTGATGGCAGACGACAGAATTGAACTGTTTGTCGGACTGATCGAGACTTTTGACGCGCCGGATGGGGTTGATGCGTGCCGGCGCTTGCTCTCGGTCGACGAACGGGTACGAGCCGACCGCTTCATGTTCGAGCGGCACCAGCGGCAATATATTTTCGCGCACGCGATGTTGCGCCTCGCGCTCTCGCACGTCGCACCTGATGTCGCCCCCACCGACTGGTCATTTGCGGCCGGGCGTTACGGGCGGCCGTTTGTCGCATCGCCCAAGACCTCGAGCACGCTGCATTTCAGCCTGTCGCACGCCGACGGCTGCGTCGCCTGCGTCGTATCGGGGCATGAGACCGTCGGCGTCGACGTCGAGACCGTGTCGCGTCGGGTGGCGCCACTGTCGACCGCGCTTCGGTTCTTCGCGCCGGAAGAGGTCGAAACGCTGCGCGGACTGCCGGAGCCCGCTGCGACCGAGCGCTTCTTCGACTACTGGACGCTGAAGGAGGCCTATCTGAAGGCCAGGGGTTTCGGCCTCAATTTACCGCTCGACGCCTTCGCGATGCAGGTATCGCGCGAGGCCATCGAGATCAGCTTCAAGCCCGATATCGCCGACGATCCGGAAGGCTGGCGATTCCAGCTGATCTCGCCGTCGCCCTCGCATCGTCTCGCGATCGCCGACGGCTCCCGCGCCACCGGCGGCCTTCCCATCACCCGCAATGCATGGCCGCTGCAGGAGGCGGCTGAATGACACTGCCGCGGCTGCGCGTCTTTCCCGCGATTTCGCGCAACCGCGACCCTAAGAAATATGCCGGCGAGCTGATGCGAGTGGCGCAGTTCGCCGACCGCAACGGCTTCGAAGGCATCCTGCTGTTCGAAGGCAACGACGTGTTCGTCGAGCCTTGGGCGATGGCCCAGCACATCATCGGCGAGACGACCCGATCCTCGCCGCTGATCGCCGTCAATCCCGTCTACATGCACCCGTTCACGGCGGCAAAATTCGTCTCGTCCTTTGCGCAGCTCCACGGCCGCAAGGTCTATCTCAACATGATCACGGGGACGGCGGTCAGCGATCTGCAGGGGCTCGGCGACGAGCAGTCGCATGCCGATCGTTATGTCCGGCTCGGCGAATTCGTTGCGCTGATGCGCCAGCTGCTGGCAAGCCCGCGGCCGGCGACTTTCGAGGGCCGGTTCTACCGCGCGAGCAACCTGCAACTGCGGCCGCGCCTGCCGCCGGAGCTGATGCCGGAATTTCTGGTCGCAGGCCAGTCCGAGCCGGCACAGCGCGTCGCAAAGGAGACCGGCTGCATCAAGATGCAGATGCTGCCGCCCGATCTCGATCTCGGCCTCGATGTATCAGGCGTGAATTTTGGAATTTTCGCCCGCGAGGGACGCGAGGAGGCACGGCAAGCGGCAAAGGCGCGTTTCCGCGATAATGCCGACGATCGCGAGCTGCTCGTGCTCACGGTGGAGAACAGCGATTCCGTGTGGAAACGGCGCCTCTACGAGGGCCAGAGCGGCGAACTCGCGGACAATGGCTATTGGCTGCTGCCGTTCCTGACCTTCCAGGCCGACTGCCCCTACCTCGTCGGCAGCTACGCGGAGATCGGCGCGAAGCTGAAGGAGTTTGCCGCGAAGGGGCTGACCACGATCATGCTCGACATGGTCGCGGACGAGACCGAGATGCAGCACGTCTGCAAGGCGCTCGCGGCAAGCGGGATGTTTTGAGTTGTTGATGAAGTCGATCTAACCATTCACATCGTCATTGCGAGCGTAGCGAAGCAATCCAGAGTCCCTCCGCGGAAAGATTCTGGATTGCTTCGCTACGCTCGCAATGACGGAGAATGATGGGCTACTCAGCGAGCATCACCGCGCCTCTTCGAATCCGGCCAGCACCGAGGTCAGGTTCGCGCCGAGGATATCCGAGAGATAGCCGCCCTCCTGCACGAACACGGTCGGCAGGCCAATCTTCGCGATGGCCTGTCCGATGCGGCGGAAGCCGGGCGTGGTGACGGCGAGACCCTTCAGCGGATCGTGCTCGGAGGCGTCGAGGCCGAGTGCGATGACGAGGGCACCGGGCGCAAAGGATTCGATCGCCTTGCGTGCGACGTTCATTGCCTGGATGTAACCGTCATCGCCGGTGCCGATCGCCAGAGGAATGTTGAGGTTGGCGCCGAGGCCGGGACCTTCGCCGCGCTCATGCGCGTAGCCCCACACGTAAGGATAATAGGCGACGGGATCGGCATGGATCGAGACCGTGTAGACGTCGGGCCGCGCATAGAAGATTCCTTGCGTGCCGTTGCCGTGATGGACGTCGACGTCGAGGATCACGACACGCTCGTGCCTCTGCCGCAGATGCGCAGCCGCGATCGCGCTGTTGTTGAGGAAGCAGAAGCCGCCGGCCATGTCGCGATAGGCGTGATGGCCGGGCGGCCGGCAAAGCGCATAGGTCGCATCCTCGCCGTCCATCACCATCTGTGCCGCGGTGACCGCGACGTCGGTCGCGGCGCAGGCCGCGGCCCAGGTGCCGGGGCCGATCGGCGCCGCGGTATCGGCGGTGTGCCAGCCGAGCTTGCCGGTGATATGGGTGGGATAAGTCGCGGCATGGCGCACCGGATGGATATTGCCGATCATCTCCGGGCCGGAATCGCCGAGCGCGGTCCAGGCCTCCCAGGCCTCGCTCAGGAACGACAAATATTCCGGACTGTGGATGCGCGCACGCGGCCCCGGCCCGAACGTGGTCGGCTCGACCAGTTGATGCTTGCCGTCCTTGAGCCCTTTGAGCAGGCGGTCGGCACGCTCGGGCTGCTCGGTGGTACGCTTGACGACACCGCGAACCAGGAAGAATTGCGGATCGTGGCTGCGATGCAGCTCGGTATGGACGGCTTTCACTCGAACACTCCGTGGTCGCTCAGGGCTCTTATTTTGACGCGTTTTCTTGACGCGAACCGGTATCCACTTCGCTCGAAAACGCTCTAGTGCCACAGATGTCTAAATCCCCGCGGCGGAGAGATGCAAGCAAGAAGAATGCCGCCCCTGTCGCACCGCCCTGCGCCGCAAGCAGATCGCTCGTGAAGCTCAGCAGCGCCCGCGCTGAAGGCAGTGCTCGCGGCCCTCCTGGTCGGTGCGGAAAGCCTCGACGAAGCCGCCCTGACGCTGGGTGACGAAGATCGTCTTGCCGTCGCTGCCGCCGAAGGCAAGATTGGTCGGCTCCTTCGCCCGCAGCGCGATCTCCCGCTCGACCGCGCCATTGGCCTTCATCAACGTGATCGTGCCCTTGAGGATGCGCGCGACGTAGAGGCGGCCAGCGACATCGGTGCGCAGGCCGTCGACGGTGTCGGGCTGAAACGCCTTGACGAGTTTTGGACTGGTGAGCTCGTTGCCGCCGATTGTGTAGGACCAGATCTGGCCACTACTGGATTCCCCGACATAGAGCGTCTTGTCATCAGGGCTGAGATCGATGCCGTTGGTCGTGCCCATCGCGCGCGGCGCCGACATGAGCTGTCCCTGCACCGTTCCGTCGGTTCCCTTCGCGATGCGCCAGATGTGGCCTTCGCGACCTTTCCAGTTCGGATCGCTCGCGTAGATCGCGCCGTCGCGGGCGATGGTGATGTCGTTGGGCTGGTTCATCTCGTCGGAGTGAAACCAGATGGCGGGCTCGGTCGATCCCTTCGGGATCGCGAAGATGTTGTGCTTCTTGTAGTCGGCGATGAACATGGTGCCGTCGCGCGCGAAGCGGATGGCATTGCCGACGCTGCCCTCGGGCAAAGCCGTGAACGACTCGGACGCCGCGCCGCCGACAGGCAGCTTGCCGATGGTGCCGGGCTTGCCGAAATTGACGACGAAGAGATTGCCGTCGAGATCGGCGGCCGGCCCTTCGATTCCGAAGGTGTATTCGCCTGATGGCGTCACCTGCACGCTTTCGAACAGCTTTGTTTCTGCTCGGGCCGGCGCCGTCGCAAGGACAAAAACAACGCTACTGCACAGGCACCAGAAATTCCTGCCGGATGTAATAGCCATCGCCGTCGCTGCACTCGCCATTCAGATAGGGATCGGCCGGCCGGAAGAAGCGGCTGAAGCCGGGTTTGTCTACAGCGTTCCTTTGTGTCACGACGACGACCTTGGCGGCCGGTATTTCGCCGCATTCCTTGTTGGTTTTGCCAAAGAACTTGCGCTGCGGCGGGCCGGACCTGATCCGCATCCGGAGGCCTGGAACCATTTTTGACACCAGCAGATCCGCCGTCTCGAGCAGGCGCGTGTAACCAGGCTCGGCCTTCGGCAGGCCTTCGCCACCCGGCGGCATCAGCTTCTCCGCGCCTAACCCGCGAAGCCGCGTGCGCAACTTGCCGGAGTCGGGATCACCAGGATAGATCCAGCCATCCTGCGCCAGCATGAAGCGAAGCACCGTCGCGTCCTTCTGAGCGTCAGATTGGCCCGGCTTCAGGCCGAAATCCGAGTGACAGCCGACGCAATGCTTTTCGACGAGGCCCTTGCGCAAATTGGTGAGCCGGACGCTGTTCGGCGCGTCCCTGGCCACGAAGACCGCCAGTTGATCGATCAGCGCCTGGCTCCGCATGTCGCAGGGCAACGGCGGCGGCGCATCGCCCGCGGCGCGGTCGATCCGGATCACGGTCTGGTTCTTGTCCTCGACCAGCCAGATGGCGCCGTCCTCCGCGACCGTCATGCCGACCGGGGCGCCTTGCGGCCGGGCGCCGTTGACGCGGTGCCAGCCTGCGATCAGTTCCTCGAACGGCGCGGCGGCGACGCCGCCGCCCTCGGTCTGAAAGCTGTGGGTCGGATCGGCCGCGCAGCTGACATGATAAGACACCGGCGCCGGGACGGGCTTCGGGAAGCCGTGGTCGTCGACGTCATAGACGATGACGCGGCTGCCGGTCGGGCGATAGCCATGCAGGCCAACCAGCAGCTTGCCTTCGAGCTCCGGAAATTTCGCCCCGTGATAATAGAGCATCGCGAGCGGCGCGCCGTGCGGTGGAAGCAGCGAGAACGGCGCCTTGTAGAGAGCGTTGGCGGTGCACAGCGCTTTGTAGACCCCCGACTGCAACACGATCCTGAATTCGGGACTGGGCGTCGACAGATCGTAGCAATAAGGCCAGCCGTAATGCCTGCCCGGCTCGATCGCGTTGATCTCCTCGTTCGGCTTGAAAATGTCGGGCAGGTCGCGGCCGTTCTCGCCTTGCAGGAAGGCATAACCCGCATCGGGGAAGCTCGGATGCAGTGCCAGCGCCATCGAGTTGCGCAGGCCGCGCGCATAGACGCTGTGCGGCGGGTCGGTCTCGCCAGGCTTCAACGCCGGAAAGATACCGCCCGGTGGCGGCGTGAACAGCCAGATCGATGCCATCGCGGAAGCGCCCTCGGCCGCCGCGCAAGATCTCGTGATCGGCGCCGGCGTGATGCAGTCGTCGCTGTGCGAGCCGACATTGACGAACAGCCGGCCGTTCTTATCAAAGACAAACTGCTTGAGTGGATGCGCGCTCTCGTCGAGCCTGGTGCCGTCGGGCAATGTGATCCGGCGGCCGGGCATGTGACGGACGATGGCCTCGACCGTGTCGCGCGGATTGTCGGCGAGCGGATCGAACCGGAATATCGTCTCCGCGCTCGAGGCATAGAGCTTCTTGTCCGGGCCGATCACCAGGCCGAACGGATACTCGATTGCAGTCAGCAGCTCCTTGAACCGCTGTCCCTGGGGAGCGCGCGGGTCGAGCAACAGCAGCCGACCATCGGTATGGCCCCAGCCCGCCATGTCGGCGACCACGAACAGGTCACGACCGGGCACCTGGATGATCGAGCGCGGGAATTTCAGCCGATCCTCCTCGCTGGCGACGAGGCCGGCGCAAAATCCCGCCTTCATGTCGATCTGGATTTTTGGAAAAGCCAGATCGACACTGCCACAGGTCTCCGTGCCGATCGCATAGCCGCTCTTGCGGACCGGTTCTGATGAGCCTACCGAGGTGAGGGTCAGGAGGACCACCAAGGCGCCCGCGCATGCGCGCAGGCTTCGGCTTTCACGCCAGAATGTGAGGTGGTTCACGGCGCCTCCCGGACTTTCCGTCCAGGGTTGTTCCATGCCGTGGGAATGCCGTCCAGTTGATCAACACCCCCTTGTGATCAAACCGGCAGGGGGCTTGGCGCCGACCAATCTCCGTAGATTCCCTTACCGGGCTCGACCCGAATGTTTCGCGAAGGCTTGGAATGGTATCGGTTTGCCGTCCCAATCGCTCCCAATAGGAGACGCATATGGTCCAGGTCTATTTTCACTGCTCCAACTTGGACGGCACGCTGATCGATCGCAGCGGCACAGCCGTGACCAACCTGACCGAGGCGCGCGACCGTGCCGCCCAGATCATGAACGCGATGATCCTGACGCCCGGCGCTGAGGATTGGCGCGACTGGGTGATCCATGTCAGCGGCTCCGACGGCGAGGAGATCTTCGATCTCCCCTTCACTGCCATGCTCGGCAAGCCGCACTGAGGCGATGCCATGTTGCTCGCGTCCCTGACCCTGCTCCGCCAGCCCCTGAACTTCGTCGCCAGCAAATGGCAGACGCTGATGCGGGTCGCGGGCAATCCCTACCGCCCCGAGCTTCACTACATGCGCGGGCCTGGCCCGAAATGGCACGCCAAGTATCAGGCCAGCCGGCTGGATCGCGCGCGCTGAGCCCTGCGGCTCCTGCTTCCCACTGATCGGTTTCTCAATGCGTCATGCCCGGGCATAGCCGTCCGAAGGACGGCGTCGCTTCCGCTCGCCTATGTCCCGGGCATTCTCGTCTTGGCATCTACGTCTTGCCGACTGCGCCTCCCCCGCCTGTTTCACACCAGCCATGCCACGCCGCCCTTTCGATGTTCTCGGTGGGGGCGATGTGCCATTCTTCGCGCGTTCCGCCGAATGCGGAACTCAGCGCAACGAAGCCAAACCGAAGACAGCACACAGACATCATCATGCCGCACCAGTTCAGCCACGCCCAAACCGTCCGCAAGCCCGCCATCACATCCAAAGGCGGCATCGTCGCCGCACAATCGCGGCGGGCGGCCGAAGTGGGGGCGCAAGTGCTGGCAGCGGGCGGCGACTGCGTGGATGCGATCGTCGCCACCACCTTCGCGCTCAACGTGCTGGAGCCCTGGAACAGCGGCATGGGCGGCGGCGGCGCGATGGTGCTCTACCGTGCCGCGGAAAATCGCTATGAGGTGATCGACTACGGCATGTGCGCGCCGCAAAGCCTGCGCACCGCAGACTATCCGCTCAGCGGCGAAGGTGCGGCTTCCGACCTGTTTCCCTGGCAGCGGGTCAAGGACGACCGCAATATCCACGGCCCCGGCTCGATCGCCGTGCCCGGAGTCGTCGCCGGCATGGAGGAGGCGCATCGCTGCCACGCCAGGCTGCCGTGGAAAGATCTTGTCGCGCCGGCCGTCGCCCTCGCCGGTGAAGGCCTGCTGGTCGACTGGTGGACCACGCTGACGATCGCGGCATCGGCGGCCGATCTTCGGCGCTATCCGGGAAGCGCGGCCACGTTCCTGAAGGATGGCCTGCCGCCGAGCGCGCCATGGGGCATCAAGTCCGAGACGCGGCTGCCGCTGGACGCGCTGAAGGTGACACTGGCGCACCTCGCCGACGCCGGTCCGCGCGATTTCTATCAGGGCGACCTCGCCAGAAGCATCGCGTCCGACATCAAGGCTGACGGCGGCGCGCTATCGGTGGAGGACCTCGCCGCGTTCCGAGCCCATCTGCGCGATCCGCTGGCGATCCCCTATCGCGGCGGCAAGGTGTTTGCGACGCCGGAGCTGACGGCCGGACCGACCATGGCGCATGCGCTGCGCCTGTTGCAGCAGAACCTGAAGCCGGGAAGCGCGCCCGATGCAACCACCTACGCCGAATATGCCGCCGCGCTGCAATCGGCTTATCGCGAGCGGCTCAAGGATATGGGGGATGCCGACGGCAAGCGCTCGCTCGGCGCGGACTATCTGGCGCCCTCCTGCACCACGCACTTCTCCGTGGTCGACCGCCACGGCAACATCGCGGCGGTGACGCAGACGCTGCTGTCGTCCTTCGGCTCGAAATACGTCACGCCGCACACCGGCATCGCCATGAACAACGGCATCATGTGGTTCGACCCGATGCCGGGCACCACCAACTCGCTCGCCCCAGGCAAGCGCTGTCTCACCAACTACACGCCTGTCATCGCCGAGGCCAAGGACGGCAGACGGCTCGCGGTCGGCGCCTCCGGCGGTCGCCGCATCCTGCCGTCGGTGATGCAGATCGTGTCGTTTGCGATGGATTTCGGCATGGATCTCGATGCCGCGATCCACCAACCGCGCATCGACGCCAGCGAAGGCGCGATCGTGATCGGCGATACCAGGTTGCCGGCGGACACACGTGAGACGCTCGCGGCGCGATTCGACTATGAGGAAGCACGGGTGCAGTCCTTGCCGCAGAAGTTCGCCTGCCCGAGCGTCGTGATGCGCGACGGCGACACCAATTCCGGCGCGGTCGAGATCTTCCAGCCCTGGGCCGACGCGGTGGCGGAGGGCTGAGCCTAGATCCCCAGCCGGTCGCGCACGCGACCAGCGATCACTGCCGTCGTCACGCCGACCGGCCAGAAGGCATGCATCGGGATCGGCTTGATGCCGGTGACGGGCATGTCGATCTCGGCCTTGGCGCCGCCGATCAGACGCCGCGCCAGCTGCGCGCCCATCGCGGTCGAGAGCGCGACGCCGCGGCCATTGCAGCCGAGCGAGATCAGGATGTTGTCCGCGGGCTCGTGCACATGCGGGTAATGATCCGCGGTGATGGCGAGCCGGCTGTTCCAGCCATGGGTCCAGGCAACGCCCTTGAGCTGCGGCCATAGCCGCTCGGCGTATCGCATGAGATAGGCGACGTCGCGCGGCGAACTGATCCAGCGCATCGGCCCGCGGCCGCCCATCAAGAGGCGGTTCTGCTGATCGATGCGGTAATAGACGGTGATGTGGCCGCTCTCGTAAAGGACGGGACGCGTCGGCATGATCGAACGGGCCACGTCGTCAGACAGCGGGGCCGTGGCCGCGATCGAGGAAAACACCGGCACGATGGTGCGGCGAAGCGCCGGCCAGAGATCGTCGGTAAAACCGTTGGTCGCGAGCAGCACCTTGTCGGCATGCACCAGCGCGCGCGGCGTCTCGATGCGCCAGCGGCTGCCTTCCCGGCGCAACGATAGTGCCGGTGTTTCGCCATGGATTTTCGCGCCTGCGGAAATCGCGGCGCGCGAGAGGCCGCGGGCATAGCTCAGGGGATGCAGGTCGCCGCCGCGGGTATCGAACATGGCGCCGATGTAGCGATCCGTGCCGGTCATCTCGCGCAATTGCTCGCGATTGAGGTACGACACCGGCATGCCACGGGCGATGCATTGCCGCGCGGTTGTCTCGATCGCGGCGGCGCTGGCCTCGTTATAGGCCGCGCGCAGCGTACCGTTCTGCCGCGCTTCGCACGGGATCTGGTAGCGGCGGATCAAATCGTGGGTGAAATTCGTCGTGCCGTAGGAGAAGTCGATCATGCGGCGGCCGAGTTCGACGCCGAAATCCGCCTCGATCTGATCGGGGTCGTGCTTCAGTCCCGGATTGGTGTGACCGCCATTGTTGCCGGATGCGCCCCAGCCCGGCTCCTGCGCCTCCAGCACCAGTGCCTCGACACCCTGCTCCGCCAGATGCAACGCGGTGGACAGGCCGGTGTAGCCGCCGCCGATAATGGCGACCGAGACCCTCTTGTCGATTTCGAGCGGCGGCGTAGCCACCGGCGCAACGGCGGTGTCGGCATAGAGAGACGGCGGCAGAGGCAGGCGCGTGGTCATGGCGAAGGCCGATCAGAGCGGATGCAGCACGCGGCGCAGAAAATCCTGCGTCCGCGCATGCTGCGGTTGGTTGAGCACCGATTTCGCCGGTCCCTGCTCGACGATGACGCCGCCGTCGATGAACAGCACGCGGTCGGCGACGTCGCGGGCAAAGCCCATCTCGTGGGTGACGACGACCATGGTCATGCCGTCGTCGGCGAGCTTGCGCATCACGCCGAGAACGTCGCCGACCAATTCAGGATCGAGCGCCGAGGTCGGTTCGTCGAACAGGATGGCCTTGGGCTGCATCGCCAGCGCCCGCGCGATCGCGACGCGTTGCTGCTGGCCGCCGGAGAGCTGCGGCGGATGTTCGTTGGCTTTCTCGGCAAGGCCCACCTGGGCGAGCAGCGCGCGGCCACGCTCGAATGCGGCAGCGCGCGGCTCCTTCTTCACATAGAGCGGACCTTCGACCACGTTCTCCAGCACGGTCCGGTGCGGAAACAGGTTGAAGCGCTGGAACACCATCGAGACCTGGGTGCGGACTTGCACGATCGACGGCGCGTCGCGGTCGACCTTCAATCCCTCGACGCTGATCTCGCCGCGGTCGTAGCTTTCGAGACCGTTGATACAGCGCAAGATGGTGGACTTGCCGGAGCCGGAGGGGCCGACGATGCAGACCACCTCGCCCTTCTGGACGGACGCCGTGATGCCCTTGAGCACCTCGTTCTCGCCAAAGCTCTTGTGGACGTCGGTCAGCTCGATCATTTCTTGCCGGCCCGCTTCTCGAAGTGACGGACCAGCAGGATCAGCGGAATGCTCATGGTGAGATACATCAGCGCAACCATCGTAAACACGTTGGTGTTCTTGAAGGTCGAGGACGCGATCAGCTTGCCCTGAAGGGCGAGCTCGGCGACCGTGATGGTCGAGGCCTGCGAGGAATCCTTCAGCATCATGATCATGACGTTGCCGTAGGGCGGCAGCACGATGCGCACCGCCTGCGGCAGCACGACCCGGCGCATGGTCAGCCACCAGCCCATGCCGATCGATTGCGCCGCCTCGATCTGCCCCTTGTCGATGGCCTCGATGCCGGCGCGGAAATTTTCCGCCTGATAGGCCGAGTAGGCGATGCCGAGCCCGAGGATCGCGGCCTGCAACGCGCTGAGCGTGACGCCGAGATCAGGCATCACGAAGTAGAGGTAGAACAACAGCACGATGATCGGAATGCCGCGGATCACGTTGATCAGGCTGGCGCTGAGCAGCGACAGGACGCGGATGCCGGAGACCCGCATCATCGCCCAGACGAGGCCAAGCACCGTCGAGAGCAGCAGCGAGCCGATGGTGACGACGATCGTCAGCACGACGCCGCTCATCAGGATCGGAAAGAATTCGGCCGCGTCGTGCCAGAAGCCTTTCATCGATCAGCTTTCATCGATTGGCCGCTGGCGATCAACCCTGTGCCTTCAGACCCCATTTATCGAGGATCTTGTCGATGGTGCCGTTGGCCTTCAGCTTGGCGAGGGAGGCATTGATCTTGCCGAGCAGCGCGGCTTCGCCCTTGCGCACGCCGATGCCGACCGAGCCGACGGTGACGGGCTTGTAGCCGTCGACCAGGCGCACCTCGGGGAAGCCGCCCTGCTTCAGATTGTAGGCGAGGATCGGATAGTCGGCGTAACCGGCCTTGAGGCGGCCGGTGTTCACGTCGCGCAGGATGTCGGGAATGGTGTCGTAGGCCTTGACGTCGGCGAACAGGCCGGACTTCTTCAGCGCGTCGACGAAGGCGGTGCCGACTTGGGCGCCGACCGTCTCACCCTTCAGATCGTCCTGGGTGGCGTAGGCCTTGGTGTCGCTCTTCGGGACCACGAGGCCTTCGCCATAGGTGTAGATCGGGTCGGAGAAGTCGACGACCTCCTTGCGCGGCGCCGTGATGAACATCGCGGCCGCAATGATGTCGATCTTGCTCGATGTCAGCGACGGGATCAGCGCCGAGAACTGCATCGGCTCGATCTGCACGTTGAAGCCGGCATCCTTGCCCACTTCAGTGACGAGATCGACCATGATGCCCTGGATGGAATTGGTCTTGGTGTCGAGGAAGGTGAAGGGAATGCCTGTCGGCGTCGAGCCGACCTTCAGCACTTGCTGCGCCGAAGCCGGCGCTGCTGCGGCAATCGCGAGTGCCGCGACCGCGGCGAGACCAAAACGCTTCATCGCATCCCCCTTGGGCCCGGCCGATGGCGGCGCTCGCAGATCTCGTCATCGCAGACGTTGCGGGCCAAGCCGTTTCGGCCTATTTTCACCAGTATGAAAATTTGGTCACACTTTCACGACCGTTGCAAGCGGTTTTCATGCACATGAAGGAAGCGGATTGACGTGAGCGGTGGCAAGAGAATGCGCAGACCGGCCGCCGCAAAGCCGGCGAAGAAGGTGCAGATAAAGGTGAAGGTGAAAGCCAAGGCCAGCACCAGCGCTTTCGCGAAAGCGGGCGAGCCGGCGATGGATGTCGCGGTCGGCCGCCGCATCCGCGATCTCAGGCGGATCAGGCAATTCTCGCTCGAGACGGTCGCTTCGCGCACGGAGCTGTCGATCGGCTTCCTCAGCCAGATCGAGCGCGGCCTGTCGTCGCCGTCGCTGCGCGTGCTGGCCACGCTCGCCGACGTGCTCGGCGTCGGCATCGCCGCGCTGTTCGGCGCGAGCCCGAACGCCGACGGTGCGTCAGATCAGGTCGTCACGCGCGGGCTGCAACGGCCCGAACTGAAGCTCTGGCGCACCGGCGTGTCGAAGCAATTACTGAGCCCGGCCAGCGCCGACAACCGGCTCAATCTGTTCCTGGTACATCTGGAGCCCGGCGGCTCCACCGGCGACGAGCTCTACACCCATGACGGCGAAGAAGCCGGCCTCGTGCTCGAAGGCGAGATGATGCTGACGGTGGACAGCGAGACATGGTCGCTGAAGACAGGCGACAGTTTTCGGTTTGCAAGCCGACGGCCGCACCGATTTTCAAATCCGGCCGAGGATGCCAAGGCGGTGGTGCTGTGGGTAAATTGCGTGACGGGGACGGGGTAGCGGCAGCGGTCATTGCGAGCGAAGCGAAGCAATCCAGACTCTGACTGCGGAGACACTCTGGATTGCTTCGTCGCAAGTGCTCCTCGCAATGACGGGAGGATAGAGTCTTAACCGAACCGGTACTTGTACCGGTCCACCGTCAGCGCACTCACATCAATGTCCGGCTTCTTGCCCGACAGCATGTCGGCGAGCACGCGGCCGGAGCCGCAGGACATGGTCCAGCCGAGCGTGCCGTGGCCGGTGTTGAGGTGAAGGTTGGCGTACTGCGTCGGGCCGATCACGGGCGGGCCGTCCGGCGTCATCGGGCGCAGGCCGCTCCAGAACGTTGCCTTGGAGAGATCGCCGCCGCGCGGAAACAGATCGGTCAGCGAGTGATCGAGCGTGGCGCGCCGCGCCTCGTAGAGCTGGCTCGAGAAGCCGGAGATTTCGGCGGTGCCGCCGACGCGGATGCGATTGCCGAGGCGCGTGATGGCGACCTTGTAGCTCTCGTCCATCACGGTCGATTCCGGCGCGCCGGAAGCGTCCTTGATCGGCACCGTGATCGAATAGCCCTTCACGGGATAGACCGGCAGCGAAATATCGAGCGGCGCGACCAGCCGCGACGACCAGCTTCCGAGCGCGAGCACGTAAGCGTCGGCCTGCAACATTCCGGCGCTGGTCACGACGCCGCTGACGCGCTCGCCGTCGGTGACGATGCGGTCGATACCGGTGTTGAACATGAAGCGCACGCCGAGCGCTTCGGCATGCTTGGCCAGCGCCTGCGTGAACATGTGACAATCGCCGGTCTCGTCCTGCGGCAAGCGCAGTCCGCCCGCGAACTTCTC
This sequence comes from Bradyrhizobium sp. 134, assembly GCF_023074155.1. Classification (NCBI taxonomy): domain Bacteria; kingdom Pseudomonadati; phylum Pseudomonadota; class Alphaproteobacteria; order Hyphomicrobiales; family Nitrobacteraceae; genus Bradyrhizobium; species Bradyrhizobium sp. 134. The sequence goes on along the minus strand of NZ_JADPKX010000026.1, from coordinate 31,886 downwards.
CTTCACGCCCGCCAGCGCCGGCTCGGCCGCGATGCAGCCCTCACGGCTGAGCACCTCGAACGGCACACCGTATTGCTTGAGCACGGCGATGTCCTCACCGGTGCCGTCGAGCTGCGATTGGTAGCGGAATAGCTGCAGCGTGCCCTGCGAGCGCTCGTCATATTGAATGCCGATGTCGCGGCGCAGGTCGCGCAGGCAATCGCGACTATATTCCGCGATCGGGATCATCCGGCTCTTGTTGATCGCGTAGCGTTCGCTGGTGCAATTGCGCAGCATCTTGAGCAGCCAGACCCACATCACGGGATCGAGCTTCGGCCGGATCACCAGCGGGCCGTGCTTCATCAGCAGCCATTTGACCGCCTTCACCGGTACGCCGGGACCGGCCCAGGGCGAGGAATAGCCGGGCGACACCTCGCCGGCATTGGCAAAGGAGGTCTCGAGCGCCGGTTCGGGCTGACGGTCGACGACCGTCACCTCGTGGCCGGCACGCGCGAGGTAGTAGGCAGAGGTGACACCGATGACACCGCTGCCGAGGATCAGAACTTTCACGCTTGGTCAAACTCCCGCGGCATCACGCTCGCCGCTGCAAGAGGGAACTCCGCAACGGCGAGAGCAATTATCAGGCCACCCGCTTGATGGCATCGCCGAGGATCGACACGATATCGTCGATGTGGCTCTTCTCGACGATGAGCGGAGGCGACAGCGCAAAGCTATCCCCGCTCATGCGGAAGTACAGCCCGCGATTGAAGCAGTCGACCATGACGTCATAGCCACGCACGCCGACCGTACCGTCACGCGGCGACAACTCGACCGCGCCCATCAGGCCGCAATTGCGGATATCGACGACATTGGGCAGGCCCTTCAGCGAATGCAGCGCATCGCGCCAATATTCGGAGATCGAGGCACCGCGCGTCAGCAGGCCTTCGTCCTTGTAGATGTCGAGCGTCGCGATGCCCGCGGCGCAGGCGACCGGATGCGCCGAATAGGTATAGCCGTGGAACAGCTCCATCGCGTTCTCCGGGCCGACCATCAGGCCGTCGTGAACCTTGCGGCTCGCGAACACGGCGCCGCAGGGAATGGTGCCGTTGGTGATGCCCTTGGCCGTCGTCATCATGTCAGGCGTGACGCCGAAGAAATTGGCGGCGAACGGCGTGCCGAGGCGGCCGAAGCCGGTGATGACCTCGTCGAAGATCAGGAGGATGCCGTGCTTGTCGCAGATCTCACGCAGGCGCTGGAGATAGCCCTTCGGCGGCGGCAACACCGCAGTCGAGCCCGGCACCGGCTCGACGATGACGGCAGCAATGGTCTCGGCGCCGTGCAGGGCCACCAGCCGCTCGAGATCATCGGCGAGCTCGGCGCCATGCTCGGGCTGATCCTTGGCGAAGGCGTTGCGGGTGAGATCGTGGGTGTGGCGGATGTGGTCGACGCCCGGCAGCAGGGTGGCGAAGGCGCGGCGGTTGGCGACCATGCCGCCGACCGAGGTGCCGCCGAATCCGACGCCGTGATAGCCGCGCTCGCGGCCGATCAGGCGGGTGCGGCTCGCCTGGCCGTTGGCGCGATGATAGGCGAGCGCGATCTTCAGCGCGGTGTCGACCGACTCGGAGCCGGAATTGGTGAAGAAGATGCGATCGAGGCCCTTCGGCGCGATCTCGGCCAGACGCTCGGCGAAGTCGAATGCCAGCGGATGGCCCATCTGGAACGACGGTGCGAAATCCAGCGTCATCAGCTGGCGCTCGACGGCGGCGGCGATCTGCTTGCGGCCGTGGCCGGCATTGACGCACCAAAGGCCGGCGGAGGCGTCGATTACCTTGCGGCCGTCGACGGTAGTGTAGTGCATGCCCTCGGCCGAGGAGAACAGGCGGGGCGCCTTCTTGAACTGCCGGTTGGCCGTGAACGGCATCCAGAACGAATCGGTCTTGATGGTGTTCGGAATCTGATGAAGGGTCACGGGCCACGCTCCTTTGCTGACCTGGTACCAGAGGCACGGCTTGAAAACCGCAACAAGTCCTTTTCTGATGATCTGCAAGCCATTGATTTGACTAGGCCCGCCGGTCCATATTTGCGCGATCCGCACCACTTGCAACACGGGCCAGGGACATGAGCGTCGATATCGGTGGACGGCTGCGATTCATCCGGGCGCGCCAGAAGCTGTCGCAGCGCGAACTCGCCAAACGCGCCGGCGTCACCAATTCGACGATCTCGCTGATCGAATCCAACCAGATGAATCCGTCGGTGGGGGCACTCAAGCGCATCCTCGACGGCATTCCGATGGGGCTCGCCGAATTCTTCGCGCTGGAGCCGGAGAGCCGGCGCAAGATCTTCTACCGCGGCGAAGAGCTGACCGAGGTCGGCAAGAAGCCGATCTCCTACCGGCAAGTCGGCGACAATCTATTCGGTCGCAGCCTGCAGATCCTGAAGGAGCGCTATGAACCCGGCAGCGACACCGGACGCGTTCACCTCGTCCATGACGGCGAAGAAGGCGGCATCGTGATTTCAGGAAAGCTCGAAGTCACCGTCGAGGACGAGCGCCGCATCCTCAATCCGGGCGATGCCTATTACTTCGAGAGCCGTCGCCCGCATCGCTTCCGCTGCGTCGGCGGCAAGCCGTGCGAGGTGATCTCGGCCTGCACACCGCCGACGTTTTGACGTTGTCCGCAATCCTACGGAGCCACCGGTATCTTACGGAGGTTGAGCCATCTCAATTTCCGCAGCCTGATCCTCTATATGTTTCGAGCCATAGCCAAGCAGCCTCCGCTTTCCGGAGCCGCTTCGTAACAGGGCTCGCTATGAAGATCACGCTCGCAAATGCAGAGGCCGCACTCGATGAAGTGCAGCGCGACAGCGACAAGCTCCATTCGGAGGAGCTGCGCAAGACCATCGCGAATTACATCGAGTCGCAGCGAGAGGCTCTCAAGGCTCTTCGCAAGAAGCTGCACTAGCAGGCGGGGAGCGAGACGGGCTCGCCCGCCGCTGCTTGAAGGCTACGTCAGCAACTCCTCGATCCGGATCGGGAAGCGGCGGACACGCACGCCCGTCGCATGCCAGACGGCGTTAGCGACTGCCCCTGCACTGCCGGTGATGCCGATCTCGCCGACACCCTTGATGCCGAGCGCGTTCACGTGCGGATCGTGCTCATCGACCGTGATCACGTCGAGCGGCGGCACGTCGGCATTCACCGGGATATGGTACTCGCCGAGATTGGCGTTCATGATCCGGCCGGTGCGGCGGTCGGTGATTGCTTCCTCGTGCAAGGCGAAGGATAGGCCCCAGATCATGCCACCGAACAGCTGGCTCTGCACCATGCGCGGGTTGACGATCCGTCCCGCGGCGAAGGCGCCGAGCATGCGGGTGACGCGGACCTGGCCGAGTTCGGGATCGACCTTCACCTCCGCGAACACCGCGCCATGGGCGTGCATCGCATACTCCTCCATCGCCGCCGGATTCGGCGCGCCGGTGCCACGCGCCTCGACCTCGGCGACGCCGGCGCGCGCCAGAATCTCGGAATAGCTTTCGCCGCGGCTCTCGTCGTCGCGCCGGATCAACCTGCCATCGCGCGCGATCACGCCGGCGTTGCCGGCGCCGAACAGCGGCGAGTGCTCGTCACCGGTGGCGAGATCGGCGAGTTTCGCAATCACGGCCGCGCCTGCGCTGTGGATCGCAGCACCCGCGGTTGCCGTATGTGCCGAGCCGCCGGCAATGCCGGCATCGGGCAGGTCGGACGACCCCGCCTTGAACTCGACGCGATCGATATCAAGCCCGAGTTCGTCGGCCGCAATCTGCGCAAGCGCCGTCCAGGCGCCCTGCCCCATGTCATGCGCGCCGATTTCCATGGCGCCGGAGCCGTCGCGGCGAAGCACCGCACGTGCCTCGGCCTGGAACATGAGCGCCGGGAACGTCGCGGTGCCCATGCCCCAGCCAACCAGAAGACCATCGTCGTCGCGCATCTGCCGCGGCTGGAGCGGTCGCTTCGCCCAGCCGAAGCGCGCAGCGCCTTGCTCGTAGCAGGCGCGCAGCGCCTTGGACGAGAACGGTTTGCCGGTGATGGGCTCGACCTCGGCATAGTTCTTCAGACGAAAGGCGAGCGGATCGAGGCCGCAGTCCCAAGCCATCTCGTCGATCGCGCTCTCCAGCGCGATCGAGCCGGTCGCCTCGCCGGGCGCGCGCATGAACAAAGGCGTGCCGGTGTTGACACGCACGGCGTCATGCGAGGTGCGGATCGCAGGTGCCGCATAGAGCGTGTGCGAGGCATCGGCCGCGGGCTCGTAGAAATCGTCGAACGTGCTCGACACGGTGCGCGCGTGGTGATCCAGCGCTGTCAGGCGCCCCTCGCCATCGGTGCCGATGCGCAGTCGCTGCCGCGTCGGCGCGCGATGGCCGACCGGGCCGTACATCTGCTCGCGGCGCAGCACCAGCTTGACCGGTTTGCCGACGAGCTTTGCCGCCATGATGCCGAGGACCGGCGGGCCGGCCATGAGTCCCTTCGAGCCAAACCCGCCGCCGAGGAACGGGCTGCGGATGTGGATCTTGTCGTGCGCGATGCCGAACAATTCGGCGACGCGCGCAAGCGACAGCATGAGACCCTGGGTCGGCATGTCGATCTGCAGGTTGTCGCCATCCCATGCAGCCACGATCGCATGCGGCTCCATTGCGTTGTGATATTGCGGCGGCGTTTCGTAAACCGCGTCGATCCGCTTCTCGGCCGACGCAAGTCCCGCCTCCACATCGCCGCGATGATTTTCCGTGGGGTTGCCGACGCCGACGACCGGCGGCACGAAGCTTTCACCCGCGTCGAGGCCGATGAGCGCGGGCAGCGTCTCGTAGCGCGGCGCCAGCAGCGCGGCGCCTTCCGTGGCCGCCTCGAGCGTTTCGGCGATCACGACGGCGATCGGCTGGTTGGCGTAGCGAACTTCATTGCTCTGCAACACCTCCATCCGGAACACGAAAGGATTGGTCTTGATCTCGGGATCAATCGCGAGTTCAGGCTTGTGGTCTGGCGTCATGACATCGACGACGCCGGGGTGGCGCTTGGCAGCGCTGACATCGAGCGAGGTCACGCGGCCGCGCGAAATGCTGGCGACGGCCATCACCGCAAACAGCAAGCCGGGCGGATGATTGTCGGCGGCGTAGGTCGCCTGGCCTTGGACCTTAAGCACGCCGTCGCGGCGGGTCAGCGGCTGACCAATGCTGGAGCCATGGCGCAGATGAGCGGGCGCGCTGGTGAGATTAAGCTCGGGCATGAATGGCTCCGGACGTCGAGGCAAAGGGAGAGGCCGGCAGCGCGGGGATGCGCACGGGCGTACCGGCGGCAGCGAGGCTCAGCGCGCGCACGATGATGCGGCGCGCGAGCTCGATCTTGAAGGCGTTGTCGCCGGACGGTTTTGCGTCGGCTAGCGCGCGCGAGGCGGCTTCCTGGAAAGCGTCCACCGTGGGCGCGACGTTTCTGAGCACGTCCTCCCCAGCGCGGGCGCGCCAGGGCTTTGCGGCGACACCGCCGAGCGCAAGCCGCGCCTCCGCGATCTTGCCGTTCTCGATCCGCAGCGCGGCCGCAGCCGAGACGACGGCAAACGCGTAGGACGTTCGATCGCGGACCTTGAGATAGCGCACATGCGCGGCAAAGCCCCGCGCAGCGGGCGGCAGACGCACCGCCACGATCAGATCCCCCGGTTCAAGCGCCGATTCACGCTCGGGCGTATCTCCGGGCAAGCGATGAAGTTCGTCGAGCGCGATCTCGCGCCGCCCGCTCCTGCCTTCGATCTCGACGATGGCGTCAAGCGCGACCAAGGGTACGCAGAAGTCGGATGGGTGCGTTGCGATGCAGTTTTCGCTCCAGCCGAGCACGGCGTGGGTGCGGTTCTCGCCGTCACGCGCGTCGCAACCGCTGCCGGCCTCGCGCTTGTTGCAGCGGCTGGCGGTGTCATAGAAATACGCGCAGCGGGTCCGTTGCAGCAAATTGCCGCCGACGGTCGCGGCATTGCGCAATTGCGCCGATGCGCCGGAGAGCAGCGCTTCGGCGACGGCCGGATAGGACTTTGCGAAGTCGGCGTCATGCGCAAGATCGGCGTTGCTCACCAGTGCGCCGATACGCATACCACCGTCGGCGAGACGCTCGATCCGATCGAGGCCGTCGAGATGGGTGACGTCAACCAGACGATCCGGACGGCTGACGCCGCCCTTCATCAGATCGAGCAGATTAGTGCCGGCTGCGAGATAGGCGGCGCCCGGCTGCGCGGCGGCGGCGACGGCCTCGGCGACCGTGGCCGGCCTGACGTAATCAAACTGCTTCATGCGGAGCGCCTCTGGTTGGATTCGTCCATGCCGGCCTGCGCGTCGAGCACGGCATCGACGATGCCGGCATAGGCGCCGCAGCGGCACAGATTGCCGCTCATGCATTCGCGAATGCGCTCGGGATCGTTGCCGGCCTGCGCCTCGCTCATCATGCCGATCGCGCTCATGATCTGGCCGGGCGTGCAGAAGCCGCACTGAAATCCGTCATGGGCGATGAAGGCGGCCTGCACGGGGTGAAGTTGGTCGCCGCGCGCGATGCCTTCGATTGTGAGGATGTCGGCGCCGTCATGACTGATCGCGAGCGCGAGGCAGGAGTTGATGCGCTTGCCGTCGACGAGAATGGTGCAGGCGCCGCATTGGCCGCGGTCGCATCCCTTCTTGGTTCCGGTCAGATGGAGGCGCTCACGCAGGAGATCGAGCAGCGTGACGCGCGGATCGTCGAGGACGAAGTCGCGCCGCGCACCGTTCACGGTGAGGCTGATGGAGTGGTTCATATAAGGCTCCGATCAGATATGGACATGAGTGATCGCGCAGCGCGCCACCGCCGTGGCCGCCGTCGACATGCGCTCCGAACATCGGCAACGACTTCAGCGAAGATACGGAGGCAGCCTCCGCTTAACAAGGGCCGGCGGGAAATATTTGGAATTCGTCAAAAGCCCGTGCGCATCAACGCGATGCAGCCCCGTAAGGGTTCAATCTAACCAATTCGTGATCTACATTGCGTGGATGGACGACCACACCACCGACCAGACCCGGAAGCCCCGCGCCGATGCCGTGCGCAATCGCGAGCGCGTGCTTGAGGCGGCAAAGGCCGTGTTCAACGCGGGTGGTCCCGAGGCGAGCCTGGAGGCGGTGGCAAAACGTGCCGGCGTCGGCATCGGCACGCTCTATCGGCATTTCCCGACGCGCGAGGATTTGTTCGAGGCGGTGTACCGGCGCGAGGTCGAACAGCTCAGCGAGCTCGCCGAGCAGTTGAAGAACGGGGACCCGGTCGATGCGCTCAGGCGCTGGCTGCACTCAGGCGTCGAGTTCGTTGCCACCAAGAAGGGCATGGTCGCAGCCTTGGCACTGGCGGTGCAGAGCGGGTCGGAGTTGCATGCCTTTTCCTTTGAGCGCCTGACCAAGGCGATCGGCTCGCTGCTCGATCGCGCAGCCGCGGCCGGCGCGATGCGCGCAGACATAAGTCCCGAGGACTTGCTGCGCGCGTTCTTCGGCATGTGCTACATGCACGACCAGCCCGGCTGGCAATCCTCGGTGCTGCGGATGCTCGACGTGTTCGTCGACGGCTTGCGGGTGCAGCCTGTCGTGAAGGCTAAGGTCCGCGCGGCCGCAAAACCCGCGAAGCCGGCTGCAAAACGGAAGCGATAGCGTCACCCTGTCAGGATCGGCCTCAGTGCCTCGCGGTGATGCACGATGAAGTCGAAGAAGGCCGCGATCCGCGGTACACGCCGGAGATCGGGATGCGTCAGGATGCGCCAGCTTCGCGTCAATTCCGGAATCGGGCCAAGCACGCACACGAGATCGGCTTCGGCATCGCCGAGCGCGACGGGAAGCGGACCGATGCCGACGCCGGACTTGATCGCGGAAACGAGGCCAAGCACGCTGTTGACGCGCGCAGCCATCTGAGCATTGGGCGCGACCTCCTTCAGCCATGTGACGGCGCGGTGCTTGGAGAGGGATTCGTCCAGCCCGACCAGCAAATGAGACGTGAGGTCCTCGACACGATCCGGGCTGCTGTGCCGGTGAAGATAGTCGCGGCTGGCGTAAACCGCCCAGATCGACTCGGCGATCTTGCGTCCGACCAGCTCGTCGTCGGTATCGCCCGAGCGAAAAGCGATATCGACCTCGCCCTTCGACAGATCGAGATAGCCATCGCTCATCACGAATTCGACCCGCAGCGAGGGATGCAGCGTGTGAAAGTCGCCGACGAGGCCGGACTGGATGAGCCGGGCGACAATCGGCTCGGGACAGGTGACGCGGATCACACCCTTCATGTCCTGCTCGGCGTCAGCCGTCCGACGCTGGAAGTCGTCAATGGTGGCTTCGACCCGTTCGGCATAGGGCAGCATGATGTGACCGAATTCGGTGAGGCGGTAGCCGCTCGGCTGACGCATCACCAGTGCGCGGCCGACCCGCCGCTCCAGCTCCTCAAGCCGCCGCTGCACGGTCGACTGGCTGAGGCCGAGCGCCTTGCCGGCGGCAATGGTGCTGCCATGCCGCGCGACCGCCAGGAAATATTTGAGGTCGTTCCAGTCGAACATGGAGCGATTATGCACTTCTGCGGCCGCCGGCCGCAATGTTGCGGCTGCCGGGCCCGAACCGCGGCACCTAGGTTGGTGTCTTCAGCGACTTTAGAATGGAGACTTTGGATGCGCCCCCATTTCACTTTCGGCGCCGTAATCGTTCTGGGATGGTCGACCGCAGCCACTGCGCAGGACCATCGGACACAGGACATCGCCAAACCGAATCTGGTGCTTCAACAAGTGGTTGAGGGCTTGCCGAAGGACGAGAAGCAGTCCGTGCGGGTGATGACCGCGTCGTTCAAGCCGGGCGACAAGACGGTCCATCATACCCACCGCTTCCCGGTGACCGTCTACGTGCTGGAAGGCGCCTTCACACTCGAACTCGAGGGCAAGCCGCCGCTGACGGTCAAGGCCGGCGAGGCAATGGTGGAACCGCCGAACGTGGCGATGACCGGCTACAATCGGACGACGGGCGAGACCAGGGTCGTGATCTTCTATGTCAGCGCGGTCGACACGCCTTTCCTCGACCCGCTGTCGCATTAGGCTGTTTGCCCGAACATCCGCGTGGCGATATCCTCGCTGACCGGGATGACCAAGCGAGGTTTTGCCATGCGTGTGCTCCTTGTCCTGATTTTTGCGCTGCTGGCTGGCGCTTCAGCACGCGCCGACGATGTCGCGACGGCACAGGATATCATCCGCGCCCAGGAGCAGGCATTCGGCCGCGACGATGCGCGCGCGGCCTATTCCTACGCCGCGCCGGCGATCCGGGAGATCTTCCCCGCGCCCGACATCTTCATGTCCATGGTGCAAAACGGCTACCCGCCGGTCTATCGGCACAAGAGTTTGAATTTGGCGACAGCAAGAGCGAGGGCAGCCGCATTGCCCAGCACGTCCATATCATCGATGCCAATGGCGAAGCCTGGGAAGCGCTCTACACGCTCGAGCAGCAGGCGGACGGCAGCTACAAGATCACGGGTTGTTCGCTGCTGAAGGCGGGACAGGCAGTCTAGGTCGCAAAACCCGGGCCGGTCCTGACGGCATTCATCCGCGAGCGGATCAGCAGCGTCAAGACGATGCCGATATTGAGTGCGTTCCACGCCACGCCGTTGGTGAACGCCGCTGCGTAGGAGCCTGTGGCGTCGAAGATGACGCCCGAGACCCAGCCGCCGAACGACATGCCGAACACGGACGCGAAGATCACGATGCCGACTCGGGTTGCGGCCTCGCTCGCAGGCATCGCCTCGCGCACGATGATGGCATAGCTCGGCACGATGCCGCCCTGGAACAGGCCGAACATCGCTGAGATCAAATAGAGCGAGGTCAGGCTGTCGAAGAACAGGTAGAATACGAGCGCAAAGCCCTGCGCCAGCGCACCGATCAGAAGCGTCGGGATGCCGCCGATCTTGTCGGCGAGATAGCCCGAGCCGATCCGGCTGACGATGCCGCAGGCCATCATCAGCGACAGCATCTCGGCGCCGCGCGCCACGCCATATCCGAGATCGCCGCAATAGGCGACGATATGCACTTGCGGCATTGCCATGGCGACGCAACAGGAAATGCTGGCGATCGAGAGCAGCACCGTCAGCGTGTTGGTCGAGAGCTTGAGGTCGACCCGCGGCGGCGCTGCATTGGCATGATCGTGGACCTTGTCGTGGCCCATCTGCGCGCGCAGGACCAGCACCAGGATGGTCATCAGGCTGACGCAGACGAGGCCGATGCCGATATGAGTGAAGCGCCAGCCGATCGTCTGCATGCCCGTGCTCACGAGCGGCGGCCACATCGTGCCGGCGACATAATTGCCGCTTGCGACGATGGTCACGGCCAGGCCGCGATAGCGCTCGAACCAGTGCGAGGCCTCCGCCATCAGCGGCGCGAAGGTCGCGGAGGTGCCGAGCCCGATCAGGAAATACGCCGCCACGAACTGCCAGAGCTGGGTGGACAGACCCGCCAGCACATTGGCGACCCCGAGGAAGGCGATGCTGATCGCCATCGCCGCCACGATGCCGAACCGGTCGGTGATCCTGCCGGCGATGACGCCGCCAAGCCCGAAGCCGAACATCATCAGGGTGAAAGCCAGCGACACCGCACCGCGCGTCGCGGAGAATTCGGCCTGCACCGCAGGAATCATGACGACGATCGCCCACATGCCGACGCCGCCGATCGAGCCGATCAGAAGCGCAATGACGAGGCGCATCCAAGCCTGACGCGAATCAGGGGTGAATGCTTCGGGTGTTTGTCCTGATTGATTTGGTGCGTGCACGGGCGGGACCATGGCCCGCGGATCACCACAGGGTCAACCATTGTGGCGCGATATTGGGCATGCACGGTGCACTGCGGTAAGATGGAGCTTGGCGAACGCGCGTTTTGCCATTATTTTGCAAATGAGCGCATGCAACATGGCGGCGCGGAGAGCATGTCGGCGGAATGTTGCTGCGATTGACACGATCGATGCGGATCAAGGTGGGGCGCTTCATTGCCCTCGCCTATCTGTTCTGCGTGCTCGCGCCGGCCGCAAGCCTCGCCTGGGGTAGCGCTCCAGCACCGTGCCTCGACGACGCGCTTGTCGCCGACCGCGTGCCGGTGCATCACCAGATGCAGGCCGGCCACACGCATGACGGCACCTCGCATGACCACGCCGGACCGCATGCGCATCACCAGGCCGCCGCGCAGGACGCGCCCCCCGCTCCTCATCATCACGGCGGCAAGGGTACGGCGGGACCGTGCTGCGCGATGATGTGCGTGAGTGCGCTGCCGGCCGACCTGCCCAGCGTAGCAAAGCCGCTTCAGCCGGTTTCCGCCTGCTCGCCCGAGATCGTGGCCAGCCTGCACAGCGCGGCGCCGCCCCTGCACTACCGCCCTCCCATCGCCTGATCTGACACGCGACGACGTCAGGCCGAGCGCGCATCCGCGCGCGAGCCTGTGGTCTCCAGACAGATCAGGGATGACTCATGCTTACGCTTTCCGGGGCGAAGTCCGCCGCTGCATTCGCGGCGCGGGGACGACACTTTCGATTCGATTGGCCGCTGCTGGCCGCGACTGCATTGGCGTTATCCGGCTGCATGCCGGCAACGATACAAGTCGCCGGCGCTGATCCTGCCGATCCCACGGCCAAGGTCGCGCGCGCCGGCTATCGTTCGACGATTGCGCCCTACACCAGCCTGCGGCCCGCGACGCCGGCACCCTGGCGCGAGCGCAACGAGAGCGTCGCGCCGCAACCCAAACAAGACCGGTAGGAGCGCGCCATGACACACCGTCTCGCGCCAAGCCTGCTCGTTCTAGCCTCGCTCGGCTTGTCGGGCTGTGCGACCTTCTCGCCCGACAGCGGCATGAATGCCGTCTCGGAGCTGACGAGCCAGACCATCAAAAAGGATGTCGCCTTCGTGCGGACGGCCGAGGGAGCCGGCGCGATCGACGCGCGCGTTCGCCAGCTGCTGTCGCGAACACTCAGCGTCGAGACCGCCGTGCAGATCGCACTGCTCAACAACAAGGGGCTTCAAGCCGCCTATAATGAGCTCGCGCTGGCCGAGACCGATCTCGTCGAGCAGAGCCTGCCGCCCAACCCCGTGTTCTCGGTCTCGCGGATCTCGGGCAATGGCGCCAGCGAAATCGAACGTCAAATTGTCGGCGACATCCTCGCGCTCGCCAGCCTGCCGTTCCGCTCGGAGATCGCCCGCGACCGTTTCCGCCAGGCGCAATTGCGAGCTAGCCTCGCGACGTTGCGGCTTGCCGCCGATGTCCGCCGCGTCTATTGGCGCGCCGTTGGCGGCAACGAGATGGTGGCGTTGCTGACGGATGCGAAGGCGACGGCGGAATCGACCGCACAGCTCGCGGTCAAGCTCGGCGAAACCGGCTCGATCAACAAGCTCGATCAGGCCCGTGAACAGGTGTTTTACGCCGAAACCACCGCCGACCTCGCCACCGCGCGACAGACGGCGACGAGCGCGCGCGAAAAGCTGGCGCGCCTGATGGGGCTGTGGGACGGCGGCCTCGACTTCCGGCTGCCCAATCAACTGCCGCCGCTGCCGCGCCGGCCGCAGGCTTTGCCGTCGATTGAAGCCGACGCGGTCGCCCATCGCATCGACCTGCAGATCGCGCGGCTCGAGCTGACGGCGCTGGCGAAGTCGCTGAACCTCACCGAGGCGACGCGCTTCGTGACACTGCTCGATCTCGCCGGCATCTCCCGCCGCACCCGGGATCCGGAAGGCGCGCCGTTCCGCGAGCGCGGCTTCGACGTGCAGTTTCAGATCCCGATCTTCGACGGCGGAGAAGTGCGGGTGCGGCAGGCGGCGGAGACCTACAATTTCGCCTTCAATCGGCTGACCGAGCGCGCCGTGAATGTACGCTCCGAAGCGCGCGATGCTTACCGGATCTATCGCTCCGGCTACGACATCGCCAGCCACTATCAGCGCGAGATCATCCCCTTGCGAAAGATCATTACCGAGGAGATGCAGCTCCGCTTCTCCAGCATGCAGGTCGATATCTTCGCGCTGCTCACCGAGGCGCGGCAGCGGCTCGCGTCCCTGCGCGGTGCGATCGATGCGACGCAAAGATTTTTCCTTGCCCAGTCCGACTTGCAGACCGCCGTCAATGGCGGCGGCGCGCCTGCTGACGGCGACAGTTCAACCACTCTCGCCGCGGCAGCGCCTGCCGATGGCGGTCACTGACATGGAGGCCAGCATGTTTTCCCGCCGAGGATTTTTGGGTAGCGCGGCGCTAGCCGGCGCATCCGTCGTCAGCGGCCGCGCGCAGGCGGCCTCCATTCCGGAAGCCCCGCACATGGACAAGGTGGTGATGCAGCCGCCGCTGCACCCGATCAGTGGGCCGGACTATCGCCCCGTCGTCACGCTGAACGGCTGGTCGCTGCCGTTCCGGATGAACGGCGACTGGAAGGAATTTCATCTCGTCGCCGAGCCCGTGGTGCGCGAATTCGCCGAGGGCATGAAGGTGAATCTGTGGGGCTATAACGGCCAGTCGCCGGGCCCGACGATCGAGGCCGTCGAGGGCGACAAGGTCCGCATCTTCGTGACCAACAGACTGCCCGAATACACCACCGTGCACTGGCACGGCATGATCATTCCCAGCGGCATGGACGGTGTCGGCGGATTGACGCAGCCGCACATCCAGCCCGGGAAAACCTTCGTCTACGAGTTCGAGATGAGGAAGAGCGGGACCTTCATGTACCACCCGCATTCCGACGAGATGGTGCAGATGGCGATGGGTATGATGGGAATGGTCGTCGTGCATCCGCGCGACCCGAACTTTCGCCCGGTCGACCGCGACTTCGTCTTCGTCATGAGCACCTATCGCGTCGATCCCGGCACTTATCTGCCGCGCGTCAACGAGATGACTGACTTCAACATGTGGACCTGGAATGCGCGGGTGTTTCCCGGCATCGATCCGCTGCCGGTCAGGCTCGGCGACAAGGTGCGCGTGCGCATCGGCAATCTCAGCATGACCAACCATCCGATCCATTTGCACGGCCACAGCTTTGCGGTGACCTGCACCGACGGCGGCTGGATTCCGGAGAGCGCGCAATATCCGGAGACGACGACGGACGTACCGGTCGGCGCTGTCAGAGTGTTCGACGTGCTCGCCGACAACCCCGGCGACTGGGCGTTTCACTGCCACAAGTCGCATCACACCATGAATGCGATGGGACACGACATGCGCAACATGATCGGGGTGTCGCGCAAGGATCTCGCCAAGGCCGTCGGCAAGCTCGCGCCTGACGGCATGGCGATGGGCTCGACCGGCATGGCGATGGGCAACATGGAGATGCCCGCGCCCGACAACACGCTGCCGATGATGACCGGCACCGGTCAGTTCGGCCCGATCGAAATGGGCGGCATGTTCACCGTGATGAAAATCCGCGAGGGCCTCGCGCGCGACGATTATCGAGATCCCGGCCCCTACCGATTCCCGAAAGGCACCGTCGCCTACGAAGTCACGCCGCCGGCCCCGGAGCCCGTGCGGCAACAACCAGGCGGACCGCCGATGAAGAACATGAAGATGTGAGCGTTTCGATGAACCACCACCAACTGGAGACACCAATGAAGACGACGATCAAGCTCGGTCTCGCGCTGGCCGCGCTTTCCACCGCGCCGGCCTTTGCCCACGACCATCACGGGCACGGCACCTTTTCGGCCGGCGAGCCCGGCGATCCCAAGAAGCCCGCGCGCACGATCGAGATCCTGCTGAACGAGATGGACTATGCCCCCGCCAGGATCGAGGTCAAACGCGGCGAGCAGATCCGCTTCGTGCTGCGCAACGTCGGCAAGGAGGACCATGAATTCCTGCTCGCCACCACCAAAGAGAATCTCGCGCATGCGGTGGAGATGAAGAAGCATCCGCACATGGAGCACGACGATCCCAACGGGGTCAGGCTCGCGCCGAGCAAGACAGCCGAGATCCTCTGGAAGTTCAGCAAGGCCGGCACGTTCGAATTTTCCTGCCTGATACCCGACCACCGCGACTACGGCATGGTCGGCCACGTCACCGTGAAATAACGCAAGGGAGGTCCCCATGAATCGCATCATCCGCATCGCCGCCGCACTGTCGCTGGCCGTCGGCCTTGCCACAGGTGCCCTGGCAGCCCAGGGCGCCGCCATCAGCGGCGAGGTCAAGAAGATCGACGAGGGCGCCGGCAAGATCACGCTCAAGCACGGGGCCGCGAAGAACCTCGGCATGGATGAACCCATGACCATGGTCTACCGCGTCAAGGACCCGGCCGTGCTCAAGCAGGTGAAGGTCGGCGACAAGGTGACCTTCGAAGCCGAGGAGGCGACTTCGGGATACATGGTGACGAAGATGCAGAAGGCGAAGTAGGCGGTCCTCGTCCTTCAAGGGCGATGCGCTGCATCGCCCTTCGGAATCTCGGGGTTCGCCACCACGACTAGAATGGCGACGCCCCAAGCGATATCTCTCCCTTTTCCACAACTTTAAATAATGCCAAGATGACCCTTATTTGAGTCATGGAGCGCATCATGGAACAGGATCATATCGACAAGGCTATTGTTGAAAACTACAGGAAGCTGCGAACCCGAATGGGCGCGCTGACCGCGGCTTTCCCTGTCGTCGTTATCGTGACCGGGCTTCTTTGGGAAATTCGCCTCCAGCCTTCATTGAGCGATTACTATTTTGCCCAAACCCCTGCTCAAGGCGTGGCGGATCTCTATCCCGTCCGGCTTTGGTTCTGCGGTCTCCTCTTCGCCGTCGGCGTGTTCCTCTACCGCTACACGGGTTTCTCGAAAAATGAAGACCGCTGGCTCAGCCTGACCGGCGCATTCGTCTTGGGCGTTGCGATCTTTCCGATGGGGGTCTCCGGCAAGACGAGTCCATTCACCCTCGCATCTTTCGGCCTTCCCAACGTCACGCTGCACGACATCAGCGCGGTGCTGGCATTCATATGTATCGGCATCATCATATTCTGGTACTCGGACTCGACGCTGTCGAAGCTCAAGAAAGACGGTGCGGCTCGCAAATGGTTCAGGAGAGCCTACTTCCTGATTGGCGCCTACATGTTGCTGGCGATGGCAGGCTCGGTCATCATGCATTTCCTGCATACGGATCGGGAGAACGATTCCTACATCCTGTATGTCGAGTGGTCCGGGCTGTGGGCCTTTGCGATCTACTGGTTCGTGAAGAACTGGGAGCTTCGCTACGTCGCGGAGTCGATCAGGAAGGGGACGACCGCTGCTTCTCCCATGGGCCATGCCGACGTCGTGGACGCGCTCTAGATCTGGCGCGTGATGTCACAGTCCGCCTAGGGCCTGAGACTGGGCAGCTATCGGCAGCCGCTCAGACGGTTTCCGCCTGGAATGAAGTCTTAGGGACCCGACGCCCCCATGCCCCACCCTCTGTTAACCGTTTGCTAACCATACACCCGGCAAGAATTGCCCAGTGGAGTCGAGTGTCGTCAGCCGCGTAGAACGGGGATTGCCCTGTGGACGCCAGTGCGGTGCCTCACTTTCGGAACGGCGGCCCTTCGGCCGCCGCGCAGACATTTGGGGCGCGCGGACGGCAGTCGCGCGGAGGGGCAGCTACCATGGTCGACGTCACCGCTGGACAGGGCGTAGGCGGCACAAACGCCGGTTTCCCCACCCTCGCCGAGATCGGCAACATCCTCAAGCGCGGCGATATCGCGCTGGCGCTCGGCGTCCTCACCATCCTGGTGGTGCTGATCCTTCCCCTGCCTGCGATCGTGCTGGACCTGTTCCTGGCGATTTCGATCACGCTCTCGATCCTGATCCTGATGACGTCGCTGTTCATCCAGGCGCCGCTGGAATTCTCCGCTTTCCCGACCGTCCTGCTGATTTCGACCATGCTGCGGCTGTCGCTGAACATGGCCTCGACCCGGCTGATCCTGTCGCACGGGCACGAGGGCACGGATGCCGCCGGTCACGTCATCGAGGCCTTCGGCAGCTTCGTGATGGGCGGCAATTTCGTCATCGGCATCATCGTTTTCGCCATCCTGATCATCGTCAACTTCGTCGTCATCACCAAGGGTTCGGGCCGCATCGCCGAAGTCGCGGCGCGCTTCCACCTCGACGCCATGCCCGGCAAGCAGATGGCGATCGACGCCGACCTCTCCGCCGGACTGATCGACGAGGCGGTCGCCAAGCAGCGGCGCAAGGATTTGGAGGACGAGAGCGGCTTCTTCGGCGCCATGGACGGTGCCTCCAAATTCGTCCGCGGCGACGCCATCGCCGGCCTCCTGATCGTCTTCATCAACGTCGTCGGCGGCATGATCATCGGCGTGGCGCAGCAGGGCCTGTCCTTTGCCGACGCCGGCCGCAGCTACACGCTGCTGACCGTGGGTGACGGCCTCGTGACCCAGGTGCCGGCGCTGATCGTTTCGACCGCGGCCGGCCTGCTCGTCTCCAAGGCCGGCGTGTCCGGCGCCGCCGACAAGGCGCTGATGAAGCAGTTCTCCGGATATCCGCAGGCGCTGGCGATGTCCGCGGCGGTCATGCTGGTGCTGGCGGCCCTGCCGGGCATCCCGACCCTCCCCTTCCTGGCGCTCGGCTCCGGCGCCGGTGCGCTCGCCTGGCACGCCCGCAACCGCAACCGGGCAACTGCCAGGGCTGAGGAAGTTGCGAAGACCGCACCTGCGCCGGGAACGCCGGGTGCAGCCGGCTCCGCTGCGGCGGAGGAGCCGATCTCCGCGGCGTTGAAGATCGACGACCTCAAGATCGAGCTCGGCTATGCCCTGCTGCCGCTGGTCAACGGTCCCGACGGCACCGATCGCCTCACCGAGCAGATCAAGGCGCTGCGCCGCTCGCTCGCGATCGAGATGGGTTTCGTGATGCCCGCCGTGCGCATCCTCGACAACGTCCAGCTCGAAGCCAACACCTACATCATCAAGATCAAGGAGGTCGACGCCGGCACCGGCAAGATCTGGCCGAGCCAGTTCATGGTCATGGACCCCGGCGGCAGCCAGGTGCAGGTGCCCGGCATCCACACCACCGAGCCGACCTTC
Organism: Bradyrhizobium sp. 134; assembly: GCF_023074155.1. Taxonomy (NCBI): domain Bacteria; kingdom Pseudomonadati; phylum Pseudomonadota; class Alphaproteobacteria; order Hyphomicrobiales; family Nitrobacteraceae; genus Bradyrhizobium; species Bradyrhizobium sp. 134. The sequence continues at coordinate 13,880 of NZ_JADPKX010000026.1, read as the reverse complement.
GGCCTGCCCGCGACCTGGGTCGATGCCAGCCTCAAGGAGGAGGCCTCGCTCAAGGGCTATACCGTCGTCGACGCCGCGACCGTGCTCTCGACCCACCTCACCGAGCTGCTCAAGGCCAACATGTCGGACCTGCTCTCCTATGGCGAGGTGCAGAAGCTGCTCAAGGAGCTGCCGAAGGAGCAAGGCGAGCTGGTCAAGGACATCGTGCCGGGACAGGTCACCGTCTCCGGCATCCAGCGTGTGCTGCAGCTGCTGCTCGCCGAGCGCATCTCGATCCGCGACCTCTCGACCATCCTCGAAGGCATCGCCGACTCGCTCGCCTTCTCGCGCAATCCGGCCACCATGGTCGAGCACGTCCGCGCCCGCCTGGCACGGCAGATCTGTGCGCAGAACACCTCTTACAGCGGGTATCTGCCGCTGATCGCGCTGTCGGCGCGGTGGGAACAAGCCTTCGCCGAATCCATTATCGGCCAGGGCGAGGAGCGCAGCCTCGCGATGCAGCCCTCGAAGCTCTCGGAGTTCATGACCGGCGTGCGCGAGGCCTTCGAGCGCGCCGCCCGCGAAGGCGAGGCCCCGGTGCTGGTCACCTCTGCGGCAATTCGTCCCTTCGTGCGTTCCCTGGTCGAGCGGTTCCGGGCCCAGACGACAGTGCTGTCGCAGGCTGAAATCCACCCCAGGGCGAGATTGAAAACGGTCGGAAGCATCTGATTTGCCTTAAGAAGCCGTGTGTTTTTTGGCCACATGCAAATGGTTTTTAAGCTTTTGGCGCCTTGCCGATCAACGGTCGGGAAGGCGCCTGACAGACACATTACAGCTTTGAAATAATTGCAAAATTGCACGATCTGGAGTCGCTTTTGATCGCGGCTTCTCACGTCCTGTCACGCTCTTGTGATCGCCTCTTGGGAACGAATCCTCCCAATACTAGGTTGTTGGGCACCGGAAGCATGAACCTGCCCAAACACGCAGGCGACTACTTCGGGTAGATGGCGGCAGGAGCCTTCCATGAACCACTCGATTTACAGCGCAGATCGCTCGACCCACCTCAAGATCGTGGTTGTCGCGCTCGTTGCCGGCATCGCGGTGGCGGGTCTCGGGATCACCGCGCGTACGAGTTCAGATGAGGGCCTGACCCAGACCGCTCGCGTCATGAAGGCCGGCAAGCCGATCGCTATCACCAGTTCGAACGTGTCCCTCGTTCGCTAAGGAGATTTGAGTTTCAGGAATTCACGCGGCTCTTTATCAGCCCCCCAAAGTCGCCACGTGGATATGTAGACGACCCCAACCCCAAGTCGACTACAGAAAGCGCCCGCCCCCCACGGGCGCTTTCTCATGTCTGGGGTATGCCGTCATCGTGAGCGCACGCGCGTCCAGCTCCGTCATTGCGAGGAGCTCTTGCGACGAAGCAATCCAGAACCCCTCCGCAGAGACATTTTGGATTGCTTCGCTACGCTCGCAAGACGAAGGAAAACGTACCGCCGTCACCCCCTAACAAGCACCGATACTACCGCGCGCCGTAAGTCGGCGGCGGCGCCTGCACGGTCGGCGCGGCTGCCGCGAACAGCTCGTCCTTGCGCCCCGAGAGCGGCGGATAGATGCGCCTGCGGTTGATGGTCTGCTTGGTTGCCTTCGCGGCGGCGCCAGTGGCGCGGACTTCGCGGTCCCACCCTTCCTTATAGAGTGCGCCCCAGCCGCCGAGATCGAGCACGGTCACGTACCAGTCGATCCGGAGCGGCAGCATCGGCAGGCCCGCGAGATCGGCGACCACATTGTGGCCGGCGAAGCGGCCCATGGGACGCGCGAACTGGCAGGACATCACGGTCGGATGCAAGCCGTCGACCAGCTCGAGGCGACGTCGCCGGCCGCGAATACGCCGCCGACATCCGCGACCCGCATCATGGGATCGACCAGAAGCCGTCCAAGGCGATCGCGTGCGTCCGGAAAGCTCGCCGCCAGGGGGCTCGCGCGCATCCCGGCACACCAGATCACCGTCCGTGTCGGAATGAACTCGCCCGAGCTCAGGCGCAGGCCGGCGGCCTCGACGGAGACGACGCGGACGCCAAGCCGTGTCTCGACGTCGAGCGAGGCCAACGCCGTATCGATGACGGCACGTGCATGTGCGCCGATCGTGGCGCCCACCACAGGATTGGGATCGACCAGGATGATGCGGCGGCTGCCGGTGATGCCGGCGCGCGCCAGCCTGTCGGGCATCTCGGCCGCGACCTCAATGCCGGTGAAGCCGGCGCCGACCACGACGATCGTCGAGCGCCCCGGCGCGGGCACGCTTCGTCCGAGCGAGGTGAGATGATCATCGAGATGGAGCGCTGCTGCATAAGTGTCGACGTCGAAAGCATGCTCGGCAAGGCCGGGAATGTCGGGACGCATCACTCGCTGCCGAGCGCCAGCACCAGCCGGTCATAAGCCAGCGTCTCGTCGCCGCCACCCGTGACCAGCGAAATCTCGCGCCGTGCCGGATCGATGGCTTCGACCTCGCCGATCTCGTGACTGACGCCGATCGGATCGAGCAGTTGCGGCAGCGGAAGCGCGACCTCGCTGAGATCGGCCTCGTAATTGCGGACGCGGATGTCGTGATACGGATTGCGATCGATGACACGAATCTCGATGTCACCGCCGGACGCGCCGATCTCTTCGCGCTTGCGTGCGGCACCGATGGCCGCCCACAGACCTGCAAACCCGGCGCCGAGCACGACGATACGCGCCATGTCCGTTGACTGCATTTCCCAAGAGAGCGACGAGGAAGCGACGAACGATCGAGCCGTCTGACCGCGCAGACAGATATAACTCATCCGGCCGGGCGGACCAACTGCGGTGGCACCGGCGCGCCGCACAAATTCTCGGCGCGCTCAGGCCTCGCGCAGTTCCGACGGCGTCGCGGCAAAGCGCTTGCGGAAAGCGCGGTTGAAATAGGACAGATCGGAGAAACCCGACGAATGCGCGATGTCGCTGATCTTGCGGGTCCTGGCGCGGGGATCGCCGAGCAGCTTGCGCGCCTGCAGCAGGCGCTGTTCCAGCACGAACTCGGTGAAGGTCGTTCCGGCCTGCTCGAAAAGGCGCTGGGCCTGGCGCGGGCTCAGGCCGGAGCGCGTGGCAATCTCGGACAGGCAGAGATCGTTGCGGCCAAGCGCAGCCATCACGTCGGCGCGCATGAGATCGAGACGGGCCGCCGCATGACCTCGTCCGCGCGCGAGACTTGCATGCTCGGCGTCGGTGCCGAGCAGGAGGCCGACGAGATCGACCATGTGCTGCGCGGTGAGGCGCTGGCCGACGGCGTCGAGATGCGGCGCATGATGGGCGGCAAGGGAGTGGTAGCGCAAGATCGTCTCGGCGACCGCGCCGTCCGAGAGGACTTGCGACAGCTTGTCCTCGGCACGCGGATTGATGTCGAGCAGCGCGCGGCGCGGCATGCGGATGGTGGTGAAGCGATCTTCCTCGGTGTGACCGACGGTGCCGGTGATGCCCATGTCGACGAGCACCATCTGCGCCGGCGCAAGCTCCACCGCATGGCCGTTCTGCCCGACGCGGACGAGACCCGCATGCGCCGCGATCAGGACAAGATCGTCGCTGCCGTCGGCAAGGTGGCTTTGGGTGCGTGAATATTGCGCGGAGGCGCCTTCGGGAATGGCAAGCGCGATATTGTCGACCACGCTGACCTGGAGCCGGCAATCGATGCTGTCGCCCCGGCTCGGCCCGATATCCAGGCCGCAAGCCCCGAAAGTCCGCTCGCGCCAATGTTCGAAGGCCGGGCCGTGTGGCAATCCCGCGTATTGGTGAATGAAGATGCCCGACGTTTTCGCTGCATCCATCTGATTTCTCGCCCCTCTCCGGCACCATGATTGGGGGCGCCGACTGCAAATTCCGGGCATTTGACGCCGCGAAACGCGGAGAGGTTCAAATCGGGGGCGGATTTGGCGGGATTTGTCGGAAGACGACAGTGGGACGGACCGTGGCGACAGGTTTACGCACTTGTAGGCCGCATGGAGCAAAGCGGAATACAGGGCAGTGGTCCCGGATTGCGCTGCGCTCCATCCGAGCTACGACGATTACTTCTTGGCAGGCGCCTGCGGCTGCGACGGCGGCACGGTCTCGATCAGCTTGCCGGAAAACACCGGCGCCGAGGTCGGCTGGCCGTTCGGCGAACCGCCCGCCTGCTCGACGGTGACGGCGTAGGTCGCACCGTTGACGACGTCGGCATCGTACGAACCAAGCACCGGCCGTGCGGTGAAATCGCCGGCGCCGATCACGCCGAGCGAGCGCGGACGCGGCAGCTTGTCGGAGATCAGCCAGAGCTCGAAGCTCTTGCCGGGCTCCGGTGTCGCGCCGACCTTGCGCACCGTAAAGTTCTTGGTCGCACCGTCGATGGTGAGGATGAAGGCGGGACCTCCGCCCTGGCCCTGCAACAGCGCGACATATTGCGACGATACCGGGAGCGGCGCCGGTGTCTTCACCTCGACCGTCTGGATGCGCGCTGGCGGTCGCAAGCCGCCCGGCAGCGCGTCGGGCAAGAAGATCTGAAGCGACAGCGTCACGAGCAGCGCGGCCGCGAGCGCGCCGACGGCGGATGCGATGGTGCGCCAGCGCTTCACGCGGCCCTCGAGCCGGATCACGTTGCTGTTGTCGGCAACCGGCGGCGGTGGCGCACGCACGACATCCGGGTTCGGCGCGTGGACCTGCGGCATGAAGATCGGCACGACGTCGGGTATCGCATCGGACTCAAGTCGCGCCGGGTCAGGCTGCTCCACTTCGGGAGGCGGCGGCGGTTGCTGCATAGTCTCCGACGGCACCTGCGGAGGCATGGTGTCGGGCGAGGAAAACTCCGGCACGGGCGGCGGCGGTGCTGCGTCCGGCAGCGCTGGCGGATCCTGCGCAAAGCCCGTCCGCGCGAGCTCGGACCTGATGTTCTCCCACACGATCGGACGCGGCTCGATCGAGCCGACCATCTGGTTGAGGACGCCGAGGCGGAATGCCCACGCCTGCACCAGATCAGCGAACGCCTTGTCCACCGCCATCATGGTCTCGACCTGCGCGCGCTCGCCGGCGTCGAGCGTGCCGAGCGCATATTCCGCGGCGAGCGCGATATGGTCCTCCGTATAGGCCATCACTTGCGGTCCAGACCCACCCTCACCGTATGAGCTCTCATAGCCCAAGCCTTCATAGTCCAAGCCCTCATAGCCCGAGACATTCGCGAATATCCAACATGCTGCGCCGAAGCCACGTCTTCACCGTGTTGACGGGCGCCGCGAATTTCTCCGCCAGTTGCTCGCGGCTCCAGCCGTTGTAATAGGCGAGAAGCACGAGCCTCTGACGGTCCGGCTCGAGCCGTCCGATACATTCGAGCAGCCGTCTCAATTCCTCAGTCATCTCCCGCCGCGCCAGCGGATCGGGGCTGTCGCTTGCGACTTCCATCGCCTGCGGCTCTTCCTCGATGGAGACTTCCGTCTTCTTGCGCACGATGTCGATGGCGCGGTTGCGCGCGATCGACGCCATCCAAGTGATCGGCGACGCGAGAGCGGGATTGAACTGGCCGGCGCTGTTCCAGATCTTGACGTAGGTCTCCTGAATGACCTCCTCTGCGAGATCCTGTCGGCGCAAGATACGGAGCACGACGCCATAGAGTTTCGCGCGCGTGGCGACGTAGAGGCGCTCGAACGCGGCCTGATCGCCCTGCGCCACCGCCCCAATCAGCCCGACCAGCTCTGCTGGCGTCAGCATTCAGCCCCCAAATGCGCAGCCCGTCGCGTTCCGCGCAGGCCCTGGCACTCCGCCACCATAGCGCGCGACAAAGCCGACCACCAAGGGGGCGCGGCGGCACACTGTGGACAGCACATGCAAAAACCCGGACCCATGGGGTCCGGGTTCTGCAAATTCTCGCAGGTCTGGCGGCTAGCGTCTCAGGCGACGGCGCCCATGCGGGCACGCATCAGGCCGATGCTGTCGAGATCGGCCTGCTCGCGGGCGTTTTCCTCGGCGCGTTCGCGGGCTTGATCGCGCTCGTCGAGGAGCTCGACCTTCTTCAGCTCCTCGAAGGCTTCGGCCAGTGCAGCCTTGGCTTCGTCGAGCTGGCCCTTCAGCTCGTCGGCCGAGCGGGTCAGGTTCTCGCGACGCTGGATGGCAGCCTTGGCATAGGTCGGATAGGCGAAGTGCGAGGGATCGTTGATCCCGGCGCGCTCCTGCTCGGTTGAGATCTCGCGTTCAAGATCGGTCGACATCCGCTGGAAGTCGGCGATCATGGTCTCGATCTGGCTGACCCGGCGGCGCTTCTCGTCGACCTGAAACTTCTTCAGGCGGATGAGGGTATCACGTGACTTCATCGACTCGTACTCCCCAGAAGTCCCTTGGCTGCAAGAAACACACACATTGGGACAACACCGGTCTCCCCACAGGCCCGACGGGGGCCAAGACCGGCTCTGCTACTCTGTGGGATGGGATGATGACGGGACAAAGTTAGCGTTCCGTTTCCAAATTGCCGAGGATTTGCGCCAACTGGCGGTAGCCGTCCGCCAGCGATGCATTTTCGTCCTTGCGTTGGCGCAGGAAGGCTTCCAGCGGCTCATGCAGGCGGATCGCCTCGTCGACCTCGGGGCTGGAGCCGGCGCGGTAGGCGCCCAGACGGATCAATTCCTCCATGTCGGCATAGGTCGCCATCACCGTCCGCGCCTTCTGGATGATCGGCCAGAACTGCGGGTCGGCCGATTTCGGCATGGTGCGGGAGACGGATTTGAGGATGTTGATGGCGGGGTAGCGGCCGCGCTCGGCGATCGAGCGCTGCATCACGATGTGGCCGTCAAGGATGCCGCGGACGGCATCCGCGATCGGCTCGTTATGGTCGTCGCCATCGACCAGCACCGTGAAGATCGCGGTGATGGCGCCCTCGCCCAAGCCCGGGCCGGCGCGCTCCAGAAGCTTCGGCAGCTCGGTGAACACGGTCGGCGTGTAACCCTTGGCGGTCGGCGGCTCGCCTGCGGACAGGCCGATCTCGCGCTGGGCCATGGCAAAGCGCGTCACCGAATCCATCAGGCAGAGGACGTCCTGCTCCTCATCGCGAAAATATTCGGCGACCGCGAGCGTCAGATAGGCGGCCTGGCGGCGCATCAGCGCCGGCTCGTCGGAGGTCGCGACCACGACCACGGAACGCGCGAGGCCCTCCTCGCCGAGGTCGTCCTGCAAGAATTCCTGCACCTCGCGGCCGCGTTCGCCGATCAGCCCGATGACGCTGACGGCGGCATCGACGTTGCGCGCAAGCATCGACAGCAGCACCGACTTGCCGACGCCGGAGCCTGCGAAGATGCCCATGCGCTGGCCGCGGCAGCAGGTCAGGAAGGTGTTCATCGCGCGCACGCCGAGATCGAGCGGCGCGCCGACGCGCTTGCGCGAGTGCGCCGGCGGCGGCGAATTGCGGTACGGCATCGGCGCCGGGCCCTGCGGCAGCGGCCCCTTGCCGTCGATCGGCTCACCCAGCGCATTGACGACGCGGCCAAGCCAGGCCGCGCAAGGCCGCACCTGATTTGCGGCATTGGCGATGACGGCCTTGCAGCCGCGCCGCACGCCGTCGAGGCCGGCGAACGGCATCACGACGGCGTTGTTGCCGGAGAAGCCGATCACCTCGCAGGGGATGGAACGGTTGCCGCCGGTCTCGATCACGAGCCGCGCGCCGACCGACATCGCGTGGATCGGTCCGGCCACCTCGACCATCAGGCCGCGCACGCCGACGACACGGCCATAAATATTGATGCCGTCAATATCGCCGATCTGTTCGGCAAGAGCCTTCATTAGAGGGCCTTCATGAGGTGATCGCCTTCATAATCCGGGGCTTCGTGGCGAAAACCTTAAGTTTCGCCATATTTCTGAACGGCGCTTAACTTCGTGTTTACCCGCATCGTTAATCATTGCGTCACTGTCTTTGTGACTGAGCGTGGCTCCCCTTCAGAAGAAGGCTGAGTCGCGGGAGTCGGTTAGGCCCGTCTCTTAAAGTGGAACTTGAACGCAACCGGATAACGAAAGCTGCTTCGCACACAAGACCTTAGGGCGATTCGACGAAAATTGCATCTACAGGGCTTGCGTTCCAGAATCAGAATTTGTTAACCATCTGTTGTCAGGATCCGAATCAGTTGTTCAAAGGCGTTTTGTTGTGTGCCGCGAATGCGGCCGACCTGACGCCCAGGAGCGGCGACTATGGGGAACTGGCATGCGCGTTTTGCTGATTGAAGATGACAGCGCCGTCGCGCAGTCGATCGAGCTGATGTTGAAGTCTGAGAGCTTCAACGTCTACACGACCGATTTGGGGGAAGAAGGCGTCGATCTCGGTAAATTATACGATTACGACATTATCCTTCTCGACCTCAACCTGCCCGACATGTCCGGCTACGACGTGCTCAAGCAGCTCCGGGTCTCCAAGATCAAGACACCCATTCTGATCCTCTCCGGCCTCGCCGGCATCGAGGACAAGGTCAAGGGTCTCGGCGTCGGCGCCGACGACTACATGACCAAGCCCTTCCACAAGGACGAGCTGGTTGCCCGCATCCACGCGATCGTGCGCCGCTCCAAGGGTCATGCCCAGTCGGTCATCCAGACCGGTGACCTCGTCGTCAACCTCGACACCAAGACGGTCGAAGTCGGCGGCCAGCGCGTGCATCTGACCGGCAAGGAATACCAGATGCTGGAGCTGCTCTCGCTCCGCAAGGGCACGACCCTCACCAAGGAAATGTTCCTTAACCACCTCTATGGCGGCATGGACGAGCCCGAGCTGAAGATCATCGACGTCTTCATCTGCAAGCTCCGCAAGAAGCTCGCGAATGCCTCGGAAGGCCGCAACTTCATCGAGACCGTTTGGGGCCGCGGCTACGTGCTGCGCGAGCCGCACGAGGTCGAAGAGCGCATTCCCGCCTGATCCTGGGTTTACCCGCGAGCCCTTCGGGGCTTCCTCCTCCCAGCCTGGACCCCGCCGCGAATGGCGGGGTTTTGTTTTTTGGGGACACGAACGCGGCCTCATCGTCCTGCCGCCGTTGAACCGCTATCCTTCCCCCGCCGACGAATGGTCGCTGCACGATGGGGGAACGATGATCCTGCAATCACTCGCCGGCCTGCCCGCCTTCCTGGTCTATTTCTGCACCGGGCTGATCGCGATCGTGACGTATCTGTTCGTCTACACCCGCATCACTCCGTATAACGAATTCCAGCTGATCCGGGACAACGAGCCGGCCGCGGCGATCGCACTCGGCCTCAGCCTGCTCGGCTTCGTGGCGCCGCTGGTCAGCGCCATCGCGCATTCGGCCAATGTGCTGGATTGCCTGATCTGGGCGCTCATCGCGCTGATCGTGCAGATCATCGTGCTCTTTCTGGTGAGGGTGCCGGTGCCGAATCTGCCGGCGCGGATCGCGGCCGGCGAGCTTGCACCCGCGATCTGGCTCGGCCTGTCCTCGCTCGCCGCGGGCCTGCTCAACGCCGCCTGCATGATCTACTGACATGGCCGACAAGCCCTCCAAAAAGGAGTTCGGCAAGCGCCGGCCGGCGGCCGGACCGCCGCCTGCACAACAGCCGGTGAAGCGCTCCCGCCATGTCGCGCTGCTGGTGATGGGCACGATTGCGGTCGGCACCACCGCCTACACGCTGATGCCGCGGCACAATTGCGAGCCCTCCGCTACCGGTGCGATAGTCCCCGGCGCCACGGTCCCCGGAGCCGCGCAGGTGCAGGCGAGCACCGCCTGCAGCAGCAGAAGCAGCTCGTCGGGCGGCGGCGGCAGCTCGCGCTGGTCGTCGCGATCGAGTTTCTTCAGCAGCGACTCCTCGAGCCATTCCTCGTCCGGAACCTCGTCCGATTCAGGCTCCGGCGGCGTGAGCCGCGGCGGCTTCGGCTCGTTTGGCCATGGCTTCTCTGGCGGCGGCTGACCCATGCAACGCATCGTCTGCCCCGAGCGCGACGACTGGCGACAGACCGCCGAACAATGCGGCTTCGCCTTCCACACCATCGACGGCGAGCGCTATTGGGACGAGCGCGCCTACTACGCCTTCACGCTCGACGAGATCGAGCGCGGCATCGAGACGCCGACCGGCGAGATCGACGCGATGTGCCTGGAGCTCGCCGGCCGGGTCATCGGCGACGAGCGCCATCTGCAGCGCTTGAAGATACCGGACGCGTTCTGGAGCCTGATTGCCGAGAGCTGGGCACGAGACGACCGCAGCCTCTATGGCCGGCTCGATCTGAAATTCGACGGCAAGGGACCGGCAAAGCTGCTCGAATACAACGCCGACACGCCGACCTCGATTTTCGAAGCCGCGGTGTTTCAATGGACCTGGCTCGAACAAGCGATTGAACGGCGCATCATTCCGTCGCGCGCCGACCAGTTCAACTCCATCCACGAACGGCTGATCGAAGCCTGGAAGCAGATTGCAGCTAGCCGCCATGTCCATCTCACCGGCACCACGGGCAATGAGGAGGACGCCGGCACGCTCGCTTATCTCGAAGACACAGCGCGCCAGGCCGGACTGGCGACCACGCTGCTCGACATCGAGGCGATCGGCTGGCGCATTGATGCCGGCGGCTTCGTCGATCTCGACGACCGCGACATCGCGCTCGCCTTCAAGCTCTATCCCTGGGAATGGATGTTCCACGACGCCTTCGGCGCAAAGCTCAAGGCCGCACCGACACGCTGGATCGAACCGCCGTGGAAGGCGGTGCTCTCCAACAAGGGCATCCTGCCGCTGCTCTGGGAGATGTTTCCGAACCATCCCAATCTGCTGCCGGCGTTCTTCGAGGACGATCCGCGGGCAGCCGAGCTCGGCAGCTCCTATGTGCGCAAGCCGCTGCTGTCGCGCGAAGGCGCCAATGTCACGCTGGTAGCAGGCGGAATGCCGCTCGACGAGCAGGCAGGTCCCTACGGCACCGAAGGATTCGTGCGGCAGGCGCTCGCGCCGCTGCCGAACTTCTCAGACTTCTATCCAGTGGTGGGAAGCTGGCTGGTCGATCACGAACCCTGCGGCCTGTCGATCCGCGAGGACGAGAGCCCGATCACCGGCAACGGCTCGCGGTTTCTGCCCCATGCGATTCTGTGAGGTGCGCTCTTCTTCCCTTCTCCCCTGGGGAAGAACGCATCTCACCGCGCCGCGGCGACCTTCAACGACGGCGGCATCAATCCGCCCATCGGGCGGCCGGAGCGCGTCGGGTTGAGCTGATAGAGACCACGACGCTCGGCGATCGGGCGGAACGCGTCGGTGATGCCGACGACGGATTCGGCGGCGCCCAACAGCAGCGTACCGTCGGCTTCCAAAACCTTCGCCATGCGCTCGAAGATCACGGCCTTGGTGTCCTGGTCGAAATAGATCAGCACATTGCGGCAGAAGATCACGTCGAACGTGCCGAGATGGGAGAAGTCCTGCAACAGATTGAGCTGGCGGAACTGCACCATCGCGCGGATGTCGGCATTGAGCTGCCAGACCTCCCCCGCTTGCGTGAAGTATTTCATCAGATGCTGGATCGGCAGGCCGCGCTGCACCTCGAACTGGCTGTAGACGCCGGCCTTGGATTTCTCCAGCACCTCCTGCGACAGATCGGTGGCGACGATCTCGATGCGCCAGCCGGCGAAGGCTGCGCCCATCTCCTTCACGCACATCGCGATCGAATAGGGCTCTTGTCCCGTCGACGAGGCCGCCGACCAGATGCGCAGCGACTTGCGCGCCGCGCGCGCCCGAAGCAGCCCCGGCAGGATCGTTTCGCGCAAATGATCGAACGGGATCTTGTCCCGGTAGAAGAAGGTCTCGTTGGTGGTCATCGCCTCGATCACGTCGCTCGCAAGCCGCCCGTCGCCGTTCCTGATCTTCAGCACGAGATCGGGGATTCCGGCGAGGCTCGCCTTGCGGGCCAGCGGCAGAAGCCGGCTCTCGACCAGATACTGCTTGTCCGGCGAGAGATCGAGGCCGGAGCGCTCTTTCAGGAATTTGCGCAGATAGTCGTAGTCAACCGGCGTCACGAGCGGTCTCCCGCGAACAGGCGATTGACCCGGCTGCCGATCTGGTTGAGCGGCAGGATCGCCGCGCAGATGCCGGCATTGGCCGCCGCGCCCGGCATGCCCCAGACCACGCTGGAAGCTTCGTCCTGCGCGATCACGCTACCGCCGGCGGCGACGATGTCCTTGCCGCCGCGCATGCCGTCCGAGCCCATGCCCGTCAGGATCACGGAGAGGATGGCGCCGTGCCAGATATCGATGGCGGAGGTGAACAGCGGATCGACCGCGGGCTTGCAGAAATTGACTGCGGGACCGTCGTCGAGCGCGATCGCCACGTCGGCGCCGCTACGCACGACGCGCATGTGCTTGCCGCCCGGCGCAAGATAGATGCGACCCGGCTTCACCGGCTCGCCGTCGACGGCTTCGGCTGCCGGCTTGCGGCTCGTGCGTGCCAGATGCTCCGCGAGAATGGTGGTGAAGGTGGGCGGCATGTGCTGCGTGATCAGCACCGGGACGCGGTCGATCACGGGGCCGAGCTCGGCGACGAGCGCCATCAGCGCCTGAGGACCGCCGGTCGATGAGCCGATCAGCAGCACCTTCGGTGCCTGGGTCGAGAACGGACGCGTGGATAGCACCGAGGACGACGACGGCGCATGCACGGCCGGAGCCGGCGCGGCAGGCCGCGCGACAAGCGGCCCACGTGCAGCCGGGGCCGGGCTTGCGGGCGCGAGCGGCGGGCTCGCAACCGCGGGCTTGCGGCGCAGCCGTGCGCCGAGGTGGCGGATTTTCTGGATCAGGTCGTGATGGAAGATGTCCGCAGCCGACGCCTCGCGCGTCGATTCCGGCTTCGGGATATAGTCGGCCGCGCCGAGCGACAGCGCCTTGAAACTGATCTCCGCGTTACGGCGGGTCAGCGTCGAAGCCATGATGATGACGAGATCGCGCTTCTTCGCCAGCAGTTGCGGCAGCGCGGAGATACCGTCGAGCTCGGGCATTTCGATATCGAGCACGGCAACGTCGGGGTTGATGCGTTCGATCTGGTTGACCGCCTCGAGCCCGGTACGCAGCGACGCCGCGACCTCCATGTCATGCTCGGCACCGATCCAGCGCGAGATCAGACCACGGATGACGACGGAGTCATCGACGACCATCACCCGCAACGGTCCGGCTTCCCGCGACGAGCCCGGGGTCGAATTACCTGCGAACGCAACACTCATTACTCACCAACTCAGACTGAAACGGTCAGTTGAAAACAAACGCCGAAGGAGCCGTTCAGCCTCCAGGCGGTCGCTCAGATAAGGCCGACTTCCTGGAATTTCGCCGTCACGATGTCCTTGTCGAAAGGCTTCATGATGTACTCGTTGGCGCCCGCGTGCAGCGCGCGCGCGATATGCGCGACGTCGTTCTCGGTGGTGCAGAACACGACCTTGGGCTGGTCGCCACCAGGCATGCGCCGGAGATGGCCGAGGAACTCGTAGCCGTCCATCACCGGCATGTTCCAGTCGAGCAGCACCGCATCGGGCAAGCCGCGCTTGCAGGCCTCCAGCGCCTTCTCACCATCCTCGGCTTCGAGGATCTGGAAGTCGAGGCCTTCCAGGATTCGGCGCGCAACCTTGCGGATGACGCTGGAATCATCAACGACGAGACAAGTTCGCATGTGAACCTCTGCTTCTCCCCCTTTTTGCGGGGGCACTTCCAATTGCAGATACGTCGGCGGATGTGCCGGCGTATCAGGCCGCCATCATCTCGGGCGCGAGCTCGAGGACACGATCGACGTCGAGGACGACCATGAGCTGGCCGTCGAGACGGTGGACACCGCCGGCGAGCTTGGCCATGCGGGGGTCGAGATTGACGGGGTTTTCTTCCATGCCGTCCTCGGCGAGCCGCAGCACTTCGCCGATCTGGTCGATCAACAGGCCATAGGAT
>NZ_JADPKX010000034.1:0-940408 GCF_023074155.1 Bradyrhizobium sp. 134 | reverse complement strand
GGTCTTGGTCGGCACGAACCGCATGTTGGGCCTTGTGACCGCCTCGCAAATAGCCTCCGCGTCGGTGCTGTCGTTCTTCTGCCGCTTAACGTAGGGCTTCACATAGGCCGGAGGCATCAATCGCACCGTATGCCCCAACGCCTGCAGCTCGCGCGACCAATAATGCGAGGACGCGCAAGCCTCGATCCCCACGAGGCACGGCGGCAACTTCTCAAAGAAGGACAGCACGAAACGGCGCTTGAGCTGACGGCGTATGATCACCTGGCCGGCTGCATCGACCCCATGCACTTGAAAGACCGACTTCGCGATATCCAGACCAATCGTTGAAATTGACTGCATAGGCTGCTCCTCCGAATCGTGGGAGCCTTAAACGGCGCCCAGTCTTTGGCACTCTCGTGCCCGGGGAGGAGCCGTCCACAGCATCAGAAGCGGACATATGAATTGAAGAGAAGCCGGGTCCTAACGGATACGCGCCTGGTCAAGGAAACCAACCCAGTCCTCGCTGATGATGTGGTAAAACAAGCCTGGTGGAACGGCGCCCAGATCGGCAAGATCACTTGCCGAGACCGCGGCCGGCTTAGGAGTTAGCCTCGCTCGTGAATTAGCTAAATCGCTCATTCTGAGCGGTGCAAAGCATGGCGTGCTTGCTGCTTTGTCCGCTTAGTGTGCTTCCCCCGGGCGGCATCACATACGAGCACACGCCTTTTCACGTTTGCCATCTTTCCTACGGCCGAGGTGTCGCAAACTCCGCCCGTCGTCCATATGTTGCCCCCATGAAAAAGATCGGATTCCTCTCCTTCGGGCACTGGACGCCCTCGCCGCAATCGCAGACCCGCTCGGCGGCGGACACGCTGCTGCAATCGATCGAGCTTGCGGTTGCGGCCGAAGAACTCGGCGCCGACGGCGCCTATTTTCGCGTGCACCATTTTGCGCGGCAGCTTGCCTCGCCCTTTCCGCTGCTCGCTGCGGTCGGCGCCAGGACCAGCAAGATCGAGATCGGCACGGCCGTGATCGACATGCGCTACGAGAATCCGCTGTACATGGCGGAGGACGCGGGCTCCGCCGACCTCATCGCCGGCGGGCGGCTGCAGCTCGGCATCAGCCGCGGCTCGCCCGAGCAGGTGATCGACGGCTGGCGCTATTTCGGCTACCAGCCGGCCGAGGGCGAGAGCGACGCCGAGATGGGCCGGCGTCATGCCGAGGTCTTTCTCGACATCTTGCGCGGCGAAGGTTTTGCAAAGCCCAACCCGCAGCCGATGTTTCCAAATCCGCCGGGGCTGTTGCGGCTCGAGCCGCATGCGGAAGGCCTGCGCGAACGGATCTGGTGGGGTGCCGGCTCGAACGCCACGGCGGTCTGGGCCGCGAAGCACGGCATGAATTTGCAAAGTTCGACCCTGAAGAACGACGAGACCGGCGAAGCCTTCCATGTGCAGCAGGCCGCTCAGATCCGTAACTATCGCGCTGCGTGGAAGGAAGCCGGCCACCCCCGCGAGCCCCGCGTGTCGGTCAGCCGCAGCATCTTCGCGCTGATCGACGACCGCGACCGGGCCTATTTCGGCGGCGAGCGCGGGAGCGAGGACCAGGTCGGCTTCATCGACCCGCGCACCCGCGCGATCTTCGGCCGATCCTATGCGGCGGAGCCGGATGTGCTGATCGAGCAGCTCCGAGCGGACGACGCGATTGCGGAGGCGGACACGCTGCTGCTGACGATCCCGAACCAGCTCGGTGTCGACTATTGCGCGCACGCCATCGAGGCGATCCTCACGCACGTGGCGCCCGCGCTTGGGTGGCGCTGAGGCGAACGATCGACTTGGCGAAGCGCGCGCTCTCAAAACAAAGCGGCGCTGGCAGCCTGTCCGTAGATCATTGCGGCCGCTAGAGAGAGCAGCAAACCCGCGCCCGAGAAAATCACGACAACTTTCAGAGTTTCGACATCGACGTTGGTTCTCGTCGCGCGGGATATCGCCTTTGCCAGTGCGGCCATCATTGCAAGCTCCGAACAGGCCGCGCGGAGGCGCGACCTATTCCATCTAGCGTGATTGGGCGCATTTGCGTGTGAAGCAGATTACAGGTGATCTTGCGTGCTGAATCTCACACGGCAGCGATGCGCGAAGAAGACCCAACCGGATTGTCTCGCCTTGGCGCCAAGGATGCCGCCAGCAGACAAACGCTGATCCGGCCGTCAAATCCCGCCGGGAAGCTCAACGCCGGCTTCCGTCAGGTCACGGAGGAATTTCCGCACCAGGAGCATGTTGGTTCTCTGCAGCTCGTGATTGTTGCCGAACTTGAACTGGTTGGCTTCGGTTACGATCAGTCCCTGGTCGGTCTCGCGGAAAATGCCTTGCTTCTTCAAGCGATCGGCGCGCCGCCGGACGGTTTCGATCGGCAGACCGAAAAAGCGGGACAGGGCGGCACGGGAAACGCCCTGCTTGATCCTATCCGGCTCAACCGCCTGGATGCTGCCAAATTGCCGGTCCAGTTCGGGGTTCTTCATGATCTTGAGAACGTTGGCGTTCAAGACCGCATGAATGATCATCAAGTCCAGCGGATCGAAATCGTAGTGGCGGAACATTTCGCTGGCTGCGCACAGCATGTAGGCCAACGAGTGGCGGGAGACGGTTCGGATCAAATCCGCCGCGATGTCCTCGCCTTCAGTCGTACCAACCATGGCCAGTGCCCGCTTCTACGGATGTCCGGTTCGACGCCCACAAGCCGGTTCTATGTATCCGTGGCGCACCGCGCGTGAGGCAAGACCGGTCTGCTGTTTCCCCCAATATGGGTATGGTCGCGGTTCCATCGGGTCAATAGCTGGCTTGTCGGCAATATCATTTTCACCGATACGAGGTTGAGTTGCCGGGCGCGCAATTGGCGCGTGCCAATTGTGGTCATGGACCAAATGACATTTATCATCGAAGCTATTAAAGACGACTGCCGCACCGTGGATTTCCGTGACAGCGCGATCGTTGCGGTGATCCTGGCCCGCAAGCACGCGGTGAATGGTTTTGTGGTTTCGATCACGGCTCCGGACGGACAGCTTTTTTCAGCCGATCAGTTCAACCGTTTGCTGACGAGCAGGGGGCTCGGTTCGGATCCTGCGGCGCGTGATGTTGCGCGGCGCTAAAGCGGGCTTTGTTACGGCACGCGGAATCCTGGAAGCAGTGCAGCGAGTTGCAGCGGCTTCGGTGAGCGGTGCGAGCAGGGCATCGTCGGCGCGCCGGCCGATTGGATAGAGACTGATCTGCGGAATGTAGCCCTCGGTTTTCGGAAATCGCATTCGTCTTCGCCCGATCAGTGCTCGACCAAGGGAATGAAGAGATTCGAGCCTACGATCCATTCACGGAGCGGACCCGGAGCAGTGGCTTGCGCTGGACGAACAAGAACGTATCGATCGTGTGACGGAGTATCATCGGCGCGCGCGGATCCGCCTCACGCGCGCGACATTGCACGCCGTTATTCACACCATCATGGAGAACCAGCTTGCTGATGCCGAACTACCGGTGCGAGGCACGGCGCAGCGACTGATGTCTGAAGGGCTCGATCGTCACGAAGCCATCCATGCGATCGGCTCGGTGCTGGTCGGATACTTGAACGACCGGATGCGCGGACTCAGGTCGGGCGGCGGCGACCTCGATACGAGGTCCGAGCAGGATCTGAAGGAGGCTTATTTCGCCGAGCTGGAAGCCTTGACCGCGGAAGGATGACTTCACCGCGGAAGGATGGCTTCGGTCCGCGTGACCAGGCGACAGTCGGTACCGAAATGGCGCGCCCGGAACGATTCGAACGTCCGACCCTCAGATTCGTAGTCTGATGCTCTATCCAGCTGAGCTACGGGCGCGTTTTTCGCTGACAGTGCGGGCGTTGCCCGCAGGCAGCCCCCGGCGACGCCGGAGGGGTGCGAAAGAGCGCTCTGACTAACCGCTCTTGCCCCGATTGGCAAGGTCCGGATTGGGGAGATTTTGCTGGGAAATGAGAGTTTCCGCACTCAACCGCGAGCCGACTATGCCCGCGCCCGCTCGTTGCGGACGGAGAGCAGTTCCACGGGGCGGTCGGGGATGACGATCCGGAAGGTGGCGCCGATGGTGCCTTCGACCAGATGGATGTCGCCGCCATGGGCGCGGACCAGCTCGGCGGCGATGGCAAGGCCGAGGCCGCTGCCGCCGGGGCGGCCGGAGGTCTGGAACGCCTCGAACAGGTGATCGCGGGTCCTCTGGGGCACGCCGGGGCCGGTGTCGGAGACCTCGAGGATGGCGACCGCGCCCTCGCGTTTTCCCGTGATCCGGATCTGCTGCGCGCCGCCCTCGGCCGAGGCATGGCTTTCCAGCGCCTGGGCGGCGTTGCGGACGAGGTTGAGCAGCACGCGAAACAGCTGGTCGGGATCGGCGTCGACCGCGAGCCCGCGCTCGATTGCGGCGACCCAGGAGATCGAGGCGTCGGAGGCAAGGCCGGCGGTCTCGCGCACCTCCAGCACCACCGGCTCGATCATGATCATGCGCCGGTCGGGCGCTGCTTCCTGGGCGCGGCCATAGGACAATGTCGACTGGCAGAAGGCGATGGCGCGCTCGAGCGAACGCACGAGCTTTGGCGCAAAGCGCTGCACCCGCGGATCCGGCACGCTGGCGAGCTGGTCCGACAGGAGTTGCGCCGAGGCCAGCAGATTGCGCAGATCGTGATTGATCTTGGACACCGCGAGGCCGAGGGCGGCGAGTCGGCTCTTCTGATGCAGCATCGACATCAGGTCGCGCTGCATGTCCGACAATTCGCGCTCGGCGACCCCGATCTCGTCGCTGCGCTGGCTCGGCACGATGATCCCCGCCGAACTCTCGGGATTTTCGTGGAAGCCGACCAGACTCGCGGTCAGCCGCCGCATCGGGCGCACGAAGAGATAATGCATGGCGAGATAGACGAGGCCGGCGGTCAGCACCGCGATGATCAGCGCGACCACCACGACGTTGCGCGAGAAGCGGTACATCGACTGCCGCAGCGGCAGCTCGTCGGTGACGATCTCCATGAACTGGGCGTTGCCGACGCCCGGCCCGACGATCCGGATGGCCTGGTTGCCGGTCTCCAGCATCATCCGGAACGAGCCGGTGATCGCCTCCCACGCCGTCATGTCGCGCAGGTCGATGTCGTGCTCGATGGCGGCCGGCAGATTGTCGCTGGCGAGCAGACGGCGCTGCTGGCCCATCTTGATGGCGACGGCGCGCGCATTGATGCTCTTCAGGATCTGGCGCGACAGCGAATCGGGGACCATGCCGAGCGGCGCGGCATCGAGCACCAGCGCCGCTGTGTTGGCCGCGGCGACGCGGTCGTTGAGCCGATTGACCCAGAAATTGGCGATGGCGGGCACGTAGAGCAGGATGGCCGCGATCATCACCAAGGGAACGGTGAGCAGCAGCAGCTTGCCGGACAGCCCAAGCCCGCGAGTCCCCCGCGGCAGCGCCGTCGGCGGGTCCCGCTGATCCCCATCCTGGATCGGCTGGAGGTCTGTCGCTGCCACGAAATTCGCCCTCGCTGCCTTTACCGGATTAAAGATATCGCCGGGTGAAGGGTCTTGGCGCGTATCAAGATGCGGCCCGCCCCCAGCGCGGTCAAATTACAGATCGTCAATCTGCCAAGGTCGGATGTAAGCGCAGATTTGGCGAGTCGCCACCTCAAGGGTTAAAAACCCCGCACAAACAGCGATATTCGCCGGAATTGAGCGCTTGTGCGGCGTTGACGAAAAGAAGGCGCTCGCTTATAAGCCGGCCAATTGTCCGCGATGACCCGGTGTGACCGCCGGGAGCGGCTCTCTTGGGGCCGAAAAAGGCCCGTTTTGGGCAGCATCTTCCGGACTTTATCATCAATTCTACAGGCAAATTGCCCGGTCAGCGGAGAAAAACCCGTGAAGCGGACTTATCAACCCAGCAAACTGGTGCGCAAGCGCCGTCACGGCTTCCGTGCCCGTCTCGCCACGGCCGGCGGCCGAAAGGTGCTCGCCGCCCGCCGCGCCCGCGGCCGCAAGCGTCTGAGCGCCTGAGCCGGACCCCCTTTTTGGGATTTCATCATGGATCGGCTGAGGCAGCGGGCGGATTTCCTCGCCGTTGCCAATGGCGCGCGGGTGAATAGTCCTGCGTTCGTCCTGCAACGCCTTGACCGCCAAAGCCTTGACCACGACGATCGCGGCCCGATCCGGATCGGCTTCACCGTCACCAAAAAGAACGGCAACGCCCCCGAGCGCAATCGCATCCGGCGCCGGCTTCGCGAACTGGTGAAGCGGCTCGATCCGATGTCGATGCAGCCCCATCATGATTATGTGCTGGTCGGCCGAAGGGACGCGCTCTCCCGCGGCTTCGCCACCATGCTCGACGATCTGCGCATGGCGTTCGCGAAGCCCGCGCGGCATACGCACAAGGGACGCGGCCCAAAAACCAACTCAAGAACCGACGGCTCAAAGCCCGGCCCCGCTCCTGCGACCAGCCGCAAACCGGATTGATGACGAGAGAATGATGACTGACAACCGCAATACCATCCTCGCCGTCATTCTGTCGGGCTTCGTGCTGATCGCCTGGCAATATTTCTACAACATGCCGGCGATGGAGAAGCAACGCGCCCTGCAACAGACGCAGGCCGAGCTGCATAAGACCACGCCGCAGCCGACGGCTTCCGGGACGCCGAGCGCCACGCCGCAGCCCGGCAGCGCAGGCGCGCCCTCCGCTCCCCAGATCGCCAATCAACCGGCCCAGCCGACCGTCAGCCGCGAGGCGGCGATTGCCGCCTCTCCGCGTGTCAAGATCGATACGCCCCGCTTGACCGGCAGCATTGCCTTGAAGGGCGCGCGCATCGACGATCTTGCGCTGGTGCAGTATCGCGAAACGGTCGACCCGAAGTCGCCGCCGATCATTCTCTATTCGCCGTCGGGCACCGCAGAGCCCTATTACGCCGAATTTGGCTGGGTAGCCGGAACAGCTGGCACAAAGGTGCCCGACCGGACCACCGATTGGCAGCAGGAGGGCACCAACAGCCTGACGCCGTCCACGCCGGTCATGCTGAAATACGACAATGGCGAAGGCCTCACCTTCCGCCGCACCGTCACGATCGACGACCACTACCTCTTCAGCATCAAGGACGAGGTGACCAATGTCGGCAACGCGCCGGTCAAACTCTTTCCCTTCGCACTGATTTCGCGCCACGGCACGCCGCAGGTCTCGGGCTACTACATCCTGCATGAAGGCCTGATCGGTTACCTGGGCGAGCAGGGTTTGCAGGAGAAGGCCTATAAGGCTGTCGGCGAAGCACCCGCGATCGGCAACGGCGGACACGGGTTCGAATTCAACAACGTCACCAATGCCTGGCTCGGTATTACCGACAAATATTGGGCGTCTGCGCTCCTTCCCGACACGTCGGCAACGCTCAAGGCCCGTTTCGTCGCCGAACCCGGCACCCAGATCCGATACCAGACCGACTATCTGCAAAGCGAGCAGACGGTCCCGATCGGCGGCACGACGACAACGAACGCGCGGCTATTCGCGGGCGCCAAGGAAGCCGGGGTGGTCGGCATCAACTTCCCGCTCGCCGGCCATGGCGGCTAC
Organism: Bradyrhizobium sp. 134; assembly: GCF_023074155.1. Classification (NCBI taxonomy): domain Bacteria; kingdom Pseudomonadati; phylum Pseudomonadota; class Alphaproteobacteria; order Hyphomicrobiales; family Nitrobacteraceae; genus Bradyrhizobium; species Bradyrhizobium sp. 134. The sequence continues at coordinate 932,840 of NZ_JADPKX010000034.1, read as the reverse complement.
AACAAGGAGCTCGGCCTCAACCATTTCGACCTGTTGATCGACTGGGGCTGGTTCTACTTCATCACCAAGCCGATGTTCCTCGGCCTCGACTTCTTCTACCGCTTCTTCGGCAATTTCGGCATCTCGATCCTGCTCGTGACCGTGATCGTGAAGCTGTTGTTCTTCCCCTTGGCGAACAAGTCCTACGCCTCGATGGCGAAGATGAAGTCGGTCCAGCCGCAGCTTCAGGCTCTGAAGGAGCGCTTCCCCGACGACAAGGTGAAGCAGCAGCAGGAGATGATGGAGATCTACCGCAAGGAGAAGATCAATCCGGTCGCCGGCTGTCTTCCGGTGGTGATCCAGATCCCGGTGTTCTTCTCGCTCTACAAGGTGCTGTTCGTCACCATCGAGATGCGGCACGCGCCGTTCTTCGGCTGGATCAAGGATCTGTCCGCGCCGGACCCGACCAATCTGTTCAACCTGTTCGGGCTGATCCCGTTCGACCCGACCACGATCCCGCTGTTCGGCCACTACCTCGCGCTCGGCATCTGGCCGATCATCATGGGCATCACGATGTGGTTCCAGATGAAGCTGAACCCGACGCCGCCGGATCCGACGCAGCAGATGATCTTCAACTGGATGCCGCTGATCTTCACCTTCATGCTGGCGGGCTTCCCGGCGGGCCTCGTGATCTACTGGGCCTGGAACAATACGCTCTCGGTGCTGCAGCAGAGCTTCATCATGCGCCGCAACGGCGTGAAGGTGGAGCTGTTCGACAATCTCAAGGCGACGTTCGCGAAGAAGGCGACGTAGCGGTCGCCATTGCGAGGAGCGAAGCGACGAAGCAATCCAGAGTCCCTCCGCGGATGCATTTCTGGATTGCTTCGCTTCGCTCGCAATGACGCGGACAGACAGAAAGCTTTCGCATGACCGACGACAAAGATGCGAAGCTGATCGAGGTCGGGCGAAAGCTGTTCACGCGCGACTGGCAGTTCATCTGGGCTTCGCCCTCGACTGAAACGCTGCCGCCGATGGCGGGGCTGGAGATCGCCTTTGCCGGCCGCTCCAATGTCGGCAAGTCCAGCCTGATCAACGCGCTGACCGGCCGCAACGCGCTCGCGCGCACCTCGCACACGCCGGGCCGGACCCAGGAGCTGATCTTCTTCGAGGTCCCCGGGAAAGGCGAGCTGCGCCTCGTCGACATGCCCGGCTACGGCTATGCCAAGGCGCCGAAGAGTCAGGTCGCGTCCTGGACCGAGCTGATCCACAAATTCCTGCTCGGACGCGCCAGCCTCGCGCGCGTCTACGTGCTGGTCGACGCGCGGCACGGCCTTAAGGACGTCGATCTCGAAGTCCTGAAGACTCTCGATCGCTCCGCGGTCAGCTACCAGCTCGTGCTGACCAAGGCCGACCAGATCAAGGCCGCCGAGCTCCAATCGCGCATCGTCGAGACCGAGGCTGCGCTCGCCAAGCGTCCGGCCGCGTTCCCGAACGTGCTCGCGACCTCGTCGCGCAGCGCGACCGGCATGGCCGAGCTGCGCGCCGCGATCGCAAAGCTGCTGGAAGAGCGAACCTCGTGATGGCGGCATTCCGGCTGCTGATCGGGCTTGCCGGTCTGATGGGCGCTGCCGGCGTCGCGCTGGCCGCGGCTTCCGCGCATGGCGGCGATGCGAGCCGGCTCGCCGCCGCAAGCGCCATGCTGCTGTTTCATGCAACGGCCGTGCTAGCGGCCGTCGCCCTGCTCGGCCGCGGCCTTCTGCACGGCGGAATTGGCATCGTCGCCGCGTCCGGCTTCGCAGCCGGCGCGGCGCTGTTCGCGGGCGATCTGACCTTGCGGCAATATGCCGGCCATTCGCTGTTTCCCTATGCGGCGCCGACCGGTGGATCGGTGATGATCTTGAGCTGGCTGGCGGTGACGCTCGCGGCGGTGGTGGTGAAGCGCAGTCCGTAGCCCGGGGACGAAGACCACTTTGCGCCCCGCCCGCCAATCGGATAGAACGCGGCCCGAGTATCCCGCCAGCGAGATCCGCCTCATGACCGAAATCTCCCCGCTCGACCAGGCCCGCATCCTGTCCGAAGCGCTGCCGCACATGCAGCAGTATGACGAGGAAACCATCGTCATCAAGTATGGCGGCCATGCCATGGGCGACGAGGAGACCGCGAAGAATTTTGCACGCGACATCGTGCTGCTCGAGCAGACCGCGATCAATCCGGTGGTGGTGCATGGCGGCGGCCCGCAGATCGCGACCATGCTCAAGCGTCTCGGCATCGTCTCGGAATTCGCAGCCGGCCTGCGCATCACCGATGCGGCCACCATCGAGATCGTCGAGATGGTGCTCGCCGGCTCCGTCAACAAGCAGATCGTCGGCTACATCAACGAGGCCGGCGGCAAGGCGGTGGGGCTATCAGGCAAGGACGCCAATATGGTGAAGGCGTCCAAGACGACGCGCACCATCATGGATCCGGACTCGCACATCGAGAAGGCGGTCGATCTCGGCTTCGTCGGCGATCCCGAGAAAGTCGATCTCACGCTGCTCAACCAGCTGATCGGCTACGAGCTGATCCCCGTGCTCGCGCCGCTCGCGACCTCGAAAGAGGGCCAGACGCTGAACGTCAACGCCGACACTTTCGCGGGCGCCGTGGCCGGCGCGCTGAAGGCAAAGCGGCTGCTGCTGCTCACCGACGTGCCGGGCGTGCTCGACAAGTCCAAGAAGCTGATCCCGCAGCTCTCGGTGAAGGACGCGCGAAAGCTGATCGCCGACGGCACCATTTCCGGCGGCATGATCCCGAAGGTCGAGACCTGCATCTACGCGCTCGAACAGGGCGTAGAGGGCGTCGTCATCATCGACGGCAAGATGCAGCACGCGGTGCTGCTCGAGCTCTTCACCAACACCGGCACGGGAACGCTGATCCACAAGTGATGCGAGAGGCGCCACGCATGAAAGCCGTCATGGCCGGACAACAGCGCGAAGCGCGTCTTCGCGAAGATGTCCCGGCCATCCACGATCTTTCGTCCCGCGCCAAGAACGTGGATGCCCGGGACAAGCCCGGGCATGACGAGCGGAGCGCGAGGCGGCATCGACGCTCCACTCTCACCCGCTTCCTGATGACGCTCCCCGCCGCAGCCGTCTCGTTCGTCTTCTCCTCCGCGCCCGCCTTCGCCGACCTCAAGATCTGCAACCGCATGTCCTATGTCGTCGAGGCCGCGATCGGCATCGACGACAAGGCGGCGACCGCGACGCGGGGCTGGTTCAGGATCGACCCCGCCACCTGCCGCGTGGTGGTGCAGGGCACGCTCTCCGCCGACCGCATCCTGCTCAACGCCCGCGCGCTCGGCGTCTACGGCGCATCCCCGATCCCGCAGAACGGCAGCGACACGCTGTGCGTCGCGCAGGACAATTTTGTCATCGCGGCCGCGCGACAGTGCCGCAGCGGCCAGACCCAGGCCGCCTTCACCCAGATCACGCCGACGCAAGGCGCGGACGGCAATTTCGTCGCCTATCTCGCCGAGGACTCCGAATATGACGACGAGCAGGCCCGCCTTGCCGGCATCCAGCGGCTTTTGGTGATCGCAGGTTACGACGCCGCGCCGATCGACGGCGTCGACGGACCGAAGACGCAAGGCGCGTTGGCGGCTTTCCTGAAGAGCCGCGGATTGTCGTCCGACATCCTGTCGTCGCCCAACTTTTTCAAGACCATGGTCGATGCCGTGCAGACGCCGTCTGCGACCGGCCTCACCTGGTGCAACGACACCACGCACAAGGTGATGGCGGCGGTCGCCACCGACGACGGCAAGGCGGTGACGAGCCGCGGCTGGTATCGCATCGACCCCAAGACCTGCCTGCACCCTGATGTGAGCGGTCAGCCGAAGCAGATCTTCAGCTTCGCGGAAGCCATCGACGCCGACAACCGAATCGTCAAGCTGAAGGACAAGCCGCTGAATTGGGGCGGCGACAAGCAGCTTTGCACGCGCGAGACCAAGTTCGAGACCAACGAGCAGACCGACTGCGGCGCGCGCGGTTTTGCGGCCACGGGATTTGGCGCGGTGGACATGTCGAGCGGCGGCAAAACGCTGCGGTTTGCGATGCCGTGATTGCTTTTGTGATGACGCAACAAACACCATCGTCGTCCCGGCGAAGGCCGGGACCCATAACCCCAGGATTGGTTTTGCGAAGAACGACGATCAGGGTGCCCCATTGATAGATCACGCGGTATGGGTCCCGGCGTTCGCCGGGACGACGACGGAAAGCTGGGGCCCCTCTCCGATAACGAATAGAGAGCCGCAATGACCTCACCCCGCGCCTTCGGCCATGTCGACACCTGGGTGTTCGACCTCGACAACACGCTCTATCCGCACCACGTCAATCTGTGGCAGCAGGTCGATGCGCGGATTACCGAGTTCGTTTGTAATTGGCTGAACCTGACACCGGTGGAAGCGCGCAAGATTCAGAAAGATTATTACCAGCGCTTCGGCACCACCATGCGTGGCATGATGACCCTGCACGGCGTCCGCGCCGACGACTATCTCGCCTACGTCCACAAGATCGACCACTCGCCGCTGGAGCCGAACCCGGCGCTGGGCGAGGCCATCGCAAAACTGCCGGGACGAAAGCTGATCCTGACCAACGGTTCGGTCGATCATGTCGATGCGGTGCTGGCGCGGCTCGGCTTTGCTGGGCATTTCGACGGCGTGTTCGACATCATCGCCGCCGACTTCGAGCCGAAGCCGGCGCCGCAGACCTACCGCAAGTTTCTCGCCGACCATTCGGTTGATCCGACCCGCGCCGCGATGTTCGAGGACCTCGCCCGCAACCTCACTGTCCCGCACGAGCTCGGCATGACCACCGTGCTGGTGATACCGGACGGGACGAAAGAGGTCGTGCGCGAGGACTGGGAGCTGGCGGGCCGCGACGCCGCCCATGTCGACCACGTCACCGATGATCTGGCAGGGTTTTTGGGCAGGCTGTCCTCTCTCTCCCCACGTCGTCCCGGCGAAGGCCGGGACCCATAACCCCAACACTCGGTTGTAGCGCGCAACTGGTAACTCCGAGTCTTCGCCAAACTTGACCCTGTGGGTATGGGTCCCGGCCTTCGCCGGGACGACACTGAGTATGCCTTGACTCCGTCCCCCCAAATCCCGAAAAAGCGCTCCAAATCACCGCAAATTCCCGCCCGCCTCTGAGGAAATCCCGATGTCCCTGTCCGCCCTCGAATCCACCATCAACGGCGCCTTCGACGCGCGCGACGGCGTCTCGACCTCGACCAGGGGCGAGGTCCGCGACGCCGTGGATCACGCGCTGGAGATTCTGGACAAGGGCGACGCCCGCGTTGCCGAGCGCGGGGCCGACGGCAAGTGGAAGGTCAATCAGTGGCTGAAGAAGGCGGTGCTGCTCTCGTTCCGCCTCAACGACATGGGCGCCATTCCCGGCGGCCCCGGCAAGGCGGCCTGGTGGGACAAGGTGCCCTCGAAGTTCGACGGCTGGGGTGAGAACCGCTTTCGCGACGCCGGTTTCCGCGCCGTCCCCGGCTCCATCGTGCGCCGCTCGGCCTTCATCGCCCGCAACGTCGTGCTGATGCCGTCCTTCGTCAATCTCGGCGCCTATGTCGATGAATCCACCATGATCGACACCTGGTCGACCGTCGGCTCCTGCGCGCAGATCGGCAAGCGCGTGCACATCTCCGGCGGCGTCGGCATCGGCGGCGTGCTCGAGCCGCTGCAGGCCGAGCCTGTCATCATCGAGGACGATTGCTTCATCGGCGCGCGCTCCGAGGTCGCCGAAGGCGTGATCGTGCGCAAGGGCGCGGTGCTGTCGATGGGCGTGTTCCTGGGTGCGTCGACCAAGATCGTCGACCGCGACACCGGCGAGATCTTTATCGGCGAAGTGCCCGAGTATTCGGTCGTCGTTCCCGGCGCGCTGCCCGGCAAGCCCATGAAGAACGGCCAGATCGGCCCGAGCACCGCCTGCGCCGTCATCGTCAAGCGCGTCGACGAGCGCACGCGCTCCAAGACCAGCATCAACGAGCTGCTGCGGGATTGAGAGTCTAACTCTCTCACCGTCACCCTGAGGTGCTCGCCTCTTCGGCGAGCCTCGAAGGGCGACGGCCCGGCTGCCGGCTGAATCGTGGCCGCTCATCCTTCGAGACTCCCCCTGCGGTGCTCTGCACCGCAGGCCTCGCACCTCAGGATGACGGGTCTGGCAGCTCCGTCGAACCCACCCTCCCCCCACCGCGACCAACATCCGGGCGACCTCTCCCGCCCGGAGCCTTTGGCATGGACTGGACCTGGTATCTCTTCCGCTTCGACGGCCGCATCAATCGCGCCTTGCTATGGCAAGCGCTGCTGATCGTCATGGTGCTGGCCTGCATGCTCGGGATGATCGACCAGGCCATCAAGCTGCTGAACGGGGCCGCGACTTTCGCCTTCAACTTCAAGGTCGACTTCGATTTCGGTGTCGACGACATCTTCAACGTGGTCGATCCCAGGGCCTATCGTCTGCTGGCACCGGCCGATCGCGCGACCCTCATCCTCAAGGTGCTCGGCAGCTCGCTATTCCTGTGGATCTATCTCGCGACCGCGACCAAGCGGCTGCACGATCGCGACCGGAGCGGCTGGTGGCTGGTTCCGTTCTTCGTCCTGCCCGCGCTGTTCGACCAGTTCTCGGACCTGCTGCCCACCGAATCAAACTGGGTTGTTGCCCTCGCCTGGGCCGTGCACATTCCGTGGTTTTGGGGCCTCGTCGAAATGTTCATTGTGCCCGGCACCTCGGGCGACAACCGGTTCGGCGCCGATCCGTTGGCCGACGTTGAAGATGACTCGGCGCCCGCCCCGCCTGCGGCGAAAACATGGGACCAGCAGAGCGAGATCGAATTTGTCCCGCCCAGTGCTAGCCCACCCGGCGGCATGCATGTTAAGCGGGGCGCATGACCGATGCTCTCTCGATTGCCCGCGATCTCATCCGCTGCCCCTCGGTGACCCCGGCCGATGCCGGTGCGCTGGGTGTGCTTGAAAAAGCCCTCAATGCGGCAGGCTTCACATGCCAGCGCGTGACCTTCAGCGAGCCCGGCACCGCCGACGTCGACAACCTCTATGCGCGGATCGGCACTGACGGGCCGCACATCACCTTTGCCGGCCACACCGACGTGGTGCCGCCGGGCGACGAGAGCGCCTGGAGCGTCGGCGCGTTCTCCGGCGAGGTGAAGGACGGCTTTCTGCATGGCCGCGGCGCGGTCGACATGAAGGGCGGCATCGCCTGCTCGGTCGCCGCGGTGCTGGAGCATCTCGCCGCGAACGACGGCAAGCCGCGCAGCGACGGCCAAAAATCGGGCTCGGGTTCGATCTCGTTCCTGATCACCGGCGACGAGGAAGACGTCTCCATCAACGGTACCATCAAGCTGCTGAAGTGGGCGGCGGAGCGCGGCGAGAAATTCGACCATTGCGTGCTGGGCGAGCCCTCGAATGTCGAGACGCTCGGCGACACCATCAAGGTCGGCCGCCGCGGCTCGCAATCCGGCACGCTGTATGTCGACGGCGTGCAGGGCCACGTCGCCTATCCGCACCGCGCCGCCAATCCGGTGCCTGATATCTCGCGGCTGATCGTGGCCATCTCGGACGAGCCGCTCGACCATGGCAGCGCGCAGTTCCAGGCCTCCAATCTCGAATTCACCTCGGTCGACGTCGGCAACACCGCCAACAACGTCATCCCGGGACAAGCCCGCGCAAAATTCAACATTCGCTACAACGACAACCACACCCAGGCGAGCCTGCGCGAGCTGGTCGAGACGCGGCTGACCAAAGCCTGCGGCAACCGCATTCGCGCCCGCATCGTCTGGGAGCCCTCGAACTCGAACGTATTCGTGACCAAGCCCGGACCGTTCACCGAACTCGCGGTGTCCGCGATCGAGGAGGTGACGGGCCGCAAGCCGGAGCTGTCGACCTCAGGCGGCACCTCGGATGCGCGCTTCATCTCGGGCTATTGCCCGGTGATCGAATTCGGCTTGGTCGGCCAGACCATGCACCAGGTCGACGAACGTGTGCCGGTTCAGGATCTGGAGCAGCTGACCAAGGTGTATCGCGGGATTTTGGCGAGGTATTTTGGGTAGGCCCCATTGCCGCCAAACCCTCCGCTGTCATCGCCCGGCTTGACCGGGCGATCCAGTAATCCGAGACAGCAGTCATTGATCCGAGGGGCCGCGGCGTACTGGATTCCCCGCCTTCGCGGGGAATGACAGCGGTGGGCGTCGCGAGAGTTTCCAGCCTCGCGTTCTAATAATCCACCTGCATCAGATACAGCCCGTCCGGCGGGGCGACGATGCCGCAGGCGGCGCGGTTGCGGGCGGCGAGCGCTGCGGAGAGATCGTCGGCGGTCCAGCGGCCCTCACCGACCCACATCAGCGACCCCACCATGGAGCGCACCTGACTGTGCAGAAACGAGCGCGCCGAGGTGAGAATAATGATCTCGCGCCCGTCGCGCAGCACGTCGAGCTGATCGAGCGTCTTCTCCGGCGACCTGGCCTGGCACTCGGTGTCGCGGAAGGTGGTGAAATCGTGCTTGCCGAGCAGGCGTTGTGCCGCCGCATGCATCGCGTCGGCATCGAGCCGGCGCGGCACGCGCCAGGCGTGGCCGGCATCGAGCGCGAGATTGGCACGGGTGTTGACGATGCGATAGCGATAGTGGCGCTTCACGGCCGAGAAGCGCGCTTCGAAACTATCAGGCACGATGTCCGCCTCGAGCACAGCGATCGGATGCGGGCGCAAATGCGCATTGAGCCCGTCGCGAAAACGGCCGGGTGGAAACTGTTTCTCGATGTCGACATGCGCGACCTGGCCGCGCGCGTGCACGCCGGCATCGGTGCGCCCGGCGCCGTGCACGCGCGCATCCGCGCCGGTCATCGCCTTCACCGCCGCTTCCAGCGCGCCTTGCACCGAGGGCAGCGTCTCCTGCACCTGCCAGCCGAAGAACGGTGCGCCGTCATATTCAATGATGAGCTTGTAGCGGGGCATCAGGCCAGCCGCATCGGCGGCTTCAACGGCACGCCGCGCAGGAAGTCCGCGGCCTGCATGCGCGCCTTGCCTTCGCGCTGGAGTTCGATCAGACGGATTGCACCCTCGCCGCAGGCGATGGTGAGGTGATCGTCGAGCACCTCGCCGGGTGCGCCCGTGCCTTTCGCCAGCTCGCAGCGCAGGATCTTGACCCGCGCATTCTCAAGCTCGGCCCAGGCGCCGGGAAACGGCGACAGGCCGTGGATATGGCGCAGCACCTCGCGCGCGGGCCTGGTCCAGTCGATCCGCGCTTCGGCCTTGTCGATCTTGGCGGCATAGGTGACGCCGTCCCCGCTCTGCTTCTTGAGCTGAAGCCCGCCGCGATCGAGCGCCGCCATGGCGCGCACCATCAGATCGGCACCGAGCCGGGACAGACGATCGTGCAGATCGAGCGCGGTCATATTGTCCGTGATCGCGAGCCGTTCCGCCATGGCGACGTCGCCGGTGTCCAGCCCGACATCCATCTTCATCACCATCACGCCGCTCTCGGCATCGCCGGCCATGATCGCGCGGTTGATGGGAGCAGCACCGCGCCAGCGTGGCAGCAGCGAAGCGTGCAGATTGTAGCAGCCGAGTTTTGGCGCATCGAGGATGGCCTGCGGCAGGATCATGCCATAGGCGACGACGACGGCGGCATCGGCGTCGAAGGCGCGAAACTCTTCCAGCGCCTCGGGCGTCCTCAGCGTCTTCGGCGTCAGCACGGGCACGCCGAGTTTTCGCGCGGCCTCTTCCACCGGGGTCGGCTGCAATTGCAGGCCGCGCCGGCCGCCGGGCTTGGGCGCGCGCGTATACACGGCCGCGATCTCGTGGCCGTGCGCGACGAGCTCGAGCAGCGTCGGCACGGAGAAATCGGGCGTGCCCATGAAGATCAGGCGGAGGGGCATCGACAGAGAACCTCACTCCGCGCGCTTGGCGGCTTTCTCGAACTTCTTCAGCACGCGGTCGCGCTTGAGTTTTGACAGATAGTCGACGAACAGCACGCCGTTGAGATGGTCGATCTCGTGCTGGATGCAGGTGGCGTAGAGGCCTTCGGCGTCCTCCTCGTGCACCTTGCCGTCGAGATCGGTGTAGCGCACCCGCACCTTCGCAGGGCGCTCGACCTCCTCGTAATATTCGGGGATCGACAAACAGCCTTCCTCGTAGACCGACAGGTCCTCGGAGGAGGCGATGATTTCCGGATTGATGAAGACGCGCGGCTCGGGCTTGGTCTCGCCGTCCTGGTCGGGCTTGGCGAGGTCCATGGTGATCAGCCGCAACGGCTGCGCGATCTGGATCGCCGCGAGCCCGATGCCGGGCGCGTCGTACATGGTCTCGAACATGTCGTCGGCAAGCTTTCGTATCTCCGGCGTGACCTTCTCGATCGGCTTGGAGACCAGACGCAGCTGCTTGTCGGGCAGGATGATGATTTCTCTGAGGGCCATGGCCGCGATTTAAGCCGCGCGTTCGATGCGGTCAATCCGGACGGGAACCCCGTTAACCCTCCGCTAACCATAAAACTTCGGGTTTCGTTAACCATAAAAATTAACGGGGCATTTACCCTAAATGTTCGCTATTCGTTCGTGTCGCCGAGCGAATCGGCTAGAAGCAGGGGCATGAACGAGATCATTTTCATGCTCGGCGACTGGCCGGTGCGCACCGTGGACGCGCTGATCGGCTTCGGTGCCCTGGTCCTCATCCTGATGGTGGTGATCGCCGTCGTGATCGCGCGCTCCGGGCGGCGCGGGGCGGAACTCGCGATGGCCAACGCCATCCGCGCCGACGAACTCGAGGAGCGCATCAGCCAGATGCTGCATGCCCAGAGCGAGGCTTCGGGGCGGGTCGACGCCATGACCCAGACACTGGCCGGCCGCCAGGCCGACATGGCGCGAGCGGTCAACGAGCGGCTGGATTCGGTGACCCACCGCGTCGGCCAGTCCATGGAGCACTCGACCCGCAACACCATGGAGAGCCTGCACGCGCTGCACGAACGGCTCGGCATCATCGATAGCGCGCACAAGAACCTCACCGACCTCACCACGCAGGTGACGACCCTGCGCGATGTGCTCGCCAACAAGCAGTCGCGCGGCGCCTTCGGTCAGGCGCGGATGGAAGCGATCGTCCAGGATGGTCTGCCGAAGGGTGCCTACGAGTTCCAGTTCACGCTCTCGACCGGCAAGCGTCCAGACTGCGTCGTGTTCCTGCCCGACCAGCGGCCACTCTGCATCGACGCGAAGTTTCCGCTGGAAGCGATGACCGCGCTGCATGACGCGCGCACCGACGAGGAGAAGCGCATCGCCACGCAGCGGCTGCGCGGCGATGTCATGAAGCATGTCAGCGACATCGCCGAGAAATATCTCGTCGCCGGCGAGACCCAGGACATGGCGCTGATGTTCGTGCCGTCGGAATCGGTCTACGCCGAGATCCACGACGGTTTCGACGACGTCATCCAGAAGGCGTATCGCGCCCGTGTCGTGCTGGTGTCGCCGTCGCTTTTGATGCTGGCGATCCAGGTGATGCAGCAGATCATGAAGGACGCGCGCATGCGCGACGCCGCCGACCAGATCCGCACCGAGGTGATCAAGCTCGGCGACGACCTCGGCCGCCTGCGCGATCGCGTGCTGAAGCTCCAGAAGCATTTTGCCGACGCGAACGAGGACGTGCGGCAGGTGCTGATCTCCGCCGACAAGATCGAGAAACGCGCCGGGCGTATCGAAGAACTCGATTTCAGCAAGAGCGATGCGCCGGAAGCGCCGCATCTCGTAGCGACCGGCGCTGCCGAGCTGTTCCCGCGGAAGCTCCAGGCGGGGGAGTGAGATTGTGGCACACTGTCATGCCCCGCGAAGGCGGGGCATCCAGTACGCCGCGGCAGTCATGATTGAACCGGGACGCTGGTGATTACTGGATCGTCCGCCTTCGCGGACGATGACAGCGGAGGGAGAGGTAGCAGTTGGGCACACGCCACTACTACGTTTACATCCTCGCCAACAAAATCGGCGGAACGCTGTACATCGGCGTGACCAATGATCTCATTCGTCGCGTGGCGGAACATAAGTCCAAGGTCATCGAGAGCTTTACGGAGAAGTACGATGTCGCAAGGCTCGTCTATTTCGAGCAGTTCGACGATCCCGAGAATGCTATCAAAAGGGAGAAGCGGCTGAAAAAGTGGAACAGGGCCTGGAAGGTTCGATTGATTGAGAAGAGCAATCCGAATTGGGACGACCTTTATCCCGGGATAGCCGGCCCACCATGAGTCCGTCATGCCCCGCGAAGGCGGGGCATCCAGTACGCCGCGGCGGCCGCGATTGAACCGAAATGCTGGTGGGTACTGGATCGTCCGCCTTCGCGGACGATGACAGCGGAGGGGGCGACGACACCTCCTCTTTGGCCGGCAGGAGCGACACCTCACTTGTGGCCGCCAGAATCTGCTAACACCACCCCATGACCGCACCCGACGCGACCTCGCCTGCCGGCCCCGGCACGGCCCCCACCTCCTGGCGTGACAGCCTTGCCGTTTACCTGCAGCCGAGGGTGCTGATCGTGCTGTTCCTCGGCTTCTCGTCCGGGCTGCCGTTGGCGCTGTCGGGCTCGACGCTGCTGGTGTGGATGCGGGAATCCGGCGTCGATCTCAAGACCATCGGGCTGTTTGCGCTGGTCGGCACGCCCTACACGCTGAAATTCCTGTGGGCGCCGCTGGTGGATGCGATGCATGTGCCGCTGTTCACGCGCGCGTTCGGGCGGCGGCGCGGCTGGCTGCTGTTCTCGCAATTGCTGCTGATCGTCGCCATCCTGCTGCTGGCGCTGACCGATCCCGCGCGCTCGCCGTTCTACGTCGCGCTCGGCGCATTGCTGGTGGCGACGGCCTCGTCGACGCAGGACATCGTGGTCGACGCCTTCCGCGTCGAGAGCCTGCCGGAGAGCGAGCAGGCTGCCGGCATGGCGTCCTATGTCGCGGCCTATCGCATCGGCATGCTGGTCTCGACCGCCGGCGCGCTGTTCATCGTCTCGGGCTTCGAGAGCACCGGCATCACCCGCACGTCCGCCTGGATGTGGGGCTATGTGGTGATGGCGGCGATGGTGCTGATCGGGACGATCACGGCGCTGGTCGCGACCGAGCCCGAGCAGTCGGTGCGGGCGGAAGCCGCGACGCAGACGCAAACCGCGTTCGCGCGCGTGCTGCACGCGGCGGTCGGAGCCTTCTCGGAATTCCTGACGCGCAAGGACGCGCTTGCGGCACTCGCCTTCGTCGTGCTGTTCAAGTTCACCGACGCCTTCTCCGGCACGATGACCGCGCCGTTCGTGATCGACCTCGGCTTCTCCCGCAACGACTATGCGGCGATCGTGAAGGGCGTGGGCCTTGCTGCGACGCTGATCGGCGGCTTTGCCGGCGGCTTCGTCGCACGGCGCTATTCGCTCGCAACCAGCCTCTGGATCGGCGGCGTGGTGCAGGCGCTCGCAAATCTCTCCTTCTCCTGGCTGGCCTTTGTCGGCACCAGCCAATGGGCGCTCGCCTTCGCCATCACTTGTGAGAACTTCACCAGCGCCATCGGCACGGTGATCTTCGTCGCCTATCTTTCGGCGCTCTGCCAGAACCCGCTGCACACGGCGACGCAATATGCACTGCTCACCGCGCTTGCCGCGGTGGGGCGGACCTATCTCTCGTCAGGCGCCGGCTTCGTGGCTGATATGACCGGCTGGCCGCTGTTCTTCGTGATCTGCATGCTGGTGGCGATCCCGAGCCTGGTGCTGCTGGCCTGGCTGCAGAAGCGCGGGCATTTTGATTCGCTGGGGCCGGTGAGGGTTTAGGTCGACTCTCTCACCTTCGTCATTTTGAGCGAAGCAAAGCAATCCAGACTGCCGCCGCGGAGGCGGTCTGGATTGCTTCGTCGCAAGTGCTCCTCGCAATGACGACGGAGAGAGCAGAGCGAATCGCCCCTACTGCTTCTTGATCAGGCTCCACTTCGTGATCACGGCCTCGCTCATCTGGCCGGGGTCGCTGGCGCAGGCGACTTCGTCGACCTTGACCGAGATCTCCTTGCCGGCGAACGTCTTCAGCTGTGCGGCCTGCGCATCGCCGCTGGGAACGAGCTGGAAGGTTTCGGGGCCGGTCTCGAGATTGCACAACCCGTTCGGTGGCGGCAGCCGGCGCGGCTCGGAGGTGATCTGGTAGGTCGCAACCCGCTTGCCGACGTTCTTGACGTCGCGCACTTTCATCGTGTTCAGCTCGCCCGAGAGCACCTCGCCGGCATTGATCGGCTTGCCGGGCTTCGACGGCGGCGGAGCCCCGTCGTCCTGCTGCGCGGAGATGGCCGGCGTCGCCAGCATCGCCATCGTCGCAACCAAAGCCCATCGTGTGGCGAAAAGTTTCGTCATGTCGTCCGTTCCGTAAGTCTGGATGGCTAGAACAGGGTGCGCTGCCGCATCGCGGCCGATAGCGTACCTTCATCGAGATAATCAAGCTCGCCGCCGACCGGCACACCATGGGCGAGCCGGGTTACTTTTACGTTGGCGTCCTGAAGCAGGTCGGTGATGTAGTGTGCCGTGGTCTGGCCGTCGACGGTGGCATTCAGCGCCAGGATGACCTCATGCACCTGCGCCTCATGCGCACGCGCGACCAGCGCCTCGATGGTGAGGTCCTGCGGGCCGACGCCGTCGAGCGGCGACAATGTCGCGCCCAGCACGTGATAACGCCCTTGAGTGGCATTGGCCCGCTCCAGCGCCCAGAGATCGGCAACATCGGCGACGACGACGATGATCGAGGGATCGCGACGCGGATCGGTGCAGACCGTGCAGGGACTTTGCGTGTCGATGTTGCCGCAGGTCTTGCAGACCTGGACCTTCTCGAGCGCGACCTGCATGGCCGAGGACAGCGGCATCATCAGCGCTTCGCGCTTCTTGATCAGATGCAGCGCCGCGCGCCGCGCCGAGCGCGGGCCGAGGCCCGGCAGCCGCGCGAGAAGCTGGACCAGCCGCTCGATCTCAGGACCCGCAACAGCGCCCATATTACTGGCCGAACAGCCCCGACAGCCCCGGCGGCAAGCCGAGCCCGCCGGTGAGCGACTGCATCTTCTCCTGCATGGCGGCTTCCGCCTTTCGGCGGGCCTCGCCGAACGCAGTGACAAGCAGATCCTCGAGCACCTCGCGCTCTTCCGCCTTCATCAGCGAAGGATCGATCTTGACGCCCTTGACGTCCATCTTCGCGGTCATGCGCACAGCGACGAGACCGCCGCCGGAGATGCCCTCGACCTCGACGTTGGCGAGCTGGTCCTGCATCTCCTGCATCTTGGATTGCAGCTGCTGCGCCTGCTTCATCATGCCGAAAATATCGACCATCGGTGCTGTCCTTGGAAAATTGGCTCTAGAGATCGTCGCCGTCGGAACCGTCGGGCGGATCGTCACTGCCGTAGTCGGCGTTAATATCGGATTCCGGCGCCTCGGGGGCAAGCCTGCGGACCTCGACGACCTTCGCGCCCGGAAAACGCGACAGCACCTCGCGCACGCGCGGATCGGCCTCGGCGGTGCGCGCATGTTCCTGCTTGGCCGCCTGGCTCACCGAGCGCAGCGTCGGCTGGCCCGGCTCGTTGGAGACGATCACGGTCCAACGGCGCCCGGTCCAGAGCTCGAATTTGCGCGCGAGATCGGAAATCATGGTCTTGGAGGCGTTGGGCTCGAGCGCAACTTCCAGCCGGCCCTCCTCGAAACGAACGAGGCGCATGTCGCCTTCGAGCGCGCCCTTGGTGAGGAGGTCGCGCTTCTGCCCGGCCAGCGCAACGAGCTGGGTGAAGCTCGTGACGCGCAACACCGGCGCGGCAGCTTGCGGATCCGGCGCGGGCGTTGCCATCTGCGGACGGGCACCACCGCCGCCGAAGGAGGACGGTGACGATGTCGGCATGCGAACTGGCGCTGCGGACGCCACCGGCCCCGCCGGCGCGTTGCGCGCGGCACTGCCGCCGCTCACGACCGGCGAACCGCCGCCGTTCTGCTCCAGCATCTTGATCGCTTCGTCCGGCGTCGGCAGGTCGGCGACATAGGCAATGCGCACCAGCACCATCTCGGCGGCTGCCGCGGGCCGCGTCGCGGCCTGCACCTCGGTGATGCCCTTGAGCAGCATCTGCCACATCCGCGACAGCACGCGCATCGAGATCTTCGAGGCGAAATCCCGCGCGCGTACGCGCTCGGTCTCGCCATAGGCGACGTTGTCGGCGGTCGCCGGCACGATCTTCACGCGGGTGACGAAATTGACGAACTCGGCAAGATCCGAGAGCACCACGATCGGATCGGCGCCGACGTCGTACTGGTCGCGGAACTCCCTGAACGCGGACGCGATGTCGCCACGCGCCAGAGAATCGAAAAGATCGATGACACGGGTGCGGTCGGCGAGCCCCAGCATCTGCCTGACGGCATCGGCCTTCACGGTGCCCGCGGCATGCGCGATGGCCTGATCGAGCAGCGAGAGCGAATCCCGCACCGAGCCTTCGGCGGCGCGCGCGATGATGCCGAGTGCTTCAGGCTCGATCTCGACGTTTTCCTTGGTCGCGATGTTGGCGAGATGCTTCATCAGTACGTCGGCCTCGACGCGGCGCAGGTCAAAACGCTGGCAGCGCGACAGCACGGTCACCGGAACCTTGCGGATCTCCGTCGTGGCGAACACGAACTTGGCGTGCTCCGGCGGTTCCTCCAGCGTCTTCAGGAAGGCGTTGAACGCCGCCGTCGACAGCATGTGGACTTCGTCGATGATGTAGACCTTGTAGCGGGCGCTGGCCGGCGCGTAGCGGACGCTGTCATTGATCTGACGGACGTCGTCGACGCCGGTATGCGAGGCCGCGTCCATCTCCAGCACGTCCATGTGCCGGCTTTCCATGATCGCTTGGCAATGCACGCCGAGCGTCGGCATCTGGACCGTCGGGCCCTTCACCGAGCCATCCGGCATCTCGTAGTTGAGCGCACGGGCTAGGATGCGCGCCGTGGTGGTCTTGCCGACCCCGCGGACGCCGGTGAGAATCCAGGCCTGCGGAATGCGGCCGGTCTCGAACGCATTGGAGACGGTGCGGACCACGGCCTCCTGGCCGATCAGATCGTCGAAACTGGAGGGACGGTATTTCCGCGCCAGCACCCGGTAGGGCGTGCTGGCCTGGCCGGCGCTGTCAGGGTTGGGAGGGGCGCCAGCGTCGGTCATCGGTCGATCCGCAATGAAGTGTCTTTCGGCCGGCTTTTGCGGAAAGGAGCGCGCTGGCGGCCCGAGCCGCCGGCGCAATTCGCTCGGAAAAACAGGTAGGAGACTGACGAGCGACCCGATCCGGACCTCGTTAGGGCTGCTTCCTTCCGGACCTGACCCGGTTGGCGAGTGGCTCGTCCACCGCCAATCTCCCGGTCCCTATTTGGGGCCAAAAGGACCGGAAAGCAAGCGGGTATCGGCTTGAACGGGCTGGGCTTCGTAGTGGCTTGCCCACCATCCGGGCAATTCCCGCTCTGCACAGCCGATAGGCTGTGCTTTCACTGCCGGAGGCGCCTTGGTAAGAACGCTGCCGGAACTTCTTCCAACAGAAAAGCGATTGATCCCAATGGTTACACGTCGTGATGTTGCTTCGATTGTCGGACTTGGCGCGATTGGCGCGGCGACGCTGGCCTCCCCGGCCGTGGCGCAGACCGCCGATACCAACGAATCGACCTTCGCCCGCATCCGCCGCACCAAGAAGATGCGGATCGGCGCGGTCGGCGGCGGCGCACCCTATTACATGAAGGATCTTTCGACCGGCCAGTGGAAGGGATTTTACGTCGACATCGCCAAGGCGCTTGCCGAGGACATGGAGGCCGAGCTCGACATCACCGAGACCACTTGGGGCAATTCGGTGCTCGACCTGCAGTCCAACAAGATCGACATCTTCTTCGGCCTCAACCCGACCCCGAAGCGCGCGCTGGTGGTCGACTTCTCGGTGCCGGTCTTCAACAACGCCTTCGGCATCCTCTGCAAGAAGGACTTCAAGCCGAAGAGCTGGGCCGAGTTGAACTCGCCCGACGTCAAGATTGCGGTCGACCAGGGCTCCTCGCACGACCAGGTCGTCAGCCGCCTGACGCCGAAGGCGCAGATCTCGCGGCTGAAGACCGCCGACGACGCCACCGCCGCGCTGCAGACCGGCCGCGTCGACGCGCAGTGCCTGATCACCATGCTGTCGCTGACCGTGCTGAAGAAGAATCCCTCGCTCGGCCAGTTCGTGCTGCCGACGCCAATCTTCGCCACCACCTCGAACGCCGGCTTCCGCCGCGAGACCGACAAGACCTGGCGCGACTACGTCAACACCTGGATCGACTTCAACAAGGGCCTCGGCTTCATCCGCAACGCGATCATCACCAACATGGAGCTGGTGGGCGTGACCGAGGCGGACATCCCGCCGGGCGTGTCGTTGTAGTCTTCCACTGTCATTCCGGGCGCCCGAAGGGCGAACCCGGAATCTCGAGGTTCCGGGTTCGATGCTTCTGCATCGCCCGGAACGACAATGCCGGCGGTCAAGCCGTACGACGAGTGACACACGCATGTATCAGTGGGACTTCGGCATCCTCTGGAGCTATCGCTGGCTCTTTCTCAACGGGCTCGGCGTCACCGTCGGTTTCACCGTGGTCATCGTGGTGCTCGGGCTCGTCTTCGGCCTGTTCGGCGCGTTCGGCACCCTGTCGCGCTTTCGCGCGGTGCGCCTGATCGCGCTCACCTTCATCGAGGCGTTCCGCTGCACGCCGATCCTGGTGCAGCTGATCTGGTTCTATTACGCGCTGCCGATCCTGGCCGGTGTCGAGATGACGCCGATCACGGCGTCCGCGCTGGCGCTGTCGCTCTATGGCGGATCGTTCTATTCGGAGATCATCCGCGGCGGCATCATTTCCATCGACCGCGGCCAGTCCGAAGCCGGCGCCGCGCTCGGCATGACGCCGGGACAGAGCATGCGGCGCATCGTGCTGCCGCAGGCGATCAAGCGCATGATCCCGGCTCTGATGAACCAGTCGATCATCCAGTTCAAGAACACCTCGCTGGTCTCGGTGCTGGCGGTGCCTGATCTGGTCTATCAGAGCCAGGTCGCCGCCCATGACAGCTACCGTCCGCTGGAAACCTACACCGCCGTCGCGGTCGCCTATGCGGCCATCCTGATTCCCCTGACCATCATGGTCCGGCGCGGCGAGAAACGACTGGCAGTCGGCGAATGAGCGAGATGTCGAAAATCGAGATCCGTGGCTTGCGCAAAAGCTTTGGCAGCAACGAGGTTTTGAAGAGCATCAGCCTGGACGTCGCCAAGGGCGGTGTCGTGGCGCTGATCGGCCCGTCCGGCTCCGGCAAGTCGACGCTGCTCCGCTGCATCAACCTCCTGGTGACGCCCGACGGCGGCAGCGTTCGCGTCGGCGACACGCGCTTTGCTTTCGGAGAAGGCACAAAGCTCCCCGATGTGAAGACGCTGGCAAAATTCCGCGCCACCACCGGCATGGTGTTTCAGCATTTCAATCTGTTCCCGCACATGACGACGCTCCAGAACGTGATGGAGGGACCGGTCACGGTGCGGCGCATGGTGAGGGCTGACGCGGAGAAGCTGGCGCGGGCCCAACTCGCGAAAGTGGGCCTTGCGGAGAAGGCCGACCAATATCCGGCAACGCTCTCCGGCGGACAGAAGCAGCGCGTCGCGATTGCGCGGGCGCTCGCGATGGAGCCGGACGTGATGCTGTTCGACGAGGCCACCTCCGCGCTCGATCCCGAGCTTGTCGGCGAGGTGCTCGCCGTGATTCAGCAGCTGGCGTCGGAGGGCATGACCATGGTGATCGTGACCCACGAGATCGCCTTTGCCCGCGAAGTCGCCGACCGTCTGATCTTCATGCGCGACGGCGTCGTGGTCGAGGAAGGACCGGCGCGGCAGGTCATCGATCATCCGCAGGAAGCCGCGACGCGCGCCTTCCTCAGCCATTTCCACCGAACCGGCGCATTGCCGCCGGCCAACGCAGCATCGTGATGTCCGAAATCAATCGCGTCTATCTCATCACCGGCGCCGCCAGCGGCATCGGCCGCGCCACTGCAAAACTGCTCGCGGGGCCCGGCACCGCGCTGCTGCTGCACACGCGCTCCAACGCAGCCGGCCTCGACGCCACCGCGGCGGAAGCCGAAGCGCAAGGCGCGATCGTCGCGAAATGCCTCGGCGACCTCGCCGAGGAGGCCGCGGTCACCGACGCCGTCGCCGCTACACAAAGCGCCTTCGGCCGACTCGATGGATTGATCCTGGTCGGCGGCCATGCCCGCCGCGGCAGCGCGATCGGTACGCCGACGGATCAGTTCCGCAAGGCGATGGACGAATCGGCGCTGGCGTTCACACGGTTGGTGGACGCGGCGCTCCCGCTGCTCCGTGCGGGGCAGGATTCGCGGATCGTGGCAGTGTCGTCGTTCGTTGCGCACGCGATCCGGCCGGAGTTCGCGCCCTTCGCAGCGACGGCTGCGAGCCGCGCCGCGCTCGAAGCGCTGGTGCGCCTCACCGCAGTCGAACTCGCCAAGGAGGGCATCACCGTCAACGCCGTCGCGCCGGGCCTCATCGTCAAGGACAGGCCCAGCGAAAGCCGGCTGTCACCTGAGCAGATCGCCGCGACCGAGGCGCTGATCCCGATGGGTCGCCGCGGGCGGCCGGAAGAGGTCGCCGAGATCATCGCTTTCCTGGCCTCCCCGAAAGCATCCTACGTCACCGGCCAAGTCTGGCACGTCAATGGAGGCCTGACATGACCGAAGCAACCGTCGAACGCATCAGGCTGTTCCTGATCGAAAGCCCGATCAAGATGGCGCGCCTGCAAGGCGTCGGCAATGTCAAGGGCACGGTGAAGCGCGTGCTGCTCGAACTGACGTCGAGCGACGGCGTGATCGGCTGGGGCGAGGCGGCACCGTGGGAAGTGTTCACGGGAACGCCGGAAGCGGCCTTCTCCGCGCTCGATATCTATTTGCGGCCAATCGTGCTCGGCAAACCGGTGCGTCGCATCCGCGCGCTGATGGCCGAGCTCGATCGCGCGCTGGTCGGACATGCCGAAGCCAAGGTCGCGATCGAAATGGCGCTGCTCGACATCGTCGGCAAGTCGTCGGGATTGTCGGTCGCCGACCTGCTCGGCGGCCGCGTGCGCGACACGATCCCGCTGTCGTTCTCCATCGCCGATCCCGATTTCGCCGCCGATCTCGAACGCATGCGGAAGATGGTTCCGGACGGCAATGTCATCTACAAGGTCAAGACCGGCGTGAAGCCGCATCGCGAGGACCTCGATCATCTCGCGGCGATCCGCAAGGAGTTCGGCGACAAGGTCGACCTTCGCGTCGACTACAACCAGGCGCTGGCGCCGTTCGGCGCCATCAAGATCCTGCGCGACGTCGAGCAGTTCGCGCCGACTTTCATCGAGCAGCCGGTGCCGCGCAAATTTCTCGACGTGATGGCGCAGCTCACCGCGGCGCTGGAAACGCCGGTGCTCGCGGACGAAAGCTGCTTCGACCGCCGCGACATGATGGAGGTGGTGCGCCGCGAGGCGGCAGATGCCGTCTCGATCAAGCTGATGAAGGCCGGCGGCCTGTTCGAGGCGCAGGCGATCATGGCGATCGCCGACATCGCCGGCCTGCCGGGCTATGGCGGCACGCTGTGGGAGGGCGGCATCGGGCTCGCCGCCGGGACGCAGCTGATCGCGGCGACGCCGGGAATCTCGCTCGGCTGCGAATTCTACATGCCGCACCACGTGCTGACCGAGGACGTGCTGGAAGAGCGCGTCGCCAATCGCGGCGGCCACGTCGTGGTGCCGGACGGCCCGGGCCTCGGCATCCGCGTCAGCGAAGCCTCGGTCCGCGCCAATGCGCGCGTGCTTGCGGAGGGGTAAGACGTCGCCACACATTCGCTGTCGTCCCGGCGAAGGCCGGGACCCATAACCACAGGGGGATGTTTTGCGAAGATTGGTCGTTCGGGATTAGCACCAACCGCAAACGATAGACCTCGCGGTATGGGTCCCGGCCTTCGCCGGGACGACAACGGTGCATGCGGCCCCTGCGGAGGCTCATCCTTCCCCAATCAAACTCCGTATCGTATGGTCCGGCCAAACGCGCCCGACCCCATCGGGCAATCTGGATACGCATATGTCCGAACCCGCCTGGTCGCTGCACTCCCGTCTGAAAGAGGACACCATCGACATCGGCGATTTGCCGCTGTCCAAGGTATTGGTCATCAAGGACGCGCATTATCCGTGGCTGCTGCTGGTGCCGCGACGCGCGGATGCGGTCGAGATCATTGATCTCGACGAAGTGCAGCAGGCGCAATTGATGACGGAGATCTCCCGCGTCTCGCGGGCGCTGAAGGAGATCACCCAATGCGACAAGCTCAACATCGCGGCACTCGGCAACCTCGTGCCGCAGCTTCACGTGCACATCATCGCGCGCCGCACCAGTGACGCCGCCTGGCCGCGGCCGGTCTGGGGCGTGATGCAGCCCTTGGCGCACGACGCCACAGAGGTGCAGACTTTCATCAGCGCGCTTCGCCGCAAAATCTGGTTGGGTTGAAAGAACAAGACATGTCAGCATTCGACTCGTTTCCGCTGGGGCAGCCGGCCTTCGTCACCAACATTCTCGACCGTGCCGCGCATCTGCGCCGCGATGACGAAAAGCTGTTCGCGCTGGAGCAGAAGCCGGCCTCGCGCGCCTATGTGGTCTACCGCGACTCGCTGCTGGTGAAGCGCGACGGCGAAAAAGTGCGCGCGCTGCTCGGAATCGACGAGGCGCTGAAATGCGGCGCCAATCCCGGCACGATCTTCTTAGGCTTGCGCGACGGCGCCGCGATGTTCGGGATGGGCCTGTCGCAGGCCGCGTCCGAGAAGCTGATCGGGCGTGAAGACTACGCCCTCAGTGAGCTGCGCGGCATGGCTATGCAGGGCGCGGTGCCGCCGCAGGAGCTGTCGGCGATCGCGATGGCGAAGTCGATGGTGAGCTGGCATCAGCGCCACGGCTATTGCGCCAATTGCGGCACGCGTACCGGGATGAAGGAAGGCGGCTGGAAGCGGGAGTGCCCGAGTTGCAAGGCCGAGCATTTCCCGCGCACCGACCCCGTCGTGATCATGCACGTCGCCGCCGGGGACAAATGCCTGCTCGGCCGCCAGAAGCAGTTTCCGCCGGGGATGTATTCGTGCCTCGCCGGCTTCGTCGAGGCGGCCGAAACCATCGAGGACGCGGTGCGCCGCGAGATCTTCGAAGAATCCGGGATTCGCTGCACCGACGTACAGTATTATATGACCCAGCCCTGGCCCTATCCGTCGTCGCTGATGATCGGCTGCAGCGCGCGGGCCGTGAGCGAGGACATCGTCGTCGATCACTCCGAGCTGGAGGATGCGCGCTGGTTCACGCGTGAGGAGGCCGCTCTGATGCTGACGCGAACGCATCCCGACGGGCTCGCCGGCCCGCACCCGTTTGCGATTGCGCATCACCTGCTCGGCCGCTGGGTGCACGACAAGAGCTGACCGCCGATGGCGCACTCTGTGATCGCGCCGCGCATCCTCTGCATCGGCATTCCCGTGCGCGACCTGACCTTTCGTGTCGAGGCCGTGCCCGCGCGCGGCAGCAAGGCGAATGCCAGCCATCTCGCGGAGATCTGCGGCGGCAACGCGCTCAATGCCGCGATCGCTATCGCGCGGCTCGGCGGCCGCGTCTCGTTCGCAGGTCCGATGGGCGATGCGCAGGAGGCGTCGAGCGGCTTCATTCTCGAGCGCATGAGATCCGAAAATATCGACACAAGCCATATCGTGCGCATACCTGACGCGACCACGCCCGTCTCTGCCATCATCATTGACGCGACGGGCGAGCGAACGCTCACGATCTATCGCGATCCGGCCCTTTGGACAGTCGAGCTGCCCGACGCCGACAAGCTGCTCGCCGATTGTCAGGCGGTCCTCGTCGAGAGCCGCTGCGCATCGTTCTGCACGGATCTCTGCACTGAGGCACGCCGGCGCGGCATTGCCGTCATCGTCGGCGTCGATCGCGCGATGTCGTTGCAGGACGGCCTGCTCACGGCCGCCTCGCACCTGCTGTTCGCCAGCGAACAGGTGCAGGAGACCGCCGGCAGCGCCGATGACGGCGAGGCGTTGAAGCGCCTGGCCGCGCTCACGCCCGCCTTCCTCGCCGCCACCCGCGGCCCGCGCGGTACGATCTGGCTGAACGAGAGCGGCGAACTGGAGCAGACGCCGGCGGTCCCGGTTCAGGCGGTCGATACGCTCGGCGCCGGCGACGTCTTCCATGGCGCCTTCACCCTTCGCCTCGCCGAAGGCGGCGGCGTGCGGCAGGCGCTGCAATTCGCCGCAGCCGCCGCGGCGCTGAAATGCACCCGTCACGGCGGCGGCCTCGCCGCTCCGCAACGCGTTGAAGTTGAAGAGCTTTTGAACATGCCGCGCGGGACGACGCTCGGACGGATGCCGAGATTATAGACTTGCTATAGAAGGATTTTCTCTATATCAGGGAAATCGACCCTCGATATGGAACAAAGTTCTTCAAATGACCGATCTCGCCGTCCCGCTCCCCGAGACCAGCCGCCGCCTCGACGCCATCGACCGCAAGATTCTGATGGTGCTGCAGGATGATGCCTCCCTCTCCGTCGCCGAGATCGGCGACCGCGTCGGCCTGTCCTCGACCCCCTGCTGGAAGCGCATCCAGCGCCTGGAGGCCGACGGCGTGATCACCAAGCGGGTGGCGCTGGTCGACCAGAACAAGATCGGCCTCGGCATCTCCGTGTTCGTGTCGGTCGAGAGCTCCGACCATTCCGACGCCTGGCTCAAGAAGTTCGCCGAAGCCGTCAGCGCCATGCCGGAGGTGATGGAGTTCTATCGCATGGCCGGCGACGTCGACTACATGCTGCGCGTCGTCGTCGCGGACATGCAGGCCTATGACGTGTTCTACAAAAAGCTGATCAGCGCCGTGCCGCTGAAGAACGTCACCTCGCGCTTCGCGATGGAGAAGATCAAGTCGGTCACCGCGCTGCCGATCCCGGCGGTGGTGGCGGCGTAGGGCTCACCACACGCAAACTGTCATCGCCCGGCTTGACCGGGCGATCCAGTATTCCAGAGACGACGATGGATACGGATAAGCCACGGCGTACTGGATGCCCCGGTCAAGCCGGGGCATGACAGCAAGTGAGGCTAGCCTCGCGCCTCAGATCTTCTGATTGTACTCGCCAACTTCGGGATGGGTGCGCAGGACGCTGTTCACCATCTCGAACATGTCGTGCATGCGCTGCTCGGAGACCGGGCTCTCGACCACGACGACGAGTTCGGGCTTGTTGGAGGAGGCACGCACCAGGCCCCAGCTGCCGTCCTCGACCGTGACGCGCACCCCGTTGACGGTGACGAGATCGCGGATCGACTGGCCGCCGATCTTGGCGCCCTTGGCCTGCAAGCCCTCGAAGTGCTTCACCACCTTGTCGATGACGCCGTATTTGACCTCGTCGGCGCAATGCGGCGACATGGTCGGCGACGACCAGGTCTTCGGCAGCGCGTTCTTGAGATCGGCCATCGACTTGCCGGCAGCGCGATCGAGCATGTCGCAGATCGCGAGCGCCGAGACCAGACCGTCGTCATAGCCGCGTCCATACGGCTTGTTGAAGAAGAAGTGGCCCGACTTCTCGAAGCCGGCGAGCGCACCCGTCTCATGGGTGCGGCGCTTCATGTAGGAATGGCCGGTCTTCCAATAGGTGGTTTTCGCGCCCTGCTTCTGCAGTACCGGATCGGTGATGAACAGGCCGGTCGACTTCACGTCGACGATGAACTGCGCATCCTTGTGGATCGCGGACATGTCGCGCGCCAGCATCACGCCGACCTTGTCGGCAAAGATCTCCTCGCCGGTGTTGTCGACCACGCCGCAGCGATCGCCGTCACCGTCGAAGCCGAGACCCACATCGGCCTTGTGCTGCAGCACCGCGTCGCGGATCGCGTGCAGCATCTCCATGTCTTCAGGGTTCGGATTGTATTTCGGGAAGGTATGGTCGAGCTCGGTGTCGAGCGGGATCACCTCGCAGCCGATCGCTTCCAGCACCTGCGGCGCGAATGCGCCGGCGGTGCCGTTGCCGCAGGCCGCGACGACCTTGAGCTTGCGCTTAAGCTTCGGACGGCTGGTGAGATCGGCGATGTAGCGCGCCGGATAATTCTCGTGGAATTGATATGAGCCGCCGGCCTTGTTCTTGAACTCGGCGCCCAGCACGATCTCCTTCAACCGCGTCATCTCGTCGGGGCCGAAGGTCAGCGGGCGGTTGGCGCCCATCTTCACGCCGGTCCAGCCATTGTCGTTGTGCGAGGCCGTAACCATGGCGCAGCAGGGCACGTCGAGGTCGAACTGGGCGAAATAGGCCATCGGCGTCACCGCCAGCCCGATGTCGTGCACCTTGCAGCCTGCTGCCATCAGGCCGGAAATCAGCGCATATTTGATTGATGCCGAATAGCCGCGGAAATCATGACCGGTGACGATCTCTTGTCTGACGCCGAGCTCCGCGATCAGCGCGCCCAGCCCCATGCCGAGCGCCTGGATTCCCATCAGGTTGATTTCCTTCTGGAACAGCCAGCGCGCGTCGTATTCGCGAAAGCCCGTGGCCTTCACCATCGGCTCGGATTCGAAGGCATAGGTGTTGGGCAGTAACACGGATTTCGGCTTGGGGAACATTGAGACGGTCTCGTGAAAAAGAGCCAGATTTAATGCAGCCTTAGCGAATGCCGGGCCGCAGCGGAAGGCGGGAATGGCAGCTTATGGATGATAATTGCGGCAGTTTGGTAACGGGGAAATCTGGCCGAGAGAGCGGCCGAAATAGAGATTTACTTGAAACATGTGATCGCTGGAGCCATTGGGAGACCCTTACTGCTCCAGCACCATCTGACCGTTGGCGTATTCGAAGCGCTTGAGGCGGGAGAGGAAGGAGAGGCCGAGCAGGTTCTCGGACAGCGCCTCGTCGGGCAGCACCATGGCATCGACGTCGCGCACGATTAGGCCGCCGACATCGAGCAGGGCGATGCGGGTGCGCGCGGCCTTGATGGTGCCGTTGGCGGTGGAGACGGTGGCGTTGTAATCGCTGCGCGAGGGACGCAGGCCGAAACGGGCGGCCGAGGTCTCGTTCAGCGCAACCACGGAGGCGCCGGTGTCGACCATGAAGCCGATGCGCTGGCCTTCGATCCGGCCCTCGGTCTGGAAGTGGCCGCGGCCGTCGCGGGGGATGTTGAGGCTGCGGCCGCCGGCCGGCGCGGTGGACGCGACTGCTACCGTACGCGGCACCGACGTCGCCGAAGCGGAGCTCATCCTGTCCGCCATCTGCGCCATGAAGGTGCCGAGGCCGATCATGATCGCCGCGAAGATCATTATGTTACGCATCACACCACTCGAAGCCGAAGCTCGATTTCACCACGCGGCAGGCCACTCCGCGAGCGACGCTGCGGCCAGAGCTGTGCTATTTTGACGAAAAGGATGAGCAGACGGTTAATGCGTGTTCGTAACGCTCACGTCCCGCGCGGCTTGACCCGGCGGGTCGGCAGCGCATTCGCCGGATCTTCCGGCCAGGGATGGCGCGGGTAGCGGCCGCGCAAATCGGAGCGCACTGCACTGTAGCTGCCGCGCCAGAAACCGGGGAGATCGCGCGTCACCTGCACCGGGCGCTGCGCCGGTGACAGCAGCTCCAGCACCAGCGGCACCTTGCCGGCGGCGATCGAGGGATGGGTGTTGAGACCGAACAATTCCTGGAGCCGCACCGCGATGGTCGGCCCCTGCTCGGCTTCATAGTCGATCGCGAGCACGCTGCCTGTCGGCGCCTCGAAATGCGTCGGCGCCTCGCGGTCGAGCCGCGCGCGCATCTCCCACGGCAACAACGCCATCAACGCGTCGGAGAGATCGCCGGCGGAGATATCCTTCAGCGCGATCTTGTCATAGAGCGCCGGCACCAGCCAATCGTCGCGCCGCGCGATCAACCCGTCGTCCGACAGATCTGGCCAGCTGTCGCCTTCGGCCTTGCGCAAAAACATCACGCGATCGCGCCATTGTTTGGCTAACTTCGACCAGGGCAGCCGGTCGAGGCCGGCGGCGATCAGCCCGTCTGCGAAGATGCGCGCAGTGTCCTCCGAGGGCGACACGGCAAGTGTCGCCTCCGAGAGCGTGATCGCGTGCAGCGCGCGCTTACGCCGCGCCCGGAGCGCCATCGCGCCGCGATCGAACGAGATCTCCTCGACGGATTCGATATGCTCGGCGAAATGCTGCTCGATCTCGTCCTGCGAGATTTGCGCTGCGAGCAGAATGCGCCCGCTCGCCGCCGTGCCGGTCATCTCACCGATCACGATATAGGGCGCGCGGGCGAGCGACGAGGTCTGATCCACCGCAGCGCCTCGACCATTGGCGAGCACAAAACTGCCATTGCCGCGGTTGCGCGCGACGCGATCCGGGAAGGCGTAGGCGAGCATCAGGCCGGTCGAGAGGTCACCTTCTCCGGTCGCCGCCTTCTCTGACGCCGCCACCTGCGAGGCCCAGCGCCGCGCGAGGTCGCGCGCGCTTGCGGCCCGCGGGGAACGGTCGCGGCGGAACTGATCCCGCCGGTGCTCGAGATCGACGCTGTCGCCGCCCAGCCCGCGCTCGGTGATGATGGCGGCGATCTCGGCGGCGGCTTCGCCTTCGCCGGCACGATGCGAATCCACGATCATGCGCGCGAGCCGCGGCGGCAGCGCCAGCGCGCGCAGGCTCTTGCCCTCCGCAGTGATGCGGCCATCGCCATCAAGCGCATTGAGCTCGGAGAGCAGGCTTTTTGCTTCCTTCCAGGCCGGCTGCGGCGGCGGGTCGAGAAACGACAGCGCGGCAGGGTCGGCGACGCCCCATTGCGCGAGATCGAGCACCAGCGAGGACAGATCGGCGCTGAGGATCTCGGGCTGGGTGTAGGGCGCGAGCGAGGCTGTCTGAGGTTCGTCCCAGAGCCGGTAGCAGACACCGGGCTCGGTGCGGCCGGCGCGGCCGCGG
This sequence comes from Bradyrhizobium sp. 134, assembly GCF_023074155.1. Lineage (NCBI taxonomy): Bacteria > Pseudomonadati > Pseudomonadota > Alphaproteobacteria > Hyphomicrobiales > Nitrobacteraceae > Bradyrhizobium > Bradyrhizobium sp. 134. The sequence goes on along the minus strand of NZ_JADPKX010000034.1, from coordinate 903,855 downwards.
CGTTGGTCCGCCGCCGCGCGCGAGACGCGCACGGTCTCGAGCCGGGTCAGGCCGATGTCGGGCTCGTAGCGCGGCACGCGGGCAAGACCGGAATCGACCACGATGCGCACGCCCTCGATGGTCAGCGAGGTCTCCGCGATCGAGGTCGCCAGCACCACCTTGCGCGTGCCTTTGGGCGCCGGCGAGATGGCACGGTCCTGCACGGCGGCGTCGAGCGCCCCGAACAGCGGCACGATTTCGATGCTGGAATCCTGCACGCGCTCGCCGAGGAGATTCTGGGTGCGGCGGATTTCAGCGGCGCCCGGCAGGAACGCCAGCACCGAGCCGGCATCGGCACGCAGGGCCGAGGCGATCGCATCCGCCATCTGCCGCTCCACCGGCGCGTCCGCCTTGCGGCCGAGATAGCGCGTCTCGACCGGAAAGGCGCGGCCCTCGCTTTCGACGACGGGCGCTTCGCCGAGCAATTTTGCGACGCGGGCGCCATCGAGCGTGGCCGACATCACGAGGATGCGCAAATCTTCGCGCAGGCCGGTTTGCGCATCGCGCGCGAGCGCGAGGCCCATGTCGGCATCGAGCGAACGCTCGTGGAATTCGTCGAACAGGACGGCGGCGATGCCCGACAGCTCGGGATCGTCGAGGATCCGGCGGGTGAAGATGCCCTCCGTCACCACCTCGATGCGGGTCGCGCGCGAGATCTTCGAGCCGAAGCGGACGCGATAGCCGACAGTCTCGCCAGCGCGTTCGCCCAGTGATTTGGCCATGCGGTCGGCGCTGGCGCGCGCCGCGATGCGCCGCGGCTCCAGCACGATGATCTTCTTGCCTTTGACCCAAGGGGCATCGAGCAGCGCCAGTGGCACGCGCGTGGTCTTGCCGGCGCCCGGCGGCGCCACCAGCACGGCGGCATGATGCGCCTCCAGCGTGCGCGAGAGCTCGTCGAGCACGGCATCGATCGGGAGGGGCGTGTCGAAACTGCGGGGCAAAGCCTGTCCATTCGTCATGCCCGGGCAAAAGCGCGAAGCGTGTCTTCCCACGGAAGCCGCCGGGCATCCACGTCGTCACACTAGAAAACAGACGTGGATGGCCGGGACCCGGCTCCGCGAACGCTTCGCCGGGCTTACAGCTGTCGGGCCGGCGAAGCTTAGGCGAAGACGGCAAGCCCGGCCATGACGGAATCGTTGCGACGTTGGATCGCTAGCCCTGCACCGGCGGTCGTCCAATGCTCTCATAGACGAAGCCGGCGGCAGCCATTTCTTCGGGGCGGTAGATGTTGCGGAGGTCGACGATGACGGGCTGCGCCATGGTCGCCTTCAGCCGATCGAGATCGAGCGCCCGGAACTGCACCCACTCGGTGACGATCACGATCGCATCGGCGCCTGCCGCGCAGGAATAGGCATCCTCGCAATAAGTGATGCTGGGCAGCTCACTCTTCGCCTGCTCCATGCCGACGGGATCGAAGGCCTTCACCTTCGCACCCATGTCGATCAGGCCGGTGATCAACGGGATCGACGGCGCGTCGCGCATGTCGTCGGTATCCGGCTTGAAGGTGAGGCCGAGCACCGCGATGGTCTTGCCGCGCAGCGAGCCGCCGAGCGCCTGGCTCACTTTTCGCGCCATCGCCCGCTTGCGGTTCTCGTTGACCGCCAGCACGGATTCGACGATGCGCAAGGACACATCGTAGTCCTGCGCGATCTTGATCAGCGCCTTGGTGTCCTTCGGGAAGCACGAGCCGCCGAAGCCGGGACCGGCATGCAGGAACTTGGTACCGATGCGGTTGTCCAGGCCAATGCCGCGGGCGACCTCCTGCACGTTGGCGCCGGCCTTTTCGGAGAGGTCCGCGATCTCGTTGATGAAGGTGATCTTGGTTGCGAGGAACGCATTCGCCGCGTATTTGATCATCTCGGCGGTGCGGCGTTCCGTGAACATCAACGGCGCCTGGTTCAGCGACAGCGGCCGATAGATGTCGCTCATCACCTTGCGGCCGCGCTCGTCGGCGGTGCCGACGACGATGCGGTCGGGAAATTTGAAGTCGCGGATCGCCGCGCCTTCGCGCAGGAATTCGGGGTTCGAGGCGACGACGACGTCCGCCTTGGGATTGGTCTCGTGGATGATGCGCTCGACCTCGTCGCCGGTGCCGACCGGAACGGTCGACTTGGTCACGACGACGGTGAAGCCGGACAGCGACTGCGCGATCTCTTTCGCGGCCGCATAGACGTAGGACAGATCGGCGTGGCCGTCACCGCGGCGCGACGGCGTGCCGACCGCGATGAAGACAGCATCGGCATCCGCGACCGGCTTGGACAAATCGGTGGTGAACTCCAGCCGCTTGGCCTTCACATTCGTCGCGACCAGTTCCTCAAGCCCGGGCTCGTAGATCGGGATCTCGCCGCGATGAAGCGCCGCGATCTTCTTCTCATCCTTGTCGACGCAGATGACGTCGTGACCGAAATCCGCAAAGCAGGCCCCGGACACCAGTCCCACATAGCCCGTACCGATCATAGCAATGCGCATGAAAAACCCTGTTTGGCTTGGTTAACGAAACCGCAATTCCAAGGCGGTTTAGCATTTTCCCGTGGTGAGGGAACAGCCCGCGTGCAAAAAACGGCACGGCAATTGTACCGGTTAAGAAATCGTAAGCCGCAAGGCGCCAAACTGCTCCGCGTTCACACAGATCCTGGCGGAACACGCCTCGAAAAGAGACACCATGGCACCATCAGGCACAATCGCCGCGAGCGGGGGACTCAAGGCCCCGGCTGCTGCGCGTGTCGATTGGATCGATTACGCCAAGGGCATCTGCATCGTCATGGTCGTGATGATGCATTCGGTGCTGGGGGTCGAGCTCGCAGCCGGTGAGACCGGCTTCATGCATGTTTTGGTGGCCTTCGCAAAACCGTTCCGGATGCCGGATTTCTTCCTGATTTCGGGCCTGTTCCTGCCACTGGTGATCGACCGGGATTGGCGAACCTATCTCGACCGCAAGGTGGTGCATTTCGCCTATTTCTATGTCGTCTGGGTGACAATCCAGTTCGGCTTCAAGGCCCCCGCATTCGCGGCGGAAACGAGCTGGCGCGACGCGGGCTTGCTGTATCTGGAATCCTTCATCGAGCCGTTCGGCACGCTGTGGTTCATCTACCTCCTGCCGATCTTCTTCGTCATCACAAAATTGACACGGCGCATCCCGCCGCTCGCGATCTGGCTGATCGCGGCCGCACTGGAGACGGCTCGTGTCGCAACCGGCTGGACTGCGATCGACGAGTTCTGCGCGCGTTTCGTCTATTTCTATTCGGGCTATCTGTTCGCGCCCTACGTGTTCGCGCTGTCGGACCGCGCGCGCAATCATCCCGCATGGGCGCTGGCAGCGCTCGCGACGTGGACGCTGGTCAATGGCGGTCTGGTTATGCTCGGCGCCAGCGAGTGGAAATTCGTATCGCTCGTGCTGGGCTTCGCCGGCGCCTGCGCCATCATCACGATGGGCACTCTGCTCGCGCGCGTGCAATGGCTGAACGTCTTCCGCTTCTGCGGCGAGCATTCGATCGTGATCTATCTCGCCTTCTTCCTGCCGATGGCGGCGACACGAACGCTGCTCTTGCGCACGGGCATCATTCCCGACATCGGTGCGGTGTCGTTGATCGTGACCATCGCCGGCGTGATCGGCTCGCTCGCGATATGGCAGATCGCACTGCGCCTAGGTGGCAATTTCCTGTTCGAGCGGCCTGATGCGTTCTGGATCGCGCCGAAGAAAACAGGGCCGCGGTTGCAGGCGGCGGAGTGATACTCTGCTGTCATCCCCGCGAAGGCGGGGATCCAGGATTCCAGAGGCAGCAGTCGTATACGGATAAGCCGTAGCGTACTGGATTCCCCGCCGTCGCGGGGAATGACAGCGGGGGATGCGGGAAATGACAGTGGGGATAGCGGCTCCAGCAAGCCAAAAATCCACCTCCCGAGGCTGTCAAATCCCGCAAAAATTCATACATTGCGGCCATGCCCAAGAGCTCCCCGAAGACCACCGCCCAAGTTGACACCAAGGCTGCCGCGCCCAAGGCCGCCGAAACCAAGCCCGCTGCCGCGACAGCTGCTGCCAAGCCCGTCGCCGCGAAGGCGGCCGGCAAGGGCGACCATGTCTTCCTGGTCGACGGTTCCGGCTACATCTTCCGCGCCTACCATGCGCTGCCGCCGATGAACCGCAAGTCCGACGGCTTGCAGGTCAATGCCGTGCTCGGCTTCTGCAACATGCTGTGGAAGCTTTTGCGCGAGATGCCGGAGGACAACCGGCCGACGCATCTGGCGATCATCTTCGACAAGTCGGAAATCACCTTCCGCAACAAGATCTATCCTGAGTACAAGGCACACCGGCAGCCGGCCCCCGACGATTTGATTCCGCAATTCGCGCTGATCCGCGAAGCGGTACGCGCCTTCGACCTGCCTTGCCTGGAACAAGTCGGCTTCGAGGCCGACGATCTGATTGCGACCTATGTGCGGCAAGCCTGCGAGCGCGGCGCGAGCGCGACGATCGTGTCCTCCGACAAGGACCTGATGCAGCTCGTCACCGATTGCGTCACCATGTACGACACCATGAAGGACCGCCGCATCGGCATCCCCGAGGTGATCGAGAAGTTTGGCGTGCCGCCGGAGAAGGTGGTGGAAGTGCAGGCCCTGGCCGGCGATTCCACCGACAACGTTCCTGGCGTGCCCGGCATCGGCATCAAGACCGCGGCGCAGCTGATCGTCGAATATGGCGATCTCGAGCAACTGCTGTTCCGCGCCACCGAAATCAAACAGCCGAAGCGGCGCGAGGCGCTGATCGAGAACGCCGAGAAGGCGCGCATCTCGCGGCAGCTCGTATTGCTCGACGACAAGGTCGACCTCGACGTCCCGTTGGACGATCTCGCCGTCCACGAGCCCGATGCGCGCAAGCTGATCGCGTTCCTGAAGGCGATGGAATTTTCCACGCTGACGCGCCGCGTCGCCGAGTTCTCGCAGATCGATCCGGCCAACGTCGATGCCGATCCAGGCTATTCCAGCGGCGCCAGCGTCTTCTCGCCGCTGCCGCCTTCGGACGTCGTGCCGGCCCCGGGAACCGGCGCGCCGGCGCAAGTGCCAGTGGGCCAGCGCAATGCATCGGCGACCAAGGAGGACAAGGCCGCGAGCCCGAAGGGCGCGCCGATCTCTCTCGCCGCCGCGCGCGAAGAGGCTTTGCGGAAGCTCCCGGTCGACCGCAGCAAGTACCAGGCCGTCAAGACGCCCCCGGAACTGAACGCGTTCATCGCGCGCATCCATGATGCCGGCCATGTCGCGGTCGAGATCCGGGCAAACTCGATCGACCCGATGCAGGCCGATCTCTGCGGTATCGCGCTGGCGCTGGCGCCGAACGAGGCCTGCTACGTGCCGCTGGCGCACAAGCAGTCCGGCGGCGGCGCCGGCCTGTTCGACGCGGGCCTCGCGCCCGACCAGGTCAAGCATGCCGAGGCGATCGAAGCGCTGCGGCCGGTACTGGAATCACCAGGCATTCTCAAGATCGGCTTCGACGTCAAATTCACCGCGGTGATGCTGGCGCAGCACGGCATCACATTGCGCAACACCGACGATGCGCAGCTGATCTCCTACGTGCTCGACGCCGGCCGCGGCTCGCACGCGCTGGAGCAGCTGTCCGAGCGCTGGTTCGGCCACGCCATGCTCAAGGAGAACGAGCTGCTCGGCAGCGGCAAGGGCAAGATCACGTTCGACCAGGTGCCGATCGACAAGGCCGCGGGGCTGTCGGCGGAAGGGGCCGACATCACCTTGCGCGTCTGGCGCGTGCTGAAGCCGCGCCTCGTCGCCGAGCACATGACCACGGTCTACGAGACGCTGGAACGGCCCCTGGTATCGGTGCTCGCGCGCATGGAGCGCCGCGGCATCTCGATCGACCGCCAGGTGCTGTCGCGTCTCTCCGGCGACTTCGCTCAGACCGCGGCCCGCGTCGAAGCCGAGATCCAGCAGATCGCGGGCGAGCCGGTCAATGTCGGCAGCCCGAAGCAGATCGGCGACATCCTGTTCGGCAAGATGGGACTGTCCGGCGGCACCAAGACCAAGACCGGCGCGTGGTCGACCACCGCTCAGGTGCTCGACGAGCTCGCCGAGCAGGGCCACCACCTCCCGAAGAAGATCCTGGAGTGGCGCCAGGTCTCCAAACTGAAATCGACCTACACCGACGCGCTGCCGACCTACGTGAATGCCCAGACCCACCGCGTCCACACGACCTACGCGTTGGCCGCGACCACGACCGGCCGGCTGTCGTCGAACGAGCCAAATCTGCAGAACATTCCGGTGCGCACCGAGGACGGCCGAAAAATCCGCCGCGCCTTCATCGCAACGCCGGGGCACAAACTGGTCTCCGCCGACTATTCGCAGATCGAGCTGCGGCTGCTCGCCGAGATCGCCGACATTCCCGTGCTGCAGCAGGCGTTCCGCGACGGTCTCGACATTCACGCCATGACGGCATCGGAAATGTTCGGCGTGCCGATCAAGGGCATGCCGAGCGAAATCAGGCGCCGCGCCAAGGCGATCAATTTCGGCATCATCTACGGCATTTCGGCATTCGGTCTCGCCAACCAGCTCGGCATCGCGCGCGAAGAGGCCTCCGCCTACATCAAGAAATACTTCGAGCGCTTCCCCGGCATCCGCGCCTACATGGACGAGACGCGCGACTTCTGCCGGAACCACGGCTACGTCACCACGCTGTTCGGACGGAAGATGTACTATCCCGACATCAAGGCTTCGAACGCCTCGGTGCGCGCCTTCAACGAGCGCGCCGCGATCAACGCCCGGCTCCAGGGCACCGCCGCCGACATCATCCGCCGCGCCATGACGCGGATGGAGGCTGCACTCGCCGAGAAGAAGCTTTCGGCGCAGATGCTGCTCCAGGTGCACGACGAACTGATCTTCGAGGTGCCGGACGCGGAGGTCGAGGCCACGCTTCCCGTCGTGCAGCACGTGATGCAGGACGCGCCGTTCCCGGCCGTGCTGCTCTCGGTGCCGCTACATGTCGATGCACGCGCAGCCAACAATTGGGACGAGGCGCATTGAAGTTACGTCTTCGCTTCGCTCCTTCCAAACTTACAGTGTCGTCCCGGCCCCCCGTGCGCAATTGCGCACTAGGCCGGGACGACGCTGGAGGGACACGCACAAGCTGAATTGTCCTCCGAGCAATTGCGCGATGGCGGCGCGATCGCCCGCACATTAAAATCGTGCCGTCTCCCGCACCGGTTCAGCCATGCCCCACGCCTCCGCCCTGCTCGGCTTCGCTCTCGTCTGCCTCGGCCTCGTGCTCACGCCCGGGCCGAACATGATCTACCTGATCTCGCGTTCGATCACGCAAGGGCCGGCGGCGGGCATCGTCTCGCTCGGCGGCGTGGCGCTCGGCTTCGTGTTCTACATGCTGTGCGCGGCGTTCGGCATCACGGCGCTGCTGCTCGCCGTTCCCTTTGCCTATGACGCGTTGCGCTTCGCCGGCGCCGGTTATTTGCTGTGGCTGGCCTGGCAGGCGGTAAAGCCGGGCGGTCGCTCGCCATTCCAGGTCAAGCAGCTTGCGATCGACAGCCCGCGCAAACTGTTCGCAATGGGGTTCGTCACCAATCTGCTCAACCCGAAGATCGCGATGCTTTACCTCGCGCTGCTGCCGCAGTTCATCGACCCCGCCGCCGGCAGCGTGCTGGCGCAGTCGGTGGTGCTCGGCGCGATCCAGATCGCGATCAGTGTCAGCGTGAATGCCATGATCGCGCTCGCGGCAGGATCGATCGCGCTGTTTCTCGCAAGCCGGCCAAGCTGGATGCTGGTCCAGCGCTGGCTGATGGGCACGGTGCTGGCCGGGCTTGCGGTGCGGATGGCGGTCGAGGCGCGGAAGGTGTGATTTTCACCTCTCCCCGTAAGAACGGGGAGAGGGAGAAGAGCCACCCTCAATCCAGCTTCGCCTCCATGCCCCGCTTCACCGCCGGACGGGCCATCAGGGCCTCGTACCAGCGCTTGACGTGGGGGAAGTCGGCCAGGTCAACCTTGTGGCGAGGGTGACGCCAGGCCCAGCCCAGGATGGCAAAATCGGCAACTGATAGCTCGCCGGCGACGAAATCGCGGGCCTCCAGCCGGCGGTCGAGGACGCCGTAGAGCCGTCGCGTCTCCGCCATGTAGCGCTTGAGGCCGTAGGCGCGCTCCTGCTCGTTCTCGAGCGCGATGAAATGGTGCACCTGGCCCGGCATCGGCCCGAAGCCGCCCATCTGCCACATCAGCCATTCGTAGACGGGGATGCGGCCCGAAAGCGATTTCGGCAGGAATTTGCCGGTCTTTTCGCCGAGATACAGCAGGATCGCACCCGACTCGAAGATGCTGACGGGCTTGCCGTCCGGCCCCTCGGGGTCGAGGATCGCGGGAATCTTGTTGTTGGGCGAGAGCTTCAGGAACTCCGGCGCCATCTGTTCGCCCTTGCTGATATTCACCGGGATCACCTTGTAGGGCAGCCCCATTTCCTCCAGCGCAACCGAGATCTTGCGGCCGTTCGGCGTGTTCCAGGTGTGCAGCTCGATGGTCATTTGTCGCGTGTCCTTCCCCGGGGATATCCGGCATCCACCTACTCCAGAACGTTGCACCCCCACAACCGACGGGCCGGGATGGCCGATCCCTGTTGACGGGGGAAGCCCCCTCTGGAATGTCGGGGCCGTCGCGGATAAATTCCGCCACCTCCAAAAACGCTCCCGAGGGCCCGCCGTGTCTAAATCAGCCTCCCGCGCCCGCCTGTTCGAGATCATCCGCCGGCGCTCTTTCGGCCGCGGCGAGGTGACGCTCGCGTCGGGCCGCAAGAGCGACTTCTACTTCAACCTCAAGCCGACCATGCTTGACCCGGAAGGTGCGACGCTGCTCGCCGAGCTGACCTATGAGGCGCTGAAGGACGACCAGCTCGACTTCATCGGCGGGCTCGAGATGGGCGCGGTGCCGCTGGCCGGCGCGCTGGCGCAGATATCCTGGATCAAGGGCCATCCCATCGCGGCCTTCTTCGTGCGCAAGAAGCCGAAGGAGCATGGCGCGAAGCTCGCGATCGAGGGGCTGCCCAGGGGCGAGACGCTGGAGGGCAAGCGCGTCGTGATCGTCGAGGATGTCACCACCACCGGCGGCTCGGCGATGAAGGCGGTGGAAGCGGTACGCGAGACCGGCGCCGAAGTGGTGCTGGTGCTGACCATGGTCGACCGCGAGGAAGGCGCCGACGACACCTTTGGCACGGCCGGCCTGCCATTCCGCTCGCTGTACAAGGCGTCGGAGTTCTTGAAGGCTTGAGCGGCTAGACTTTCTCCGCCGTCGCGCCCGGGCTTGACCCGGGCATCCACGTCTTTGCCGCACCAGAGATCGTGGATGGCCGGGACAAGCCCGGCCATGACGAGGTCCACCTCGTCCGGCGACACCGCTCCCCCTCAACCGCTCATTTACCATCCCGCCTTATGGTGAATCATGTGCTGAGACCTGATGGTCCCGGCCGGTTGGGTAGCGTCGGGTGGAGTAAGCGTTTGCGTACAGTCATGTCCCATGCACGCCGGTGGCGTCGCGCGATACTCGCAGCCGCCACATTGGCAGCACCGCTGCTTGCGGCTCCGGCCCCGGTTTCGGCCGAAGGCCTGTTCGACTTCTTCTTCGGCGGAATGCAGCAGCAGCGGCCGCAGCGTGAGGTGCCGCAACAGGCGACCTCCTACGCCGATCCCTTCACCGGCCAGCAGAATGCCGCAAGCCCGCCATACGTGCCGCCGACACGTGCGGCCGCGGCCGGCGGCTCGGGACCGGCGTTCTGCGTGCGCAGCTGCGACGGCAAATATTTTCCGCTGATGCGCGGCCTCACCTCGCCCGCGCAGATGTGTCAGGCCTTCTGTCCTGCAAGCGCGACCAAGATCTATTTCGGCTCCTCGATCGACGGCGCGGCGTCGCAGACCGGCGAGCGCTACGCCGATAGCGAGAACGCGTTCGCCTATCGCAAGGCGCTGCGCGCCGACTGCACCTGCAACGGCCGCGAGCCGGTCGGCCTCGCTCCGGTCGATCTGGCGCTGGACTCGTCGCTCAAGCCCGGCGACGTGATCGCCACTAGCGACGGCCTCGTCGCCTATACTGGCATCCGCGTCGGCAACGACCAGGCCGCGGACTTCACCCCGGTCGCCTCTTATCCCGGTCTCACCGCGCAGGTCCGCGCACGGCTCGGCGAGATGAAGGTGGCGCCGGTGCGCGCCGAGACGGTGGCGGCGGATGGCCCCGCCGCGGAGATCGTGCGCGAGACGCTGCCCGACGTGACGGTGCCGAAGACGCAGAAGCCGGCGAAGCGCGCGGGGCTGGATTAGCGCGGTCGTCTATAGCCAAGCCGTCATTGCGAGCGACTTGTCCGCCGAAGCTCGAAGCGCGAAGGCGGAAGCGAAGCAATCCAGTCTGCCTCCGAGGAGGTACTCTGGATTGCTTCGTCGCAAGAGCTCCTCGCAATGACGGAGGATGGTGGATCACCGTCCGATGATGACGCCGATCACGTTCGGCGCCGCCAGATATTTCTCCTCGATCGCCGCGCGCGCGGCGGCGCGGTTGTCCGCCGTGAGCAAGCCGCGCTTCTCGGCCAGGATCATCCAGCAAAACCCCCACCAGTCCGTGAGCATGCCGGCTTCATCGACGAGGTCATATCCCTGCTCGGCCGCGAAGATGCGCGCATGCGCTTCGTCCAGCGTGTCCAAGAACAGATGGTCCTCGGCCGAGAACAGATCGTCGCTGACGTCGTCGATGGTGTAGCCCCAGATCGACTGGCACACCGCGTTGAACTCGCGGTCGAACTGGTCGTCGTCGACCGCATAGCGCCGCGCCGCCTGATGCAGCCGCGACAGCGAGCGCGCGAAATCGGCGATCCTGGTGAGGGCAAATTGATCGAAGGCAATGGTGGACATGTAGTCCTCGCGAAGTCTGGCTGACGCTAGATATTGTGTCGGCAACGCCGAATCACAATGATATATCAAAGACTTGCTAAAGTGTTCTTAATTTGTTCCGAGGCTTGCCGTTGTCGTCCCGGCGAAGGCCGGGACCCATAACCACCGTTGCCAGACGTTTTCAGAATCGGTGCCCAGCGATGAATGCACCAGCCGTGTACTACGTCTACATTCTCGCGAGCCGACGTTACGGCACGCTATATATCGGCATCTGCAACGACACCTGGGCAATCGATTGTCACTTCATCGTTCGGGACGCGGTTCGAAGTTCGTCAGCAAGTACGGCGTGACGCGGCTCGTCTATGTCGAGACATACGCAATTCCATCCGAAGCAATCGCACGTGAGAAAGCGCTGAAGGAATGGCACCGCGACTGGAAGATTCGCCTGATCGAACAGGAAAATCCGGATTGGCGCGACCGTCTCATCTTCTCTGACAGCGGTGGTTATGGGTCCCGGCCTTCGCCGGGACGACACCGTTTTTGTAGCGCGCGACCAGCCTCACATCGCCGACATCAACCTATCCCCGCACGCGCTTGCATAAAACTTGCCGCCGCATTGGCGCTTGATGGCGGCGCAGCGGGCGGCGGGCGTGGCGTTTTGCGGGAGCGAGACCGCGCAGCTCAGGCCGTCGGCGCTGCGGCCCGTCTTGCCGGCGGCGAAGGCGGCGCTGGACGCGGTGATGCAGACGACGAGGAAGGTGGCGGCGGCGATTTCGATCAGCCGTCTCATCAGAGCTTTCATCGGAGAGTTCATGGGGCGCCTCCTCCACACTGATGGCTGAATTGGCCGCCATTCTAGCACCAAATCCACGTTTCCCCGTATGCGTCCGGGTTCCCAAATCGGCCCGTTCCTTGCATAATTTTACGCCAACGCAGTGCACGGTCGCACCAGCAATGGTTCCGGTACAGAGGCAAGATGCGTAGGGTCAGTAGTGTTCTCGCGACCAGGAAGTGACGACTTTGCAAGATTCATCGTTCCAGCCCAATTTCCCCGCCCCCAACCAGCCCATCGACGAACTCGCGCTGGCTGAGATCAAGGGCGCGATCCTGGCGAAGCTGCGCCTTGCCATCGGCAAGGATGCGGGCATGGCGACCAAGCACGACTGGTACCAGGCCGCGGCGCTGGCGCTGCGCGACCGCATCGTGCATCGCTGGCTCACGGCCGAGAAACACAGCTACGATGCGGGGCGGAAGCGCGTCTACTATCTCTCCCTCGAATTCCTGATCGGCCGCCTCTTCAGCGACGCGCTGAACAATATGGGGCTATTGAAGATCTTCGAAGTCGCGCTCGGCGATCTCGGCGTCTCCTTGCCGGAGCTGCGCAAATGCGAGCCGGACGCGGCGCTCGGCAATGGTGGCCTCGGACGGCTCGCCGCCTGCTTCATGGAAAGCATGGCGACGCTGTCGATCCCCGCGATCGGCTACGGCATCCGTTATGATTACGGCCTGTTCCGCCAGATCATCAATCAGGGCTGGCAGCAGGAATATCCGGACGAATGGCTCGGCTTCGGCAACCCTTGGGAATTGCAACGGCCCGAAGTGATCTATGACATTCGCTTCGGCGGCGGTGTCGAGCATGTCGAAGACAAGGGCCGCGATCGCGCGATCTGGCATCCGTCCGAGACCGTGCAGGCGATGGCCTATGACACGCCGATCGTCGGCTGGCGCGGCCAGCACGTCAACGCGCTGCGGCTGTGGTCGGCACGCTCGCCCGATCCGTTGAAGCTCGACGCCTTCAACACCGGCGATTATGTCAGCGCCAGCGCCGAGCAGTCGCGCGCCGAAGCGATCTGCAAATTCCTCTATCCGAACGACGAGAGCCCGGCGGGCCGCGAGCTGCGCTTGCGCCAGGAATATTTCTTCGTCTCGGCTTCGCTGCAGGACCTGATCAAGCGACACCTTGCATCCGACGGCCAGCTCCGCAGCCTGTCGAGCAAGGTCGCGGTGCAGCTCAATGACACCCATCCGAGCCTGGCCGTCACCGAGCTGATGCGGATCCTGATCGACGATCACAATTTCCGCTGGGACGAGGCCTGGAAGATCACGGTCGCCACGCTGTCCTACACCAACCACACGCTGCTGCCCGAGGCGTTGGAGACCTGGCCGGTCGAGCTGTTCGAACGGTTGTTGCCGCGACATCTCGAGATTATCTACCGGATCAACGTGCAGCACCTCGCGCTCGCAGAGGCGCGCGCCCCCGGCGACATCGACTTCCGCGCCTCGGTCTCGCTGATCGACGAGCGGAGCGGGCGGCGCGTGCGCATGGGCCAGCTCGCCTTCGTCGGCTCCCACCGCATCAACGGCGTGTCGGCGATGCATTCGGACCTGATGCGCGAGACCGTGTTCCACGACCTCAACCATCTCTACCCCGGCCGCATCACCAACAAGACCAACGGCATCACCTTCCGCCGTTGGCTGATGCTGGCGAACCCGAAGCTGACCGATCTGTTGCGCGAGACCTGCGGCGACGCCGTGCTCGATGATCCGACGCAACTCAGCCTGATCGAGGCCCGCGCCAGCGACGTCGAATTCCAGAAGAGGTTCCGCGCAGTCAAGCTTCACAACAAGACGGCGCTGGCGCGCCTGATCGGCGAGCGGCTCGGCATCAAGGTCGATCCGACCGCGCTGTTCGACGTGCAGATCAAGCGCATCCACGAATACAAGCGCCAGCTTCTCAACGTCATCGAGACGGTCGCGCTGTACCAGGCGATCAAGGACGATCCCAACGGCAATTGGGTGCCGCGGGTGAAGATCTTCGCGGGCAAGGCGGCGGCAAGCTACCGCTACGCCAAGCTGATCATCAAGCTGATCAACGACGTCGCGGAAGTCGTCAACAACGATCCCGCGATCGGCGGCAAGCTCAAGGTTGTCTTCCTGCCCGACTACAATGTCAGCCTCGCCGAGGTGATCATTCCCGCCGCCGACCTGTCCGAGCAGATCTCGACGGCGGGCATGGAAGCCTCCGGCACCGGCAACATGAAGCTGTCGCTGAACGGCGCCCTCACGATCGGCACGCTCGACGGCGCCAACATCGAGATCCGCGACCATGTCGGCGCGGAGAACATCGCGATCTTCGGCATGGAAGCCGGCGATGTGATGATCCGGCGCAAGCAGGGGTTGGACGCCTCCGACGTGATCCGCAATTCGCCCAAGCTCCAGCGCGCCATCAATGCGATCGGCGCCGGCGAATTCTCGCCCGGCGATCCCGGCCGCTTCGAATCGATCGCGCACGCGCTGCGCTATCTCGACCACTACATGGTCAGCGCCGATTTCGATTCCTATTACGAGGCGCAGCGCAGCGTCGATGCGCGCTGGCAGGTGGCGCCGGCCTGGACCCGCGCCTCGATCCTCAACGTCGCGCGCATGGCGTGGTTCTCCTCCGACCGCACCATTCGCGAATATGCCGAGGAGATCTGGAACGTGCCGGTCAATCCGACCACGCCGCTCCTGCCGACCTTGCGCGACGTCGCGGGCTGAATTTCCGCGACGTGAAATCGGTTACTCACGAGGTAATTGCACAAGCCGGCGGCGAACGTGATATGACGTCCGTCATTGAACGCCGGATCGAATAATGCACGCCAAGCTCCCGCACCCTTTCGACGACGCCACCTGCGTCACCGCCGGTGACTCCAGCTGGCAGGGGCACACCAGCGACGACTATTGGGCCTTTGTCGGCCCGTTCGGCGGCGTCACGGCCGCGACTATCCTGCGTGCGCTGATCGAGCATCCGGAACGTGCCGGCGATCCGCTGGCACTCACCGTCAATTATTGCGCGCCGATCGCGAAGGGACCGTTCGATCTGGACGTGCGGCTGGTGAAGGCCAATCGCTCCAGCCAGCACTGGAGCGTCGAACTGTCGCAAGGCGGCGGCGAGGTCGCAACGCTCGCCACCGCCGTATTCGCCGAACGCCGGCCGTCCTGGGAGCACAGGGTGGCGCAATGTCCCGATGCAAAGCCGTTCGAAGAGACGATGCCGTTCCCGAAGATCGCGGCGTCCTGGGCCAACCAGTACGAATTCCGCTTCGTCGAGGGCGAGATGCGGATCGGCCCGCCCAAGCCCGAGCTCGCCAGCACTTACTCAAAGCTCTGGATCAGCGATCGCGAGCCGCGCAAGCTCGACATGCCGTCGCTGATGTCGATGTCGGACGCTTTCTTCGGCCGCATCTTCCACGCACGGCGCGAGCTGGTGCCGTTCGGCACGGTGTCGCTGACGACGTATTTCCACACCGACAGCGAAGAGCTCGCGGCCGAGGGCATCACCCGCGTGCTGGCGACCGCCGATTCGAAGATCATGCACAAGAGCTACGCCGACCAGAACGCCGAGCTGTGGTCGCCGAACGGAAGACTGCTCGCGACGAGCACGCAGATCGCCTATTTCAAGGCGTGAAGTATCGTCCCGGCGAAGGCCGGGACCCATAACCACAGGGAGAAGTGTGGCGAAGACTCGTAGTGACGTTTTCTTCGCCGATACTTGCACCGCACTCCCTCGATGGATCACGCGGTATGGGTCCCGGCCTTCGCCGGGACGAGACTGAGGGTGTGGTTACACTCGCGCAAAAAACAAAAAAGGGCGGCCTCACGGCCGCCCTTTTGCATCCAGACAGAGAGAAACTACTCCGCCGCGAGCTTCACGTCCGGTGCAGCGGCGCGGACCTCGGCGTCGACCTGGGCTTCGAACTTGGCAAAGTTCTTCTGGAACATGCCGACGAGCGCGCGGGCGGTCTTGTCGAACTCGTCCTTGTCCTTCCAGGTGTTGACCGGGTTGAGGATCTCGCTCGGCACGCCCGGCAGCGCGGTCGGGACCGCGAAGCCGAAATATTTGTCGGTGCGGAATTCGACGTTGCGAAGCGAGCCGTCGAGCGCCGCGGTCAGCAGCGCGCGCGTCACCTTGATCGGCATGCGCGAGCCGGTGCCGTACTTGCCGCCGGTCCAGCCGGTGTTGACCAGCCAGCAGTCGACATTGTGCTGGGCGATCAGGTCGCGCAGCATGTTGCCGTAGACCGAGGGGTCGAGCGGCAGGAAGGGCGAACCGAAGCAGGTCGAGAATTCCGGCTGCGGTTCGTTGCCGAGACCGCGCTCGGTGCCCGCGACCTTGGCGGTGTAGCCCGACAGGAAGTGATACATCGCCTGCGCCGGCGAGAGCTTGGCGATCGGCGGCAGCACGCCGAAGGCGTCGGCGGCGAGCATCACCACGTTCTTGGGCTGCGGCGCGCGGCCGGTGCGCGAGGCGTTCGGGATGAATTCGAGCGGATAGGCCGAGCGCGTATTCTCGGTCTTGGAGCCGTCGTCGAAATCCACCACGCGGGTGTCTTCGTCGAGCACGCAATTCTCGAGCACCGCGCCGAAGCGGGTCGAGGCGGCGTAGATCTCGGGCTCGGCTTCCTGCGACAGCTTGATGCACTTGGCATAGCAGCCGCCTTCGAAATTGAAGATGCCGTTCGGGCCCCAGCCGTGCTCGTCGTCGCCGATCAGCGTGCGGTTCGGATCGGCTGACAGCGTGGTCTTGCCGGTGCCGGACAGGCCGAAGAAGATCGCGGCATCACCCTTGGCGCCGACATTGGCCGAGCAATGCATCGGCATCACGCCGCGCTCGGGCAGATAGTAGTTCAGCGTGGTGAAGACCGACTTCTTCATCTCGCCGGCATAATAGGAGCCGGCGATCAGCACGATCTTGCGGGCGAAATCGATCGCGACGACGTTCTCCGACTTGCAGCCATGGCGCTTCGGATCGGCGCGGAAGCTCGGCATGTCGATGATGGTGAGCTCGGGCACGAACGCCGAGAGCTCGACCGCCTCGGGGCGGATCAGCAGCGTGCGGATGAACAGCGAGTGCCAGGCGAGCTCGGTGAAGACGCGGGTCTTGATGCGGTAGGCCGGATCGGCGCCGCCATAGAGGTCCTGCGCGAACAGCGACTTGCCTTCGGCGTGCTTGAGGAAGTCCTGGTAGAGCGTCTCGAACTGCTCTGCGGTGATCGACTGGTTGCCGGCCCACCACATCTTCTTGTCGGTGGTGGCGTCACGCACCGTGAACTTGTCCTTGGGGCTGCGGCCGGTGAACTCGCCGGTGTCGGCGCAGAGCGCGCCATCGGCCGACAGCACCGCCTCGCCCGCGGAGAGCGAGTATTGATAGAGTTGCGGCGCACCGAGGTTCCAGTGAACCTGCTTGAGATTCTTTAAGCCGAATTTGTCGGCGCCGAAGGCACCGTTGCGCACGCCCGTCTCTTGCACGAAAAATCCTCCTAGAACCCACTCAGCGCGATCATGCTTGGCGCCGCCGCGGTCACCGTGATTACAGGCCGTCCGGCCTCGGTTGGAACGACCTAATACTGATGAACGCTCGCGTTGCCAAGCTGATCCCTTAGGATTTGGTTTATTCAAGGACCGCGCCAAACGTCGCGCATGTCAGCTCTGAGCAGGCGCATCAAAAAATCGACAATGATCGCGCAACCAAATCGGCGTTTCGGCGTTTCCTGAGGTTATTGCGACGCACAATGTCGAAGACAACTGAAGGACAACCGCAGTCCACCCTATCGTACCGCGCCTTCGCCGATGAGCGCGAAGGGCCCCCACATCGCAGGATAGGCGTTGCGCGGTGACGAGGTGTCGTCAACATAGGTTAACATTGCGCGGCGCAAGGCTTCGGCACGGCCGATTTTTGGTTCGTTTTTGAGCAGCTCGAAAGTCATCGTGGTCAGACGTGTGGCAGCTTCCGAATCCACGGCCCAATGCGAGACCAGGAGTGCGCGCGCACCGGCGTAGAAGAACGAGCGCGCCAGTCCGGACAGGGCCTCGGCGCCCGGCTTGTCGCCCGCGATGGTGTTGCAGGCCGACAGCACAACCCAATCCGCATTGAGCTTGAGCTGGGCGACTTCACTCGCGGTGAGCAGACCATCGTCGAACTCCGTGGGTTGATCGGGAATGGAGAGCGCGAGCGAGGGCTCACCCAGTCCCTTGATGTCGCCGGCAACCAGGCCGTGGGTGGCAAAGTAGATGATGCCGTATTGAGCAAGCGCTGCACGCTTGAGCGTCGTCTCGCTGGCGTCGCGGCCGAGATGAATATCGGCCTCGGCAGCCCCGACATCCCTAGCCACCGCGTTCAACTCATCGGCGGTGTCGGGCAGTTGCGGCAGCGCCTGCGCAAGCCGCGCGCGATCGACGCCGGCACCGCGCCAGAAATCGCTATAGGCAATGGTCGCGATGCTGCGCGCGGCGACCTTGCCGTTCGCGGCGCGCCGCTCGGCGGGCGCTTCCAGTGCAGGACTGAACACGGGATCGCCAAAGCCTGTCATCGGCTTCACGCTTTGATCCCGACGCGCGAAGGCGCGCAGCGATTTCAGGCTGACCACCGACGGCAGCACCGAGACGGCCTGACGCCGCAGCAGCCAGGCGGCGCCGCGATAGCCTTCGAGGGTGTCCGGGATAGCAGCCTGCGGCTTCTCGGTGACGAGCAGATGAAACGGCAATGCGGTCAGCGCAGCCGACGGCACCACCAGCAGGCTGCGCTTGTCCTTTGTCAACGCCTCGACCGGACCGAGCAGCGCGACATGGAGTTCGTTGGCGAGCGCGAGATCGAACAATCCGGATTTGCCGGAGGCATCGCGCGCTTTGCCGACATCGAGTCCCTTGCGGAATGCCGTCACCTTCTGCGTCAGCGCATCCGCGCCGAGTGGAATAGCCTTCCAGTCGACGCCCTCGCGCGTGATCGCGATGACATAGCTCTGCGTGTCGACGACGGAGTAGAGCACCATCGCCTCGTCGGCCGACAGCAGCAGCTGGATGTCCTTTGCCGTCAACGGCAGAGGATTGGAGAGCGACGCGTAGTCGGGAAACTCGACCGCGAGCGTCTTCAGCAAGCCCGTACGCTCGTTGGCAATCGTTGCAATCCGCGCGCGGCTGCGCTGCTCGGTTGCGAGATCGCGCTGCGCGGATTGCTTCGACACCGCCGTGACGATCGCCTTGTCGAGTGCCTCGGACTCAGCCGCGAGATCCTGGTCCCGGCGCACCAGCTCGGCGAGGCGGTCGCTGCCGGCGGCAAGCCGCACCGCGAGCTTGTTCACGGCGGACGCCGCGGACGATTGTGTGCCGCGCTGGATCGCGGCGAGGGCCTCGTCCAGCGCCTTGTCGCCGGGCAGCAGATCCTGTTGGCGCGCGGCAAACAGGACCGGCAACACGACGCGCAGCTGGGCGCGATCGCCCCGAAGCGTGTTTTCCGCGAACGGCAATGCGTCCGCGGTGCGCCCGGCCACGTAGAGGAAATAAGCGAGATTGCTGGTCGAGGTCATGACGTCAGGATGATCGGGCCCAAGCGCATTTTCGCGGATGAGCAGCGCGCGGCGAAAGAGCGGCTCGGCGGCGCCGTAGCGTTGCTGGTGCTCGTAGAGGCCGGCGAGATTGTTCAGCGAGCGGGCAACGTCGGGATGATCCGGTCCGAGCACCTTCTCCCGGATCGCGAGCGAGCGCTTGATCGGCGCTTCCGCGTCCGTATCGCGGTTGAGATCGCGATAGACCTGGCCGAGATTGTTCAGGACGGTGGCCACCGCCGGATGCTCGGGTCCGCCGGCCTTCTGGTAGATCGCGAGCGCGCGCTGAAACAGCGGCTCGGCTTCGGCATAGTGCTGCTGCTTCACATAGAGCGTGGCGAGATTATTGAGCGACTGGCCGACATCGGGATGCTCGCGCGACAATCCCTTCTCGCGAACGGCGAGCGCGCGCTTGAATAGAGGTTCGGCCTCGGCAAAGCGGCTCTGCCGCTGGTAGAGCGCGGCGAGGTTGCTCAGTTCGGCTCCGATCAACGGGGTTTCGAGACCGAGCGACTTTTCCATCAGCATGATGGCGCGCTTGTAGAGCGGCTCAGCCAGATCGTCGTGGCCCTGACCGGCATGAACCTGGCCGAGGTTGTTCAGCGCGGCGGCGAGTTCGCGACCTGTGTCGCTCTTCTCCAGGTTCGCGACCATACCTTGCGCCACAGGCAGTGCTTCCGAATATCTGCCGGCGCTCATCAGTGCGTTGATCCGCGCGCTCTCCGCGGCGAGACCTTTCTGGGCAAGGCTTGGCGTGATAAGCGATGCAGTGATCGCGAGCGTCAAACCCGCAACCAGCGTCAGTTTATTCCATTCTGCCATGACGCTCTCGCCGCCGCCTTCTGACCGGTAACGAACTTGGGTCGCGGCGATGGGCAGCAGCGTTCAATGTGTTGCGCTCTGGTTCATCCTGGTGCGCGCTTCGCCGGCGAGGCGAACCAGCATCTTGCGCAGCGCCGTGCCATCAGCGACGCGCTCCGGGAAGTCCAGCCGCAAGACGGTCTGGCCGTCCTGCATGTCGAGGCCCTCCGGATCGCAGCCTGTGCAGCGCCAGTCGCCGGCAGCAGCGCCCAGCAGTTTTGTTGCATAGAGCCCCATGGCGTCGCGGTGGTCGGCATTCATGTGCTCCACCGCGCCCTCCTCCGCCGCCAGCAAGTCCTCGGCCCCCGTGAGGTCGGTCAGGAATTGCTCCGGCTTGAGGTCGACGATCCGACCGAAGCCGGCGACCAGATGAGTTCCCGTGGGCCGAATCCGAAAGAAGGAGAAATCCTTAAAGGAAACAAAGGTTTCCGCTAAGGGATGAGCATTGAGATACCGTCGCCGGAGCAGATCCTTGTCCGTATCGGCCGACTCGGCATGGCCGGACAGCATGATCCGGGCGCCTTCCAGCGGATCGCCCGCCGCCCGCTCGTCCAGCATCAGGGACACCCGGCTGTCGGCCAGGATGTTCCTGGTGTGCACCGCCAATCCTGAGATCAGCAGGATCGGAGAGCCATCCGGATGGCTGGCCAGATTGACCAGGGAGCAATAGGGATCGCCGCTGCCGGCCATCAACGTCGCCAGGGCCCCCTGCCGTGACCGCCGCAGCAGCGATTTGGCGAGCCTTCCGGGGTCGAAATCGGGGGTCGGTTGCATCGGCTTTCTCGGGTCAGGTGGTTGCATGGAGGGCCTTTTTTCGGGTAAACCGGGGCCCGGTTATGGGTCGAGATGCGGCGAATCTGCCGTGTTTCGTGGAACTTGGTCACACTTCAGCCTAGCTTGCATTGCTCGGTGACAAGGTTCGAATGCCAACATCGGCACCCATGTATGCGGCGCATCAGTGGATTGCTCGCCGTTTCAAGCCACGACCCAAACGGAAAGCAGAAAGCAGAGGCTCATGCCCACAATCGCTTTGGTCGACGACGACCGCAACATTCTCACATCCGTCTCGATCGCGCTGGAGGCCGAAGGCTATCGCATCATGACCTACACCGACGGCGCCTCCGCGCTCGACGGTTTCCGCACCACCCAACCCGATCTTGCCATCCTCGACATCAAGATGCCGCGCATGGACGGCATGGAAACCTTGCGCCGGCTGCGGCAGAAATCCGACCTGCCCGTGATCTTCCTGACCTCCAAGGATGAAGAGATCGACGAGCTGTTCGGCCTCAAGATGGGCGCCGACGACTTCATCCGCAAACCGTTCTCGCAGCGCCTGCTGGTCGAGCGCGTCAAGGCGGTGCTGCGCCGTTCGGCGCCGAAGGACCCGACTGTCACGCCGAAGGAGAACGACGCCAAGGCGCTCGACCGCGGCCTGCTGCGCATGGATCCTGAACGGCACACCTGCACCTGGAAGAACGAGCCGGTGACGCTGACCGTCACCGAATTCCTGATCCTGCAGGCGCTCGCGACCCGGCCCGGCGTGGTGAAGAGCCGCAACGCGCTGATGGACGCCGCCTATGACGACCAGGTCTATGTCGACGACCGCACCATCGACAGCCACATCAAGCGGCTGCGCAAGAAGTTCAAGGTGGTCGACAACGAGTTCGAGATGATCGAGACGCTCTACGGCGTCGGCTACCGCTTCAAGGAAGCCTGAGGCGCGCGCGCCTCCACGAAAGACCGAGAGCATCGCCGGTTCTGATTCCATCGGGACCGGGATGGCTCTAGGATGCGGGGACCTTCGCACGAGCTGTCCTAACGCGGGCGTGAGCATTGCTTGACCGAACGCAGCCTGACGAGAACCAGAACGCCGAGGACGTCACCGCCCACGGCGCTCCGGATCAATTGGCCGAGGACAAGCCGGCCGTGCAGGGCTGGCGTCCGCTGAACTGGCTGAAGCGCGCCGGGCAGTTCTTCTTTGCGCTGTCCTTCTCGAGCCTGACCCGCCGTATCGTCTCGCTCAACCTCGCCGGCCTCGTCGCGCTGGTGGCGAGCATCCTCTATCTCTCGCAATTCCGCGCCGGTTTGATCGACGCGCGCGCGCAGAGCCTGCTGGTACAGGCGGAGATCATCGCCGGCGCCATCGCGGCCTCCGCGACGGTGCAGACCAACGCCATCACCATCGACCCCGACCGGTTGCTCGACCTCAAGCCGGGCGAGACCTATGGCGGCTCGGACGAGTATTCCCCGCTGGATTTTCCGATCAATCCGGAGCGCGTGGCGCCGGTGCTGCGCACACTGATCTCGCCGACCAAGACGCGCGCCCGCATCTACGACCCGAACGGCAGCCTGCTGGTCGACAGCCGCAGCCTCGATACCGTGGTGCGCTTTCCCCTGCCGTCGGTCGCCGCCGAGAAGCCGGGCATGGTCGAACGCGGCATGGTCGCGGTCCGCACCTGGCTCAATCGCGGCGACCTGCCGCTCTATCGCGAGCTCGGCCCCGAGAACGGCAATGGCTATGCGGAGGTCGGCGACGCGCTCCAGGGCCAGAAGCGCTCGATGGTGCGGGTCAATGCGCGCGGCGAGGTGATCGTCTCGGTCGCGGTCCCCGTGTTGCGCTCGCGCGCCATCCACGGCGCGCTGATGCTGTCGACGCAGGGCGACGACATCGACCAGATGGTCACCGCCGAGCGCCTCGCGATCCTCAAGGTGGGCGGCGTTGCCGCCGCGGTCATGATCATGCTGTCGCTGCTGCTCGCCAGCACGATCGCAGGTCCGGTCCGCCGGCTCGCCGACAGCGCCGAACTGATCCGCCGCCGGATCAGGACCCGGGTCGAGATTCCCGACTTCACCCGTCGTCGCGACGAGATCGGCCATCTCTCCGGTGCGCTGCGCGACATGACCAGTGCACTGTACAGCCGCATCGAAGCGATCGAAATGTTCGCCGCCGACGTCGCGCATGAATTGAAGAACCCGTTGACCTCGTTGCGCTCCGCGGTCGAAACCTTGCCGCTGGCGCGCAACGAGAACAGCCGCGCGCGCCTGCTCGAGGTGATCGAGCATGACGTCAAGCGGCTCGACCGGCTGATCTCGGACATCTCCGACGCCAGCCGTCTCGATGCCGAACTGCAGCGCCAGGATGCGATCCCGGTCGATCTGCGCCGCCTGCTGACCACGCTCGTGTCCGTCGCCAATGAAACCAAGCTCGGCCATGACGTCGCGGTCGAAATGCGTTTCGAGGGCCGCGGCCCGACCGACAATTTCGCCGTGACGGGCCACGATTCGCGGCTCGGACAGATCGTCTCCAACCTGCTCTCGAACGCACAGTCCTTCTCCGAGCCCGGCAACAAGGTGCGCCTCACCTGCCGCCGCGTGCGCGGCGAGATCGAGATCGTGGTCGACGACGACGGCCCCGGAATCCGCGACGACGCGCTGGAGCGCATCTTCGAGCGCTTCTACACCGACCGCCCTCATCAGGGCTTTGGCCAGAACTCCGGCCTCGGCCTGTCGATCTCCAAGCAGATCGTCGACGCGCATGGCGGACGCATCTGGGCGGAGAACCGTCCCGGCCCGGCGGATGAGGACGGAGCGCCTAGTGTTGTCGGCGCGCGCTTCGTGGTGAGGCTGCCGGCGCTATGAGCGACGGCGGCCCCAGCATTCACGCCTCGGCGGTCAAGGTTGGAGATCTGGCGGTGCTGATCCGCGGGCCCTCGGGCTCCGGCAAGTCGCGCCTTGCCTTCGATTTAATCATGGCGGGACGTAGCGGCGTGCTGGAAAGGGCCGTTCTGGTCGGTGATGACCGTGTCCATCTGGCGACACTCGGCCGCGAAATTGAGGTCCGCCCCGCTCCGGTCCTGGCCGGCCTGATCGAGATCCGGGGGCTCGGAATCCGGCGCTGCGACTTTGTGGAGCATGCGACCGTCGGCCTCGTGGTCGATCTGGACGCCGCGGATGCGGAGCGGCTGCCGCTGGCCGAATCCCTGAAAACAGTCATTTTAGGTGTCGAAATACCGCGAATCCCGATCGGCCGCGACTATTCGCCCCTTCCTCTGGTTGTCTCGGCCTTGACCACTACCAAGAGTTCATCTTCCGTTAACCCTTCAGGCGATTGTTTGAAGGGAAATGGTAACCATATGAACCCCACACTCGCGACCGAATAGACCGGCGCAGCTCCCCTTATCCATCCGTCTAGATTCAGGGAGATACGCAACATCCCCTCTTGCGCGGGGGCTCTGGATGGTCAAAGTGGCGCGTTCGTGCGGTGCACCAAAAGCGCCCGCGAGGAGTTTTCCGATGATTGGTCTAGTACTTGTGACCCACGGGCGCCTTGCCGACGAATTCAAGGCAGCGCTTGAACATGTCATGGGCCCACAAAAGCAAATCGAAGCGATCACGATCGGCGCCGAAGATGATTCCGATCTCTGTCGAAGCGACATCATCGAGGCGGTTAACCGCGTCGATTCCGGCGACGGCGTCGCGATCCTCACCGACATGTTCGGCGGCACGCCGTCCAACCTGGCAATATCCTGCATGAGCCGGCCGAAGGTCGAAGTGCTCGCGGGCATCAACCTTCCCATGCTGGTGAAGCTTGCCAAGGTGCGCGAGGAGCGTCCGCTCCCGGACGCGATCGCGATGGCCCAGGAAGCCGGCCGCAAATACGTCACCATCGCCAGCCGCGTCCTCGCCGGCAAATGAGCGACGAGGCGCCGCAAGCCGGGACGGGCGTGCCCGCGGGCGCGATCTCCAAGGACCTCCTGATCATCAACAAGCGCGGCCTGCACGCGCGGGCCTCCGCCAAGTTCGTCCAGGCGGTGGAGCGCTTCAGCGCGCAGGTCTGGGTGACGCGCGGCGGCGAAACCGTCGGCGGCACCTCGATCATGGGCCTGATGATGCTCGCCGCGGGTCCCGGCACCACCATCACGGTCGCCGCTTCCGGCGATGATGCCGAAGCCGCGCTGGCGGCGATCACCGAACTCGTTGAAAGCAAATTCAACGAGGAAGGGATTTAGGCAGCGTCGCCTCGATCACTTCCCCGGCGGCGCGATGTAGATGTTCCAGCTCATCGACGGACCGGCCTTGCCATGGGTGAAACGGCGCGTCGTCATCACGATGCGCTCGGCGTTCGGCGCAACCTCGGACACCCATTTCTCGAACGCCGGCAGGCGACCGTCGGCCGGATCGAACACGCCGATGAAACCGTATCTCTTGACGTCATCGGGCGAAATCAACCCGGAGCCCCAGGCTTCGAGCGGCGTGAACGCGGCCGGATGATCCGGGCTGTAGAACACCATCGGCTGGATCGACTCCATGGTGCCGGCGACGACCGCCCAGCGCGAGGCGAAGCGCGCGTGCCAGGCCTGCGTCAGCTCGCGCGCGAGATCCGAGCGCGCGCCATAGGTCGCCGTGTTGCCGGCATTGGCCGCCATCTCGCGCGCGGCGATCCAGGGCGAGGCAGCGAGCGTGGCGACGCTGAGCACGAGCCAGATCGCGACAATGTTGAACAGCGCAGCACTCTGCACCCGCAGCGCCGGGATCGCGACCAGCGCGAGCGGCACCAGGAAGAACAGCGAGATGCCCCAATCGGTCTTCATGTAGATGCTGAAGGCCAGCGCGCCGAGCGCGGGTCCGACCGCGACGATGATCTGAATGAGCCAGACGTTGCGCGCCTGCGAAAGGTTCACGTTCGCATTCGCGCCGCGGGCCCAGGCCCGCGTGACGATGCGCCAGGGCGCACGCAGGAGCAGCCTGAACCAAGGCGGCACCAGCGCCATCGCCAGCGCGGCCAGCGCCACCGGCAATGCCAGCAGCGCGACATTATGCAGGGCATAGCCGGCCACGAGCGGATGCACCTGGTCGCTGTCCTCGAGGCTGTAGGTATCGCCGGCATAGGTCAGCGGCACGAAATGCGCGTCCGCCAGCCAGACGATGTGCGGAATCATCGCCACCACCATCGTCGCGATCGCAGCCCATGGCGCCGGTGACGACAAGAACCTCATTCGCTCCGGATGGATCAGCGCGGCAAGCCCGATGGCGCCGATCATGGTCAGCACCCAATATTTGGTCATCAGCGCCAGCGCGCCGGCAAGGCCGAGCAGGACTCCGGATTGCCAGCTCCGCTTCTCGAACGCATTGAGATAAGCGAGCACGAGGAGCGGCAAAGTGACGAGCTGGAGCAGGTCGGGATTGTACTTGAAGCCCTTGAAATTGAAGATCGGGTAGAGCGCGACCATCACCACGACCAGGAACGCGCGCCGCGCATCCACGACGCGCAGCGCGATGAGCCAGCAGATCACCATACCGGTGCTGACGGTCGCCATCGCCAGCGCATAGGTCGCCCAATCCGTCGGCGGGAACACTGTGAACCAGAGGCCGGCGACCCAGCCCGACAGCGGCGGGTGCTTGCCATAGCCCCAGAGGAATTTCTGGCCCCAGCCCCAGGCTTCCGCGACGTCCATGTGAACGTCCTGCGCTGCCTTGAGATTGATCAGGATGAAGGTCCAGAGCACCGCATGCAGGATCGCAAGCTGGATCACCAGCCACAGGCGTGCCTCCGGGCGGGTCGCGCTGGCAACCAGCCAGGCCCGAAAGCGGGCATAGCTCACCCGGGTCTTCGCGCGGGCTCGGGCAGACGGGATCGAGGTCGTGGACATGGGCCTGGACATCAGGCGTTGCGTAGCGCGTTTCGGGCCTTCGTGGAATCAGCTTGGCGTGAACAAAGGCCCTGAAAATACAGCAATATGGTTGCCGCACGGGGGTGTGAGTGGTATCCCGCGCCCATGACGACCGTCCCCATTTCCAACATCCGCAATTTCTCCATCGTCGCCCATATCGACCATGGCAAATCGACGCTGGCCGACCGCCTGATCCAGATGACCGGCGGCCTCACCGACCGGGAAATGGCGGGCAAGGAGCAGGTGCTCGATTCCATGGACATCGAGCGCGAGCGCGGCATCACCATCAAGGCGCAGACGGTGCGCCTCGCCTACCGCGCCAAGGACGGCAAGGATTACATCTTCAACCTGATGGACACGCCCGGCCATGTCGACTTCGCCTACGAAGTCTCGCGGTCGCTGGCGGCCTGCGAGGGTTCCCTGCTGGTGGTCGACGCCAGTCAGGGCGTGGAGGCACAGACGCTCGCCAACGTCTACCACGCGCTCGATGCGGGGCATGAGATCGTTCCGGTCCTGAACAAGGTCGACCTTCCCGCCGCAGAGCCGGAGAAGGTCAAGCAGCAGATCGAGGACGTCATCGGCATCGACGCCTCCGAGTCCGTGATGATCTCGGCCAAGACCGGCCTCGGCGTGCCCGATGTGCTGGAGGCGATCGTCACCCGCCTGCCGCCGCCGAAGGGCGACCGCGAGGCGACGCTGAAGGCGTTGCTGGTCGACAGCTGGTACGACGTCTATCTCGGCGTGGTGGTGCTGATCCGCGTCGTCGACGGCGTCATGAAGAAGGGCAGCCGGGTCCGCATGATGGGCACGGGCGCGGCCTATGACATCGAGCGCGTCGGCTTCTTCACCCCGAAGATGACGCAGGTCGACGAGCTCGGCCCGGGCGAGATCGGCTTCATCACCGCCGCGATCAAGGAAGTGGCCGACACCCGCGTCGGCGACACCATCACCGACGACAAGAAGCCTGTCACCGAGATGTTGGCGGGCTTCAAGCCGGCCATACCCGTGGTGTTCTGCGGCCTGTTCCCCGCCGACGCCGATGACTTCGAGACCTTGCGCGCGGCGATGGGCAAGCTGCGCCTCAACGATGCGAGCTTCTCCTACGAGATGGAGACCTCGGCCGCACTCGGCTTCGGCTTCCGCTGCGGCTTCCTCGGGCTGTTGCATCTGGAGATCATCCAGGAGCGTCTGTCGCGGGAATTCGATCTCAACCTGATCGCGACCGCGCCGAGCGTGATCTACAAGATGAGCCTCACTGACGGGCAGGAAATCTCGATTCACAATCCTGTCGACATGCCGGACGTGGTCAAAATTGCGGAGATCCAGGAGCCCTGGATCGAGGCCACGATCCTCACCCCCGACGAATATCTCGGCAGCGTGCTGAAGCTGTGCCAGGACCGCCGCGGCTCGCAGAAGGAGCTGACCTATGTCGGCTCCCGCGCCATGGTGAAATACGATCTGCCGCTCAACGAGGTCGTGTTCGACTTCTACGACCGCTTGAAGTCGGTCTCCAAGGGCTATGCCTCGTTCGACTATCATCTCACCGACTACAAGCCGGCCGATCTGGTCAAGATGCAGATCCTGGTCAACAACGAGCCGGTCGACGCGCTCTCGATGCTGGTGCATCGCACCCGCGCCGAAGGCCGCGGCCGCGCCATGGTCGAGAAGATGAAGGATTTGATCCCGCCGCACATGTTCCAGATCCCGATCCAGGCAGCGATCGGCGGCAAGGTGATCGCGCGCGAAACCGTCCGCGCGCTGCGCAAGGACGTCACCGCAAAGTGCTACGGCGGCGACATCACGCGTAAGCGCAAACTTCTGGAGAAGCAGAAGGAAGGCAAGAAGAAGATGCGGCAGTTCGGCAAGGTCGACATCCCGCAGGAAGCTTTTATTGCCGCGCTGAAGGTGGATAGCTGAGGCGAGCGCCCCGCCCGGCTCGAGCGAGACGACACAGGCCCGGTTCGGGACCTTTAGGGCCGGACAACAAAAAACACGAAAACAACCCCATGCACAGTAGCCGGCCCTTTGCCGGCATTGGGTTTTTTCGAGCTTCCGATTTTACGAAATCTATTTGACTCGTCGGGCAAAACAGGAGCATGATGCCATCGTCGCACTCCGCCGGCTGCCGCATGAAACAGCTGGAAGCCCCTAGTGGGGTTTCTCGTTCTTCATTCGACCCCGAAGGCACGGCGTGCCCCAGGACCATGCGGTTATCGCTTAGCAACTGACCTCGGTCTCCCCGACGAGCCCGACTGTCGCGAAGTAGCGATCCAGCCGCTCCACATCGACTGACGAGACCACCGCACCGACATATCCGTCCGGCCGCACCAGCCACCATTGACCTGGCTCAGGCGCATAGGCGCCCTCGAAATAACCGTCGCTGTCGGCAAGGTCCCCGCCGGCACCAATGTGATGAATGTGCAGACCGGCGCGTGGCGCTATGAGGTTCCGCTCCGCGTTGAACGCGAGAAGCGTCCAATGGGCCCCGGCGAACAGCTCAAACAGCCGCCGCGTCTTGCCTGCCGAACCTTGAAGCGGTGCATCGGGTGCACGGTTTCCTGCGACGACGAGGCCGCGACGCTCGGGCGCGTCCAGCGCCAACGGGGAGCCCGCATAACCGATGTCTAGTTGCTGAACCTCTCTGCCGCGCCGGCTGTCTCCTCGCTTGGTCGCATCCAGCAACTTGGTCGCCAGTCCCAGCGTCGCCGCCGCGATCGGCCGCCGTTCTTCCTCATAGGTCTCGAGAAGCGCAGCCGGAGCCCGAGAGGCGAGCACGGCCGCAAGCTTCCATCCGAGGTTATAGGCGTCCTGAACGCTGGTATTGAGCCCCAAGCCGCCGGTTGGCGGATGTGTGTGCGCGGCGTCGCCCGCCAGGAAGACGCGGCCGACGCGGTAATGGTCGGCGAGGCGCGCGTTCATGGTGAAGGCCGAGGCCCAGGATACGGAGTGAACGCAAACATCTTTCCGGCCGGTGCGTCCGGTCAACATCGCGGTGAGGCCGTCCTCGGACAGATCGACATCTCCCTCGAGCGGAACGGGGGCCTGCAACTGAAAGAGTTCGGTGCCTGCCAGCGGGCAGACCGAGATCTGCCGCTCCATGTCGCCTTCGTTGAAGCGGTGCCAGGCGTCGCGCCCGAAGCCGGTCAAATTAATATCGGCAACGACGGCGCGGACGCCCAGTGTCTTGCCCGGGAAATCGATGCCGAGCATCTTGCGAACGAAGCTGCGCCCGCCGTCCGTGCCGACAAGGTAGCCAACACGGATGACCTCCTCTGCGGACTTGCGGGCGAGACGCGCGGTCACGCCATCCTCGTCCTGCTCGAAGGAGACCAGTTCGCAGCCGAACTCCGGCTCATACCCAAGCTCGAGCAGGCGTTCTCGCATCACCCGCTCGGTCAAGAACTGCGGCACCATGAGCGGAATGTGGAAGGGCTCGGCTGCGCTTGGCTCTGACGGCTCGAACGGAGCCTTCTCGGAAAAGCTGCCATCGGGACGATACTCGCGAGGCATCGGGTACAGGCCCCCGGCTGCGACCAGACGATCGAGAATGCCGAGGTCCTCGAATATCTCCTGCGTCCGCGGCTGAATGCCTTTCCCGCGGGAGCCGCGGAATGCATCGTCCATCTTCTCGATTAGGCGGAACGGCACGCCGCGCCGGGCGAGTTCGATTGCCAGCGTCAATCCAGCCGCGCCGGCGCCGCAGATAAGCACCTCGGTTTCATATCTGGTTGTCATGATCTTTCCTTTCCGTGTATTTTGCACGTAATCGGAGAAGCAGAATCATGTCAACAAAAAACGTGCAAAATACACGCATCTCGGAACAGATCCGGGTGATCCATGGCGCACTGCTCGACATCGTGAGCGTCATAAACCGGCCGGATCGCGATGAGGTCCTGATCAAGGAAGCGGGTATTCGGCTCGATCGGGCACTCTTCCCACTGCTTGTGAGCATCGAACGGCTGGGGCCAATCAGCATCGTGGAGCTGGCCGCGAGAACCGGCCGCGATCACACGACGGTCAGCAGGCAGGTCGCAAAGCTCGAGAGCCTTGGTTTGGTGGATCGCCGGGCGAATGAAACCGACCGGCGCGTGCGCGAGGCGGTGGTGACCAGGCAAGGCAAGGAAATGACCGTGCATATCGATGCGGCGCGCGAACGCATCGGCACCGCGATCTTCGCAAGCTGGAAGCCGGCCGAGATCGATGACCTTGTGAGGCTCATGCGCAAATTCGCAGATGCCATGAAGGACCAGCCGCAGGGCTGAAACGGATACGACCCAGAGACGGATACGACCCAGAGAGAAGGCGTGCTTGCGTGCGCTGTCGGCATCTCAAGCCAGTGAAGCTCGTAGGATGGGTTGAGCTCTTGCGAAACCCATCGCCGACGAACGCAGTCTAGAAGTTTGATGGGTTTCGCTTCCGCTCTACCCATCCTACGAGCTTCAGACGAATTGCTTCTACGCTGGAGGCAGCGTCACCCCCGTCAACTCGCCCAGCCTGTCGAGAAGTCTCTCCTGAAAATCGGGATCGGTCACTTCGTGCGCCGGCTCTTGT
The DNA here is from genome assembly GCF_023074155.1 of Bradyrhizobium sp. 134. Classification (NCBI taxonomy): domain Bacteria; kingdom Pseudomonadati; phylum Pseudomonadota; class Alphaproteobacteria; order Hyphomicrobiales; family Nitrobacteraceae; genus Bradyrhizobium; species Bradyrhizobium sp. 134. Next base: position 872,511 of record NZ_JADPKX010000034.1, on the reverse strand, counting down.
TGCCGGAGGTCATGCCAGTAACGACCGCTGACCAGGGCGGCGGGATCATCGCTCACCGCCAGCCAGGTCTGCGTCCGTTGTCCGGTGGCCACGCCGACCGGCGCTCCGGCACCGCCCATTTTGGTGCGGACCCAGCCGGGATCGACGGCGTTGCTCAGCACCTGCGGCCAACGCCGCGCCAGGGCAAAGGCCAATGCGACCATGTGCAGCTTGCTCTCCGCATACGCCTTGGCTGGATCCCAGGTTCGCCTCGTCCAGTCGAGATCGCCCAACGATCCCTCTCCGCCGCGATGGAGTCCGCTGCTGAGATACACCAGCCGATCGGGGCGTTTCATCAGGGCGGTGAGCAAATAGGGCGCGAGCGTGTTGACCGCCAGGGTGGTGGCGTGGCCTTCGGGCGTCGGGCCGCGGCTGCGCTCGGTATAGACCCCGGCGTTGTGGATGACCGCGTCCATTCGTCCGATTGCGTTGACCTGGTCTGCCACGTGCCTCGTCTGGGCGACGCTCTTGAGATCGCCGATCACGACCCGTGCGGAATGCGATTCAAGCCCGGCGATTGCCGCCGCACGTTCCGCCGATCGCGCGTGCAGGACGACTTGGTGGCCCTGTTCGAGGAGAGACTGGGCAGCTGCGCGGCCCAAACCGTCCGTGCTGCCCGTGATGAAGACGATTGCCATGGCCACTCCTGTTCGATCCCCGCTTCGGCGCCTGCCTCGAAACCTCAAGGAGAATGCAACATGTTCGACTGATCATGCCGTGGCGAACGGGAGCGCCGAACGAAGACATCACAACCGAACAATCCTCGAAGAAGCGCATTAACATCCGATAAGTTGGGAATGACCGCATGTCGAATTTCGTCATGCTGCTGGTCGAGGACGACTCGCTCCAGCGCGAAGTTCTATCCGACCTTCTTAAGGACGAAGGGTTCGAAGTCGTCGAATGTGCCACCGCAGAAGCGGCGGAGCTAATCGTGGCGTCTACTGGCAATGAGCTACGGGCGCTCATCACTGATCACAACCTCGCTGGGAGAATGACCGGGCTCGAGCTCGCGGAGTACGCTCGCAGTGCGCATCCCGGGCTCAACATCGTGCTGATGTCCGGGACGGTGATGGCGCCCCTCCCGCCCAACACGACCTTTTTGCACAAGCCGTTCGCGCCCGCCCATTTGCTGGCGGCCGTGTAGAATCAGAATGCCCTCGAAGGTCATCCGCCCGAATTTTCTGCGCCGACGGCGTTCTCGCTCTCCGGCACCGTCAGCCGGACGGAGTGCCCCTGCCGCATGGCGAGCGATGCCGCCGCAACGGCCGCCTCGAAAGCGGCTTCCTTGGTCTGGTAAGTGTTCCGGACTTCGCCATCGTGGTCGACGTGCCAGGCACCGTCCCTGCCAACAATATCATAGGCTGCGAGGCCCATAGTCTATCCCTCCTTCATGCGTCCGGTGTTGCCTTGGACGCCTGGGTGCTGCTCACCGGGTCCGACGCCGGGAAACTGTCCTTCAAGCCCTTGTCCAACTCGTCGTCCTTGGCCTTGTCGCGTCGGATGCCACGCTTGAGATCTTCCGCGTTCTTGTCCGGCGGTGCCGGATCGAATTTTTCGGTCATGGAAGTGTCCTTTCGCTACCTCAAACGCCTTGAGCTCCCGACCGTTCCTTTCGAGGAACAACGCAGTGGCGGTTTGCTGTCGAACGGAAAAAACCAGAAAGCGCCTGCCGCGCGGGCCCTTTCATTCAGGTTGCATTTACTGCTATAACACACCCTTAGATCGTATCAGGCATCTGCCAATCAGGAGAAGGCAATGAAAGCTTCGGTTTTTGCGCTGGGGGGCTTGATGATTCTGTCGATCACATCAGCGAACGCAGCTCCCAAAGCGATGGCCGCCCCGACCACGGCGGCCAGCTCGGTCGCATGTTCCACCTCGGGTGGCGGCTTTGGGAGCTACCCGTCAGGCTGCCGAAACGGAGCAAACTTCAAGACCTACAACGAATGCAAGGAGTCAGGCGTCAAGCGCGGCTGGAGACACGAAGATATGGCGTGGTACTGCAGCGGTCTGGGACTGCAATAGCTTGCAGTTGCGAGGCATGGCGGGACGGCCGAACGGCATTGGCTGTTTACGGCCGCGGACCTACAGCGACGGTTGGAGCGCCCCATGGAATGCACAATCCGGCCCGCACTCGCGAATGATGCCGATGGGATCAGTGCTATCATCTTGCGGGCGCTGCGGGAAACGAACGCGAAGGACTATGCGGACGAGATCATCGAAAGGATCGCGCATAGTTTCAGTCCCGATGCCGTGCGGCGGCTGATCGGACAACGCACCGTGTTTGTCGCCACGATCCGCAGCCGCATAGTTGGAACAGCAAGCCTCGACGGAAACGTGGTCCGCACGGTCTTCGTGGCTCCCGATGTTCAGTGCGGGGGCATCGGCAAGTTGCTGATGGCCGAGATCGAGCGCACGGCGCGCGCACGAAACGTCGCTTCGCTGACCGTCCCTTCTTCCGTCACCGCCGAGACTTTCTACGCGCGGCTCGGGTTCAAGGCAGTGCACGACAGCTATCATGGTGACGAACGCACGATCATCATGGAGCGCCTGCTAAAGGACCCGATCTAGGTTTGGCTGTTCTCCAGGATTCAGCGGCCAGCGGGCTTATCGTATCGCTACCGCCGCGCGGCGAGCACGTTCGAAGGAGCCGTTTGCAACGCTGCGCGCCTCTCGCTGAGGGCATGATCGAACAGTTCGAGCACCAGGCCAAAGGCTGCCAGCTCCTCCTCCTCGATGGCGCCGTCATCGTAGCAGCCAAGCGTTTCCTCGATGATGGCGTCGACCTCCTGCTGCATAGCCAGCAGTTCGTGGTCGAACTCCGCGGTGCGCACCCTGGAAACCAGGGCCAGAATTCTGTTGCGATGGCCGGTGTTCTCGTCCCTTTCATCCCGATTGAGATATTGACGCAGCCAGGCGCCGGCCGAACCAATGCCGGAGAGAAGCAGGAGCGCAAACCAGAAGTAGTCGCCGTATCTGTCGAGGAAGGTGCGCTCAGTGCCGTCGATCACGGCCGCCGCTCCCCGGTGTACCGGCAGCTCGGCTTCTTTCTCGGTGTCCGGCTTGGTGATTTGCGCAGCGCCAGGCACTTGCCTGGCAATCGCCTGCCGGAGGGCGAATTGCTGGCGGTAAAACGCCGCCACTGTCGTTTCGGACAAGGCATTCCGTGCGACGATCAAATGACTGACACTGACAGTCTCCACCTTGTCATCGGGCCAGGCCGGACTCGCATTGAAAATGCTTGGTGGAATTTCCTCCGATTCATAACGCGGATGCTTCAAGGCGATGGCTTCCGATGCGTCGATCGCGAGAAATTTGGGCTCGCCACGTGTCCGCGCCGTCGCGGCGACCGCGTCGGCGGTTATCTTGCTGTCGAGCGGACCGACCGCCATGTAGGCGTCAAGGCTCGGGTCGCGCGCCAGCTCCTCAATCTGGCCCGTGCCGAACTGGCTAATCGTGACCTTGTCCGCTGCCACCCCGGCGGCGCTCAGGATGACCCTCAGCAACGCGGCGTTCGCCGGGGTCGCGCCGATCACTCCCACCCTGCGCCCTGCGAGATCGGCGACCTCCTTGATTTTCGGCGCCGGCTTCCGCTTGGAGGTCTTGCCCGCAACTCCCGAAGAAGACCACAGCACGACGAAATTCTTGCGCAAGATGACGACTGTTTGCGCGTCTGCCGGCATTTCCAGATCGCCGCGGCCGACCGCAAGGTCGGCCTTGCCGGCACCGAGCAGAGCGAGAGCTTCGGCCGCCCCGGCGGTCACGATCGGAGACAGCTTTACAGTCCTGCTTTCGTTGGCAAAGGCCTCGGTCATCGCCTCGATCACCTTGTGATCGTTGCTTCCCGGCGGTCCGACGGCAATTCGGAGAGTTATCGGCCGCAGCGCGTAATACAATGTACCCGCAGCGGCTCCGAAAACGAGAAATCCGACGGCCAAAATCAGCAGCAGGGTCTTCGTCTGTCTCCGCCCTCGGCGGGCTGCGTCACTGCGTATCATCGGGGGCTCAGACGAGGACATTTGGCGCTGCCGGTTGGAGGTCAAAAATCGCTGCCTGCTTTGTGGGAATACCACGTTCTTCCGAAGGAAGATAACGCCCGGGCAGCGGGACTTGTTTCCTGGCGCCAGCGCGAGCTTTGGCGGCCCTCCGACGTCAATTGCCGCATTTCATTCCCACGCTGGGCTAGGGCGTCATCACGCCTGCGCTACGACGGGAAATAACGGGTCTCCGATCCAAATCCAGACGTCAGAACCGCGCATGCATGCGGGAACCATTTGGAGACACCTATGATCACCTCAAGGATGCTGGTTGTGGTCGCGATCGTATCAACGATAGGCACAGTCTCGGCGCAATCTTCCCATCCATCGCTGCCCGGAAAGGAAACGACCACAGGCCCTGGACGGCGCCGGTCGGCCACCGTCAGCCGCACGCTGCCGACGCTCCCACGACAACCATAGGACCGGAGGATTTTCCTTGATAGGGAGGATGCCAACGTCGACCGCAAGATCTCCGGCATTTGCCGGGGCTGCTGATCGAACCAGCACCAGATTCTAAAGCGCGATCAAACCGGGCGGCGGCTTGCGCATCTGCGATGCCTGCTCGTAGGCATAAGCCAGACGCAAAAGCTTGTGCTCGCTCCAGGCACGGCCGGCGAAGCTGACGCCGAGCGGATAGTCGGGCGTATCCTTGTCGCCCGCTTCCGAGAGGAAGCCGGCCGGCACCATGACGCTGGGATAGCCCGCTTTAGCCGCAATCGCTGCGCCGGTCGCGCCCGGGAACAGGACAGCGTCCAGCTTGTGCTGATTCATATAGGCGTCCATGCCGCACGTCTTGGCGGCGAGCAAGTCCATGGCACGGGCCGATTTGTATTCGCGCTCGCTCAGATCGCCTTTGGTGAGATCGGCGGCGAGAAACAGGTCCTGGCCGAAGCGCAGCGCCTTGTCCGCATTCGCCGCGTTGAAGGCAATGATATCGGCCATAGTCTTGATATCGGTATTGGTTGCCCAATCCCTGAGATAGAGATTGAGCCCGTATTTCAGCTCGTAGAGAAACACGATCGGCGAGCCGGTCGGATTGCCCTTGTTGCGGCTGAGCGGATTACGGTTGAGCACGGCCATGCCGGTGCCCGGCCCGGCAATCCAACCGCGTGTCGGCATGTTGGCGCGCACGATGACGGCGCCCAGATCCTCCATCACCTTGATGACCTCGGCCATCAGCTTGGCCCCGTCGGGTGGCAGCTTGCCGTAGAAGCAATCGTTCAGCGGATCGGCGGGGTCGCTCGGCACGCCGATGCGCGCACCCTTCATCGCATCGCGTACGAGGTCGACCGTGTAATCGGCCGGCCTGCGCTGCCGCTCCGTCACGGGATCGCGCGGGTCGCTGACGGCCAGAACGTTCAGCAGCATTGCCGCGTCGCGCACCGTGCGCGTCATCGGCCCCGCAGTGTCCTGGCTATGCGCGATCGGCACGATGCCGGTGCGGCTGATCAGCCCGACGGTCGGCTTGACCGTGACGAGGCCATTGCGGCTGGCAGGATGCAGCAGCGAGCCCGAGGTCTCGGTGCCGATCGAGACCGCACACAGGCCCGCCGCCACGGCGACCGCCGAGCCCGAGCTTGAGCCACCCGGGTCTACGACCGGGATGCCACGATCGTCCATCAGCGTCGGCACGTACGGGTTTTTCACCTGGCCGCCCAGCGATGAATAGCCCGAGGGCATGTCGATCGCGAGGATGTTGGCGAATTCCGTCAAGTTCGCCTTGCCCAGGATCACCGCGCCGGCCTTGCGCAGCAGCTTGACGATGGTGGCGTCCCGCCTGGCGCGTGCGCCCTCCAGCGCCAGCGAGCCCGCCGTCGTCGGCTGCTTGTCGCCGGTTGCGATATTGTCCTTCAGCAATATCGGGACGCCGGCCAATGGTCGTTTAGCCGACGGCCTAGTGTCGTCCAGCTTGCCCGCGATCGTGAGCGCATCGGGATTGAGCGCGCGCACGGCGTTGAGCATCGGACCATCGCGATCATAAGCCTCGATGCGCGCGAGATAGAATTGGGTCAGCGCCGTGGCGGTGATCTGCCCGTCAGCCAGAGCATCGATGATGTCGCTCATGGGCGCATGCGCGAGCTTGGGTGCGTGCGCGAGCGTCAGCTTCGGCGCTTCGGCGGCGGCCGCAGCGCGGCGGATTGGCCTCTTCATCGCGTGCCTCATGGGCGACCTCGAATATGCTACAGATGGTAACATTAAGTCTGGTTGCGCGACAAGCCGATCACTGAACCACGCGCTTGCTCTCCGTCATCCTGAGGCGCGCGGCATGCGATGCGAATGCAGCGCAGGCCAAGCCTCGAAGGATGAACGGCCCCGATGCAGCCGGGCCGACGTCCTTCGAGGCTCGCCCAGCGGCGCATTCGCGCCGCTAAGCTCGCACCTCTGGGTGACGGGTCGGAGCCAAGCGCCGGGATACGATCTTGATCGTCCCCACCAAATAGACCACCATCGCGCCACTTACCGCTCACACCAAGAATGGGCGAGGAAACGCTGACATGAACGCAACTCCCGGGGTTGGCCTGGTCGAGCGGGCACGGGCCATCGCACCGCTGATTGCGGGTGAGGCTGATGAGATCGAGCGGGCACGGCGGCTGACGCCGGCAGTGGTGAACGCGCTGATCGAGAATGGGCTCTATCGGGCGCTGCTGCCGCAGAGCCTCGGCGGATCGGAAGCGCCGCCCGAGATTTTCATGCAGATGCTGGAGGAGATCGCGAAGGCGGATGCCTCGACCGCGTGGTGCCTCGGCCAATGCAGCGTCTGCGCGATGATCGCGGCCTCGCTCGACCACGACACCGCGCAGGAGATCTTCAACACGGCGCCGGGCATCCTCGCCTGGGGCGCGATCGCGCACGAGGCGCGCATCGTCGAGGGCGGTTATCGCGTCACGGCGGGCTGGGATTTTGCCTCGGGCTCGCGGCAGGCGAGCTGGCTCGGGGCACATGTCCGCATCGTCGGCGCCGACGGCACGCCGCGCAAGAATGCCGACGGCTCGGCGGAGGTGCGCACCATCCTGTTTCCGGTCGCGAGCGCCGTGCTGCACGACGTCTGGCAGGCGATCGGGCTCGCCGGCACCGGCACCGATTCCTACGAGGTCGCCGACCTCTTCATCCCCGAGCGCTTCACCGCGTTTCGTGACGTCCCGTCCGCGCTACGCGAGAAGGGGCCGCTCTACAGGATCGGCACCGGCTCGACCTTCAGCCTCGGCTTTGCCGCGGTGTCGCTCGGCGTGGCGCGCGCCACGCTCGATGCCGCGATCGCGCTGGCGCGCGGCAAGCATCAGTCGCTGGCGGCCAGCGCCATGCGCGACAACGGGGCGGTCCAGGGCCTGATCGGCCGCACCGAGGGCGACCTGCGGGCCGCGCGCGCCTATCTCTATGCGACGGCAAGTGCGATGTGGCGCGATCTCTGCGCGACCGGCGCGTTCAGCGCGGCGCATCGGAGCTCGGTTCGCCTCGCCGCGACCTGGACCATTCACCAGTCGGCCAAGGTGGTCGACAGCGCCTATCATATGGCCGGCGCCACGGCCGTATTCCGCAGCAATCCGTTCGAGCGACGGTTTCGCGACATGCACGCCATCGCGCAGCAGATCCAGGCGCGCGACACTCATTACGAAGACGTCGGTAAGATGATCCTTTCCGGAGACCGCTGACGTGGACCCGTTGCGACAGTGCACGCACGCTGACCTATATTGAGTTCGCCAACCGGCGTCTTTGTCGCTGAACCTTTGGGGGTTTTGCCGGACCAATTTCTATAGCTACAAAAAAACAACAGCTTTTCCGCTGTAACCGCGCCGAGCATATGGAAGTGATAATTCTGAATTGTTTCTAGCGCGCTGCCTTTGCGCAAGAGAGGTCCGTTATGGGCCGAACAGCTGGCAGGAAAGTCAGTTGCCATTCCATACGGCATCATTCGCCGGGATGGCACCAACGTAGCATTTTCATTGTTGCCATCCTCTGCATCGCATGCACTGTCCTGTTCGCGAGCGAAGCCCTGGCGCAATGCTCGGCACGAGACGTCCTGCGGAATCACCTGAAGCTCAAGCAAGCGCGCTCTGACGGGCCGCAAATCCCGATCAGATCCGCCGTCGATGTCCCGGCGTGGAAGACGATCAGGATCGGGACGTTTGCAAACTTCTTCGCCCTCAGTAACGCGTTGGATGCGGCAGGCTGCGGCATCGGAAACTCGGCCGGCGAAATTCTCGCGCGACCGACGTTTACCGTCAGCGCCACGACAACAAGCGTGGATCTTTTCGCGGTGTCGGCGGCCGAACTGGGCTTTCGAACCGACACTGCGTTGCTGGCGGACATCTATGCGCGCGCCAAACAGCTGGGCTTCGGCCTCGCGGCTGCAGAAGTCGGACTACAACTGAGGCTTCAATATTTCGACCAGCCCATCGGCGAATTTCTGATCATCGGAATGGAGCCAATCAGGACCTGGCAGGGCGCCCCCGTCATCTTGAATGTAGCCAATGGCGGCGCGGGACTCATCCTCATCGGCCAGGATGGCAGCGCCGATGCTCAGATCCCCGCGGCATCCCGCTTCGTATTCGTGCGGTCCCATGAAACCGCTCCGGCCGAGGCCGTAACACTTGTCGGCCACTGAATTTCAACTGCGCCCAACTCAAGATGCAAGCTGGCATCCCCCGGCCTAGGCCACCATTGCGGCGTCCTCCTCGGCACCATCGATGCCCCGTTGCGCGGCGAGCAGACTGATAATCTCGATATTCGGCCGGGCCTTGCTGAACAGAAAACCCTGGCCTTCGTCGCAGCCCTCAGTGCGCAGACAGCTCAGCTCGGCTTCGGTCTCGACGCCCTCGGCGGTGATGGTGACGCCGAGGCCTTTGCCGAGGCTGACGATGGAGCGAATGATCGCCTGGGCCTCGCGATTGGCGCCGAGATCGCGCACGAAGGACTGGTCGATCTTGATCTTGTCGAACGGGAAGCTGCGCAGATAGCTCAGGCTGGAGTAGCCGGTGCCGAAATCGTCCATCGAGATGCGCACGCCGAGCGCGCGCAACGCGTGCAACGTCGCCAGCACCTGGGCGCTTTTCTCCAGCAGCAGCGTCTCCGTGATCTCGAGCTCGAGCCGCCGCGGCGGCAGGCCGGAATGCTTCAGCGCATCCGTCACCACCGAAAGCAGATTGCCGCTGCGGAACTGGAGCGGCGACAGGTTGACGGCGACGCGGACGTCGTCCGGCCAGGTCGCGGCATCGTGACAGGCCCGGCGCAGCATCAGGCCGCCGAGCGGATTGATCAGCCCGGTTTCTTCCGCGACCGGAATGAACTCGGCCGGCGAGACCATGCCGCGCTCGGCATGCGGCCAGCGCACCAGCGCCTCGAAGCCGGTGATGCGGCCGCTCTGGAGGTCGATCAGCGGCTGGTAGTACGGCCGCAGCACGTCGTTCTGGATGGCATCGCGCAGCTCGACCTCGATCTTGCGGCGGGTCTGCGCTTTCGCATCGAGCGCCGCCTCGAAGAACGCGAACGAGCCGCGCGCATCCAGCTTGGCGCGCGACAGCGCCATGTCAGCGCTCTTGAGCAGCTTTTCGGAATCGTCGCCGTCGCCCGGCGCCATCGCGATGCCGATGGAGGCGCCGATCACCACGGAATGGCCGTCGAGCAGATAGGGATCGGCGATGGCTTCCAGCAGGCGCTTGGCCAGCAGCACCGCATCCTCGGGACGCGTCAGGCCGCTCTGCACGATTGCGAACTCGTCCGAGTTCAGCCGCGCCAGCGCGTCCTCCTCGCGCAAGGTCGAACGCAGCCGCTTGCCGACACCGCGCAGCAGCTTGTCGCCGATCGCGTGTCCCAGCGTGTCGTTGACCGCCTTGAAATTGTCGAGCCCCAGCATCAGCAGCGCGACCTTGTCGGTGCTGCGCCTCGTATGCAGCAGCATCTCGTCGATCTGCTGGCGCAACAAATTGCGGTTTGGCAGACCGGTCAGCCCGTCATGCTGGGCCATGAAGGCGAGCCGTGCCTCGGCGCGCTTGCGCTCGGTGATGTCCATCAGCGCGAGCAGCACCGCGGGCCGCTCGGCATAGGTCAGTTCGCGCGAATAGATCGCAAGGTCGATCAGGGCGCCATCGGCCTTGACGTGCTTCCAGGTGCGCCCGGCCTGCTCCTCGCCGGCCGAATCGGTGGTCCAGGGCGGCTCGCTGTCGAAGGCCTGAAGGGAACGGATCGTCAGCAGCTCGAACTCGGCGCGGCTGCAGCCGTAATGGGCGACCGCGGCATCGTTGACGCCGAGGATGCGCTCGTCGTCGAGTGCGCAAACGATCATGGGGACAGGATTGCCGTCGAACAGCAGGCGGAACGAGGCCTCGCGCTGCTTCAACTCGGTGATGTCCACGCGCAGGCCGACGACGCCGCCGTCGTCGGTCAGCCGCTCGTCGATCAGGATGACGCGGCCGTCCGCCAGCTTCTGCTCGTGGCGCGCGCCGGGCTGATAAAGCCTTTGCAGCCGCTCGGCGATCCATTCTTCCTCGTGGCCGGCAGCTTCGGGATAGTCGCCGCGGGCGACGCCGATGCGCAGCGTATCCTCGAGGCGCGCGCCTTCCTCGAACAGATCGGCGGTCTTGCTGTAGATCTCCGCGTATTGCTTGTTCCAGAGGACGTAGCGGCCCTCGGCATCGAGAAACACGATGCCCTGCGGCAGGATCTCGATGGCCTGGCGCAGGCGCTCATGGGATTTGCGCGCTTCCGCGATCGCGGCCTCGGCGCGGCCGCGCAGACCTTCGTCGCGTTCGGACGGAGGATGAGGGGCGCGCGCAAAGCGCGGCTTGCGCGGGTGCAGGCCGGACCTGCCAAGCACGCTTCCCTTTCGCTTTTTTGGCTTTCGAAACCCCAAACTCAACTTCACTCGTCCCAGTCGCGCCCAGCGACCGCAACTCTTGGGGCAAGTGTCTGAAAGAAAGGTAATCTTGGGTAGTATGGCGATGGGAGGCAGGTCTGGCAGTCTCGAAAAAACAGCCCTCATTGCCCGTTTGCAAGGCGCGACAGCGCCGATGGGCGCTCCAGGCGCATCGCATTGTCGTCATCGGAGAACGAGATGGCGCAAAATTGCGCGCTGCCTTGAATTATTTCCGGGATCGCGCGCGCTTGCATGCAGAAGGGGGTGAGTACGCGTCCCGCGCACGAATTTTGGTCAATGCATGAGAGGGTTATCGCATTGTTAAAAATCGGCCGGCCGACGCACCGGGAACTACGACTTCGAGACGATATTTCAGCGGAGGGACTGTTTCTTAACCCTGACGCGGTGTTGGGCTATAAGAATGTCAACATGAGTCCCCGCCGCCTCGCCCCTCTCCTGCTCGTCATGACGCTCCTGGCCGCCGGCGACGCGCTGGCCCAGGACAAGGGCAGCGTCAACCCAAAGCCGCTGCCGCCGCTCGCCAATCCGAACGATCCCAGTATTGGCGCCAAGGAACTGTTCGCGCGAAAGCTGCTGCCGTCGAAGGGACCGGCGCACGTCATCGGCTCCTATGTGAAAGGCTGCATCGGCGGCGCCGAGCAGATGCCGCTCAACGGCGACAATTGGCAGGTGATGCGGTTGTCGCGCAACCGCAGCTATGGTCACCCCGCGATGATCGCGCTGATCAAGCGGCTTGCCGCCAGGGCGCACAAGGACGCGGGATGGCCGGGCATCCTGGTCGGCGACATCGCCCAGCCGCGCGGCGGGCCGGCCCTGTCCGGCCATGCCAGCCACCAGATCGGCCTCGATGCCGACATCTGGCTGACGCCGATGCCGGACCATCGGCTCTCGCGCGAGGAGCGCGAGGACATGTCGGCGGTGATGATGGTGCGCCCGGACCGGCTCGACATCGATCCGAAGGTGTTCACGCCGGGCCATGTGCTGGTGCTGCGCGACGCGGCGCAGGAGCCGGCGGTGCAGCGCATCTTCGTCAATGCAGCGATCAAGAAGGCGCTGTGCCGGGAGGCCAAGGGCGACCGTTCCTGGCTGTCGAAGATCCGGCCGTGGTGGGGCCACGACTATCACTTCCACATCCGCATGCACTGCCCGGCGGGCGCGAGCGACTGCGAGGGCCAGCCGTCGCAATCCGAGGACGAAGGCTGCAAGCCCTCCGATCTCGCCTATTGGTTCAGCGACGGCGTGCTGCACCCCAACCCCCCACCGGAGCCGCCGAAGCCGAAGCCGCCGATGACGCTGGCGCAGATGCCGGCGGCGTGCAAGGCCGTGCTGCACGCGGGCGACGCGAAACGGTAAAGCCTCCGCGGTCATCCCGGCCTAGTGCGCAATTGCGCACTAGGCCGCGATGACAAATTCCTGGTTGGCGCCATGCGAACCGTCGCCTTTGACCTGTTCGGCCACCCTGTTATGATGACCCAGCGATCGCTTGCCGGACCGTAAGTCCGTCGGGCTTGCCGGAACAGCGCTTCCGCCGGTCGCAAGCCTAATTCAACCAACGCCGTCTTGCGCGCGCCGCCTTGCGTGCCCTGAACGCGCGCATGGAGCGCTTCCGATGTCCCGCCTTTCCGTGCTGCTTTCGGCTATGTTCCTTCTGGCCGCGAGCCTTTCGCCTGCTGGAGCCGAAGACAAGACCATCACCGTGTTCGCGGCAGCCTCGATGAAGAACGCGCTCGACGAGGTCGACGCGGCCTACACCGCCAGGACCGGCGTCAAGTTCAGCGTCAGCTATGCCGCAAGCTCGGTGCTCGCCAGGCAGATCGAGCAGGGCGCGCCGGCCGATGTGTTCGTCTCCGCCGACACCGACTGGATGGACTACGCGATCTCCAAGAAGACCATCAACGAGCCGACCCGGGTCAATCTGCTCGGCAACAGCATCGTGCTGATCGCGCCGAAAGATTCCAGGCTCGAGAACGTGCCCATCGCGCAGGGTTTTGACCTCGCAAAGCTCGCCGGCGACGGCAGGATCGCGACCGGCGACGTCAAGTCCGTGCCGGTTGGGAAGTATGCCAAGGCGGCGCTGACGAGCCTCGGAGCCTGGCAGGCGGCGGAGCCGAAATTCGCCATGGCCGAGAGCGTGCGCGCCGCGCTGACGTTGGTCGCGCGTGGCGAGGCCAACCTCGGCATCGTCTATTCCACCGATGCCAAGGTCGAGCCCGGCGTGAAGATCGTCGGCACCTTCCCGGCGGATTCGCATCCCGCGATCATCTATCCCGTCGCTGCGACCACGACAGCAAAGGGCGAGACCAGCGACTATCTCGCCTTCCTGCGCTCGACCGCCGCCAAGACCATTCTGGAAAAATACGGTTTCAAGTTCCTGATCAGCCCCTCCACTTGATTTGCGATTTGATGCTCGACATCTCTCCCGCCGAATGGACGGCGATCCTGCTCTCGCTCAGGGTTGCCGTCATCGCGACGCTGGTGGCAACGCCGTTCGGCATTGCGCTGGCATGGCTGCTCGCGCGGCGTGATTTCTGGGGCAAGTCGGTGCTCGATGCGCTGGTGCATCTGCCGCTGGTGCTGCCGCCTGTCGTCACCGGCTATCTGCTGCTGCTGACCTTTGGCCGCCGCGGCCTCGTCGGCGGTTTTCTGGCGGATACTCTCGGCATCGTCTTCGCCTTCCGCTGGACCGGTGCTGCGCTTGCCTGCGGCCTGATGGCGTTTCCGCTGCTGGTGCGTCCGATGCGGTTGTCGATCGAGGCGATCGACCGGCGGCTCGAGCAGGCCGCCGAGACGCTCGGCGCCACTCCTTTCAAAGTGTTCTTCACGGTGACGCTGCCCTTGGCGCTGCCCGGCGTGCTTGCCGGCATGGTGCTTGGCTTTGCGAAAGCGATCGGCGAATTCGGCGCCACCATCACCTTCGTCTCCAACATTCCCGGAGAGACCCAGACGATTTCGTCCGCGATCTATTCGCTGATCCAGACCCCGGACGGCGACGCCGCTGCGGGACGGCTCGTGATCGTCTCGATCGTGCTGGCGCTCGGCGCGCTGATCGCGGCCGAATGGTTCGCCCGCCGCGCCACCGCGCGATTGCACGGGAACTGACCATGCTGCGCGTCGACATCGAAAAGCAGCTCGGCGAATTCTCGCTGTCCGCATCCTTCGAAAGCGAAGGCCGCGTCATCGGCCTGTTCGGAGCGTCGGGCGCCGGCAAGACCTCGCTGGTCAACATGATCGCGGGGCTGCTGCGGCCCGACCGCGGCACCATCGTGATCGACGGCGAGACGGTCGACGACAGCGCGTCCGGCATTCATGTGCCGACCTGGCGCCGCCGCATCGGCTATGTGTTCCAGGATGCGCGGCTGTTTCCGCATCTCAACGTCGCGCAAAATCTCGACTATGGCAGGCGGATGAACGGCCTCGCGCCCGATCCGGCGCAGCACAAGCGCGTCATCGAGCTGCTCGACATCGGCGCGCTGCAGGGTCGCCGCCCCGGAAAACTCTCCGGCGGCGAGCGCCAGCGCGTCGCGCTCGGCCGCGCGCTGCTGTCAAGGCCGCGCCTGCTGCTGCTCGACGAGCCGCTCGGCGCGCTCGACGAGGGCCGCAAGCTGGAGATCCTGCCCTATCTGGTGCGGCTGCGCGACGAGGCTAATGTCCCCATGGTCTATGTCAGCCACGACGTGGCCGAGCTGCGCCAGCTCGCGACGCAGATCGTGATGCTGAAGCAGGGCCGGGTGACGTCGTTCGGCGGGGTGAAGGTGCTGACGTAGCCATACTGGCCGTCGCACCCACCGCCGTCGTCCCGGCGAAGGCCGGGACCCATACCGCGTGCTTTATCGGTAGGCGGCAGTGGGAGTACCGGCGAAGAATAGCAGGCGGTCTTCGCCAAATAACTTCCTGTGGTTATGGGTCCCGGCCTTCGCCGGGACGACACTGCAATTAAACCCCGGCCACCGAGCTCCACAAATCCGCGAGCTTGTGCCGCAGGGCCTGCCTGCGGGTCAACGGCGCGGGCGTTTCTTCGTCTTCCGGAAGGCGCAGGCCGACGACATTGACGCGGCCGCCGGAGATCGAGCGCGCCACAAGTACGATCGGATCCAGCACGAGCTCCGCCCCCTCTTTCGGCGCGCGTTCGAGATGGACGTCGAAATAATCAGCGAGCGTGTGCCCGCGCTCGTCCTCGCCGACCTCCACGCCGTAGATCTCCGCGAGCTCGGCGAGCGTGTGCTCGCCGGAGACCATGAAGTCGCCCAGCAGATGCGGGTCCGGCGCCGAGCTCGGCTGCATGTCGACGAAGAAGCGGTCGAGCGATTCGGCCTTTTCCGGCGGCGCCAGCAGATAGATGTAATCGCCGGGCGCGATCGGCTCGGCTTCCGCCGGCGTCAAGATGTTCTCCTTGCGGATCACGAGCGTCGGCTTCGACCAGGACGGGATCAGGCCGCGGCGGAAATACAGGCTCTTGGACCGCACCGGATAGCCGACGAGCTGCTGCTCGAGCTGCCCAGGCAGATCCAGTTCGACACGGCGCGGGCCGCGTTCGGCGCGCGGGAGCGCAACATGGAGCTTGCGCGCGGCCGGCCCCAGGGTCCAGCCCTGCAGCAGGAGCGAGATGATGACGACGACGAAGGCGACGTCGAAATAGAGATAGGCCTTCGACAGCCCGACCAGCATCGGGATCGAGGCCAGGAAGATCGCGACCGCGCCGCGCAGGCCGGTCCAGGCGATAAAGATCTTTTCGCGCCAGTTGAAGCGGAACGGCGTCAGGCACACGAACACCGCGATCGGCCGCGCCACCAGCATCAGGACGAATGCGACCCCCACCGCCGGCAGCACGCTGCCGCCAAGCCGGCTCGGCGAGACCAGCAGGCCGAGCAGCACGAACATCACGATCTGGGCCAGCCAGGTCGCGGCGTCCAGGAAGGCCACCACCGAATTATGCGCGCGCGTCGGGCGGTTGCCGATGATGATGCCGGCGAGATAGACCGCGAGGAAGCCTGAGGCGTGCATGATCTGCGAGCCGCCGAAGATGACGAGCGCGGCGGTGGTGACAAACGGCGCGTGGAGGCCCTGCGGCAGCGCGACCTTGTTGAGCGCGATGACGACCAGACGCCCGCCGATCACCCCGACGACGGCGCCCAGCACGGCCTCCTGGGCGAACTCCATCAGCACATGCGCGGCCGTGCCTGTTCCCAGCGAGATGTACTCGACCAGCATCAGGGTCAGGAAGATCGCGAAGGGATCGTTGGTGCCGGATTCCACCTCCAGCGTCGCGCCGACGCGCGGGCGCAGGCGCAGGCCCTGTGTATGCACCAGCAGGAACACTGCGGCCGCGTCAGTCGAGGCCACCACGGCGCCGACCAGCAACGACTCCGTCCAGTTGAGGTCGAGCGCATATTTCGCGAACGGCGCCGTGATCAGCGCGGTCAGCAGCACGCCGACGGTCGCGAGCACCATGGAAGGCGCGAGCACGGTGCGGATGCTGGCAAAGCGGGTCCGCAAGCCGCCGTCGAACAGGATCAGGGCGAGCGCGACCGAGCCGACCAGATAGGTGGTTCGGACGTCGTCGAACTGCAGCTGTCCGGGACCGGAATCGCCCGCGAGCATGCCGATCGCGAGGAAGACGAGCAGAAGGGGCGCGCCGAAGCGCAGCGCAAGCAGGCTTGACAGGATCCCGGCCAACACCAGGACGGCGCCGAGCAATATGGCGAGGCTGACACTGTCGAGGGAAGCCATCCACCTTCCGGGTACGAAATCGCTGGAATTGCATCCTTATCGTCGGCAGACTCCCACGCCAACCCATTTTCTCCCGCTCGCGGCAATCTGCCCGCATTTTGCGGCCTTAACGCACTTCACTTGGCGGTGTATCGGTGGTCCGGCCGCGCCCTTTGTGGGATTCTCCGGCGCGCTCGAATCAATGCCTCCCGCCCGCTCCCCGACGAGACCGATAGACATGGACCTCAAAGACTTCATGGAGTTCGTGCGGACCACCGCGCGCAGCGTCGGGGCGGAAATCTCCTCGCCCTGGTTCTACCTGCAATTCGGGCTCATTCTGGCCGCGGCCGGCATCGCCTATGCCGCGGAAGCCGCCGTTCGCAGCCGGGTCGACATGACCTCGCTGGCGATGCGCTGGCCGCTGCCGCTCCGGCACTTCGTCCGGGTGATGGTCTCCAGCGCCTCGACGGCCGTGTTCACCCTGCTCGTGATCGTCTCCCGCGTGGTGATGTACCACGCGACCTGGCCGAGCCGCAGCTATCTCCTGATGGTCGCCGCCAAGCTGGGCCTGGCCTGGCTCGCGATCCGGCTCTTGACCTCGGTGCTGCGCAACGCCTTCATCGTCAAGCTGGTGTCGATCACGGCCTGGTTCGTCGCGGCGCTCTCGATCCTCGGCCAACTCGATGCGACGGTCGACCTGCTCGACTCCTTCGCCATCGTGTTCGGCGGCCTGCGGCTGACGCCGCTGCTGGTGATCAAGGCCGGTGCGCTGCTGCTCATCGCGCTCTGGCTCACCAACATCGCCAGCAATTTCGCCGAGAGCCGGATCAACTCGACCACCGATCTGACGCCATCGGTGCAGGTGCTGCTGGTCAAGATCATCCGCATCGGCCTGCTTGCAGTCGCGATCGTGATCGCGCTCGGCACGGTCGGCATCGATCTCTCGGCGCTCGCGGTGTTCTCAGGCGCGGTCGGTGTCGGCATCGGTATCGGCCTGCAGAAGATCGTCGCCAATTTCATCTCGGGGATCATCCTGCTCGCCGACAAATCGGTGAAGCCGGGCGATCTCGTCACCATCGGCGACAACACCGGGCGGATCAGCGCGATGAAGACGCGCTATATTTCCGTCGCCGCCGGCGATGGCCGCGAATTCCTGGTGCCGAACGAGGATCTGGTGACGCAAAAGGTCGTCAACTGGACCTACACCGACAAGAACACGCTGGTGAAGATCGCCTTCGGCACCAATTACGACGCGGACCCGCGACTGGTCTGCAAGCTCGCCGCCGAGACCGCGGCCGCGCATCCGCGCGCGCAGAAGGGCAAGCCGCCGAATTCCATCCTGACCGAGTTCGCCGAAGCCGGGATGAAGTTCTCGCTGACCTTCTGGATCGCCGACCCCGACGGCATGGACAACGTCAAGAGCGACGTGATGCTGGCGCTGTGGGACGCCTTCAAGCGCGAGGGCATCCGGGTTCCCTACCCCGTCCGCGAAATCCGCATCCGCGGCGGTGCGCTGCCGGTGGAAACCACCGTAGAAGTCCCGAATTGAACCGGTTTTCGGGCGCATGCCCGCCAAGCTTGGCTTGCATGCAGGCTCGCGATCATTAAATTAGGGCCTTAAATCAGACCCTTGCGCCCACCTCGATACCGGCCCCGTGCCGAGAAGACCGCATCCGCATGAGCTACGTCGAAGCTACCGATACCTCGCTCCGCAAGACCGGGCAGATCAAGCTGCATGGACCAAGCGCCTTTGCCGGCATGCGCAAGGCGGGAGCGCTGGTGGCGAAGTGCCTCGACGAGCTCACCGACATCGTCGGGCCCGGCGTTCCGACCGACCGCATCGACCAGTTCGTCCGCGACTTCGCCTTCAGCAACAATGCCTATCCGGCGACGCTGATGTATCGCGGCTACCGCTATTCGACCTGCACCTCGCTCAACCACGTGGTCTGCCACGGCATGCCCGGCGACCGTCCGCTGAAAGAGGGCGACATCGTCAACATCGACGTCACCTTTATCGTCGACGGCTGGTACGGCGATTCCAGCCGGATGTATGCAGTCGGCCCGATCGCCCGCAAGGCCGAGCGGCTGATCGAGGTGACCTATGAGGCGATGATGCGCGGCATCGCCGCGGTGAAGCCCGGCGCCACCACCGGCGACATCGGCCATGCCATCCAGAGTTTCGTCGAGCCGCAGGCCATGAGCGTGGTGCGCGATTTCTGTGGCCATGGCCTCGGGCGCATGTTCCACGACGAGCCGAACATCATCCATATCGGCCGGCCCGGCGAGGGCGTGCAGCTCAAGCCCGGCATGTTCTTCACAATCGAGCCGATGATCAATCTCGGCAAGCCGCATGTGAAGATCCTCTCCGACGGCTGGACCGCCGTGACCCGCGACCGCTCGCTATCGGCGCAGTTCGAGCACTCCGTCGGCGTCACCGCGACAGGCGTCGAGATCTTCACGCTGTCGGAGCGGCACGGCGAGAAGCAGATTGGGTGAGGGCGGCTGGCGGCTGACCTTCGGGATCGTCGGCTGGCGTGAACCGGATTTGCCGCCGCAATTGACGGTTGCAAAAAGGATTACCCGCGGCAATGCTGGCGGCCGATGCCTGCCAAGCCCGACCACGACAAGAGCAAGCCCGAAGAAGCGCCGCACTATCTCGGCCATCGCGAACGGCTGCGCGAGCGCTTCTACAGCGCCGGTGCGGACGCGCTCAGCGACTACGAGCTGCTGGAGATGGCGCTGTTTCCGGCGCTGCCGCGGCGTGACACCAAGCCGCTGGCGAAGTCGCTGATCAAGATTTTTGGCTCGTTTGCCGAGGTCGTGCATGCGCCGGTGGCGCGCCTGCGCGAGGTGGACGGCATCGGCGAATCCGCGATCCATCAGCTCAAGCTGCTCGCGGCGGCGGCGCATCGCGTCGCCAAGGGCGGGGTCAACATCCGCAACGCGCTGTCGTCCTGGAACGAGGTGATCGACTATTGCCGCACCAGCATGGCGTTCGCCGAGAAGGAGCAGTTTCGCCTGCTGTTCCTCGACAAGCGCAACCAGCTGATCGCCGACGAGGTGCAGCAGACCGGCAGTGCAGCAGACCGGCACCGTCGATCACACCCCGGTCTATCCGCGCGAGGTGATCAAGCGCGCGCTGGAATTGTCCGCGACGGCGCTGATCCTGGTGCACAACCACCCCTCAGGCGATCCCTCCCCTTCACAGGCCGACATCCAGATGACCAAGGCGATCATCGACATCGCAAAGCCGCTCGGGATCGCGGTGCACGACCACATCATCGTCGGCAAGAGCGGGCATGCGAGTCTGCGCGGGATGCGGCTGATCTAGTAGCAATATCTCGGATCGACCGGGACGTAGGAGCCGTCCCGGCGCTGCATGTAGCAGCCGCGCTGATAGGCGTAATAGCCGGAGCGGCGGCGTTCGCCCTCTGAGGCGATCGCAGCGCCCGTGCCGGCACCGACGACAGCGCCGATGGCCGCGCCACGGCCTCCGCCGATGGCGCCCCCCACGATCGCTCCACCGACGCCGCCGAGGATGGCACCGCCAATGGCGTCCTGCGCCGCCGCCTCATGAGCCGGCATCGCGATCACGACCGCCAGACAGGCCACGATAGCGAAACTTCCAATGCGAAGACCTCGAAGCATGCTCGCCCTCCCCTGTGGTCAGAGGAGTCATAGCGCCGCAGCCGGATTCGGACCAGACAAATCACCATGCCGGGACCCCGCACTCTCGCGATGGCGTCGGAGGCTCGGCTCGAAGGCGGCTCAGGCCACGCCCCGTGTGCAGCGCGGGCCTTCCCCATTCATCTTAAGCATCGACCCAGCGCTGCACGGCCTCGGCGGTGTCGGCCGGCGTGGTGTTGAAGCAGATCGCGGCGTCGGGCGCCAGGCGGTGGACGAGGTTGAGCACCTTCTCGAACAGCAGCAGGCGCTCCTTCGGCTCGCGCAGGCCCGCGCCGATCACGATGCAGTCGAAATTCTCCTCGCGCAGCGTCGCCGTGACGGCGGCTTCCGCCGCGGCATCGAGATCGATCAGGCAGCTCGTGACCTCGTAACCGAGATCGCGCAAGCGCAGCAGCTGCGCATCGATATAGTCGCGCACGAGCGCCGGCGTGAGCTGCGGGAATGCACTGTAGTCCGCGTTGCCGGGTTCGATGCCGATCGCGAGGACGCGCGTGGTCATGCAGGGCTCCGTTGCCGGACTGTCTCGCGTCGCTAACCGAGCAGCGGCCCTTTCGGTTCCCTCGCGGGCTGCCGCCCTGATCCCGGTCCTGCCGCTCATTTTCTCGGCGAGGTTGTAACCCACTTCACACGCGGCGCCCCGGCGGCCTGCCAGACTTGCGGGAGATCACGCTGGTCTCACGCCTGATCACGGCACCTGGTTCATTTCGACTGACGCGCGGTTGCAAAATCCATTCATTGCGGGAGCGGAAAATGATTTCATTCGAGAGTTTGAAAAGCGAATACGAGCAGAATTGGGCCAATCTCGAGATCCGGCCTGCACGCCTCTCCGACGCGAACGCGGTCGCACGCAAGGCCATCAACGGCAAGGCGACCTATCAGCAGATCGAGCGGTTGACCGGCGTCCCCTGGTATTTCGCTGCCCTCTGCCACTACCGCGAGTCCAATTTCGATTTCGACACTTATCTCGGCAACGGCGAAACGCTTCATCGCGTGACGACGCTCGTTCCGAAGGGGCGCGGTCCGTTTGCCACGTTCGTGGACGGCGCCGTGGACGCCTTCAGAATCGAGAATTTCGTCGGCGCTCACGATTGGGCGATCGCGCGGATTCTGTTCCGGCTCGAAGGGTTCAACGGCTTCGGCTATCACGCCAAGGGCTGCAATTCGCCCTATCTCTATGGCGGTTCGACGCTGTATGGCCCGCCCGAGGCAAGAGCCGGCAAATTCGTCCGCGATCATGTGTTCGATTCGGGTCACGTCGATTCCCAGCTCGGCACCGCGGTGATCCTGCATGCAATGATGTCGCTGGATTCCTCGATCACCCTCGACGGCAGCCCGCAATTCGCGAGCCGGGCCGAACCGGAGGACGACGCGGCGTCGACGATAGTTCTCATGCAGCAGGCGCTCAACAAGCTCGGCGCCAATCCGCCGCTCGCCGAGGACGGCGTCAGCGGACCGAAGACCAGGGCCGCGGTCTCGCAGTTTCAGCAGCAGAACGGCTTGAGGGATACCGGACTTCTCGACGGCGCCACGGTCGCCGCCCTCACCCGCGCTGTGCAGTCGGGCCCCACCGGATCGAGCGGCGATGTGTCCAGGATCATGAAGCGGCTGGAGGACCTCGCGCAATTGCTGCGGCCGCCGGTCGGCGCCGTGATCCCGGCAACGACGGCATCGGGCAACACGCTGCCCGCCACCAATGATCCGATCAGCCTGTTCGAACGGCTATTTTCCCTCGTCAACAAGACGGCCCCCATGCCAGGACCCCTCACCCCGACCAGCCCCGCCCCCGTCGATCAGTTGAAGCAGGTCGTCGACCTGCTCGGCACCTTGCTCAACCGGGATGGCAAGCCTGTCCTCGGCCAGGTCAATGGCGCGCTCGGCGATACCATCGGCAAGATGCTCGACGGCAAGAAGACTGCGCTCGGCATCGGCGGCTCGCTGATCACAGCGCTGCTCTCTTCGGTGACGGCGAGCCCCAACGCTGGCGGTCTTGCCGGGTTGCTCGGGACGCTGGTGTCGGCGGTGCCGGGCCTCGGCCAATTCGCGATGCCGATCTCGCTGGCGCTCACGGCCTGGGGCGTGCTCGGCAAGATGGAGAAGTGGGCCCAGGGCACCGCGCCGCCGCCCAAGCCGACGACGTAGCCTGCGGCCGTCCCTTCGAGACGCCCGCCTATGGCGGGCGCTCAGGATAAGCTCGCGTTTCGCGGCGCCTACTGGCGCAGCATGATCAGGGGATCGGCGGTATCGGGGACGCGCCGCCATTGCGCGTTGTCGTCGGCCTCGAACTGCCAGGCCTCACCGGCCTTCGACAGCAGGATGATCTGGCCGCGCTCGAGCCGCCATTGCGTCGGGTTGAACTGCGCAATGGCCGCATCGCATTTCGGCTTGAGGAAGACCTGGAAATTGTCCGGCCCGGCTTCGGTGTTGGTCAACGTCAGCCCGCAGACCGGCTGGCCGTTGCCCCGCACGATCGACCAGTCGCCGATCATCTGGTCCATCGACTTCGCCATCGAGCGGGCGGCGGCGAGATCTTGCAGGATGTAGACGCCCTCGCCCTGCCGCAGGCCCTCGAAGATCCCGGCCTCGACCTCGGTGAAGTCGATCACGGCTTCACCGCTCGAATCCTGCAGGCGGACGATGTCGAGACCCCTGACGCTCCACGCGACGATATCCTTGGTGAAGGGCAGCGCGGCCTTGCAGGCCGGCTCCAGCTCGAGCTTGAAGCCTTGAGCCGCAGCGTCGGCCTTGAGCGTGACGACGCAGGTCTTGCTGCGCTCGGTGGTCGAGAGCTCCCACTGCCCGGGCATCTCCTTCTTCAGGGTCGTCGTATCCTGCGCATGCGCAGCGCCGATCGCGGCCCAGTAGGCCGCGACGGTGAATGCAACGACCCGAAGAACTCTCATCAGCGCCCCTTGAAAGGCGTTTCCGCAACCGGCGTCAACGGCGCCTTGCCTGAGAACCAGGACTTGAGATTGTCGACCACGAGCTGGTCCATCGCGTTGCGCGTCACCACCGAGGCCGAGCCGATATGCGGCAGCAGCACGACGTTCTGCATGGTCTTGAGCTCGTCCGGCACGTTCGGTTCGGCCGCGAACACGTCTAGACCGGCCGCAAGGATGGTGCCGGACTTGAGCGCCTGGACCAGCGCCGGTTCGTCGATCACCGAGCCGCGCGCGACGTTGACCAGCACACCGCGCGGGCCGAGCGCCTTCAGCACCTCGGCGTTGATCATCTTGTTCGTGCTGGCGCCACCGGGCACGATCACCATCAGCGTGTCCACCGCCTTCGCCATCTCGATCAGGTCGGGGTAGTGCTTGTAGGAGACGTCCTTGGACGGATTGCGGGTGTGATAGACCACCGGCACCAGCGAGGCATCGAGCCGACGCGCGATCGCCTGTCCTATCCGGCCCATGCCGACGATGCCGACCTTGCGATCGCGCAGCGAGCCGACGCTGAGCGGATAGTTCTGGGTCTGCCAGAGACCGGAGCGCACATAACGATCGGCCTTGATGAATTCACGCACCGTGGAGATCAGAAGGCCCATCGCGACGTCGGCGACCTCCTCGGTCAGCACGTCGGGCGTGTTGGTGACGATGATGTTGTGCTCGGCGGCGTATTTGGCGTCGACGTGGTCGTAGCCGACGCCGAAGCTCGCCACCATCTCGATCTTGGGCAATTGCGACAGCGAATCCCGGTCGGCGCGCACGGTGTGATAGGTCACCGCCACGCCGCGGATCTTTTCGCGGATTGCCGGCGTCAGCCGCTCGAGATCGCCCCGCGTCTCCGCCTTGTGCACGACGAAATGATCGGAAAACCCGTTCTCGAGGATCGGCCGGACCGGCCCATAAATCAGAAGGTCGATCTTTTCGGACGAAATCGAACCGGTGGTCATCAGTTGTCCTTTCCAAGCGCGCTTTCGTGCCAGCGCCGTAAAACGAGGTGGGAAACTAGCGCCAGCACCCCATAGATGACAATCCCGGCCAGCGACAACAGCAGCAGCGCTGCGAACATGCGGGGTATGTTCAAGCGGTAGCCGGATTCTGCGATCCTGTAGGCGAGCCCGGAGCCGGCCCCGGCCGTTCCCGCCGCGATCTCGGCCACGACCGCGCCGATCAGCGACAGGCCGCCGGCAATGCGCAGGCCGCCGAGAATGTAAGGCAGCGCCGCCGGCAGCTTGAGAAAGCGCAGGGTTTGCTGCGGCGAGGCGCCATAGAGCTGGAACAGGCCGGCGAGGTTGCGATCGACCGAATTGAGCCCGAGCGTGGTGTTCGACAGCACCGGGAAAAAGGCGACGATGAAGGCGCAGACCACGACCGCGGTCTGCTGCTCCAGATAGATCAGCAGCAGCGGCGCGATCGCGATGACAGGCGTGACCTGAAGCACCACCGCATAGGGGAACAGCGATGCTTCCACCCATTTGGACTGGTTGAACAGCAGCGCCAGCGCGATGCCGCCGATGCTGGCCGCCACAAAACCTTCGAGCGTGGTCAGCAGCGTCGCGGCGAGCGACTGTGACAGCACCGACCAATCCTTGATCAGTGTCACGAATATGACGGAGGGCGCCGGCAGCACGTAAGGCGGGATGTCCTTGATCCGAACCACGAGCTCCCAGGCGAGCAGGCCCGCCGCGAACACGATGACGGGCAGCGCGAAGCGCACCGCGCGTTGTGCGCCGGACGGCTTCGCAGTGACGGAAGCTTGCGCGTTCATAGCGTCGACTGCCCTGCATAGGACGGCGCCAGCGCCGCCGACACTTTCCGGCAATAATCGGAATAGGCGACTGAAGTGCGAAACTCCTCGCCACGCGGCTCGACCGTCTCGATGCGGAAGTCGGCCTGGATGCGGCCCGGCCGCGCCGTCATCACCACCACGCGCTGCGACAGATAGACGGATTCGAACACCGAATGCGTGACGAAGATGACGGTCTTGCCGAGCCTGCGCCACAGCGCGAGCAAATCGTCGTTGAGGCGGAAGCGCGTGATTTCGTCGAGCGCCGCGAACGGCTCATCCATCAGGAGGACATCAGGATCGGTGACGAGCGCGCGCGCCAGCGACACCCGCATCTTCATGCCGCCGGAGAGCTCGCGCGGAAAGGCGTCGGCAAAATCGGCAAGCCCGACGCTGGCCAACGCCTCGTCGGCACGCCCGCGCGATTCCGCCTTCGGAACGCCTGCTAACTTCAGCGGCAATCGCACGTTCTCGCGCACGCTGGTCCAGGGCATCAGGGTTGGTTCCTGAAACACGAAGCCGATGCCGTGACCTGGCTGCGCCTTGTCCTCCTGACGCGCCAGCCTCACGATGCCGGACGACGGCGCGCTGAGCTCGGCAATCAGCCGCAGCGCGGTGGATTTGCCGCAACCGGACGGTCCCAGCAACGAAATGAACTCGCCCTTGCGCACCGCAAGGTCGAGCGGGCCGAGCGCCAGCACGCCGTTGTCATAGGTCTTCGTCACGCCGCGCAGGCTGACAGCCAGGGCCGTCAGGCCGGTCTCGACCCCCGCCGACGTTTGGACTGATGACATCGGCCTTGCGCTACGGCTTGCTCGGACGCAGCTCGGCGCCGACGCCCTTGTTGACGAAGCGCAGCGTATAGGATTTGCGGAAATCGAGGTCTGCCTTCACCACGCCTGCCTTCACCATCTTGTTGAAGAAGGAGGTGTAGCGCTCGTCGCTCATCGCGCCGATGCCGTTCTTCAGCGAATCGCCGGAATCGACGATGCCGTATTCCTTCATCTTGGCGACGGAATAGGCGAGCAGCTCGTCGGTCATCTCCGGATTGAGCTTCTTGATCATGGCGTTGCCCGCGGAATTGTCGCGGTAGATGTAATTGTACCAGCCGACCATGGAGGCATCGACGAAGCGCTGCACCAGGTCGGGCTTCTTCTCGACCACGTCGCGGCGGCTCTCGATCAGGGTCGAATAGGTGTTGAAGCCGTAATCGGCGAGCAGCAACACGTTGGGCTTGAAGCCGGCGGCCTTCTCGACCGCGAAGGGCTCGGAGGTGACGTAACCCTGCATCGCGCTCTTGGGATTGGCGATGAAGGGCTGCGGATTGAAATTATAGGGGCGAACGTTCTTCTCGCTGAAACCGTATTCGGATTTCAGCCACTGGAAATAGCTGGTCATGCCCTCCTTGGAGACGAACAGCGTCAGCGGCTTGAGGTCCTCGATCTTGGCGACCTTGGCATCGGGCTGCGTCAGCATCACCTGCGGATCCTTCTGGAACACCGCGGCGATCGTGACGACCGGGACGTTGTTGGCGACCGCGTCGAACGACATCAGCGTATTTGCGGCCATGAAGAAATCGATCTTGCCGGCGATCAGCAGCATCCGGTTGTTCTCGTTGGGCCCGCCGGGGACGATGGTGACGTCCAGCCCATATTTCTTGTAGGTGCCGTCGGCGACCGCCTGGAAGAAGCCACCATGCTCGGCCTCGGCGACCCAATTGGTGCCGAACATGACCTTGTCCAGGGTTTCGGCGCGCGCCGGAACGACCGAGACCAAAGCGGCCATCAGGCCCGCCGTTAAGGCTCGCCGCAGATGAGAGGGGCTCATGATGGGACTCCGTCGATCGCTTCTAGCCGATGTCCAAGCAACGCGATAAAACCGCAAGACATTCAGGGACGCGAGCCGGCCTGGCCCGCGTCCCCTGATACCCCAAATTACTCGACAAATTCGGGCAAAGAAACCTTGATGACGCCTTCCCGCGACTGGACCGAGATCCGCTGGGCCGATGCCGGCCCAGCCGAGGTGTCGCGCTGGATCGCAGTGCTGCCGCTGGCGGCGACCGAGCAGCACGGCCCGCATCTGCCGCTCGAGACCGACGTGCTGATCGCGGACGCCTATCTCGCGCGGGTGCGCGAGCTCCTGCCCGAAAGCGTTCCGGCCACTTTCCTGCCCGTTGAACCGATCGGGATTTCCACCGAGCATATCGACTATCCGGACACGCAGACGCTAGCGACTGAAGTCGCGTTGAAAAAATGGAGCGCGATCGGCGAGGACGTCGCGCGGCGCGGATTGAAAAAGCTCGTCATCATCACCAGCCATGGCGGCAACAGCGCGGCAATGATGCTGATCGCGCAGGATCTTCGCGCGTATCAGAAACTGTTCGTGGTGACCACGGCGTGGTCGCGGCTGTCGGGCGCGGACCAGCTGTTCCCGGCCGACGAAGTACGCCACGGCATCCACGGCGGTGCAGTCGAGACCTCAATCATGCTGGCGCGCTATCCCGATCGGGTGCGCGGTGATGCGATCGCGGATTTTCCCGCGAGCAGCATCGCGATGGAGCAGCAATATCGCTGGCTGTCGACGCAGCGACCCGCACCGTTCGCCTGGCAGGCGCAGGATCTCAACCCCAGCGGCGCCGTCGGCAATGCGACGCTAGCCGTCGCCGCGAAAGGCGAGCGGCTGATCGACCAGGGCGCCCGCGCTTTTTGCGAGCTGCTTGCCGAGGTTGATAACTTCGACGTGAACAGGCTCGCCAAAGGCCCGCTCGGTTAGCGCTTATCCTCCTGGAATCATTCTGAAAAGAGCCAGACTCGAGCTCCGCTTTTGCCGGTTTCGAACCGGACGCGCGGAGCCTCCGTCCAACTCGGTACGCGGGCCACAACGGACCGCCTCAACCCGGATGGAGTTTCACATGTCGATCAAGACCAAGCTTTTCGCAGTTGCTCTCACCGCGCTCACCCTGACCGGCAGCGTCGTCGCCACCACCTCGCAGGCGCAAGCCAAGCCGCTCGGCTGGGGCGTCGGCGTCGGCCTGGGCATCGCCACCGCCGCCGTCGTCGGCTCCGCGATCGCCGCCAGCAACGACCCCTATTACAACGGCTATCACCGCTGCGGCTGGGCCGCCCAGTACAACGCCTTTGGCCAGTACGTTGGCCGCGTTCGTACCTGCTTCTGATTTGAGTCCCTGAGGCCGATCTCACGTGGATCCTGCGTCCGACACGGGCGCCTCATCCACCCCGTGTCGTGCCCCCGACCCCGCCCGGATGTCCCCCCGGGCGGGGTCAACTGTTTTGGGGCCTCGGGATTTTGTTGCAGCCCCGTCACACAGCGGTGCGAACCATCCCCTGCGCCAATCTGCACTAGTTGCTATTGCGAATTAATCGCAATAAGGTTTGCAACAGGCTCAGGGGCTTGGGAAGAAGTCGCGCCGGACTGAGATCATCAGGTCCGATCGCGGAGCACCTAAGCCTGATGACAGGGTCGCCGCGAATCGGCAGGGATAGTGCGGCGAGTGGACACACTCGCTTTTGGGGGCGTGCGTTTTGACGTTGAGGGGTCACCGTTACAGGTATTTGCGGACGGCCGCGGCGATTGCCTCGGGCGTCTTGGCTTTGCCCGCCAGCAGCCGCGCGGCTGATCTGCCGCTGAAGGCACCTGCGCTCAGGGCCGTCTACGACTGGACGGGCCTCTATATCGGTGCACACGCCGGTTTCACCCGCGGCACGTCCTCGGCCATGCTGACCGATCCCGCGGTCGCGACCGATAATCATGTCTTCACCGGCGCGACCGGCGGCGTGCAGGCCGGCTACAATTGGCGCCTCAACTCAGGGCTTCTGCTCGGCGTCGAAGGCGACATCTCCTTTCCGAACTATCTGCCCTCCAACCACGTGGTGTCGTCGACGACCACCGCGCTATCGAGCGCGGAGGAGCGCTGGGATTACGTCGCGAGCCTGCGCGCGCGGCTCGGCTACACCACGGGCGCATTCCTGTTCTACGCGACTGGCGGCGCCGCTTTTGCCGGCGAGCGCTTTCTCTCGACACCGGCAGGCGGCAATGAGGAGAAGGTGTTGAACACGCGGTTCGGCTGGACCGCCGGCGGCGGCGTCGAATATGCCTTCGCGCCGCACTGGAGCGCGCGGCTCGAATATCTCTACAGCAAGTTCGAGAACGCCCGCGTCACCTTCCCCTCGGGCGCGCAATATTCGTCCTCGATGGATTTCCAGAGCCTGCGGATCGGCCTCAATCGCAAGATCGACTGGCCGGGCCTGCCGACCTACAATCCGAAGTCTGACGTCACCGATACCGAGTCCAGCCGCTGGGAGATCCACGGCCAGTCGACAGCGCTGGCCCAGGGACATCCCTCGTTCAGAGCGCCCTATACCGGGCCGAACAGCTTCACCCCCTCGCCGGATCTGCAGCAGACCTGGAGCAATTCGCTCTATCTGAATGCGCGGCTGTGGGACGGCGGCGAGGTCTATTTCAATCCCGAGCTGCTGCAGGGCTTTGGCTTCAACAACACGACCGGCGCGGGGGGCTTCCCCAACGGCGAAGCGCAGAAGTCCGGCTTTCCCTATCCGCACTTCAACGCCTCGCGGCTGTTCGTGCGCCACACCTTCGGCTTCGGCGGCGAGCAGGAGGAGCTTGCCAGCGGCCAGTTTCAGCTTGCTGGCAAGGCCGACGTGTCGCGTTTGACTTTGCAGGTCGGAAAGCTCTCCGTGGTCGACGTCTTTGACGGCAATTCCTACGCGCACGATCCGCGCAAGGATTTCATGAACTGGTCGATCTGGGCATCCGGCGCCTTCGACTACGCCGCTGACAAGCTCGGCCTCGGCTATGGTGCAACGGCCGAATTGAATCAGAAGCAATGGGCGCTGCGCGCCGGCTACTTCCTGATGGACGCCCAGTCCAACTCGAACAATTTCGACATGAATATCGGCCGCCGCGGCGAATATGTCGCGGAGCTCGAGATGCGCTACTCGCTGTTCGGCCAGCCCGGCAAGCTGCGTACTCTCGGCTTCGTCAACAGCGCCTATTCCGGCAGCTATCGCGAGACGCTGGATAATCCGCTGCTCAACCTCGACATCAGCCAGACCCGCCGCGGCCGGCTCAAATACGGCTACGCTTTGAATGTCGAACAGGCGATCACCGACGATATCGGCGTGTTCGGCCGCTGGAGCTGGAACGATGGCCGCAACGAGATCATGGCCTTCACCGACATCGACCGTAGCCTGTCCGGCGGTGTCTCGGTCAAGGGAGCGAAATGGGGCCGACCCGACGACGTCGTCGCCATTGCCGGCGCGATCAACGGCCTGTCGCAGGACCATCGCGACTTCATCGCCGCCGGCGGTCTCGGTCCGCTGATCGGTGACGGCCAGCTCAACTACCGCAGGGAACGCGTGCTGGAGACCTATTACGCCTACGCGCTCAACAAGGCGCTGACCTTCACCGCGGACTACCAGCTCATCGTCAACCCCGCCTACAACGCTGATCGCGGCCCGGTGTCGGTGTTCTCCGGCCGGCTGCACGGCGAGTTCTGATCGCGGCTCAGAATAACAGCGCGACGCCCGAGACGAACAGCAGCGCAAGCACGATCTTGCGGAACGTGGCCTCGTCGATGCGGCCGAACAGTTTCAGCCCGAGCCACGTTCCCGCAAAGAGAAACGGCAGGCCGAGCGCGAACAGCTTTGCGGTCTCGAACGTCAGCGCTCCCTTGGCACCCAGGAAGAGCGCCGCCGTGGCGAACACCACGACTGCGACGGGCTGGAACGTGGCGCGCTGGACGTCCTTGGGCAGACCGCGCAGATTGCACCAGATGGTGATGATGATGCCGGCAAGGCCGGTCAATCCACCCAGCAGGCCGTTGACGAAACCGATGGTCATGTCGGCGGACGGCGGCACGATGGTCGCGACCTTGAGTTTTGGCCTGAAGAACGCATAGAGGCTGTAGACGACCAGGATCGCTCCAACTGCGATGCGGACGCTGTTCGGATTGGCGGAGGTCAGGAGTGACACGCCGACCGGCACGCCCACGACGGCGCCGACCATGAACGGCCATAGCCGCCGCCAGTCGATTGCTGCGCGCAGCTTCCAGACCGAGTAACCCTGCACCAGAAGGCCGAAGCCGACGATCAGGCTGGCGCTCTGAAGCGGCGTCAGCACGTAAAGCCACAGCGATGCCGCCACCAGGCCGAAGGCAAAGCCGGAGAGGCCGGCGACGAACGCGCCGGCAAAGGTGGCCGTCAGGAAAAGGGTAAGCTCGATTGTGATCCCGTCCATTGCTCGCTCCAAACGTCAGCGAGCAGCGCTTGCGTGGGATCACCACTTCACGGGGAGGCTGCGACATCCCCGGTGGTGCGAGCCTAGGTGAAGCCGCTTCCCTCGACAATGACCTTCTTAGGCGGCCCGGATCGCGTCCAGGAACTTCCCGACCTCGACCTTGAGGCGGCTGCTCTCGCCGGACAGTGACTTCGCTGACGCAAGCACGGTGGAGGAGGCCGATCCGGTCTGGCTCGCGCCGCGCTGCACGTCGACGATGCTGGCGGAGACCTGTTGGGTGCCGCGCGCCGCCTGCTGCACGTTACGGGAAATCTCCCGCGTCGCGGCGCCCTGCTCCTCGACCGCGGAAGCGATCGCCGATGCGATCTCGGACATGCGGGTGATGGTGTCGCCGATCGACTTGATGGCGCCGACCGAATCCTCCGTCGCGCTCTGGATTCCCGTGATCTGCTGGCTGATCTCGCCGGTGGCCTTGGCGGTCTGCTCGGCCAGCGCCTTGACCTCGGAGGCGACCACGGCGAAGCCGCGTCCGGCCTCGCCGGCGCGCGCCGCCTCGATCGTTGCATTGAGCGCCAGAAGATTGGTCTGGCCCGCGATCTGGCTGATGAGCTCGACCACGTCGCCGATCCGGCCGGCAGCCTTGGCGAGCTCGCCGACATAGTCGTTGGTCCGCGCCGCCTGCTGCACCGCTTCGCTGGCGACCCGCGCGGAGTCCTGAACCTGTCGACCGATCTCGTCGACCGAAGACGCCATTTCCTCCGCGGCCGCGGCAACGGTCTGCACGTTGCTGGAGGCCTGCTCGGAGGCGGCCGCCACCGTCGCGGTGACCTTTTCCGATTGATCGGCGGTGCTCGTCAGCGTTCCCGCCGACACTTCCAGCTCCGACGATGCCGACGACACGGTGTTGATGACGTCGCCGATCAACGCTTCGAAATCGCGCGCGATCTGGTCCATGCGCTGGCTGCGCCGGAGTTTCGCCTGGGCTTCCACCGCGGCGGCCTCGTCGGCAGCCTTCTTGGCGGAGAGCGAATCCTTGAAGTGCTGGAGCGAGCCCGCCACCTGGCTGATCTCGTCGTTACGGCCCGTCACGGGAATCTCGACCTCGTGCTGTCCGGCGGCAAGCGTTGCGATCACGTCCGCGAGCCGGCTCAGCGGCGTCACCACGCGCCGGCGCAGCATCATGGTCACACCACCGAGTGTCCCCAGCAGCGCCAGCACCGCCACGCCCGCGAGCGCGAGCATCGCAAGCGCGCCATCACGCGCGGCCGAGGCGCGCTCGGCAGCTTCCGTCAGCGCGGCATCGCGCACGCCGTAGAACATCTGGATGGCGGGGACAATGACGGTGGCCAGCTCTTCGGCGTTGATGCCGTATTTGCCGTCGCCACGAGCCGCGGGCATCTCTTTGTCCACGGCAGCGGCTGCTTTTCCGAAATAGGAATCCGTTGCCGCTTTCAGTGCGGTGGCGATGCGGGGCGGACTTCCGAGCTGGTCGATGCCGGCCTCGATGCGCTCGCGGTCGGCCTCGACGCGCCCCTGCATCCGATCCATCAGCGAGAATTCGGGAGCCGTGAGCGGGCGGCGCGCGCTCAGCGCCGGCGACAGCGTGGCGGCGCGGCTGCCGGCCGAGACGCGCAGGTCCTGCGCCGTTCGCGCCAGGCTCAACAGCGCCGCAAGCGAAGAATCGGCATTGATGACCTTGGCTTCGAGCCGGTTCATGATCGGCTCGATATTGCCGATGACCTCTGCAACGCCCGGTAGGAAGCCCTTGACTACAGCGCTGTCGCGCGCCGCCAAGGGAACGCTCATCGCGCGGTTTGCAGCGGTGTAGATATCCTTGAGCCGCCGGGCGGTACGGTCCAGGTTTTCGATCATCGGTCCGGAATCATCCAGCACAAGGATGGCGCGCCTTGCCCCCTCAAATGCGGCATCGGCTGCTTTCGCGGCCTTCGCGGCGCCTTCGATCTGGGCCTGCGTCGCAGGGTTCTCCTGGAAAATCGGCGAAATGTAGGGGGCACGAAGGCCGGCAACGTGCTGACTGACCATCAAGGTCGCACCAAAGGCGTCGACCGTCTTGATCGCGTCGGAGCGGTTCGTGAAGATGCGCGCCTGGGGTACGAGCACCTCGGCGCCAAGGATGACTGCAAACACCGTCACCGTCAGCATCGACAGCGCAAAGAGTTTCCCGATCCGCATTCTGATCCCCGAATACATTCCTGCAAATGTCGAGAACCTAGCCGGTGGCCGCTAAGAGCCCGTTAAGCAACGGCATGCCCGTAGTTCCGCGGGGTATTGGGCTTCGAGTGCCTTCCGGGACGGTGTCGCCGAAGTTCCTTCGCGATGCCGGATGCGACAGAATCATCGGCATTTCTTCCCCGAATACCTATATCAATGCTTGGGCCGCCATCCGGCCACACTCCCTTACCTCGGAACGTCAATGCTCTCCGCCGAACTCGCCATCGTCGTCGTCCTGATCGTCATCAACGGCTTGCTGTCCATGTCCGAGCTCGCCGTGGTCTCGTCACGCCCGGCCCGGCTGTCGATGCTCGCCGCCAAGGGCGTCCGTGGCGCCGAGCGGGCGCTGACGCTCGCGGCCGACCCCGGCAAATTCCTCTCGACGGTGCAGATCGGGATCACGCTGGTCGGCGTGCTCTCCGGCGCGTTCTCGGGCGCGACGCTCGGACAGCGGCTGACGCAATGGCTGCTCGAGCTCGGCCTGTCCGCAGGAATTGCCGACATCGTCGGAGTGGGCCTGGTCGTCACGCTCATCACCTACGCCACCCTGATCGTCGGCGAGCTGGTGCCGAAGCAGGTGGCGCTGCGCGACCCCGAGAGCATCGCGGTCAGGGTTGCACCCGCGATGCACGTGCTTGCGAAGGTCTCGCTGCCGCTGGTCTTCCTGCTCGATCTCTCCGGCAAGCTGATCCTCACGCTGCTCGGCCACGGCGGCAAGTCCGAAGAGAAGGTGTCGGAAGACGAGATCCATCATCTCGTCAGCGAGGCCGAAAGCGCGGGCGTGCTCGAGTCAGGTGAAAAGGAGATGATCGCGGGCGTGATGCGGCTCGGCGATCGGCCGGTCGGCGCGATCATGACGCCGCGCACGGAGGTCAACGAGATCGACCTCAACGATACGCCGGAGAGCATTCAAGCGACCATCGCCAAGAGTCCGCATTCACGCTTTCCCGTGTCCGACGGCGACCGCGACAAGCCGATCGGCGTGCTCCAGGCCAAGGACCTGCTGGTCGCCTTCATGAACGAGCGCACGCCGGATTTGCGCGTGCTGGTCCGCGAGGCGCCCGGCATTCCCGCCTCAGCCGATGCCCGCGACGTGCTGGCGATCCTGAAGGCTGCGCCGGTGCATGTCGGCCTCGTCTACGACGAATACGGCGCGTTCGAAGGCATCGTGACGACGGCTGACATTCTGGAATCGATCGTCGGCGCCTTCCATTCCGAGGAAGGCCCGCCGGAACCGGCCTACGTCAAGCGCGCGGATGATTCGCTGCTGGTCTCAGGCTGGATGCCAGTCGACGAATTCGGCGAGCTGATCGGCGTCGAGCTGCCGCCGCACCGCTACAACACGGTCGCCGGCCTCGTGCTGCAACAGTTCAACGTGCTGCCTGATGTCGGCGACGCCTTCGACTTCGGCGACTGGCACATCGAGGTGGTCGATCTCGACGGACGGAGGATCGACAAGATTCTCGCGAGCCGGCGGAGCGAAGTAGAGACGGGGTGAGCGAGCGCTCGCGATACTCTCAACACGACAGCGGAATTTGTTGCGCTAGACCCTCACCCGAACCTCACCCCGATCCGCTTCTCCTTGCGCCAGATCACGGTGCAGGCGAGATGTGTTCCGCCGGCCTGGACGAACAGGCTGAAATGGTCAGGGATGCCGACGGGACTGCTGACGTCGAGCGCGGCGCCGGTATCGGACAGGTTGCGGATAGTGCAGTCGATCGCGCCGCCGCCGCCGAACTCGATCGTTCCGGCCTTCAGCACGCGATGCCTTGCCTTGTCGCGCCGCTCGTCCATGGGGACAATCTATACCCAAAGTTGAACAAAACGTTAAACGCAGCCCATGTCGTGATGCCTTTGCGCAGGACCTGCGGCCTTGCCCTACGGCGCCGGCTGGAACGTCTCCGTCCGCGCCATCCGCCAAGCATCACGGAAGCGTGCGTCTTCGGTACCTTCGAGCAGCTCGCCCGGACGCAGCGAGGGATAGAGCTGCGCGAAGGATTTCACGTCCGTCGTCGAGGTACGCTGGGAGAAGTGGATCGGGCGCAGCTGCTGCGGATGTTCGAGACCGGCCGCGGCGACCAGCTCGGTCAGCGAGTGAAGCGTCGCAAGGTGATAATTGTGCACGCGGTCAATCTTGAGCGGCACGTAGAGTGCGCGCGCCCGCGTCGGATCCTGGGTCGCGACGCCGGTCGGGCAGCGGTCGGTGTGGCAGCTCAGCGACTGGATGCAGCCGAGCGAGAACATGAAGCCGCGCGCCGAATTACAGTAGTCCGCGCCGATCGACATGGCGCGTGCCATGTCGAAGGCGGTGGCGATCTTGCCGGAGGCGCCGATCTTGATGCGATCGCGCGCGTTGATGCCGATCAGGGCGTTGTGGACGAAACTGACGCCCTCCCGCATCGGCATGCCCAGATGATCCATGAACTCCAGCGGCGCGGCGCCGGTGCCGCCCTCGTTGCCGTCGACCACGATGAAGTCGGGATAGATGCCGGTCTCGATCATCGCCTTGCAGATCGCCAAAAATTCCCAGGGATGGCCGATGCACAGCTTGAAGCCGGTCGGCTTGCCGCCGGAGAGCTTTCGCATCTCGCCGATGAACTGCATCATGCCAACAGGCGTCGAGAAGGCGCGATGCGAGGCCGGCGAGATGCAATCCTCGCCCATGGCGACTCCGCGGATCTTGGAAATCTCCTCCGAGACTTTCGCCGCCGGCAGCACGCCGCCATGACCGGGCTTGGCACCCTGGCTGATCTTGAGCTCGACCATCTTGATCTGGTCCTGGCGCGCGACGCGCGCGAAGGCTTCGGGATCGAAGGTGCCGTCGAGATGACGGCAGCCGAAATAGCCCGAACCGATCTCCCAGATGATGTCGCCGCCCATCTCCGCGTGATAGGGGCTGAAGCCGCCCTCGCCGGTGTCGTGCGCGAAGCCGCCCTTCTTGGCACCGGCATTCAGCGCGCGCACGGCGTTCGGGCTGAGCGCGCCAAAACTCATCGCGGAAATGTTGAACACGGAAGCCGAATACGGCTTGACGCAATCCGGCCCGCCGATGGTGACGCGGAATTTCTCCTCGGCATGCGTCTTCGGCGAGACCGAGTGATGCATCCACTCATAACCCTGGCGGTAGACGTCCTCCTGGGTGCCGAACGGACGCTTGTCGAGCTGCATCTTGGCGCGCTGATAGACCACCGCACGGATGTCGCGCGAGAACGGCATGCCGTCCTTCTCGCTCTCGAAGAAGTACTGCCGCATCTCCGGGCGTATCTCTTCGAGCAAAAAACGGATATGGGCCGAGATCGGGTAGTTGCGCAGAACGGCGTGGCCCTTCTGCATGAGGTCGCGGACGCCAAGCGCCGTCAGCGCGCCGAAGATCAGGATCGGGATCAGCAGGATGTCGAAGATCTTGCCATCGGCGAAGCCGATGCCGGTCAGCAGCGCCGTGACCACCGCGCAGATCGTCAGGACGATGAAGCGCGGAGAGAATGGCAGCAGCAGGGTTTCCATGATCCCCTCTTCCGCCAGCGGCAGCCGTTTGGCCGATGGGTTGGGCGATAAGCTGGGCGATTCCTGCGTTTTGTTCTCGTCGGCCACGATTCCCATCCTCTCGCCAGCATGAGGCGGTACGATACGCCCGCGCCTGTCATACGGATATGACGCGGCGGTTGTTTCACGCTAGCGAATTCGGCGGGGACAAATCAATCAGCCCGATGGGCGGGCTGCTGCGGTGCAGCAGGGCTCGGAAGGGACGGGCATTAACCCGTCAGAGCGCTTTACCCAGGCAAGCGTCCTGGCTTTTGCCAGGACGACACGAGAGGGCCTACCGCTCGACGAACGCCTTTTCGATCACGAAATGGCCGGGCTTGTTGCCGGAGCCCTCGACGAAGTCGCGGCCCTCGAACATCAGTTTCAGCTCTTCGAGCATCGCCGGGCTGCCGCACATCATGATGCGGTCGGTCGCGATGTCGAGCGGGCCCTGGCCGATGTCGTTGAAGATCTGCTCGGAGCTGATGAGATCGGTGATGCGGCCGCGGTTCTTGAACGGCTCGCGGGTCACGGTCGGATAGTAGATGAGCTTGTCCGCGAGCAACTCGCCGAACAGTTCGTCCTCGCGAAGACCGGCGACGAGCTTCTCGCCATAGGCGAGCTCGGAGACCTGACGGCAGCCATGCACCAGCACGATGCTGTCGAATTGGTCGTAGACCTCGGGGTCCTTGATCAGGCTGGCGAAGGGCGCCAGGCCCGTGCCGGTCGAGAGCAGCATCAGCCGCTTGCCGGGAATGAGATTGTCGGTGATCAACGTGCCGGTCGCCTTGCGGCCGACCAGGATGGTGTCGCCTTCCTTGATCTTCTGGAGACGCGACGTCAGCGGGCCGTCCTGAACCTTGATCGAGAAGAACTCGAGCTCTTCCTCGTGGTTGGCGCTGGCCATGCTGTAGGCGCGGAGCAGCGGGCGGCCCTCAACCTCGAGGCCGATCATCGCGAACTGGCCGTTCTGGAAGCGGAAGCCGGAATCGCGGGTTGCGCGAAAGCTGAACAGGGTGTCGGTCCAGTGCTGGACGGAAAGAACCTTCTCTCGGTAAAACGCGCTCATGATTTTCGATATTCCGAATAATTGCGGTTTTAGGGCAAAAGCGTTGCCCGGCCCCTGAAAGCGGAGCGGACACCATTGCCATGGCGGAGGATTTCGCGTGTGTGATCTACGCCATTGAGACCAATAATCAACCTCGTTCCGGATGCAATTGATGCCGGTCAAACCGGCATTTGCGGCGGAAATGGTCGCATCATTAATGGATCTGCTGTCCGGCGCGCGCGGAGGGCAATTTCTTTTCCCTCCGGGGCCCGAATACAGCACTTAATTTCCGTGGCGCTCGCGAGAATTTCATTAAGAATAGCTCTGATTTCACTCTCGTTTGGCGCCGTTTCCCGCTTTTTTGCGGCTTTTGGCGCCAAGCTCGACTGGAACTGACGGCTGCGAGTGGCGACAAGACACATGGTGAACGGCGAGCGGATCTTCGTCCAGGCGATCAGGCGCTATTGCGCGACCCATGGCATCGCGCTCGAAGTCCGCGCCGATGGCTGGCTGCTCGCGATGCGCCGGGGCGAGCAGCGCCGCTTCGCGTTCGGCTACGATATCGGCCTCAACAGCGCCATCGCGCACCGCCTGGCCAACGACAAATCGGCCACCGCCGAGGTGCTGGCGCTCGAGGGCGTGCCTTGCATTCCCCATCGCCTGTTCCTCAATCCGAAGTTGGGCGAGAAGGTTGTCGGCGTCGCCTCGCGAGAGGCAATGCTGGCGCTGCTTCACGACAATCCGCAAGGCGTGGTGGTGAAGCCGAACGAGGGGACGTCGGGACGATCCGTCTTCAGGGTCACGACGGAAACAGAACTCGATCATGCGGTTGGCGAAGCCTTTTCGATGAGCGCCGGACTCGTGATCTCGCCCTATCTCGTGATCGAGGACGAAGTTCGCGTGGTCCTGCTCGATGATGTGCCACTCGTCGTCTACAGCAAGCAGCGCGGCTCGGATTGGCGGCACAATCTCGATGCGGGTGCAAAGCCCGTGCTGATGCAGGATTGCGATCTTCGCGCAGCCTGCGCAAAGCTCGCTATCGACGCCGCCAAGGCCATCGGCATCACCTTCGCCTCGATCGACCTCGTCCGCGTCGACGGCGTCTGGCGCGTGCTCGAGATCAATTCCGGCGTGATGATGGAGACGCTGGCGAAGCTGCATCCGGCGCTGGTGCGGACGACGTACGATGCAGCGCTGGATCGGGTGTTTGGGGAACGCTGAGCAACACGCGCGCTGTCGGCTTCAACCAACCGCCAACCGATACGCAGCCTTCGCGTTCACGCCAAACGCCTTCTCACGCGCCTGCGGACCGAGCTTCATCAGGCAGGCCTCCAGCGCGCCCTTGATCTCACCATAGCTCCCCGCGAGCAAGCATACCGGCCAGTCCGAGCCGAAGATCAGGCGATCTTCGCCAAAGCATGTCGCGGCGTGCGCGACGAACGGAAACAGCAGCTCCGCATTCCAGTCGCTCCAAACCGCTTCTGTCGCCAGCCCCGAGACCTTGCACCAGACATTGCCGCAGGCCGCGAGTGCCGCGATGCCATTGGACCATTCAGTGCTTCCACCGTCGGCAATCAGCGGCTTGGCCGCGTGGTCGAGCACGAAGCGCGCCTGCGGGAACGCTTGTGCGGTTGCGATCGCGGCCGGCAGCTCGCGGGTGCGGACCAGGAAATCGTAGGCGAGATCGTGCGCGAACACGGCCGTGAGGCCGCGCTGGACGTCCTCGCGCAACAACCAATCCGGATCGGCCTCGTCATGGACCTGGTGGCGGATGCCGACCAGCTTGTCACCGCCGGGCGAAGCGCGCAGCCGGTCCAGCGTCTCACCAAGTGCAGCGTCGGTCAGATCGGCCCAGCCGACGACGCCGATCACCGAGGGCGTCGCATGCGCGATCCGCAGGAATTCCTCGGTCTCCGCCAGCGCGGAGCGGCACTGCACCAGGATGCTCGCGTCGATGCCGTTCGCGCTCAAAAGGGGCGCGAGATCGGCCGGACCGAAGGCACGCCGGATCGGCTTGAGCTCGGGCGCATCCATCCAGGGATAGTCGGCGCGCGCGGGATCCCAGAAATGCTGGTGAGCGTCGATGATCATGCCTTAAGCTCCGTCCGGCAATGGCGCGCGGGCGTCGACGAGTTCTCGCCTACGCAGCTCCTGCCAGAACGCCGCCGGTACCCCCAGCTCCGACATCGCGATGTTGTCGGCAACTTCCGCGGCGTTGCGCGCGCCCATCACGGCGACCGTGACTGCCGGATGGGCCATGCAGAACTGCAGCGCGGCGGCTTTCAGCTCGGTGCCGTGCTTGCGGCAGAGCTCGTCGAGCGCCAGCGCACGGGCGACGAGTGCCGCATCGGCATCCTGATAATTGAACTTCGCGCCGGTGTGCGGATTGGCCAGGATGCCGCTGTTGTAGATGCCGCCGAGCAGGATGCCGATGTGCTTCGACGCGCAGAGCGGGAACAGCGCATCCAGCGCGCCCTGGTCGAGCAGCGTGTAGCGGCCGGCGAGCAGGAAGCAGTCGACCGGAACGGCCTCTGCGAACCGGACCAGCATGTCTGACTGGTTCATGCCGGCACCGATCGCCTTGACGGTACCCTCAGCGCGCAGGCGCTGGAGCGCGCGGAAGGCGCCGGCGACGGCGTCGTCGTAGTGATCGTCGGGATCATGCACGAGCAGGACGTCAACGCGGTCGAGCCCAAGCCGCGCCAGGCTTTCCTCCACCGATCGCATCACGCCGTCATAACTGAAATCGAACACCGGCCGCTCGCGCGGCGTGCCCTTGTAGTGCTCGTCCTCGGCGGCCGCGCCATCGGGCACGCGCAGCAGGCGGCCAACCTTGGTCGAGATGGCGTAGGAATCACGGGGCTGTTGCCGCAGGAATGCGCCCAGGCGTCGCTCCGCAAGGCCAAAGCCGTAGAGCGGCGCGGTGTCGAAGAAGCGAATTCCGAGCGACCAGGCGCGGGCGATCGTCGCTTCCGCATCGGCATCGCTGACGGGGGTGAACAATCCGCCGAGCGGGGCGGAACCGAGGCCGAGTGAGGTGACATCGAGAGAGCCGAGCCGCGACCTTTTCATTCCCATTGCCTCAACCGTCTTCCCCAACAACCAAGATCATCTCTCCCGCTTGCGACAAGCGCAAGCGGGAGAGGCACGCAGGAGCGCGGGGCTGGCGACGCTCCTACTTCAACATCTGCGCAACGTTGTCCTTGGTCACGAGATCGAGGCCGGTATAAACGATCTCCGGCACCTTCTCGCCTTTCTTGATGGCGAGCAGCGTGTCCATCGCCTTCTCGCCCATCTCGAACGGACGCTGGCCGACCAGCGCATTGGCATAGCCATCGCGCAACAGCTCGAGCTGCATCTTCAGCGTATCGGCCACGACAAGCGTGAACTTGCCGGAATCGATATCCTTCTTGTACCTGGAGGCGAAGGCCTTGAAGCCTTCGGGGGCGAACATCGGCCAGCCGCCGATGGGAACGATCGCGGCGAGGTCGGGCGTCGCGGTACGCATGTCAGTCATCTGCTGAACCGCCAGCGCGGGATCGTCGTTGCAGAACGTCGGAGAGCCCGCGACCTCGGTCCATTTCGAGCCCTTCAGCGCCTCGCGGACGCCGTCGACGCGCTCGGCGAGGTTCTTGGCGCCGGGACCACCCGAGACCATGGCATATTTGCCGCCGTCGGGCCGCAGCTTCAGGAGCTGCTTGCCGAGGGCGACGCCGAACTCCTTGTTGTTGGTGCCGATATAAGCGATGCGCTTGGCGCCGGGCGCATCGGCGTCGAAGGTGATGACGGGGATGCCGGCCGCGGTCGCCGCGTCGATCGACTTGGTCATCGCCGCGACGTCGGCAACCGAAATGACGAGGCCGTCGACCTTCTGAGTGACGAAGTCCTGGATGATCTGGGCCTGCGTCGCCGGCTCGTGCTCGACCGGCCCCTTGTAGATGCACTCGATGTTGCCGAGCTCCTTGGCACGCTTCAGGCAGCCGTCGCGCGCGAAGTCGAAGAACGGATTGTTCATCGCCTTGGGCACGATCACGAACCGGTAGTTTGCGGCAAACGCCGGCGTAGCCATCATCGCGACCGCGATGCCGGCAAGTAGATATTTCCTCATCGTCTCCTCCACCCTTCTTTGGCGCCTGTCCTCTCAAGATCGTCCGGGAAGTGGACAGGCGGCATTTTCGTTGCCGTCCCGGAACGACGTCGTTTCAGATCATCCGCGAGCGGATGCGGTCGACCAATACGGCCAGGATGATGATCACGCCCACCAGCGTCTGCTGCCAGTAGGAGCTAACCTGGGCGAGCACGAGGCCGTTGCGGATCACCTCGAGCAGCACGCAGCCGACGATGGCGCCAAGCGGTCCACCGATGCCGCCGGCGAGATTGGCACCGCCGATGACGGCCGCGGCGATCACGTTGAGCTCGTAGGACGTCGCCATGTTGGCCGGCGCCGACCCAAGCCAGCCCGAGATGATGATGCCCTGGAGGCCTGCGGCGAGCGCGCAGATCACATAGACCTCGATCTTCACCCGCACGACCGGGATGCCGGTGAGTTCGGCCGCCTTCTCGTTGCCGCCGAGCGCGAACACGTGACGGCCGAACGAGCTGTGGTGCAGCACCACGGCCATCGCCAGCGCGAGGACGATCAGATAAATGAATGGCACGGGCACGCCGAGCACGTCGCCCGAGGTGAGCGCGTAGAAATAATCGGCATCCGGCCCACCTGGGAAGCTGCCGCGTCCGTTCGAGACGACATAGCCGAGCCCGCGCACGATCGAGAGCATGCCGAGCGTGGTGACGAACGGCGACAGGCCGAGCACCGCGATACAGAAGCCGTTGACGAGGCCGGCGAGCAGCGCGACGCCGAGGCCGGCGAGAAGCGAGACCACCAGGATCAGGCCGGGGACATTGGCGAGCACGGTCTTGCCGTCGGCCGCCATGTGCACGAACAGGGAGCCCGCCGGCGAGCCGGGCGCCGACAGCTCGGTCATCACCATCGAGGTGACCAT
The DNA here is from genome assembly GCF_023074155.1 of Bradyrhizobium sp. 134. Classification (NCBI taxonomy): domain Bacteria; kingdom Pseudomonadati; phylum Pseudomonadota; class Alphaproteobacteria; order Hyphomicrobiales; family Nitrobacteraceae; genus Bradyrhizobium; species Bradyrhizobium sp. 134. The sequence continues at coordinate 829,368 of NZ_JADPKX010000034.1, read as the reverse complement.
GGCGGAGAAGCACATCATCGAGCCGACCGACAGATCGATGCCGCCGGTGATGATCACGAAGGTGACGCCGAGCGTCGCAATGGCGATGAAGGAGAAATTCTTCGCCACGTTCTGCATGTTGCCTTCGGTGAAGAAGTACGGGCTGGCGAAATGCATGACCACCAGCAGCACTGCCAGCGCGAGCAGGACATAGCCGGTCTGGGACGCGAAGATGCCGCGCTGCCACCATCTGATTTTGCCGACATTCGAGAAGGTGATCGGGGATTCCATGGGCATGGCCATCACGCCGCCTCCTTCGCGCCGGTGATCAGGGCGGTGACTTCCTCGGGAGAGGTCTGGTGGATGGGCTTGTCGGCCCGCTTTTCGCCGCGGCGCATGACGATGACGCGATCGCACACCGCGAACACGTCGGGCATGCGATGCGAGATCAGCATCACGGCAACGCCCTGCTCTTTCAGCCGGTGGATCAGGCCGAGCACCTGCTCGACCTGGCGGACCGAGATCGCGGCCGTGGGCTCGTCCATCATGACCAGCTTCGCGTTGGAGAGCCGCGTCCGCGCGATCGCAACCGCCTGGCGCTGCCCGCCCGACATCTGCTTGACGAGATCGTCGGGGCGCGTCTCCGAGCGCAGCTCACCGAACAGCTCCAACGCACGCGCCGCCATCGCCTTGTGGTCGAGCAACGCGAACGGCCCGATCCTGCGCTTCAGCTCGCGGCCGAGAAAGACGTTGGCCGCTGCGGTGAGATTGTCGGCGAGCGCGAGGTCCTGATAGACCACCTCGATGCCGACGCCGCGGGCATCGACGGGCCGGTTGAAATGAACCGCGCTGCCGGCGAAGCGGATTTCGCCCTGGCTGGGGCGGAAATTGCCGGCGATGATCTTGACCAGCGTCGACTTGCCCGCGCCGTTGTCGCCCATCAGGCCGACGACCTCGCCGGGAAGGACCTGCATGTCGACATCATGCAGCGCGCGGATCGCGCCGAACTCCTTGCCTATGCCGGTCAGCTCGAGGACCGGTGTCGCTTGTGCATTTGTCATCAGCGGCCTTCCTCAGACGTAGCGGTTGACGAGGGATTCCAGATATTCCTGCCGGCCCGAGCGCGGCTGCGGGTCAAAGCCCGGGCCGTGCGCGCGGTCGGCAAGTTCGGCAAGCGAGCGCTGGCCGCCGAGAATGGCGCGGCCCTCGGGACCGGCCCATCCCTCGTAGCGTTTCGCGAGCGGCGCAGTGAGCACGCCGGCGTCGAGCATGTCCGCGGCGGCGAGCAACGCCCGCGCGCAGGCATCCATCGAGCCGACATGGGCATGGATCAGATCGTCGGGATCGATCGACTGGCGGCGGATCTTGGCGTCGAAATTCAGCCCGCCGGAGCTAAAGCCGCCGCGGCTCAGGAGCTCATGGAACACCAGGGCAAGCTCGGGCACGTTCATCGCGAATTGGTCGGTGTCCCAGCCGAGCAGATCGTCGCCGCGGTTGATGTCGAGCGAGCCGAACACACCCAGCGCCTGCGCGAGTGCGACCTCGTGATGGAAGGAGTGGCCGGCGAGGATGGCGTGGTTCTGCTCGATGTTGAGCTTGACGTCCTTCAGCAGGTCGTAACGCGCGAGGAAGCCATAGCAGGTAGCGACGTCGAAATCATATTGGTGCTTGGTCGGCTCCTTCGGCTTCGGCTCGATCAGGATCGGCCCCTTGAAGCCGATCTTGTGCTTGTGCTCGACGACGAGCGAGACGAAGCGGCCGAGCTGGTCGAGCTCGCGCTTGAGATCGGTGTTGAGCAGCGTCTCATAGCCCTCGCGCCCGCCCCACAGCACATAATTCTGGCCGCCGAGACGGTGCGTCACTTCCAGCGCGGCGCGGACTTGGCCGGCGGCATAGGTGAATATCTCGGGATCCGGATTGGTGGCCGCGCCCGCCATGTAGCGCCGATGCGTGAACAGATTGGCGGTGCCCCAGAGCAGGCGTACCTTGCTCGAGGCCATCTTCGCTTCGAACAGATCGGCGATGGCATTGAGGTTGGCGACGGATTCCGCGAGTGAGTTCCCTTCCGGCGCCGCATCGACGTCGTGGAAGGTGAAAAAGGGCACGTCGAGCAAGCGAAACAGCTCGAAGGCAACGTCGGCCTTGGCGCGCGCCTGCGCCATCGCATCGGTGCCGTGGTGCCAGGGCCGCAGGAACGTCTCGCCGCCAAAGGGATCGCCGCCGGGCCAGCACAACGAGTGCCAATAGCAGACCGCAAAACGCAGATGGTCCTCCATCCTGCGGCCATGGACGAGGCGGTCCTTGTCGTACCAGCGGAAGGCGGGCGAGTTTCCCGCATCCTTGCCGGCGAAGGCGACAGGTGCGGTTGTATCGAAGAATTTCACAGACGCGTTCACTCAGGCACACTCCTTCAACGCAGGATAAAGCTCGCGCCAGCGGCGATAGGCCTCGTCATAGGCCGCAGCGACGGATGCGCGGGGCGTAAAACTCGCGAGCCGGCGCGGACGGGTGCAAACCGCAGCCGCGTCTTCGCCGGTGGCGGCGAGCCGTCCGAGCCTGGAGGCACCGAGCGCGGCACCGACCTCGCCCTCCTCGACGCGGTGGACGGGAATGCCGAGCACATCGGCGCAGATCTGCGCCCACAGCGGCGAGCGCGAGCCGCCGCCGACGAGATCGACCTCGGCAAGCGGCCCACCCGCCGCGCTCAGCGCCGCCAGATTGTCGCGCGCGGCGAAGGCGACGCCTTCGAGCACGGCCTGAACGATCTGGGAGCGCCCGGTCGCACCGCGCAGGCCGACGAAGGCGCCGCTGGCGGCGGCATCGTTGTGCGGCGTGCGCTCGCCGTCGAGATAAGGCAGGAATTTGACCGGACTCGGTCCATCGACGCGCTCGCCGAGCGGCGCCAGCAGCGCTGCGGCCGGAACCTCCATCACGCCCGCGAGCCAAGCCAGCGAAGCCGCAGCTGACAGCATCACGCCCATCTGATGCCAGCGGCCGGGCAGTGCGTGACAGAACGCGTGGACCGCCGAGGCCGGAGCCGGTGCAAACCGATCAGTGACGCGGAACACGACACCGGATGTGCCAAGCGACAGGAAAGCATCGCCCGGCGCGATGGCGCCGAGCCCGATCGCGCTCGCGGCATTATCGCCGGCGCCGCCGGCGACTACGACATTCCTAGCCATGCCCCAGCGTTGCGCGTAGTCCGGCGCGAGCGTCGCGCTGACCTCGCTGCCCTCGACGAGGCGTGGCATGTGATGGAGATCGAGCCCGGTGGCATGCAGCAGCAGGGGCGACCAGCGGCGCAGACCGACGTCGAGCCACAGGGTGCCGGCCGCGTCCGACATGTCCTCGACCATCTCGCCGGTCAGGCGATAGCGGACATAGGCCTTCGGCAGCAGCACCTTTGCGACACGCGCGAAGATTTTTGGCTCGTGCCTGGCGACCCAGAGCAGCTTCGGCGCGGTGAAGCCGGGCATGGCCAGATTGCCGGCGATCGTGTGCAGCGACGGGCAGCGCCGCTCCAGCGCGACGCATTCGGCGTGCGAGCGGCCGTCGTTCCAGAGGATCGCGGGACGCAGCGGCGCTCCGTCCTCGTCCAGCAGCGTCGCGCCGTGCATCTGGCCCGACAGCCCGATGCCGCGCACCCGCGCGACCTCGCGCGGATGGCGGGCGGCAAGATCGTCGACCGCGCCGACCGCCGCATCGACCCAGCCATCGGGATCCTGCTCGGACCACAGCGGCGCGGGATGCGACAGCGCAAGCTCGCGCGCCGCCGTCGCGAGAACCGCGCCGGCTTCGCTCACGAGCACCGCTTTCACACCCGATGTGCCGATGTCGATTCCGAGATACACGCCGTCCTCCCTTTCCCCTGTTGCGGTGCGCGAACTCAAAGTCGCCTTATCCGCAACGGGTCATTTTGAATTCCACCTGCCGCTAAGGCAGATTGTCCCGCATCACGATGTCGATCCTGATCTTCTCCTGTTCGCGCAAGATCGGCTCGCCACGGGCGAGCGCGAGCAGCACACGCACGGCGGCGCGCGCTTCATGTCCGGGGTTCTGCGAGATCGCGGCATGCATCACGCCCTGCAGCAGCAGCCGGCGCGTCAGCGCAGTGACGTCGTGTCCGACGAACACCACCTGCTTGTCTCGCCCCGGATCGCTGAGCGCCTTCTCGTTCAACGCTTTGGCGACGCCTTGCGTGCCGGCGCCGACATTATAAAGACCCACGATGTCGGCATGCCTGCCCAGCAACCGCGACAACACCTGCTCCGAACGCGCGTCCTCGTCGCGTCCTTCGAGCACCGGCAGCACGCTGAGGCCGGGGAATTCCGACGCCATCACCTGGTTGAAGCCAAAAATGCGCTCGGCATGGTCGCGCAGGCCCTGCGAGCCCGCGACGATCGCGACCTTGCCGGACTTTTGTCCGACCAGCCGCCCGACCAGCGCGCCGGCGGTGCGCCCCGCGGCAATGTTGTCGATGCCGACATAATGGTGCCGGCGCGACGACGGCACGTCGGAGACCAGCGTCACGACACTGGTGCCGGCATCGACGAGATCGTCGATGGCGGCGCGGACGCCGGGATGGTCCAGCGCCACCACGGCGATGCCGTCGTAATCGTCGGAGAGCCCTTCCAGGGAAGCCGCGAGCACGGACGGATCGAACACGTCGGTTGCGACGGTCTCGACGCCGAGGCGGCGGGACGACAACCAGCCCGACATCTCGCCGAGATAATCCTGGATCTGCTGCATGAACGGGTTCGGTCCCGACGGCATCACGAAGGCGAAACGGCGGGCGCGGCCGCGGGCGAGCTCGGCGGCGGCCACGTGAGGCTGGAACGAATTGCGCTCGATCGCCTCCTTGACGCGCCGGACCGTATCCGGCCGCACGCCCGGACGATTGTGCAGGACGCGGTCCACCGTCGCGAGGCTGACGCCGGCCTGGCGGGCGATGTCCTTCAGCGTCAGCGCGGTCGTGGTGAGCGTCTCGGCCATGGCTGAAGGCTAGCAGAGGTGTTTTGAGGTACGCAACTCATTTTGAGGGGCGACAGGCATTTTCCGGCAGCTGGGCCTAGGAACAGCCTTTCCTGTCCGCCGTTGCTGCCCCGTGCGTAACGATATCACCCATGATCCCGGCGAGGGATTGAGCCCGACCCTCGAGCGCAACATCCAGGCGTTGGTCGAGCGCCGCCGCCGCGAGCAGCGCGCAGCCAAGGGTCAGGAAAAGGTCGCCGATGCGATCACGGCGTTCACCGGCAGCATGGCGTTCGTCTACCTCCATGTCGCGGTGTTCGGCTTCTGGATCATCGCCAATCTGCACTGGCTGCCGGGAATTCCGGCCTGGGACGAGAGCTTCGTGGTGCTGGCGATGATTGCTTCGGTCGAGGCGATCTTCCTGTCGACATTCGTGCTGATCTCGCAGAACCGCATGAGCGCAGCAGCGGACAAGCGCGCCGATCTCGATCTCCAGATCAGCCTGCTCGCCGAGCACGAATTGACCAAGGTTGCCCGCCTCCTCACGCAAATCGCCGAGCGGCTGGACGTCCAGCCCGACTCGAAGCGGGATCTGGAGGAGGCAAGCCGCGACATCGCCCCCGAGCGCGTGCTCGATAGGATCGAGCAGACGCGTTCCTGAGCTATCGGCTCGCCGACAGATCCAAGGTCAGGAACAGGCTGTTGGGATCGTCGACATAGCCTTGGAACGGGCCGCAGAGGACAAAGCCATGCGCCCGGTAGAGCGCGTGCGCCGGCTTGAAATAATCCCACGAGCCGGTCTCGAGGCTGAGCCGCGCCATGCCGCGCGCGCGGGCTTCCGTGATGATGTGGCGGAGCATCTCACCGCCAAAGCCGCGCCGGCGCGTGGTCTGGAGCGTGTGCATCGACTTCACCTCGCCATGCGCTCCCGACAGCGACTTCAGCGCACCGGTGGCGACCAGCGTGTCGCCGTCCCAGCCGGTCCAGAACGCGACTTCCGGGGCACGAAGCCCGGCGAGATCAAGCGCATGCGCACTGCCCGGCGCGGTCTGTGCTCGCGCCGCCGCAACGTGATGGTCGAGCAACGCGATGACGCGTGGATCAAAGGTGTCGCCGGTGCGGATCTGCATCGTCAGGGCTCACATCTTGCCGTAGGACGCGCCGCGGCGCGTGATGATGACGTAGCGCGCATCCTGTCTGGTCTCGTTCTCGAAGATCACCGCGCGCATCACGTCGAAATCGAGACAGTCGCCTTCGCGCAGGCGAACCGCCTTGGCGTCGATGTGCACCGCGATCGCACCCTCCAGCATCAGCAGTTGCTGGGTGAAGGCATTGCGCCCCCAGGGGCTGTACGGCACCCGCGCGCCGGCCGGCAAATCGACGACGATGATCTCGATGCCGCTCGCCGCGTCCGTCGGCGAAGCGTGGCGGCGGCGATAGCCGCTGTCGGGATCGCGCCAGTGCGGCTGGTCGGCGAGCCGCACCATCCGCTCCGGCGGCTTTTCGGCCAACGCGACGACGTCGCTGAGCGACACGTCGAGCGCGGCGCAAAGTTTACCCAGCAGCGCAGCCGTCGCACTGCTCTGCGCCCGCTCTACCCGTCCGATCATCGCACGGCTGACGCCGGAGCGGCCTGCGAGCTCATTCAGCGTCATGCCGGCCTGCGTCCGAAGCGTCTTCAAGCGACGACCGATCGCGCGATCGAGCTTTTGCTGGTCCATTGCTTGTAGGTCCTGACTTTCATCCGAACATGGCCCGGCGCGGTGACCGCAAGCCACCAGGCGAGAGAGCTTAACCGAGAGCGCGCCGGGTGCCGGTCACGACGAGCTAATATATTGGAAACTTGGTCTGGCGCACGCGAGAGAACATCGGCCCTTCTTCGCCGAGGCTTCGAAGGGCATCCTGCTTCGCGTTGCCGAGATATCAAAGTCCTGCGAAGCGCCTTGACGCGAAGCAGGATGGAGCGGGCGAAGGGAATCGAACCCTCGTATGCAGCTTGGGAAGCTGCCGTTCTACCATTGAACTACGCCCGCGGATGCGCAGCCTGCGCCCGCTCTGATTAGCCGAGACGGCGCATCTCGCCAAGCGCTTTGGCGCAGCCCGCCTGACCCTTCTTAAGTTTCCGTCAAGATTTTGGGTGCGCCGGATTGTGGCGGTGTTATGATCGCCTGTCTGGGGAGACGTGCACTGAGTGGGGCGTGTGCATGGTGGGGCGTGGCTACGCGATATTCGACACGACCATAGGGCGCTGCGGCATCATCTGGAGCAGCACCGGTGTCGTCGCCGTGCAATTGCCGGAGGCGCGGGAGATCGACACCCGCCGCCGGATTTTCCAGGTCCATCCCGAGGCGCGCGAGCAGCGGCCTTCCGCGAACGCCGAGTTCGCGATCGAGGGCATCGTGGGCTTGCTGCAAGGCAGCGATGCTGATTTTTCCGAGGTTAGCCTGGACGCGAGCGGGGTGCCCGGCTTCAACCGGCGGGTCTACGAAGCCGCCTGCGCCATCCCGCGCGGGGAGACGCGCACTTATCACGAGATCGCCAAGACGCTGGGCGCCTCCGGCGCCGCGCATTCGGTGGCACAGGCGATCGCGAGAAATCCCTACATGCTGATCGTGCCCTGCCACCGGGTGCTGGAGGCCGGCAATTACACCGACCGGCTCTCGCCCTATGGCGGCGTGATCTCCAAGCGGCGGCTGCTGTCGCTCGAGGGCGCCCATCCGATCGCCAGCAAGACGCTGTTCGACGTCCTGCTGCCCGTTGCCCCGCCGAGACCCTCCACCTAGATAGGTGGCATGGATGCAACGACGCTGCTGACCACCCCCTCGATGACGGTCTCCGAGTTTCGCTGCGACGCGGGACCGGACGACAGCCCGTTTGCGGAGTGCCGCACCGGCCATTCCATCGCCTATGTCCGCGCGGGCAGCTTTGGCTGTCATTGCCGCGCCGGCTTCTTCGAGCTGGTGGCCGGCTCGATGCTGGTCGGCGCGCCGGGCGAGGAATACACCTGCATGCATGAGCATGTTGCCGGCGACGTCTGCCTGTCCTTTTTCCTCAGCGACGATCTGGTCGACGCGCTCGGCGGCCGGCGCGACGTCTGGCAGGTCGGCGCGACGCCGCCGCTGCCCGAGCTGATGGTGCTGGGCGAACTCGCCCAGACGGCGGCAGATGGCAACAGCGACCTCGGTCTCGACGAGCTCGGGCAGATCCTCGCCGGTCGTTTCGTCGATGTCGTGTCGGGCAAGACGCGCAAGCCGACGACACCGACGGCGCGTGATCGCCGCCGCGCCGTGGAAGCCGCGCTGTGGATCGACGCCAACTCGCATGCCGAGGTCGACCTCGAACAGGCGGCGCGGCAGGCAGGCCTCAGCCCCTTCCACTTCCTGCGGCTGTTCTCCGCCGTGCTCGGCGTCACCCCGCATCAATATCTGGTGCGCTCGCGGCTGCGGCATGCGGCGCGGCTGCTGGCTGACGACGACATCGCAGTCACCGACATCGCCTATGACGTCGGCTTCGGCGATCTCTCCAACTTCGTCCGCACCTTCCACCGGGCGGCCGGCGTCTCGCCAACCAAGTTCCGTCAGGCCTCGAAGGGGGAGCGCAAGATTCTCCAAGAGCAGCTTGCGCTCAACTGACTAGGTTCGTCTCCGGCGCGCGCCGATTGCGGCGCCCTTTGGAAATGGAGACGACCATGTACGATCATATCGGATTGCGCGTTGCCGACCTCGACGCCGCCACGCGCTTCTACACCGCGGTGCTGGCGCCGCTCGGCTATGTCCTGTGCTCGAGCGGCGATGGTTATGCCGGCTTCGGGCCGAAGGGCGAGCCGGCGCTGTGGCTGCACCTGAACAAGGGGCGCAAGGCGGATGGCGCGCATATCGCGTTTCGCGCTGGGGATCATGATTCGGTCAAGGCATTCCATAGCGAGGGCCTGAAGAGCGGCGGTCGCGACAATGGCGGTGCCGGCCCGCGCAAGGATTACAGCCCGACTTACTACGCGGCGTTCTTGATCGATCCCGATGGTAACAATGTCGAGGCGGTCTGCACGTGAGCTCGCTCCGTCATTGCGAGGAGCACTTGCGACGAAGCAATCCAGACTCCAACCGCGGAAACATCTCTGGATTGCTTCGCTGCGCTCGCAATGAAGGAGTCCTCGACAAAAATCTAACGCAACCAAGGACACCTTCATGGCCTCCATCCACAACGACATTCCCCTCCCCGCCCCGGCTCACGACGTCTGGGATGCGGTTCGCGATTTCGGCGCGCTGCATCGGCGGCTGGCGCCGGGCTTCGTCACGGCCTGCACGCTCGACGGCGACGCGCGCATCGTCACCTTCGCCAACGGATCGGTGGCGCGCGAGGTGCTGGTCGATTGCCACGATGCCGGGCGGCGGCTGGTCTACGCGATCAACAACGAGCGTCTGAAGCATTACAGCGCCTCGGTGCAGGTGATCGCCGAGGGCAAGGGAAGATGCCGCCTGGTCTGGATCATCGACATGCTGCCGAACGAGCTCGCGCCCTATGTGCAGGGACAGACCAAGGATGCCGTCGCCGCCATACACCGAGCGTTTCCAGCCGCAGCTGCGTGATCTTTCTCACAGAGCCCAGCCCTCGTCCGCAATAACCATGGCGGCGTGCGTCCGGTTGGCTCCGCTCTCCCGGCGGCGCCCCGCACGCGAGGAGCAGGCCATGAGAGGTGCGGACAAGGTGATCTGCCAGGCGGCCGCCGTGCTGCTGACGTTTTCGATTTCGAGCGGACCGGCAAAGGCCCAGTTCCTCGGCGGCGGAGGTGCCGGCGGCGAGGACATGATGACCCAGATGGCGCCGATGCTGGAGATGATGAAGGCCAAGATGGGCAAGCGCCGCTTCGGCATGATGATGCAGACCATGGGCCCGATGATGAGCCGCATGATGGAGAATGGCGGTGGTGGTCTTGGTGGCATGATGGGCGGCGGCGGAATTGGCGGCCTCGGCGGCGGCAATCTCGGCGGCGGTTTCGGTGCGCCCAATTACGGCGGCTACGCGCCGATGGCCGGAGGCGGCACCATGCCGACGGGCATGGGCGGCTTGGGCGGCGGCGATATCATGGGCATGCTCGGCGGCGCCGGCGGCGGCGACATGATGGCGATGATTCCGCAACTGATGCGGCTCGCTAATGTCGGCGGCAGTGGCGGCCATCGCCGCCACAGGCATCGCTAGTCCGCAGCGGCCGACAGAGCCGGCCTGATCGCCGGTTTGGTTTGGCGCGGTCCCCAGCGCGTCAGCACCACGCTGGAGCACGAGAGCAGGCCGAGCACGACCATCGAGCTCGCCGCCAGCCAGAAGAAGCTTTGCGCGGTGGCATCATGCGTCGACAGCCACCAGCCGACCGCCGAGATGTAGATCAGCCGCGCGGTCTGCGCCAGCACCGGTCCGATCACCTTGGCTGCGCCCTGCGACGAGAAATACATCGTCGAGGCGAGGCCGATGAAGGCGTAGAACGGCGCCACCGTCGACAAATATTGATGGCTGGTGGCGCGCACGGTCGCGCTGTCGGTGTAAATGTTGACCCAGAGATCGGGGAAGGCCGCGACCAGGCACGCCGGTGCACCGACGGCGACGAAGGCGCTCGCGGCCGCGATCCAGGCGATGCGCCGGGCGCGGGCGATGCGGCCGGCGCCAACCGCCATGCCGATCATCGGCACCGAGGCGATGCCGAACGAGAACGCGATCGAGGTCAGCAGGAATTCCAGCCGCGCACCGATGCCGTAGCCGGCGAGGATCGCGGTGCCGAATTTCGCAAGCATGTGAGTGAAGATCGAGATCGTCAGCACCGATTGCAGCGGCGAGAAGCAGGCGATGGCGCCGACCTTCAGGATGTCGAAAAACATCGCCCATTGGATGCGCAGCCCGCGCAGCTTCGGCGTCACGCGGGCGCGGCCGGAGAACAGGTACCAGCCCATCACACCGATGTTCATGCAATAGGCAATCAGCGCGCCGGCGGCGACGCCGCGCATGCCGAATTGCGGCACCGGACCGAGGCCGAGGCCAAGTGTGCCGCCGAGCACGATCTGCCAGGCCGCGGAATTGAGGATCAACAGCGACGGCAGCTTCATGTTGCCGGTGCCGCGCAGGACGCCGGCCATGGTGTTGAGCAGCCAGGGCAGCACGGCGCCGCCAAAAAACACCTGGGTGTAGGCGATCGCATGCGTCAGCACCTCGCCGCGGCCGCCGAGCATTTCCAGAACGCGCGGCCCGAAGATCAGCATGCCCAGCATGAAGACGAGGCCGAAGCTGATGCCGATCAAGAGCGCGTGCGCGGCGAGCGTCCCGGCACGCTCGCGATCGCCGGCACCGAGCGCGCGCGCGATGGCGGAGGCCACCGCGCCGCCCATCGCACCGCCCGACATGGTCATGGTCAGGATCACTGTCGGAAACACCAGCGCCATCGCGGCCAGCGCTTCCACGCCAAGGCGTCCGATATAGGAGGTCTCCGCAATCACTGTGCAGGTGCCGGCTGAAAGCGCGACGACGTTGGGCCAGGCCAGCCCGAGCAGCGTGCGCAGGATCGGCCCGTCGGTCAGTGCATTCTTCACCGGGGGTGGCGGCGGAGGTAGCGGTCGCTCTTGTTCATCGACCGGAATCTCGGCGATGTCGGACATGTCCTCTCCCGGGCGCGAGCGCCAGTTGCGGCGCGGCAATGACTGGGTGTGCCAATGAATTTGTTCGCGCAAAAGGCGCGGGGTTCAGCTTGTTAGCACGGCAATTGCCGATTCCTTCTGCGCCTGATGCAGGCGTGCCCTGCGGCAGCGCATTTCGGTCGGTGACATCAGCCGACCGTCCAGATCAGCGGCGGCCGGCCCCCCGCGGCCGGGCGCATGTGCACGCCGATGTGCCGCCCGCATCCGGCCGCGAGCCCTTCGAACAGCCCCGCCAGCACCTTGGCGCAAGCGGGGTGGTGATCGGCGACGCCGTCCATCAACTTCCAGCTCTGCTGACGGATTTCGAACGTGCCTTCGGATTGCGTTGTCTCAGCCACATCGTCCTGCGCGACAAACAGCGCGTTGAGGAACGTCGCGAACTCGCCCGCACCGCCGCGGCCCATCGACAGCGCCGCAGCGATCTCGTCAAAATATTGCATCCCGATCAGCTTGCCCGTGAGGTGCAGGAGATAGCCGGCATCCTCCGGACCGAACAGCTGCACCATCACGGGCGCGGCGGTGCGCACATATTCCATCGCGTAGTTGCGGTAGGCTTTTTCCAGTCGCGGTCTTGGCCAGCTTGCGACCGGCAAGGCCGGAGCCGCGGCGGCATCGAACAGCGGCGCTTCGAGATGCCGCGCGAACACGAGGCGCTGGTCGAGCTCGAGCGGTTGGTCGTATTGGTGATAGTACCCTTCGAGCCCGTCCTGGCCGTCGACGCTCTGCTTGGTGCAGACGAACCCCAATCTGGTATCGCCGAGCGCCACGCCGTTGTTGGCGTGCCAGCCGCGCAGCATCGCGCGCGAGACTTCGCCCGGCACGCCGCAGATGGCAGTGCCTTTCCAGATCCAGCGCGGTGGCGGATAGCGGATCCAGGCTTTGCGGTCGCTCTCATGCATGTATTCGACGTGCACGCCGCCGATCCAGTTCGAGAGGTAGTGATATTGCGCGGCGGCGACTGCTGGCGGCAGATGGCTCAGCCCGAGCTTCTCCAGCCCCGGCAGGAAGCGCTCCTGCTGCTGGCGGCGGAACACGCGAAAGACGAACTCCGCGGCATCTGCCGTGCCGCGACGTGTGACCACGGTGAGGATCAAGCCGGTGAAATAGGCGTGATAGAGATCGGCAACCGCGCGCCAGCGTTTCCATTGAGCTTCCTGCGCGGGGTCAGATGCAGTGGCCATGTTCGCTCCCGATCGTTGTTTTGATCGAGTGTGTCACCGCAGCCGGCGACGGACAAGCTGAGCCGCATGCAGGGCGCCCTGCACGCGGGCTCGCCAATTCCGCATCACGAATTTTGCGCAGGTTTAAATTCGCGCAGCCTTGGCGGCACGCTCGCGCTCGAAGCGCTCGGTCACGTCGCGCGCCATCGCCACCGATCCCTGCACCACTCCAGCGGCGTCCCGCACCAGCGCGAAGGTCATCTCGATGTAGAGCTTTCGTCCATCCTTGTGCAGCGCACGGGTCAGTGTCGGCTTGCCCGCAAGCTTCATCGCGCCGCTGGCAAGCGCGGCCTCAAAACCCTTCCAGTGCGCGGCGCGCAGATGTTCGGGAATGATCAGGTCGAGATTCTGGCCCAGCGCTTCGTCCGCGGAGAAGCCGAACAGTGCGGACGATGCGCGATTCCAGCGCATGATGGTGCCGGAGCGATCCGAATAGATCAGCGCATCGGCGACGTCGTCGAGGATGTATGCGTCGAGTTGGGATGGATTGGTCATGTCAGCACCTGGTGGCCCGGATGGAGCACAGCGTAAGCCGGGATCGTGCCACAAGTGAGACTTTCCCGGATGACGCTTGCGCTCCATCCGGGCGACGGGTGATCGCTACACCCGGAAATGCTTGCTCAGCTTCAGGCCCTGCGCCTGGTAGTTGGAGCCGATGCGCTGGCCGTACATCGCGTCGGGACGAGCCAGCATCCTCTCGTAGACGAGGCGGCCGACGATCTGGCCGTGCTCGAGGATGAACGGCACCTCGCGCGAGCGCACTTCGAGCACGGCGCGCGACCCCAACCCGCCGGCGCCGGCATAACCGAAGCCGGGATCGAAGAATCCGGCATAATGCACGCGGAACTCACCGACCAACGGATCGAACGGCACCATCTCCGCGGCGTAATCGGGCGGCACCTGCACGGCCTCTTTCGACGCGAGGATATAGAACTCGCCGGGATCGAGGATCAGGCTGCCGTCGGGGCGGGCCGAGATCGGCTCCCAGAACTCCTCGACGGAATAGCCGGCGCGGCGATCGACGTCGATGACGCCGGTGTGGCGCTTGGCGCGGTAGCCGACGAAGCCGCCGCTCTTTTCGCCGGAAAGATCAACCGAGACGGCGACGCCGCCGGTGAGATCGGCGTCATCGATATCGACGAGACGCTCGGTCGCGTGCAGCGCCTCGAGATCGTCGATGTTGAGGATGGCGTCGCCGGTGCGGAAGCGCACCTGGCTCAGGCGCGAGCCCTCGCTGACCAGCACTGGGAACGTCTTCGGACTGATCTCGGCATAGAGCGGACCGTGATAGCCGGCACCGATCATGTCGAAGCGGCGGGTGCCGTCGGCGATCACGCGGGTGAAGACGTCGAGCCGGCCGGTCGAGCTTTTCGGGTTGGCGGCCGCGACGATCTCCGGCGGCAGCGCGAGGCTTTCGAGCAGCGGCACGATGTAGACGCAGTTGGTCTCCAGCACCGCGCCGTCGGCGAGGCTGAACTCGTGCAGCTTCAACTCGTCGATCCGCTCGGCGACGGTGGCGCCGGGACCGGGCAGGAAGCTGGCGCGAACGCGATAGGCAATGTCGCCGAGGCGCAAATCGAGGCTCGCCGGCTGGATCTGGCTTTCGACGAAGTCGTAAGCGGGCAGGATGAGACCACCCTCCGCCATCGCCGCGATCATGCGGTCGGGCAGGATACCATTGGCGTCGGCGGCGACCGTGAACGTCAACCCGGGGTCCTCATCAGGGATCAAACACATCCCGACATGCGGGAAATATGAGCGTTTTACGGCTATCCGATGGACGTCTTGACGGAAAGGGCATTGCGGAATATGAGCATGACTTATCCCGTGGTGATTTGAGCCGGCCGGCTTGCAGCCACGTTAAATAAGTCGCTAAACAGGCCGGGGACCTCTGTGATCCCGGCCCGTGGAGATATTCCAGGCCGGTTTTTTTGTGACCATTTTCGATGGTCACTCCAGGAGGTCCTATGTCGAAGTCCCCGGCGCCAACCGCGTCCTACCGTCCCGAAACTCGCCTGGTTCATTCCGGTACCCTGCGCTCGCAATATGGCGAGACGTCAGAGTCGCTGTTCCTGACCCAGGGCTACGTCTACAACAGCGCCGAGGAGTGCGAGGCGCGGTTCAAGGGCGAGGACCCCGGCTTCATCTATTCACGCTACTCCAATCCGACCATCGCGATGTTCGAGCGGCGCATGATCGAGCTCGAAGGCGCCGAAGCGGCACGTTCGGCGGCGACCGGCATGGCCGCGGTGACGACCGCGATCCTGGCGCCGCTCAAGGCCGGCGATCACGTCGTGGCCTCGCGCGCGCTGTTCGGCTCGTGTCTCTACGTCGTGCAGGATTTGCTGCCGCGCTACGGCATCGAGACCACGCTGGTCGACGGCCTCGATCTCGACCAGTGGCAGCGCGCCATGAAGCCGAACACCAAGACGTTTTTCCTGGAGAGCCCGACCAACCCGACGCTGGATGTACTCGACATTCCCGGCATCGCCGAAATCGCGCACAGCGGCGGCGCGCGGCTCGTCGTCGACAACGTGTTCGCCACCCCGATCTGGCAGAGCCCGCTCGCGCTCGGCGCCGACGTCGTGGTCTATTCCGCGACCAAGCACATCGATGGCCAGGGCCGCTGTCTCGGCGGCATCATCCTGTCCTCGGAAGCGTTCATCGCCGAGCACATCCACAATTTCATGCGCCAGACCGGCCCGTCGATCTCGCCGTTCAACGCATGGGTCCTGCTCAAGGGCCTAGAGACGCTCGCCGTGCGCGTGCGCGCGCAGACCGAGACGGCGGCGCGCATCGCGGACGTGCTGGCGAGCCATCCGAAGATTTCGCGGCTGGTGTTTCCCGGCCGCGCCGATCATCCGCAGGCCGCATTGGTGAAGAAGCAGATGCGCGGCGGCTCGACGCTGGTCGGCCTCGAGGTCAAGGGCGGCAAGCAGGCGGCGTTCCGCGTGCTCAACGAGCTCAAGCTTGCCAAGATCTCGAACAATCTCGGCGACGCCAAGAGCCTCGTCACGCATCCGGCAACGACGACGCATCAGCGCCTCAAGCCGGAGGACCGCGCCGCGCTCGGCATCAGCGAGGGCTTCATCCGCTTCTCGGCGGGGCTTGAGCACGCGGACGATCTGATCGAGGATCTGACCGCGGCGCTGGAGAAGGCGTAGCCACGCATTCGACATCGTGGGGTGGTCAAAGCGAAGCGTGCCCACCATTCACGATGGCAGCGCCGATGGATGGTGGGCACGGCGCGCGAAGAGCGCGCCTTCGCCCACCCTACGCACCGATGCTTACATCGGCCGATAGGTCCGCACGTCCGCGGGCACGTTGACGCCGAGCTTGATCTGGCCGACAGAGCGGATGATGTCGTCGCCGAGGAGCTGGGCGAAGCAGGCGTAGCCCCAATCGTTCATGTGCAGGCCGTCGGCGATCACGAAGCTCTCGACCGGAATCGACTGCTTCTCGTGCCAGTCGCGCATCACCTCGAAGCGCGGGAAGATGCCGACATGACGAAGCTCGGCGACCTTGCCGAGCAACTTCACCATCTTGCCGGCGCTGTCCGCGCGCTGGTTGACGGCGGGCGAATATTGCGGATCGACCAGCACGACGTCGGTGCCGCCGGCAGCCTGGATGCGGCTGATGCCGTCCTCGACCAGTTTGGCGGTATCGCCGGGATCGAGATTGCGCAGCACGGCATTGGTGCCGACCTGCCAGATCACCAGATCCGGATGCACGTCGATCACCTCTTTCTGGAGGCGCTTCATCATCTCGGGTGCGTCCTCGCCGCCGACGCCGGCATTGACGACGGTGATGTCGGCAGTCGGATAGTGCCGGTGCAGCTGCGCGGCAAGGCGATTGGGATAGTTGAACTCCGGCGAGCTCGCGCCGAATCCCGCGGTCGACGACGAGCCGAATGCGACGATGACGACGGGCTGGCCGGCGACGAGCTTGCCCGCGACATGCGGCAGCGAGCCCATTGCCTTCGCGCCGCCCTTCGGCGACAGGCAGGGGACGCGGCTAAAGATGTCGCCGGCGGATTTCGCGACCTGCTTCACCTTGTCGATGGCGCGCGCCGTGATGCCGCGCTGGTCGGGGGACGTCGCTGCGACGGTGGTCTGGGACGGTGAAGCGGGAGCCGGATCAGCCGATTGCTGCGGGGCCGGTGTTGCCTGCGCGGCCTGCGTCTGCGCGCGCGACTGCGAGGCCGGACTCAGCAACAGCAGCACCGCTGCTGCGGGCACAGCCAGCCATGCCGTCAGGCAAAAAGGGCGGAGAGAACTCATTAACGCTAGACCTCAATTTTGCTGCTGGGCCGGCTCCAGATGGGCAGCGTCGATCACGAACTGTGCCAACGCCCGGCCAAGGCAATCATGGACCTGTTTCGCCAGCTCAGGCCCGCGCGACGGGCTGAACAGGTCGAACTGCCCCTGATCATTCCACTGCCGCATGATCGCGAAACGATCGAACAGCGGAATATCGTGCTCCTGCGCCACCACCCGCATATTGTCGAGGTATGGCGGCACCGAGATCATGGTTTCGGTACGCGGACTATACTGCAGATTCATCAAGACGACGTCAGCCCCTGCCTTTTGCAACGCAACAACCCCTTCGGTCACCGCGCCACGAAAATCGTCGGGATCAATGGCTCGGATAGCATCCACGGTCCCGGTCTGCCAGATGACCAAAGTAGGCGCTTTTGCTTCCATCAGCTTAACGAAGCTGGCGGCCGCCTCCTCAGCCGTTTTCTTGCTCTGTATTTCTACGGAGACGTGCACAGTCTCGGTCGGCGGCAGCTTCTCCTTCAGGATGGCCTGCATCCGCGCCGGATAAGAAGCGTCCTCGGAGGCCGGAATCGTGGTCGAGCGGCTGCCGATGACCAGGATTTCGAGCGGCTTGCCGGCCTTGATGGCATCGGCGACCTTGGGAAGCTGGCTTTCGCTGGTGAGCAGATAGGACGGCAATTCGCAGGCTGCGGGCGCGGCTGAAGCAGCAGGTGCCGCCGAAGCAGCAGGCGCAGCATCGTCCGCGCGCGCCGGAGGCGCGGCGAGACCACCGCACAGCAGGATCAGGCTCAGGAAAACCTTCGCCTTCATCAGCCCCCTCCCGCCATATCGGCGCTGCCGACGGCGCTCTTGGTTTTCGAACCGCTCTTGTCAGCCACCCGCTTGTACCACGAAATCAGCCAGGCCATGGCCCACATGATCAGGATTCCGGAGAGACTAATTAGCGCATGCATCACCGGGCCGCCCGAGACTTCGGCCAGGATGAAATGGCCGGCAAAGGCTAGGAAGACGCCGAGACAGAATATCTCCAGGGAATGCGAGCCGCACAGGATCAGCGGCCGCAGCCAGGGCGATTTCAGGCCCGGCCAGTCCCGGGGCAGGACGCGCACGGTGAGCGCGGCCAGCGCCAGGAAATGCGTGAAGCGCAGCACGTCGAGGTCGGCCTTGTCGATCGGATACATCCACTGCTCGAGCCGCTTCGGCATGAAGTGGGAGAGCTGCGGCACATACCAGGTCAGCGTCACGTAGAATGCCGCGACCAGATAGGCGATCGCGATCCACATCGTCACCCGCGAAGCGAGAATGTGCGACATCCGTCGCGCACCCCCGAGCGCGCACCATGCCCCGAACACGAACAGCAATTGCCAGGCGAAGGGATTGAAGGCCCAGAAGCCGTTCGGATAGGCCGACAGGTAGAGATCGTATTCCCAGGTCACCGCGTAGAGCGCGACCGAGAGACCGAGCGTTACGTCGGGGCGCCATTTCATAAGCCACAGGATCAAGGGCAGCGCCAGCATCAGCACGATGTAGAGCGGCAGCACGTCCATGTTGACGGGGCGGAAGCGCAGCAGCAGCGCCTGCACGATCGTGACGTCGGGCTGCTTGAGGAAATCCATGATGCCCATCTCTTCGGTGTAGAGCGGGTTCTCGAACCTGGTCGCGACGTAGGAGATTTCGGCAAGGAAGATCGTGAACAGGAAGACGTGGGCGACATAGATCTGCCAGACGCGCCGCAGGATGCGCGCGGTGGCGACGACGATGCCGGACTCCAGCATCGCCCGACCGTAGACGAAGGCGGCGGTATAGCCGGAGATGAAGATGAAGATCTCGGTGGCGTCGCTGAAGCCGTAATTGCGGATCGTGAACCAGGTCAGAAGGCTCGGCGGCAAATGGTCGATGAAGATCAGCCACAGTGCCAGGCCGCGGAACAGGTCGAGCCGGAGTTCGCGCTCGCCGATGGCGGGCAGCGAAATGGCCGGCGATGCCGCGCGCGGCTTCGCACCCGCGGATTTGACCTCCACAGGTTTGGCGGTTCCCGCGATCGTCGATCCCGTCACTTGGTCGGCAATGGTCATCGGGGGCTAAAAACCCTTCCGCAAATCGCGACGTGGCAAGGAGTGTACCGGTCCGGCCGTCATCTCGCAAAGCGCCCGGATCACATGCAAAGACACTTGGACGTGTACTTCCCTGCGAATTCTGGCGGGACGATGTCGCCAGGACCGCCTCCGGCGTTTGGTTCCCGAGCAGATTTCGGTATGATGGCAATCATGTACCGCGCCGTGACCCGCCAGATCGAAGTGACCGTCGAGCCGAACTTTGTTCCGGAGCAGTCGTCGGCCGACCGCTCCCGCTATTTCTGGTCCTACACCATCGTCATCACCAATTCCGGCGACGAGACCGTGCAGCTCAAGACGCGGCACTGGATCATCACCGACGCCACCGGCCGGCAGCAGGAGGTGAAGGGCGAGGGCGTCGTCGGCGAGCAGCCGACGCTCGCCCCCGGCGAACGCTTCGAATACACCTCCGGCGTGCCGCTCACGACCGCCTCGGGCTTCATGACCGGCCGCTACCAGATGGTCAGCGCAACCGGCGAGCGCTTCGAGATCGACGTGCCGACGTTCTCGCTGGACAGCCCGGACAACAAGCGGGTGTTGAATTAGGGTCTGAGATGGTGGGCACGGTTCGCTTTACCCGCCCTCCGGCACTACAGCACCGCGCTACGCGTCCTCGACGCCCGCCTCGTCCGGTGTGAACTCGTACACCGAGCTGCAGAACTCGCAGGTCACGACGACCTTGTCGTCCTTGACCATCGCGGCACGATCGTCGGACGAAAAGCTCTTCAGCATCGATGCCACCGCGTCGCGCGAGCAGGAGCATTGCGCCTTCAAGGGCAGCGGATTGAACACGCGCACGCCGCGTTCGTGGAACAGACGGTAGAGCAGCCGCTCGCCGGACAGCTCCGGATCGATCAGCTCGACATCTTCGACGGTCTCGATCAGCGAGCGCGCCTCGACCCAAGCATCGTCTTCAGCGACGGCATGCACCTCGACGCCTTCGGGCGCATCGCCGGGATGCAGATCGGCCTGCCGCGCGCGCTCGGGCGCCTTCGGCAGGAACTGCATCAGCATGCCGCCGGCGCGCCAGCGATGCTTGCCGCCGTCGTTCGAGCGCCACTCCTCGCCGACGGCGAGACGCACGCGGGTCGGGATCTGCTCGGAGCGCAGGAAATATTCGTGAGCGGCGTCTTCCAGGCTGCCGCCGTCGAGCGCGACCAGGCCCTGGTAGCGGCTCATGTCGGGGCCCTGGTCGATGGTCATGGCGAGATGACCGTGCCCCAGCAGCGCGCCGGAATCCTTTGCATCGCCGAGGCGCGCGGCGTCGTAGCGCGCATAGGCGCGCAGACGATCCGGCGCCTGATAGTCCACGACCAGGAACGACACCGGACCGTCGGTCTGGGCCTGGAGGATGAAGCGGCCCTCGAACTTCAGCGCCGAGCCGAGCAGCGTGGTCAGCACGATGGCCTCGCCGAGCAGCTTGCCGACCGGCGCCGGGTAATCGTGCTTGGTCAGGATCTCGTCGAGCGCCGGACCAAGCCGCACCAGCCGACCGCGCACATCGAGCGCGTCGACCTCGTAGGGCAGCACAGCGTCATCGATCGGAACCGCGGATGGCGCGCGAACCGGACCTTCGGGCCCGGTTTTCATGTCAGGGGATTGGGAAACCATGGCGCTTTATCTGGGGTCGGAAGGCGGAATTGGAAGGGGTTCGGAGCAGCTCATCTGGACACTGGTTTGATCATGATACGGCAAATTCGGTGTCGTCCCGGCGAAGGCCGGGACCCATAACCACGAATATTGGTTTGGCGAAAACTCGTTGCCTCCGCCGATCTGCCACAAGAGAGATTCCGCGGTCTGGGTCCCGGCCTTCGCCGGGACGACGGAAAGTTAGCTCGCCCGCGTCGATCTACTTCACCGCGTCGAAGCACCAGGCCAGAATGCCCTTCTGCGCGTGCAGGCGGTTTTCGGCCTCGTCGAACACGACGGATTGCGGACCGTCGATCACCTCGTCGGTGACCTCCTCGCCGCGATGGGCGGGCAGGCAGTGCATGAACAATGCATCGGGCTGGGCCAGCGACATCAGCTGGGCATTGACCTGATAGGGCTTGAGCACGTTATGGCGG
Organism: Bradyrhizobium sp. 134; assembly: GCF_023074155.1. Taxonomy (NCBI): domain Bacteria; kingdom Pseudomonadati; phylum Pseudomonadota; class Alphaproteobacteria; order Hyphomicrobiales; family Nitrobacteraceae; genus Bradyrhizobium; species Bradyrhizobium sp. 134. Next base: position 808,061 of record NZ_JADPKX010000034.1, on the reverse strand, counting down.
TGCTCGCCTTCCTTGTCCCCCATCGACACCCAGGTGTCGGTCACGACACAATCGGCCCCACGCACGGCGGCTTCGGCATCGGTGCCGAGCATGATCGGCGCGCCGGTCGCCTTGATGAAGTCGCGCATGGCTTTTTTCGGGGCGAGCTCCGGAGGCGTCGCGACATTGAGCTGGAACTTGAAACGCTCGGCGGCGTGCGCCCAGGACGCCAGCACGTTGTTGTCGTCTCCGGTCCAGGCCACCGTCTTGCCCTCGATCGGGCCGCGATGTTCCTCGTAGGTCATGAGGTCGGCCATCACCTGGCAGGGATGCGAGCGCCGCGTCAGGCCGTTGATGACGGGTACGGTGGCGTTCGCCGCAAGCTCCAGCAGGGCATCGTGATTGAGGATGCGGATCATGATGGCGTCGACATAGCGCGACAGCACCCGCGCGGTGTCGGCGATGGTCTCGCCGCGGCCGAGCTGCATCTCGGCACCGGTGAGCATGATGGGCTCGCCGCCGAGCTGGCGCATGGCAACATCGAAAGACACCCGCGTCCGCGTCGAGGGGCGCTCGAAGATCATCGCCAGCGTCTTGCCTTCGAGCGGCCTGACCGGCTGATGCGCCTTCTGCTTCGCCTTCATCGCGGTGGACGCGGCGAGCATGCGCTTGAGCTCCGACAGCGGCAGCTCGTTGATATCGAGGAAGTGCTTCGGTGTTTTCTTGGGTGTATTATCGGGCGACTTGCTCATCAGCTTGCCGCCCGCTTGTTGCCGGATAACGCGGTGCAGGCGCGCTCGAGCCGCCCGACGCTGTCCTCGATCTCGGCTTCGGTGACGATCAAAGGAGGCAGGAAACGCACGACATTGTCGCCGGCACCGACGGTGAGCAGCTTTTCGGCGCGCAAGGCGGCAACGAGATCGCCCGAAGGCACCACGGCCTTGATGCCGATCAGGAGGCCCTCGCCGCGCACTTCGCTGACGACATCAGAGTGGCGGTCGATCACGGAAGCGAGCTTCTGCTTCAGCAACAGCGACATCCTCTGCACGTGGTCGAAGAAGCCGGGCTTGAGCATGACGTCGAGCACGGCGTTCGCAGCCGCGATCGCGAGCGGATTGCCGCCGAAGGTCGAGCCGTGCGAGCCCGGTGTCATGCCGGACGCCGCTTCCGCGGTCGCAAGGCACGCGCCGATCGGGAAGCCGCCGCCGAGCGCCTTGGCCAGCGACATCACGTCGGGCTCGACGCCAAGGCGGCGGTACGCGAACAGATCGCCGGTGCGACCCATGCCGGTTTGCACCTCGTCGAAGGCGAGCAACAGACCCTTCTCGTCGCAGAGCTGGCGCAACGCCCTCAGGAAGGCAGGCGTTGCCGAACGGACACCGCCCTCGCCCTGGATCGGCTCGATCAGGATTCCGGCGGTCTGCGGACCGATCGCCTTTTTCACCGCCTCGAGATCGCCATGCGCAACCTGGTCGAAGCCCTCCATCGGGGGGCCGAAACCTTCGAGATATTTTGCCGAACCCGTCGCGGCCAGCGTCGCCAGCGTGCGGCCATGGAACGCGCCTTCGAAGGTGATCATGCGATAGCGGTCGGGATGGCCCTTCGCGGCGTGATAACGGCGCACCACCTTGATCACGCATTCCAGCGCTTCGGCGCCGGAATTGCAGAAGAACACGAAATCCGCAAAACTTTCATTGCACAGGCGCGCGGCGAGCTTTTCGCCGTCCGGGCTCTGGAACAGGTTCGACATGTGCCAGAGCTTCGTGGCCTGCTCCTGCAACGCCGCGACCAGCGCCGGATGGGCATGGCCGAGCGCATTCACCGCCACCCCGGAGGTGAAATCGAGATAGCGCTCGCCATTGGTCGCGATCAGCCAGCAGCCTTCGCCACGCTCGAAACCGAGGTCGGACCTGGCGAAAACGGGGAGCAAATGCGGCGCTGCGCTGTTAGTCATGACGGTCACTTGAATGTTGCGGACGGTGTGAGCGTGCATTGCGCAACGCACCATCGACCGGCCCGGAAAACGAAACGTGCCGCCTCTTGCGGGCGGCACGTGCGACTATCTTAGGCTTGGTGAAACGGGTGTCAATGCCGCCCGGAAAGCCTCGCGAAACGCTGAATCCGTAGTCTTGCGGTGCCGATTTTGCGGGATTTAGTCACGGAACATGTGGAAGCGAGTCGGCGGACTCTTGCGCGGGAGTCACGCCATATTGTAGCGTTTGGATTGTCAGATACGACATCTCGTGCAGTGGTTCTGATCTTTAAGTCCTTATGTACCGGCGTAAACGTTCGGGCGTTCAAGACGCGCCCGGCGAGCCTTAAGGGATTCTGGCGGCACGGGTTTTTGAAGGCTTAGGCATTCGCTACGAGGCCCCAGGATGGCTGGCGCGCAGCGAGGGAAAGGGTGCAATGACGGTTTTGACCTGGTCCGATGATCGCGTCGAGCAGCTGAAAAAGCTCTGGGAGGCCGGACTTTCGGCCAGCCAGATCGCGGCGGAGCTCGGCAATGTGACCCGCAATGCCGTAATCGGCAAAGTGCACAGGCTCGGCCTCTCGGGCCGCGCCAAGAGCCCTTCGTCGGCAGCGCCCCGACCGCGCAAGGCGCGCCCCGCGCAGCACATGATGCGGGTGAGCCGCCCGATCTCGCGCGGCAACACCGCGCTGGCGCAGGCCTTCGAGGTCGAGGCTGAGCCGGATCCGGTCACCTATGACAACGTGGTGCCGATGAGCCAGCGGCTGTCGCTGCTGGAATTGAACGAGGCGACCTGCCACTGGCCGGTCGGCGATCCCTCGAGCCCGGACTTCTTCTTCTGCGGTGGACGGGCGCTGTCCGGCCTGCCCTATTGCGCCCAGCACTCGCGCGTCGCGTACCAGCCGGCGTCGGATCGGCGGCGTGCACCGGTGAAGCCGGGGCCGCGCTAATTACCGCAAGTCGTCGCGCGAAGACGGCTCAACGATTTCAGTGTCGTCCCGGCCAATTGCGCACGGGGGCCGGGACCCATACTCCGAGCGCGCAGTTGTTGCGCGAAAGGGGTCATTCCGAGTCTTCGCCAAACCACGTTCGGTGGTTATGGGTCCCGGATCAGCGCTCGCTTCGCTCGCTTGTCCGGGACGACGTCGAAGAATTCGGGGACAGCTTGCCAACAAACAAGGCTGCAACCCTACACCTGCTCCGCCTTGGCAAACCGATCATCCAGCGCGTAACCAGCGCCGCGGACGGTGCGGATCGGGTCCTGCTCGCGGCCGAGATTGAGCAGCTTGCGCAGGCGGCCGATATGCACGTCGACGGTGCGCTCGTCGATATAGATGTCGCGGCCCCAGACGCTGTCGAGCAGTTGCTCGCGCGAGAACACCCGTCCCGGGTGCTCCAGGAAGAACTCCAGCAGGCGATATTCGGTCGGACCGAGATCGATCGGCCGGCCCGAGCGCGCCACGCGGCGCTTGTCGCGGTCGAGCTCGATGTCGCCAAAAGCAAGGACGGTGGCGAGCCGCTCGGGGCTTGCGCGCCGCAGCAGGCCTTTCACGCGCGCCAGCAGCTCCGGCACCGAGAATGGCTTGACGATGTAATCGTCGGCGCCGGTCGCAAGACCCCGCACCCGCTCGCTCTCCTCGCCGCGCGCGGTGAGCATGATAATCGGGAGCTGCTTGGTCTCGGGACGGGTGCGAAGCCGCCGGCACAGTTCGATGCCTGACAGGCCCGGCAGCATCCAGTCGAGCACGACCAGATCGGGGATGTGCTCCTTGAGGCGGGTGTCGGCGTCGTCGCCGCGCATCACCGTCTCGACGTCATAGCCGTCGCCTTCGAGGTTGTAGCGGAGAAGCTCGGTCAGGGCTTCCTCGTCCTCAACCACCATAATGCGTGCGCCCATCGGGTCGTCGCTCCCTTAAGTCTTCAGGTGTTCGGTACCGTGCTGGCGAAGGTCGTCATGTCGCCCTTCGGCCGCTTGTCGGTGATCGCCTGGCCCTCGATCATGTAGAACACGGTCTCGGCGATGTTGGTGGCGTGGTCGCCGATCCGCTCGATGTTCTTGGCGCAGAACATCAGGTGAATACAGAACGAGATGTTGCGCGGATCCTCCATCATGTAGGTAAGGAGCTCGCGGAACAGCGAGGTGCAGATGGCGTCGACTTCCTCGTCACCCTTCCACACCGCCATCGCCGCCGGCAAATCATGCGCGGCATAGGCGTCCAGCACCGACTTGACCTGCTGCTGCACGAGGTCGGTCATGTGCTCGAGGCCGCGGAACAGCTTGAGCGGATGGAAGTCCGTCTCCAGCGCCGCAACGCGCTTGCCCATGTTCTTGGCGAGGTCGCCGATGCGCTCGAGATCGGTCGCGACGCGCATGGCGCCGACGATCTCGCGCAGATCGACCGCCATTGGCTGGCGCCGGGCGATGGTGAGCACCGCGCGTTCCTCGATGCGCTTCTGCAGCGCGTCGAGTTCAGTGTCGATGGCGACGACGCGCTGGCCGAGCGGGACGTCGCGGCGGATCAATGCGTCGACGGACTCGACGATCATGCGCTCGGCGATGCCACCCATCTCGGCGACCAGGCGCGTGAGTTCCTGGAGGTCGGTGTCGAAGGCCTTTGCGGTATGTTCAGAACCCATGTCGCGTCTCCTAGCCGAACCGGCCGGTGATGTAATCCTGCGTGCGCCGGTCGGACGGCGACGTGAAGATCTTGCTGGTGTCGTCGAACTCGATCAACTCGCCGAGATACATGAAGGCGGTCTTGTCGGAGACGCGCGCCGCCTGCTGCATGTTGTGGGTGACGATCGCGATCGTGTAATCCTCGGACAGCTCCTGGATCAGCTCCTCGACCTTGGCGGTCGAGATCGGGTCGAGCGCCGAACAGGGTTCGTCGAACAGGATCACCTCGGGCCGCACCGCGACGGTGCGGGCGATGCAGAGGCGCTGCTGCTGGCCGCCGGAGAGCGACAGGCCGGAGGCGTTGAGCTTGTCCTTGACCTCGTTCCACAGCGCGCCGCCGCGCAGCGCCTTCTCGACGCGGCCGTCCATTTCGGACTTCGATATCTTCTCATAAAGACGGATGCCGAACGCGATGTTCTCGTAGATCGTCATCGGGAACGGCGTCGGTTTCTGGAACACCATGCCGACGCGGGCGCGCAGCAGATTGAGGTCCAGCTTGCCGTCGAGGATGTTGGTCTGGTCGAGCATGAGCTGACCGGTGGCGCGCTGACCGGGATAGAGGTCGTACATCCGGTTGAAGATGCGCAGCAGGGTCGACTTGCCGCAGCCTGACGGACCGATGAACGCCGTGACGCGGTTGGCGCCGAGCGTCAGGTTGATGTTTTTCAGCGCGTGGTGCTCGCCGTAATAGAAGTTCAGGTTGCGCACGGTCACCTTGGGGGGCGCCTCCGGCAGCACTGCCGCGTGCGGCAGTCCACCTGACGCGCTCATCGATACGGAAAGATCACTCATTTTGCGGTCCTCTCGGCGCCAAGGATGCGCGCGAAAATATTAAGGGCAAGAACGGTCAGGGTGATGAGCAGCGCGCCGCTCCAGGCCAGCTGCTTCCAATAGGCATAGGGGCTCTGCACGAAGTTGTTGATGGTCACCGGCAGGTTTGCCATCGTCTTGTTCAGGCCGAGGCTGAAGAACTGGTTCGACAGCGCGGTGAACAGCAGCGGCGCGGTTTCACCGGCGACGCGGGCGGTCGCGAGCAGCACGCCGGTGATGAGGCCCGAACGGGCAGCGCGATAAGCGATCCGCTTGATCACCAGCGAACGCGGCAGGCCGAGCGCCGAGGCCGCCTCGCGCAACGCGTTCGGCACCAGCAGCAGCATGTCCTCGGTCGTGCGCAGCACCACCGGGATCACGATGACCGCGAGCGCGAGCGAGCCCGCGATCGCCGAGAAGCCGCGCATCGGCACCACCACCGCGCCGTAGATGAACAGGCCGATGATGATCGAGGGTGCCGAGAGCAGGATGTCGTTGATGAAGCGGATCACCGAGGTCAGCCGGTCATTGCGGCCGTACTCGGCGAGATAGGTGCCGGCGAACATGCCGAGCGGCGCGCCGATGCCGACGCCGATCACGGTCATGATCAGCGAGCCGACGATGGCGTTGAGCAGTCCGCCCTCGTTCGATCCCGGTGGCGGCGTGTTCTCGGTGAACAGCTGGACATTGAGTCCGGCCAGTCCGTTGTAGAGCAGCGTAATCAGGATCAGCGCGAGCCAGGTGACACCGAAGGCGGTTGCGGCGATGCAGAGCCCGCGGACGACGATGTCCTTGCGGCGGCGGCGTGAATAGATCGGATTCATGGCGTCAGTTCCCCGCCTTCTTTTCCAGCCGCATCAGCATCAGCCGCGCCGCCGCGAGCACGAAGAAGGTCAGCACGAACAGCAGGAGGCCGAGCAGGATCAGGCCGGACTGGTGCAGGCCGTCGCTCTCGGCGAACTCGGATGCGATCGCCGCCGAGATCGTGGTGCCGGGGGCGAAGATCGACGACGAGATCCGGAACGAGTTACCGATGATGAAGGTCACCGCCATGGTCTCGCCGAGCGCGCGGCCCAGCGCCAGCATGACGCCGCCGATGACGCCGACGCGGGTGTAGGGGATCACCACGCTGCGGACGACTTCCCAGGTGGTGCAGCCGACGCCGTAGGCGGCTTCCTTCAGCACCGGAGGCACTGTCTTGAACACGTCGACCGAAATCGAGGTGATGAAGGGCAGCACCATGATGGCGAGGATCAGCGCGGCATTGAACAGGCTGAGATAGGACGGGGGACCTGCGAAGATCGCGCCCAGCACGGGCACGCCGTCGAAGATCTTGATCATGAAGGGCTGGAACGTGTTGGCGAGGAACGGCCCCAACACGAAGAAGCCCCACATGCCGTAGATGATCGAGGGGATGCCGGCGAGCAGCTCGATCGCCATGCCGATCGGGCGGCGCAGCCATTGCGGGCAGAGCTCGGTGAGGAAGATCGCAATGCCAAGACCCACGGGAATGGCGATCAGCATCGCGATGAAGGAGGTGACGAGCGTGCCGTACATCGGCCCGAGCGCGCCGAGCACGGGCGGATCGGCGGACGGCGCCCAGCGCTGCGTCCACAGGAACGAGACCCCGAATTCCTTCATCGCCGGGAAGGCGCCGACGATCAGCGAAAGGATAATGCCGCCGAGGATCAGAAGCACCGAGATCGCGGAGAGCCGCGTGATCCAGTAGAAGGTGACGTCCCCGAGCTTGAACGCGCTCAAGGCCTTGGCGCGATCATACGGTCCGGCGTCGTCGATTACATCGCTCTGAACGGCCATCTCTGCCACGCCGATCCCCTGTACCAAATAGTATACGTTTTTTGTTGGTCCGTGCCCCGGATGCGGCGCAGCGCATCCGGGGCACGAGCGTCGCGAGCCTAGCTCTTGATGTCGGCAGCCCAGGTCTTCTCGATCAGCTGAACGACCGGGTCCGGCATCGGGATGTAGTCGAGCTCTTCAGCCGCCTTGCCGCCGCTCTTGAAGGCCCAGCGGAAGAACTTGATGGCTTCCTGCGAGGCCGCCTTGTCGGTGGCGTCCTTGTGCATGAGGATGAAGGTCGCCGCCGTGATCGGCCAGGACTTCTCGCCGGGCTGGTCGGTCAGGATGACGTAGTAGCCGGGAGCCTTGGCCCAGTCGGCGTTGGCGGCGGCCGCCTGGAACGCTTCGACGGTGGGCTGCACCGGCTTGCCGGTCTTGTTGACGAGACCGGTGTAGGTCAGCTTGTTCTGCTTGGCATAGGCGTACTCGACGTAACCGATCGAGTTCTTGGTCTGGCTGATGTTGCCCGACACGCCTTCGTTGCCCTTGGCGCCGACGCCGACCGGCCACTCGACGGCGGTACCTTCACCGACCTTGCTCTTCCAGTCCGCGCTGGCCTTGGCGAGGTAGTTGGTGAAGTTGAAGGTGGTGCCCGAACCATCCGAACGGCGGACCACGGTGATGGCTTCCGAGGGCAGCTTCACGTTCGGGTTGAGCTTCTTGATCGCGGCGTCGTCCCATTTGGTGATCTTGCCGAGATAGATGCTGGCCAGCGTCTCGCCGTCGAACACCATCTCACCGGGCTTCACGCCCTCGATGTTGACCACGGGAACGATGGCACCCATCACCATCGGCCACTGGACGAGGCCGTCCTTCTCGAGCTGCTCGGCCTTGAGCGGCGCGTCGCTGGCGCCGAAGGTCACGGTCTTGGCCTGGATCTGCTTGATGCCGCCGCCGGAGCCGATCGACTGGTAGTTCAGGCCGTTGCCGGTCTCTTTCTTGTAGGCGTCGGCCCATTTGGAATAGATCGGGAACGGGAACGTCGCACCGGCACCGGTGATGTCGGCAGCAAAGGCCGCCGTCGTCGATGCGGCGACCATGCCAGCAGCGACGAGTGTTTTGAGGAAATTCATGCTGGTCTCCATACAGGGGAGCGAAGCGCCATCCGCGCCCGATCGCGCTCCCCGTGCCGCCCCTTTAGGAGCGGACAGCTGAGCTTTTACGAAGGTTTGGTGACAGTCGGATGACAGTGTTAAGGAGCTGAAATCGCTGGAATTTAGCTCAGAGCCGCAGGCTTGCCCTGGGGGAAACAGGCAGCGAAAGTGGCGCCCTGCTTGGGCACGCTTTCGATCAAAAGCCGGCCGCGATGGCGGTTAAGAATATGTTTCACCAGCGATAATCCGAGGCCGGTGCCGCCCTGCGAGCGGCTGTCGCCGACATCGACCCGGTAGAACCGCTCCGTCAGCCGCGGCAAATGTTCCGGCGCGATGCCGGGGCCGAAATCCCGGACCAAGACCCGGATTTCCTGAGTTCCATCAGGGGCGGAACTGGACGTCAGCGACACGATGACACGACCGCCCGAGGCGCCGTATTTGAGCGCGTTCTCGATCAAATTCTCGAACAGGCGGAGCAGCTCCTCACGGTCGCCCGCGATCAGCACCGGGGTCTCTTGCAGCTGGGTCTCGACCTCGACCTGGCGTTCCCGGGCCAGCGGCTCGAGCCCGTCGGCGACCTGCAAGATGATCGGCAGCAGGTCGACCAGGGTGTCGGGCCGCACATGGGCCGACAGCTCCACCCGCGACAGCGACAGCAGATCGTCGATCAGACGCGCCATCCGGGTGGCCTGGTTGTGCATGATGCCGAGGAAGCGCTCGCGCGCCTTGGGATCGTCCTTGGCCTGGCCCTGGAGCGTGTCGATGAAGCCGGACAGCGCGGCCAGCGGGGTGCGCAGCTCGTGACTGGCATTGGCGACGAAATCGGCCCGCATCTCCTCGACCCGGCGCAGCGGCGTCTGGTCGTGGAAGGTCATCAGCATGCATTTGTCGGCGCCGCCGAATGTGGTCGGCACCGGCACCGGCGTGATGGTCAGCTCCATCCAGCGATCGACCGGGACATGGTCGAGATAGGTCGCGCGCCGCGGCTCGGTGGTCGCGATCGACTCGCGCAGGGCCGTGATGATCTCGGGCGAGCGCAGCGCGAACTGGGCGAGCTCATTCCGGCGCAGCGCCGGCGCGAGCTGGGCGGCCGCAGCGTTGAGATGGATGACGCGGCCGGCGCGATCGAGCAGCACCGCGGGATCTGGCATGCCGGCGACCACCGCGGCGACTGCCGCGCTCTCGACCGGGTTGACGCGGCGGGTCTCTTCGCGCGAGGCGGCGGTATCGTGCAGGCGCCACGGGATCAGCGCTGCGGCCGCGATGCAGACGAACACCGCAATCGCATGCAGTGCCGACAATTCGCCCAGCGAGACCACCACCGACAGTGCCAGCGCCGCGGCGATCAGGATGACGGTCGAGTGCCGCAGCCGGTCGGACCAGGGCTGGGAGGAGGGAGAAGATGGGGCGTCGATCGCCATCGGGGCGGGCTTCTCCAAAGGACTTTGCGCCGGTCAGGCGCCGCTGTCGCTGCGCTTTCTCACGTAAGCGGCTTCAGGTGCGGGGCCGGGGTCGAGCTTGAGCGCCGCCTGCTGCAGGCGTTTCGATCGCGCGCCGATGATAACTTCGCGAAACGTCAGCAAGATTACAGAAATGACGAAAGGGGACAGATAATAGAGGACGCGGAACAGCAGCATCCCACCCAGCAGCTCCTCCCGGTCCATCTGCCAGAGCCCGACCAGCATCGCCGCGTCGAACACACCAAGGCCTCCGGGCGAATGGCTGGCAAAGCCGAGCAGCGTGGCCGAGACGAAGATCACCGCGACCACCACGAAGCCGAGATTGGGCTCGTCCGGGACCAGCACGTACATCGCGAGCGCGCAGAAGCCGAGATCGATGATGCCGATCGCGATCTGGAGCAGGGTCAGCGGGCCGCCCGGCAGCATCACGGTCCAGGGCCCGCGGCCGACCATCCGCGGCTGGGTCCAGACCCAGACCACGTAAGCGACCAGTCCGACGATGATCATCATCGCCAGCATCCGGTTCAGCCAGGGCGGAAGCATGTCGATCGAGGCCGCGGCCTCCGGATGATAGGAGATGCCGAGGCCCAGAACCGCGGCATTACCGAGCCAGAAGGTCAGGCCGGCGAGGAAACAGATTTTTGCGACGTCGATCGCGTTCAGGCCGTAGGCGGAATAGATACGGTAGCGCACCGCGCCGCCGGTGAAGACGCTGGCGCCGACATTATGGCCGATCGAATAGCTGGTGAAGGCGGCGAGCGCGTTGATCCGATAGGGCACGTGGGCGTGGCCGATCGCACGTACCGCGAACAGGTCGTAGAAGGTCAGCGTGAAATAGCCCGCGGCGACGAACAGCGCCGCCATCGCAATCTGGCTCGGCTCGGTGCTCTTGATCGCTTCGAGGACTTCGTTGACATCGATGCCGCGCAGCATGTGGTAGAGCACATAGCAAGCGATGCCGATGACCGCGACGCTGATCACAACTCCAAGCTTATGCAGGATTTGCTTCTGGCGCAGAAACGACATCGCCCTGCGTATGGCTTCCAGCATCTAAACCTCGAACAACGCTTCAGCGGCCAGGGTGGCCGGCGAACAGGCGGACGACACGCAGGCACCCGACGAATCCTCGCCGGCGGCTCCGGCATCGCGCATGCCCCCTGCCCCTCCACTAGCGCGTTTTGGGGCGGAGTGGAATTCGACAATTCGAACAAAAAGTCGTGGCTTCAAGGTTTTAGGCAGGTTGCGGGCTCCTGATGCACGGTTTGGCGCTTTCGGCGGCAAGCCTGACGCGAATCTCCATGGCAATCCTGCGCAGACGCCATGAAGTTTTGATGATTTCGGCCGTACAATGTTCCGTCACGGCTTAAGTCGAAATCAATCTATGGGCGGGATTCCGCTGTTGAAAGAGGGTCGCGCCGCGCGCGGCCGCCGCGGCGCGCACGATTACGTGGCCGACGGCTCGCACTCGATCATCCGGTTGCACTGCGACATCACAGACGTCATTGCGGCCGCCCGCCAGCGGCCGCGATGAGAGCGTCGTTCGGAGGTAGCGTTCTGCTCAGGCCGCAAGCTGCGGGCGCACCGCCTCGATGCCCGCGATCCAGCCGGCGACGGAGCGCCCGATCGCCTCGGGGTGATCCTCCTGGAGGAAATGCAGGCCGGCGCCGAGACGAACCAGCGCGCAGTGCTTCAGGGAGGCGGCAAACCGTTCGGCAAATTCCGGTGCGACCAGAGCTCCGGGCTCGCCGGTGAACAGGAGCTTTGGATAGGACGACGCGGCCAGCACTGCATGCGCGGACTGGAGCGCCTGATAAACGTCAGCGGGCTCGCCTGCGATCGGCATGTCAAGCGCCCACGACGCCTCTTCGCGTTTCACCTGCCGAGCGATGAGTTATCGGAGCTTGAGGCCAGCGGATCCGAACTCAGGCCGGCGGCATGCTGCGCGCGACCACCCGGTCGCGCAGCCATGCGCCGATGGCGGCGCCGACGAGGTAGCAGGCGAACATGATCAGGCCGAGGTCGAGCCAGTAGCCGAAGCGGCCGGGGACCACATGCGCGAGCGAGGCCGCGACCAGGCCGGCAACAAGCACGGCGAGCCAGCGCGCGGTCACCTTCGAGGTGCCGTTGCCGCGTTGGACCACCGAGATCCAGCCCATGCAAAAGCCCAGCAGCAGCGAGCCGATCAGCCAGCCCAGATGGAACGAGACGAGATAGGGCATCGTCACCTCACCAGAAATTCGATGCGGCGGTTCTGCGCCTTGGCGTCTTCGCTGTCGTTGCCGGCGACCGGCTGCGTGCTGCCGTAGCCGACCGCGGTGAAGCGGCTGGCAGGCAGGCCGGCCTTGACCAGATAGTCGATCACCGCCTGCGCGCGCTTCTCCGAGAGTGCCTGGTTGAACGAATCCTCGCCGTCGGCATCGGTATGCCCGGCGACCTCGATATTGGTGGTGGGGCATCGCAATGCCGTCTCGATCAGATGATCGAGAATGCCGGCGGAATCCGGATCGATGTCGGCGCGCTTCGCCCCGAAGCGAATCTTGGCCTTGGCCAAAAGCTCCGAGAACAATTGCTGGCACACGGTGCCGTCGACCGGACCGGCTGCGGGTTTCACCGTGATTTCCGGCTTGTATTGCCAGTTTTTCGGAAAGTCCTTGCCGAGGCCTGCGCGGATGTCGTTGGCGGCACCTTCATAGAGCGCATCGCCCGACAGCTTCACCTCGCGGTCGGACACGACGAGCGTGCCGGTCGACAGTCGCGACAGCGCGCCGAACGCTGCGACCACGGCGGGGCTGAACGAGCCGGGCGCGCCGACGCTGGCCTTGAGATTGTCGACGACCTTTTCGTTGAAGAATTTCCGCGACGCGCTGGTGGCGATGGCGGCGTGGACATTGTTGTCGGGAACATAGCCGGTCAGCGTCACCGTCGCGGCCACCGGATCCTTGTAGGCCTGGAAGACGTAAGGCGGCGCCTTGACGTCGTTGGCGGCGATCGAAAAGCCCTCGGGCAGGTTTTTCAGCGCCGCTGCGACGGCTTCGCGGCCGCCGAGATCGCGCGCCATGCCCGACAGCGTGACTTTGGTGTCTGTGATCGTGATCTTGCCGTCCTTGAGCTTGCCGATCTGGTCGAGCAGCAGCATCGCAGCCGCCTCGAACCGCGGCGGTGCGCCGCGGGCCAAACCCATCTGATCGGCCACCTCGGTACCGGCGACCTCCTTGCGGGCCGCCTCGGTCAGGCGGCCCTTCATCGACGGCAGGGGCGCGGAGCCTGACAGCGTCACCCGCACCACGTCGCGTTCGGCGTTCCAGACGAAGGGCTTTGCCTCGGGAACGAGGCGGGTCCGGTCGTCGACCAGGCGCACGCCGGGCACGGTCTCGACCGCCACAACAGCGTCGCGGCGCCCCTCCTCGGAAAAGGCCTCCGCAGCCAGGCTGACGTCGCGGCCGTCCACCGCGATCCGGGTCTTGTCAAGAACGGTATCCTTTAGCGCCGCCGAGCTGCGGGCGGAAAGGTCCGCCTCGACCGGCAAAGTGTTATTCCAGGCCGCAAATCCCCACATGACGGCCAGGGGGATGAGCCCCGGCCACCATTTGCTGGCCCACCTGAAAAGCTTCTGCATTCGACGACCCGAACTCTGGAACCGGAGACAAAACAAACCCTTGGCGGGCTGTCAAACCGGAAATGACGCCCTTCCGAAGGCCGGGCGTGGACAATTGGAATAACTTTTTCTTCAAGGGTTCTTCCGTAAGTTGAAGGCGGAATGCCAAAGTCCGCCAGCGGGTCATGAAACAACTTCGTAACAACGTCATCCGCGCCGGGCTGGAAGCACTCTATTTCAGCGGCGCCCACCACCTGTTGCGCCCGCTTTTGTCGGGCGTCGGCGCCATTTTCATGCTGCATCACGTGCGGCCGGCCCGCGCCGCCGCGTTTCAGCCGAACCGGCATCTCGAAGTCACCCCCGAATTCCTGCGCGCGACACTGTGCCATCTGCGCTCGCGGGAGATCGACATCGTCAGCATGGACGAGCTGCATGAGCGGCTGGTGCGGCGCCGGTTCGACCGCCGCTTCGCCGCCTTCACGCTCGACGATGGCTATCGCGACAATCTCGATTTTGCGCTGCCGGTTCTGCGCGAATTTGACGCGCCTCTGGCGGTCTATGTCGCCAGCGACTTCGCGGAGGGCACGGGTCGGCTGTGGTGGGAGGCGCTGGAGGCTGTGATCGCCAAGGCCGAGCAGATCGAGGTGACAATCGGCAATGCCGCGCTGCGGCTCGATGCGACGACGCCAGCCGCCAAGCAGGCGGCGTTCGACCGCCTGCACGACTGGTTGCGCGCATTGCCCGGCGAGCACGATCTCAAGCGCGAGATCGAGGCGCTCTGCACGAAGTACGGCGTCGACATGGCCGCGCTGTGCCGCAGCCTCTGCCTGTCCTGGGACGAGGTGAAGACATTTGCCGCCGATCCCCTGGTCACGATCGGCGCGCATTCTGTCAGCCATTGCAATCTCGCCAAGCAAAGCGAAGCGATCGCCACGCAGGAGATGGCCGTGAGCCGCGCCCGGATCGAGCAGGCGCTCGGCCGCAATGTCCAGCATCTTGCCTATCCCTATGGCGATCGCGAGGCGGCGGGCGAGCGTGAATTCGTGCTCGCTGCATCCGCCGGTTTCAGGACCGCGGTGACGACGCGACCCGGCATGCTGTTCGCCGAAAACGCCGGCCACATGACCGCGCTGCCACGGGTCTCGCTCAACGGCAATTACCAGGACACGCGGATTCTGCCGGTGCTGACCTCGGGCGCCGCCACCGCGATGTGGAACGGCTTCCGCAGGATCGCGGCGGCGTAGCCGCGCTCTCCCCTGTCGTCCCGGCGAAGGCCGGGACCCATACCGCGTGATTTTTCGATTGCGATCGGTATCAATCCCGACCGACCGGCTTCCGCCAAACGTCTCTCTGTGGTTATGGGTCCCGGCCTTCGCCGGGACGACACTGAGTCGGTCGAATGGCTGCACCAACCACACGCTCGCCTTCCTTGACTCCCCTCCCCACCCCGCTCACAACCGGCGCAAACCAAGGGAGGCACCATGTTCAACGATCTGTTCTCGCTCAAAGGCCGCGTCGCGCTGGTGACCGGCGGTTCGCGCGGCATCGGCAAGATGATCGCGGCGGGAATTCTCAGCGCAGGGGCCGCGAAGGTCTACATCACCGCGCGCAAGGCCGGGCCTTGCGAGGCGACCGCGAACGAGCTCTCCGCACAGTATGACGGAGAATGCATCGCACTGCCGATCGACATCTCGACCGTCGACGGCTGCGACAGGCTCGCTGGCGAAATCATCAAGCTGGAGCCGAAGCTCGACATCCTCGTCAACAATGCCGGGGCTGCCTGGGGCGCGGAGTTCGATGAATTCCCCGAAAGCGGCTGGGACAAGGTAATGGACCTCAACGTCAAGTCGCTGTTCTTCCTGACCAAGGCGCTGGCCAAGCCGCTGCGCGCGGCGGCTTCGCATGAGCGGCCCGCCAAGGTCATCAACATCGCCTCGGTCGACGGCATCTTCGTCAATCCCGGCGAGACCTACTCCTATGCCGCGAGCAAGGCCGCGGTGATCCATTTGACGCGGCGCATGGCGACGAAACTGATCAAGGACAACATCAACGTCACCGCGATCGCGCCCGGCGCGTTCAAGTCCGACATGAACCGGGCTGCGCGCGACCATTCGGACGAGGTCGCCAAGCGCATTCCGGCGCGGCGGATCGGAACCGACGAGGACATGGCCGGCGTGGCGATCTATCTCGCCTCGCGCGCGGGTGACTACGTGGTCGGCAACACCATCGCGGTGGATGGCGGAGTGGTGTACGCGAACGCGGGGCTGGAGATCGCGGGGTAGGCGGGGGCGCGTCAGCACGACGCCCTCACCTCACGCTCCAGGGGTCGTCCCGGCCTACGACTCGATCCTCACATACTCGAAATCGCCGGGCTTGTTGTCGATGCCGACTTTCGGCGGCGAGATCCAGGAGGCGAACTGGCCGGTCTCGGTGACGGGCTGCATCAGCGAGGTGATGAAGTCGCCGTCGGCGGTCGATGGCAGCCATTCGTCCTTGCGCTTCGCCCAGGTGGCATCGTCGATCAAAATGCCGTCGGGCGTCGCGTGGATGCTCTTGAACTCGCCGATATGGCGATGGAAGGCGACGTTGGGCAGCTTGAGCTGGAATTGGTAGCCCGCGGTCGAGATCACCTTGTTCCAGCGCAGCATGCCCTTGACGCAATCCTGGCTGTAATCGTCGCGCAGGCGCATGTTGAGCGCGGTCAGCGCCGGCTCGTCCACCAGCTTGATCTCGCCATCGATGAACTTCAGCACCGGATAGGTCGCGTTCTTGAGCTGATGATCGTCGTCGATCTGGGTCTCGTGATAGCGGCCCTTGATGCCGGTGTTGAAGGCGTTCGCCGCGTTTGTCGAGACTTCCGAGCCAAACAGATCGAGCGACAGCGTATAGTGCAGATTCAGCTTCTTCTGGATGGTCGGCAGATCGATCACGCCGAGCGCGCGGACTTTCGCGATATCGGTGGGATCGGTGATGCCGGCTTCCCGCATCGCATCGCAGGTGCGCTGCACGACACGCGTGATGCCGGTCTCGCCGACGAACATGTGGTGCGCTTCTTCCGTCAGCATGAAGCGGCAGGTGCGCGACAACGGATCGAAGCCGGACTGCGCCAGCGAGTGCAACTGCATCTTGCCGTCGCGGTCGGTGAAATAGGTGAACATGAAGAAGGACAGCCAGTCCGGCGTCGCCTCGTTGAAGGCGCCCAGCATGCGTGGCGAATCAGCGTCACCCGAGCGGCGGCGCAACAAATCGTCAGCCTCTTCACGTCCGTCGCGGCCAAAGTACTTTTGCAGCAGGTACACCATCGCCCAGAGGTGACGGCCTTCCTCGACATTGACCTGAAACAGGTTGCGCATGTCGTATAGCGAGGGCGCGGTCTTGCCGAGGTGGCGCTGCTGCTCCACGGAGGCAGGCTCGGTGTCGCCCTGGATCACGATCAGACGGCGCAGCATGGCGCGATATTCACCCGGGACTTCCTGCCAGGCCGGCTCGCCGAAATGCTCGCCGAACGGCACGACGCGGTTCTCTTCCTGGGGAGCAAGGAGAATGCCCCAGCGATACTCGGGCATCCGCACGTAGTCGAACTTGGCCCAGCCGCGCGGATCGACCGAATAAGCGGTGCGCAAGTACACCAGCGATTCCTGGAAGCCTTCTGGCCCCATGTCTTTCCACCAGTCCATGTAGCCGGGATGCCAGCCTTCCAGCGCCTTGAGCACCTGGCGGTCTTCGGCCAGATTGACGTTGTTCGGAATCTTGGTCGAGTAGTCGACGTTCATGATGTTCATGGAGGACCTCCCGTGGGGGACTTACTCGTTTAAAGGGTGCGAATGGCGAGTGGCGAGTAGCGAGTAGCGAATGGAAATCCCTATTCGCCCTTCGCCACTCCCCACTCGCTAGACTCGCGTCATATCGAATTTCGGCTTCTGGCCGCTGCCGTAGCGGCGCAGCGCGCCTTCCTCGCCGACCGCATTGGGGCGCTGGAAGATCCAGTTCTGCCACGCGGTGAGGCGCGAGAAGATTTTCGATTCCATCGTCTCGGGGCCGACGAAGCGCAGGTTCGCTTCCATGCCGGTGAGGCTGTCGGGCGAGAAGCTGGCGCGCTCCTCCTGGAATACGCGGACCTCGTCGTCCCAGTCGATGTCGTCGAGCGCGAAGGTGACGAGACCGAGCTCTTCGGCCTGCTCGGCGTCCAACGCGGTGCCCATCGTGGCTTCCGCGCGTTCCACATCGGCTGGATCGGCCTGGAAGCGCGACTGAAGCCGCGTCAGGCCATGGCTCATCGGATAAGGGCCAAAATTCAGCGCTGACAGTTCGATCGACGGCGGCGGGCGGTTGTCGCCGTGGCGCGTGCCGATCAGCATGTAGGAGCGGTCGGCGGCGAAGACGAGTTCGGCGAGCGTGCCGGCGAAGCAGGAGCCGGGCTCGACCAGCGTCACCAGCGTGCGCGAGGTGACGTCGATGCGCTTCAAGACGCGCTTCCAGTAATGCCTGATTTCGTTGACCAGCCAGTGCGCCTTGTTGGCTTCGAGGAAGGCGTCGCAGGCGAGCACATGGGCGCGGTCGCCATGGCTCTTGAACACCAGCATGGCGATCTCGAGCTCGTTGATGCGCAGATGCAGGATGGCGTCATCGAGTTCGCGCGCGACCTGGAGCGGCCAGAACGCGACACCCTGCGCCATCATGCCGTCGATGTCAGCGGGCGGCGCGGCTTCAGGCGCCTTGATCGAGATCGTGGCGATGCGTGCCGCGCGGTCGATGTCGACGCTGACAAAGCCATAGCGGATGCTGGTCTCATCGATGATGCGCTTGAGCGGCGTCAGCGCGATGCCCTTGCCGCTGCCCTTGCGCTTCGAGCTGTCGGCGAATTCCCTGGCGCGCTCGGCAACCTTGCCTTCGAGCTTGCTGTTCGGCGCGATCTCGTCGACCAGGCGCCATTGCACGGCGCGCTTGCCCTTCACGCCTTCTTCGATGGTGCAGAAGAAATCGGCGTGATCGCGGCGCACCTTGCGCTTGTCGACCACACGCGTGAGGCCGCCGGTGCCCGGCAGCACGGCGAGCAGCGGCACTTCGGGCAAGGCGACGGCGGACGCGCCGTCATCAGCGAGCATGATGTAGTCGGTGGCGAGCGCGAGCTCATAGCCGCCGCCGGCGGCCGAGCCGTTCACGACGGTGATGAAGCGCTGGCCGGAATTCTCCGACGAGTCTTCCATGCCGTTGCGGGTCTCGTTGGTGAACTTGCAGAAATTGACCTTGTGGGCATGCGTCGAGCCCGCGAGCATGCGGATGTTGGCGCCGGCGCAGAACACGCGGTTCTTGGCCGAGCGCATCACCACGACCTTCACCTCGGGGTGCTCGAAGCGCAGGCGCTGGACCGCGTCGGCAAGCTCGATGTCGACGCCGAGATCGTAGGAATTGAGCTTGAGCAGATAGCCCTCGAACAGGCCGCCATTCTCGTCGACGTCCATGGTCAGGGTGGCGACGCCACCGTCGACCGCGAGCTTCCAGTGCCGGTAGCGGGACGGCTCGGTCTGGAAATCGATGAATGTCGCGCCGCCTGCGAGGCGCCGATCTTCCCCGGCCATGGGCCACCCTTGAGCTTGATTACGCGTTTTGGCTGTCGTGTTAAATGCACAATAATGCACATTTTCGCGCGCGTCTACCCGTTAAGCGACCGAACATGCATTTTGTTTCATGTCTTTGCGCAGCGAAGCTGCTGCAAATTGCTCAATCGCGTCAAGCGTCTGTCCCGGAGCTTCGCGGTGGGGAGAATGCGCCGCGCCTGAAATGACTTTCAAATCGACCGGGCAATAGCATTCTTGCTGCGCGATCTCGACCTGACGCAGCGTGCCGTATTGGTCGTCCACGCCTTGAAGGATCAGGACAGGAACGCGGATATAGGCGAGACATTCCGAGATATCCCAGTCGCGGAATTTCGGATCGAGCCAGGCGGCGTTCCAGCCGTAGAAGGCGTTGTCGACGTCGCTGTGCCAGCGCGCGAGCTTTGCCTTCAGGTCGGTGGTCTCGAAGGTGGTCTTGATGTCCGCAATCGACTTCACCGAGATGTCCTCGACGATGAAATGCGGCGCGATCAGCACGAGGCCGTTCAGGCGATGATCCTGATGCGCGCCGGCATAGATCGTCGCGATCGACGCGCCGTCGGAATGGCCGAGCAGCAGGCCGCGCCTGAAGCCGATCGCGTCGAGGATCTTCGGCAGCACGTCCAGGGCCTCGCGCTGCATGTAGTCGAGCGGCCGCGGCAACGTGACCGGGCTCGATTGGCCATAGCCTGCACGCGAATAGGCAAAGATGCCGGCAGAGGTTGCCTGCTGCAGTTTTTCCGGGAAGTCACCCCAGAAGCCGACGGAGCCGAGGCCTTCGTGCAGCATGACGATGGTGGGTGCATCGGCGGATTGCGGCGCCAGCCATTTGTATTCGAGGCTGGCGTTGCCGATGCTGAGGAAGCCGGTGGGAGTGAGAGTCATTTCTTCGTCCGTCCTTCTCCGTCGTCATGCCCGGGCTTGACCCGGGCATCCACGTCGCTCCTCAATCGCGGTCGCGCGTGGATGGCCGAGACGCTTTGCTCAAGACGCGCTTCGCACTTTTGCCCGGCCATGACGACCTGTTGTCAATTCGTCCCGTCCCGCAGCTTGAACCGCTGGATCTTGCCCGTCGCCGTCTTCGGCAGCGAGTCCACCACGTCGATCCAGCGCGGATATTTCCATGGGCCGATCTTCTGCTTGACGTGGTCCTTGAGCATCTCCTGCAGGCCCGTCGTCGTCGCGCCCGGGCGCAGCACGACGAAGGCCTTCGGCTTCAGCAGACCTTCCGGATCGGCTTCGGGCACGACCGCGGCTTCCAGCACGGCTGGATGCGTAATCAGCGCGCTCTCGACCTCGAAGGGCGAGACCCAGATGCCGGAGACCTTGAACATGTCGTCGGCGCGGCCGCAGAAGGTGTAGCGGCCCTCGGCATCCCTGACATATTTGTCGCCGGTGCGGGTCCATGGTCCCTCGAACGTGCGGCGGCTCTTGTGGCGCTGGTTCCAGTAGCCCTCGCCGGCGGAAGGCGCATCGACCAGCAGTTCGCCGACCTCGCCGTCGGCGACATCCTGTCCCGCCTCGTTGACGAGCCGCACCGCGTAGCCCGGCACTGGCTTGCCGGAGGAGCCGTACTTGATGTCGCCGGGCGCGTTCGACAGGAAGATGTGCAACAGCTCGGTCGAGCCGACGCCATCGAGGATGTCGACGCCGAAGCGCGATTTCCAGTTGTTGCCGACGGATTCCGGCAGCGCCTCGCCGGCAGAGGTGCAGATGCGCAAGGCGCCGCCGCCGCGCTCGCTCTTCATCGCCTCGTCATTGAGCATCGCCGCGAACAGGGTCGGCACGCCGTAGAAGATCGAGGGATTGTAGCGGTTCATCAGATCGAACATGCGCGCCGGCGTCGGCCGTTCGCCGTTGAGTACCACGGTGGCGCCGACCGACATCGGAAAGGTCAACGCATTGCCGAGACCATAGGCGAAGAACAGCTTTGCCGCGGAAAGACAAACGTCGTTCTCGCGGATGCCGAGCACCTGCTTCGCATAAGTTTCCGCGGTCGCCTGCATGTTCGAATGGATGTGACGCACGCCCTTGGGCATGCCGGTCGAGCCTGACGAGTAGAGCCAGAACGCCGGCTCATCCGGATGCGTCGCAGCGGTGGTGAACCGGTCGCTCTCGTCCGCAATCTCCTCGGCGAGCTGCTTGTGACCGTTCTGCTTGGCGCCGGAGACCACGACATGCTCGAGATCCGGCATGCGGCCGACGACGTCCTTGATGACGGGATAGAGCGCTTCCGAGACGAACAGCACGCGTGCGCGGCAATCGGCGAGGATGTAGGCGTATTGATCTGACGTCAGCAGCGTGTTGAGCGGTACCGGCACGATGCCGGCGCGGATCGCGCCCAGAAACACGATCGGGAAGTCGACCGTATCCAGCATGATCATCGCCACGCGCTCTTCGCGGCGGACACCGAGCCGGCGCAGCATGTTGGCGGCGCGCCGCGTTTCCCGCTGGAGCTCGCCATAGGTGAGCCGTGAGACGGTGTCGTCGAAGGCGAGCTTGTTGCCGCGTCCCTCCTCGACGTTCCGATCGAGCAGCCAGGTCACCGCGTTATAGGATCCCTCGCTCACGGACTTCTCCCCTGAATTTAGAATTATAATTCATAGAAAGACACCGCATCGGCTTGCTGTCAATGCCAGCAGGCACTATGTTTCATTAATACGCGCCGCAGGACCTCTTTAAAAGAAGACATCCGTTCAAGCAGGCCCATGATCCGTAGTCCATGACTAACAGTCCCGACGCCGAATCCCGATTTCTCGAACAGCTCGGCCAGCGCGTGCGCAACATGCGCGCGCTACGCGGCATGTCGCGCAAGGTGCTCGCCAAGGTATCAGGAATATCGGAGCGCTACATCGCGCAGCTCGAAAGCGGCAAGGGCAATGTGTCCATCGTGCTGCTGCGCCGCGTCTCTGACGCGATGGGCGCGCATCTCGAAGACCTGCTTCCCTCGGCCGATCCGACCCCGGACTGGCAGATGTTTCGCGATCTCCTGCGCAAGGCGACACCGGCGCAGATCGCGCAAGCCAAGGATCTGCTCGCGGGCGGCAGTGCCTCCGCGCCGCGGCGCGCGCCGTTCTGCGGCATCGCACTGATCGGCCTGCGCGGCGCCGGCAAATCGACGCTTGGGCGGATGCTGGCGAAGAAGGTCGGCTGGAGTTTTGTCGAGCTCAACAAGGAGGTCGAGCAGCAGAACGGCCTCTCGGTCGCCGAGATCATCGCGCTCTACGGCCAGGAAGGCTTTCGCCGCATGGAGCAGGCGGCGCTGCAACAGCTGCTCGCGCGCAACGAGCTGATGGTGCTCGCGACCGGCGGCGGCATCGTCTCGGAGCCCTTGACCTTCGACCAGATCCTGTCGTCGTTCTACACGATCTGGCTGAAGGCCGAACCCGAGGAGCACATGGCCCGCGTCCGCCGCCAAGGCGATTTGCGCCCGATGGCCGACGACCGCTCAGCTATGGCAGAGCTGCGCAACATCCTCTTGAGCCGCGAGCCGCTGTATGCGCGCGCGACGGCGGTGGTAGACACGGCGGGACTCTCCGTCGATGCCGCCGCGGCAAGGCTGATCGATGCGGTGCGGCCGGTGCTGCAAAACGAGGCGCGCAGCTTTGGGCTACGCAGCGTGGCGCTGTAGGTCCGAACTCCCATGACCGACAGCGACGTCGTAATCTCCATGTTCGAGCGGATCGGCGGCAGCGCCACGATCAACCGACTGGTCGATCGCTTCTATGAGCGGATGGATACGCTGCCGGAGGCGAAGATCATCCGCGCAATGCATGCGGACGACCTCGGCCTCATCAGGGATGTGCTGAAGCGCTATCTCACTGAGTGGACCGGCGGCCCGAAACTCTACTCGGTCGAGAAGGGCCATCCACGGCTGCGCCAGCGCCACATCGGCTTTGCCATCGGCGATGCCGAGCGCGACGCGTGGATGCTCTGCATGCGCGGCGCGCTCGAGGAGACCGTTGTGGACGCCGCGGCGCGGCAGGACCTCGACAAGGCGTTGTCCGGCCTCGCCGACTGGATGCGCAACCGGTAGCCAGGCTACAACAGTTGCGACCGCACCGCCTCCGCGCCCTCACGCAACAATGGCAGGAAGCGACCGATCAATTCCTGCGCCGGCACGCGGTCGACATGGGCGCCCATGTTGATCGCAGCGACGATCACGTCGTCGTAGCGGCGGACGGGGACCGAGATCGAGCGGAAATGCGGCTCGGCCTCGCGATCGACCAGCGCGTAACCTTGCGCGCGGTCGGCAACGATGCGCGCGAGCAATGCCTTGGGATCGGTTACCGTCTGCGGCGTCAGCGCTTCGCGCTTCGTCGCCGTCAGGCGCGCGGCAAGCTCGGCATCGTCGAGCTGACCGAGCATGACGCGGCCCACCGAGGTGCAGAAGGCCGGCAGGCGGTAACCGATGTCCAGCCCACCTGAAAACATCCGCGCCGGACTGCTACGCGCGATGAATACGACCTCATCGCCGTCGAGCACCGCGAGCGAGGCGATTTCGTTGGCCGCTGTCGCGACGCGGTCGAGCACCGGTTGCAGGACGGTGACGAGCTGGCTCGACCGCAGATAGGACGCGGCCAGTGTCAGCACATGTGGCGTCAGCGAGAACAGCTTGCCGTCGCCGCTGACAAAGCCGCCGCGCTGAAGCGTGAACAGCATGCGCCGCGCGGTGGCGCGTGGAAGCGCCGCGGCACGGGCGAGATCGCTGAGCGTCATCGGGCCGGCCGTGGTGCCGAAGCATTGCAGCAGGCGCAGCCCGCGATCGAGGCTCTCGACGAAATCCGTCGCGCGCTCGTCACTCTCGCTTCGCTTCAGCTTGGGCATGGGTGTCGGGTCAGTCCTGCAAAATATTGCTTGCTGCCGGATCAAGGCATGTCATAATTCGCCCATTCGTTCAATAGGCGAACAAACGCCACTCCACAAAGGATGCACTCGCCATGATGAGCCAGGAGCAGAACGACCTGATCACCCGCACTGGTCCAAAGGACCCCTGCGGAAAGCTGATGCGGAGCTACTGGCAGCCGGCGGCGCTGGTGGATGAGCTCGACGGCGATAGACCGATCCGTCCCGTCAGATTGCTCGGCGAAAATTTGGTGCTGTTCCGCGACGAGACCGGGCGTTACGGCCTGATCGATCGGCACTGCGCGCATCGCGGCGCCGATCTCGCCTTCGGACGGCTCGAGCATGGCGGCCTGCGCTGCGCCTTCCATGGCTGGCTGTTCGACGCCACTGGGCAATGCATCGAGACGCCGGCGGAGCCGAAAGACTCAAAGCTCTGCCAGAACATCCGCCAGCGCTCTTATCCCGTGGTGGAGAAGAGCGGCATCCTCTGGGCTTATCTCGGCGAGGGCGAGCCGCCGGCATTTCCCGAGCTCGATTGTTTCGTCGCGCCCGGCACGCACACCTTCGCATTCAAGGGGCACATGGCCTGCAACTGGTTGCAGGCGCTCGAAGTCGGCATCGATCCCGCGCACGCCTCCTACCTGCATCGCTTCTTCGAGGACGAGGACACCTCCACCGCCTACGGCAAACAGTTCCGTGGC
Organism: Bradyrhizobium sp. 134; assembly: GCF_023074155.1. NCBI lineage: Bacteria > Pseudomonadati > Pseudomonadota > Alphaproteobacteria > Hyphomicrobiales > Nitrobacteraceae > Bradyrhizobium > Bradyrhizobium sp. 134. The sequence continues at coordinate 783,477 of NZ_JADPKX010000034.1, read as the reverse complement.
GCATCTGCGGGAAGCGACCTGCCGATGACGAAAATTTTGCGCGAATACGATCGTCCGATCATCAATGTCGAGCACACCGAATACGGCCTCCGGTTGATCGCGCTGCGCGAGATCGACGAGGAGCGCACCCATGTGCGCGTCACCAACCAGCTCTTCCCGCATGGCTTCGTCATCCCCATGAGCACGGAGATGACGATCACGCAGTGGCACGTGCCGGTCGACGACGAGAACTGCTACTGGTACGCGATCTTCACCAGCTACACGAATGCCGTGGACAAGAAGAAGATGCGCGACCAGCGGCTCGAGCTCTATGAGCTGCCGGACTACAAATCGCGCAAGAACAGGACCAACGATTACGGTTTCGATCCGCACGAGCAGCAGACGGCGACCTATACCGGCATGGGCACCGACATCAACGTCCACGACCAGTGGGCGGTGGAATCGATGGGCGCGATCCAGGACCGAACCAGGGAGCACCTCGGCACGAGCGACAAGGCCATCGTGCAATACCGCCGCCTGCTGCGGCAGGAGATCGAGAAGGTCGCAGGCGGCGAGAAGCCGATGCTGCATCTCGACGAGACCACCGCACGTTCGATCCAGGGCCCGGCGACCATGGACGGCATCGGGCCGACACGAGGCTGGGAGATTTACTGGATGGGAGTCGACGTCAAGCGCCGCCGCAACGCGCCGTGGACGGCGCCGGTGCCGAAGGAGATCGCGGACAACGTGCATCGGCTGACGGCGGCGGAGTAGCGCAGAATGCAGGTCCCTCCTTCGTCATTGCGAGCGAAGCGAAGCAATCCAGACTGTCTCTGCGGAGGGATCCTGGATTGCTTCGCTACGCTCGCAATGACGGAGAATGTAGCGCATGCTTCGCCTCTCACGGATAGAGGAGTGAAAAAGTGACTTTCGTCGCGCGTCATGCGCTGTGGTCGGATGAGCAGAAGGACGCTGCATTGCGCATGCGCCGCATCGTCGAGGAGAAGAACCTCGATGTCATCCGCCTCGCCTTCCCGGACCAGCACGGCATTCTGCGCGGCAAGACCATCATTGCATCGGAGGCGCTTGCGTCGCTCGAAAGCGGCTGCTCCATCACCACCACCATGCTCGCCAAGGACACCTCGCACCGCACGGTGTTTCCGGTGTTCACGTCGGGCGGCGGCTTCGGCATGAAGGAAATGGAGGGCGCGGCCGACGTGCTGATGGTCGCGGATCCCACGACGTTTCGCGTTTTGCCCTGGGCGCCGACCACCGGCTGGGTTCTCTGCGACCTCTATTTCAACGACGGCCGTCCCGTCCCGTTCGCGACACGCGGGCTCTATCGCAAGGTGCTCGGCGAGCTCGCAAGCCGCGGCCATGATTTCGTGGCGGGGCTCGAGGTCGAATTCCACATTTTCAAGCTCGACGATCCGCATATGCGCCCGGAAGATGCCGGCCAGCCCGGCACGCCGCCTTCGGTGAGCCTGCTCAGCCACGGCTATCAATATCTCACCGAGCAGCGCTTCGACCAGATGGAGCCGGTGCTGGAGATCCTGCGCCGTGACATCGTTGCGCTCGGATTGCCTTTGCGCTCGATCGAGGTCGAGTTCGGGCCGAGCCAGTGCGAATTCACCTTCGCGCCGACGAAGGGGCTGGAGCCCGCCGACAACATGGTGCTGTTTCGCTCCGCCGTGAAGCAGATCGCGCACCGCCACGGTTATCACGCCACCTTCATGTGCCGGCCGAAGCTGCCGAACCTGTTCGCGAGCGGCTGGCATCTGCACCAATCGGTGGTCTCACGCGCGAGCGGCGAGAACCAGTTCATGGCCAAAGACGGCGGCGAGCCGCTCAGCGCGTTCGGCCGCGCCTGGCTTGCCGGCCTGCTCGACCACGCCCGCGCGTCGACCGTGTTCACCACCCCGACCATCAATGGCTACAAGCGCTACCGCTCCTATTCGTTGGCGCCGGACCGCGCGATCTGGGGCCGCGACAATCGCGGCGTGATGATCCGCGTGCTCGGCGCTGCCGGCGACGCCGCCACGCGCCTGGAAAACCGCATCGGCGAGCCCGCCGCCAATCCCTATCTCTACATGGCCTCGCAGATTCTCTCCGGCCTCGACGGCGTCGACCGCAAGCTTGATCCCGGCCCGTCGGCCGACACGCCCTACGAAACCAAGGCGCCGCTCTTGCCGAAGTCGCTGCGCGATGCGGTCAGCGCACTGAAGGACGATCCGTTCTTCCGGGAAAAGCTCGGGGCTGAGTTCGTCGATTACTACACCCACATCAAGAATGCCGAGATCGACCGCTTCCTGTCCGAAGTGACCGACTGGGAGCACAAGGAATATTTCGAGGTGTTTTGACCTCGGCTCTCTCCCGTCAGCGCGAGGAGCTCTTGCGACGAAGCAATCCAGACTGTCACATCAGAAACAGTCTGGATTGCTTCGCTACGCTCGCAATGACGGGAGAGAGCGGAGCCTCAAATCCCCAGATATTTGTGCTGCAGATCCGGCTCAGCCAGTAGCTCGTCCGAGGTGCCGCTCCACACCGTCTTGCCGCGCTCGATGATGGTATGGCGGTCGCAGATGCGGGCAAGGTGGTCGACGTTCTTGTCGACGACCAGGATCGATTGTCCCCGGCTCTTGAGCAGCGACAGGCAGCTCCAGATCTCTTCGCGTATCAGGGGCGCCAAACCTTCGGTCGCTTCATCCAGGATGAGGAGCTTCGGGTTGGTCATCAACGCGCGGCCGATCGCGAGCATCTGCTGCTCGCCGCCGGAGAGCTGGTTGCCCATGTTGGAAGCGCGCTCGGCCAGGCGCGGAAACATCACGTAGATCGCCGCCAGCGTCCAGGGGTTGCGGCTGTCGAAACGATCGGCGGCGGCCGCGACCAGGTTTTCGCGCACGGTGAGGTTCGGGAAGATCTGCCGCCCCTCGGGGACGAGGCCGACACCGAGTTGCGCTATCCGATAGGACGGCTGCGTCCGCACTTCCGAGCCTGCGAAGCGGATGCTGCCTGCGCGCGCCGGCGTCAGGCCCATGATCGAGCGGATGGTCGTGGTCTTGCCCATGCCGTTGCGGCCCATCAGCGAGACCATCTCGCCTGATTTGACCGACAGCGACAGGCCGAACAGCACCTGGGACAGGCCGTAGCAGGTCTCGATGCCGTCGACCTCGAGCAGCGTGTCACCCATCCCTTTTTCAGACATGGTGCGTCACCACATGCGCCTCGCCGAGATAGGCGCGCTTGACGTCCTCGTTCGCCCGGATCGCGGCCGGATCGCCGGAGGCGATGACGCGGCCATAGACCAGCACGGAGATGCGGTCGGCGAGCGCAAACACCGCCGGCATGTCGTGCTCGACCAGCACGATCGAGACCTCCTTGCGCAGCTCCTGGAGCAGCTGCACCATGCGCTGGGACTCGGTGACGCCGAGGCCCGCCATCGGCTCGTCGAGCAGCAAAAGCTTTGGCTTGCTTGCCAGCGCAACCGCCAGCTCGATCTGGCGACGCTCGCCATGGCTGAGCCTGGACACCAGGACGTCGGCACGATGGGCGAGACCGACGCGGTCGAGCGCGGCATGCGCGGCATCGCGCAGGTCCTTCTCCTTGCGTGCATCGGCGAAGAATCGGAATGAGGTGCCAGCATGCGCCTGCGCCGCGAGCGCGACATTATCGGCGGCGGTGAAATCAAGCAGCAGCGAGGTGATCTGGAACGAACGTGCCAGGCCCAGCGCGCAGCGGCGATAGGCTGGCAGATAGGTGATGTCGCGCCCCGCCAGCGAGACGCTGCCGGAATGCGGCTCCAGATGCCCGGTGAGCTGGCTGATCAGCGTGGTCTTGCCGGCGCCGTTCGGGCCGATGATGGCGTGCAGCTCGCCTGCCGCGACGTCGAGCGAGACGTTGTCCGTCGCAATGATGCCGCCGAAGCGGCGCACCAGCCTGTCGACACGGAGCAGCGGCTCAGCCACGATTGAGCCTCCCGAGCAGGCCCATGATGCCGCCGCGGCCGAACAGCACGATCAGCAGCAGCAGCGGGCCCATGATCAGCGCCCAATATTCGGTGAGCTGCGACAAGAACTCTTCCAGCAGCAAATACACCACCGCGCCGATGACCGGACCGAACAGCGTGCCCATGCCCCCGAGGATCACCATCACCATGAGGTCGCCGGAACGGGTCCAGTACATCGCGGCCGGGCTGACGAAATCGGTGTTGTTGGCGAGCAGCGCGCCGGCGAGGCCGCACATCATGCCCGAGATGACGAAGCAGACCAACTGGTAGCGTTTCGAGGGAAAGCCGATCGCCTGCATGCGCTGCTCGTTGGAGCGCAGGCCCTGCAGGACGAGGCCAAAGCGCGAATTGACAATGCGCCAGATCAGGAAGACCACGCCGAACAGGCAGGTTAGGCAGAGATAGTAGAACTGCGTGCGGTTCGACAGGTTGATCAGCCCGGAGAAGTCGCTGCGCTTATAGACGGTGAGGCCGTCATCGCCGCCGTAACGCGCCAGCCCCGAGGCGACGTAATAGGCCATCTGCGCGAAAGCGAGCGTGATCATGATGAAGTAAACGCCACGCGTGCGAAGCGAGAGCGCGCCGATCACGACGGCGTAAGTCGCGGAGGCCGCGAGCGCGACCGGAAACTGGATGAAGCCGCTTCCGACGCCTTCCTGCGCCAGCATGCCGACCGCGTAACCGCCGATGCCGAGATAGGCGGCGTGACCAAAGCTCATCATGCCGCCAAAACCCATGATGAGGTTGAGGCTCGCGGCCGCTAGCGCCAGGATGACGATGCGGGTGAACAGCGTCAGGATGAAGATGTTGCCGGAGACTTGCGAATAGAGCGGAAGCAGCACGAGGCCCGCCAGCATCAGGGCCGTGACGGCCTTAGCTACAGTGAAAGTCTTCATCGACGGTTGGCCGGAAACAGCCCCTCCGGACGCACCACCAGCACGACCGCCATCAGCAGATAGATCAGCATGGACGACAGCGCGGGCGCGGCAGTGGAAGCAGCAGCGCCGCTCAGCACCTGCCGCAACAAATTGGGCAGGAAGGCGCGGCCGAGCGTGTCGATCATGCCGACGAAGATCGCGGCCAGGAACGCACCCCGGATCGAACCGATGCCACCGATCACGATGATGACGAAGGCGAGGATCAGGATGTTCTCGCCCATGCCGATCTGCACGGTGAGGATCGGCGCCTGCATCAACCCGGCAAGACCAGCGAGCGCGGCACCGAGGCCGAACACCAGGGTGTAGAGCAGCTTGATGTTGATGCCGAGCGCGCCGATCATCTCGCGATTGGACGCGCCGGCCCGGATCAGCATGCCGATGCGGGTACGCATCACGCCGAGATAGAGCAACAGCGCAACCAGCAGCGCCACGACGATGATGGCGAGGCGATAAGCGGGATAGTGAATGCCGGGCAGGATCGGCACCGGCACGGTGAGCCAGGCCGGCAGCGGCAGCGCAAGCCCGGCCGGCCCCCAGATCAGCCGCACGGCTTCATTGAAGAACAGGATCAGGCCGAAGGTCGCGAGCACGTGGTCGAGATGGTCGCGTCCGTAGAGGTGCCGCAGCGCGGTCATCTCGAGCACGATACCGAGCACGAGGGTTGCACCGAGCGCCAGCAGCGCACCGAGCAGAAAGCTGCCGGTCCAGGCTGCGAAGGTCGCGGCGAAATAGGCGCCCATCATGTAGAGCGAGCCGTGCGCGAGGTTGACGAGATCCATGATCCCGAACACCAGCGTCAGGCCGGCGGCGAGCAGGAACAGCAGCAGGCCGAACTGCAAACCGTTCAAGAACTGTTCGACGACGAGCAGCATCAAAACTCTTTCAGGCGCACGCAGGTTCGCGCCGATGTTCGAACACGGTCGCCATCAGTGAAAGAGCTCCCCCTGCCTGTACAAGGCGGAAAAATGGGTAATGGCAGTATCGTTCCGAGGCAAGAGCGATTCGACACCCAACATGCACTTTGTTGCATGCCGATGCATGCGATCGATCCCGGCCCCGCAATCAGCCTTGCAAGAAGACTGCCGCGCAGGATGGGTCAACCTGCCGCACCCAAACGGATCACCCTCCCTCCGTTGCCGGAGAGAGGGTGTGAATTCGTCGCAACGTGTGATGGAGACGCCTAGTGCGACGTCATCTGCCGGGGAAGCTCATCCGGCTCGGCAAGCACGCTGTTGGCCGTCGAGGCCTCCAGCGCCGCCATCCGGAACAGATAGGCGAGCGTCGCCAATCCGGTGTCTTCCGCCATCTGCGCGAGTTCGAGCGCCATGTCGGACATGTAGCCGAGATTTTCGTCTTTGATCTGCGCCATGATCTGGCTGTCCCGCATCATGTTCGACATCTCAGGCGCTCTTTCGTTGCGCGGCAGCGAGGCCGCAGAGGTTGGCAAGGGCGATGCAATCGATACGCGGACCGTCCTGTTGGACGACGTTTGTCGTCCCGATACGGTCACACACGGCATCCAGCGACTCCTGACGGATCTCGATCGTGGCCGCCATCGTCCAGGAATCTTCGACCAGCGCCGGCAATCCCAGCGGCGTGACGATGAATCCGATCTCGTGGAAGCGCGGCAGCCACCAGGTCTCCATCACAAGAGAGAGACGCTCGATGCCCTGATCGAGACAGAACTCCTGCGCCGCTGCCATCAATTGCCAATTGAACGCGCCGTCGCGGCGCTCGCGCGAAACGAAGAAACGTGACCACTCCCATACCAGCGGGTTCGAGGGGCAACCGCGCACCGCGGCGAGATGCGGGAAGACCTCGCTCATCATCGTCGGCTTGGTGGTAGGATAGAGGCGGGAGCCGCCGAGCACCCGGCGAGTTTCGAGCGCCAGCAGGTAGACCGCGTCCTCATTGTCGTAGGTATCGACCTCGCGGCCATCGGGCTTGCGCAGCGCCTCCCATTTCCGCTCCTCGACAAAAATCTCGTGACGCACCCTGAAATGTTGCTCGAGAACGTCCTCGTAGAGGTGCCGGTTGGCGGCAGAAATCACATGAATCATTTATTCCCCCATTGTTCGAAATAAGGGGAACACTCACGGAAAACGGCCAAAGAGACTATTGGGAAATTTCCCAGTAGGCGCGGATTTCAGGGGGTGATGATTCTGTGGCGGATTGCGATCGCAACCGCATGCGTCCGGTTGACGGCACCAAGTTTGCGCGCGGCAGTTGCGAGATGCTCTTCGGCGGTGCGCTGCGTGATGTGCAGGATCTCGCCGATTTCCCAAGCCGACTTGCCCTGCGAGGCCCAGGCGAGCACCTCGCGCTCGCGCGGGGTAAGGCGCATCGATCGATGCGGCGCCGGATCGAGCAAGCGGCGAATGTGATCGAAGCCGTACATGCCGATCAGGTGCAGCGCCGGCTTGCTGCGCGCATTGAGATCGAGGTGAACGCCACTGAGCGAGACGCCGGCCTCGTAGCCGGTCAATCCGTGGATCGGCACGACGAAGCCGCGCGACATACGGAAATCGGCAGCGCGCCGCATCACCTCCACCGCGCCCGGCTCCAGCTCCGGATCGTACGGCGCCTCGGACCACTCGAAAGGGTTCACCGTCTGCCGGCATTTGCGGATCACGGGATCGACGCGGTCGTAGCCTTTTTGGGTATAGAGGCTGAACCACTCCGCCGGCCACTTCTTGGCGAGCACCATCTGGGAAAAACGCTGATCGGGATTCGGCAAGCCGGTTACGATGATGTGCTCGAAGCCGTAGCGCCCGAACGCGGTCGCAAGCGCATCCATGGCGTCCGGAACCTTGGTATAGGCTCCAAGCCCCTCAATGAAGTCGAGCGCTTCCCGGCCATAATCCACGGCGGACATCGGTGCGTTTCCTGACCCTCGTTATCGCTATAGCACGTCCTGGCGACTGCCTCAATTCAGCGCTTCCGTAGTTTCCCGGTATCCCTTTGACCCCGAAGGCTTAATCTACTTGTGGAAGAAGTGACGTCAAGTTACACCTATAATGTCTGAAGCGGGGAAACCACGATGGAAGACGAGGACATCGCCCTCAACAGCGTGCTCGGCCTGGAACTCAACCGCGTATTTTTCGCCGTCCGCGAAACGGCAAACAAGCAGAAGATCATCGAGTTCGCGCGCGGGGTGCTGCAAAGCGAGCGCAGCAAGCCGGCCGAGAGCGCCTCGCCGGACGGACCGGCGAGCTAGCACGCAATTGCTGTGAGCGCACGAACGGTCCGTTCGGTGCCATGGCTTGCTCTGATCTGAACCGAACAACCGAACGCGAATGTTTCCTTCCTTCTCCCCTTGTGGGAGAAGTGGCGTAGGTGGCCTTCGGCCGCCGTTCTTAAAACAAAACGCCGATGCTTCGGATCGGCTATGGCGCCGGATGAGGGGTTGTTTCCACGCGTTCAAATGCGCGAGGCTCGCGCGGGGAGAGAACCCTTCACCCGTCTCGCCCTATCGCGGCGGTCCACCCGCCTCCACAAGGGGAGAGGGAAAGGCAGCGCCGACGACGATTATCTTTTGGATGCCCAAGACATGATGACGCTGCGCCAGGTTGAAGTGATCCGTGCCGTGATGGTGACGGGCACGATCGGCGGCGCGGCGAAGCTGCTGAACGTTTCGGCACCGGGCATCAGCCGCCTCGTCAAATACACCGAGCGCTCGCTCGGCATCCGCTTCTTTCAGCGCCAGAACGGCCGCTATTTCCCGACGCCGGAAGCCGAGAACATCTTCGAGCAGATCAACGGCGTCTACAAGAAGGTCGACGACCTCTCCGAGATCATCTCCAAGATCGGACGCGGCGGATTGTCGGAGTTGCGAATCGGCTCGGTGCCGAGCATTTCGCAAGTCATGGTGCCGCGCGCAATCGAGCGGGTCCGGCGGCGCTATCCGGATTTGGGCATCGACATCAACATCCTCAAGCTCGAGGAAGCCATCGACTATCTCATGCTCGGCCGCGGCGAGTGCGTGGCGATGAGCTACCGCCTGGAGCATTCCGGACTCGACTTCATGCCGCTCGCCTCCGGCGAGCTCTATTGCATCGTGCCGCCGGGCCACGAGCTCGCCGGCCGCAAGCAGGTCTCCGCCGCCGAGATCACCCGCTATCCGCTGATCGGCATCGATCCCAACGATCCCTACGGGCGGATCATGGCCGAGATCTTCGCGCGCCACCGCCTCGAGTACAACATCACCATCCGCGCCCGCTTCGGCACCACGGTCTGCGCGCTGGTGAAGGCGGGGCTCGGCATCGCCATCATAGACCAGTTCACGGTGGCCCATGGCGGCTATCCCGGCATCGAGCTTATCAAGATCACCGAGCCGACGCGATTCGACACCTATATCGCGGTGAAGCGCGGCGCGCCGCTGTCGCTTCATGTCGAGTATTTCATCGAGGCCCTGCGCGCGGAGATGCGCGCGGTCGAGCCGTCGCGGAGCAAAAGCAAGGCCGCGCCGCCACGGCGGAAGAGATAACATTACGTTAGGTTTGCAGGACAAAAGGGTAATTGTGTTAGGCCGAGGAAAGGCTATCGTCCGTGGTGGAAGCCCCTTGGAATTGGGCGGATTTCCCCGCTAATGGCCGGGACCAAACGCTCCCAACGAGACGATAGCGAACCATGTCAAAGCGCGGACCTGCCGCATCCAAAAAGCTCCTGACCGGCCTGATCGGCGCACCCATCGCGCATTCCGCCTCCCCTGCCATGCATGAGCGCGCCGCGGAGGGGCTTGGCCTGCGCGGACATTACCAGCTCATCGAAGTGGCCGGCGCCGATGCGGCCGGGCTCCGGCTGATGCTGGAAGGCGTGCGGCGCCTCGGCTTTGCCGGCGTCAACGTCACTTTTCCCTACAAGGAGGCAGTGGTCCCGCTGCTCGATGAACTGGCACCGGGTGCGGCCGCGATGGGGGCGGTCAACACCGTCGTCGTCAGCAACGGCCGGCTGATCGGCCACAACACCGACACGACTGGCTTTGCGCGCGCAGTCGCGCCGCTGCTGGCGGCCTCTGGAAACGCGGTCGCCGTGATCGGCACCGGCGGCGTCGGCAAGGCGATCGCGTTTGCGCTGGCGAGCCTTGACGTGGCCGACATCCGCATCTTCGACAGCGAGCCGGCACGCGCCGAAAAACTCGCCGCACTGCTCGTCAAGCAGGGTGGCGCCAGGGTCGCCGCGAGCGTCGAGGACGCGCTCGACGGCGCAACGGGCCTCGTCAACGGCACGCCGGTCGGCATGCTGCCGAACCGGGAAACGCCGGTCGCGCCGACGCTGTTGCGTCAAAACCTGTGGGTCGCCGACGCCGTCTACTCACCGCTGATCACGCCGCTGCTGGCGGCTGCCCAAGCCAAGGGCGCACGGATCATGACCGGCCGGGAGCTTGCGATCTACCAGGCCGCCGACGCTTTCGAACTGTTCACTGGCCTTGCCCCATCCACCGAGATCATGGGAGAGGCATTCGACGAGGTGATGGCGGCACGAAGCCCGGCCTATCACGCAGCGTAACCGAAGCGGCCGGACACAAGGCCGCGCGTAACATCAAAGAAATCGGAGGAGAGACCATGAAATCGACCATTCTGGCAGGCGCCCTGCTTGCATTCGCGACCGCAACCGGTGTCCACGCCCAGGCGATCAAGCTCGCCGACGTCGCCGAGCTGTCCGGCGGCGGCGCCACCGTCGGCACCAACTGGAAGAACGGCATCGACCTCGCGATCGAGGAGATCAACGCCAAGGGCGGCGTGCTCGGCCGCAAGCTCGAAGTCACTCATGCGGACTCGCAATCCAACCCGGGCGTCGCGCGCGCGCAGGTGCAAAAGGCGCTCGACGCCGAGCCCTATGTGCTGCTCGGACCCGGCTATTCCGGGTCCGTGAAGGTGACGGCGCCGCTGGCGGCCGAGGCCGGCATCGCGCAGATCATGGGCGGCGAAGCCGCCGAGCTGACGCAAGGCGGAAACAAATTCCTGTTCCGCACCTCGTTCGGCCAGCAATCGTCGATGCCGAAGGTCGCCAAATACATTCACGACGACATGAAGGCGAAGTCGGTCGCCGTCGTCTGGGTCAACAATGACTTTGGCCGCGGCGGTCGCGATGTCGTCGTCAAGGAGCTCGACCGGCTCGGCTCCAAGGTCGTCGCCGATCTCTCCACCGAGGCGGGCCAGGCCGATTTCGCCGCCGACGTCGGCAAGATCAAGGCCGCCAATCCCGACGCCGTGTTCGTCTATTTGAACGAGGAAGAGAGCGCGCGCATCCTCAAGGAGCTGAAGCGCCAGGGCGTCACCGCGCCGCTGATGGGCGAGACCACGCTGATCGGTCAGAAGGTGATCGAGCTTGCGGGCGATGCCGCCAACGGCGCGCGCGGCCATGTCGGCCTCACCACCGATGCGCCGGTCGACCTGATCAAGGCCTTTCGCGACAAGTTCGCGAAGAAGTACAATTACGTGCCCGACCATAACGGGCTGAAAGGCTATCTCGCGGTCTACATGGTGAAGGCCGCCACCGACAAGATGGGCAAGGTCGATTCCAAGGCGTTCGCCGACACGCTGCACGGCCTGACCATCAAGGCCGCGGACGAGCCGGGCATCCTGATGGACGTCTCCTTCAGCGACACCGGTGACATCGATCGCCAGAGCTTTCTGGTCGAAGTGGTCGAAGGCAAGCAGGTCGTGAAACAGGTGCTGCCGAAGGTGAAGTGAGGTCTTTGCCCTTCGCTCGCTTCTTGCGGAGCGAGATCTTTCGTCTCCCTCTCCCGTAAGAATGGGGGGAGGGAGAAGAAAGAGAGTGGGGAGAGGGAGAAGACAGCGCGCCGAGAGGGGAAAATGTCCAATCTGTTCGATCTTCTGGTCGCGGGACTTGCCACCGGCGCGATCTATGCGCTGGTCGCGGTCGGCTTCACGCTGCTGTGGCAGACCTCGCAGACCATCAATTTCGCGCAAGGCGAGTTCGTGATGCTGCCGGCGTTCCTGATGCTGGCGGCGATGCATGCCGGCGCGCCGTTCTGGCTCGCGATCATCCTCGGTATCCTGCTCTCGATGCTCCTGCTCGGCCTCGCCTTCAAGATGCTGCTGGTGGATCCGATGATGCGTCACGGCGTGCTGCCGCTCGCGATCGCGACCATGGCGCTCGCGATCGGCCTCAAGGAGGCCGCAAAACAGTTCTTCAGCGCCGAAGCCTCACCCTTCCCCTCAATCGTGCCGACCGGGGACGTCTCCATCCTCGGCCATGCCGTCTCGCTGCAAAGCATCGGCGTCCTCGTCCTCGCTATCGTTGCCGTCTTCGGCTTGACCGCGCTTCTCAACCGCACCTCGCTCGGCCACCAGATGCAGGCGGCGGCGCAGAATCCGACCGTGGCGCGCATCATCGGCGTTCCGGTCGAGCGGATGATTCTCCTGACCTTCCTGATCAACGCGTTCCTGGTCGCTCTCGCCTCGCTGTTGATCACGCCGATTTATCTCGCGAAATTCACGTCCGGCGAGGTGCTGGGCCAGGCTGCCTTCATCGCCGCGATCGTCGGCGGGTTCAATCAGGTGCGCGGCGCGATCGCAGGCGGTCTCCTGATCGGCGTGCTCGACAATCTCGCGGCCGCCTATGTCTCGACGCAGTACCGCGCCGCCGTGCCGATGATCTTCCTGATCGCCGTCATCCTGTTCCGGCCGCAGGGCCTGCTCGGTCGCGCCGAGGAGCGCACCGTATGAGTGGCTTCGCCAAACCTCTCAAGATCGCGTTCGGCCTCATCGTCATCGCTGCGCTGATCGTCGTCCCCATGAACTTCAACCGCTATGGCCTGTTCATCCTGAGCCAATGGGCGGTGATGGCCATCGCCGCAATGGGCCTCAACCTCACGCTCGGTTATGCCGGCCAGGTCTCGCTGGCACAGGGCGCCTTCGTCGGCATCGGCGCCTACGCCGCGGCAATCATGACCACCCATGGCTGGCCGCTGCCGGCGGCGATCGTCGTTGCGATCGCCTTGAGCTTCGCGGTCGGCTGGATGCTCGGCTATCCCGCGCTGCGGGTGCAGCACCATTACCTGGCCTTCGTCACGCTCGCCTTCTCCACGCTGGCCTTCCTGGTGTTTCGCAACGAGAGCTGGCTCACCGGCGGCATCTACGGCATCTCCAACATTCCGCGTCCGCACATCTTCGGCATCGCGGCCAACAAGCCGCTGCCGTTCTACTATGTCTGTCTCGGCTCGCTCGCGATCGTGTCGCTCGCGGTGTGGTGGCTGATCCGCTCGCCCTGGGGCCGCGCCTTCATGGCGCTGCGCGAAAACCCGCTGCGGGCGCAGTCGCTGGGCGTCGACACGCGCCGCTATACGCTGATGGCGTTCGCGATCGGCTCGGCGCTCGGCGGGGTCGCCGGCGCGCTCTATGCGCCGCTGACGCAATATATCGATCCCGTGCCGTTCAACCTGTCGCTCTCGCTCGACCTCCTGATGATGGTGATCGTCGGCGGTGCCGGCTTCTTCCTCGGTCCGTTCCTCGGCGCGATGATCGCCGTGCTGTTGCCGGAATGGCTGCGTTTCACCGAGGGCTATTATCTGATGCTCTACGCGATCGCGGTGATGGGGCTGCTGATCTGGTCGCCGACCGGAATCTTGGGAATCCTCGACCGCTACCTCGCCGAACGCCGTACCAAGGTGGCCTCCGCCCAGCGCGCCGTCGCAAAGTCCCGGCTGGAGACGGTGCAATGAGCGCGGTCCTCGAAGTCACCGACATCAAGAAGAACTTTGGCGGCATCAGCGCCGTCGGCGGCGTCTCTTTCGACGTCCGCGAAGGCGAGATCCTCGGGCTGATCGGACCGAACGGCTGCGGCAAGTCGACCCTGTTCAACTGCATCCTCGGCCAGCTCACGCCGAGCGGCGGCGAGGTCAAGCTCGACGGCAAGGTCGTCACGGGCTTGCGCCCCGCCGAGCTCAACAAGCTCGGGGTCAGCCGCACCTTCCAGCTCCTGCAGGTGTTCCCAAAACTCTCGGTGCGCGAGAACCTGATCCTCGCGGGACAGGAGCACCAGGGCAGCATGGCCTCGCGCCTGGTCGGCCGCTCCGATGCCGGACTGACGGAGGCCGCCAACCAGATGATCGGCTTTTTCAAGCTCGATCATCTCGCCGACGAGCCGGCCGGCGGGCTCTCCTATGGCCAGCAAAAACTGCTCGACGCCGCCATGGCCTTCATGGGCGGACCGCGGCTGGTGCTGCTCGACGAGCCAGCCGGCGGCGTCAACCCGTCGATGCTCGCTGACCTGAAGGACCGCCTGGTCGCGATCAACCGCGAGAAGAACGCCACCTTCGTCGTGATCGAGCACAACATGGAATTCGTGATGTCGCTGTGCTCGCGCGTGATGGTGATGGCGGAAGGCAAGGTGCTGGCGATGGGACGGCCCGACGAGGTCCGAAAGAACCCCGCCGTGATCGAAGCCTATCTAGGACATTGAGGAACCAGCCATGAGCGATCCGATCCTCTCGGTTCACAATCTCGTCGGCGGCTACGGCAAGATGACGATCCTGAACGGCACCACCTTCGCCGTGCCGCAGGCCACCATCACCACCATCATCGGCCCGAACGGCGCCGGCAAGTCCACCGTGTTCAAGGCGATCTTCGGCCTGCTCAAGCTGCGCGAGGGCAAGATCAACTTCGCCGGCCGCGACGTCACCCATTTGGGCCAGCGCGCGCTGCTCAATGCCGGCATCTGCTACGTGCCGCAGGGCCGCAACATCTTTCCCGAACTGTCGGTGCGCCACAATATCGAGCTCGGCGGAGTTTCCGCCGGCAAGGGCATCGACCTGCGGAGCCGGATCGAGGCCGCGCTCGACCTGTTCCCGGCGCTGCGGCGGAAATCGACGCAGCAGGCCTCCACGCTGTCCGGCGGCGAGCAGAAACAGCTCGAAATCGCCCGCTCGCTGCTGCTCGAACCGAAGCTCGTTCTGATCGACGAGCCCTCGATCGGCCTGTCGCCGCTGATGGTGCAGCAGACTTTCGACATCCTGCAATCCCTGCGCGACCGCGGTGTCACCATTCTGATGATCGAGCAGAACGCACGCTCGGCACTGGAGATTTCCGACATCGGCATCGTGCTCGAGCTCGGCCAGACCCGGATGATCGACGGCGCGAAGCGCATATTGAATGATCCCCGCATCGGACAATTGTTCCTGGGCGGCGCGATGGAGGACAACGCAGCATGAGTAAACGCTCGATCGCAACGGTCTCTCTCTCCGGCGCCCTTGACGAGAAGCTCCGCGCCATCGCGTCTGCAGGCTTCGACGCGGTCGAGATTTTCGAGAACGATCTGCTGTCGTTCGGCGCCGGCCCGCGCGACATCGCAAAACTCTGCAAGGACCTCAATCTCGAGATCTGCGCGTTTCAGCCGTTCCGCGATTTCGAGGGCATGCCGGAGCCGCAGCGTTCGCGCAACTTTGCCCGCGCCGAGCGCAAGTTCGACCTGATGCAGGAGCTCGGCACTGACCTGCTGCTGATCTGCTCCAACGTGTCGCCGGCCTCGCTCGGCGGCATCGACCGCGCCGCGGATGATTTTCGCGAGCTTGGCGAGCGCGCGGCCAAACGGTCTTTGCGGGTCGGCTACGAGGCATTGGCTTGGGGACGCCACGTCAACGATTACCGCGATGCATGGGAAATCGTACGGCGCGCCGATCACCCCGCGATCGGTGTCATCCTCGACAGCTTTCACGCACTGGCCCCCGGCTTTCCGGTCCGCGCGATGGCCTCGATCCCCGGCGACAAGATCTTCCTGGTCCAGCTTGCGGACGCGCCGAAGCTCGAGCTCGACATCTTGTCGTGGAGCCGGCACTTCCGCTCCTTTCCCGGCCAGGGCGACTTGCCGGTCGGCGAGTTCATGGCGGCGATCGCGGCAACCGGCTATGCCGGACCGCTGTCGCTGGAGATCTTCAACGACCAATTCCGCGCCGGCTCGGCCGTGCAGACCGCGGTCGACGGCCTGCGTTCGCTGATCCTGCTGGAAGACCAGCTTGCACCGGATTGGCCAAAGCTCATCAGCGAGCCCTTGGCGCCGAAGCCCAGAAGTCGCGGCACGGGCTTCATCGAGTTTGCCGTCAACGAAACCAAGGCCGGCGAACTCGCCCGCCTGCTCGCGCAACTCGGTTTCCGCAAGACCGGCAAGCATCGCAGCAAGGCGGTGGAGCGCTGGTCGCAAGGCAAGGTCGAGCTCGTCGTCAACTCCGAGACCGACGGCTTTGCGCATTCGCACTACGTGACGCATGGCCCCGGCGTCTGCGCCATCGCGCTCGACGTCGACAATGCCGGCCTCGTCATGCAGCGCGCCGAAACACTGAAAGCGCGCACCTTCTACCAGCCTGTCGGACCGGGCGAGCTCGAGATTCCCGCAATCCACGGCGTCGGCGGCAGCCTGCTGTATTTCCTCGACCAAGCCGGCAAGAACTGGGACACGGATTTCGAACAAGTCCCGAGCGACGCTCGCGCGGACGCCCTGCTGGCCGTCGATCACATCGCGCAGTCGATGCCCTATGACGAGATGCTGTCATGGCTGCTGTTCTACACCGGCATCCTCGACCTCAAGCGGCTGCCGCAGATGGAGATCGCCGATCCCAGGGGCCTCGTGCAAAGCCAGGCCGTCGTCAACGGCGACCAGAGCCTGCGCTTCGTGCTCAACGGCTCATCCGCCAACCGCACGCTGCCGGCCCGCTTCATCTCGGAGTTTTTCGGCTCGGGCGTGCAGCACGTCGCGTTCACGTGCCGGGACATTTTCGCGGCGGTCGCGGAGATGCGCAAGCGCGGCGCGGATTTTTTGGATATCCCGGATAATTACTACGACGACATCGAAGCCAAATACGACCTCGCGCCCGAGCTGATGGCGCAGCTGCGCGCCAACCACATTCTCTACGACCGCGAAGGCGACGGGGAGTTCTTTCAGGTCTACACCCACATCTTCGACGAGCGTTTCTTCTTCGAGATCGTGGAGCGACGGGACTACCACGGCTTCGGCGCGGCCAATGCCGGGATCAGGCTCGCGGCGCAAGCGCGCGAGGTGCGGCCTGTGAGTATGCCGCGGGTGTAGTCTCTACCGAGGCCGTCATTGCGAGGAGCGAAGCGACGAAGCAATCCAGAGTCTTTCCACGGAAAGATTCTGGATTGCTTCGCTGCGCTCGCAATGACGTGGAGGGAGCATGAGAGTGCGGCGACAGGGCTGCCCGCAGAGGCAGCCCTCACCCCAACCCTCTCCCCGTAAGAACGGGGCGAGGGAGGAGAGAGAGCTCGCCCGGACTCACTTCATCGCGCATTTGTCGTGGAAGCGATCCTGGTCGTTTTCAACGATGGTCGCGACCGTCTTCAGCGAGAGCTGGCCTTCGCCGTCCTTGACCACGTCCTGGAGATAGAAGTTCTGCACCGGGATGTGGTTCTTGCCGTACTTGAAGGGGCCGCGTAGCGACTTGAAGTTGGCCTTCTCCATCTCGGCTTTCATCGCGTCCTTCTTGCTGGTGTCGCCCTTCACCGCGACCACCGCGCTGTTGATGAGCTGGGCCGCGTCATAGGCTTGCGCGCCATAATAGGTCGGGCGCAGGCCGGGGTACTTCTTGCGATAGTCGGCGACGAAGCGCTTGTTCTGCTCGTTGGGCAGATCATTCACCCATTCCTGCGCGCCGGGAACGCCGAGCGCGTTCTCCTTTTGCAGCGGCAGCGACAGCTCGTCGACGGTGAACGCCGTGTAGAGCGGCATCGTGCTCTTCAGCCCGGCCTGCGCATATTGGTTGAGGAACTGCACGCCGGCTGCACCCGGATAGAACACGAAGATCGACTCGGCGCCCGAGGCGCGCGCCTTGGAGAGCTCGGCGGAGAAGTCGAGCTGGCTCGGCCAGACCGTGTATTCCTCGCCCTTGACCTCGCCCTTGAACGTGCTCTTCACGCCCGCGAGCATGTCCTTGCCGGCGGCGTAGTTCGGGCCGATCAAGAAGACGCTCTTGACGCCCTTCTGGTTCATGTAGAGGCCCATGGCGGCCGGCGTCTGGTCGTTCTGCCAGGAGGTCGAGAACACATAAGGCGAGCAGAGCTCGCCGGCGAGCTGCGACGGACCGGCATTGGCCGAGATCAGGATGGTCTGCGAATCCACGGCGGTCTTGAGCGAGGCCAGCAGCACGTTCGACCAGATGTAGCCGACGATGAAGTCGACCTTGTCGGACTGCACCAGCTTCTCGGTCTTCTGCTTGCCGACGTCGGGCTTCTGTCCGTCGTCCTCGTAAATCACCTCGACCGGCTTGCCGTCCATCTTGCGGCCGATGTGATCCAGCGCGAGCTCGAACGAGTTGCGCATGTCGTTGCCGATCACGGCGGTCGGGCCGCTGAAGGTCGAAACGAATCCGATCTTGATGGTGTCGCCGGCGGATGCCGGGCCTGCCAGCACCAGCGCCGCTGCGCCCGCCAGCCAGAATGCCGTCCTCATAACCACTCCCCTCCATATTATTATGCCCGGAAGCGGGGTGATTGCCGCCCCGGGTCATCTCTATTGAACGCAAAATCTGTCGCGCCGCCAATGGCTCAGCGCCCGCCCTGCACCATATTTCGCCCGGATCGTTAATGGCAAGAAATATAGTTCTACTCACTTCGGCGAGGGCTGCGGCGCTTTTTCGCGGGATATCGATACGCCATGCCTATTCAGCGATTGATGAGGGCTATTGGACCGCGGCGCCCGATCAGCGTTTAGATGAGGACAGAGCCGCGAGATTCGGAGGGGCGCATCATGACCACGACACCGCACCGCGTCGTCATCGTCGGAGCCGGCTTCGGCGGGCTGGAGACGACCTACCGGCTCGCCGGCAGCCCGGTCGAGATCACGCTGATCGATCGCCGCAACCATCATTTGTTCCAACCGCTGCTCTACCAGGTCGCGACCGCCTCGCTCGCCACCAGCGAGATCGCATGGCCGGTCCGGCACCTGATGCGCGACCGGCGCGATGTGACGACGCTGTTTGCGACCGTCAGCGGCGTCGATGCCGACAGGCGCTGCGTGCTGATCGACGACGGCAGCGAGGTGCCTTACGACACGCTGGTGCTCGCCACCGGTGCGCGGCACGCCTATTTCGGCCACGACGAATGGGAGCAGTTCGCGCCGGGCCTGAAGACGCTGGAGGACGCGACGACGCTGCGCCGTCACATCCTGGTGGCGTTCGAGCGCGCCGAGCGCGAGACCGATCCGGAAAAGCGCGCGGCGCGGCTGACTTTCGTCATCGTCGGCGCCGGCCCCACCGGCGTCGAGCTCGCCGGTACCATCGCGGAGATGGCGCATCACACACTGCCCGCCGACTTCCGCAACATCGACACGCATAAGGCCCGCGTGGTGCTGATCGAGGCGGGTCCGCGCGTGCTCGCAGGCTTCCCCGATGACCTTTCGGCCTACGCGCAGGCCTCGCTGGAGAAAATCGGTGTCGAGGTCGTGCTCGGACAGGCCGTCACCGAGATCAATCGCGAGGGCGTGGTGTTCGGCGGCAAGCTGCTCGAAGCCAAGACACGAATCTGGGCCGCCGGCGTGCGCGCCTCGCCCGTGGCCGAGTGGCTGGGCGCACCGGCCGATCGTGCCGGGCGCGTGCAGGTCGAAGACGATCTTACGATCCCCGATCATCCCGAAATCTTTGCGATCGGCGATACCGTTTTGATCAACGCCTGGGACGGCAAGCCCGTGCCCGGCATCGCGCCCGCCGCCAAGCAGCAGGGCCGTCACGTGGCCGAGACCATCAAGGCCCGGCTGCGCAAAGAGCCGACCGGCCCGTTCCGCTACAAGCACTCCGGCAGCCTCGCGCAGATCGGCAAGCGGCTCGCGGTGATCGACTTCGGCCGCATCAAGCTGCGCGGCACCATCGCGTGGTGGATCTGGGGCATTGCCCACATCTACTTCCTGATCGGCTTGCGCCACCGCCTCAGCGTCGCCCTGAGCTGGCTCTGGATCTACGCCCGCGACCAGCGGGCAGCGCGGCTGATCACGCAGGGGAGTAGTAAGGTGGTGTAGGGCTTCTTCTCCCTCTCCCCGTTCTTACGGGGAGAGGTTAAGTGACGCGCGCTCGCCGCCCCTACTTCACCAACTCGCACCCACCATCCGCCAACGGTCGAAACGCCTGCTCCGCGGCAATCGTCGAAACCAGCTTGTAATAATCGTACGGATATTTCGACTCCTCCGGTTTCTTCACCTCGAACAAATACATCGGATGCACGACGCGACCGTCCTGGCGAATCGTGGTGTCGCCGAACAGCTTGTCCTTGCCCTTGAACTTCTTCATCTCGGGCACGGCATCCTTGGCATTGTCGCTGCCGGTGGCGGCGACCGCGTTGAGATAAGCGAGCGTGGAGGCATAGACCCCGGCCTGGTTTCCGCTCGGCATCTTGCCGTTCATGCCGGGCCGCGCCGCGAACCGCTTGGCGAAGGCGCGGGTATCGTCGTTCATGTCCCAGTAGAAGGCCTCCATGAGCTGAAGCCCTTGCGCGACCTTGATGCCCATGCCGTGGACGTCGTTGATGAAGAGCAGGAAGGCGACGAGCTTTTGTCCGCCCTGCTGGATCCCGAACTCGGCCGCCTGCTTCACCGCGTTGATGGTGTCGCCGCCGGCATTGGCGAGCCCGATCACCTGGGCCTTGGAGCTCTGCGCCTGCAACAGGAACGACGCGAAGTCGGACGTGCCGAGCGGATGCTTGCTGGAGCCCAACACCTTGCCGCCATGCGCCTCGATGTATTTCTGGGCTTCCGCCTCGATGCCCTTGCCGAGCGCGTAATCGACCGTGAGGAAATACCAGTCCTTGCCGCCGCGCGACATCATCGCGGCCGCCGTGGTGTTGCCGGTCGCCCAGGCGTCGTTGACCCACTGGATGGTGTTGGGCGAGCAGGCCTTGCCGGTGAGATCGGAGCTCGCGGTAGATGATGCGAGAAACGTCATGCGGCTGCCGCGCAGCAGCGTGTTGATGGAGAGGCCGACCGCCGAATTCGGCACGTCGACAATGGCGTCGACGCCCTCGACATCGAGCCATTTGCGCGCGATGGCGTTGCCGACATCGGCCTTGTTCTGGTGATCGGCGTAGACGATGTCGACCTTGATGCCTTTGCCGCCGCCGTTGAAGTCCTCAGCGGCCATCCGCGCGGCCTCGACCGAGCCCATGCCGTTGGTATCCTGGAAGATGCCGGAGATGTCGTTGAGCACGCCGACGCGCACGACATTGTCGGAGATCTCGGCATTTGCCGCGCCGCCAATCAGGCTCGCGGCCAGCGCAAGCGTCCACTTCAAGTTCTTCATTGGTCCCTCCCCTGTCGTATTGATTATTTCCGATGCCGGCAGCGTCAGCCCAGCGTGATGGTTACAGGCAGGCTGTCGAGCCCGCGCAGCGTGTTGTTGAAACGGCGCTGTGGCTCGCCCGTGATCTCGATCTTCGCGATCCGGCGGGCCAGAGCAGCGAGCATTGTCTCGCCCTCGAGCCGCGCGACCAGCTGACCGACGCACATGTGAATACCTGAGCCATAGCCGACATGGCCCGACGTGCGGCGGGTGACGTCGTAGCTGTCCGGCTTGTCCCAGCGCCGCGGATCGCGATTGGCAGCCGCCAGGAACATCAACACCTTCTCGCCCTCACCGATGGTCGCGCCTGACAGATCGACCTCGCGCGTTGTCGTGCGGAAGAAGGTCTGCACCGGACTTTCAAAACGGACGGCCTCCTCGAAAGCGTTGCGCGCCAGCGTGAAATCGCCGCGCAAGCGCTGCCACTGCTCCGGGAAGCGCGCGAGACAGTAGACCGCTGCACCGATGCCGTTGACGGTGGTGTCGAGGCCCGCCGACAGCAGCGAACGCACCAGCAGCGGCGCTTCGGTCGCGGTGATGGCACCCTCGTCGACATGAGCGTGGATGCAGGCGCCGATGCCGCCGGGCGTGAGGTTGTCCCGCTGGCACTGCTCGGTAACATAGGCCTGGTGCGGCGCCGAGCGCGCGATCGCCTCGTTGCGCAACTGGTTCGGCGGGCCGAAGGCGTTGAACACCACGCTCGCATAGGGAATGAGATTCTCGCGTCCCTCAGGCTTCAGCCCGAGCGCATCCGGGAAGATCGACAGCGGATAGGCTTCGGCGAGGTCCGTGATGGCATCGAAGCTGCGCTTCTCCAGCAAAGCGTCCACACGCTCTTCCGCTGCCGCGGCAAAGCGGTCGCGGAGCCCCTTCATCACCGTCGGCGACAGCACCTTCGAGAGCACGGCGCGGGTGCGGGCGTGCGCGGGTGGATCGGCTTCGAGGATCAGGCTTGGCGGCCGCCACGGCGTCTCCTTCTTGAAGTCGGACAGGCCGACGCCGCGGCTCGAGCAGAAGGTCGCGGGATCGTTCAGCACGGCATGAACTTCGGCATAGCGCGCCACGCCATAGACGTTCCACTTGTCGAGATAGACGACCGGTCCCGCCTCTCGCAGCAGCTCATGCGTCGGATAGGGGTCGGCAAAAAAGTCCATCGCGAAGGGATCGACGTCGAGATGCCGGACGGCCGACGAACCGTTGATTTCCGGGGAGCTGGAAGTGCTCATTGAAGTCGTCCCTCATTTTGATCTTGTGAAAGGGCCGCGCTTACCTTTAGGTCTCCAGACACGCCGCGAGACAGAATCCCGACATGCCGCCGTCTTCGACCAGAGCCCGCCAAAAACCTGCGCCCGCCGAGACCGGACCGACGCTCGATCTCGACCGCTACGTCCCCGCGTTCATCACCTTCATCGCCAACAAGCTCTCGAACAGCGCCACCGCGTTCTATCAGCGAGAGTTCGGCGTCAACGTCACGGAATGGCGGATCATGTCGCTGCTGGCGATCGAGCCCGGCATTCCGGCCTCGCGCATCTGCCATGTCATCGGTTTCGACAAGGGCCCGGTGAGCCGGACGCTGGCCGGCCTGGAAAAGCGCGGGCTGGTGTCGATCCGCACCGATCCCAAGGACGGGCGCACCCATTCGATCTCGCTGACGGCGAAGGGCCGCACCACCCATGACAAGGTGATCGTCGCGGCATTCGAGCGCGAACGGCGCCTGTTGTCTTGCCTGGACAAGGACGAGCGCGAGGTGCTGATCGAGCTGTTGCGCCGCCTGCACGAAAATCTCGGCGCGGTGACCGGCAGCACTGAGACCTGACGGAGCACGCGCGGTACGCGGGCCTCTCTCATGTCCAGGCATGCGCCGGCATTCGCCGGCGGCACTCTCTCTGCCGAGCATTGCGTCCTCCAGAATCCGACGCGGCGGTTCCTCCCGCCGTCATCCCAGCCTGGAACTGGTTCGCACAAATTAGTTGCTTAGGCAACAAAAGAATCATGCAGGATAATGCGGCAGGGCAGCTGGCCTAACGGCGAGCTGTTTTCAGCCCGTTATTGCGAGAGGAGGCCTACGGCCGCCCACCTAATGCGAAGAGCTGCCGTTTCAACTGCTACAGACCGATCCACTCACCCGAGACATCGTCATCCAACCGCGCCAGCGCATCGGCGCGGCGCGTCAGCACCGCGCGCTGGTTGATGTAGCCCTTGTCGGTGATCTCGCCGCCGTCCACCGATGGCGGCTCGACGAGCAGCAGGGCGCGCGTGGCGTGGCCGGAGGAGTTGGCGCCGTGTTGCTTGAGTTTCGCCAGACCCTGCGCGATCGCGGCTCTGACCTTGTCATGCGCGAGCAATTCGTTCACGTCCGCGGTCTCGCGCAAGCCGGCATGCGCGCGGCACGCGGCGATGTTCGGGAACACCAGGAAGCGCACCTCGTCGCCGCCATGGCCGGTGACGACGATGTCCTGCGCGAGCGGCGCCAGCGCGGCGATGCCAGCGAGGCGCAGCGTGCCGACGCTGACCCAAGTGCCGGAATTGAGCTTGAAGTCCTCCGCGACACGGCCATCGAAGAACAGGCCGCGCTCAGGCCGGTTCGCATCGGCGAACTTCACGGCATCACCAATGAGATAAAAGCCCTCGTCGTCAAACGCCTGCCTGGTCAGCTCCGGCGCCTTCCAATAGCCCGGCGTGACGTTGGGGCCGCGCACGCGCACCTCCAGCTTGTCGCCGGAGGTGACGAGCTTCAATTCGGTGCCGGGGATGGGCACGCCGATATTGCCCGAGCGCTCCGCGAGGAAATGGCAGTCGGTCGCCAGCGGCGACGTCTCGGTCGAGCCCCACGCCGAGACCATCGGCATCGCGCGGCCAACGGTCTTGACGGAGAGTTCTTCCAGCGCGTCCCAGAGATTCTGCGGCAGCGCAGCCCCTGCGTAGAACGCGAATTTCACCTCGCTGAAGAAGCGGCGACACAGCTCCTCGTCTGCGCACAGCGCCGTGATCAACATGTCGAAGCCGCGCGGCACGTTGAAATAGACCGTCGGCATCACGCTTTTGAGATTGGCAAGGGACGTCGCAAACAGGCCGGGCGCCGGCTTGCCGCCGTCGATATAGAGCGAGCCGCCATTGCGCAGCACGAGATTGAAATTGTGGTTGGCGCCGAACGTGTGGCTCCAGGGCAGCCAGTCGAGAATGACGAGATCCTCGCGCGCCTGTTCGAGAAAGGTCCACGTCTGGGCCTTGGCCTGCTGGCTGGACGTCAGCATGCGCTGGGTGTTGATGACCGCCTTCGGCGTGCCGGTCGAGCCCGAAGTGAACAGGAGCTTTGCGATCGTCGCGGGCGTCACCGCGGCGAAGGCCTTTGCGACGTCGGCGCTCTCGGGCGTTGCCGCGATGGTGCGGAAGGCCAGCGCATCGGCATCGTCTGCATTGCCGCTGATGATCTGCGCGCTATGCAGAGGCTTGATCGCGGCCAGCGCCGCCGCAAACGGCTTGGTCGCAGAGACATAGATTGCGGCGGGCTCAAGCAGCGTGATCATGCTCTTGAGCTTGTCGAAATCCTTCGACATCAGGGAATAGGCCGGCGAGATCGCCGCCGAGGGCACGCCGACATGCTGGACCGCCAGTGCCAGCAGCGCATGATCGATGCTGTTGTCGGAGAGGATCGCGAGCGGGCGCTCCGGACTGAGACCTTGCGCTAGAATCCACGACGCTGCCGCGCGCACCTGGCGCAGCGCCTGCGCATAGGTGACGGTGGTCCATGGCAATTCGGCACTGCTGCGCTCCGCGAGGAAAATCGTATCGGGCCTCTGCCGCGCCCATTGCTCCAGCCAGTCGCCGATACAGCGCGCGCCTTCGCGCAGCGGCTCGGGCGAGCGCAGCACGATGCCACCGTCGGCGCGATGCTCGGCAACGGTTCTGGGTGTCGCGAACAGGCTCGCAGCATCACCGCGAGGGGCGGTTGTCATGGTTTCCTCCTCGCCCGGAAGCCGGGATCGGCCGCAGCCTCGTCGCGGACCACGTTGGCCTGCATGTTGGCCATGACAATTGTTGGGGCGCAAGCTCAGGCCCGTTGAGCTGCCCATTATTTGCGCAAATGCTCGTAACAGGGCGCTGACACGAAGCTCCGCCAGCGCTCGAAATATCCCACAAGCCTCTGATCTCTCGGTAATATCCGCAGCACTTGTCCTGCCCGGATTCTGTACACAATGGCACATCGCTTGCTTCGATCGGGGTGAAGAGACGTTGCCGGAGATTTGTCGCCATGAAGGCTGAAATGGGGGCTGAGCAGCCTGAAACGATCGCCGCGATCGTGGCCGCGCATCGCGCGGGCACGCTCACACCGGCGCAGACGGTCGCACGCACCTATCAGCGCATCCGCGACCACAATGATCCCGCCGTCTTCATCAGCCTGCGCGACGAAAAGGACGCGATCGCCGAGGCCGAGAAGCTCGCCACCAAGGAGGCCGCCAGCCTGCGGCTCTATGGCGTGCCGGTGGTGGTGAAGGACAATATCGACGCGCTGGGATTTCCGACCACCGCGGCGTGCCCGGCCTTCTCGTACATCCCGACGCACGATTCGACCGCGGTTGCGCGGCTGCGCGCCGCCGGCGCGATCATCATCGGCAAGACCAATCTCGACCAGTTCGCAACCGGCCTTGTCGGCGTGCGCTCGCCCTACGGCATCCCCAGGAACGCGATCCGCGATGACCTCATTCCCGGCGGATCAAGCTCGGGATCGGCCGCCGCCGTCGGCGCCGGGCTGGTGCCACTGTCGTTAGGTACCGACACCGCCGGCAGCGGCCGCGTGCCGGCGATGCTCAACAACATCGTCGGTCTC
Source organism: Bradyrhizobium sp. 134 (assembly GCF_023074155.1). Classification (NCBI taxonomy): domain Bacteria; kingdom Pseudomonadati; phylum Pseudomonadota; class Alphaproteobacteria; order Hyphomicrobiales; family Nitrobacteraceae; genus Bradyrhizobium; species Bradyrhizobium sp. 134. Next base: position 757,429 of record NZ_JADPKX010000034.1, on the reverse strand, counting down.
AAGCCGAGCCTCGGCATGATTTCGACCGCTGGCCTGGTGCCGGCGTGCCGGACGCTGGACTGTATCTCGGTGTTCGCGCTGACCGTGGACGACGCCGCGCTGGCGCTCTCCGTGATGGCAGGTCCCGATCAGGCCGATCCGTTCTCGCGCGACCGGCCGCTTGGCGCGATCACCCCGCTCCCGGCAAACCTGCGCCTGGGCGTGCCGCGCAGCGGACAGCTGATCTTCTTCGGCGACAAGAAGGCGGAAGCGGCTTACGCCGAGGCGCTGAAGCGCTGGACCGCGCTTGGCGCAACGCTCGTCGAGTTCGACCTCGAGCCGTTCTATGAGACGGCCCGACTGCTCTACGAGGGACCGTGGGTCACGGAGCGCTATCTCGTGATCCGCGACCTGCTGGCATCCGCGCCGGATGCCATCCATCCTGTGACGCGCGAGATCACCGCGGCCGGTGCGCGGTTGACGGCGGCGGACACCTTCTCCGCGCTCTATCGTCTGCAGGGCCTGCGCAAGATCGCCGAACGCACCTTCACCAATATCGACGCGCTGGTGCTGCCGACGGCGCCGACGGCCTATACGACCGCGCAAGTGCTGGCCAATCCGGTCGAGCTCAACAGCCGGCTCGGCACCTACACCAACTTTGTCAATCTGCTCGACCTCTGCGGTCTCGCGCTGCCGGCGGCGATGCGTGCCGACGGCATCCCGTTCGGCATCACGCTCCTTGCTCCCACCGGACACGATGCGCTGCTCGCCAGCATCGGGCGCGTGTTCCATGCCGATACCAAACTGACGCTTGGCGCAAAGGGCGTGGCGCAACCCGCGCTGGCGCCGCTTGCCGCTGATAGCAGCGACGAGATTCCCATCGCCGTAGTCGGCGCGCATCTGTCCGGCATGGTGCTGAACAGCGAGTTGAAAGCGCTGAACGGCCAGCTGATCGAGGCGACCAGGACCGCGGCGGACTACAAGCTCTACGCATTGAAGACCACGCCGCCGAAGCCGGGCATGCTGCGCGTCGAGGCCGGCAAGGGCGCGTCGATCGAGCTGGAGATCTGGTCGCTGTCGTCGTCCGCCTTCGGCAAGTTCGTCAACGCGATTCCCGCGCCGATGGCGATCGGCACCGTGCGGCTGGCGGATGGCCGCAGTGTGAAGGGATTTCTCGTCGAGCCCGAGGTGCTGGGCGAGGCTCGCGACATCACCGCGTATGGCGGCTGGCGGAAGTATATGGCGGAAGCTGCGACAGCGTAGGTCTCGTAGGGCGGGCAAAGCGAAGCGTGCCCACCATCACCGTCAGCTTGGGTAGATGGTGGGCACGGCGCTTTGCGCCTTTGCCCACCCTACGGCACCGTGCGCGCGGCCCTAAACCGACACCGCGTAGATCTCGTACTCCCCCCGCACCAGCTCGATATGCGCACGCATCGCGGCGGCGGCGCCCTGCTTGTCGCCGCGCATGATGGCGACGACGACGCGATCGTGTTCCGCTTGCGACTTGGCGAGACGTCCGAGATTGCGGAACTGGGCGCGGCGGAACGGCTGCACGCGCACGCGCGTCGCCAGCGTGATCTCGGCGATGTAGCCGTTCTGCGATCCCGCATAGATCGCATTGTGGAAGCGCTCGTTGACCTCGTGGAAGCGATCGGGGTTGCCGGCGTAGCTCAACACCCGCAGCTCTTCGTGGATGGCTTCCAGACCGTGACGCTCGGCGGCTGACATGCGTTCGGCGGCAAGGCCCGCGCACAGCGCTTCCAGCTCCGCCATCGCCTCGAACATGCCCGTCAGCCGCTCGAACGAGGGCTGCGCCACCACCGCGCCGCGATGAGCACGCGCTTCGACCAGGCCGCTTGCCACGAGCTGGCGCAGTGCTTCCCGCACCGGCGTGCGCGAAACGCTGAAGCGGCGCGCAATGTCGGTCTCGTCAAGCGGCGCACCGGGTGGCAGAGCTCCGCGCACGATCTCGTCGGCGAGCTGCAGGCGCAGCTCCTCGGCGCGCGTGACCTTGTGCGCTGATGGCGACGCCCGGTCGACACGCGGCACCGCCGGTTCGGCCGGCAGCGCTCCGGGCGGAAGATCGTCAAGCGTCATACGGTCAGGTCTCTTTCGACTCGTCGATGATGCTGACATGGGCGGCGACGACGCGCCAGCCCTCCGGGAACTTTACCCAGGTCTGCATCTGCCGGCCGACCTTGCTCGGCATCGTGTCGCGATAGAACAGGGTGGAGGCGACCGCGGTGTCGCGGCCATAGCTGGTGATCACGGTTTTCGCGGTGCGGCGATTGAGGCCGACCGGCGAGCGCCCGGCGCGAAAGCCGGAGATCGCTTCATAGCCGTAGAGGTTCTCGCCGATGCCATAGCGCAGCGTGCGGGGATCGTTGCGGAAGAGCTCGCCGAGCACCGCGACGTCGTTGGTGATCAGGGCCTGCTCATAACGCTCGAACGCGGCTTTGACGTCCGCGATCACGTCAGGGAGATCGATCTCCATCTCAAAATCCTCTTGGGCTGGGCGCGGCGGCGACGCCCATCTTCTCCAACGCGTACGCGACGCGCAGCGCGATGTCCTCGCGCCAGGGCGCGGCGATGATCTGCACGCCGATCGGCAGCGGCTCGAGCGGCACTGGCACGGCGACTACGGGGAGGCCGATGAAGGAGATCGGCTGGGTGTGGAGGCCGATATTGGCGCGCACCGGCAGCTCGACGCCACCGAGATTGAAATTGACCTGGCCGAGTTTCGGCGCGGTGCAGGGCGTCGCGGGCGCGATCAGCACGTCGACGGATTTGAAAATCTCCGCGAGCTGCGCGCGATACCAGCGGCGGAATTTTTGCGCGCGGTCGACCAGCGGCGCCGGCACCATGGCGCCCGCGATCAGCCGGTCGCGCACGGCGGGATCGAAATCGTTCGGTCGCTTGCGCAGCCGATCGAGATGCAGCGAGGCGCCTTCTGTGGTGGTGATGACATAGGCCGCCGCGCGGGCACGCGCGGCTTCCGGCACGTCCACCACGCGCGTGGCGCCCAGCGCCTTGGCGACGCGGCTGACGGCTTCGACGGCTTCCGGAAACAAATTGCTTTGGAAGTACCCGCCGGCGATCGCGATGCGCAGGTCCGACACCGGATTGGCGAGCAGCGGCAGCGTCGGCTCCAGACCACGTGTGGTGGTACAGGCGGCGTCGTCCGCATCCGGCCCCTGCATGGCGTCATAGGCCAGCGCGAGATCGGTGGCGCAGCGCGCGAACGGGCCGAGATGATCGAGACTCGCGACGAACGGGAAAGAGCGCGCACGCGAGAGCCGGCCATAGGTCGGCTTCAGGCCGAAGATGCCGCAGAACGAGGACGGCACGCGGATCGAACCGTTGGTGTCGGAGCCGAGCGCGATCGGCACCAGCGCGCCGCCCACGGCACTGCCCGAGCCGCCGGAGGAGCCGCCGCTCATCCGCGTCGTGTCATGCGGATTGCGCGAGGGACCGTCATGGACGTTCTCCCCGGTGAAGTCATAGGCGTATTCGCCCATGTTGAGCGCACCCACCAGCACGGCGCCGGCCGCTTCCATCCGCTCGATCAGCGTGGCATCGCGCGTGGCGGGCACGCGGTTTCGGTTGATCTTCGAGCCTGCGCGCGTGGCGAGGCCCGCGACGTCGAACAAATTCTTGACCGCGAAGGGCACGCCGGCCAATGGGCCGACGGTCTTGGCGGCGGCGATATCGGCATCGATCGCGCGCGCTTTGGCGCGGGCGCGATCGGCGGTGACGTCGGTGAACGCATTGAGGATGGTGTCGTGCTGCTTGATGCGCGCAAGTGCGGCTTCGGTCGCATCGAGCGCGGACATCTTGCGGCCGGCAACCGCGCTCGCGATCTCGGAGGCCGTCATCTCTGGCTTGGTCGTCATGGCGGCGTCAGACCGTGAACACGGGCGCCGGCTCGGTCTCGTCCGGCAGCGCGAATTCGTCGACGAGGCGGCCGAGCCGCAGCGAGACCTCAAGATTGGCGCGTATGGACGACCTCCATGCTTCCTCGACGGGCAACGCCAACGCTTTGGTGACAGCGTCGATATAATCGTCCAGCGGTTCGGCCATCACGCTCCCAAACAAGCTCTCAGTGTGCGCCCTGTGTCTGCAGCGGCGGATGCGGGATCGCCGTCAGCAGCTCCTTGGTGTAATCGTCCTGCGGATCGCTCAAGACTCTCTCGGAAGACCCTTCCTCGACGATTCGACCCGACCGCATGACAATGACACGATCGCACAACAAGCGCACTACGTTCAAATCATGCGAGACGAACAGATAACTCATACCTAGCCGCGCCTTGAGGTCCTGGAGCAGATTGAGGACCACGGCCTGGACCGAAACGTCGAGCGCGGCGGTCGGCTCGTCCAGGATGACGAGTTTCGGGTGCAGGGCGATGGCGCGGGCGATGCCGACGCGGGCCTTCTGGCCGCCCGACAATTGGTGCGGAAAGCGATCCAGCAGATTGTGCGGCAGGCCCACCATGGTGGCGAGTTCCTCGCAGCGAGCGCGGAGCGCGTCGCGCCCCCTGATCTCGCCGAGCTGCATGATGGGATCGGCGATGGCGCGCACGGCGGTGAAGCGCGGGTTGAGGCTGTCGGTCGGATCCTGGAACACCATCTGGATGCGGCTGCGCTGCGGCAGACGCGCGAAGCCGGCGGGCGCGATGGCGCCGATGTCCTCGCCGTCGAACTGGATCAGACCCGAGGTCTGGTCCAGCAGCCGCATCACCATCATCGATGTGGTCGATTTGCCGCAGCCGGACTCGCCGACCAGGCCGACGCTCTCGCCGTGACCGACCGAGAAGCTGATGCCGTCGACGGCGCGGAACACATCCGGCTCCACCGGCGGCTTGCGGCCGAACAGTTTGCCGAGCGTGGCAGTGGCGCCCTGACGGGGATATTCCTTGACGAGCTTGTCGATGAGGAGAAGGGGCGTCTTGCCCGCCGGGACGATCGGAGCCAATTCCGCGGATGCTGCGCTCGTGGCGGCGAGTGCTGCGCCTTCCTCCTCCGGCAACAGATCCCGCAGGCTCACGCCGAGGCGCGGCGTCGCGCGCATCAGCTTCTTCGTGTAGGGGTGCTGCGGGTTGGCGAAGATGTCGGCCGCCTTTGCGGTCTCGACCACCCGGCCCTTCTCCATCACCACCACGCGGTCGCAATAGGCGGCGGCAAGGCCGAGGTCATGCGTGATCAGGATGGTGGACATTGCCTTGCGCTTGGTCAGCTCGACGATCAGATCCATCACCGCCTTCTGCGTGGTGACGTCCAATCCGGTCGTCGGCTCGTCCGCGATCAGCAGTTGCGGATTGCAGGCGAGCGCGAGCGCGATGACGACGCGCTGGCACATGCCGCCGGACAATTCGAACGGATAGGCATGATAGCGCTCGCGCGGGCGGGCGATCTTGACCTGCTCCAGCGCCTCGATCGCCTTTTCGCCGCGGTCCGAAACCATGGCCTGCTGGACATGGGTGCGCAGCACGTCCTCGATCTGGTCGCCGACTTTCCGGATCGGGTTGAGCGCGGCGCGCGGATTCTGGAAGATCATCGAGACTTCGCGACCGCGCAAATCGCGCATCTGGTCTTCGGTCGCGGCCTTGACGTCGATACCCGAGAACATCACCGAGCCTTCGGCGATCCGCCCCGCGCGGTCGAGGATGCGCATCACCGCATACGACGTCACCGACTTGCCGGAGCCGGACTCGCCGACGATCGCCAGCGTCTCGCCCTTGGCAACGGAGATGTTGACGTGCTGCACCGCCTTGACGATGCCGCGGCGGGTGGTGAATTCGACGGTGAGGTCCTGGACGTCGAGCAGCGGCTGGGCGGTCATGGGCACCTCCCAAACAAAAACGTCGAAAACAACCCCATGCACAGTAGAACGGGATTGAAATCATTGGAGAAGTTTGAGCGGAAATTCACGCCTAATCCCGCCATCACGTCCTCCGCTGGGGGTCGACGATGTCGCGCAGGCCGTCCCCGAGGAGGTTGAAGCAGAACACGGCGATCATCAGAGCGAGGCCCGGGAATAGCGCGATCCACCATTCGCCTGACACCATGAAGCCGGCGCCTTCGGCGACCATGATGCCCCATTCCGCCGTCGGCGGACGGACGCCGAGGCCGATAAACGAGAGGCCGGCGGCATTGAGGATGGCGTAGCCCATGGTCAGCGACATCTGCACGATCATGATCGGCATGATGTTCGGCAGGATATGCACGAGGAGAATGCGGAATTCGCCGTTGCCGGACAGACGCGCGGCCTGCACGAAGCCGGCGTTCCGGCGCACGTTCGCTTCGGCGCGCGCGACGCGGGCATAGAGCGGAAAGTTCACGATGGCGGTGGCCAGGATGATGTTCTGCACGGTATTGCCGAGCGCGGCGACGATGCCCATGGCGAGCACGAACAGCGGGAATGCCATGATGGTGTCGGCGATGCGGCCGACGATGCGATCGGTCCAGCCGCCGAAATAGCCGGCCGCGATGCCGGCGAGCCCGCCCATCAGGAACACCAGCGCGACGGAGGCGACCGCGATGAACGTATCGAGCCGCGTCGCCACCACGACGCGGCTGAAGATGTCGCGGCCCAATTGGTCGGTGCCGAACCAGTGCGCGGCCGACGGCGGCTTCAGCGACGCCGCGGTGTCGGACGCCAGCGGGTCATATGGCACCACATAGGGGCCGAAGATCGCGGCAAGAAGGATCACGATCAGCAGCGCGAAGGCAAAACCGGTGACCTTGTTCTCGCCGAGCACGTAGCGGGTCTGGTCGAGCAGCGCGACGAACCCTGAGGTCCGCGCGGGACCGACGGGTTCAACAGCAGGCGCAACGGTGCTCATGATTAGCCCTCCAGCCGCACGCGGGGATCGATCACGCCATAGAGAATGTCGATCACCAGATTGAGCAGCACGTACATCACCGCCATGGTCAGCACGAAACCCTGCACCGGCGCGAAGTCCGACGAGATCAGCGCCTCGACCGCATAGGAGCCAATGCCTGGCCAGGCGAACACTTTCTCCACCAGCACGTTGGCGCCGAGCAGGAACGAGAACACCATGCTCAGCGTGGTGATGACCGGAAGCATCGCGTTGCGGAAGGCATAGGTGACGATGACGGTTGCCGGGGACAGGCCGCTGGCGCGCGCGGTGCGAACGAATTCCGACGACAGCACCGCCAGCATCGAGGCGCGCGTCATGCGCGCGATTGGCGCCAGCGAGAAGATCGCAAGCGTCGTCGCCGGCAGGATCAGCTGGCTGCATGCCGAGCGGAACGCCTCGAAGTCTCGCGCGATCAGGGTGTCGATCAGATAGAAGCCTGTGACCGTCGGCGGCGCGCTGTAGAACACATCGAGCCGGCCGAGCGGCGCGGGCGACCAGCCGAGCCGGAAATAGAAGACATAGACCAGCACGAGGCCGGTGAAGAACACTGGCAGCGAGACGCCGGCCGTCGTCGTCACGCGACAGAGATGATCGACCCACGATCCCGGCCGCGTCGCCGCCAGCACGCCGAGTGGAATCGCGATGACGACCGAGACGATGAGGCCGAGCAGCGTCAACTCGGCGGAGGCCGGCAGGCGGTTGCGGATCTCGGCTGCGACCGGCTGGCCCGTCGTGAGCGAATTGCCGAAATCGCCATGGGCGAGATCGTTGGTGTAGCGGAAGAACTGCTCGATCAGCGGCTTGTCGAGGCCGAGTTTTTTCCGGATCTGCTCCACGGCTTCCTTCGTTGCGGCGGGCCCAGCGAAATACGCGGCGGGATCGCCCGGCAGCGCGCGGGTCAGCAGGAAAGTGACGATGACGACCCCGATCAGCGAGGGAATTGCGAACATCAGGCGCTTGCCGATCATGGTCAGCATGGGGTTGCGCTCCTGCTGCTCTGCATTTGTGGGCGGGTTCGCGCCACCTGCTCCGCTGCGCCCCCTCTCCCACGCAACCGGGGTCTACCCCGGTTGCGCATTGGTGATTGGCGCAAGTCGGGCAGGCCCGACTTGCGATGGGAGAGGGTTGGGGTGAGGGGTAGCCCCAAGCGAGGTCGGAGTTCGTGGCTACCCCTCACCCTGCCCCCCTCCCACAAGGGGAGAGGGAATGAGAGAGCGGTGGCCGCCTCACTCAGAAAGAGAGTCGATGACGCGACCATCTCGCCCACTACCCCCCTCACCCCTTCGCCATCGCGCGATAATCCAGGCGGCGGTGGAACCAGTATTGGTAGCCGCTGATGTTCTTCTGCATCGCGACGTTGACGAAGGGCTGGTACAGCGGGATGCGCGGGATGTCGCTGTAGGCGAGGTCGACGAAGCCCTTCACGTCGGCGTCGTAGGTCGCGGTGTCACCGGTCGCGGCAGCATTCCGCGCCCCGTCGATCAGCTTGTCCATCTCCGCCGACTTGTAGCTCATGGTATTGAAGACGGAATTATTGCCGTGATAGCACCAGTAGAAGAAGTATTCGGGGTAATCGAGCCAGCCCGAGAACACGTTGGTGAAGAGCGGCATCTCCTTCTTGTTCAACTCGGTGCGCCAGTTGGCGCCGGGCACCTTGTTGATGGTGGTCTTGATGCCGATCTGGGCCAGGCTCTCCTGCACCAGCACGCAGAGCGGCTCGTTGACGCCGGCGAAGTTGAGGTCGAACGAGATCGTGGTCTCGAAGCCGTTGGGATAACCGGCTTCAGCCAGCAGCGCCTTCGCCTTGTCCATGTCGGTGTTGAATTTGTGCGGCTGCGGCCAGGCGACTTCGGTCGGCTTGTCCTTGGCGGCCCCGAACATGGGATTGGCCAGCCCGAACATCACCGCGTCCATGATCTTCTGATAGGGAATCGCGTAGGCGACCGCCTGACGCACTTTGGGATTGTCGAACGGCGGCTTGGTCACGTTCATGCCGATATACTGGATGCCGTTGGAGAACGGCAGCGACACCACGTTGAGCTTGCCGCTCGCCTTCATCTCCTGGAAATCCTTGAACGGCAGCTCGTAGGAGATATCGGCGTCGCCACGCTCCAGCAGCGCGCGGCGATTGCCGGCCTGCGGCACCATGCGCCAGATCACGCGCTTGATCTTCGGCAGCGGGCCGCCGACCCAATCGTCGTTGCGCTCCATCACCACTTCGGTGCCGGCGGTCCACTTCGTCACCTTGTAGGCGCCGGAGCCCGCGGTCTGCTGCTTGGTGAATTCGAGACCCCAGGGATCCTTCTCGCTGGCGTTCTTCTTCACCAGTTCGGAATTGATGATGCAGGGCACGATCACCGCGAGATCGGGGATCGTCAGCTTGTCCTTCTTCAGGAAGTCGACACGCACGGTGTAGTCGTCGATCACGACGAACTGCTCGGGTTTCGTGAGCGAGCCGGCGCTCATCTGGAAGGTGGGGAAGCCGCCGACGCTGACGGCGCGGTCGAGCGACCACTTCACGTCCTTGGCGGTGACAGGCGCGCCGTCGTGGAATTTGGCGTTCTTCTTCAGCTTGAAGGTGACCGACATGTCGTCGATCTTGAAGTCCTCGGCGAGCTCGCCCTTGAACTTGTCGCGGTCGTAATAGGGCACGCCGCCGGGGCCGCTCTTCATCTCGTGGCTGATCAGGCGATCGTAGCAATTCCAGGACACCTCGTAGCCGGGCACGTTGGTGCCGACGCCGTGGATGTCGAGATTGTTGGGGCCACCTTCCGAGACGATCAGCAGCGTCTCCGAGCGCGCATCGGCCTGGGCCGACGAGATCACGGACGGCATGGCCGGAAGCGCCGCGCCTGCGGCCAATCCGGAAACGGACTTGAGGAAATCGCGGCGCTTCATGAAATGGCTCCAACACAAAGTTTTCTGGTTGGAACTGGATTCGCAAGGTTCGTGCCAAGGCTTAATGAGAGTTTAAAACAACATAAGTCACTGATATAGCCGCGAAAAATGGCCATTGCTTCGACTGTCGATCAGAAGCCGATCTCCAGCACGTTGCATACAAAGAAGCAGATTTGCATATAAAATGGGCTTTCTGGAACGCTCGCTCATTGCGTGGGCGCATCTCGTCCCAGTCACTCGGCTACTGATCCGCGGCAATCACCCCGGCCAGATCAGCTCCTGGAGCTCGACCAGATCGTCGGCCTCGTCCTGCCAACCCTCGATGCAGATGTGGTTGTTGAGGTCGCTGGCGCGATGCAGCAGCATCAGCGCCATCAGGCGCCGCTTGAGTGAATAATCGAGCTTCGCATAGCCAAAACCCTCGAGCAGGCTGCGCACCCTCCCCGGCCGGCCCGCTGCCATGAAGGCGCTGGGGCCGAGCAGATCGTAGTCGCGCCATCCCGCCAGCACGTCGCCGAAGTCGAACAGGCCGGCGAGCGACCATTGATCATTATGGCAGGCGAGCAGGAAGTTCTCCGGAATGTATTCGCCGATCAAGATCACCGGCGGCGCATCGATGGGAATGAGCGCGGCCGCGTCACGCAGGAGGTCGTCGAGGCCGGCGAGAAATTTTGGCGCGAGGCCGAGACGCGTGTGCCGCGCCTTGCAGCCCTGCATCTGGGCCCGCATGAAGTCGGCCCAGCGCGGCTCGATCTGCGCGAGCGGGCCGAGCGGCGCGCGCTGCACGGACGCGATGGTCTCGCCGATCTGGCGCAGCACGCGGTCCTTCTGCGATTCCGCCAAGTGCGGCCAGACCTCCGAACCGAGCGTGCCGGCAAGGCGTGTGATTGCGAGATAAGGCCAGCCGTCGCGCTCGCCTTCCGCGACGATCTCGGGGATCGGCAAATGGAGGCGGCCGGCAAGCTGGGTCAGCGAGCCGTGCTCGGAGACGAATTGCGCGCGGAGCAGCGGCGGGAAGATTTTCAGGATCAGGTGATCGCCGAAGCCGACGACGAGATTGGTGCCGGTGGCAAACACGTGCGGCGCGCTGACATCGAGACCGTGGCTGCGGGCGATGTCGATGGCGATCGGCAGCCATCGCGGAGGGTCGGCGCGAAAGGCGCGAAAGGCAGCAGCGTCGGTGAAAGTCGGCAAGATTTGCGATGGAACGCTGGTCATGCGCGCCCGATCAGGCAAGCAGGTTTTGGTTGATTTGATGCGCGCCAAGCAGACGGTGCACCTTTCCCGCTTGCGGGGGAGGTCGGCGCGAAGCGCCGGGTGGGGGTTCTCTCCTCTAGGGGATTGTCCCTTTGCGGAAAGACCCTCTCCCCAACCCTCTCCCGCAATTGGGAGAGGGAGCGCACTTCCTTCGCGGTTAAAGAGAGGTCCAATCTGAGAACTCTACCGATCCGGGCTGGCGCGCTCGAACTGGCGCAGGATCTTGTTGCCGCGCTCGACGGCGGCATCGAGCGCGGCTTGCGCGCTCTTGCGGCCGGCAAAGGCCTGCTCCAGCTCGTCCTCGATCGCGCCGCGGATCAGCACGAAGGAGCCGAGCCGGATGCCCTTCGAATTCTCCGTCGGCGGATGCAGCGTGATCTCCTCGAACGACATCGCCGAGCCCGGATTGCGCTCGTAAAACCCTTGCGCGCGCGTCAGCTCGAAGGCGGCGCGGGTGACAGGCAGATAGCCGGTGTTCTGGTGCCAGGCGGCCTGCACGCCGGGCTGCGACAGATAGGCGAAGAATCGCGCCACGCCCTTGTATTCCTCGCGCGGGCGGTCGCGCAGCACCCACAGCGTGGCGCCGCCGATGATCGAATTCTGCGGCGCGCCCTTCACGTCGGGCCAATACGGCATCATGCCGTAGCCGATCTCGAACTTCGAGTTCGCCTTGATGTCGGCGCGCGTCGCCGAGGAGCCGATGAAGATGCCGCATTCGCCGTTCTGGAAGCGCGGCTCGGCCGACTGGCCGCGGCCGCTATAGTCGAACACCTTCGTCTTCTGCCACTCGCTGAGCTCGGCGACGTGACGCACGAGAGACGGATTGTTGATGGTCAACTCGGCATCGAGCGCGGCAAAGCCGTTGGTCCGCGTCGCCAGCGGCAGATTGTGAAACGCTGAAAAATTCTCGACATGGATCCAGGACGGCCAGGACGTGGTGAAGCCGCACGCCGCGCCGCGATCGCGCAGGCGTTTAGCGGCAGCACCGAGCTCCGGCCAGGTCTTCGGCGGCGCCTCCGGATCGAGCCCTGCGTCGCGGAACATGGTCTTGTTGTAATAGAGAATCGGCGTCGACGAATTGAACGGGAAGGACAAGAGATTGCCGGCCGCATCGGTGTAGTAGCCGGAGACCGCGGGAAGATAGTCATTGAGCGAGAACGGCTCGTTCATGTCCCGCATCAGGCTGAACACGGGATAGATCGCGCCCTTGGCCGCGGTCATGGTGGCGGTGGCGACCTCGTTGACCTGGACGATCGCGGGCTGGCTGCGCGAGCGGAAGGCGAAGATCGCGGCCGTCACCGTCTCGGTGTAACTGCCCTTGTAAGTCGGCACGACGCGATAGTCCGGCTGCGAGGCGTTGAAGTCGGAGGCGAGCTTCTCGAGCTGGCGGCCGAGTTCGCCGGACATGGCGTGCCACCACGCGATGTCGGTCGCGGCCCGCACCGGCGCGGCCAAGGAGAGGGCCGCAAGGGCGGCGATGACCTGCAAGAAGCGCAATGCTGAAATCACGATGGCTCTTTCCGTATCGCGCGACGACGGCGACCGTCCCTGCTTAAGGCGCGGCATTTGCGGTTTCAACCGGGAATGAGCGCCGGCCGCGCCGCACAATCACGCCGAAGCCCCGGGCGGGATGGCCTTCCCCCGACCATCTGCTAGATTGCATTGAACCTTTTGCTCCCGCCATAGACTCCACCACTGAGGGGTTGAGTGTGCCAGTGTTGAACCGTGCCGAACGCTCGCGGACCGGGGTGGTTTTCGTCGCGCTTCTGATCGCCATCTGCGCGACGGGGGCCGCTGCGCGGGAATTCCGCGCCGCCGACACCCAGACCGAGGATTATCCGACCGTGCAGGCGCTGCGCTACATGGGCGCCCTGATCGCCGAGCGCAGCGGCGGCCGGCACGAGGTCAAGGTGTTCCACTCCCGCCAGCTCGGCGAGGAGAAGGAGACCATCGAGCAGACCCGGGTCGGCGCGATCGATCTCAACCGGACCAATGTGGCGCTGATCGGCAACTTCGTCCCGGCGATGAACGTGCTGGCGATGCCGTTCCTGTTCCGGTCCATCGAGCACATGCAGAAGGTGCTGGACGGGCCGATCGGCGGCGAGATCCTCGGCAGCTTCGAGCCCTATGGCTTCGTTGGCCTCGCCTTCTACGATTCCGGCGCGCGGTCAATCTACAACGGCGCCCGCCCGGTCAGAAACGTCGCGGACCTCAAGGGATTGCGGATCCGGGTGCAGCAGTCGGAGTTGATGAGCCAGATGATCCGCGCGCTCGGCGCGGAGCCGGTCGAGATGCCCTATGGACAGGTGCTTGCCGGGCTTGCCAACCATCTGATCGACGGCGCCGAGAACAACTGGCCCTCCTACGTGACGACGGACCACTACAAGCATGCCGGCTATCTCGCCCTCACCGAGCACACGATGAGCCCCGAAGTGCTGGTGATCTCGCTGAAGGCCTGGAAAAGCCTGTCGGCCGACGACCAGACCATCTTCCGGGAAGCCGCGCAGCGCTCCAGCCGATTCATGCGCGAGAAATGGCGCGACCTCGAGGAGCAGTCGCAGCGCAAGGCGGAAGAAGCGGGCGTCACCATCGTCAGGGATATCGACCGCAAGCCGTTCGAGGACGCGATGGTCGCGATCTACGCCAAGGCCGGGCAAGATCCGGCCGCGGCCGCGCTGATCGAACGCATTCGCAAGGTGGAGTGAGGCCTCTTGCCCGGGCTTGGACACAGCGAGCATGCAGACAGGTCGCCCGGCCCGATGGGGCGGCTGCGTGCGCGGCTGGTCGGCGTGCTCCGGGCGGTGCCGATCCGCTGGCGCATCCTGTCGATCGCGGCGCTGAACTCTGCCGTGGTCATCGTGCTGGTCGGGCTGATCTGGAACGGCTCGCAGGTGCTCGGCTCGGCCTGGGAGGACGTGCGCCAGGTGCGCGAATCCGACCGGATTCTGGCGCTGCTCGAAAGCGAGACCGGGCGGCTGCACAATCTGATCCACCGCTACATCAACCAGCCGAGCCCCGATTTGTTCGCCGAGATCCTGCTGCTGCGCGAGGCGGTGCTGGGGACGCTGACCAACCGCGCCGCCAAGGACCCGATGCTGTCGGGCTCGGTCGAGGAGCTGGAGCGCACCACCGACCGCTTCCTCAACGGCTTCGGCGAGCTGCGCGGCGTGCAGGCCACCATCGCGAAGACCTATGAGGATCAGGTGCAGGGACCGGCCAGGGACATGGCCGGGCTTTACTCCATCATCGAAGGCGCCACCGGCCACCGCGACGCGCTGATCTGGCCTTCGCTGGGCAAGTCGCGCGAAGCCTTCACCGCGATGCTGGTCGCGGCCAATTCCTACTATCTCTCGCTGTCATCGGGTGCGGCCGACGACGCCCGCCGCAATACCGAAACCATCGAGAAGACCATCCCCGTGATGATCGATCTCGCCGACAACGACCTCCAGCGCATGGCGCTGCGGCGGCTGGCGGCCCGGACCGCCGCGCTGCGCGAGGGCTTTGCAAAGCTCTCCGAGCAGCTCACGAACCGTACCGAACTGCTGCGCAACACCATCGACGCCAACCAGGCCGAGGCCATCGGCGCCATCGACGATCTCTCCACCAAGATGCGCCAGCGCGAGCAGAAGGCGCAGGAGACGTTCGACCGCACGCTGGCGGACATCTCCCGCCGTGTTCTTTCCATCGCCGTGATCTTCCTCGGCATCATCCTCACCGCCGGCGTGCTGATCGCGCTGTCGATCCGGCTGCCGCTGCAGCAGATCATGGCGGCGATGCGCGCGATCACGCTTGGCGACCTCGGCCGCGAGGTGCAGGGCACGCGTGCACGTGACGAGGTCGGCGCCATGGCGCGCGCGGTGGAAGTGTTCCGCGAAAACGCAATCGCGAAGCGCCAGACCGAGGACGAGCTGCGCGCGTCCAAGGAGAAGGCCGAGAGCGCGCTGCTCGAGCTCAACGCCGCGCAGCAGAACCTGATCGATGCCGAAAGGCTCGCAGCCCTCGGCGGCCTCGTCGCCGGCGTCGCGCACGAGGTCAACAACCCGATCGGGATCAGCCTCACCGTTGCGTCGAGCTTTGCCCGGCGCACCGAGATCTTCGAGGCCCAGCTCAAGGGCGACGGCGGCCTGCGCCGCTCGCAGCTGGAAGAATTCGTGCAGTCCTCGCGCGACGCCTCGCAGCAGCTCGTCGCCAATCTCCAGCGCGCCGGCGAACTGATCCAGTCTTTCAAGCAGGTCGCGGTCGACCGCTCCCATGCCGAGCGGCGGCAGTTCTCACTGAGCGAAGCCACCGACCAGATCATCGCGAGCCTGCGCCCGGTGCTGAAGCGGTCGCCGATCACGCTCCATGTCGACATGCCCGAGAGGCTGCTGCTCGACGGCTATCCCGGCTCCTACGGCCAGATCCTGACCAATTTGTTCCTCAACGCCGCCAACCACGCCTTTGCCGACGGCCGCGCCGGCACGATCACGATCTCGGCGCGGCCCCGCGGGGCCGACGACGTCGAGATCATCTTCACCGATGACGGGGCCGGCATGACCTCCGACGTGCAGCGCCAAGCCTTTGACCCATTCTTTACCACCAGGCGCAATGAAGGTGGCACGGGACTCGGCCTCCATATCGTCTATAACCTCGTCACCCAGCAGCTCGGCGGTCGCATGATGCTGGAATCCAAGCTGGGACAAGGCACTACATTTCGCATTATCATGCCCCGGGTCGCCAGGGGCGGCGGGCAAAGCACAGAGACTGACGGGACTTCTCAATGGCCGAACAGGACGATGTCCTCCACCTGATCGACGACACCGGTACCGCATCGGAGGATGTTGACGCCCGGAAATGGAAGATCGCCGTCATCGACGACGATCCGGCCGTGCATGACGGCACGCGTTTTGCGCTCTCGGACTATTCCCTCAACGGCCAGGGCCTGGAGATCCTCTCCGCCCATTCCGCGGCCGAAGGTCGCAAGCTGATGGCGGCGCACAACGACATCGCCGCCGTGTTGCTCGACGTCATCATGGAGACGGACGTCGCCGGCCTTGAGCTGGTCGAGTACATCCGCAACGAGCTCAAGAACGAGACCGTGCGCATCATCCTGCGCACCGGACAGCCCGGCCAGGCGCCCGAGCGGCGCGTAATCGTCCAGTACGATATCAACGACTACAAGGCCAAGACCGAGCTCACCGCCGACAAGCTGTTCACCTCGCTGACCGCGGCGCTGCGCTCTTACCAGCAGCTCGAGCGCATGCTGCAGACAAGGCGCGGGCTCGAGATCATCATCGACGCCGCCTCGACGCTGTACGACTTCAAGTCGATGCAGCGGCTCGCCGAGGGCGTGCTGACCCAGCTCGCCTCGCTGCTCAACGTCGATTGCGCCGGCATACTGGTCTTGCGCGACAATGGCGGCCTCGACCCCGAGCTCTCGGTGCTCGCCGGCAGCGGCTGCTACAGCCGCTTCATCGGCACGACCTCGTCGAAGGCGCTCGACCCCGATCTGCGCGCGATGGTGGAAGCCGCGTTCCAGGGCCGCAAGAACGAATTCGCGGACCACCGCAGCGTCATCTATTTGCGCACCGGAAGCGGGCGCGAGGTCGTGGTGCTGCTGCAGGCCGAGCGCGAGCTGTCCGAGACCGACCGCTCGCTGGTCGAGATCTTCTCCAGCCGGCTCTCGATCGCCTTCGACAACGTCATCCTCTACCAGCAGCTCCAGGCTGCCAACACCCAGCTGGAAGACCGCGTCGCCCAGCGCACCCGCGCGCTGATGCAGGCCAACCGCCGCCTCTCAGCGCAATGGCTGCGGCTGCAGCGCGCCAACGGCTTCAAGAACGAGATCCTCGGCACCGTTGCCCACGATCTCAAGAACCCGCTCGGCGTCATCCTCGGCCGCACCGAGATGCTGAAGGAGCTGATCTCGACCGGCGCGTCGTCAGGCGGCGTGGTCGCCCAGGTCGATCACATCCGCGATGCGACCAAGCGCCTGACCTCGATGGTCGATCATCTGATCTCGGACGCGATGGCCGATGCCTTCGACATCACCATCCGCCGCGAGCCGGTTGACGTCGCGGCCCTGGTCAAGGAAGTCGCCGAGGCCAACCAGCCGCTCGCCATCAACAAGCAGCAGGCGATCAGCGTCACCGCACCCGTCAACATCGTCACCATGTGCGACACCGACCGGATCCGCGAGGCGATCGACAACCTCATCAGCAACGCCATCAAATACTCGCCGGTCGGCGGCAAGATCGGCGTCATCGTGAGCCATGAAGGCGGCGACACAATCATCCGCGTCAGCGACGAGGGCGCCGGTCTGTCGCCGGAGGATCTCGGCCGCCTGTTCGGCCGGTTCCAGCGGCTGTCGGCAAAGCCGACCGCGGGCGAGAGCTCGACCGGGCTTGGGTTGTCCATCGTCAAGCGTATTATCGACATGCACGGCGGCGAGGTGACCGCCGAGAGCGAGGGCCCCGGCAAGGGCTCGACCTTCACCATCACCCTCCCCGCGACCGAAATTCCGTGATCTCAGGACCATGACCCAAAGCCAGCACATCATGATCGTCGACGACGAGGCCCCGGCCCGGGAGATGGTCGGCGATTACCTCAAGATGCACGGCTTCACCGTGACGCTGTGCGACGGCGGCAAGTCGTTGCGCACGGCGATCGACGGCAGCATGCCCGACCTCGTCGTGCTCGACCTCAACATGCCGGAGGAAGACGGGCTCTCGATCATCCGCGACCTCAAGAGCCGCATCAACGTGCCGGTGATCATGCTGACGGCGACGGCGAGCCCGATCGACCGCGTCGTCGGCCTCGAGCTCGGCGCCGACGATTACGTGGCCAAGCCGTGCGAACTGCGTGAGCTGATGGCGCGCATCCGCTCGGTGCTGCGCCGGAGCGCGCCGGCGAAAGCCGTGGCGGAAACGGCGGCTGCGAAATCGGACAAGGAGCAATTGGTACGGTTCGGGACGAAGTGGCTCGATCTCGAAGCGCAGGCCTTGCGCGACGACGAGGGCAACGAGCACCCGCTGACCGCATCCGAGTTCGGGCTCTTGAAGGTGTTCGCGGCCAATCCAAAGCGCGTGCTGTCGCGCGAGCGCCTGCTGGAATTGGCCAACGCGCGCGACGCCGAAGCCTTCGATCGCGCCGTCGACCTGCGCATCATGCGCATCCGCCGCAAGATCGAGCCCGATCCGGCAAAACCCGCCGTGATCCGCACCATCCGCGGCGGCGGCTATCTGTTCTCGCCGGCGGGCGAGAAGGCGTAGATCACGCACCACCCACGGTGTCGTCCCGGCGAAGGCCGGGACCCATTGCGCCAGGGAGAAGTTGTGGCGCGAGGCTGGTCCCTCGTGTCTTCGCCCAACCCACTCCGTGGTTATGGGTCCTGGCCTTCGCCAGGACGACAGCTGGGATTGAGGCGACATCGAACGCAAAGGCCCGAAATACGTTCCCGGCGCCTCCGTCCGCCTCCATTCCCCACCCCCGTATTTTCCGTACATTGAAATTCCACGCTTTTTTGCCCCGAATGTTTCGTCGCGGCTAATCCGACGAAACAATTTGATGGCGCACGAAACCATTTTCCCCTTTTCGTGCAGACGTCCCGAAACGTTGGCTCATTAACACTTTGGTCGAAGGAAACGCCGCTCGGTTGCGGCGCTACGGGGAGCCAAGTCAATGCCGAACGTCATCGCCATCAACGCCCAAGCCAGCCAGAGCATCATTGCCGCTCAGGCGACCTCGGACGACATGCTTCTCGAAAGCATTGCCGACGGCAACCGGACGTCCATGCACATCCTTTATTGCCGGCACAATGTGCGCGTCTACCGCTTCATCCTGCGGATCGTGCGTGACGCCACCACGGCGGAAGACCTCGTCAGCCAGGTGTTTTTGGACGTGTGGCGGACCGCCGGCCAATTCCAGGGCCGCTCGCAGGTTTCGACCTGGCTGCTCTCGATCGCCCGCTTTAAGGCGCTGACCGCGATGCGCCAGCGTCGCTTCGAGGATATCGACCAGGAAGACGTGCGTCAGATCGCCGACGGTTGCGACACGCCGGAGACATCGCTCGACCGCAGCGACACCAGCGCGATCCTGCGCGCCTGCGTTCAGAAGCTGTCACCCGCGCACCGCGAAATCATTACGCTCGTCTACTACCATGAGAAGTCGGTGGAGGAGGTCGGACAGATCATCGGCATCCCGCAGAGCACGGTGAAGACCCGGATGTTCTACGCCCGCAAGCAACTCGCCGAATTGCTTAAGGGCTGCGGCGTCGAGCGCTTTGCCGCCTGAAGTTCAGATATTTCAAGGGGATAGGGCGTTCGTTTTGGCCTTACCCCGGACACGGAAGTGTTACCGCCGACGAAACAATTGAAACAAAGCACAACATCAGGCGGAAAAACTTCCCTCCTATAAAACTCACATACGGTTTCGTTAAACCTCCCAAGACCTCCAACGACCCGGACGGGATGCCCCCCTCCGGGTCGTTTTGTATTTGGGCTTGGTTCAGGTGCGGGCCTTATGGTTTCGAGACGCCCGCTGCGGCCACCGTCACGAAGGCGTGACGCGGCGTAACGACTGCCTCTCTCATCCCGAACTGCCCTCGTGACCCCCTTCACGAGTGCCCTGATGCTCGAACTCACCTTCGCCGTCCTCGCCGGCATCCTCACCATCGCCGCGCCGTGCACGCTGCCGATGCTGCCGATCCTGCTCGGGGCCTCGATCGGCCGCAGCTCGCATCTGCGCCCCGCGATGATCGCGCTCGGCTTCGTCATGTCTTTCTCCGCGACCGCGCTGTTGCTCGGCGCCATCACGCGGCTGTTTAATTTCGATCCGAACGTGCTGCGCGAAGTGGCATCGATCCTGCTGCTCGGCTTCGGCCTGTTGATGCTGTGGCCGGCGCCGTTCGAATGGCTGTCGATCCGGCTCAACGGCTGGCTCGATCTCGCCAACTCCGGCGCCACGCAGCGCGAGGGCGCGCTCGGCGGGCTCGTGCTCGGCACCACGCTTGGCCTGGTCTGGACGCCCTGCGCCGGCCCGGTGCTCGGCTCGATCCTGACGCTGGTCGCGACCACTGAGAACGCGACCTGGGCCGGCACGCTGCTGATCGCCTACGCCATCGGTGCGGCCATTCCCATGCTGGCGATCGCCTATGGCGGGCAGGCCGCCACCACGCGGGTGCGCAGTCTCGCGCGCATCTCGCCGCGGCTGCAGCAGGGCTTTGGCGTCGTCGTGATCGGTTTCGCGCTCGCCGCTTATTTCCAATACGACACGCTGATCGTGGCGTGGCTCACCGGCTTCTATCCCACCGGCCAGATCGGCCTGTGATCATCCCTCATCTTCACCAGAGGACTTGTCCATGACTTTCAAACTGCTCGCCGTCTCCGCCGCACTGATCGGCATCGCCGTAACCGGCGCCGTCATCCCCGGCATCTGCGACGAGGCCGCGCGCGCCGTCCCTGTCGTCACAGCGGCCGCCAGCCAGGACACCGCGCCCGACTTCGCCGGCATCAACAACTGGTTCAACTCGAAACCGCTGAACATTGCCGATCTCCGCGGCAAGGTCGTGCTGGTTGATTTCTGGACCTATGGCTGCGTCAACTGCGTCAACACGCTGCCGCACGTCACCGACCTCTATGCCAAGTACAAGGACAAGGGCCTCGTCGTGGTCGGCGTGCACACACCGGAATTCCCGTTCGAGCGCTCGGCGTCCAACGTCCAGGCGGCGCTCAAGCGCCACGGCATCACCTATCCGGTGGCACAGGACAACGATTCCAGGACCTGGAACGCGTACCGCAACCGATATTGGCCGGCGCAATACATCATCGACCAGAACGGCAAGATCGTGTTCCAGCACGAGGGCGAAGGCCGCTATGACGAGATCGACCGCACCGTGGCAAAGCTGCTGAACGCCAATAGCTGACGCCGGATTGGCGCGCCACGCCCTTGTTGCTTGACTCCACGGACCGGTCCGTGGAGTTTCGCGGGCCACGTAATCAGCCGCCCGCGATGGACGACGTCACCAGCAGCACCGACATTCGCCTTCGTGAAGGCGCCTCGATCGCGCAGCGGCTGGTCATGTCCGGCTTTGCGGCCGCCGTTGCGCTATGCTTCACGCCGGGCCTGTTCACGCACGACACTCTGGAGGTCATCATCTCCGTGGTCGCGCTGCTGGTGGGAGCGGCGTTCGTCGCTATCATCATGCTGGCGCCGGCGGTGGTGTGGATCATCACGCCGGATGAGATCCTGATCGGGGAGCAGCGTCCGTTCGGAAAACTTCGGACGCGGGTCGTTGCCAAGGACGACATCAGGGGATTGCAGGTTCCCGGCAGCAAGAGGGCGAAAGCCCGCTTCCAGCTCGCCTTCACGTTGGCCTCCGGTGAGCGCCTGACATCGCCGCCGATCGCCGATGTCACCCACGTGCACGCCACGGTGGCGCGGATCGCCGCGCAATTCGACGTTCCCGACGTCGAGTCTCCCGTCAATCCGCTCGATGCCAGCAATCCCGAGATGCGTCTCGGCGACCCGCTCGAGCCGTTCTCGAAGAGAGACATCAGGATCGTCGCACTGATCGTCGTCGCATTGTGCGCCGTTCCCTACGCCTACAGGCTCTGGCGTGGCCTGTCGCCCGGGCCGGTCGACATCATGCTGCTGCCGGTCGGCGCGATCGCCGCTTTCGGCGTGTCCCGTTATGCCAATCTTGTGACCGGCGCCTTCTGGATCATCCGGCAAGGCGATCTCCGCGTCGAACGCCTGTGGGGCGACGGCACGTTGCGCGCCGACCACATCGAAGGGCGCGACGTCAAGACGATCACGGTCGAGCGCCGCGGCCGGTCCGAGGACGAGCACTGTATCGTGGTGATCCGATTGCAGTCGGGACGGCGGTTTCGCAGCCCTCGCATCGGGTCGAGGCCTGAGGCCCGGGCCGTAGGTGCCGAAATCGTCCGGCGGCTCGGGATCGCGGCTGAGAATGACCAGATCTGATATCGCGTCGCTTCCACATCGTCATGGCCGGGCTTGTCCCGGCCATCCACGTCTTTACCCATAGTGCCAAGAACGTGGAGGCCCGGGACAAGCCCGGGCATGACGGCGTTTGTGAATGCAAATTTGGTCGCCCCACCCCAAGCGAGGCCGTGGCTACTGCTTTTCGCGCCATCCCCTGTTTGTGGCATTGCCCGGCCTCGTCAAAAAACCAAAGCATTCTCGTGACATATCGGCTAAGTGTGCCTTGAACTTGCCATGAAGAGGGCCCTCAGATTTGATGGTTCCAGATGGTTTTGGCCTTGGCCGTGGGGGAGAGCTTGAAATGACGGATTTTCGTCGTCTGACCGGGATGTTTGTGGCTGCGATCGGCCTGATCCTGTCCGCGCCCCATGCCTACGCCCAGCAGCCCGACCGCGGCGACGAGCCGGGCCTGGTCGCCGACGATGCCTTCGAACTCGATCCGGAGTGGCAGAAGCAGGTCGTCTACTTCCGTACCACCGAAGCGCCCGGCACCCTCATCATTTCGACCGCCGAACGGCATCTCTATCTGGTGCAGCCTGGCGGTCGCGCGATCCGCTACGGCATCGGCGTCGGCCGCGACGGTTTTCAGTGGCAGGGGCTGGTGAACATCACCAACAAGAAGGAGTGGCCGGACTGGACGCCGCCGGCGGAGATGATCCAGCGCCAGCCCTATCTGCCGCGCTTCATGGCCGGCGGCCCCGGCAATCCGCTCGGCGCGCGCGCCATGTATCTGGGCACCACGGTCTACCGCATCCACGGCACCAATCGGCCCGACACGATCGGCACCAAGGTCTCCTCGGGCTGCTTCCGGCTGGTCAACCGCGACGTCGCCGATCTCTACGATCGCGTCCCGGTCGGCACCAAGGTTGTCATCCGGCAGAAGCCCGAGCTCTGATCTCTTCGCCTTAGCGAATATTCCTTTTCCCGATTATTTCGAGAGAGCAACATGATGCGCACTTTTCGTGGCGGCCTGCTGATCGGGCTCGCAGTCGCCGTGCTGGTCGCCGTCCTGGCCATCATCTATGAATTCTACGACACCCGCACGCTGAAGCGCACCGTCCGCCGCGGCGAAGTGCTGTGCGGCGTCAACAAGGGCCTGCCGGGCTTCTCGATCCCCGACGACAAGGGCAACTGGACCGGCTTCGACGTCGATTTCTGCCGTGCGGTGGCCTCCGCGATCTTCAACGACCCGAGCAAGGCGAAGTTCGTCGCGCTGGATGCCAACGAGCGCTTCAAGGAATTGCAGAGCCGAAAGGTGGACATCCTCTCGCGCAACTCGACCTGGAGCATGGCGCGCGAGCTCGACTACGACCTCTATTTCCCCGCGGTCGCCTATTACGACGGCGCAGGCTTCATGCTGCCGCGCGCGCGCAACAAGGAAACTGCGCTGGACCTGACCGGCAGCAAGGTCTGCGTCCAGACGGGGACCACCACGGCGCTCAACGTCGCGGATTACTTCCGTGCCAACAACATGAAGTATGAAGAGGTGAAGTTCGACAAGCTGGACGACGTCGTGAAAGCCTACGACACCGGCAAATGCGATACGCTCTCCGCCGACGTCTCCCAACTCTACGCACTGCGGATCAACCTGTCGAAGCCCGGCGACCAAATGATCCTGCCGGACATGATCTCCAAGGAGCCGCTCGCCCCCGTCGTGCGTCAGCGCGACGACGACTGGATGATGATCGTGAAGTGGACGCTGTACGCGATGATCAACGCCGAGGAGCTCGGCGTCTCCTCGGAGAACATCGACGAGGCCCTGAAGTCGAAGAAGCCGGAAGTGATGCGGCTGGTCGGCACCGAGGGCAATTACGGCGAGCAACTCGGCCTCACCAAGGATTGGGTGGTCCGCATCATCCGCCACGTCGGCAATTACGGCGAGATGTACGAGCGCAACATCGGCGAGAAGTCGAAGCTGAAGATCCCGCGCGGCATGAACCAGCTGTGGAATGCAGGCGGCGTGCAGTATGCACCGCCGGTGCGGTAGGAGGTCTTTCCGCCGTCATTGCGAGCGAAGCGAAGCAATCCAGGATCTTTCCGCAGAGGCTGTCTGGATTGTTTCGTCGCAAGTGCTCCTCGCAATGACGAGCTTGGGGCAAGCGCTGTCCACACTCTCAACTGTCATCAGCCCGGCTTGACCGGGCGATCCAGTACGCCGCAGCCTCTCGGTAGATCTCTGCCGTCTCTGGAATACTGGATCGCCCGCCTTCGCGGGCGATGACACCGAATGCGACGCGACGGTGCGCCTCAATACCCCCGCGCCCTGGCCAGCTGCTCGGTGTGGTAATTGGCGTCGCCGAACAACTCCTCGCAGACGCGCGCGCGCTTCATGAAGAAGCCGATGTCGAACTGGTCGGTCATGCCCATGCCGCCATGCATCTGCACGCCTTCCTGCACCGCGCGCGTGGCGGTGGTGCCGGCGCGGGCCTTTGCCACTGCGACGCTTGATGCGGCCTTGGCGACGTCCGTATCGAGCGCCTGCAGCGCCTTCATCACGGCGGCACGGGTGATCTCGATGTCGACGTAGAGCTCGGCGGCGCGGTGCTGCAGCGCCTGAAATTCGCCGATCAGCTTGCCGAACTGCTTGCGGCTCTTCAGGTACTCGACGGTGCGGTTGAACACCTCTTCGCTCAGGCCCACCATTTCGGAGGCCACCGCGCCGCGCCCGATATCGAGCAAGCCATCGAGCAGCGTGGCGCCCTGGTCGACTTCGCCGAGCACGCTGTCGGCATCCACCTCGACATTGGCAAGCTCGATCCGCGCCGCATTGTGCGCGTCGACCATGATGGTGCGCTCGATCGCAACGCCCTTGGCCTTGGGATTGACCAGGAACAGCGTCAGCCCCTCGCGTTCGCCGGCCGAGCCGGCGGTGCGTGCCGCGACAATGAGAAGATCGGCGACGTGACCGTCGACCACCAGCGCCTTGGCGCCGGAGAGCCTGAAGCCGTTGCCGGCGCGTACGGCCTGGAGGCTGGTCTGAAGCGGCCGATGTTTTGCGCCCTCGTCGATCGCGAGCGTCGCCAGCAGGGAGCCGTTGGAGATCTTCGGCAGATATTCCGACTTCTGCGCGGCATTGCCGCCACGGTTCAGCGCCGAGGCCGCGACCACGCTGGTGGCGAGGAAGGGCGACGGCATCAGCGTGCGGCCGATCTCCTCCATCACCACGCCGGCCTCGACATAGCCGAGACCGCTGCCGCCGAACTCTTCCGGCACCAGCAAGCCGGCAAAGCCCATCTCGGCGAAGGAATGCCAAAACTCCTTGGAAAAGCCGGCGGGGTCTTTGCTGTCGCGCAGATGCCGCAAATGCGACACCGGCGCCTTGTCGCTGATCAACCCGCGCGCGCTGTCGCGGAGCATCGATTGTTCTTCGGTGAGGACGAGGGCCATGGGTGCGTTCCGATTCGAAATCTGTTTTGTCTTGGTCATTCCGGGATGGCCCGAAGGGCCAGGCCCGGAATCCATCAGTGGGCATATACGCGGTGAAATGGATTCCGGGCTCGCGCTTCGCGCGCCCCGGAATGACGGGAAGTCTACGCCCCCGGCAGATCGAGGATGCGCTTGGCGACGATGCCGAGCATGACCTCGGTCGTGCCGCCCTCGATCGAGTTGGCCTTGGTCCGCAGCCAGGCGCGTGGACGGGCGCCTTGCTTCGAACGCTCGCTCTCCCATTCCAGTGCATCGACGCCGCCGGCCGACATCAGGATCTCGTAACGGCGCTTGTTGAGCTCGGTGCCGTAATATTTCATCGCCGAGGAGAACGCCGGATGCGCCTGCCCCGCCTTGGCGAGATCGACCGCGCGCTCGGCGCAGGCTGCAAGGGCGGCTTCATCGACGTCGAAGCTGGCGATCCGGCCGCGCAGCATGGAATCGTCGAGCCGTCCCAGCGCATCGGTGCCGACGGAATCGGCCGCGATCTGGCCGAGCGGACGGCCGACGCCGCGCTCGCCCATGCCTGATATCATCGCGCGCTCATGCTGGAGCAGATATTTTGCGACGTCCCAGCCGCGATTGACGGTGCCGACCACGTGCGATTTCGGCACGCGGACATTGTCGAAGAAGGTCTCGCAGAACGGCGAGTAGCCGGAGATCAGCAGGATCGGCTTGGTCGTCACCCCCTTCGACGTCATGTCGAACAGGATGAAGCTGATGCCGTCGTGCTTCTTCGCGGCGGGATCGGTGCGGACGAGGCAAAAGATCCAGTCGGCGTAGTTGGCGTAGGACGTCCAGATCTTCGACCCCGTGATGGCGAAATCATCGCCGTCGCTCTCGGCACGGGTCTGCAGCGAGGCGAGATCGGAGCCGGCGTTCGGCTCGGAATAGCCCTGGCACCAGCGGATCAGGCCAGCCGCGATCTTCGGCAGATGCTCCTTCTTCTGGGCATCGTTGCCGTATTTCAGCAGCGCCGGCCCGAGCATCCAGATCCCGAAGCTCGACAGCGGCGGACGCGCGCCGATTCGTCCCATCTCCGCGCGCAGCACCTTGTGCTCGGCCGCGCTCAAGCCGCCGCCGCCGTACTCCTTCGGCCAATCGGGTACGGTCCAGCCCTTGTCGCGCATGCGCTCGAACCAGATGCGCTGCGGCTCCGACGAGAATTTTGCATTACGTCCGCCCCAGAACACGTCGGCATCGGACGTTGCAGGCTTGCGCATCTCCGGCGGACAATTGGCCTCGAGCCAGGCGCGCGTTTCGCTGCGGAATGTTTCGAGATCGGCGGTCTCAGTCTCGCTGGCCCTGGAGTCAGTCATTGGTCGTTTCCATCAATCTAAATCGGCTTGTTGGCCGCGACTCTGGGCCAAGCTCCCGCGGAATTCAACCACTTCCGTGTCACGCATCCGCTATAGTCGCCACGACGGCGAAGCTTGAAAACAAAGAGGAAACAACAATGCGCCTGAAACTTCTTTCGCCTGGCGAAATGAACGAGAGCCAGCGGCAGACCTATGATGAGTCGATTGCCGGCAAGCGCGGCAAGCCGCCCGCGCCGATGATGGCCTGGCTGAACAGCCCCGACATGGCCCGTCACGCCACGCGGCTCGGCGAGGTCCTGCGCTACGACACGATATTTCCCGCAAAACTTTCGGAGATCGCGATCCTGGTGACGGCGCGGCACTGGACCGCGCATTACGAATGGTACGCGCACAAGCGCCTCGCGCTTGCCGGCGGCATGGCCCCTGACATCATCGATGCCATCCGCGACCGCCGCACGCCCGTCTTCGACGATCCCAAGGGCAAGATGATCTACGACGTCGCAAAGTCGCTGCATGAGGGCCACGGCGTCGAGAAGGGCCTCTATGACGAGGCGGTGAAGCTGCTCGGCGAGCGCGGCGTGGTCGAGGTGATTGGTCTCTGCGGCTATTACACGCTGGTGTCGATGACGCTGAACACGTTTGAGTTCGAGCTGCCGGAGGGCGAGGTGCGGGAGCTGTCGTAAGTTGCCTATCCGGAAACGCTGGGTTTCTGGATAGGCCGGTAGCACTGTCCCAAGCCCGCACTTATGTGGAGTTCATCAACGGAGCAGCCGCATGTCGCAGAACCAAGCCGTCGCCGCCGGCACCAGGATCGGCCACGTTCACCTCAAGGTCGCCGATCTCGATCGCGCGCTCGGCTTCTATTGCGGCGTGCTCGGTTTCGAGCTGATGCAGCGCATGGGCTCCGGCGCGGCCTTCATCTCGGCCGGCGGCTATCACCACCACATCGGGCTCAACACCTGGGAGAGCAAGGGCGGCTCGCCGCCACCGGCGGGCACGACCGGGCTCTATCACACCGCGATCCTCTATCCGACGCGACCGGCGCTGGCGGATGCGCTGCACCGCGTGCTCTCGGCCGGCATTGCGCTCGACGGGGCCAGCGACCATGGCGTGTCCGAAGCGCTGTATTTGCGCGATCCGGACCAGAACGGCGTGGAGCTGTATTGGGACAAGCCGCGGGAGCAATGGCCGTTCGGGCCGGACGGGAAGCTCGCGATGTTTACGAAGCGGCTGGATGTGGAGGAGCTGCTGAAGCAGCGCGAGGCGTGAGCTCCGCTGCCGCCCCTCGTCATTGCGAGCGCAGCGAAGCAATCCAGACTGTCTCTGCGGAGGCAGCCTGATTGCTTCGTCGCAAGAGCTCCTCGCAATGACGGAGTTTGTTGAAGCGCCGTCGCTCACGACTGGGATTTTCGCCCCCGCACCATGATCAACGCCGCCGCCGCCAGCTCCAGCGCAATACACAGATAGAACGGCAGCTCATAGCCACCGGAAAAATCGCGCAGAACGCCGACCACGCCGGGGCCGAACGCATACGTCACCTGGTTGATCGCGGTGTTGAGGCTGATCAGCACGCCGAACGAGGCGGAATCGAATTCCTGCTGCACGATCAGCGACGGCAGCGTGATGAGATTGCCGACCGAGAAGCCGAACAATGCGCAGGCCGCGATCAGCACGTAATCATTGTGCAAATTGATGACGACGAGAAGCGCCACGGCCTGGCTCAGGAACGACAGGGCCGAGGCAAGCCGCTGGTTGAGGCGGTCGATCACCAGCGAGAACAGCACCCGGCCGATCACCGCCATCGCGGTCAGCACCGCAACCGCGACGGCCGCGCGCTCGCGCCCGATCACGGGATCGAGGAACGAGATCAGGTGGACGATGAAGCCGACCTGCGCGAACAGCACCAAGGCAAAGGCAATGGTTACGGTGAGGAAGCCGACATCGCGCAAGGCCTGGCTGCGGATCTGCGCCGACGATTGCGGCTTCGCTCTCGTCGCTGCGCGCCGGCCATGGAGATCGGGCGGGCGGCCGACGACAATCAGGATCACCGGCAGGAGCAGCGCCAGCATGGCACCGGCGACGGTAAACATCGCGCTGGCGAAGCCGATGTGGCCGATCAGGGTCACCAGCAGCGGCACCCCGACGATGCCGCCGAAGCTTGCGCCGTTCAGCGCGAGGCTGATCGCCATGCCGCGCTTCTGGTCGAACCACAAGCTGATCGTGTTGGTGATCATGGCGAGGCTGGTGCCGGCCCAGCCGAAGGCGAGCACGGCATTCGCGAGATAAAGCTGCCACGGCTCGCGCACCGCGCCGATCGCGACCGCGGCAGCCGACATCGCCAGCGTGCCCGCGATCAGGCCAAGGCGCGGGCCGTATTTGTTGACGGCTTCGCCGACGAAGACGACGAGCAGCGCGCCGAACAGATAGAAGAACGTCGTGCCGGACGAGATCAGCGAGGCCGACCAGCCGTGCGCACGCTGGAGCTCGGCGACATAGACGCTCTGGCCGTAGAAGCCGAGCCCCCAGCCGAAGGTCGCGAGCAGGAAGCAGACCGCAACGATGCGCCAGCCTTCGTAGCGGAGGGAGGATTCGTCGATGGATGCGTCGTGCCGGGGATTGTCGAGCATTTGCGCTTGTCCTTCGTTTCCCCGCGAGCGCCGTGCTTCACGCTCGCCTGTTCATGACGAGCATCATGTAACAACCCAAGCCCCGGAAATCACTTCGACCTGGATCGAACTATCGACGCTGCTGACAGCCTCCTGCCAATTCAGATCGCATCCGGGAACTCGCCCATCGCCGCGTCCAGCCGCGCTTTGCGACGGCGGGCAAAGGACGCCAGCGAGAGCACGGCGAGGCCGAGCAGCACCGGCGGGAACACCACCATGTTCACCGCGGACCAGCCGTAACTGGCGAGCAATTGGCCGGACGAGAACGAGCCGATCGCCATCATCCCGAACACCAGGAAATCGTTGAAGGCCTGCACCTTGTTGCGCTCCTGCGGCCGATGCGTCTCCAGCACCAGCGCGGATGCGCCGATGAAGGAAAAATTCCACCCCACACCGAGCACGACCAGCGTGGCCCAGAAATGCATCGCGGTGATGCCGGACAGGCCGATGCAGGCTGCGCCAGCCTCCAGCAGCAGGCCGGCGGCAACGACCTGGCGCGCGCCGAAGCGGGCAATCAGCGCGCCCGTGAAGAAGCTCGGCCCGTACATGGCGACGATGTGCCATTGAATGCCGAAATTGGAATCGGAAACGCTCAAGCCGCACAGCTTCATGGCGAGCGGCGCCGAGGTCATCACCAGATTCATCATGGGGTAGGAGATGACACCGCATAGCGCCGCCGCGATGAAGCGCGGCTGGGTCACGATCTCGAGCAGCGGCCGCCCGCCGTGAAGATCGGCCGGTGCGGGCTTCGGCATGTCGACCCCGGCGACGATGCCCATCGCGATCAGCGCGACGGCAGCCTGGACCAGGAAGCTGAAGGCAAACAGATAAGGCTGCCAGACATCCATGGTCCATTGCACGAGCTGCGGACCGAGCACGCCGGCGAACACGCCGCCCGCCATCACCCAGGACACCGCCTTGGGTCGATAGGCAACACTGGCGCCGTCGGCGGCAGCGAAGCGATAGGACTGCGCCACCGCGCCGTAGAGGCCGCCGAGAAAAGTCGCCAGACAGAACAACGGAAACGAAGCGTGCAGGATCGCGAACGAGCCGAGCAGACCGGTCAGCGCACCCAGACCTGTGCCGACGATGAAAGCCACTCGGCGGCCGAAGCGACGCGAGATCGCGCCGGTCGGCAGCGTGCCGGCGGCGAGGCCGAGCACATACATCGAGATCGGCACGGTCGCGAACGAGACGTCGGGCGCGAGCGTCGCGCCGACGATCGCGCCGGTGGCGAAGATCACCGCCGAGTTGGCGCCGGTCAGCGCCTGCGCGGCGGCAAGGCGCACCACATTGGCGCGCACGCGGGCGTCGGCGGCGATCTCATTGGCTGCAGTCACATCCAGCATCGGCATTTCCGCCCCAACGGGCTTTCGAGGCGCTTTTAAAGGCTTTCAAGGGCTCGCTTGATTCCCGGCACTATGGCGGGGCGCGGGAGGCCGGGCAACCGGCGCAAACGGGCGCAGGCCATGTCTCTGACGCAATCGGGCCGATGATAATGGGCCGCGCACTTGACGGCTTGCGCTCGATCAAATCCTATCCGCCGCGACCTTCCGGAGTTTCGTTCATGTCCGTCGACGACAGGCCTACGCTCAGCGCTCCCGACGACGATCCCTGGCTCTGGCTGGAGGAGATCGAAGGCAAGCAGGCGCTCGATTTCGTCACGCGGCAGAACAGCCTGACGCTCGAGGCGTTCGGCGGAGCGGCCTTCGCGCGCGACCGTGACATCCTCGCGGCGATCTACGATCGTCCCGACAACATTCCCTATGTCAGCCGACGCGGTGACGAGCTGCACAACCTCTGGAAGGATGCCACCAACCCGCGCGGCTTGTGGCGAAAGACTTCGCTCGCCGAGTTTCGCAAATCGCATCCGACGTGGGAAATCATGCTGGACGTCGACCAGCTCGCCGCGCGCGAAGGCGAGGACTGGCTGCTGAGCGGCATCACCACACAGAAGGGAAGCGCGCGCGCCATTTTGGGGCTGTCGCGCGGCGGCAGCGACGCCGTCACCTTGCGGGAATTCGACCTCGACACCAAGAGCTTCGTTGCGGACGAATTTGCGCTGTCGGAAGCCAAGGGCGGCGCCGATTGGCTCGACGCAGACACGCTACTGCTATCGAGCGCCCATGGCGAAGGCATGGCGACGAGCGCGGGATATTCGCGGACGGTTCGGCTGTGGCGGCGCGGCCAGCCTGTCGATCAGGC
The DNA here is from genome assembly GCF_023074155.1 of Bradyrhizobium sp. 134. NCBI lineage: Bacteria > Pseudomonadati > Pseudomonadota > Alphaproteobacteria > Hyphomicrobiales > Nitrobacteraceae > Bradyrhizobium > Bradyrhizobium sp. 134. Next base: position 725,815 of record NZ_JADPKX010000034.1, on the reverse strand, counting down.
GCAAATAATCATCGAGACCACGGCCGATCATATGGCGATCTCCGGCATCGTCGACGACACCGCGGCGGCCCCGCGCAGCTGGATCGTCGACCAGATCGATTTCTTCAATCATGCGCTCTGGCTGCGCGGCGCGGACGGCACGACGACAAAGCTCGATCTGCCGACCGGCATCTGGTTGCAGGCGCATGGCGACTGGTTCGCGATGAAGCTGCGCGAAGCCTGGTCGATCGAGGGGAAAACCTATGCCGCCGACACCGTGCTCGGCATGTCGCTCTCGGCGTTCCTCGCCGGCAGCCGCGATTTCGCGGTGCTGTTCGAGCCGGAATCTCGCCGCGCCCTGCAAGGTCTGTTCTGGGCCGGCGGCAGGCTGGTGCTGTCGATCCTCGACGAGCTCCAGCCGCAATTCGAGATCTGCACGCCGTCCGCCACGAGCTGGAGCCACGCGTCACTCGGCGGCCTGCCGCAGATCGGCGTGGTCGACATCTGGCCGCTGGATCGCCATCCCTCCGAGAGCAATGGCGACCTGCTTGCCAATGTGCAGGATCCGCTCACGCCGCCGTCGCTGCTGCTGATGGAGCGCGGCGTCGCGAGCCCGACCGTGCTGAAGCAGGCGCCGAAAACATTCAACGCCGACGGCCTCGTGGTGACCCAGCACGAGGCGATCTCGATCGACGGCGAGCGTATCCCTTATGTGCAGACCGGCCCCAGCGGCGAGACCGGCGATGCACCGGTCTATATGAGCGCCTATGGCGGCTTCGCCCATTCGGTGAAGCCGTATTACAACGCATCGCTCGGCAAGCTGTGGCTGGAGCGCGGCGGCACGACGGTGCAGGCGAATTTGCGCGGCGGCGGCGAATTCGGCACGCGCTGGCACGATGCCGGCCGGCTCGCCGGCAAGAAACTGTCGCACGACGATTTCGCAGCCGTTGCCGCCGATCTCGTCCGCCGCGGCGTGACCAAAGCAAAGCGCATCGCCGCGCAGGGTGGATCGAACGGCGGCATCCTCATCACCAACATGCTGGTGCGCTACCCCGAACGTTTCGGCGCGCTGTTCTGCACCATCCCGCTGATCGACATGCGCCGCTACACGAAGCTGCTCGCCGGCGCGAGCTGGATCGCGGAATATGGCGATCCCGACAAGCCGGAGGAGTGGGACTGGCTGAAGACCTACTCCGCCTATCACAACGTCAAGGCCGGCCAACCCTATCCGCCGATCCTGATCGCCACCACGCGGCGCGACGACCGTGTCCATCCCGGGCATGCGCGCAAGATGGCCGCAAAGCTCCAGGCCATGGGCTACGAGGCCTGGTTCTACGAGCCTGAAGCGGGTGGCCACGGCTACGGCAAGGACAACAAGGAGCGCGCCGGGTTCGAGGTGATTGGCTTTCGGTTCTTGAAGGACAAAATCGGCTGGAGGGATGGCGAGGGCTAGCGTTGCGGCGCTGACGTCTTCGGATCGTCATGGCCGAGCTTGACCCGGCCATCCACGCCTTGGCTGGTGCACGAAGAACGTGGATGCCCGGGACAAGCCCGGCATGACGACCTTCTATCGCGCGAATACCAAGGTCAGATTGTTCGCGGGCATGTCGATCGTATCGACGAGGCGAAGACCAACGCCGCGGGCGAGCGCCTCGACGTCGGCGATATCACGCACGCCCCAGTCGGGGTTGCCTTCACGCAGGGAGGTGTCGAACACGGCATTGCTGAGCGCGATGTGCTTGCCGCCGCGCTTGAACGGGCCGTAGAGGAACAGCTTGCCGTCGGCGCGCAAATGGCGGCCGGCGCCGGCGAACAGGCCCTCGGCGACGCTCCATGGCGCGATGTGGATGACATTGGCGCAGAACAATGCGGCAAGACTTGACGGCGCCTGCCCGTTTTTCATCTCCGGGCACCAGTCCGGATCGGTGAGATCGATCCGCAGCGGCGAGCGGATGTTCTTCAGGCCTGAATGAACGCGCCACGCCTCGATGCTCTTGAGGTGGCGCTGGTTGAGATCGCTGGGCCACCAGATCAGGCCGGGCGTGTGACGGGCGAAGTGGACCACGTGCTGGCCGGTTCCGCTGCCGAGCTCGACCACGTTGCCGGTGCAGCCGGCGAGATGTTTTTCCAGTGCCGCCCAGAGCGGCTCGTGATTGCGATGAAATGCCGGCGCGTCGAGCCGCCCGTCGGACTCGACCCGACCGCCATCCCTGCCGAATTCGACGACATATTCAGCCAAGTGAGGTCCCCTTGAAAAACGAGAACGCGTTGAAAACAGGATGAGCGCCCAAACGCTCAGGAAACAGCCGGCCCGCGCCACGGCTCTTAACTCTCGGGCCAAATCGGCTGAACAAATAATCTCATTAGTTGCAATGGGGAAGATATTAACTTCATTTTGTCGCGTGCATAGTCTTGATTGTCAGGCGGTGCCCTTTGTGCTTTGGAACGCTTCTATTTCGCGATCGAGACCATCGATATAACGCTTCGGAATGACGCCTTGACCGCCTTTTCCCGGACGCCCGTTCTGTTCATCTTGCTGGTCATTGCCGCCGGCCTCGCCAGCCCGGCGTGGGCGCAGTCCGTTGTGGCCGACGGCCAGAAACTCGCTTTCGACCGCGGCAAGGGCAATTGCCTGACCTGCCATGTCATCAGGGGTGGCGACCTGCCGGGAACGATCGGGCCGGAACTGAAGGACCTCAAGGCCAAGTACCCCGATCGCAACGAGCTGGCCGCGATCATCTTCGACGAGACCAAGCGCAATCCGCAGACCATGATGCCGCCGTTCGGCCGGAACCGGATTTTGACCGAACAGGAGATCAGCGCGATCGTTGATTTCCTGCAGACCCTGTGACTTCAGGCACGCCAAGAGATTGGTTGGGAGACCCGAGATGACCACACTCACCGGCCCAAGCGCGACGCGCCGGCTGATTCTTCAAGGCGCAGCCTCGGTCGCGCTGCTCGGCCTCGGCAATCTGCCGTTCGGCGCCGCTCCCGCGCGCGCCGCGGCCAACGACAAATATCCGGAAGAGGCCTTCAGGCAGAAGAGCGAGGCGGACGCCATCAAGGCGCTCTACGGCAAAACCGCCGAGCCGTCCGACAAGGTCAAGCTGGACGCCCCCGAGATCGCCGAGAACGGCGGCGTGGTGCCGATCTCGGTGACGACGACGCTCGACAAGGTCAGCTCGATCTCGTTCTTCGTGGCCGAAAATCCCAGCGCGCTGGCCGCGTCCTACAGGATTCCCGAAGGCACGATCCCTGCTGTCGCCAACCGGCTGAAGATGGCCAAGACCACCAACGTGGTCGCGATCGTGGAGGCCGACGGCAAGCTCTACAGCGCGACCAAAGAGGTCAAGGTCACCGTCGGCGGTTGCGGCGGCTAAGCGAGGAAGATCGATATGGCATCCAGCATTCGCGTTCGCGCCACCGCCAACGGCGACATCACCGAGGTGCAGGCGCTGATCCAGCACCCGATGGATACCGGCTTCGTCAAGGACGCCAAGGGCGAGCTGATCCCGGCGCATTACATCCAGCAGCTGAAATTCGAATGTAACGGCAAGGACGTCTTCGTTGCCGATTGGGGCACCGCGGTCTCGAAGGACCCCTACGTCAAGTTCAGCTTCAAGGGGGCCAAGAAGGGCGACGATCTCAAGGTCTCCTGGACCGATAACAAGGGTGCGTCGGACACGACCACCGCGAAGATCTCGTGATGAAGGCCCGCACCTCCATCCTGCTTGGTTCGTTGAGCGCCGCGCTCGTCGCGTTGGCCCTCACCTCTCCGCGCGTGGTGGCGGCCGACAAGGTCGATCCCGTCGCCGATGCCAAGGCGTTCCAGAACTTCTTCTTCCAGAAGTTCCCGACCGTGAAGCACGAGGACTTCGTCAACGGTCCTTATTCCATGAACGAGGACATGAAGCGGCAGTGGCAGGAGAAGGAGGAATTCCCGCCCTACGAGTTCGCGCTCGACGCCGGCAAGGAGATGTTCGCCACCCCGTTCAAGAACGGCAAGACCTATGCCGACTGTTTCCCGAACGGCGGCATCGGCATCCGCCAGAACTATCCTTATTTCGACGAGAAGGAAGGCAAGGTCGTCACGCTGGAGCTGGCGCTCAACCACTGCCGCGAGGCCAATGGCGAGGCGCCCTATTCCTACGTCAAGGACGAGATGGCCTCGCTCACCGCCTACATGGCCTTCACCTCGCGCGGCAAGCCGATGGACATCACGATCCCCGACGATCCTCGCGCGCTCGCGGCATTCGAGAACGGCAAGCGCTATTTCTACACCCGCCGCGGCCAATTGAATTTCTCCTGCGCGAGCTGCCATGTGCAGAGCCCGGGCGAGCGCATCCGCGCCGAGATCCTGGCGCCGGCGCTCGGCATTCTGAACGCAATGCCGATCTACCGCTCCGAATGGAGCGGCATGGGAACGACCAGCCGCCGCTTCGTCACCTGCAACAGCCAGACCCGCGCGGTTCCGCTGGAGCCACAGGCGGATGAATACCGCGACGTCGAATATTTCCTGTCCTACGTCGCCAACGGCCTGCCGATATCGGGACCGGGAGCGCGGCCATGAAGCGGTCACTTGTCCCCGCCATGCTGCTTGCCCTGAGCTTCGCGCCGGCGGCCCACGCGGCAAATGAGGCAGACTACAAGGCGGCCTATGCCGCCGCCGAGGCCTCCTCCAAGGAGGCGGCCGGCATGCGCAACCAGTGGACCGTGACCGTCTCGACGCTGGCCGCCGCGAAGAAGGCGGCCGATGGCGGCGATTTCGACCGCGCCGTTGCCGCAGCCAGGGAGGCCGAGGCGCTGGCGAAGGCGTCGATCTTCCAGGCGATTTCCGAAAAAGAAGCCTGGAAGGCGATGGAAATCCGCTAGACTGTTCGCTTGTGCAACAGCCTTGCGGCCATGAGAGGGCGCGGAGAATTTCTGGATGGCGATCCGCCGCCGCGATTTCCTGAAGAATGCAGGCCTTGCTGCCGCATCGCTCAGCCTGCCACGGCTTGCGCGCGGTGCTGAGGCCGCGAGCATTTACGACCTCGAACGGTTCGGCAATGCGCGCATCCTTCACCTCACCGACACGCATGCGCAACTCAATCCGGTCTATTTTCGCGAGCCCAGCGTCAATATCGGGATCGGCGAGATGGCGGGACGGCCGCCGCACCTGGTCGGCCGCGCCTTCCTCGACCGTTTCGCCATCAGGCCCGACAGTGCGGACGCCTATGCCTTCAGCTGCTTCGAGTTCGAGAAGTCCGCAGGCCGCTTCGGCAAGCTCGGCGGCTTCGCCCATCTGAAGACGCTGATCGACCGCTTGCGCGGCGATGTCGGCGAAAAGCACTCCGCGCTCGTCGACGGCGGCGACCTCTGGCAGGGCTCGGGACTGGCCAACATCATGCAGGGCCGCGACATGGTCGAGGCCGCAAACCTGCTCGGTATCGAGGCGATGACCGGGCATTGGGAATTCACCTACGGCGAGCAGGCGCTGCGCGACAATCTCGCGCGCTTCAAGGGTGAGTTTCTGGCGCAGAACGTTTTCCTGACCGAGGAAGCGGCATTCAACGACGCCGCCGCCTTCGACAAGGCGACGGGGCGCGTGTTCAAGCCCTCCGTGATCAAGGAGCTCGGCGGCCACCGCGTCGCGATCGTCGGCCAGGCCTTCCCTTACGTGCCGATCGCGCATCCTAAGCGGTTCACACCGGACTGGACCTTCGGCATCCGCGAGGAAGAACTCCAGAAGCATGTCGATGCCTTGCGCGGCACCGACAAGGTTGATGCGGTCATCCTGCTGTCGCACAACGGCATGGATGTCGATCTCAAGCTCGCAAGCCGCGTCACCGGCATCGACGTCATCCTCGGCGGCCATACCCATGATGCGATCCCGCAGCCCATCGCAGTGAAGAATGCGAGCGGCACGACGCTGGTCACCAATGCTGGCTCCAACGGGAAATTCCTTGCCGTGCTCGATCTCGCGCTCGACAAGGGCAAGGTCGGCGACGTCAAATATCATCTGCTGCCGGTCTATTCCGAGCTGTTGAAGCCCGATCCCGCAATGGCGGAACTGATCGGCCGGTTGCGGGCGCCCTTCGTCACCGACTGGTTGGAAAAGATCGCGACGCCCGATCGCCTGCTGTATCGCCGCGACAATTTCGCCGGCCCGGTCGACGAGCTGATCTGCAGCGCGCTGCGCACCGAGCTCAACGCCGAGATCGCGCTATCGCCGGGCTTCCGCTGGGGCGTCACCGGGCTGTCCGGCCAGGCGCTGACGATGGAGGATTTGCTCGCGGAAACCGCGATCAGCTATCCCGAGACCTATGTGCAGGAGATGACGGGAGCCCAGATCAAGGACGTGCTGGAAGACGTCTGCGACAATCTCTTCAACACCGATCCCTATTACCAGCAGGGCGGCGACATGGTGCGCGCCGGCGGGCTCAGCTACACCTGCACGCCGACGGCGGCGATCGGCAGCCGCATCTCGGAGCTGAAGCTCAATGGCGGCAAGGCGCTCAGTGCCAGCCACCGCTACAAGGTCGCGGGCTGGGCCTCGGTCAACAGCCAGCAAGGCGCGCCGGTGTGGGACTTGGTGGCAAAATATCTGCGCTCGGGCCGGATGTTTCAGGAGCGGCTCGGCTCCGGCGTCACGCTAAAGGGCGTCGAGGGTAATCCAGGCATTGCAGGACAGGGATGATGCGGTCGCAAACCCTATCCGCGATGCTGCTGGCGCTGTTCGCCTGGGCGGCGATGCCGGCTTTCGCGCAGCAGGTGCCGCTCCAGGACAAGCCCTTCGCCGAGCACAAGATCGTGCTGCAGCTCTCCGATGGCGATTCCAGGAAGCAGGCTCTGGTGCTCAGCGTCGCCAACAATTTGCTGAAGGCCTACGACCCCGACAAGGTCGCAATCGAGGTGGTGGCGTTCGGTCCCGGCATCGATCTCCTGTTCACGGGCAACGAGCGCCGCAAGCAGGTCGAGGGCCTGATCGCGCAAGGCGTACGCTTCGACATCTGCCTCAACACCGTCGACACGATCGAGCGGGAGACCGGCAAGCGGCCGGAGTTCATCCCCGCCGCCACGCCGGTGCAGGTCGGGGTCGGGCAGATCCTGTTTCTCAGCGAGAATGGGTACACATTGGTGAGGCCCTGAGCCTTTTGTCGGGGCAAGGCGTCGCGGCACAGCCGGTGTCATCGCCCGCAAAGGCGGGCGATCCAGTACTCCGAGACGGCGAGGGGTACGGAAAGGGCGCGGCGTACTGGATTCCCCGCCTTCGCGGGGAATGACAGCGGTGGCCAGGTGACGCCCACTCGCTCGTCACAGGAATAAAAATCTTCCAAATTTTGTTGCTTACACAGTGAATTGCTTCTCTTGTGAGCCCGAAATGTAGTAGAATCTCCGGATAATTCACGCCGGGCCTCGCCATGATCTTCCGCCAGCTCTTCGACAGTGTTTCGGGTACCTACAGCTATCTCCTGGCGAGCCGCCCCGGCGGCGAGGCGCTGATCCTCGATCCCGTGCTGGAGAAGGTCGACCGCTACTGCCAGCTGCTGCGCGAGCTCGATCTCAAGCTGGTCAAGGCCGTCGACACCCATCTGCACGCCGACCACGTCACCGGCCTCGGCGAGCTGCGCGACCGCACCCATTGCATGACCGTGATGGGCGACCAGACCAAGGCCGACGTGGTGGCGATGCGGGTTGCCGACGGCGACAAGGTGACGATCGAGGGCCTGTCGCTCGACGTGATGTACACGCCCGGCCACACCGACGATTCCTATTCCTATCTGATGGGCGACCGCGTCTTCACCGGCGACACGCTGCTGATCCGCGGCACCGGCCGCACCGATTTCCAGAACGGCTCGTCGCGCGCGCAATACGACTCGATCTTCAACCGCCTGCTCAAGCTGCCGGACGAGACCATGGTGTTCCCGGCGCATGACTACAAGGGCGACACCGTCTCCACCATCGGCGAGGAGAAGCGCTACAATCCGCGGCTCCAGGTGCGCTCGGTCGACGACTATATCGAGCTGATGGCCAATCTGAAGCTGCCCAATCCGAAGATGATGGACGTCGCGGTGCCCGCCAACATGCATGTCGGCCTGCACCAGGAGGAGCTGGAGAAAGAGGGCCGCGCGCTCCGCGCCGTCGAGGCGATCCGCAGCCTCGGCCGTCCCGATATCCTGCTGGTCGATTTGCGCGAGACCAACGAGCGGATGAAGCACGGCATGCTTGAAGGCGCGCTGCATACGCCCTATCCGTCCGTTGAGGACAGCCTCAAGCCCGGCGGCATGCTGCGCGAGGTCGCGGCCGCCACCGGCCGCCGCGTCGTGTTCTTCTGCGCCTTCGGCGAACGCTCTGCGATGGCGGTCGCCGCCGCCAAGGAGGCCGGGCTCACCAACACCGCCCACATCGCCGGCGGCATCGATGCCTGGAAGAAGGCCGGCGGGCCGGTGGTGCACTGACCGTCTTGCCGCCGTTCTTGAGATAAATCAGCAGCTGCCCATATATTCAGGCTAGACGGATGCAGCATCACCATCCGGGACCAGCCATGGCCAAGATCGGCAAGCCGAGCGCGCCGCCGAAAATTGCGGACGACACGCCAGCAAAAGACAAGGCGAAGAAGCCTCCGCCTCCGCTCGACACCGACGACGATGATTACGAGGACGGCGACATGGCGACCCCGAAGCGCGACCGCTACGGGCCGGATGACGAGCCGTTTTGAGGGGCTCGGCTCTTGCCACGCTCTCAACTGTCGTCCTGGCGAAAGCCAGGACCCATACCGCGTGATCTCTCGATTATGACGGATCGCAGTCCCGGACGATGATCCTCCGCCAAACTGCCCCCTGGGGTAATGGGTCCTGGCTTTCGCCAAGACGACAATGTGGAGCCACCGTCCTCGCCATTCTCATGACCCCCTCTCGCCCCGCCCCCACTACCAGCCATGCGCCTGCGTTCATGGACAAATAACCGCTCTGCCCGATAGTTTGCGCGTCTCCAAAGGACATAAAACGGAACTGCAATGGTCGACGTTCTCGCCGCACCGCAGCAAGGCAAGGCGGACAGCGCGCTACGCACGCTGACGGGAATCTCGATCGCGCATTGGGTCAGCCATTTCCATCTGCTGGTCCTGCCGATGCTGTTTCCGTTCCTCAAGAATCAACTCGGCGTCGGCTATGTCGAGCTCGGCTTTGCGCTCACCGTGTCGGCCGTGGTGTCGGGGCTGACGCAGGCGCCGACCGGCTATCTCGTCGACCACTTTGGCGCGCGACGGATCCTGCTGGGCGGTCTCACCCTCGGCGGCTTCGCGCTGATCCTGCTCGGCCTGCATCTCAGCTACACCTCGCTGATCGCCTGCGCCGTGCTGCTCGGGCTCGCCAACAGCGTCTACCATCCCGCCGATTACGCCATCCTTGCAGAGCACATGGATGAAGCGCGGATGGGCCGCGCCTTCTCGATCCATACTTTTGCCGGCTATTTCGGCGGCGCGGTGGCGCCCGCGATCGTCGCCGCGATGGTCATCGTGTCCGGCGGCGCCGGTGCGCTGATCGCATCGGGCGCGATCGGCGTTCTGGTCGCGCTGTTGCTGGTGACGATGAACATTCCCGATGCCGGCGCGCACAAGACCAAGCCGGGCACCGAGAACGCACCTAAACAAGCCGTGATCACGCCGGCGCTGATCACGCTGACGGCGCTGTTCATGCTGCTCAGCCTGTCGGTCGCCGGCATCAACAATTTCGGCGTGGTAGCGCTGATGAGTGGCTATGGCGTCACCTATTCCGCGGCCAATGTCGCGCTCACCGCCTTCCTTGGTGCAAGCGCCGCCGGCGTGCTCGCGGGCGGCTTCCTTGCCGACCACACCGAGCGCCACGGCTATGTCGCCGCCGCCTGCTTTGCTGCGAACGCGGCGATCGTGCTGCTGATCGCGCTGGTCACGCTGCCGGGCTGGGCGCTGATCGCCACGATGGCGACCGCGGGATTCCTCTCCGGCGTGATCGCGCCCTCGCGCGACATGCTGGTGCGCAATGCAGCACCTCCCGGCGCGGCCGGCCGCGCCTTCGGCATCGTCTCCACCGGCTTCAATCTCGGCGGCATCGTCAGCCCGCTGCTGTTCGGCTGGATCATGGACCAGAGCGCGCCGCATTGGGTGTTCGGGGCGTCCGTGATCTTCATGCTCGCGACGGTGGTGCTGTCGCCGTTCACGGAGCGGAAGCGGCGGCCGCAAACCTAATCGTGTCCCGGCCTGGAGCGCAATTGCGCGCCAGGCCAGAACGACGATTGTAATTGGGTTTGGCGGAGCCCGCCCCTTACGTCGGCGACACCGCGCTCTTCAGCGGCGCGGCCTGCGGCGTAGCTCCACCGGTCAGCCTGGCCTTTTCCGTGTTGGGCCAGAGCAGGAGCAGCCCGAGGAGGCCGGAGCCGACCATGATCGCGGCGTTGATGGTGAAGCCGGTCATGTAGCCGTCGAGCATGCTGCCGGCACGCTGGATCACGCTGCCCATCACCAGCGGCGCGATGATGCCCGAAAGCGTATAGAGCGCACCGTAGATCGCGAGAACCGCGCCGCGCTGCGACGTCGGCGTGAACTCGCCAAGCATGGGCGGGCAAACGACGTAGATCGCGCCGCACAGGCCCGAGCCGACCACGAGCAGGGCGATCTGAAGGCCGGCGCCTTGGACGTGCGGCATCATCGCGAGGATCAGGCCGCCGACGATCAGCGGCACCGAGCCGAGCACGCCGCGGGAGATCCGCGACGTGTAGCCGCGTGCCAGCATCACCTGCGAGATCCAGCCCGTGAGAATGACGATGGTCGCCCCGAACACCCAGGGAAGAATCGAGACGAAGCCGGCCTGAGACTGCGAGAAGCCGAGGCCCTTGACGATGAAGGGCGTGAACCAGGTGAGCCCGAGCGACAGCGCCCAATAGGCGCCGAAGGTCGCGGTCACGCAGCCGATGAAGGTGCGCGATGTCAGGAGCTGGAGATAGGGTATTTTCGGTTCGATCACGGCCGATGCGTGGGTGTCCAGCGGGCCTTCCTTGCCGAGTGCGAGCCAGGCGGCGACCCAGATCAGACCGACGATTCCAAGCGCACCGAACGCATAGTGCCAGGAATGATTGACGATGATCCAGTTCAGCGCCGGGACCGCCAGGATCACGCCAAAGGCCGAACCCTGCGATAGGATTGCGGTCGGCATCGTGCGCTTCTCGTCGGGGAACCATTTGTAGACTGCGTGCATCGCCACCGAGGCCGCCGGGCCTTCGCCGGCGCCGAGCACGATGCGGCAGATCACGAGCGTGGTGAAAGAGACGGTGCCGACCATCGGAAACTGCGTCAGCGCCCAGATCACCGCGAGCGTCAACAGCACCCAGCGGGTCGGTACCTTGTTGACGATGAAGCCGACCACGATCGCCGAGATCGAGAACAGGAAGAAGAACGACGAGCCGAGCAGACCGAACTGCTCGGGCTCGAGCTTCAGCTCGGTCATGATCGGAACGCCCGCGAGACCGACGACGATCTTGTCTGCGAAGTTCACCAGCATGAAAAGAAACAGGAGAAATGTAACTGTCCAGGCACCCTTTGGCGTTTCCTTCGACGTTTCCTTGGACATCCCCGTCATCTTGCCCGCCGCGGGCTGCGTTGCCTGAGCGCTCATCGTTCTCCCCGTCGTCCCTTTTTGGCACTTTTTTGATTTGGTCCTCTTAGGAGCTAACAACGGCTTCAAGACCAACGCAACCCGGCATTTCCGCAGCAAGTGTGCTACGCAGCAATACCCTAATTCCGTCCGGCGCCATTCATCGTGCTGAGCATCCGAAACCTCTCCAAGACGTTCTCTTCGGCCGGTGAGCCGGTCCATGTGCTGCGTGGCGTCGATCTCGACCTCAAGGCGGGCGAACGCGTCGCGCTGACCGGCGAGTCCGGCAGCGGCAAGAGCACGTTGTTGCACCTGATTGCAGGGCTCGATGCCGCCGATAGCGGCACGATCCGGCTGGAAGATGCCGAGATCACCAAATTGTCCGATGCGGGACGCGCCGGCCTGCGGCGCGACCGGATCGGCTTGGTGTTTCAACAGTACAATTTGATTCCGAGTCTGTCGGTCGGTGATAATCTGGTGTTTCAGGCGCGGATCGCCGGCCGGTACGACGCAGCTTGGTATAAAGAGCTGATCGAGCGGCTCGGGCTTGGCGGACTGCTCAAGCGTTATCCAGAACAACTATCGGGCGGGCAGCAGCAACGGGTCGCGATTGGCCGGGCCCTGGCGACAAAGCCGTCGTTACTGCTGGCGGACGAGCCGACCGGCAATCTCGACGAGGCCACCGCCGAGGACGTGCTTGCCCTGACGCGCGACCTCGTCACGCGCACCGGCTGCGGCTTTCTGATGGTGACGCACAGCCTGCATCTGGCCGCGACACTCGATCGCCACGTCAATCTGCATGCCGGGCGGATCGCATGAGGCGCGCGCTCTGGGTCCTCGCCGTTCTGCTCAGTCATTGGCGACGCCACAAGATGCAGTTCGCGACGCTCCTGATCGGGCTGATCGCGGCGACTGCGCTGTGGAGCGGCGTGCAGGCGATCAACCAGCAGGCCCGCAACGCCTATGACCGCGCCGCGGCAACCTTCGGCGGCGCGCGCACGCCGATGCTGGTCGCGCCTGATGCCGCGACCTTTCCGCAGGAATTGTTCGTCAAGCTCCGTCGCGCCGGCTGGCCGGTCTCGCCGATGCTGGAGGGCCGGGTCCAGGTCAACGGGCGTTCGGTCCGGCTGCTCGGCATCGAGCCGGTGACGCTGCCGGTCGATGTCGGCAATGCACCTCGGCTCGGCGCCGCCGATCTCAACAGCTTCGTCGCGCCGCCGGGCCAGACGCTGGTGGCGAAGGAAACGCTGACCGATTTGCAGGAGCAGGAGGGCGCGGCACCAGCGATCAGCAACGGCGCAAAACTGCCGCCGCTGCGCGTGCTGCCGCAGCTCGTGCCCGACGTGCTCGTGGTCGATATCGGCGTGGCGCAGCGGCTGCTGAACAAACCGGACCAGATCTCGCGGCTTCTGATCGGCAAACCGAAGGGCAAGCCTGCGCCATTGGCGAGCGTCGTCGGCGACCGCTTGCAGCGGGTTGAGCCGGATGCGGAGACTGAGCTGGAGCGCCTCACCGACAGCTTTCACCTTAACCTCACAGCGTTCGGCCTGCTGTCGTTCTTCGTCGGTCTTTTCATCGTCAATTCAGCCGTCGGCCTCGCCTTCGAGCAGCGGCTGCCGATGCTGCGTACGCTGCGGGCCTGCGGTGCCTCGGCGCGACTGATCAACACCGTGCTGGTTGTCGAGCTCGTGGCGCTGTCGCTGATCGCAGGCCTGATCGGGCTTGCCTGCGGCTATTTCATTGCGGCCGCGCTCTTGCCCGACGTCGCAGCATCCCTGCGTGGACTCTATGGCGCGCAGATCCCGGGGCAGCTCAGCTTGCGTCCCGAATGGTGGCTCGCCGGGATCTGCATCAGCATTGTGGGCGCGCTTGTTGCCGCGGCGACCAGCCTGATCAAGGCTGTCAGGATGCCGGTGCTGGCGACCGCGCAGCCGCGCGCCTGGCAACAGCGGCAGCGCCGTTGGCTGATCCTGCAAAGCGGAGCTGCCTGCGCCGTGTTCGCGGTCGCGCTGTTGCTGCTCCAGTACGGGCAATCGCTGATCGCGGGCTTTGGCGTGCTGGCAGCGCTGATGCTCGGCGCCGCGTTGATCCTGCCGGCCTTCCTCGACATCATCCTGCAAACCGGGCAGCGTTTCGCGCGAAAACCGCTCGCGCTGTGGTTCTGGGCGGACAGCCGGCAGCAGCTCTCGGGTTTGTCGCTGGCGCTGATGGCGCTGCTGCTCGCGCTCGCCGTCAATGTCGGGGTGTCCACCATGGTGGAAACGTTCAGCCGCACCTTCATCAGCTGGCTCAACGGGCGGCTCGCAGCCGACGTCTACATCAGCGCCTCCGACAATGCGAAAGGCGTCGCGATCCGCAACTGGCTGAAGGAGCGCAGCGATGTCCAGGCGATCCTGTCGGGCGGACGCGCCGAGGCACAGGTGCAGGGCCAGCCGGTGGAGCTGCTCGGCCTGCCCGATCACGCACTCTATCGCGAGCGCTGGCCGCTGCTGGAAGCCGCGCCCCGTGCCTGGACCCGGCTCGTGCCCGGTAATGCCGCGTTCATCAGCGAACAGCTGAGCCGCCGCCTCAACGTCCGCGTCGGCGATGTCGTTGACGTTCCGGCGCCGGGCGGCACCTGGGAGCTCGACATCGTCGGCATCTATGCCGACTACGGCAACCCCAAGGGCCAGCTTGCCCTGAACGTCGCAGCGCTGATCCGGCAATTTCCGCAGACGCCGCAGACGCGCATCGGTCTCATCGTCGCGAAGGAGAATATCTCCGGCCTGATCGCGGCGCTGCAGAAGCAGTTTGCGCTCGATGACCGCAGCGTCGCCGACCAGGCGACGGTCAAGGCGGAATCGATCCGGATCTTCAACCGCACCTTTGCGGTGACGTCGGCGCTGAACGCGTTCACGCTCGGCGTCGCCGGGATCGCGCTTCTGACCAGCCTTCTCACACTGGCGAACTCGCGCCTGCCGCAACTCGCACCGCTCTGGGCGATCGGCATCACGCGGCCACGCCTTGCCGCGATCGAGCTGACCAAGACGCTGTCGGTCGCGCTGTTCACGTCGCTCCTGGCCGTGCCGCTCGGCCTGCTGGTGGCGTGGTGCCTGATCGCGATCGTCAACGTGAAGGCGTTCGGCTGGCGGCTGCCGTTCCACGTGTTTCCGCTGCAACTGGTCGAGCTGGTCGCGGTTGCGCTGTTCGCCTCGTTGCTTGCCGCCCTGCTGCCGATGATCCGACTGGCCCGGATGCAGCCGGCGAGCCTCGTCAAGGTGTTTGCCAATGAGCGCTGACAGGATATCGCGGCGCACCTTCGCCGGCGGCATCGCCGCGCTCGCGGCAGTCCGCCGCGCGCGGGCGCAAGGCTATGCCGGGCTCGGCGAGACAGCCGACGGCTTTGCCAAGGTCACGCCGGGGAAGACGTTCGCCTTTCCGGACGATCACGGGCCGCATCCGGAGTTTCGCATCGAGTGGTGGTATCTCACGGCGAATCTCGTCGATGCCAGCGGCGCTGCTTGCGGCCTGCAATGGACGCTGTTCCGGCAGGCGACGCAACCGGGGCCGCAGGGAGAAGGCTGGGCCAATCAACAGGTGTGGATGGCGCATGCCGCGGTGACACGCGCCGACACCCACCGCTTCAGCGAGCTGTTTTCCCGCGGCGGTGTGGGGCAGGCCGGCGTCACCGCGAAACCGTTCTCGGCCTGGATCGACGATTGGGCGATGAACGGATCCGAGCGCACCGAAGATCGCACTTTGGCGCCGCTGACGCTGACGGCCGCGGGCGCCGACTTCAGTTATGCGTTAACGTTGGAGGCCGATCGTCCGGTGGTGCTGCAAGGCGATCGCGGCTACAGCCGCAAGTCGGAGCGCGGACAGGCCTCCTACTATTACAGCCAGCCGTTCTATCGCGCCCGCGGCACGCTCACCATCGACGACAGGACGGTCGATGTTTCCGGCCAGGCCTGGATGGACCGCGAATGGAGCAGCCAGCCGCTCGACACCGACCAGACCGGCTGGGACTGGCTGTCGCTGCATCTGGCGTCCGGCGACAAGCTGATGCTGTACCGGCTGCGCCAGAAGGACGGCCGGAATCATCCGTTCGGCAACTGGATCTCCGCCGCCGGCGATACGCACATGATTGCGGGCGACGACATCCAGATGACTCCGAAGGCGACCGCCGAGGTCGCGGGACACAAGCTGCCGGTGGAATGGCAGATCGCGATCCCCTCGCGGTCGTTCTCGATCCAGTGCAAGGCGCTCAATCCAAACGCGTGGATGGGGACCGGCTTTTCTTATTGGGAGGGGCCGATCAGCTTTGCCGGCACGCATGACGGCGTTGGCTATCTCGAGCTGACCGGGTATTGAAGAAGCGCGACCTGTCTAGATCCTCGTTTTGACGCGTTTTTCTTTACGCGGGCCGGGTGTCGACTTCGCTCGAAAACGCTTTAAGGAAACCAACGATGTATCGTCTCACCGCCCTCGCCACGCTGCTGGCGATCGCATTTTATTTCTTCACCTGCATCAATGTCTCGCGGGCGCGGGCCAAGACCGGTGTTAAGGTGCCGGCCACGTCAGGCCATCCGGATTTCGAGCGCGCGTTTCGCATTCAGATGAACACGCTGGAATGGATGCCGATCGTCCTGCCGGCGCTGTGGCTGTTTGCGATCTATATCGGCGACGCCATCGCGGCCGGCATCGGCGCGGTGTGGATCATCGGCCGCATTGTCTATTTCATCGGTTATTCGAAGGCTGCCGCTAAACGCGGCCCGGGCTTCATGATCCAGGGCGTCGCGGCGATTGCGCTGTGGGCGGGGGCGTTGGGCGCGGTGGTGCTGCGGCTGGTGTGAGGGGCGGGCAACCGCCACGCACTCAGAGTCGTCCCGGCGAAGGCCGGGACCCATAACCACGGGATGTGGTTTGACGATGACTCGGAGTTACCAGTGCGCGCCCACAACTTCTCCCTGGGGTTATGGGTCCCGGCTTTCGCCGGGACGACATAGGAGTTATTGGCGCGGTCCTGGCCCTACTTCGTCAGCGGACAGCCGCTCTCCTTGGCCGTGAAGAACGCCCTCTCGCCGGGAACGACCGCGAGCTGCTTGTAATAGTCCCAGGGCTTCTTCGATTCGGAGGGCTTCTTGACCTCGAACAGATACATGTCGTGGACCATGCGGCCGTTCTCGAGCACCTTGCCGCCTTGCGCGAAGTCGTCGTCGACCGGCAACTCCTTCAGCTTCTTGGCGACCGCATCCGGATCCTTGGTGCCAGCGGCCTTGACCGCCTTGAGATAGCTCAGCGTCGCCGAATAGGTGCCGGCCTGGATCATGTTCGGCATCCGGCCGGTGCGCTTGAGAAAGCGTTCGCCGAGATTGCGGGTGCGGTCGTTGATGTCCCAGTAATAGCCCTCGGTCAGCACCAGGCCTTGCGCGGCCTGCAAGCCGAGACCGTTCACTTCGGCGAGCGTCATCAAGAGGCCCGCGAGCTTCTGGCCACCGGAGACGATGCCGAACTCGGACGCCTGCTTGATCGAGTTGGTGGTGTCGAGGCCGGCATTGGCAAGGCCGACGATCTTCGCCTTCGAGCTCTGCGCCTGGAGCAGGAAGGAGGAGAAGTCCGAGGAGTTGAGCGGCACGCGCACCGAACCGAGCACCTTGCCGCCATTGGCGGTGACGATCTCGCTGGTGTCCTTCTCCAATGCGTAACCGAAGGCGTAGTCCGCAGTGAGGAAGAACCAGCTGTCGCCGCCGGCCTTGGTCAGCGAGCCGCCGGTGCCGACGCCGAGCGCGCGGGTGTCATAGGCCCAGTGGAATCCATAGGGCTGGCAGGCATCGCCGGTGAGGCGCGAGGTCGCAGCGCCGACGACGATGTCGATCTTCTTCTTTTCCTTGGAGAGCTCGTGGATCGCGAGCGCGACCGATGAGGTCGTCAGCTCCGTGATCATGTCGACGTTCTCGACATCGTACCAGCGGCGCGCGATCGAGGTCGCGAGATCCGGCTTGTTCTGGTGGTCGGCGGTGACAAGTTCCACCTTCTGGCCCAGCACCTCGCCGCCGAAATCCTCGATCGCCATCCTGGCGGCCTCGACCGACCATTTGCCGCCGTAATCGGCGTAGACGCCGGACTGGTCGTTGAGGATGCCGATCTTGACGCCTTGCGCAGAGGCCGGCGCGGCCGCCAGCAAGGCCGAAATTGCGACAGCGGCCAAAAGTGCTGATTTCATCGGTTGCTCCCAGCAGTTTTCTGTTTTGAAATCGGGCGGATACTAGTGAAGAACCCCGCGCCTGCCCATCCATTGCATGTTGGTCGTTAGTATGAAGGGCGTGCCAAGCAAACGGCGTCGTCCCCGACAAGCGCAGCGAAGCGGAGCGCAGATCCGGGATCCATAACCACAGGGCGTCGTTTTGCGACGACTCGTGGTTACCAGCTTCGCTTCGAACCTCTCCATCGGGTAATGGGTCCTGGCTTTCGCCAGGACGACATTTGAGAGGAATCAGCCCACCGCCTTCGGCTTCCCCTCGTTCTTCCCCTCGGCCAGGTTCCTCACCACCACGTAGAAGATCGGCGTGAACAACAGCCCGAACAGGGTGACGCCGATCATGCCGAAGAACACGGCGACGCCGACCGCTTGCCGCATCTCCGAGCCCGAGCCGGACGAGATCACCAGCGGCAGCACGCCGAGGATGAAGGCGAAGGACGTCATCAGGATCGGCCGCAGGCGCAGGCGGCAGGCGTCGATCACGGCCTCCAGCCGCGGCTTGCCTTCCTTCTCGATGTCGCGGGCGAACTCGACGATCAGGATCGCGTTCTTTGCCGCCAGCCCTACCAGCACGACGAAACCGATCTGGGTGAGGATGTTGACGTCCTGCCCCATGATGCGCACGCCGATGGTGGCGGCCAACAGGCACATCGGCACGATCAGGATCACCGCGAACGGCAAGGTCCAGCTGCCATATTGCGCAGCGAGCACGAGATAGACGAACAGCACGCAGATCGGGAACACGTAGAGACCCGCATTGCCGCCCGTGATCTGCTGGTACGACAGGTCGGTCCATTCGAAGGTGAAGCCGCTCGGCAGGGTATCGTCGGCGAGCTTCTTGATGGTGTTGAGCGCGGTGGTCGAGCTGGTGCCCGGCGCCGGCTCGCCCTGCAATTCGGACGCCGCATAGAGATTGTAGCGCGCAACGCGGTCGGGGCCCGAGACGTCCTTGAACTCGACCACGCTGCCCAGCATCACCATGTCGCCGGAGGCGTTCCGCGTGCGCAGGCGCGACAGGTCGCTCGGTTCTTTGCGGAACGGGAAGTCCGCCTGCGCGGTGACGTGATAGGTGCGACCGAACAGGTTGAAGTCGTTGACATAGGTCGATCCGAAATAGGTCTGGATCGTGTCGTTGATGCCGGCGATGGGAACGCCGAGCTTCTGCGCCTTGGTGCGGTCGATGTCGACGAAGAGCTGCGGCGTATTGGCCGAGAACGGAGAGAACACGGAGGGAGCGAGCAGCGAGGGCGATTTGCGCGCTGCGGCGACAAGCTCGTCAGTAGCTGCGGCGAGCATCTCCGGCCCACGGCCCTGGCGGTCCTGGATGCGGATGGTGAAGCCGCCACCGGTGCCGATGCCGGGCACGGCCGGCGGCGGAATCACGATGATGAAGGCACCCTGAATCGCGGCCAGGCGTTTGCGCAGCTCGACCGTGATGGCGTTCGCAGACAATCCCTTCTTGATCCGCGCCTCGGGCTCGTCGAACACCGGGAAGAGCGCCGCCGCGTTGCCGGCCTGCGTCCGCGTCGCGCCGGAGAAGCCGGCGAAAGCGGCGACGCGGATGATACCCGGCGTATCCAGCGCGATCCGCTCGATCTCGCGCACGACCTCGGTGGTGCGTGCCAGCGAAGCGGCGCCCGGCAATTGCACGGAGATGATGACGTAGCCGCGGTCCTGCGCCGGAATGAAGCCTTGCGACGTGGTGGCGATCAGCCAGCCGGCGCTGCCGATCAGCACGACGTAGATCAGGATCATCACCGCCGAATGCCGGATCACGAAATTGGCGAGGCCGGCATAGCCATGCGCGAGACGGTCGAACACGCGATTGAAGACGCCCGTGAAAGCGCTCCAGCCGCGGGCGAGGATATTCCAGCGCGCCGGCGGCCGCTTCTCCTCGTGCGGGACGAGGAGAAGCGAGGCCAGCGCCGGCGATAGCGTCAACGAGCAGAAGCAGGAGATTGCGGTCGCGACCGCAATGGTGACGGCGAATTGCTGGAAGAATTGCCCGGATATGCCGCCCAGAAACGCAGTCGGAACGAACACCGCGCAGAGCACCAGCGCGATCGACACCAGTGCGCCGCCGACCTCCTCCATAGTCTTCAGCGCGGCGTCGCGCCGGCTCATGCCATGCTCGAGATGCCGCTCCACATTCTCGACCACCACGATGGCGTCGTCGACCACGATGCCGACGGCGAGAACGAGCCCGAACAGCGTGAGGTTGTTGATGGAGAAGCCGAGCGCCGCCATCACCGCGAAGGTGCCGACCAGCGAAACCGGGATCGCGATAATCGGAATGATCGCGGGTCGCCACCCTTGCAGGAATACCAGAACCACGATGACCACGAGCAACATGGCCTCGTAGATGGTCTTGATCAGCTCATGGACGGACTGCGCGATGAACTCGGTCGGGTTGTAGCCGATATTGAAGTCGAGGCCCTTCGGAAAGGTCTCCTTCAGCTTCGTCATCGTGTCCGAAATGTTCTTCGCGGTCGCGAGCGCGTTCGATCCCGGCCGCTGCGTCACCAGCATGGCGACCGCCGACTTGCGCAGCAGGAAGCTGTTGGTGGAGTAGGCGAGAGCACCGAGCTCGATGCGGGCGACGTCGCGCAGGCGCACCGTGCGGCCGTCGGAGCCGGCCTTGATCAGGATGTCCTCGAACTGCTTCTGGTCTTT
Source organism: Bradyrhizobium sp. 134 (assembly GCF_023074155.1). Taxonomy (NCBI): domain Bacteria; kingdom Pseudomonadati; phylum Pseudomonadota; class Alphaproteobacteria; order Hyphomicrobiales; family Nitrobacteraceae; genus Bradyrhizobium; species Bradyrhizobium sp. 134. Next base: position 705,316 of record NZ_JADPKX010000034.1, on the reverse strand, counting down.
CAATCGCCCGGTAAAGGTGAGGTTCGGCTGGAAAGCGCGATCCGCGATCGGCGGCTCGGCGATCTGGCCGCCCGCGATCTGCACGTTCTGCGCACGGATCGCGGCGAGCACTTCGGCCGAGGTCAAGCCGAGATTGGCGATTCTATCCGGATCGAGCCATAGCCGCATCGAATAATCGCGTGCGCCGAAGATCTGGATGTCGCCGACGCCGTCGATCCGGAGCAGCTGGTCGCGGACCTGGAGCAGCGCGTAGTTGGAGATGTAGAGCTGGTCGAAAGTGTCGTCCGGCGACAGCATGAACACGACCATCAAAATGTCGGGCGAGTTCTTGCGTGTGGTGACGCCGTTGCGCTGAACCTCTTCAGGCAAACGCGGCTGCGCGATCGCGACGCGGTTCTGCACCAGCACCTGGGCCTTGTCGAGATCGGTGCCAAGCTTGAAAGTGACGGTGATGGTGAGCTGGCCGTTCGAGGTCGCCTGGCTGTAGAGATACAGCATGTCCTCGACGCCGTTGATCTCCTGCTCGATGGGAGCTGCAACCGTGTCGGACACGGTCTGCGCGGAGGCGCCAGGATATTGCGTGGTGACGACGACGGTCGGCGGCACCACTTGCGGATATTCGGAGACCGGCAGCGTGGTGTACGCGAGCGCGCCGACGATCAGCAGCACGATCGACAGCACCATCGCGAGAATGGGCTGGTTGATGGAGAGACGGCCAAGATTCATGACTTGTCACCGGGCTTGCCACCGGCCGGCGCTGGCGCCGTCTGCGGGGCGACCTTGGCGCCGACACGGGCGCGCTGGATGCCGTTGACGATGACGCGATCGTCAGCCTTCAGCCCTTCGCGGATCACGCGCAAGCCGTCATCGAGCGGCCCTAGCGTCACGGGACGCGCCTCGACAGTGTCGTCCGGCTTCACCACGAACACGATCTTGCGCGACTGGTCGGTCGCAACCGCGACGTCGGGAATCAGCAGCGCCTCATATGGCGCGCTGCCGATCAGGCGGACGCGACCGAACTGACCCGGCAGGATCGACAGATCGGTGTTCTTGATCACGGCGCGGCTGCGCAGCGTGCCGGTGGAGACATCGAGACGGTTGTCGAGGAAATTGATGCTGCCTTCACGGGATGGTTTCGTCTCGCCGGCGAGCGTCACCTGCACCGGGTTCGCCGTATCGCGCGAGCTCGGGCGGCGGCCTTCGAACCACAGCTTGCTGTATTTGATGAAGGTCGCCTCATCCATGTCGAAATAGATATAGATCGGGTCGAGCGTCACGATCGAGGTGAGCAGCGTCGACGTTCCGGTATCGCTGCCCTGCACGAGATTGCCAGGGCTGACGAGATGGCGGCTGACGCGGCCGGTCAGCGGCGCCGTCACATGCGTGAATTCGATATTGAGCTTGGCGACTTTGAGCGCACCCTCGGCCTGTGTTTCGGCAGCATGCGCGGCCTGCAAGGCCTGCCGGCGCTGATCGACAACCTGCTCGGAGACGGCGCTGGTCTGCACCAGGCTCAAACCGCGATCGAGCTCCCGCTTTGCAAGCTCCACCTTGGCACGCGCATCGGAAAGCTGCCCCTCCGCCTGCGTGGCCACCGCCTCGAACGGACGTGGGTCGATGACATAGAGCAGATCGCCCTGACGAACGATGGCGCCATCCTGGAATTCGACAGAGTTGACAAACCCACCGACGCGCGGGCGGACCTGCACCTCCTCCATCGCCTCGAAGCGGCCGGTGAACTCGTCCCAATCGGTGACGGTGCGCTTGACCGGCTGGGCGACGGTCACCGGCGCGGGCGGCGGGGCGGCCGCTTGCGGGGTCGGCTGTCCACAGCCCGCAAGACCGAATGCCGCGGCGAGAAGCCCCGCGATCACGCGAGGTCGAGGCGAAACGAAATCGTGCCTTTTGACAAACTGCTCGCTTCCGTCCGGTCCAGTCATCCCAGGTCCTCGCATAAAAACCGCGGAAATAGCAGGGTACGCCTGTACCCGCGGGCGCCACAAGATGGGTCGCAATGGTGAACTCTTCAAGACCAAAGCGCGCGCAAGGCTCGGCGAGATGCCCTAGCCGGATGATGGGTTGACAGGTTCTTCTTCGCCTCTCCCCGCCTGCGGCGAGAGCTATTGCATCTGACAGAAAAACTTGGGGCATTGGCGCTTCCACAGCGTCATGGCCGGGCTTGACCCGGCCATCCACGTCTTGCCCCGTGGCGCAAAGAACGTGGACGCCCGGGCCTTCGCCTCGCCGAAGCGGCTTCGGCCGCGCAGGCGGTACAAGCCGGGCATGACGACCTCTCGGCCAGCGTCTTCGCGCATGACGAATGCCGCCAGCGCGGTTAGACTACCCCCCACAAAAATAAGTCGAATTGTCCGGGGAGGACAGGCGTGCACCAGGGACGTGTCGTTTACGGCGCGATCGAGGAAGTCGTGTTCGGCCATCCCGCGGCCGAAGCCGTGGTCGCGCAGATGGACCGGCTGGGGACGCGCCGCGCCTTCCTGATGGTCTCGGGGACGCTCAACCGCCAGACCGACGAAATCACGAAGATCAAACAGGCCCTGGGCACAAATTGCGCGGGCGTCTTCGATGCCATGCCGGCGCACACCCCGCGGGAGGCGGTGATCGCCGCCACCAATGCGGCGCGCGGCGCGGGCGCCGACCTGATCGTTACCGTGGGCGGCGGCTCGATCACCGACGGGGCCAAGGCGGTGCAGCTCTGCCTCGCCAACGGCATCGACGATGTCGACGGCATCGAGCGTATCCGCGTGCACAAGGGCGTCGCGCCCGAGATGAATGCGCCGACCGTGCGTCAGATCAGCGTCCCGACCACAATCGCCGGCGGTGAGTTCAGCTCGGTTGCTGGTGTCACCGACCGCACCGCCCATGTGAAACAGATGCTGCGGCATCCGCTCAGCGTTCCGCGCGCGACCATCCTCGATCCGGCCATCACCGTGCACACGCCGGAATGGCTGTTCCTCTCGACCGGCATCCGCGCCATCGATCATTGCGTCGAGGCGATCTGCTCGCGCGAGACGCATCCCTATGCCGACGCGCAGTCGGTGAAGGGCCTCGCCATGCTCGCCGACGCGCTGCCGCGGGTGAAGGCTGACCCTGCTGACCTCGACGCGCGCATGGATGCGCAGATCGGCACTTGGCTGTCGATGGGCGCCCTCGCCGCCGGCGTGCCGATGGGGGCAAGCCACGGCATCGGCTACGTGCTGGGTGCAGCCTTCGACGTGCCGCATGGCTACACCTCCTGCATCATGCTGCCGGCCGTGATGCGCTGGAATGCGCCCGACAATGCCGAGCGCCAGATGATCGTCGCGGCCGCAATGGGTTTTCCCGGCCACAAGGCGGCCGATGTGCTGGACGCCTTCATCCGCTCGCTCGGCATGCCGCGCAGCCTCGCCGATGTACGCGTCTCGCCGGAGCATTTCGACGCCATCGCGGACGCTGCGATGCGCACGAACTGGATCCCGCGCAACCCGCGCAAGATCGACGGCCCCGCGCAGGTGCGCGAAATCCTGCTTCTTGCCGCATGATCTAAAGCCGGAGGACCGATGTACCCAGGTCAGCATGCCCGCCTGCGCCCGCTCCAGCCCGCCTTCATCATGGCGGCGACTGGCGAGGCCGTCACCTATCGCGAGCTCGATGCGCGCAGCAATCGGCTGGCGCATTTGTTCCGCAAGCACGGCTTGAAGCGGCTCGACCATTATTCGATCTTCATGGAGAACAATTCGCGCTACCTCGAAGCCTGCGGCGCGGGCGAGCGCTCCGGCCTCTACTACACCTGCATCAACTCGTTCCTGACGCCGGGCGAGCTCGCTTATCTCCTGGTCAACAGCCAGTCGAAAATCCTGATCACGTCGGTTGCGAAGCTTGAGATCGCGCGTGAGGCGATCAAGGTCTGCCCCGACATCAAACTGTGCATCGTCGCCGACGGCCCGGGCGAGAGCGAGCGCATCGTCGGCCTCACCGAGGTGACCGCCAATCTGCCGAAGACGCCGGTCCCGGACGAATGGCTCGGCACCGCCATGCTGTATTCATCGGGCACGACGGGACGGCCAAAAGGGATTCTGCGACCCCTTCCGGAGGAGCCGCCAAAGCACAATCTGCCGTTGTTCGATTTCCTGACCAAGCTTTGGCAATACCGCGAGGGGATGATCTACCTCTCGCCGGCGCCGCTCTATCATTCGGCGCCGCAGGCCGCCGTGAACCTCACGATCCGGATGGGCGGCACCGTCCTCATCATGGAAACGTTCGATCCCGAGCGTTACCTCCAGCTCGTGCAGCAATGGGGCATTACTCATACCCAGTTGGTGCCGACGATGTTCTCGCGCATGCTCAAGCTGCCGGAGGAGGTGCGCACGCGCTATGACCTGTCGTCGCTCGAGATCGCGATCCATGCCGCCGCCCCCTGCCCGGCCCTGGTGAAGGACGACATGATCAAATGGTGGGGACCGATCATCCACGAATATTACGGCGCGACCGAAGGCCTTGGCTTCACCGCCTGCGACAGCGCGGAATGGCTCGCCCATCGCGGCACCGTCGGCAAGGTGCTGCTCGGCGAGCTCCATATTCTCGACGAGACCATGAAACCATGCCCCACCGGCACGCCAGGACAGGTCTGGTTCAAGACGGCCTCGCCTTTTGAATATTTCAACGATCCGGAGAAGACCAAGGAGGCGCGATCGGCGGACGGCAGCATGAGCACGGTCGGCGACGTCGGCTATGTCGACGAGGATCGCTTCCTTCATCTAACAGACCGCGCGACTTTCATGATCATCTCCGGCGGCGTGAACATCTATCCGCAGGAGTGCGAGAATCTGTTGATCACCCATCCGAAGGTTGCGGACGCCGCGGTGTTCGGCGTGCCCAATCCCGACCTCGGCGAAGAGGTGAAGGCGGTGGTGCAGCCGATGCCCGGCATCGTGCCGGGCGAGGCACTGGCCGAAGAGCTGATCGCGTTCTGCGGAGCGTCGCTGTCGCGGCAGAAGGTGCCGCGCTCGGTCGATTTCGAAAAGGAGTTGCCGCGGCTGCCGACGGGGAAGCTGTACAAGCGGCTGCTGCGGGACCGCTATTGGGGGAACAAGGCGTCGAGGATCGTGTGAGGGGCTTGGCCGACGCGCGCCACACACTTGGTGTCGTCCCGGCCTAGTGCGCAATTGCGCACTAGGCCGGGACGACGGTGGAGTTAGTGGCCAGAGATTGGGCTCCCTCACTTTGTGAGAGAAAACCCCTGCGGCTGTCCGTCATCCGAATTGCCGAGAGAGTAGCAGACCTTGCCGGTTGCCTCACCGCGCTCACGTCGCTATCGTCCCCTCAAACAGGCCGCAAAAGGCCAAAAGACAAGATGTCCAGGGAGGACGAGGATGCGGAGCGTACGAGCGCTCGCCGCGACGGCGGCGCTATCTTTGCTTGCGTTTTCGACCATTGCACTCGCCGGCGAGCCCAAGCAGGGCGGCATTTTGCGGATGTACCACCGCGACAGTCCCGGCAACGCCTCGATCCACGAAGGCGCGACCTACTCGCTCAACGTTCCCTTCATGCCGGTGTTCAACAACCTCGTCATCTACAAGCAGGACGTGGCGCAGAACAGCATGGACACCATCGTGCCCGAGCTCGCCGAGAGCTGGGCCTGGGTCAACGACAACAAGACACTGACCTTCAAATTGCGCCAGGGCGTGAAGTGGCACGACGGCAAGCCGTTCACCTCGGCGGACGTCAAATGCACCTTCGACATGCTGATGGGCAAGTCGCAGCAGAAGTTCCGGCAGAACCCGCGCAAGAGCTGGTACGAACAGGTCAACGATGTCTCCACCAACGGCGATCTCGAGGTCTCCTTCAACCTGAAGCGGCCGCAGCCTTCGCTAATTGCACTGCTCGCCTCGGGCTACACGCCGGTCTATCCCTGCCACGTCTCACCCGGCGACATGCGCACGCACCCGATCGGCACTGGCCCGTTCAAGTTCGTCGAGTTCAAGGCCAATGAATCGATCAAGCTGACTCGCAATCCCGATTATTGGCGCAAGGGGCGGCCCTATCTCGACGGCATCGAGTTCACCATCATCCCGAACCGCTCGACCGCCATTCTCGCCTTCGTCGCCGGCAAGTTCGACATGGCCTTCCCGACCGAAGTGAGCATCCCGCTTCTCAAGGACGTCAAATCGCAGGCGCCGAACGCGGTCTGCGTGGTCGAACCCAACAATGTCGCGACCAACATCATCGTCAATTCGTCTGCGCCGCCGTTCGACAATATCGACATCCGCCGCGCCATGGCGCTGTCGCTCGACCGCAAGGCCTTCATCTCGATCATGTTCGAGGGCCAGGGCGACGTCGGCGGGACCATGCTGCCGCCGCCGAATGGGCTGTGGGGCATGCCGAAGGAGATGCTCGAGACCATTCCGGGCTACGGCCCCGACATCAACACCAACCGCGAGGACGCAAAAAAGCTGATGCAAAAGGCAGGTTACGGACCGGACAAGCATCTCGCGGTCAAGGTCTCGACCCGCAACATCCCGGTCTATCGCGATCCCGCGGTGATCCTGATCGATCAGCTCAAGAGTATCTATATCGACGGGGAGCTCGACGTGGTCGAGACCGCAAACTGGTTCCCGACGATCGCGCGCAAGGACTACATGCTCGGGCTCAATTTGACCGGCAATGCCGTCGATGATCCCGACCAGTCCTTCTACGAGAATTATTCCTGCGGCTCCGAGCGCAACTACACTAATTACTGCAACAAGGAGATCGAAAAGCTGTTCGATGTGCAGTCCCAGGAGACCGACATCAACAAGCGCAAGAAGCTGGTGTGGGACATCGACAAGAAGTTGCAGGAGGACGTCGCCCGCCCGATCATCTTCCACGCACGGACCGGCAGTTGCTGGCAACCTTACGTCAAGGGCGTGACGGTGATGTCCAACAGCTCCTACAATGGCTATCGTTACGAGGATGTCTGGATGGACAAGTAGCGCGGGCGACTGACGGGTTCGACGGGAGGCGATGCATGTTTGCCTATCTGGTGCGGCGCCTGTTGCTGATGCTCGTGACCCTGTTCGGGATCTCGATCGTCATCTTCTTCCTGCTGCGCATCGTCCCCGGCAACATCGTCGACATCCTGTTTGCCGCGGCCGGCTATGTCGATCCCGCCGACAAGGCCAATTTGGAAAAAGAGCTCGGCATCGACCAGCCGCTGGTGGTGCAATATTGGCACTGGATCAGCGGCTTCCTGCGCGGCGATTTCGGCTACTCCTACGTCTCCGAGAAGCCGGCGCTCCAGGAGATCCTGCCACGGATTCCGATCACCGCACGGCTCGCCGGGCTGGCGCTGTTGTTCTCGGCGTCCATCGGCATTCCCCTGGGCGTGATCAGCGCAGTGAAGCAGGGAACGAGGCTCGACTACGCGTTACGTGTGGTGAGCCTCAGCGGATTGTCGCTGCCATCGTTCTGGCTGGGCCTGCTTATCCTCACCGCCTCGGTCGCGATGTTCAACCAGATGCCGATCTTCAACCCGAATCCGGCGACCTGGCTGGAAGCCTTCGCGACCTATGCCGTGCCCGCCGCCGCCGTCGGCTTCCGCAGCGCGGCGCTGACCATGCGCATCACGCGGTCCTCGATGCTGGAGGTCCTGCGGCAGGACTATATCCGCACCGCGCGTGCCAAGGGCGCATCGGATGCCGCCGTGAACTATCAGCATGCGCTGAAGAATGCGATTCTGCCCGTCATCACCGTGATCGGCATCGAGGCGGCGTTCCTGATCGGCGGCCTCATCGTGACAGAGACGGTGTTCAACATCCCCGGCGTCGCGCGCTTCCTGGTCGAGGCGATTCGCTGGCGCGATTATCCGATCGTGCAGAACCTGGTGATGCTGATTGCCATCGTCGTGGTAAGCGCGAACTTCATCGTCGACATGCTGTACGCCGTGTTCGACCCGCGCATCAGGTACACGGATTAGGAGAACCTGTTGGCCGCAATCGACTATGACGTTGAACTGAGGCGCGCCGGGGCGCACGCGACCGTCGGCTGGCGGCGCGTGCTGTTTTTGGCGCAGCGGCATGTGTTGGGTGCGGCCGGGCTCGTCATCATGACCCTGTTCGTGTTCACCGCGATCTTCGCCGACTTCATCGCGCGTTACGATCCACTGACGATCGATGCCGCCCGGGCACTGGCGCGTCCAAGCCTGGCACACTGGATGGGGACGGATTCCTTCGGCCGCGATGTCTTCAGCCGCATCATTCATGGCGCGCGGATCTCGCTCGCGGTGGGCATCGGCTCGACCGCACTCGGTGGCTCGATCGGCGTCATCGTCGGCCTCACCTCCGGCTATCTCTCGGGCTGGGTCGATCTCGTGTTCCAGCGTGTCTCCGATGTCCTGCAGGCGCTGCCGCTGCTGGTGCTGGCCCTGATCATGACCGCGGCGCTTGGACCGTCCTTGCCGAACGTCATCATTGCGATCGCCATTCCGCTGATCCCGACCGTCTCGCGCGTCATCCGCGCCAACACGCTGGCGCTGCGCGAGCTGCCATTCATCGAGGCCGCCAAGTCGATCGGCATGAGCGAGGTACGCATCGCGCTCCGTCACGTGCTGCCGAACACGCTGGCGCCGCTGATCGTGCTTGCGACCGCCCAGCTCGGCTCGACCATCCTCACCGAAGCCTCGCTCTCCTTCCTCGGCCTCGGCATTCCCGAGCCGTACCCGTCGTGGGGCCGCATGCTCTCTGAATCCGCCGCCGAATATGTCCGCACCGCGCCCTGGCTGGTGATCTTCCCGGGCATCGCCATCAGCCTCGCGGTGTTCGGCGCCAATCTGTTCGGCGACGCCTTGCGCGACATCCTCGATCCCCGGCAGCGCGGCTGATGACTGACAAATCCGATCTCGTGCTCGAGGTGAAAAACCTGAAGACGGTGTTCTTCACCAACTCCGGTCTGTTCAAGGCCGTCGATGATGTGTCCTTCACGGTGGAGCGCGGCGAGACGCTGGCGATCGTCGGCGAATCCGGCTGTGGCAAGAGCGTCACTGCACTATCCCTGATGCGGCTGGTGCCGGATCCGCCCGGCCGCATCGTCGGCGGCTCCGTCACGCTTGAAGGCACCGATCTTCTGACGCTGGACGAAGCAGAGATGCGCGCCGTCAGGGGCAACCGCATCTCGATGATCTTCCAGGAGCCGATGACCTCGCTCAATCCGGTGATGCGGATCGGCGACCAGATCGTCGAGGCCGTGCGGCTGCACCGGAACATGTCGAGTAAAGAGGCCCGGGACATCGCGATCGAGATGCTGCGCCTGGTGCGCATCCCCGAACCGGCTCGGCGCGCGCGGGAATATCCGCATCAGCTGTCCGGCGGCATGCGCCAGCGGGCCATGATCGCGATGGCGCTGGCGTGCCGGCCGGCGCTGCTGATCGCGGACGAGCCGACGACCGCGCTCGACGTCACCATCCAGGCGCAGATCCTGGCGCTGATCCTGGACCTTCAGAAGGAACTCGGTACCGGCCTCGTGCTGATCACCCATGATCTCGGCGTCGTCGCGCAGACCGCGCAGCGCGTCATCGTCATGTATGCGGGACGGAAGGTCGAGGAAGCGAGCGTCGAGGCACTGTTCGCCGCTCCAAAGCATCCCTACACGCGCGGATTGATGGCCTCGATCCCGGCGGTGCCGGCGCCGGGCGTCGCCGCGCCAGCACGGCTGAACGAAATTCCCGGCACGGTCCCGTCGCTGGTGCGGCTGCCCAAGGGCTGTGCGTTTGCGCCGCGCTGCAAGCTCGCGATCAAGCGCTGCGAGGCCGAATATCCGCCGCTCATCGATTGGGGCGGTGGCCATCTCGCGGCATGCTGGCGGGCGGCCGAAGTGGCGGAGGTGGCATGACCGAGGAGCTGCTCGAAGTCACCGATCTCAAGAAGCACTATCCGGTGCGCGCCGGCGTGTTGCGCCGACAAATCGGCACAGTGCATGCAGTCGACGGCGTCTCATTTTCGGTTGGGGTGGGCGAGACGCTGGGCCTCGTCGGCGAATCCGGCTGCGGCAAGTCCACGGTGGCGCGCAGCGTGCTGCGGCTGGTCGAGCCGACCTCGGGCCAGATCCGCCTCGAAGGCGAAGACATCACGCATCTGTCCAAGTCCGCGTTGCGGCCACATCGTCGTTCGATGCAGATCGTGTTCCAGGATCCGTTCGCCTCTCTAAATCCGCGGATGACTGCCGGAGACATCGTGGGCGAGCCGCTGTTCGTGCACGGGCTCGCGACCAGCAAGGCGCTGGAGGCGCGTACCGCAAACCTGTTCGAGCAGGTCGGCCTGCGGCCCGACCAGATGCGCAATTTCCCGCATCAATTCTCCGGCGGGCAGCGCCAACGCATCTGCATCGCCCGCGCGCTGGCGCTGGGGCCGCGGCTGATCGTCTGCGACGAGCCGGTCTCCGCGCTCGACGTCTCGATCCAGGCGCAGGTGATCAATCTCCTGATCGATCTGCAACGCGAGCACGGTTTCTCCTATCTTTTCATCGCACATGATCTCGCCGTGGTGGCCCATATCAGTCACCGCGTCGCCGTGATGTATCTCGGCCGCATCGTCGAGATCGCCGGCAAGGACGAGCTGTTTGCAAATCCGCGCCATCCCTACACGCAGGCCCTGCTCGCCTCGGTGCCGGTCGCCAGCCCGCTTGCCAAAAAGCTCGTACCGCTGGTCGACGGCGACGTGCCAAGCCCGGTCAATCCGCCGCCGGGATGCGCGTTTCACACCCGCTGCCGGTTTGCGATGGAGCGATGCAGGACGGAGCGGCCGGCGCTGGTGGATGCGGGCGACGGGCACCAGGTGGCGTGTTTGCTCAATGACGGGACGGGGCGACCAAATGAGATGCCGTAGGGTGGGCAAAGCAAAGCGTGCCCACCATTCAATCGCAATTACCGCACGATGGTGGGCACGGCGCTTGCGCGCCTTTGCCCATCCTACGATAGCTACGATTGCCGCTCTACTTCGGCCCGATCTCGGCCACGATCCGGCCCGTCGTCACCTGCTCGCCCTCGGCGACGTCGATCGCGGCGACCACGCCGTCGATGCCGGCCTTGTGGACGTGCTCCATCTTCATCGCTTCCAGCGTCATCACCGGCTGACCGGCACTGACGCGGTCGCCCGGCTGGACCAGGACGGCAACGACGCGGCCGTTCATGGCGGCACGAACCTTGCCGTCGCCGCCATTGCTTGCGGCGGCCTTTGGCGCGGCGAGCGTGAGATCGGACGCCGCGAGCGGGATGCCGCGGCGCTGGAGGTGGAGCCGGTCGCCATCGCGTAGGAATTTGGCCCTGTCCATCACGCCGTCATGACGGAAGCGGATCACGTCGAGATCGAGCCGGTCGATCTCGAACTTGTCTTGCCGGCCGTCGCTGGCGACAATGTAGCTGCCATCGCGTTCGCGCCAGACTTCAAGCTCATACGCCCGGCCTGCGATCTCGATCTTCGCCGGTAGCGGGAACGTTGCCGCGAGGCTCCGTCCGCGGCGCCACGACGGTGACTGCGGGTTCGTGACATAGAGCAGCAGGCCGGCCAAAGCGACATCGAATGCGGCGTCCGTGCCCGGCGCCAGCAACTCGTCGCGATGCGCACCAATGAACGCCGTGGTCGCCTCGCCCTTGGCGAAGCCGGGATGACGCAGGCACGACATCAGGAACGCCTGATTGGTGGTCACGCCGAAAGCGGTGAGCTGTTCGAGGCCGACGATCAGGCGCCCCCTCGCCTCCTCGCGTGTCGCGCCATGGCCGATCACCTTGGCGATCATGGAATCGTAGAACGGCGGAATCTCGGAGCCGGATTGCAGCGCATGTTCGACGCGGATGCCATCCGGCACCTGCCAGCACGCCATGCGTCCGGACTGCGGCATGAAATCATGCGCGGCGTCCTCCGAGCACAGCCGCACCTCGATGGCGTGGCCGGTGAAGCGAATGTCCTGCTGCTTCACAGGCAACGGCTCGCCGCGCGCGACGCGCAGCTGCAATTCGACGAGATCGAGCCCGGTGATCGCCTCGGTGACGGGATGCTCGACCTGGAGCCGCGTATTCATCTCCATGAAGTAGAATTCGCCGCTCGCATCGAGCAGAAATTCGAGCGTGCCGGCGCCCTCGTAGCGCAGCGCCTTCACCGCGGCGACCGCGACGTCGCCCATCTTCGCGCGCAGTTCCGGCGTCACAGCGGGCGACGGTGCCTCCTCGATCAGCTTTTGGTGGCGCCGCTGCACCGAGCAATCGCGTTCGCCGAGATGGATGGCGTTGCCATGGCTGTCGCCGAACACCTGAATTTCGATGTGACGGGGATTCTGGATGGCGCGTTCGAGGATCACGGTCGGATCGCCAAACGCCGCCTTGGCCTCGGACCGCGCGCTACGCAGCGCATCAGGAAACGACGACGCGTCCGTCACGAGCCGCATGCCGCGTCCACCGCCGCCGGCGACCGCCTTGATCATCACGGGAAAGCCGATCTCTCTCGCCTCCGCGAGCATGACCTCATCGCCCTGATCGGCGCCCTGATAGCCGGGCACGACGGGAACGCCGGCCTTTTTCATGATCTCCTTGGCACCGGCCTTGTTGCCCATTGTTTCGATCGCCTGCGGCGACGGGCCGATGAAGACGAGGCCGGCATCCTTGCAGGCCTGCGCAAACTCCTCGTTTTCGGCGAGGAAGCCATAGCCGGGATGAACGGCATCCGCGCCACTGGCCTTTGCAGCCGCAACGATCGCGGGAATGTTGAGGTAGGACTGCGCCGGCAGCGGCTCGCCGATGCGCACGGCCTGGTCGGCCTGTTGCACATGGAGCGCGTCGCGATCCGCATCCGAATAGACCGCGACGACACCGAGCCCGAGCTTCCGCGCACTGCGCATCACCCGTAACGCGATCTCGCCGCGATTGGCAATCAAGACCCTGAAGAACGGTCGGTGCTGCGTTGAACCGTTCCTCATGGGCGGGCCACCGAGAATTGCATCCGCTGCGGTGTCCGCGCGTCGCCCTCGCGGCAAATCGCGAGCACTTCCGACAGCACCGCGCGGGTGTCGCGCGGATCGATCACGCCGTCGTCGAGCACGCGCGCGCTGGTCGAGAACACGTCCATCTGGCCGTCGAACACGCCGACGATCTGCGCCTTCATGGCATCGAGCTTTTTCTTTTCGACCGGCTTGCCGCGGCGCGCGGCGGCGGCTTCGGTGACGATCGCCATGGTCTCGGCGGCCTGCTCACCGCCCATCACGGCGGTCTTGGCGTTGGGCCAGGAGAAGCAGAAGCGCGGATGGAAGCCGCGCCCGCACATGCCGTAATTGCCGGCGCCGAACGAGGCGCCGCAATAGATGGTGATCTGCGGTACCGTCGCCGACGTCACCGCCTGGATCATCTTGGAGCCGTGCTTGATCATGCCGGCTTCTTCGTAAGCTTTGCCGACCATGTAGCCTGTGGTGTTGTTCAGATAGAGCAGCGGCGTGCGGGTCTGGCAGCACGCCTGGATGAAATGCGTCGCCTTGTTGGCACCGGCCGGATCGAGCGGACCGTTGTTGGTGATGATGCCGATGGCCTGGCCCTCGATGCGGGCATGGCCGCAGACGGTGGCCGGGCCGTAGTTCGGCGCCATCTCGGTGAAGTCGGAATCATCGACGATACGTGCGATCACCTGCTTCATGTCGACGGCGCGCTTGTGGTCCATCGGCATGATGCCGAGCAGCTCGTCCTGGTCGTAGCGCGGCGGCTTATATTCCGCGCTCGCCCTGCCCGGCCGCTCCCATTCCAGCGCCGCCATGATCTCGCGCGCGATGCGCAGGGCGTCGCGGTCATCCTCGGCGAGGTAGTCGCCAAGTCCCGACACCTGCGTGTGCATCTCGGCCCCGCCAAGCTCCTCCTCGGTTGCGATCTCACCGGTGGCGGCCTTCAGCAGCGGCGGGCCGGCGAGGAAGGCGCGGGTGCGGCCACGGACCATGACGATGTAGTCGGACAGGCCGGTCTGATAGGCGCCGCCGGCGGTCGAGGAGCCATGCGTCACGGTGACGACGGGCAGCCCCGCCGCCGAGAGCCGCGCGAGGTTGCGGAAGATGTTGCCGCCGCGAACAAAATCCTCGACGCGATAGCGCAACAGATTGGCACCGGCGCTTTCGACCAGCTGGACATAGGGCAGCTTGTTCTCCAGCGCGAGCTCCTGCACCCGCAGCGTCTTGTCGAGGCCGTAGGGCTGGAGCGCGCCGGCATCGATGCCGGAATCGTTGGCGCTGACCATGCAACGAATGCCCGAGACGAAGCCGATGCCGGCGATGACGCCGCCGCCGGGCACGCTTTTGTCCGGATCCGATACGTCGAACATGAAGCCGGCGAGCGTGGACAGCTCGATGAAGGGCGCGCCGGGATCGAGCACCAGCGCGACGCGTTCACGCGGCAACAGCTGGCCGCGCTTGTGGAAGCGGTCTTTCGCCGCGGCTGATGCCGCACGCGTGCGCTCTTCCAGCGCGCGCATGCGGTCAATCAGGCCAAGCATGCCGTCGCGATTGGCGCGGTAGGCGGCGCTGCCGGGGGAGATGGCGTTTTCGAGAATGGACATAACTCAATCCTGCTCGTCATTGCGAGGAGCGAAGCGACGAAGCAATCCAGGCTGCATCCATCGAGAGATTCTGGATTGCTTCGCTTCGCTCGCAATGACGGTTGAGGCGATAATTTACCTATGCGTCCCGAAAATCTTTCGCGCTTCCGCCGGGCTCGCGATCTCGCGGCCCGCACGGCGGGCGCAGGCGGCGATGGCCTCGATCAGCTGGCCGTTCGACGTCACCTTCTTGCCGTCGGCGAGATAGAAGGCATCTTCGAGACCGGTGCGCAGATGACCGCCGAGCTCCGCACAGCGCTGGTGCAGCGGCCAGATTTCTTCGCGGCCTATCGCGGTGACCTGAAATTGCGCCTCGGGACGCTTCAGCTTGATCAGGATCGGCAGCAGATCGGGATCCGACGGCATGCCGGAGGCGACGCCCATCACAAAGTTATACTCGAGCGGGCCCTTGTACATGCCGACCTGTCGGTACATGCCGACGCAGCGGACGATGCCGACGTCAAAACATTCGAATTCGGGGATGGTACCGACCGCGTTCATGACGTCGAGATAGTCCTTCACCTTCTCGACCGCATTGTCGAACATCATCGGCGGCCAGGCCCAGCTGTTGTCGGCCTTCACCTTCAGATAGTTCAGCGAGCCGGCATTGCAGGCGGCGATCTCCGGCCTGGTCTCACGGATGCAATCCAGCGCACCGCTGTAGTTCGGCCCGGAGACGCCGGAGGTGTGGTTGATGATCACGCCGGGGCAGGCTTCGCGGATCGCCTGCTGGATCTCCTTGCTGACGCTGACCTCCCAGGACGGCAGATGCCCCTTGTCCGGCGCCTGCTGACGCAGATGGATGTGCATGATGGACGCGCCGGCATCGAACGCAGCCTTGGCCTCGCGCGCCATCTGCTCAGGCGTGACAGGCACGTTATGCTGCTTCGGGTCGGTGAGCACGCCGTTCAGCGCGCAGGTGATGACGGCCTTGTCGCTCATGCCTTGAATGTCTCGCACGTTGATAATTCAACGCTTGCGATCATGTGATGGGCGGCATGCGGCTTCTTGCGCGGAGAAGCTGGAAAACGGAAGTCGTACGGTGGGCAAAGGCGCTCTTGCGCCGTGCCCACCATGTCTCACCGTGGATCGAAGATGGTGGGCACGCTGCGCTTTGCCCATCCTACGAGAGCATCCTACGATGCCTCCGCAAGCCTCACCGTCTCGGTGCTGCGATAGATCGCAAGATCCCGCGAGCCGACGAAGATCGCGCGCGGCTTCAGGCCGTAGAAGCGGCGGATCGAGTGGCTGAAATGGGTGGAATCGGGATAGCCGATGTCCTGCGCGAGATGGGCCAGATTGAGGTCCTGGTTGGCGAAGTGCAGCAGATGCCGCGCGCGCTTCCAGGCGCGGAAGGAGCGGAACGAGATGCCGGTCTCTTCCTTGAACAGATGCAGGAAACGCGAAGCGGAAAGTCCGGCGTCCGCCGCGCATGTGTCCGCCGTCACGGGCTCACCCGTGAAGCGGCCGATACGGGCGACTGCACGCGTCACGCGGGGGTCGAGCACCCGGCGCGGCAGCGCTTCGCCAAAACACATCTCGTCGAATTCGGCGGTGGTGATGTCGCCGTAGCGGCGCTGGCGCATCAGCGTGTAGGCGGCGAGGATCTTGCGGGCATAGACGGCCTTGTCGGGTCCGGTGAGCCGCTCGGCCAGGACCTCGATCACGCCATCAGGCATGCTCTCCGGCTCCAGCGTGACGCTGATCGCGGTGCGGTAGTCGCTGGCAATGGAATGCCGCTGGTTCGGCAGGGTGACGAACAGCTCGCCAGTGGCGAGGGCATCATCGATCGTCAGATGCAGGCTGCCCTTGACCGCGACATAGACGTGACAGCAGCCGGGGGTCCGCTTGCGGGGGCGGCCGAGCAGGCCGGCATAGAATACCCGCTCCGGCGTGATCAGCATCAAATGGTCGGATTCGCGACCGTTATCTTCCATTGGGATCCTCCTCGCGCGGCTCTTTGGCCGCTGCGGACGGAGGTCACCTTAGCGGAAATCTGGGCGCTGTCACGGCGGGATAGCGCTATCATGAAGCGCAAGAGGTCGGCAGCCCGCGAGGGTGGTGGACGAGACGGAACTCCTGGCAATATCGTCGTCCCGGCTTTCGCCAGGACGACAGTTAAGCCCTTACTCTTGGCGCCACGTTCTGCTCGACGCCGGCCTGTTGCTCCGCAGCAACCGCGCGCTTGAAACCATCGCGCTGCTGCAAGCGCGTCCAATAAGCTGCGACATTTGGCCCAAAATCCTTCGCAAGCCCGATAGTATCGGCGAGGCGGAGCGCGTATCCGATCACGATGTCGGCGGCGGTGAAGCGGCCGGCGCACAAGGCCTCGGTATTTGCGGTGGCTGCCTCGACGGCGCGCAGCCGGCCCAAGAACCATTTGGCATAGTCGCCGGCGACCTGCGGATTGCGGCGCTCTTCCGGCTCGAGCTGGGTGTATCGGAGCACCAGCGTCTGCGGGAAGGTTAACGTGGCGTCGCTGAAATACATCCAGTTCAAGAACGCGCCATAGGCGGGATCCTCCGGCCCGACCATCAGTGGCGTCGGTCCATGTCTGACGCCGAGATAGTGGCAGATGCCGGACGATTCCGTCATTCTGGTCTCGCCATCAACCATGAAGGGAATCGTGCCCAACGGATTGAGCGCGAGGTATTCCTTGGCGAAGACCCGGGGCGGGAACGGCAGCATCTTGAGCTCGTAGGAAAGCCCCATTTCCTCCAGCATCCAGAGCGGACGGAACGAGCGCGCGCCGTCGCAGTGATAGAGCGTGATCATCAGGAACTTCCTTTGCTGCCGGGCAGCGTGCCCATCATCTTGCACAGGACCATCAGCATGACCTCGTCGGCGCCGCCGCCAATCGATGTCAGGCGGCTGTCGCGATAGGCTCGGCTGACCGGCGTCTCGTTGGTAAAGCCCATTCCGCCCCAATATTGCAAGCAGGCGTCGGTAAGCTCGCGGCCGAGCCGGCCGGCCTTCAGCTTGGCCATGGTCGCCAATTTTGTGACATCCTCGCCCGCCACCAGCGCCTCGCCGGCACGGTAGATCAGCGCGCGCAACAGCTCGACCTCGGTCTGCATTTCGGCAAGCTTGAAATGGACGACCTGGTTGTCGAGGATCGACTTCCCGAAGGCCTTACGGTTGCGGGTGTATTCGATGGTCTCGTTGATGATGTATTCATGCGCCTTCAGGCAGGCGGCCGCGCCCCAGAGGCGCTCCTCCTGGAACTGGATCATCTGATAGGTAAAGCCCTTGCCCTCCTCGCCGATCCGGTTGCGCTTGGGCACGCGGACATTGTCGAAGAAGATTTGTGCGGTATCCGACGAGCGCATGCCCATCTTGTCGAGCTTGCGCGCGACAGTGACGCCCTTGATCTTCATGGGCACGCAGATCAGCGACTTGTTGCGGTGAACGGGCCCGTCGCCGGTATTGGCGAGCAGGCAGATCCAGTCGGCCTGAGTGCCGTTGGTGATCCACATCTTGCCGCCATCGATGACGTAATCGTCGCCGTCGGAGCGCGCATTGGTCTTGATCGAGGCGACGTCGGAGCCTGCGCCGGGCTCGGAGACGCCGATGCAGGCCACATAGTCGCCAGAGATCGAGGGCGCCAGGAATTCGCGTCGCACCTCGTCGGAGCCGAACCGCGCCAGCGCCGGCGTCGCCATGTCGGTCTGCACCCCGATCGCCATCGGCACCCCGCCGCAATTGATGGCGCCGAGCTCCTCCGCCATCATCAGCGCATAGGAATAGTCGAGGCCGGATCCGCCGAATTCGACCGGCTTGTTCAGTCCGAGAAAGCCGAGGCTGCCCATCTTCCTGAACAGCTCGTGCGCCGGGAAGATGTCGGCCTGCTCCCATTCATCGATGTGCGGATTGATCTCGTTGGCAATGAATTTCTGTAAGGAACGACGGATCTCGTCGTGGTCGGCGGTAAACAGCATTGCTTCCTCTCGTCGTCACAATCCCATCTGCCGCGACGCCAGATCCTTCATGATCTCCTCGGTGCCGCCGCCGATGGCGTTGACCTTGACCTCGCGGTAGATGCGCTCGGCCTTGATGCCGCGCATGAAGCCGGCGCCGCCAAAAATCTGCACGGCTTCAGAGGCGCAGAATGCCATGGTCTGGGTCGCCTGGTTCTTCATCATGCAGATTTCGGCGACCGGGCTTTCACCCTGCTCCAGCCGCCAGGCCAGCATCTCCAGCATCGCTTGCGACGCGGCGACCTTCTGCGCCATGTCGACGATCTTGTGGCGGATCACCTGGTGCTGCGCCAGCGGCTTGCCGAAGGTCTTGCGCTCCTTGGCGTAGGCAATGGCTTCGTCGAGGGAGACGCGCGCGAACGCGGTGCAGCCCGCCGCCATGCCCATGCGCTCGCTGTTAAAATTCCGCATGATGATCTTGAAGCCTTGGCCTTCCTCGCCGATCAGGTTTTCCGCCGGTACGCGGCACTCGTCGAAATGCAGGGTCGCGGTGTCAGAGGCCCACCAGCCCATCTTCTTCAGCTTTGTCCGGGACAGGCCCGGCGTATCGCCCTCGATCAGGAGCAGGCTGACGCCGCCGGCGCCCTCACCCCCGGTGCGCACCGCAACGGTCAGATAGTCGGCGCGCATACCCGAGGTGATGAAGGTCTTCTCGCCGCTCACGACGTAGTGATCGCCATCGCGCCGCGCCTTGGTCCGGAGGCTCGCAACATCAGAACCGCCGCCCGGCTCGGTGATCGCGAGCGCGGAGATTTTCTCACCCGCGAGCACCTGAGGCAGCACGCGCGCCTTAACCTCGGGGCGCGCGGCCCGCGCGACCGGCGGCGAACCGATCGTATGGCTCATCAAGCTGGCGCTGACGCCGCCGGCGCCGGCCCGCGCCAGCTCCTGGCTGGCGACGATCTTCATGAACTGGTCGGCGGCGATCCCGCCATATTCCTCGGGGAAACCGAGCCCCAAGAGCCCGATCTCGGCCGCCTTGCGATAGAGCGCGCGCGGGAATTCGCCGGCCTCGTCCCACTCGTGGGCGAAGGGCGCAATCTCCTTGTCGACAAAGCGGCGCATCACGTCACGAAAGGCGTCATGTTCGGCGGTATAGAACGGGCTCATCATCGCACTCTCGCCCTGCTGGCGGATTCGTCTCGTGCACCATGGCCGGAACTTTGACGGCTCACTTGCGCGGAGTGGCTGGCCAAGGCTCCCCTCCAAGCAGGCTCGCTCTAGCAACTCAACGCAAGACGATTTTCATCGCTCGCGCGCCAACTCCGGATCAAAAAAAGGCGTGGTGCACAAACTCCGGCTGGCCCCAGGGCCATGCCGGGCATGGTGCATGGCAATAGGGACGCGGGCGGCACCAGACCGCCGAGGGAGGAATTTTTGGCCGTTCGTTACTACGACTGGATCGCCCACCATGGCCGCCGCACGCCGAGCAAGGTCGCGGTGATCGACCTCGCGAGCGAGCGCCGCTTCAGCTATGCGCAGCTCGATGCGCGCATCTCTCGTCTCGCCTCGTTTCTGCGTCATACGCTGGAGGTCTCGCGCGGCGAGCGGGTCGCGGTGCTGGCGCTGAACACGACCGATACGCTGGAGGTGCAATTTGCCTGCGGCCGGTTGGGTGCGATCTTCGTGCCGCTGAACACCCGGCTCACCGTTCCCGAACTCCAGTTCATCACCGGCGATTGCGCCCCGAAGGTGATGATCCACGACACCGATCTCGCCGAAACGGCACTTGCCGTGGCGAAGCTCTGCGGCATTGAGACGAGCCTTCTGCTTGGTCCCGGCGGGACTTACGAGGCCGGCATCGCGGCCGCAAAGCCACTCGAGAAAATCGAGGAGGTCACCCTCGATGACGCCTCGACCATCATGTACACCTCCGGCACGACCGGTCATCCCAAGGGCGCCACCATCACCCATGGCATGACCTTCTGGAATTGCGTCAATCTCGGCGGCCCCGCCTGCATCGGGCCGTCCTCGGTGCTGCTCACCGTGCTGCCGCTGTTCCACACCGGCGGTTTGAATTGCTACACCAATCCGGTGCTGCATGCCGGCGGCACCGTGATGATCATGCGCGCCTTCGATCCCGGCACGGCGCTCGGCCTGATCAACGCCCCCGCGCAGGGCATCAACGTGTTCTTCGGCGTGCCCGCGATCTATCAGTTCATGGCCCAGCATCCGGCCTTCGCGACCACCGACCTCGGCCGGCTGATCGTCGGCGGTGTCGGCGGCGCACCAATGCCAGTGCCGCTGCTCAAGGTGTGGGAGGCGCGTGGCGTCGCGCTTCAGCAGGGCTACGGCATGACCGAGACCTCGCCAGCCGTGCTGGTGCTCGACCGCGAGGATGCTGCACGGAAAGCCGGCTCCGCCGGCAAGCCGGTGTTGCACACCGAAGTGCGGATCGTGCGGCCCGATGGCAGCGACGCCGATATCGGCGAGCTGGGTGAGCTCTGGGTCAAGGGACCGAACATCACGCCCGGCTACTGGAACAGGCCGGAGGCGAACAAGACGTCGTTCACCGACGGATGGCTGCACACGGGCGACGCGACACGCGTCGACGAGGAAGGCTTTTACTACATCGTAGACCGCTGGAAGGACATGTACATCTCCGGCGGCGAGAACGTCTATCCGGCTGAGGTCGAGAACGTCCTACACCAACTCGACGCCATCGCGGAAGCCGCCGTGATCGGCATTCCCGATCCGCAATGGGGCGAGGTTGGCCTCGCCATCGTCGCGGCGAAGCCGGGCCAGCGGTTGACCGAGGCCGATGTCTTCGCGCACTGCGCGGCGAATCTCGCGCGCTTCAAATGTCCGCGCCAGGTCCGCTTCGTCGATGCGTTACCACGCAACGCCACCGGCAAGATCCACAAGCCGACCTTGCGCAAAGAATTCTCGATCACTTCCGAAGTCGACAAGAAAGCCGCCAACGCCTGATCAAAGCGCCGCTCTCGCGGGCGCTTTTCTTTTTTGAAGTGCCAAAGTCAGAAGAAACCCCAAAGAAGCCCCAAGGAATTTTCATGAACAAGAAACTCGCCCTGCTTGCCGCGGCAACAGCGATGACGCTGTTTGCGACCCACTGCGCGTATGCCCAAAAAGCGTACGACACCGGCGTCACCGACACCGAGATCAAGATCGGCAATGTCGAGGCCTATTCCGGGCCGGCTTCCGCCTACGGCGTCATCGGCAAGACCGAGGAAGCCTATTTCAAGATGATCAACGACCAGGGCGGCATCAACGGCCGCAAGATCAACTGGATCTCCTACGATGACGGCTACTCGCCGCCGAAGACGGTTGAGCAGATCCGCAAGCTGATCGAGAGCGACGAGGTCTTCCTGGTGTTCAACGCGCTGGGCACGCCGACCCAGACCGCCGTGCAGAAGTATCACAATTCCAAGAAGGTGCCGCAGCTGTTCCTCGCCACAGGCGCCAGCAAGTGGAACGACCCGAAGAATTTTCCCTGGACCATGGGCTTCCAGCCCAGCTACCGCGTCGAGGCGCAGATCTTCGCCAAGTATATTTTGAAGGAGAAGCCGGACGGGAAGGTTGCGATCTTCTATGCCAACGATGATTTCGGCAAGGACTACCTCGCCGGCATCAAGGACGTGTTCGGCGACAGGGCATCGAAAATGATCGTGGCGGAAGAGAGCTACGAGACGTCCGAGCCGTCGATCGATGCTCATATCGTTAAGCTCAAGGGGACCGGCGCCGACGTCTTCGTCAACATCGCGACCCCGAAGTTTGCGGCGCAGGCGATCAAGAAGATTGCCGAGCTGGAGTGGAAGCCGATGCATCTCATGACCGATGTCTCGGTCTCAATCGGCGCGGTGATGAAGCCGGCCGGCCTCGAGGCATCCGAAGGCGTGCTATCGGCCGGTTATCTGAAGGACGCGTCGGATCCGCAGTGGAAGGATGATGAGGGCATGAAGAAGTTCATGGTCTTCGTCGACAAATACATACCCGGTGCAAATATTTCGGACGCCAATCTGGTTTACGCCTATGCCGCAGCCCAAACGATGGTGCAGGTGCTGAAGCAGGCGGGCGACAATCTGACCCGCGAGAATGTGATGAAGCAGGCAGCGAGCCTCAAAGACTTCGTCCCCGACACCCTGATCCCGGGGATCAAGGTCAACACCTCGGCCACGGACTTCGCGCCGATCGAGCAGCTCAAGATGTGGCGATTCAAGAAGGGCCAGTGGGAGCTGTTCGGCGACATCATCAGCGCCGAAACCGGCGGCTAGTTCGACTGAAAAACTACCGAATAGCGGCCGAAGGGCCGCTATTCTTTTCAAGCGAGCGACGACGCTATTCCCGCGCTTTCGACCTCGATCATGTCATGGCCGACGTCGATGCCCGCGATGGACAGGCCGAGACGACGCGAATCGCCGACGCCCCTGAACGCGGGGCATGCCCAGGCGAGGGTGACGATGCCTGACGGCGGCAGATCGAGGCTCAGCGTGTAGCCATCATAACCGGTCACGACCGCCTCGGGCGCGACGGGTTTGCCGTCGAGATAGAATCGCGTGTCGATCGTATGCAGCGGCACGCGAAGCGCCGGGCTTCGAACGCGGACGATGGTGCGGCCGGGCATCCCCTTGATCCGCACGGCAGCCTCCGGTTCGCTCCAGCGGAACGTGTAACCGGCAGAGAACTCCTCGGCATGGAATCCGGTCTGCGCGATAATCTGCTCCCCAAGAAGCCCGCCGGCAGACCGCGCATCTCGCCCGAGACGATGAATGCAATCGAGTCTCTGATGCCGGATCAGCGCGGCGATGTATCGCCGCATCCATCGCGCGATCGCCTCGCTCGATCCGGCGACCGTCAGAACGACCAGCACGGCCCGCGCGTGCCATGCCCCCAGCCGCGCGAAGCCGCGCGCGCCGAGATCGCCGAGCAGCGCCGGCACGGACCAACGCCACAACGCCAGCAATTTCTCGCCAGGCCGTCTCCAGCCGCAGCCAGCGAGGCTGTAGCGCAGGAGCGCGTTCAATGCATTGCGGGCGAGCGACGTGCCGGCCTCGCTCCGCGAGCTCCACTCGATCGGAATGTCGAGCAGCTCGCTGCCGGGATCGTTGCGGGCCTCGCTCAGATAGCGAATTTCGCCTTGCACGAAGTCGAGCGTGAATTGCTTCAGCTCGTCGAGCTCGCCGACATAGTAGTGATGGAAGCGCGCCTCCTCGAGATAGCCGAGGGAATAGCCTCTCGCGTGATAGGCGGCGGCAAGCACCCATTCGGCGAAATGACCGAACTCCTCGCGCAGGCCGCCGCATTCCCGGTAGACGTCGCGCCGCGTCACGAAACACTGATCCAGGATCTTGCGCCAGGGATGCTGCTTCATACCGAACTCGATGTCGGCCTGGTACATGGCTGCCTCTGCCACGGATAGCCGGTTATGGCAGATCGGGATCGAACGGCAGGAAAAGCCGGCCCAGTCGGGATGAGCATCGATCGCGCGAATGCAGAGTTCGATCACGTCGGGTTCGGGCCGGCAGTGCGATTCCGTGAAGAACAGATAGCTGCCGCGCGCCTTCGTCGCGCCGAATGCGCAGAGCTCGATGTCGTGTTCGGAATGGGCCAATTCGAGGCGAGCCCTGTTGCCGGCCAACGCCTTCAACTGTTCGCGTGCCGTGAAATCCGGCGGCACGACCAAGATGATCTCGTAGAGTGATTTGTCGGCAGTCTGCGACGTCCAGCCGAGCCAGGACAGCTCCCACTGCCCGCGGTGAGATTCGAGCGGGATAATGATTGAGAACAGCGGAGATTCGCCGTCGTCGAGTGCGGGCGCGTCCTGCATGTCTCCTCATAGACGCATGCTGCGTCATTCCGGACAATTTCTTGCGGACTATACCGACAGAAACAGCGCGAACGATTCTTCCACCGTTCGGCGCAGATGCTTTTGGTACAGTTCGTGGTTGGCATCGCCGGGCGCGACCCGCCCCAGTGAGGGCTTCGCGAAGTTTCGAAGCGGCACATAGGCGATCGGCGCTGCGATCGGCGTCAGCTGCGAGCCAGGGCCGGCGCGGAGCGTCGAGATGATCCCGTACATTTCGCCGGCGACCGTCGGCCGCGACACCGTGATCACGCGATGCTGGCCGTGCTTGATGATGACGAGATAGATGAAGCCGGACTGATGCGGCACGGCGACCTCGCCGGTGTGTTCATAGGCGGCATCGGTCCGTTCCCCCTCGCGGAACACCAGTGCAGAGACTTTCGGCTCCCAGACGATCTCGGTGCGGTAGGCGAAGATCGCGTCCCTGTCGCCGAACGACGGTCGCAACGTGATGTAGACGTCCTCGAGCCAGGTCACCGCGCGATGTGCATAGGAGCCGAGGCTGTCGGGCGCGACATCGCTTGCGGCCGGAGGCGTCACCACGGCGGCGCTTCTGCGCAGGGAAACGCCCAGCGCCTGCTCCAGCCGCACCGTGGTCGCCAGGGTGAACGGCCGTCGGCCGCCGAGCACCTTCTCGAGAGTCGACAGGCTGAGCTTGGCCTGCTCGGCCAGCGCCTGCCGGGAGATCCGGCGTCTGGCGAGCTCCTCGCGAATGGTCTCCGCAATCTCGCGACTCTGCTCGTCCGAAAGCTGCTTGTCGGTGAATTTGTCCTGCGTCTGCATCGTGGCCCTGCTCCAGGATGACATCCTAGCAGGGCGGACAAACCAGCACAAAACCGCACTTCGCCCCCCGGCGGCGGCCCGTGCGGGCCGGCCGCGACGGATCATTGCCGATCATTCTGCTCGCGCAATCGGGCCGTCCCGGCGGATGCTCATAGCCAGCAAACATCCTCGGAGCAGGCAAAATGGATACCTACGACACGATGGACAGCAACGAACACCCTTGGCTGGGCAGACTGATCGTGGTCGGACTTTTCCTTCTAGCGCAGGGCATCGCGGTGATGCTGGTCGCCTTCGTGGCGCTGCTGGTGAGCTTGGAGCCGGGCTGGTCGGCTACGACGGAGCAGGCCAGCCTGCTCCAGCCCGGCGATGCCAAATCCGGGTCTCTTCTCCTCAAGGAGGACGGCGCCTACACGGAAGCAATCCGCCTCGGCATCGACGTCGACATCACGGTATCAGGCCCGACGCTGCGCGCCCGCGTCACCCAGATCTTCCGCAATCCGACCAAGGATTGGGTCGAGGCGACCTATGTCTATCCGCTCCCCGCCGGCGGTGCCGTCGATTCGCTGAAGATGGTGGTCGGCAACCGCGTCATCGTGGGCGACATCAAGGAGCGGCAGCAGGCGCGCGTGATCTACGAAGAGGCGCGCCGGGCCGGCCAGAAGGCCGCGCTCACCGAACAGGAACGGCCGAACATCTTCACCAACTCGGTCGCCAATATCGGTCCCGGAGAAACCGTGTTGGTGCAGATCGAATATCAGGAACCGGTGCACCAATCCGGCAACGAATATTCGCTGCGCCTGCCGCTGGTAGTGGGGCCGCGCTACAATCCGGCGCCGATCGTCCAGAACGTCGATTTCCGCAACGACGGTTCCGGCTGGGGCGCGGCGAATTCGGACCCGGTGCCGGACCGCGACCGCATCTCGTCGCCCGTGCTGGATCCCGCCCGGAATGCGCCGGTCAATCCGACCAGCATCACGGTGCGCCTGAACGCCGGCTTTGCGCTCGGCGAGGTCAAGAGCCTCCACCATAATTTCAAGGTCGAGAGCCCGGACAATACGACGCGAATTGTCACGCTTGCCGACGGTGCCGTGCCTGCCGACCGCGATTTTGAACTGACCTGGAAGCCGGCTGCCGTGAAGGCGCCGTCGGTCGGCTTGTTCCGCGAGCGCGTCGGCGACGCCGATTATCTGCTCGCCTTCGTCACCCCGCCCCCCGCCGAGCAGGCGACGCAGAAGCCACGGCCGCGCGAGGTGGTGTTCGTGATCGACAATTCCGGCTCGATGGGCGGCACGTCGATCGTTCAGGCCAAGGCGAGCCTCACCTACGCGCTCTCCCGTCTCCAGCCGTCCGACCGTTTCAACGTCATCCGTTTCGACGACACCATGGACGTGCTGTTTCCGGCTTCCGTGGCGGCGGATGCCGAGCGTGTCGGTGAAGCCACCTCGTTCGTCAGCGCGTTGCAGGCGCGTGGCGGCACCGAGATGGTGCCGGCGATGCGGGCCGCGCTGACCGACAAGCTCGGCGACGCCAGCATGGTTCGCCAGGTCGTATTCCTGACCGATGGTGCGATCGGCAACGAGCAGCAATTGTTCGAAACGATCACGGCGATGCGCGGCCGCTCGCGCGTGTTCATGGTCGGCATCGGCTCGGCGCCCAACACCTATCTGATGACGCGCGCCGCTGAGCTCGGCCGGGGTGCCTTCACCCATATCGGCTCCGTCGAGCAAGTCGAGGAGCGCATGCGCGGCCTGTTTGCCAAGCTCGAGAACCCGGCCGTGACCGGGCTGAGCGCCAAGTTCTCCGAAGCCAAGGCCGACGTCACACCGACGATCATTCCCGACGTCTATCGCGACGAGCCGCTGGTGCTGGCGGCAAAGCTCGACACGCTGGCGGGCTCGGTCGAGATCAAGGGCCGCGTCGGCGACCGCCCATGGTCCGTGACGCTGCCGCTGCAAAATGCGGCCGAAGGCAAAGGCCTGTCGAAGCTTTGGGCCAAGCGCAAGATCGATGATGCCGAAGTGGCGCGCACCCTGCGCGAGATGACGCCCGAAGACTCCGACAAGGCGATCCTGGCACTGGCACTCGACCATCAGATCGTCACCCGGCTCACCAGCCTCGTCGCGGTCGACAAGACGCCGAGCCGTCCCGAAGGCGAGCCGCTCAAGCCCAGCGAGTTGCCGATCAACCTGCCGGCCGGTTGGGATTTCGCGAAGGTCTTTGGCGAACGACAGCAAGTCCCGGCGCAGCTCCGCGAGCGTCACGCCGATGCACGCAACCAGCCGGCCACGAGGCGGCCGACGCCCGCTGCACCGGATACGATCCGCCTGCCCAAGACCGCGACCTCAGCAGAGCTGAAAATGACCGCAGGCCTGATCCTGATCGTGCTCGCCCTGATCCTGTTCGTGTTCAACCGGCGTCAGACCTTGCTCACTGACGCCGCTTGAGAGAGGAGCCCCCCGAACTCCTCTGTTAGCGCGCGCGGCTGCCCGTCCCACACCAACGGCCGCGCGCGCCTTTTTGTTGTCATTGCGAGCGCAGCGAAGCAATCCAGGCTGCCTCCGCGGAAAGATTCTGGATTGCTTCGCTTCGCTCGCATGACGAGTGTGGAAACAATGCCCCGCTTCATCTCTCCCCTGGCTCTCGCCCTGATCGGCATCATCCTTTTCGGCGACGGCGCCTACATCCATGCCAAAGCGTGGCTCGCGCAGGTGCTGCTGGAGCGCGCGTTCGACCGGAGCGTTGCAACCGGCGAAGTGGTCAGGCCATGGTCATGGGCCGATACCTGGCCGGTCGCGCGAATCGAGGTGAAGCGGATCGGCGCCAGCGCGATCGTGCTGGAAGGCGCGAGCGGCCA
Organism: Bradyrhizobium sp. 134; assembly: GCF_023074155.1. NCBI lineage: Bacteria > Pseudomonadati > Pseudomonadota > Alphaproteobacteria > Hyphomicrobiales > Nitrobacteraceae > Bradyrhizobium > Bradyrhizobium sp. 134. The sequence continues at coordinate 677,293 of NZ_JADPKX010000034.1, read as the reverse complement.
GGCGCTCGCTTTCGGGCCCGGCCATATCCGCCAAACGGCTGACGCGGGCGAACGGGGTGTTGCCGTATATGCAGCGCACCGCGACACTCATTTCCGCTTCCTGCGGAATGTCGCCATTGGTGACCTGATCGATGTTACAAGCAGTGATGGCAAGCACTTTCGTTTTCGCGCGGATTCCTCCGCTGTGGTTCGCTTCGATGCCTCCGGCATCGATCCTGCGGCACGGACTGCCGAACTCGTGCTCGCGACCTGCTGGCCGTTCGATGCCGTCGCGTCCGGCCCCGAGCGCTATATCCTGCATGCCACCCTGATCGGAGCCGATGAATAGCGGTTCGCAATCGATCCGCACCCCCCTCTTGAATCCGCCCGACCTGTAGGGACAATCCCGCTTGATGGAACCGCTGAACCGGCGCCGTCGACCGGAGACCTATCAGAACGGCCCATTGGGCATTTTCGCTGCAATTTGCGAGAAGAACGGTGATGGATGAGGAGTTCAGGCAGCGTCTCGAACAGCTCGAGAACCGCGTCGCGCTCCTGGAGAGGAACCAGGATCTTATTGCCGCCGGGCAAAGACGCTCCTCGCTTCGGAGCCTCTGGCGCCGCCCGCCGATGTGGACCTTCGAGCAATATCCGCCGCGCCTGCTCAACCTGACGGCTTTCCCGCCAGCACCTGCAATCCATTCGGGTGCGCCCCGAATCGCGATGGTCACGCCGAGCTACAACCATGTGCAATATCTCGGCGCCACGATCGACAGCATCGTCAGCCAGAACTATCCGGACCTGTATTATCACGTGCAGGACGGCGCCTCGATCGACGGCACGCTCGATCTCCTGAAGAGCCGCGGCGATAGCCTGAGCTGGAGCAGCGTACCGGACAAGGGGCAATCCAGCGCCATCAATCTCGGCTTCGCCGGCGTCGAGAGCGAGATCATGGCCTATCTCAACAGCGACGACATCCTGCTGCCCGGAACACTTGCATATGTCGCAAATTACTTCATCGCACATCCGCATGTCGACGTCGTCTACGGCCATCGCATTTTCATCGATCGCGAGGGACTCGAGGTCGGCCGCGCCGTGCTGCCGCCCCATGACGGGAAGGCGTTGCGATATGCCGACTACATTCCCCAAGAGACGATGTTCTGGCGCAAGCGCGTGTGGGACAGCATCGGACCGATCGACGAGAGCTTGCACTACGCGATGGACTGGGACTTCATCCTGCGAGCGCAAGCCGCGGGATTCAAATTCGCACGCTTGCCGCGATTTCTCGCCTGCTTCCGAATCCATGACGCACAAAAGACGGCGTCCACCTATGCGGTCGGCGTCAGGGAGATGGGCGTCCTGCGGCGACGCATTCTCGGCTTTGAGCCGACTCAGATGCAGATCCGGCGCGCCATCGCTCCTTATCTCGCGAAGCAGCTGGCCTATCACTACGCCTACAAGCTCGGCATGCTGAGATATTGAACGACCGCGCGAGCAGTGATCCGTGGATGTCGATCACCAGGGCTTGACGCGCGCTCATTCCACCGCACGGCATGCCCGCCCACGTGGTTGCCAGTCCGAAGAACTCGCCATAGAACAGAGCGACGCACCGCCAACAAGAACAACTGGTGAGGTCACACCATGGAAGCTCGCGTATCTGCCGCCTCCGCTTCATCGCGCCCATGGTCTCCGCCGCCCGATGCCAGCGACATCGTCAAGGGCATCCACGCCATGCTGCATCCGCGCAACATCGTGCTGGTGGGCGCGACAGACAAACCCGGCAACTATGCCGAGCGCATTTGGAACAATCTGGTCAAATACGGCTACGAAGGCGGGCTCTATCCGGTCAACGCCAAACGCGACACCGTCTGGGGTGTCCCCTGCTACAAGGACTTTGCAAGCCTCCCGGAAAAGCCCGACCACGTGCTGGTGCTGGTCCCGGCGCGCTTTGCCGTGCAGGTGATCCGCGATGCCGCCGTGGCCGGCGCGCGCTCGGCCACCATCGTCACCTCGGGCTTCAGCGAGCTGCAGGACGAGGAAAGCCAGAAGCTCGCCGCCGAACTGCAAGCGGCCGTGCGCGAGACGGGATTGGCGGTCACCGGCCCGAACTGCCTCGGCAATTTGAGCGCCGGCGAAAAGCTCTTCACCAATATCGACGACCGTATCGTCACCATGGAACAGGGCGCGGTGGCGATTGCAGGGCAATCCGGCGCCATCGTCATGGCGATCCGCCAGGCTTTGGAAGATCGCGGCGTCGGGGTCGGCTACATGGTGACGACCGGCAACGAGGCCGGGCTCGAGACGCCGGACCTGATGCGCTATTTCGCCGAGGATCCGAGCATCAAGGTGATCGTGGTGTACCTCGAAGGCGTGCGCAACACCAAGGCATTCCGGGACGCCTGCAAGGCGGCCCGCGCCGCGAGCAAACCGGTGATCGCGCTCAAGCTTGGGGCGTCCGAGGGTGGCCGCGCGGCGGCGATGGCACACACCGGCGCGCTCGCGGGCTCGATCGAGACATTCGATGCCATTGCAACGCGCGAAGGGGTCATCAGGGTCGGCGGGCTCGACGAACTGATCGAGACCACCGAATGCTTCGTCCACGCCGCTGTACCCAGGGGCGACCGACTCGCTGCAGTGACGCTATCCGGCGGCAAGCGCGGCATGCTGATCGACGCCTTCGATGCAGAAGGCCTGAATTTTGCACCGCTCAGCTCGCACGTCGGTTCGGAGCTGGCAAAGATGCTCGGGCCGGGCTCGATCGTCGGCAACCCGCTCGACGCTGGCTTTGCCGCGGTGGTCGATCCCTCCGTCTACATGAAAACGATCGGGCTGATGATCGACGACCCCGATATAGACATCGTCATCATCGATGCCGAGCTGCCGAAAGCGCCGCACGAGCTGCGCGAGCGCAATCTGCGCATCGTCGACGAGATGGCGAGCCGGGCCGGCAAGCCGGTGATCTATATCAGCGCGATGTCGATCGGCTTTACCGAGTTCACCAAGAGCTTGCGCAAATCGCTGCCGCATCTTGCGGTCATGCAGGGCATGGATCGCGCGGTGACTGCGATCAAGTCGCTGCTCGACTACGCCAAGCTGCGCAAGGAAGTGCCCGACATCGTCTCCAGCTCGAAGCCCGCCGCGCGTGCCGTGCTGGAGAAGGCACTGAAATCGGCAACCGGCGCCGCGCTCGACGAGGTCGGCTCGAAGAAGCTCTTGAAGGCCTATGGCATCCCGATCTCGAAGGAGGCGATCGCAGAGACGGCAGCCGAGGCCGTGAAGATAGCCAAGCAGATCGGCTTCCCAGTCGTGGCCAAAGTCGTCAGCGCCGAGATCCTGCACAAATCAGATATCGGCGGCGTGGTGCTGAATCTCACCAGCGCGGCCGAAGTGAAAAAGGCGTTCGCCGACATCACCGCGCGGGTGAACAAGTTGAAGGGCAAGCCGAAGCTCGACGGCATCCTGATCGCGCAACAGGTCAAGGCCGATCTGGAACTCGTGGTCGGCGCCTCCCTCGATGCCGAGATGGGCCCGGTCGTGCTGTTCGGCACCGGCGGCATCGACATCGAGCTGATGAAGGACGTCGCGCTCGCCGGTGCGCCGCTGGACGAGGACGAGGCGCGGCTTCTGATCGGCCGCACCAAGGCCGGCATCAAGATGCGCGGCTATCGCGGCAAGCCGGCCTTGCACGAGGCCTCCGCGGTGAAGGCCCTGGTCGGCCTCTCCAACCTGATCGCGGATGCCGGCGACCGGATCGCCTCGATCGACGTCAATCCGTTCCTGATCAATGCCAAAACAGGCGTCGCCGTCGATGCCCTGATCGTGCTGAACAATGCTGCGGCCAAGCGCGCCGCTGGGCATTGATGTCGCTGAGAGCGGATGGTCGTTGCGCTTCCGCCTTCGCTCTTCGAGCAACACCGGATAAGTCGTTAACCCGCCAAGCCTAACATTGCCGCCGACAGCCTCTTCCGGGCTGCTTCCAACTTCCCCGTTTTGGCCGTAAAATCACCCGGCATGGCACGCGCGAGCAATCTGGTGATCGGAACGGCGACGCTGGCGGTGATCGCCGTGGCGTTCGGCGGCGTGCTCGGCGTGCAGAAATGGCGCACCCTCCAGAGCCGCAGCCAGTTGCGCGTGGTATTCGAGGGCGGCTCCGCCAGCGGATTGCGTCGCGGCGGGCCGGTCAATTTCGACGGCGTCCCCGCAGGCCAGATCCTGTCGATCAAGCTGGACAATCCGCGCAAGGTCGTGGCCCTGGTGATGCTCGACAACTCCGCGCCGATCCGCAAGGACACCGTCGCCGGCATCGAGTTTCAGGGTCTCACCGGCGTCGCCGCGGTCTCGCTGATCGGCGGCGCGCCCTCGGCGCCGCCGGTGCCGCTGGACTCGGACGGCGTCCCCGTGCTGACCGCCGATCTCAGCGACGCCGAATCGATCGTCGACACCCTACATAGTGTCGACCGCACCATCGTCAGCAACGCCCCGGCGATCAAGGAGGGCCTGCGCACGTTCGAGAACTACACCGCTGATCTCCGGAGCAAGGGCGGCGAAATCGATTCCGTCATGGCCAAGGTCGACAGCGCCTTCGCGGGCTTCGACAAGGCGGTCACAAAGATCGAAGGCGTAGTGCCCGGCTTTGCCGACGGCAAGGCGGATGAACTGTTCGAAAAGATCCAGGGATTGCACGAGCTCGCCGATACCATGAGGAAGAAATCGGCGAACTTCCTCGAAGACATCCGTCGCTCGCTGCTCGACGTCAGCGAGGCCGCCAACAAGATGAGCGGGACACCCACACCGGCCGCCGCTCCGCGCCCGCCGCGCAAGCCGGCGCAGCAGAAACGGTAGCGCCTACCAGGCGTAGCGGACGACGCCCTTGCCGGCGTAAGAGCGGGTGACATTCGAGAACTCCCCCTCGAAAGTCGCCGACGCAGACCAGCCGTTCATCCAGCTCATCTGCACTGCCGCTGTGGTCAGCGCGGAATCGTGCGCCTGGGCGGCGCCGTTCACCACGAACGCGGATCCCGGCAACGTCTGGAAGACCGCACCGACGGTGCGATCCGGATTGTAGTCATGTGCCCAGGCGACGCGGCCGCGTAGGGTCATCAGGCCGCCGGCTGCGGCGAACGACCTGTCCGCGCGCAGGCCGAGCTCAGTGCGGGTGCTGGTCGCGTCCTTGGCGGCATAATTCAGCGCGAAGACGTTGCTGCCGACCACAGCGAACTCCGAATAGCTCGGAAGACTGAACACGGTGGCCTGGAGCGCCGCATAGGGCGTGAGGCCGATCCACTGCGAGACATAGCGATAGCCGCCCTCGATACGGCCCGAGAGCGCGTTGGCGCTGAACTGCGCACGCAACTGGTCGACGCCGGCGGCGGTGACGATGCGGTTGGTCGTGACGTCCTGCCAGCCATAGGCCAGCGCGGCCGTTATGTAGGCCGGTCCTGCGTTGTGACGCACGAAGGCGCCGGCCTGGAACAGGTCGGAGCGACCCCAGCCGAGTCCGTTGACGTTGAAGCCGGTCGCCCCGCCCGCAAGCGCGAAGCCGGCGATCGTGGACGGCGAGAAGCGGTAGTCGAGGCCGACGGCGGTGCCGTAGACGCTGCTGCTGGTGTTGTTTGAGCCGAGGCCGGCATTGCCGTCGGTGGTCTGCGAGCCACCATAGCCGGCCGCCCACACGTCCCAGCGTTGTTCGAAACTCGTCGGCGGCGTCTTGCTATGGATCGAGGCAAGAGCGTCGCGTGCGTTCCTGTCGCGTGTGCCCTTGCCGGTCGCAGCATACGCATTCGCGCTCGTCTCGTCGGCGAAGGGCGTCGCACCCGGCGTCCCGTTGCGCCCCGCGCCAAACACGTCGGTGAGCAGGCCGAGGAACAGGTTCATCGCGTTGAAGGTCGTCTGCTGCGTGCCCGTCGCCGACTCGCCGGAGGCCTGTGTCAGCCCGTTAGGACCGAGGCCCGCAAATTCGGCTCTCAGGCCGCCATTGGCGTTGAAGAAGTTCTGAAGAGTCGTGGCGACATTCTTCTGATTGACGTTGAGAGCGTATTTCGCACCATAGTCCAGTGTGAAATTGAGATAGACAGCGCCGGCGGGATCGACGGTCGTCGTGCCGATAAGGCCCCCGGGAGCGGCGACACCGGCAAAGTTATCGGTGGCCGAGCCGGAAAACTGCATGATCTTGTATTGCGGTAACACGGTGCTGCCAGCATATAGCGAGACGCCGACGGTGCCGCTCAGGGTGACGTTGCCGAAAACATTGGCAAAGCTCGCGGTGGTTCCGCTGCCGACCTGCACGAGGTAAAGCGCGCCAGACTGGAACGCGAGGTCGCCGAGAACCAGCATGCTCGAACCCGGCCCGCCGTCGCCGGGCGCAAAGATGCCGCCGGTGGCGATGACCGTGTTGCCGACAATTCCGGCACCGAAGAGCGCACCGCCGGCCTTCACGATGGTCAGGCTCGATTGGGAGATATCTCCATCGACCCGCAGGATGCCACCACTCACCGTCGTGGTGCCGGTGTAGGTATTGGTGCCCGAGAGGATCAGAGTCCCGCTGCCGACCTTCTCCAGCGAACCAATCCCCACGGGACTGCAACCGCACGGATCTGGATCGTAGTCGCCGATGACACCGCTGACTTCGGTCGAGCGGTTGTTGCTGCCGACGATGAGGGTGTTGCCGCCGCCGATATAGTAGGTGCCGCTGCCTTCGATCGAACCCGCGGTGATGACGTGGTCGCTGTTTGGACCGATGCTGATGCCGAAATTGACGATGCCCGTCCCGGTGGTGATGAAGCGCGCGTTGCCGCCGGTGGAATTGTCGAAGAACTCGGTCTTGCCGCCGTCCTTGGTAATGATCGTTGCATCACCGGCCGTGGTGAACGCGCCGAAATTGGTCAGGCCGCCGGACTCGTTGATGATCGTTGCATTGCCGGCGGTCGCAGTATCGGACCCGAAGAACGTGCCAAACACGGTCCCGCTAAGGTCATTGTTCACGATGGTCGCCGAGCCGGCCGAGGACTGCTCGGTAAATACGGTGCCGCCGCCATTCTGGTTGGTGATGGTGGCGGTGCCCGCATTGGTTCGGCCAAAGAAGCCGATCAAGCCGCTATCGTTGACGATGGTCGCCCGGCCGGCCGTGGCGGTGTCGGTCCCGCCCCCCAATGGATCTCCGAAATAGATCAGGCCGTTGTTTGTGATCACCATCGAGCTGGCGGAGGTCGCGTTGAGGAACTGCGTCGTGCCGGAGAAACTGTTCGAGAGCGACGTGATGCCCGACGTATCGGCATTGACGACACTGAAGAGCCCGTCATTGTCGACCGCACCGACGATGCTCGCGGTATGCGTCGCGTCGCCGAGCTGCAACGCCGCACACGAACAGATGAAGGTGCCGCCGGTATAGGTGTTGGCGCCGAGCAACGCTAGGATACCGGGTCCCTGAACGTTGATCCCGCCGCTGCCGACGATGCGTGAGCTGATCACGGCCGATGGGTCCGCCGTGCCGGTGACATCGTTGGTATCAAATGTAGTGCCGCCCGAGGCCAGCCGGAGGTCGCCGCCCTGGATGGTGTAGACCGAACCGTCGCCGGTGAGGTCAAAGCCCACGAGGCTCGTGAGTTGCACTCCGCTCGGCGTAACCGTCACCGTGCCGCCCGTTGCGGGCGTCGAGGGAACGCTACTGCCGAACAGCGTGCCGGCTGACAAGGGATCATAGGCCGTACTGACCGAACCGAAGAAATCCGTCCAGTTGGTCGTGGTGTTGTCCCATACACCGCCGCCGCCGTTGACGACGCCGTTCGGCGTGGTCTGCGATCCGTTGAATACTTGCTGCGCCTGGACGGCGCCCGTCGACAGGCAGAGGCCGAACAGCATCGCAACGACGGACGACGCGGCCGCACCCATGCGCAGTCGGCTCTGCCCGTTCGATGGCGATCGAAATTCCACCCCAACGCCCCTTGTCACCGGCGCTCCCAGCCGCGCCGCCGCCAAATTAGGCGACCAGTTCCCTCCGTGAAACTACGGAATCCATGGAATCGGCCGTCGGGGACACAACCGGGGTTGATTCAGCGGGTGATGTTGCAACCGCGCCACGCTTTTGCGAGACACAATTCGCATTCTACGCACATGGGCCTGCGTCAGAGTGTCCACGCACATGTATGGTGGTTCACATCGACGCCGATGTCAGAGCCATCGTGGCTCAGTAATTCGACGGCGCCGCTTCATTCGGGATGCCGTCGATCGGGCATTCGGCGGTCCCGGGCGTCGCGCGCGTCATCGCCTCGACCATGTCCCTTGTGCCTTCGGGATCGGCGATCCAGTTCTTGTAGAAATCATAGGGGCAGGCGGCGACGCCGCGCGGGCTTTCGCCGGAATTGATCATGCCGGTGTAACCTCGATGGACCAGCTTGTAGAGATGGTTCTGCGACTGGCCGTTGCGGCGCGCATCGCGGATCAGATGCTTCGACAGCTGGGCATATTGGATGCCGTAGTCCTCCTCGCCGCACTCCCCAAGGGTGCGGCCATCGAAGCCGATGATCGCGGAGTGACCGAAATAGGAATAGACCCCGTCGAAGCCGGCGGCGTTGGCGACCGCGACGTAGACGTTGTTGGCCCACGCCATCGCCTTTGAAATCAGGATCTGCTGCTCCTTGGCCGGATACATGTAGCCCTGGCAGCGTACGATCAACTCGGCCCCTTTCATGGCGCAGTCGCGCCAGATCTCCGGGAAATTGCCGTCGTCGCAGATGATCAGGCTGACCTTCATCCCCTTCGGGCCGTCGGAGACATAGGTGCAATTGCCGGGATACCAGCCCTCGATCGGCACCCACGGCATGATCTTGCGGTACTTCTGTACGATCTCACCCTTGTCGTTCATCAGGATCAGGGTGTTGTAGGGCGCCTTGTTCGGATGCTCCTCGTGGCGCTCGCCGGTCAGCGAGAACACGCCCCACACCTTGGCCTTGCGGCAGGCCTCCGCAAAAATCGCGGTCTCTTCACCGGGCACCGCGCAAGCGGTCTCGTACATCTCCTTGGAGTCGTACATGATGCCCTGGGTGGAGTATTCCGGGAAAATCACCAGATCCATGCCGGGAAGGCCGGTCTTCATGCCCACCACCATGTCGGCGATCTTGCGGGCGTTATCGAGCACCTCGGCCTTGGTGTGCAGGCGGGGCATCTTGTAGTTGACCACCGCGACGCCGACGGTGTCGTTGCTGCTGGAGATGTCACCGTGAAGCATTGAATTGCTCCTCTACTGTGTTTGAGATTGTTGCGTGAATCAGTGACTGATCATCCAGGGCCGCGCGGTCGGAAAGCCCTTCGCACCGCTCCTGGTCTTGGTCACCAGCCGCGCCGGCTTTTTCTTGTCCGACGAGTTTTTTCCCTTGGAGCAGCAGCCGCAGCCTGGGCCATGCGACGCCTTGTATTGCGCGAGCGTCTGCGGCGCGTGCGTGCTGCGCTCGTTGACTGCGTGAGCCGTGCGCGTCTCCGACGGCATGCAGAAGAAGTTCGGGGCGGTCAGAATGACGCGCGGCGCCATGATTTCACATTGCGGACAGACCTGCGGATCGTCGCATTCGGCCATCGGCCGCATATCCTTGAACGAACCGCAATCGTCACAGAGATATTCATAGACCGGCATCGCATCATCCCTACGCTGTTGCCTGTGAGAGAACTGCCGCGGCGGATGCGGGGCGGCAGCTACGCCGTCCCGCATGCCGTCGCGCAGGGATTACTTGTCCGGCGATATCGGCATCTGGATATCGCCCTTAATGTGCTTGATCGGACCCGCCGAGGACGGCATCACGTCGAAGTCGAAGATTTCCGTCGGCAGCCATAATGTGGCGCAAGCGTTGGGCACGTCGACCACGCCGGAGATGTGGCCCTGAACCGGTGCGGTGCCGAGGATCGAATAGGCCTGGGCGCCGGAGTAGCCGAACTTCTTCAGATATTCGATCGCATTCAGGCAGGCCTGGCGATAGGCGATGGTGACGTCGAGATAATGCTGCTTGCCGGCCTCGTCGACCGAGATGCCTTCGAAGATCAGATAGTCCTTGTAGTTCGGGGTGATCGGCGACGGCTTGAAAATCGGATTCTTGACGCCGTACTTCGCCATGCCGTCCTTGATCACCTCGACCTTCAGATGCAGCCAACCAGCCATCTCGATCGCGCCGCAGAAGGTGATCTCGCCGTCCCCCTGGCTGAAGTGCAGATCGCCCATCGAGAGACCGGCACCCGGCACATAGACGGGGAAGTAGATCTTGGAGCCGCGCGAAAGATCCTTGATGTCGCAATTGCCGCCATGCTCGCGCGGCGGCACGGTGCGCGCGCCTTCCGCGCCGATCTTGTCCTTGACCTCGCCCTTGGCGCGGCCGCCATGGGCCGTCGGCGCGAACGGCGGATTGGCAAGGCCCGGCACACGGGTCGGGTTGGTCGCGATCAGCTCGGCCTCGCGCTTGTTCCAGGTGTCCAGCATCTTCGGATCGGGCAGACAGCCGATCAGGCCGGGATGGATCAGGCCGGCGAAGTTGACGCCCGGAATATGCCGCGACGAGGTGTAGAGGCCCTTGATGTCCCAGATCGACTTCTGCGCCAGCGGGAAATGGTCGGTGAGGAAGCCGCCGCCATTCTGCTTGGAGAAGAAGCCGTTGAAGCCCCACATGCTCTCCTTCATCGGACCGACGTCGAGCAGGTCGACGACGAGCAGGTCGCCGGGCTCGGCGCCCTTGACGCCGATCGGGCCGGAGAGGAAGTGCACGATCGACAGATCGATGTCGCGCACGTCGTCGGCGGAATCGTTGTTCTTGATGAAACCGCCGGTCCAGTCATAGGTCTCGATGATGAAGTCGTCGCCGGGATTGACCCAGGCTACGATCGGAATGTCGGGGTGCCAGCGGTTATGCACCATGTCATTTTCATAGGCCGACTTGGTGAGATCGACCTTGATCAGTGTCTCTGGCATCGAGATGCTCCCCTTTTACACGGTTGGTTAGACGGACAGATATTTCGAGACCTGCGCGGCATCGACGGCGTCGCGCGGATCGTCACGGACGATCTCGCCGTTCTCGATCACCAGCACGCGGTCGGCGATATCGAGCGCGAAGCTCAGGACCTGCTCGGACACGACGATCGAAAGCCCCTTCTCGTCGCGGATGCGCTTGAGCGTGCGCGCCATCTCCTTGATGATCGACGGCTGGATGCCTTCGGTCGGCTCGTCCAGCAGCAGCACTTTTGGCTTGGTCGCCAGCGCGCGAGCGATCGCGAGCTGTTGCTGCTGTCCGCCGGAGAGATTGCCGCCACGGCGGTCCTTCATCTCCAGCAGCACCGGAAACAGTTCGTAGATGTCGCCGGGCACCTCGGTTCCGCCGGAGACCACGAGGCCGGTCTCGATGTTCTCCTTCACCGTCATGGTGGAGAAGATCATGCGGCCCTGCGGTACATAGGCGAGGCCCTTGGCGACGCGCGCGTAGCTCGGCAAGGCACCGAGCTCGGCGCCCTCCATGGTCACCGAGCCGCTCTTCGTAGGCAAAATGCCCATCAGCGATTTCATCAGCGTGGTCTTGCCCATGCCGTTGCGGCCCATGATCGCCACGATCTCGTTGGGCGCGACCTTGACGTTGAGACCGTGCAGCACCTCGCTCTGGCCGTAGGCGACGTGAAGATCAGAGATAGCTAGCATCGTCGCGCTCCTTAGTGACCGAGATAAACTTCGACGACCTTGGGGTCGTTCTTCACCTTCTCCATGGTCCCTTCCGAGAGGATCTGGCCCTGGTGAAGCACGGTGACCTTGTGCGCGATGTCCTCGACGAACTTCATGTCGTGCTCGATGACGAGCACCGAGCGGTTCTTGATGATGCGGTTAAGCAACTCGGCGGTCTTGGCGCGCTCGGACACGCTCATGCCGGCGACGGGCTCGTCGAGCATCAAGAGGTCCGGATCCTGGATCAGCAGCATGCCGATCTCGAGCCATTGCTTCTGGCCGTGGCTGAGCTCGGATGCATAGGTGTTGAGCTTGTCCTTGAGGAAAATCATCTCGGCGACCTCTCCGACGCGTGACCTCACCGGCTGGTCACGCTGGAAAGTGAGTGAGCCGAATACGGTGCGGCCGCGCGGAAACGAGATCTCGAGATTTTCGAACACGGTGAGGTCTTCGAACACCGACGGCGTCTGGAACTTGCGGCCGACGCCGGCCTTGACGATCTCGTTTTCCTTCAGCTTGGTCAGCTCGGTACCGCGAAACTGGATCGAGCCTTCGGTCGCCTTGGTCTTGCCGCAGATCAGGTCGAGCACCGTGGTCTTGCCGGCCCCATTGGGGCCGATGATGACGCGAATCTCGTTCTCCTCGATGTAAAACGAGAGATCGTTGACGGCTTTGAAGCCGTCGAAGGAAACCGTCAGTCCGGAGACCGCGAGCAGGAATTCCTTCGGCTGATGACCGACGAGCATGATCTATCTCCTCACTGCCAGCTTGGCATCGGCATCGTGATGACCGACGAGCATGATGGTCTCCTCACTCTGCGGGTGCGCCGTCGGCAACCGAATTGTCGGTCCAGCCCGGCTTCTTGCGCGAGGCGAACAGGCGGTCGATGCGCGGCTGCACATAGTCGGCCCAGAGCCCCGACAGGCCGTTCGGGAAAGCGAGCACGACCGCGATGAACAGCGCGCCGAGACCAAACAGCCAGAGTTGCGGAAAGGATTCCGACAGGCTGGTCTTGGCGAAGTTCACCAGAATGGCCCCCCATATCGCGCCAAAGATCGACATCCGTCCGCCGACCGCGGTGTAGATCACCATCTCGATCGACGGCACGATGCCGACAAAGGACGGCGACATGAAACCGACATTGAGCGCGAACATGGCCCCGCCGATTGCGGCGAAAACCGCGGCCATACAGAACGCAAAGATCTTAAAGTTGGCGACGCTGTAGCCGGAGAAGCGGACGCGGTCTTCCTGTTCGCGCATAGCCACCAGGATGCGGCCGAGCTTGGTCAGGCGGATGAACTGCGCGATGCCGATGCAGGCGAACAGCAGCACCACTTCGATGAAGTACAGGATGACCTTGGCGTGGTCGGGCCGGATGTCCCAGCCCTTCAGGGTGCGCAGGTCGGTCATGCCGTTGATCCCGCCGGTATAACCCTGCTGGCCCACGATCAGGATGGTGAGGATGGCCGCCACCGCCTGGGTGATGATGGCAAAGTAGGTGCCGCCGACGCGGCGCTTGAACATCGCAGTGCCGATGATCAGCGCGAAGATGCCGGGGACCAGGATGATGGCGAGGATGGTGAAGGCGAGACTGTGAAACGGCTGCCAGAACAACGGCAGTGACGTGATCTGATTCCAGTCCATGAAGTCCGGGATGCCTGGCGTCGACTGGATCTTGGTATTCTCGACGCTGGAGGCCTCCAGCTTGAGGAACATCGCCATGCAATAGCCGCCGAGGCCGAAGAACACGCCCTGCCCCAGACTGAGAATGCCGCCGTAGCCCCAGCACAGCACCAGACCGAGCGCGACGAAGGCGTAGGTCAGATATTTCGCCACAAGGTTGAGACGGAACACATCCAGCGAGAGCGGCAGGATCACGAACAGCACAGCGGCCAGCACGAGGAAGCCCATGAGCTCGGATCGATTGAAGAAGCGTGAGTTGATGACCATGACTTGCCTGCTTCTTGTTATTTGCGGACCTTGAGGGCGAAGAGACCCTGCGGCCGCAGCATCAGGATTCCGACAACGGCAAGCAGCGTCAGCACCTTGGCCATCGAGCCCGACAGGAAGAACTCGAGGGTGGATTGGGTCTGCGAGATCGAGAAGGCCGATGCGATGGTGCCGAGCAGGCTTGCCGCGCCGCCGAACACGACCACGAGGAACGTGTCGACGATGTAGAGCTGTCCGGAGGTCGGCCCGGTCGAGCCGATCATCGTGAAGGCGCTCCCGGCGACACCGGCAATGCCGCAGCCGAGGCCGAAAGTGTAGCGATCCACCTTTTCGGTGTTGATGCCGACGGCTCCGGCCATTATGCGGTTCTGCACGACGGCGCGCACCTGCCGGCCCCAGCGCGATTTGTACATCACGTAGGCGACGCCCACGGTAATCAGGACGGTGAGGCACATCACGAAGACGCCGTTGATCGGCACTTCGATGCTGTCGGTCACGTGCAGCGAGCCAAGCATCCATTGCGGCAGCTCGACGCCGACCTCACGCGCGCCGAACACGGAGCGATAGGCCTGTTGCAGGATCAGGCTGAGGCCCCAAGTCGCAAGCAGCGTGTCGAGCGGACGCTTGTAGAGATGCCGTATCAGCACCCATTCCACCAACATCCCCAACGCACCGGATGCGACAAAGGCCAGGATCATCGCGAGGAAGAAGTAGCCGCTGAACAGGCTCGGCAAATAGGATTGGAAGAAGCTCGAGGTCATCCAGGTGACGTAGGCCCCGAGGATCATGAACTCGCCATGGGCCATGTTGATGACGCCCATCTGGCCGAAGATGATCGCAAGTCCCAGCGCCATCAGGACGTAGACGGAGAACAGGATCAGTCCTGCAAAGCCCTGCATGACGAAGATGGAGCCAAGGTCACCAAGCGAGTAGTCGCCGAACATCGATGTCCTCCGTCGGGAAAGGGTCCCGCGTCGCGAGCAGGTTCGCGACGCGGGGGTCTTGGGCGTGGATTTGCGGTCCACGCCAGGGAGAGGTTTTGTCTGAAAGGGAAACGGCGACGAACGCCGTGACTGACTGATAGGCTCTCGTCTTACTGGTAGCCCTTGGGGAACGGATCCGGCTCGACCAGATCAGCGGTCTCGTAGATCAGTTCGAACTGGCCATCGAGCTTGGCGCGTCCCACCCGGGTCTTCGACCAGAGGTGATGATTTTCGTGGATGCGCACATAGCCTTCCGGAGCGCCCTTGAACTCGATGCCTGGCGATGCCGCCGCGATCTTGTCGATGTCGAAGGAGCCCGCCTTCTCCACCGTCAACTTCCAAAGCCACGGGCCGAGATAGGCAGCCTGGGTGACGTCTCCGATCACGGTCTTCTCGCCCCACATCTTCTTGAACGCCGGGACGAAGGTCTTGTTGTTCGGATTGTCGAGCGACTGGAAGTACTTCATGCAGGCATAGGCACCCGCGATGTTCTCGCCGCCGATGCCGTCGATCTCGTCTTCCGTCACCGAGATCGTCAGCAGCGCCTGCTTGGAGAGATCAATACCGGCCGCCTTGAGCTGCTTGTAGAACGCGACGTTCGAACCGCCGACCACGTCGGTGAAGATCACGTCTGGCTTGGTCAGCTTGATCTTGTTGATGACCGAATTGAACTGGGTGTTGCCGAGCGGATAATACTCTTCGCCGACGACCTTGCCCTTCAGCACGTTCTCGACATGCTTGCGCGCGATCTTGTTCGAGGTGCGCGGCCAGATGTAGTCGGAGCCGATGAAGAAGAACGACTTCGCACCCTTCTCCTTGGCGATCCAGTTCAGGCCGGCGAGGATCTGCTGAGTGGCTTCCTGGCCGGTATAGATCACGTTCTTGGACTGCTCGAGACCTTCGTAGAAGGTCGGGTAGTAGAGCATGCCGTTGTACTGCTCCATGACGGGCAGCACGGCCTTTCGGGATGCCGAGGTCCAGCAGCCCATGATCGCCGCGACCTTGTCGTTGACGAGCAGCTTCTTGGCCTTTTCGGCAAAGGTCGGCCAGTCGCTGGCGCCGTCTTCCTGGATGAACTTGATCTTGCGCCCCAGCACGCCGCCCATGGCATTGATCTGCTCGATGGCGAGCTTTTCGGCCTCGATCGAGCCGGTCTCGGAGATCGCCATGGTGCCGGTCGCCGAATGCAGGATGCCGACCGTCACCTCGGTGTCGGTAACCGCGAGGCCCGTGGTATTGACCGCCGAGGTCGCCGGGGCCTGCGCAAAAGATGCTCGCGGCAGCATGGTGATGGCCGGCACGGCCGCCATTCCCATCAATAATTTGCGCCGGAGCGGCGATAACAGGCCCTTGTTCGCTTCGTCTGACATGAGCACCCCACTGTTGTTCGAGGACACGCGATTGGTGCCGTGAGGATGGCTCGAATTTGTGCACTGCAAGCATACGCAAGATCGCGTATACTGCACCGCAAAATGACGACGTAGGCTTTTGGTACGGGTTTTGCGAGGGGTCCGGCGCGTTCGGGAGTAGGAGTGGGGCTGAAGTGGCAGGGCGGCAGCGAATAGATCGCGTCAGGCGCCAGTACAACCAATGGGTCGCCAACCAGACGCTGGAAGACTACGCGCTGCGCTTCACCGCCAAGAGCGCGCGCCGGTGGTCCGCCGCCCGCGTCGCCAACACTGCACTGGGCGCCATCTCCTTTCTCGCGCTGGAGGCGATCGGCGGCACCATCACCCTGAACTACGGCGTTACCAACGCCACCGCCGCGATCCTCGTCGTCTCCACCATCATCTTCTGCTGCGGCGTCCCGATTGCCTATTATGCCGCCAAATGCGGCATCGACATTGACCTGCTTACCCGCGGCGCCGGCTTTGGCTATATCGGCTCGACCGTCACCTCGCTGATCTACGCCTCCTTCACCTTCATCTTCTTCGCCATCGAAGCGGTAATCCTGGCGATCGCGCTCGAGATGTGCTTCGGCATTCCGCGCCCGATCGGGTACCTCATCAGCGCGGTCGCGATCATCCCGCTTGTCACCTACGGCATCACGCTGATCAGCCGCTTCCAGCTCTGGACGCAGCCGATCTGGATCATCCTGCACATCCTGCCCTTCGCGGCGATCGCCTGGGCCAACCCTTACTCATTCACGGAGTGGCGCAAATTCGCCGGCGAGCACGGCGACGCCAGCGGACATTTCGATCTTCTGCTGTTCGGTGTCGCATCCTCCGTGGTGTTTTCGCTGGTGGCCCAGATCGGCGAGCAGGTCGACTTCCTCAGGTTCCTGCCGCGCGACCGCCGCACGTCGCGAACGTCGTGGTGGGCCGCCCTGCTGATCGCCGGCCCCGGCTGGATCATCTTCGGCGCGCTGAAACTGCTGCTGGGCTCGTTTCTCGCCTTCTTTGCGCTGAGCCACGGTCTCTCCAGCGAGCTGGCGGCCGAGCCTGCGCACATGTATCTCGAAGCGTTTCGCTACGTGCTGTCGCAGCCTGACATGGCCTTGGCACTCACCGGCGCGTTCGTGATCCTGTCGCAGCTCAAGATCAACGTCACCAACGCCTATGCAGGCTCGATCGCCTGGTCGAACTTCTTCTCGCGTCTGACGCATAGCCATCCGGGCCGGGTCGTCTGGCTGGTGTTCAACGTGATGGTGGCGTTGCTGCTGATGGAGATCGGCGTCTACAAGGCGCTGGAGCAGACGCTCGCGCTCTACTCCAATGTCGCGATCGCCTGGGTCGGCGCGCTGGTGTCCGATCTCGTGGTCAACAAGCCGCTCGGCCTGCGCCCACCGCAGATGGAGTTCAAGCGCGCCCATCTCTACGATATCAACCCGGTCGGCGTCGGCGCGATGACGATCGCGACCATCGTCTCGATCGCGGCATTCTACGGCCTGTTCGGCTCGACCATGAAAGCGCTCGCGGCCTTCGTCGCACTGACGGTCGCCTTCGTCACCGCGCCCGTCATTGCCTGGCTCACCGACGGAAAATACTACATCGCGCGCAAGCCGAAGAGGAGCTGGGCCAATATCGAATCGATCCAGTGCTGTATCTGCGAGCACCATTTCGAGCCGGAGGACATGACCTCCTGTCCTGCCTATGCCGGCCCGATCTGCTCGCTATGCTGCTCGCTCGACGCGCGCTGCCACGATTTGTGCAAACCGCATGCGCGCGCGCAGGTGCAGTTCGCCGACGCGCTCGCCAGGATCTTGCCGCAGGCGATCTATCAGCGGATCAACTCGCAGTTCGGCCATTACATCGGTGTGTTCGTGGTCTCCGCGGGCCTCGTCGCGCTGGTACTAGGGCTGATCTACCTCCAGACCTCGGTCAGCGTGCCCGGCGAGAACATGCTCGTCTCCAACGTGCTCTGGAAGGTGTTCTTCTCGCTCAGCATCATCATCGGCGTGGTCGCCTGGCTGTTCGTGCTGGCGCAGCAGAGCCGACGGGCCGCCGAGGCCGAGACCCGGCGCCAGACCACGCTGCTGATCCAGGAGATCGACGCGCACAAGCGCACCGACGCCGAGCTCCAGCGCGCCAAGGAAATCGCCGAATCCGCCAACCTCGCCAAGAGCCGCTACGTGGTGGGCCTGAGCCACGAGCTGCGCTCGCCGCTGAATGCTATCAGCGGCTATGCCCAACTCCTGGAGCAGGACACCACGCTCAACACCAAGCCGCGCGACCAGGTCCGCGTCGTCCGCCGCAGCGCCGATCACCTCTCCGGCCTGATCGACGGCATTCTGGACATCTCCAAGATCGAGGCGGGGCGGCTGTACCTGTCGCGCGACGAGGTGCGCCTGACCGAGTTCCTCGACCAGCTCGTCGGCATGTTCCGCCTTCAAGCCGCTGCCAAGAGCATCGACTTCGTGTTCAGGCGGCCGGCGCATTTGCCGGTCGTGGTCTATGCCGACGAGAAGCGGCTGCGCCAGGTGCTGATCAATCTGCTGTCCAACGCGATCAAATTCACCCAGACCGGCAGCGTCCATTTCGTGGTGCACTATCGCAGCCCGGTCGCGGAGTTCGAGGTGATCGACACCGGCCCCGGCATCCAGGGCGACGATCTCGAACGCATCTTCGCACCCTTTGAACGCGGTGCGCTCGGTGTCTCGCAGCCGCAGACCGGCACCGGGCTGGGCCTGACCATCAGCCGGCTGCTCGCCGGCGTCATGGGCGGCGACATCAAGGTCTTGAGCACGGTCGGCAGCGGCAGCACGTTCAAGGTCAAGATGCTGCTCTCGGAAGTCACCAATCCGCAGCGTATTGCGCCGGTGGAGGCCCCGATCTCAGGCTATCACGGCGCACGCAAGACCATCCTCATCACCGACGACGATCCCGTGCATCGTGACCTCCTGCGTGAGGTGTTGACACCACTCGGCTTCATCCTGCTCAGCGCGCCCGACGGCCCCGGCTGCCTGGCGCTGGCCCAGCACTGCCGGCCCGATCTGTTCCTGCTCGACATCTCCATGCCTGGCATGGATGGCTGGACGGTCGCGGAGACGCTACGCGCCAACGGCCACCATCAGGCGCGCATCCTGATGGTGTCTGCCAGCGCGCTCGAGGCCCACGGCACACCGCTGGCACAGCCTTTCCACGATGGCTATCTGATGAAGCCGATCGACATTCCCAGGCTTTTGGAAAGCATCCGCCAGCTTCTCAAGGTCGAATGGCAATACGGCTCGGAGGAGATCGCCGTGCCGCTGTGGCGGCCGGAGAGCGGCTCGCGACCGCCGGTACAACACATCGAGGCGCTGATCGGGCTCGGTCAGATCGGCTACGTCAAGGCTATCCAGTTGAAGCTGGACGAGATCGGCAGTGAGCATCCTGAACATGCCGACTTCGTCGCGGAAATGCGGTCGCTGGTCGACCGCTTCGATCTCGACCAGTATATGGCCACATTGAAGACGTTGCATGCGTATGAGCACTGAGTCGAAAAAGCGCGACGTCGCGCTCGTAGTCGACGACTCCCCGGAGACGCTGCGGCTGCTTACCGACGCGCTCGACAGCGCAGGGATGACGGTGATGGTGGCGCTCGACGGCGCAGCCGCGATGCGCATCGTCGACCAGATCACGCCTGACATCGTGCTGCTCGACGCGGTGATGCCGGGCATGGACGGGTTCGAGACCTGCCGCCGCCTCAAGCGTGATGCGGGCCTTGCCAATGTCCCGGTGATCTTCATGACGGGGCTCGCCGAGACCGAGCACATCGTGCGCGGGCTGGAGGCCGGCGGCGTCGACTACGTGACCAAGCCGATCGTGATCGAGGAGATGCTGGCGCGCATCCGCGTTCATCTCGGCAACGCGCGGATGACGCAGAGCGCGCGCGCCGCGCTCGACGTCTCCGGCCGATTCTTGTTCGCGGTCAACCGCCAGGGCAAATTGTTGTGGGCGACCCCGCAGGCGCAGAAGCTGCTGGCAGACCACCACGGCGCGCAGGCCGAGGACGACTTCGTCCTGCCGGTACCATTGCTGCAATGGCTGGAGCAGGCGAAGGGCAAGGGCAGCTCGAAGTCTCAGGCGGCTTCCTTGCCCGACAATCCTCAGCTCCGCCTGTACTACATGGGCGAGACCGCGCCGAACGAGTTCCTGCTGCGACTCTCCCGGGAGTCCGGCACCGCGCCGCCACCCGAATTCACCAGCGAGCTTGGCCTCACCACCCGCGAAGGCGAGGTGCTGGCCTGGCTCAGCAAGGGCAAGACCAACCGCGACATCGCGCAGATTCTGGGCTTGAGCCCGCGCACGGTCGACAAGCATCTCGAGCAGATCTACTCCAAGCTCGGCGTCGAGAACCGGACTGCGGCTGCGGCGATTGCGACGAATGCGACAAGAAGGAATTCGTAGTCTTGCTGCGAGTGAGTTGAAACACTCCTTGCCCAACAAAAGATGTCGTCCCGGCCTAGTGCGCAATTGCGCACTAGGCCGGGACGACTGCAGAGTGTGTGGTCAGCGCGAGCGCCTCACCCGTACACAAACTCCCCGCCATCCAGATCCGTCTTCGGGATCTCGTCCTTTTCGGTCCAGTAATCCTGGCTGTGCTGCCATTCCGGCTTGTCGCCGCGCTTGGGCAGCAGGTCCATGTTGCGCATCATGTAGCCGGGGTTGAAGTTCTCCGGATCGATCCAGGGCAGGATCGGCATGTTGTGGTCTTCGGCGCGCAAGCTCACCTCGACCTTCTTCTTGCCTTTGGCCTTCATGTGACCGAGCAGACGGCAGACGAAGTCGGCAACGAGGTCGACGCGCAGCGTCCAGCTGGCGCGGAAATAGCCGAACACCCAGACCATGTTCGGCACGCCCGTGAACATCATGCCGCGATAGGTGACGGTGTCGCCGAAGGCGAGCGGCTTGCCGTCGACCTCGAAGGCGATGTCGCCGAGCGCCGCGAGATTGAAGCCGGTTGCGGTGACGATGATGTCGGCTTCGAGCAGCTTGCCGGATTTGAGCTGGATGCCGTTCTCGACGAAGCACTCGATCTCGTCGGTGACGACGGACGCCTTGCCGCTGGCGATCCCCTTGAACAGATCGGCATCCGGCACGAAGGCGATGCGCTGCCGCCATGGCCGGTAGCTCGGCGTGAAATGGGTGTCGACATCGTACTCCGGACCGAGCACCGCGCTGATCTGGCCGATCAGCTCCTTTTTCACCTGCTCGGGTTTTGACAAGCAAAGCTTGGTGAACGCATCCTGCTCGAACAGGATCTTTCGCCGGACAATCTCGTGGATCCAGGCCTCGTCGACCTGCAGCCGGCGCAGCTCCTCCGCGATCTCGATGGCGTTGCGGCCGAGACGGAAATAGGTCGGCGAACGCTGCAGCATCGTGACATGCGCGCATTTGTCGGCAATGTTCGGCACCAGCGTCGCCGCCGTCGCGCCGGAGCCGATCACGACGACCTTCTTGTTCGCGAGGTCGATAGCATCAGGCCAGGTCTGCGGATGAACGATGCGGCCCTTGAAGCGATCGGTACCTTTCCATTCCGGCGTATAGCCTTCCGAATGGCGGTAATAGCCCTGGCACATCCAGAGGAAGTTCGCCGTGAAAGTTTTTGGCTCGCCGGTGTCGGTCGTCACCGCCTCGATGGTCCAGAGGTTCTGCTCGCTCGACCAGCTCGCCGAATTGATCCTGTGCTTGTAGCGGATATGCCGCGCGATATCGTTTTCGTCGATCACCTCGTTCATGTAGGCGAGGATTTCGTCGGCGGTGGCGATCGGCGGCCCGACCCAGGGCTTGAAGCTATAACCGAAGGTGTGGAGATCGCTGTCGGAGCGGATGCCGGGATAGCGATGCGTGGTCCACGTGCCGCCGAACGTCGCCTGCGTTTCCAGGATGACGAAGCTCGCACCGGGAAGCTGCTTGGTCATGTGATAGGCGCTGCCGATGCCCGAGATACCGGCGCCGACGATCAGCACGTCGAAGTGTTCAGAAGCCTGTTTGGCCGTGGCGTGACTGCGAACAGCGACATTCATTGTTGCTTCTATGCCTTGCTTGCTTTTGTGGCCGCCCTTGATTGGGCGACGCGTTTCCTCTGCAACGGACGTGGTCGCCCAGCGCGCTTCCGCTTCAAGATGACATAGATCAGGACGCGGTCAAATCACAGCGTCGCACCCCAGCTCCGCGCGGTCTGCAAGATCCATTCGCGATAGAGCGTGAGCGGCGTGACTCCGGTCAGCCCGCCGCAGCCGGCCGCTCCGTTCGGCCCCGTGGACCAGCTGATCACGCCGACGAGCACGGCTCCGGCCGGTTTGTCCTCGAACACGGGACCGCCTGAATCACCGGTGCAGGCGCCAATTCCGTCGCGAACACCGTTGGTTACGGGGTCGACCAACCGGATCTGGAGCGTGCCGGGCTGCCCCGTCGCAACGAGGCCGGCAACACGCGTCGCGCCCCCACTCTTGCCGTCGCCACGCACGGTGACGCCGATACCG
This sequence comes from Bradyrhizobium sp. 134, assembly GCF_023074155.1. Classification (NCBI taxonomy): domain Bacteria; kingdom Pseudomonadati; phylum Pseudomonadota; class Alphaproteobacteria; order Hyphomicrobiales; family Nitrobacteraceae; genus Bradyrhizobium; species Bradyrhizobium sp. 134. Next base: position 654,792 of record NZ_JADPKX010000034.1, on the reverse strand, counting down.
GCGATGACGAAGCGGCTGCCGACCTGGATCGGAATATTCGGCGCACCGACCGGTACCGTCGATTTTCCCTTCAATGGAATTTCCAGCTGCAGCAGCGCCAGGTCGGCGGTAGCGCGATGCCCTTGCATCGCCTGCATGTTGAAACTCGGATGGATCGCGACGGTGCGGACATTCAGCAGTTGCGGCTGCCCGTCAGTGCCGCGGTCGACGATCTTGTAGTCCGCGCCGGGCTGCACGCAGTGGGCGACGGTGAGCACCAGCCTTGGCGCAACCAGGGTGCCGGTGCAGAAATTGCCGCGCGAGCCGACGATGGTGACGACGGCGCGCGCGACGCCATCGGCCTGCGGCGTGCCGCCGCCAACGATGGCATAAGCGGGCGTGGCCAGCAGCAGCAGCGCGGCTGTAATGATCGTTGCAAGCTTTTTCATGGGAACACGCTTCGGCATCGGTGACGGCGGCGGGATGGCTTCGGACTGGCCCTTGCCGATAGCGCATGCTAGCGCTCTTGGAAAGGAATTGACGAGGGCGGGATCTTGACGATCGAGGCTGTGATCTTTGATTTTGGCGGCGTGCTGACGAGTTCGCCGTTTGAGGCGTTCACGCGGTTCGAGACAGAGCGTGGCCTGCCCATCGACATCATCCGGCGCACCAACGCCGCCAATCATCTCGAAAATGCCTGGGCCAAGTTCGAGCGCGCCGAGGTCGATATCGACACGTTCGATCATTTGTTCGCAACGGAGTCGCTGGCGCTCGGCGCGGAGGTGCGCGGCCGCGATGTGCTCCCGCTGCTTCAGGGCGATCTGCGCCCCGAGATGGTGGAAGCGCTGAAGCGCATCAAGGCGCAATTCAAGACCGGCTGCATTACCAACAATCTGCCGGCCAATGCGATCGGCAGCATGACCGGCCGCTCACTCTATGTCGCCGAGGTGATGGTGCTGTTCGACCATGTCATCGAGTCCGCCAAGATCGGCCTGCGCAAGCCCGACCCGCGCATCTACCAGATGATGGCCGAGACGCTGAAGGTCGATCCGAAGAATTGCATCTATCTCGACGATCTCGGCGTCAATCTGAAGCCCGCGCGCGAGATGGGCATGACGACGGTCAAGGTGACCAGCGGCGCCCAGGCGATCGCCGAGCTCGAGGCCGCGACGGGATTGAAGCTGAGCTAGAGCGTCATTCTCCGTCATTGCGAGCTATCGCCGAACCAGACCTACTCCGCCGCGGCTGCGATCCGCTCCGGAAACGCCGCGGCAAGTGACGCACGATCGGCTTTCAACACGCCTCGCTCGGTGATGAGGCCGGTGACGAGCCGCGCCGGGGTGACGTCGAAGGCATAATTCGCGACCGGCGAGCCCTCCGGCACGATGCGTACCGTCTCAAGCCTTCCGTCTGCGGTGCGGCCGGTCATGTCGGTGACCTCCGTGCCGCTGCGCTGCTCGATCGGGATGTCGCGGACGCCGTCATCAACGGCAAAATCGATCGTCGGCGACGGCAGCGCGACATAGAACGGCACGTTGTTGTCGTGAGCGGCGAGCGCCTTCAAATATGTGCCGATCTTGTTGCAGACGTCGCCATTGGCGGCAACGCGATCGGTGCCGACGATGGCGAGATCGACCATGCCGTGCTGCATCAGATGCCCGCCGGTGTTGTCCGGAATCACGGTATGCGCCACGCCGTGATGGCCGAGCTCCCAGGCCGTGAGCGAGGCGCCCTGGTTGCGCGGACGCGTCTCGTCGACCCAGACATGGACCTTGATGCCGCGCTCGTGCGCGAGATAGATCGGCGCCGTCGCCGTGCCCCAATCGACGGTCGCAAGCCAGCCGGCATTGCAATGGGTCAGCAAATTGACCGTCTCGCCCGGCTTCTTCCTTGCGACGATCGCCTCGATGAGTTTCAGGCCGTTGCCGGCGATGCCGCGGTTGATCTCGACGTCCTGCTCGACGATCTCGTCGGCGCGCGCATAGGCAGCTTCGGCCCGCTCCAGCGGATCGATCGGCGCGAGGCTCGCGCGCATCTCGTCCAGGGCCCATTTCAGATTGATCGCGGTCGGCCGCGCCACCACGAGCGTGTCGTAGGCACGCTTCAGGCCGGCGTCGGAGGCGTCCTCGCGCATCGCCAGCGCCATGCCGTAGGCTGCGGTCGCGCCGATCAGCGGCGCACCGCGCACCAGCATCTCGCGGATGGCGAGGGCCGCGTCCTCGCATGAGGTCAGCTTCGCAACGATGAACTCGTGCGGCAGCCGGCGCTGGTCGATCGCGCCGACCGACCAGCCGTCGCGCTCACGCCAGATGCTGCGGAAATGCTTGCCGTCGACCTTCATAGCATTCTGCCTTTCGTATCACGTTCGCAGGATGCGCCTGGCCACCGCATCGAGCTTCTTCAAGAGCTCGGGATCGCGCGCCTCGGGCGCGGTGATCAGCGCGGTATCGAGCGCGCGGTCCGAGCCGATCGGGCACGGCTCATGCTCGCGCGGGAAGTCTTTCGCCAGCCGCGCCACCAGCGCTTTTGCCTTGTCGGCGTTCGAGCTCAGAACGCGGATGATGTCCTGCACGGTGACGGCGTCGTGATCGGGATGCCAGCAATCGAAATCCGTCACCATCGCGACGGTGGCGTAGCAAAGCTCCGCCTCACGCGCGAGTTTCGCCTCGGGCATGTTGGTCATGCCGATCACGGAATAACCAAGCGTCTTGTAGGTCGTGCTTTCCGCATTGGTCGAGAATTGCGGTCCCTCCATGCAGACATAGGTGCCGCCGCGCGCAAACGCGATGCCCTCGGCTTCGGCCGCCGTGGCAAGATGGATGCGCAGCCGCGGCGAGACCGGGTGCGCCATCGACACATGCGCGACACATCCCCTCCCGAAGAACGAGCTCTCGCGTTTGTGGGTACGATCGACGAACTGGTCGACGAGAACGAAGGTTCCCGGCGGCAGTTCCTCCCTGAACGAGCCACAGGCCGACAGCGAGATCAGGTCGGTGACCCCGGCGCGCTTGAGGACGTCGATATTGGCGCGATAATTGATGTCGGAGGGCGACAGCCGGTGGCCCTTGTCGTGGCGCGGCAGGAACACGATCGGCAAGCCGGCAATTGAGCCGCGCCGCAGGGGCGCCGACGGCTCACCCCAGGGGCTTTTGATCACCTCTTCGCGAGCGTCCTCCAGCCCCGGCAGGTCGTAAATGCCGGAGCCGCCGATGATGCCCAATACCGCCTGCGTCATACCTGCTCCACCCCGTTCGCGCCTTCGCAATCCCGTGGGGAAGCTATGCCAGTTTTACGTCGGTTTTGGAACGGGTGATGGGGTCAGGAAGTGCCGTCAGGAGGATGCGCGCCAGCTCGCCTGATTATGCCGCGGCCGCCGACTGCAGCTGGGTCGCGACCATACGCTCCAGCGTCTCGACCGACTGAAAGTTCTCCGGTGTGATCTCGGACTGGGGAATCGTGAAGTCGAACTCGGCTTCGACGCCGAGCATCAGATTGACCATGTCCATCGAGGTCAGGCCGACGTCGACGAGCTTGGCCTGCGGCGTGACTTCGGCGGAGAGCGAGTTCTGGGCGAGGATGCCCTTCACCAGCTTGATGATGCGATTGCGCAACTCGGTATCGAAAGCCTGCATCGGTAAATTCCCATCTGTCGACAAAGGTCGGACCGGTTGCCGGCTACGATGGGCACGGCGGGCCGATCCCGCAATGGACACCACCATTACTTCGCGTTTCTTAGTAAACGATGACTCAGATTGTCTGGATTTCCGGCTTCTTACAGATCCCTAACGCGATCGCGGGAATCCGGACGATGCAAACAACCCGAACTTAACTGTTCGTTCGGAATTGGGCTTTGTTTACCCTCTATTTCATCGACGAATTTGAATTAAATCCGTAGCCTCATCTCATAAGCAAAGATGGTCGAAGGATCGCTCAAGCGGCATCGCGAATGATGCCGGCGATCCTGAACGGCAAACCGGAGGCGGACGAGTATGAACGTGCGTGAAGCAGTCCTCACTGTCGACGAGACGCAGACGAGCTTTCTCGAGCATGGTCCCTCCCTCGTCGAACGCGCCGCCCGGACCGCCACCGTGGCGGCAGCCGACGCCGACGGGGTCGATCGCGATGCCCGCTTCCCTCACAAGGCTTTCGAGGTTGCGCGTGAGCAGAAGCTGCTCGGCGTCATGATCCCGGCCGAGTTCGGCGGCTTCGGTGCCTCGATCCACGACGTCACCGACGTCTGCTACACGCTCGGACGCGCCTGCGCCTCCACGGCGATGATCTACGCCATGCACACGACAAAGGTCGCCTGCGTCGTCAGGCACGGCCACGGCATCCCCTGGATGGAAACCATGATGCGCCGGGTCGCGCGCGACCAGTGGCTGCTCGCCTCCTCCACCACCGAAGGCCAGAACGGCGGCAACATCCGCGCTAGCGCCGCCGCCGTCGACGTCGCCGGCGACACCGTCTCGCTGCTGCGCGACGCCACCGTGATCTCCTACGGCGCCGAGGCCGATGGCCTCGTGACTATCGCCCGCCGCGCCACCGACGCTTCTGCGTCCGACCAGGTTCTTCTGGCGCTCGCCAGGGACGATTATTCGCTGAAGCGGACGCTGGGCTGGGAAACGCTCGGCATGCGCGGCACCTGCTCGACCGGTTTCGAGTTGAAGGTCGACTGCCCGACCGACCGCGTCTTCCCGGAATCCTACGACAAGATCCACGCCCAGACCATGACGGCGTTCGCGCATCTGTGCTGGTCCTCGGCCTGGGCTGGTATCGCTGCAGCCGCCGTCACCCGTGCGCAGGCCTTCGTTCGCAAGGCGGCCCGCACCTCAGGCGGCCAGATGCCGCCGGCGGCCGCGCATTTCACCGCCGCCAAGATGTCGCTGGCCAAGCTGCGGGCGCTGATATCAGCCAATATCGACGCCTTTGCTCGCGCCGAGCACGACGAACGCGCGCTCGGCTCGCTCGACTTCCAGTCTTCGATCACGCTTCTGAAGGTGCAGGCCTCGGAGCTCGCGGTCGAGACCGTGATGCATGCCATGCGCACCGCAGGCCTTTCCGGCTACCGCAATGACGGTGAGTTCACCATGGGCCGCCACCTGCGCGACGTGCTGTCGTCGCCGATCATGATCAACAACGACCGCATTCTGGCCAATGCCGCAACATCGACCCTGATGAGCGGCGTGCCATTGAGCCTTCACGACTGACGTCTTTTTCCTAACTGACGCGCCTTGGCGACCAAACCAACAAGAACAATTTTGAGATAGCAGGACATCGAATCATGAACATTGCCGTCCTCCCCAATTCGCCCGAGACCGCCCCGCAAATCGCGGATCCGCTCGATCATCTCGCCGACAAGCTCTTTCATCCGATGGGCTCGGACGGCGTCTACGCCCGCACCGCGCTTTATGAGGGCATCGTCGAGCGGCTCGCCGCACTCATTACGAGCCATCGCGAGGCGGGCACCGAAGTGATGCGCTTCCCGCCGGTGATGAGCCGTTCACAGCTCGAGAAGTCCGGCTACCTCAAGAGCTTTCCGAACCTGCTCGGTTGCGTCTGCGGCCTGCACGGCACCGAGCGCGAGATCAACGCCGCGGTCAGCCGCTTCGATGCCGGCGGTGACTGGACCAGCTCGCTCTCGCCGGCAGACCTCGTGCTGTCGCCGGCGGCCTGCTATCCCGTCTATCCGATCGCGGCGAGCCGCGGCCAGTTGCCGAAGGGCGGCCTGCGCTTCGACGTCGCCGCCGACTGCTTCCGCCGCGAGCCGTCAAAACATCTCGACCGGCTGCAATCGTTCCGGATGCGGGAATATGTCTGCATCGGCAGCCCCGACGACGTCGCCGATTTCCGCGAGCGCTGGATGGTGCGCGCGCAGGCGATTGCGACCGATCTCGGTCTCACCTTCCGCGTCGATTATGCCAGCGATCCGTTCTTCGGCCGCGTCGGTCAGATGAAGGCGGTGAGCCAAAAGCAGCAGCAGCTCAAGTTCGAACTGCTGATCCCGCTGCGCTCGGAAGAGCAGCCGACGGCCTGCATGAGCTTCAATTATCACCGCGAGCATTTCGGCACGACCTGGGACATCAAGGACGCCAATGGCGAGCCGGCCCACACCGGCTGCGTCGCCTTCGGCATGGACCGCCTGGCTGTCGCCATGTTCCACACCCACGGCACCGATCCTTCCGCCTGGCCCGCCAAGGTGCGGGAGATCATGGGCCTGCAGCCGCAGATCGCGGCCGATGCCCACGGCGAAGGCTGGCGCTAACGGGAAGAGGCCGGCCATTTCCACGGGAAAGACGAGCGTGATCCATACCAAGGTCCGATGCCGCGAGATCACCGAGTCCGACGTCGATGCGGTCGCGGACTTGCTGACGCGCGGCTTCGTCGGCCGCTCGCGCGGCTACTGGATCCAAGGCCTGCGCCGGCAGGCCTTCAGGCCCGTACCGGAAGGCTACCCGCGCTTCGGCTACATGCTCGACAACGACGGCACGCCGGTCGGCGTGCTGCTGCTGATCTACACGGCGCGGAGGGACGGCGATGAGACCGCCATCCAGTGCAATTTGTCGAGCTGGTATGTCGACCCGGCCTACCGCAACTACGCCCCGCTCCTGACCAAGATCGCGCAGCGCCACAAGGACGTCACCTATCTCAACATCAGCCCGGCGCCGTGGACCTGGCCGATCATCGAGACGCAGGGCTTTCGCGCCTATTGCCGTGGCATCTTCTTCTCGGTGCCAGCGCTGGCGCGCGTCCCACGCTGGAGCAAGATCGAGGTCATCTCGCAGCACGCCAAGACGATCGACGGGCTTTCCGATGCCGAGACCGATCTCTTGACGCGGCATGCGCGCTACAGTTGCCTCAGCCTCGTCTGCCGCACGCCGAAGGGAACGTTCCCCTTCATCCTGCAACCGGTGCGCATCCGCCGTGGCATCATTGCGCCGCCCGCGATGAAGCTGATCTACTGCCGCAACGCGGCCGAATACACCGAATGCGCAGGCCGCATCGGCCGGCTGCTGCTGCGGCTCGGCAAGATCGCGGTCGCCGTCGATTCCAACGGCCCGGTTTCCGGCCTCGTCGGCATCTACACCGAGCGTCGCGGCCGCAAATATTTCAAGGGCCCACACCGGCCGCAGCTCGCCGATCTCACGGATACGGAACTCGTGCTGTACGGGCCGTAGGCCCCGTTTGGGCCGGGCATTCGATGTCATCCGGGCCTAACGCGCAATTGCGCAGGTCGACCGGCGCGACGGTACCTTGCCCCCTTCACATTGGCAGCATCCTGCATCGTCGGTCACCCTCCGTAAACTACGGCGCTTAAGGGAATTTTCCCGCCTCTTCGCTAGCCTCGGCGGCTGAATTACATCGCGTTAAGTCTATTGCCCGCCGAGACCCCGCCGCCCCATGACGTCGATCCGCGACAACGAGCTTGATGCACGCCGCGAGCAGGGCCCGAAGGCCCTGGTCGGGCTGAGCCAGCTCGCGCTCGACCACATGGAGCAAGGCGTCTGCGTCTACGATGCCGGCAACCGGATCGTGCTGGTCAATCAGCGCTACCTCAGCCTGTTCAACATGTCGGCCGAAATCGTGCGGGTCGGCACGAGCTACCGTGACGTGCTCGCCCACAGCGTGGCCCTCGGCAACATCCCTGCGGGGGAAGTCGACGCACTCTATGCCGCCCGCATGGCGCGGATCGCAGCCGGCCAGCCGTTCCGGACTCAGCAGACGCTCGCGAGCGGCCTGGTCATGGCGCTCGAGCTAAAACCGCTTCCCGGCGGCGGCTGGATGACGATCTGCGACGACGTCAGCCGCCTCGCCCGGGTCGAGGCGGAGCTGCGCGTGCAGACCGAGCGCAGCCAGCACGCGATCGCCAACATGGCGCACGGATTGATCATGTACGACGCCGACAGCCGCGTCGTCGTCTGCAACGAACGTTTCCTGAAGCTCTACAATCTCGACCCGGAAATCGTGAAGCCGGGCGTCTCGCATTGTACGGTCATCGAGCATTGGATGTCGCGCGGCAACCTGCCGGGGATGTCGGCCGACGAATTCCACGACACCAGGCTGGAGGACGTGCGCACCAGGAAGGCGAAAAACCTGCTGGTGATGCGTTATGACGGACGGATGGTGCAGGTGGCTTCCCGTTTTCTGCCCGCGGCGGCTGGGTGACCGTGCACGAAGACGTCACCGAGCGGCTGCAATACGAGGAGATGCTAAGGCAGCAGAACTTCATGCTCGACGCGGCGCTGGAGAACATGGCGCACGGACTCGCCTTCTACGACAGCGAGATGCGCCTGCGCGTCTGCAACACCACCTACCGGAAGATCTATCGGCTCTCGCCGGAGGAAGCCAAGCCGGGCACGCATCTCGGCGAACTGATCGAACGCTCGATGGCAAACGGCGCGTTCTCCTCCGAGTATAGTCCGCAACAACTCCTGGAAGCCGCCAGCGCAAGGATTGCCGACCGCAACTCCTCGCCGATACGCCGGCGGATGTCGAACGATACCACGATCTCGGTGCGCTATTGCGCTCTGGCCGAGGGTGGTTTTGTGGCCACCTATGAGGACATCACCGAACGCGAGCACGCAGTCGAGGAGCTGAGCGAGCAGTATCGGCGCTTCGACGCCGCCCTGAACAACATGAGCCAGGGCCTATGTATGCTCGATTCGAGCTTGCGCGTCATTGTCTGCAATCGGCGCTACATCGAGATGTACGGATTGTCACCCGAATTGGTGAAGCCGGGTGTGTCGATGCGCGAGATCATGGAGCACAGCTGCGAGCTCGGCATCCATCCAAACACCACCGCCGCGCGGCTCTATGCCGACTATGTCGAGAGGCTGCGCGAGGGCGAGCACACACTGCACCGCTATTTGGGCGACGGCCGCATCATCAAGCTCAATCACAAGCGAATGGAGCATGGCGGCTGGGTCGTCACCTATGAGGATGTCACCGAACGCCACAAGGCCCAGGCCCGCGTGGCGCACATGGCGCGGCACGATTCACTCACCGACCTGCCCAATCGCACTCTGTTCCGCGAGAAGATGGGCGAGGGACTGAACCAGGTCGCGATCGCCGGCGGCGCGATGGCCGTGCTGTGCTTCGACCTCGACAATTTCAAGACCGTCAACGATCGCCTCGGCCACGCGGCCGGCGACCGGCTGTTGCGCTGGGTCGCGGCGCAGCTGAAGGAGAATGTCGGCGAGCACGACACCGTCGCTCGGCTCGGTGGCGACGAGTTCGCGGTTCTCCAGCGCGGGCCGCAGCCGCAATCGGCGGAAAGGCTCGCGCGCCGCCTGGTCGAGATCATCGGTCACCCGCCGCCGCTGGAGCACCAGTCGATGCATGTTGGCGTCTCCGTCGGCATCGCAATCGCACCCGATCATGGGCTGGACGCCGACGAGCTGATGAAATGCGCCGACCTCGCGCTGTACCAGGCCAAGGCCAAGGGGCGCGGCGCCTATCAGCTGTTCGAGCCCGAAATGGAGAAAGAGGCTCGCAGCCGGCACGCGCTCGAGCACGACCTGCGCGGCGCGCTGGAGGCCCGTGAATTCCACCTGGCATTCCAGCCGCAGGTGCGGCTCGACACCACCGAACTTACCGGCTTCGAGGCGCTGCTGCGCTGGAAACACCCGTCGCGCGGCCTCGTCTCACCGGCGGAATTCATTCCGATTGCGGAAGAGAACGGCCTGATCGTTCCGATCGGCGAGTGGGTGCTGCGCACGGCCTGCGCGACCGCCGCGACATGGCCCGATCTCACCGTCGCCGTGAACCTGTCGCCGGTGCAATTCCGCTCGCGCGGGTTGGTGACGATCGTGACGAGCGCGCTTGCGGAGGCCGGCCTGCCACCGCATCGGCTCGAACTCGAGCTCACCGAGACGGCGCTGCTCGACGACAGTGAATCGACGATCGAGATCCTGCACCAGCTCCGCGCGTTGGGGGTGCGCGTCAGCCTCGACGATTTCGGCGTCGGCTATTCTTCGCTGAGCTATTTGCGCAGATTTCCGTTCGACCGCATCAAGATCGACCGCTCCTTCGTCGGCACGATCAGTGAAAGCCCGGAGAGTGTGGCGATCGTCCGCACCATCGCTAGCCTCGGCTCGGTGCTCGGCGTCGAGACCACGGCGGAGGGTGTGGAGACGATTGAACAACTCGACTTCGTCCGCGAATGCGGCTGCACCGCCGTGCAGGGATATTATTTCGGCAAGCCCTCCCCGGCCGCGGAGGTCGGACGCGTGATCGAGACGCTGAGCGCAGTACGCCGCGTGGCGTAAGGGCCCCACCGAAGGCAAATTCCGTATCTCGGCACGCCTTCAAACGACCAATTGTCGCACGTGCGCTTTTCGGCGGGATCACCGTATCGCGCCCGCGCAATGCGCTTTTCTTCTCCCATGAATTCGGGGACAATCCCGTCATAACAATGAGAAACGGCGGCCTGAACCAGGTCACCGCGAGGGAGGAGTTTCGATGTCGCGATACGGGCTGAAGACAATCGCCTTTGCCGCCATGCATGCCGTTGTGAGCGCGCTGCTCGCAACCGCCGCCGGTGCGCAGGATTATCCCACCAAACCGGTGACGCTGATCGTGCCATGGCCCGCCGGCGGATCGACCGACATCTCGATGCGCGCGATCGCCGACAGTGCGTCCAAGGTCCTGGGGCAGCCGATCGTGATCGACAACAAGGCCGGCGGCGGCGGCACTGTTGGACCTGCCACCATGGCCGCGGCTGCGAAGCCGGACGGCTACACCATCTCACAGCTTCCGATCACCGTCTTCCGCCTGCCCCTGATGCAGGAGGTGTCCTGGGATCCGGCGAAGGACTTCACCTATATCGTTCACCTCACCGGCTACACCTTCGGCGTAACCACCAGCGCCGAGTCGCAATTCAAGTCCTGGAAAGACGTGGTCGAGTTCGCGAAGGCAAATCCGGGCAAGGTGACCTACGCGACGCCGGGCACAGGCACCTCGCTTCACATCGGCATGGAGCAAATCGCCGCGATGTCCGGCATCAAGCTCACGCAGGTGCCGTTCAAGGGCGGGGCAGAGACCAACGCCGCAGTACTCGGCCAACACACCATGCTGCAGGCCGACTCCACCGGTTGGCGGCCCTTGGTTGACGCCGGCAAGCTGAAGCTTCTCATGGTGTGGACCGGCGCGCGATCGCCGAATTATCCTGACGTGCCAACGCTGAAGGAACTCGGCTATCCCATGGTCTATGATTCCCCGTTCGGCATCGCCGGCCCCAAGGGCATGGATCCCAAGATCGTCGCCAAGCTGCACGACGCCTTCAAGAAGGCGGTCGAGGACCCCGCGGTGATCGCCACGCTCGCCAAATACGACATGGTGCCGAGCTACAAGAATACCGAGGACTACAAAAAGTTCGTCGTCGAGGTCACGGAGTCAGAGCGCAAGGTGATCGACACGCTCGGGCTTGCGAAGAAGTAGGATTGGGCCACTTTCGTGTCCCGGATCTGCAGCACACCGCGTCGCGCTGCGTAGCGTCCGGGGCACGACCGAGAGGGTATCGATGAACGACCAAACCACCGTCAAACTCCGTTTCAACAACTCCGAACTCTGGGGCGGCTTGATCGGGCTCGCGCTGGGCGGCTTCGTGATCTGGCAGGGTGTGAAGCTCAAGCTCGGCACCATCAACGATCCCGGCTCCGGCTACGTACTGTTCTACACGGGCATCCTGATGTGCGTGTTCGCGGCCAGCATTATCATCTCGGCCATCACCGAGGGCGGGCCGACGCTGGCTTCGCGCTGGGACAATGTGAGCTGGAGCAAGCCGCTTCTCGTCATCGCCTGCCTCACTGCGTTCTCCTTTGCCCTCGAGCCGCTGGGATTCCTGCTGTCATCGATTCCGCTCATGTTGCTTTTGCTGCGCTTGATCGATCCCGTGCGTTGGACGCTGGCGATCCCGATCGCCGCGCTGGTGCCGCTCGGGATGTGGTGGGTACTCAAGCGGCTGCTGCTGATCCAGCTACCCTCGGGCCTGTTCGGGATCGGTTGATCGCATGGATACGCTCGTCAACGTCGCGCACGGGTTTGGCGTCGCGCTCCTGCCGATCAACCTGCTCTACTGTTTCATCGGCGTCTTCATCGGTACGCTGGTCGGCGTGCTGCCAGGCATCGGGCCGATCTCGGCGATGTCTCTGTTGCTTCCGGTGACACTGTCAGGAACGCCGGAATCCGGCATCATCATGATGGCGGGGATCTATTACGGCTCGATGTATGGTGGCTCGACCACTTCGATCCTGGTCAATATCCCGGGCGAGGCGGCTTCCGTCGTGACCTGTATTGACGGCCACCAGATGGCGAAGCAGGGCCGTGCCGGCCCTGCGCTGGGCATCTCCGCCTTCGGCTCCTTCATCGCCGGCACATTTTCGCTCGTTGCGCTGATGCTGGTGGCACCTCGGCTCGCCAACATCGCCATCGCGTTTGGCCCTGCCGAATATTTTAGCCTGATGGTGCTCGGCCTCATCGTGCTCACGTTCCTCACTCAGGGATCAATGCCGAAGGCGCTCCTGATGGCATGTATCGGCGTCGTGCTCGGACTGATCGGCCTCGACAGCATCACGGCGCAGCCGCGGCTGACGTTCGGCCGCATGGAGCTGATCGACGGCATCGGACTCGTGCCCGTCGTGATGGGCCTGTTCGGCGTCGCCGAGGTGCTGCTCAATACCGAGCAGGCGATCAAACGCGATATCGTCAACGCCAGGATCACGCAGTTGCTGCCCAGCAAGGCCGATTGGCAGGCGAGCGCCGGCCCGGTGGCTCGCGGCACGTTCCTCGGCTTCCTGCTCGGCATTCTCCCGGGCGGCGGCGCCGTGGTCGCCTCGTTCGCGTCCTATGCCCTGGAGAAGCGGCTGTCGAAAACGCCGGAGCGTTTCGGCCATGGCGCGATCGAGGGCGTAGCGGGTCCCGAATCCGCCAACAACGCGGCGGCCGGAGGCGCTTTCATTCCGCTGATGACCTTGGGCATCCCCCCGAACGTGGTAATGGCGCTACTGCTCGGCGCCTTCGTCATCCATGGCCTGCAACCGGGGCCGCTGCTGATCACGCAGAACCCCGGCCTGTTCTGGGGCATCGTCGCCAGCATGTATATCGGCAACGTCATGCTGCTGATCCTCAATTTGCCGCTGATCGGCATGTGGGTGCAGCTGCTCAAGCTGCCCTACAACATCCTGTTCCCGCTGATCATCCTGTTCACGATCCTGGGCGTCTATTGCTCGAGCAACAACGTGTTCGACGTCTATGTGATGATCGCGTTCGGCATCATCGGTTATTTCATGCGCAAGCTCGGCTTCGAGCCCGCGCCGCTGGTGCTGGCGTTCGTGCTGGGACCGATGATGGAGAACAATCTGCGCAAGTCGCTGATCCTGTCGCAGGGCGACCTCTGGACCTTCGTGCAGCGCCCGATCTCGGCAGCGTGTCTGGCGCTCGCGCTGGTGCTGCTGATAGCGCCGTTATTGCCCGCCTTGCGCAAGAAGCGCGAGCTCGTGGCGCTGGATGAGGGGGCATGAGGGTTTGGCAGGGTGTCTCAGCTTGCCGCGGGCAGCGCGCTGTCCGGCGGCGCGCCCCAGGGGCGGTCGGCTGAGGCGAGCCCGATCAGGCGGCCCTGGATGTAGTCGCAGCCCCAGTCGCGCAGCATGTTCGCAGCTTCTTCGTCCTGCACCCATTCGGCCACCGTCTTGATGTCGAGGCGGCGAGCGAGGTCGATCAAGGTCTGCACGAAGGCGCGGTCGTCGGCGGAGCGAGTGATGTTCTGCACGAACGCGCCGTCGATCTTCACGATGTCCACGCCGAGCTTGCGCAGATTACGGAACGAGGTGTAGCCGGCACCGAAATCGTCGATGGCGATGCGACTGCCGAAATTCTTCAGCCGGGTGACGAAGCCGCGCACGTCGTCGATGTCCTGGATCGCGACGGTTTCGGTGATCTCGACGATCAGCCGCTCGGCGACGCCGGGATGGGCGCGCATGAGCGATTCGATTCCGGCCCACCAATCCGGATCCATGGTGGTGTCCGGCGAGATGTTGAGGCTGAGGCAGATGTCGGGCGCGGCGGCGAGTTCGGCGACCACGAGCTCGAGCACGCGGTGATCGACCAGGCGGATCAGGCCGAGCCGTTCCGCGACCGGCACGATGTCGGGCGCGAGCAGCACCTGGCCGTCGCCCTGGTCCATCCGCACCAGGCATTCGTGAAAAGCGCACTCGCGCGAGAGGGCGGCAACCACCGGCTCATAGGCGAGCTTGATGCGGCGCTCATTCAATGCGGTGACGATCTCGTCGGTGACGCGGATGTTGACGCGGCGCTGGGCGTCGCGCGCGGCATCCGGGCGCCAGGCTGCGAACGAGCCGACTCGGCGTTGTTTCGCGGTGTCCAGGGTCTCGTGGGCGCGATTGACGGCTTCATCGGTGTTGCGGGCATAGCGCGGCACGCTGACCGCGCCGATCGAGGCGGTGACCGACACCGGGCCGGATTTGGTCGGCACCACCTCGTCGCGGATGCCGGCGAGGAAGCGCTCGGCGGCGACGTTCATGTCGTCGACGGTGCAGTTCTTCAGGATCAGGCCGAACTTGTTGCCGGAGAAGCGGCCGAGCACGTCGCCGCCGCGCAAGCGCGCGCGAATGCGCGTGGCGACGTCGAGGATCACGGCGTCGGCAACGTCGAAGCCGAAGGCGTCGTTGACACGCGCGAGATGATCGATGCCGACCAGCATGAAGGCCGCGGTCGAGCGGAAACGGGTCGTCTCCTCAACAGCCTCGGCCAGCGCGGCGATCAGATGCGAGCGATTGAGCTCGCCGGTCAGTGGATCGAGCCGGGCGAGCTTCGTCAGTTCCTCGTCGCGGGCATGGCGTTCATTGTTGATGCGGACGGAGCCGATCGCACGCACCGGGCGGCCGTCGGGGCCGGCGAACCAGCGGCCGGTCTCCTCGATCCAGACCATGGGATCGGCGGCGCTCATGCGCACGCCGTACTCGACCCGGTAGGGCGTGCCGTCGGCGCCATGCACGGCTGAGGTCTGCGCCAGCGCGGCGGTCCGCAGCGATTGCGCGGGCTCGATCAGCTTTGCGAATTCGGCGCCGGTGGCCAGCCGTTCGGTGGGAATCCCGGGGAAGATGGCGCCGACCTGCTCACCCCAGACGATGGCATCGCTGGCGATGTCCCAGGCGAACACGGCCTGGCCAAGGGCAGCCAGGATGTCGGAGGCTTGCGGCAATGCGGGGGTCAAAATCGCCTCGTTTCGGGACAGCGGGGAGTCCTGAGTCGGCACAGGATAAAGCCAGATTCGCCATTGACCCTAGGCAAAGTTGATAAACAATTTGGAAACCACGTTTGTTCTCGTGCAGGAACCAAACCGGCCCGTCCGGCATAGGCCTTGCGAGTACATCACACGCACCGGCGCCAGCGTCTCGAAACGCGACAATCCAAGCCGGGTCAACGGTGATCGCGATGTTGAGTACTGATCAAGTGGACGTGGCGGACAACGGCACAGGCTCGGCTGTGGTGCCGCTGATGCCGGTTTTGCAGTGGGTCCACAAGGCACCGCTGCCGCGCCCCGATCCGAGCTTCGTCGCCCAGCTCATCGCCAATGCCGAGCACCTGCCCCAGGCGAGCCGACTTCGCCGCGTGTCTTCCGAGGATGCGCAGGTCGCCTATGGCAGCAAGCGCCCGCTTCCGAGCGTGACCGCGCGCACGCGCCAGGTGGCTTGAATCAGCGCGGCGCGTCGGGAGACGGCTGGGTGCCGTTGCCCGGCTGCAAATGCGGCGAGGGAATTTCCGGCGAGGGCGTACTCACAGGCTTTGGCGCGGGATGATCCATCAGTACGGATTCGGCGACCGATTGCGCGGAAGGCGCGGATGCGGGCGGCGCAACGACCGGCTCGAACTTGGGCTCGAACGTCCCGTCATCCGCCGGCGTCTCGGCCTGGCGCCTGGCCTTGCGAGGCGCCGGCACAGTCGTTTCGGCGACATAGGCGACGCGGCGGCGGGTGCGCTGGGCGATGCCGCCGAGGAAATCGGCCATCGCCAGCAGCACCAGAAGGAAATAGGTGGAGTTGCCGAATTTGGGCCACATCACGAATTCGGCCGCAGCCGCGCCGAACACAATCAGCGACAGCAAATGATCCATCAGGAATTTCGACCCGGGCCGCGCGCCCTTGACTACCTCGAGCAGCAGCAGCACGACACCTAGCGCGAGCATCACGTCGGCAAGCGTGACCGGCCAGGCCTCGCCCGTGATCATCGGCACCCTGAACAGCACGTCCGTAAAGGACACGCTGGGCATCAGGAAGGCGATGATGTTGTAGACCGCAAGCGGGATCAGGAGCAGCGGGAAACCGACCATCGGCGAAATGCCTTCTCGATCAAGAAATCCAGACAGGACAATGCGGCGGCGAAGCATTCGCTCCGCCGCCGTCACTGTCATATCTCATGGATTGGCCGAAATCAGGCAGGCGAAATCATCCTGCCTGGGAAAGGTCCTGAATTCAGGACTCTTTCTTCTTCAGGACCTGACGGCCCTTGTACATGCCGGTCTTGAGGTCGAGATGATGCGGACGACGGAGCTCGCCGGAGTCCTTGTCTTCCACATAGGTCGGCTTCTTGATGGCGTCAGCCGAGCGGCGCATGCCGCGGCGCGACGGCGAGGTTTTTCTTCTCGGAACGGCCATTTCAGTATCCTCTAGGGATTGGTGTCATCAGGGCATCGTCCGCGAGGGGACGGCTCAGCACCCGCAAACCGAGGCGAGCTGAATGCCGGTCAAGGCCGGGCTTATAGAGGAAGGCCTGCCTTAAATCTAGGGCTCTGGGCCGGAAAATGCGCCCGAAAAGGACCGGAAATCAGCGATTCTCCCGCCAGCAGGTCGAAAGCGAGCTCGCCTGCGCCCTCGCCACATAGGTCCCGGCCAGCCGCCGGACACCCGGTCCCGGCGTCCTGGCGCTGCGTTTGACCGGATTCGGCAGGATCGAGGCCAGAAGCGCCGCCTCCCGGGGGGAGAGATTCGCCGCCGATTTGCCGAAGGCATAGGCGCTGCCCGCCTCGGCCCCAAACTGGCCCTGTGGTCCCAGCTCAGCGATGTTGAGGTAAATCTCCAGGATCCGTGCCTTGGGCAGCACGAGATCGATCCACAGCGCCAGCGGGAATTCCAGCGCCTTGCGGACGAAGTCCCGCCCCTGCCAGAGGAACAGGTTTTTCGCCACCTGCTGGGTGATGGTGGAAGCGCCCCGGAACGGGGTGCCGTCCTCCCGGGCATCGTCGACCGCCTCACGCAGCGCCCCCCAGTCGATACCGTGATGCTTGCAGAAATGGGCGTCCTCGGCCGCCACCACCGAGCGTGGCAGCGAGGGCGACATCGCCGCCAGATCGATCCATTCCCGCTGCATCGGCGCACCCCGAAGCGAGCGCCAGATCATCAGCGTCGAAACGGGATGGCCGGCGCGGTAGAACGGCGCGACGACATAGGGCGCGAGAACCGCGACCGCGAGCACCAGGAGAAGGATTTTGACGACGCGCAAATCAACCTTTCCGGCGCAGAACGAAACGCGGCCACGGGCCCGGCATTAAGTCTGTGATAATTCGGGCCTTTTCCAGCACTTTTTAGGCCTTCCAAACGATTGACTGAGGCGGGCGCATAAAGGATTGTCCCGCCGAATTTTAGTTCTGGAGCCCTTCTTGATGACCGGCACGTCCCCGTCCGATTTCGCCAAACGTCTGGACAAGACCGCTGATGACACCGAGGCGCTGCTCGGGCGCCTGCTGTCGGACGACATCCTGCCCGATGAGATCGCCCGGCCCAAGCGACTGATGGACGCAATGCGCTATTCGAGCCTCAACGGCGGCAAGCGCCTGCGGCCCTTCCTGGTGGTCGAGAGCGCGGCCGTGTTCGGCGTGCCGCGCGAAGCCGCGCTGCTCGTCGGTGCGGCGCTCGAATGCATCCACTGCTACTCGCTGATCCACGACGATCTGCCGGCGATGGACAATTCGGACCTGCGCCGCGGCCGTCCGACCTTGCACAAGAAGACCGACGACGCGACCGCGATCCTCGCCGGTGACGGCCTCCTGACGCTCGCCTTCGACATCATCACCCGCGACGAGATCCATCGCGACGCCAATGTGAGGCTTTTGCTGACCCGCGCACTGGCGCGCTGCGCCGGCATCGGCGGCATGGTCGGCGGCCAGATTCTCGACCTTGCCGGCGAAGGCCGCTTTGGCGGCAATGAGCCGATCGACGTCGCCCGCATTCAGCAGATGAAGACCGGCGCGCTGCTGCGCTACGGCTGCATCGCCGGCGCGATCCTCGGCCAGGCCTCGCAAAGGGAGTATCAGGCGCTCGACGATTACGGCCGCGCGCTCGGTGAAGCCTTCCAGATCGCCGACGATCTGCTCGACGTCGAAGGCGATGCCGCCGCGCTCGGCAAGCCTGCCGGCGCCGATGCAGCTCTCGGCAAGACCACCTTTGTCACCCAGCTCGGCATCGAAGGCGCCAAGCAGCGCGTCCGCGACCTGCTCGCGCGGGCTGACAGCGCCGTGTCGATCTTCGGCGATCGGGCCGCAGTGCTGCAAGCGGCTGCGCGGTTCGTCGCCGAACGCAAGAACTAGCCGCACGATGACGGGCGGCACCAAAGAGGATCCCGCCCTCGTCCGCTTCCGCCAGATGTCGCGGCCGATGCGGCTGATTTACGCCCGGCCGCGGACGTTCATCTCGCTTGCCGTCGGTATCCTCGTCTGTCTGCTTGTGCCAGGCTCATCCCGGCTCACGACGCGGCTTGTGCTCGGCTGGGATGCGCTGATCGCGGTCTATCTCGTGCTGGTCTATGCAATGATGCTTTGCAACGATCACCAGCATATCCGTAGAAGCGCCGCGATGCAGGACGATGGCCGCTTTGTGATCCTGCTGGTGACGGCGATCGGCGCGTTTGCGAGCATCGCAGCCATTGTCGCCGAGCTCGGCGTCCACCGCGGAGCCGCGGAGCTGACCATCGCGATCACGACCATCGCGCTGTCCTGGGCAGCCGTGCATACGACCTTCGCGCTGCATTACGCGCATGATTATTATCGTCACCCAACGCCGGGCGGCCTTCAGTTTCCAAGCGGCGACAAGGAAGACCACGCGGATTATTGGGACTTCGTCTATTTCTCGTTCGTGATCGGCATGACCGCGCAGGTCTCCGACGTCGGCATCACCGACAAGACCATCCGCCGCACCGCCACCGCGCACGGCATCATCTCATTCATCTACAACACGGCCTTACTGGCGCTGACTGTCAACATCGCGGCAAGCGCGATCTCGGCCTGAACTCACTCCCGCAATCCTAGTTACAGACCTCGGCATTGGCATCGTTGCCGGGGCCGCCGCCGCCGCGATATTCGAGATGGCAGCCGCGGTTGACCGGACGGCAGCCGCCGTTATTGCAGAACATCTGCCCGCCACTCGAGCGGCGGCTGGCGCCAGCGGCGGCAGCTATGCCCGCAGCGCCACCAAAGCCGCCCGCCGCTTCTGCAGCCGAACCGCCGGCTTGACGACGCTGCCGTGCGGGACGCTCGTCGCCGTCGTGAAGCTTTGCGGTCGCAGGCTTGGCGGTCGCGGGCTTGGCGGCACGCTGCTTCTCGCACTCGTTGTCGTCGTTGAGCGCATAGCCATCACGGCAGACGATCTTGGTGCACTTGTCGCCGTCGGTCTTGAAGCCGTGCTCGCAAACCAGCGGACAGACGCGTGA
Organism: Bradyrhizobium sp. 134; assembly: GCF_023074155.1. Taxonomy (NCBI): domain Bacteria; kingdom Pseudomonadati; phylum Pseudomonadota; class Alphaproteobacteria; order Hyphomicrobiales; family Nitrobacteraceae; genus Bradyrhizobium; species Bradyrhizobium sp. 134. Next base: position 635,097 of record NZ_JADPKX010000034.1, on the reverse strand, counting down.
CTGTTTCGACTTGACCGTGTCGAGCGCATCGGTGCTTGCCACCTTCACGTCGAGCTTGGTGCCGGCATAGCGGTTGAACTGCGACAACGAGCGCTGTGCGGACGTGGTCCAGTTGCCGTCGGCGGCGCCGGAGAAGCAGCCGACGCGGCCGAGCTCGGTCTGCACCGAGCGGCTGAGATCGGCCGGCGCGGTGGCCGGCGTCAGCGACGCGACGTTGGTGCCGGCTGGGCTCGCCGTGCTGGCGGGCGCTGCACTCGGCGCCGCGGCGGCGAGATTGACGCGCTGCTGCTCGGCGGCGGCCGCCTGCTGCTGCGCCTGCTCCTTGGCCTTTTGCGCGGCAAGCTGTACCTGCTCTGCGGCCTTCGCATCGGCGGCTGCCTTTGCCTGCGTATCCTTCTGCGCGCCAACCGCGGCGAGACGATCGCGCTCGGCCTCGGCCTGCTTGGCCTTCTCGGTGGCCGCCGCATGAGCCTGTTCGGCGCCGATTTTTTCGACCTGAAGCTTGGCGAGGCTCGCATAGAAGCCGTCGGGATGCTGGGCAAGGAAGGCATCCCACGCCGGCCTGTTGCCGACCTGGAGCGCGAGTTCGTAATCGCGGCGGATGTCAGCCTGAGGATTCGGCGCGGGCGCAGCGGCAGCCGCAGCGGTCACCTTGACCGGCACCAGCGGAACGTCTTCGCCGCCGAGCGAGCCATAGACGAACGGCTCCTGCTTGTTACCTGTCGACTTGAGCACGTCGTCGCGCACGAAGCCGAAGGCGCGGCGGACGTCGAGGCCGGGCGTCGTCAGATGCTTCGACAGCGCCACGGTGAAGGGGCTGTTCGCACCGTCGCCGTCCTGCGCCGTGAAGCCGGCCTTGGCCGAATAGGCGATCAGCGTGTTGGAGCTGGTCGGCTCAACCTGGGCGAGGCCGCGGCCGATGCCGCGCGAGGCGACCGTGCGCTTCATGGTCTTGCCGAACGGATTGTCACGGCAGGCATCCAGGATCACCAGGCGAAGCTGCTTGGCCGGTTCGACCGCGACCAGGACGCGGTCGAGGGAGAGCGCCTCGTCAAAGACGTCGGTGTCACGCTCCAGCTTGGCGTCGACAGGGATCAGATAATTCGAGCCTTCGACCTCGATGCCGTGGCCGGCATAATAGACTACGGCGATATCGGCATCGCGGGTCCCGTCGGCGAATTCGCGCAGCACACGCCGGGTTTCCTGCGCCGTCAGATCGCGCCGGGAATCGACGATGTCGAACCCGGCCTCCTTCAGCGTCCTGGCCATCACCGAACCGTCATTGACGGGGTTCGTAAGCGACGGCGCATGCTGATAGGCGGAGTTGGCGATCACCAGCGCGACGCGCTTCCCGGCGAAAGCGGGCCCGGTGCCGAATAGCAGCGCGACGACGAGGAGAAGTGGGCAAAGTCTGAGCAATTGGCGCATGACACGACTTCCGAGTTCAGGGCAGTTCGAGCCCCTTTGGGACGGCTTTAGCAGGGTCCGTCGCGGACGCTTGTGACGGAGGTCACGAAGGTGGCGCCGGCGGCGGGCCGAAAGACCCCTTTTGTTTGTCGCGCCAGTCCGGCCGCGGTTCGCCGCGAAACAGGTGCGCAGCAGGTTCCCTCAGGCATCCCCGATGTGGCCCCGATATTGAGGCAGATTGTCCGTAATCTCGTGCCAGGGCGCCTTCGAGCCCACGAAAATGTGGGCGCTCGGTCGGATGGAGGGGACATCGACCAGGGTTCCCATGGCGACATGGACCCATTTTCCCTCGCGCACCCGGGAATAAAGCAGCGAGCCGCAGCGGGCGCAGTGGGCGTCGTGGGTGGTGTCGTCACCGTAGATGGTGCGCTGGTCCTCCCCTCTGATGATGCGGAGCTTGCTCTGCTCGATGCCGGCGAACGGCTTGAAGGCGGCGCCCGTGGTGCGGCGGCAATCCGAGCAGTGGCAGTTCATCGCATAGGAGAACGCGTCCGCCACCTCGTAGCGCACGGTGCGGCAGTAGCATTCGCCGATCAGGAAGGAAGCGTTCGAATTCTCTGATCCGGTCATCACAGCGTCCTTGCGCCAATGGTACGGACACCATAGCGCATTTTGATGTGTACGACTAAGTTCGCCCTGAGCCATCATTCAAAGGGATGACCATGAGCCAGAACCGTTCGAGCGTCGAAGCCGTCGTGCAATCTTACTTCGACGGACTTTACGAGGGCGATGCCGAAAAACTCGGCGCCATCTTCCACCCCTCCGCCGATTTGCGCTGGGTCGAGAAGGGCGAGCTGCAGGTGCTGACCGTGCCGGACTGGCTCGACCGCGTGCGCAAGCGTCCCTCCGGCAAGGCCGAAGGCAAGGCGCGCGAGGATTTCATCGTCACCATCGACCGTTCGGACGACAAGACCGCCTTCATCAAGGTCCGGTGCCAATTGCCGCCGCGTTTTTTCACCGACTATCTGGTGGCGATGAAGCTCGCCGACGGCTGGCAGATCGTGTCGAAATCCTATCGGTATGACCTGCGGGAGTGAGGGGCGCGACCATCCGCTGCCCGAAATCGGGCGCACTCGTCGCACATCCTCCGTCATTGCGAGCACAGCGAAGCAATCCAGAGTCTTTCCGCGGAGGCAGACTGGATTGCTTCGCTGCGCTCGCAATGACGATGCGGATGGAGTGCATGCCGCATCTCCACCGCGCCGCCCGTCTCACTCAAAGGTTCCCCATGCTTCTCGACCGCCGTTCGCTGCTCGCCTCGCTGTGCTGGATGGCCGCCTCCCCTGCGCTCGCCGCGGACGCGCAGCCTGAGCTCGAAACCTATGAGCGCGAGAGTGGCGGCCGGATCGGGGTCTATGCCGAAAACCTCGCGACCGGCGCAAAGCTCGCCTGGCGCGCTGACGAACGGTTCGTCATGTGCTCAACATTCAAGGCTTCGCTGGGGGCTTGCGTCCTGGCGCGGGTCGATCGTGGCGAGGATCAGCTTGCGGCCATGATCCCGTACGGCAAGGCCGACCTGCTGGAGTACGCACCGGTCGCCAGGCAGAACATTGCCGCCGGCGCAATGTCGGTCACCGAGATGTGCAAGGCGATCGTCGAGCTCAGCGACAACACCTGCGCCAATTTGCTGTTGGCACGGATCGGCGGCCCCGCCGCGCTCACGGCATTCTGGCGCTCACTCGGCGACACCACCTCGCGGCTCGACCACAATGAGCCCGAGCTCAACCGCTCACCGCCCGGTGATCCCCACGACACCACGACGCCGGCGGCGATGGCAGGCAATCTGCGCCGGCTGCTCACGGGCGAGGCGCTGTCGGCCACCTCGCGCGCACAGCTCACGGAGTGGCTGGTGGGTTGCAAGACCGGCGCGAACCGGCTGCGTGGCGGGCTCCCCGCAAGCTGGAAGATCGGCGACAAGACCGGCAACAACGGCAAGGACGCCTCCGGCGACGTCGCAGTGGCCTGGCCCAAAATCGACACGAAGCCCGATGCACCGATCCTGATCGCGGCCTATACTCAGGGCGGCACGCCGACCGCGGCGCAGATCGAAACCGTGTTCGCACGCATCGGCCGCATGGTGGCCGAGCGGCTGGTGTAAGCCGCACGCATTGACGTTGCGACCGCTTCCGGGTGAAGACAGATCATCATGGAAGCGAAATTTCAGACCTTTCTCATCCTGCTCGCCGTGCTGGCGGGCACCGCGCTTGTCGCCCGCCGCTTCAACATCGCGCCTGCCATTCTGCTGATGCTCTCCGGCGTCGGCCTCGCCTTCGTGCCGGGCATGCCGCCGGTCGAGCTGCCGCCGGAGCTGGTGCTGCTGATGGTGCTGCCGCCGCTGATCTACTCGGCAAGCGTCGCGATGAGCTGGCGCGAGTTCAAAAAGAATCTTCGCCCCATCGTGCTGCTCGCGGTCGGCGCGGTGATCTTCACCACAGCGCTGGTCGCAACCGCCACGCATTATTTCATCGGCCTGCCCTGGACGATCGGCTTCCTGCTCGGCGCCATCGTGGCGCCGCCCGACGTGGTGGCGCCGCTCGCGATCGCGCGCCGGCTGCATTTGCCGCGCAGGCTCATGGTCATCCTCGAAGGCGAAGGGCTCGCGAATGACGCCACCGCGCTGATTCTCTACCGCTTCGCGCTCGCCGCAATCATGGTCGGGCATTTCTCGCTGCCTCTGGCAGGCGGCGAGTTCTTGCTCATCGTCGCCGGCGAGATCGCCTTCGGCATCGGTGTCGGCTGGCTCTCCCTACGGTTCCGCAAATGGTCGGGGGACCCGCAGGTCGAGCTGACACTCTCGCTGATCACGCCCTACGTCTCCTACTGGCTGCCCGAGCATCTCGGCGGCTCCGGCGTGATCGCCACCGTCGCCTGTGGCCTCTATGTGAGCTGGAACGGCCCGCTGCTGATCTCGGCATCGACGAGGCTGCAGGGCATCTTCTTCTGGGACCTCGTGATCTATCTGATCGAGGGCTTGTTGTTCCTGCTCACCGGGTTCCAGATGCGCGCGCTGTACGAGAAATCGAAGGCATTCCCGCTCGACGACATCGTGATCGCGACCGTCGTGGTGCTGGCGGTCGTTGTGATCGCGCGCTTCGCCTGGCTCTATCCCGCGACCTATCTGCCACGGATGCTCAGCAAGTCGCTGCGCGCGCGCGACCCCTCCCCGCCATGGCAATGGCCGTTCGTGCTTGCGTTCACCGGCGTGCGCGGCGCGGTGTCGCTGGCGGCGGCGCTGGCGCTGCCGTTCACGCTGCCGGGCGGCGAGGCCTTTCCGTTTCGCGACCTGGTCCTGTTCGTCGCCTTCGGTGTCATCTTCATCACGTTGATCGGCGTCGGCCTCACGCTGCCTCCGGTGGTGCGTTGGCTCGGTGTCGCGGAAGCCGGTCGCAACGAGCATGCCGCCGAGCACGAGTCCGAGATCGCAGCACGGCGCCAGGCCCTCGATGCCGCCCTGAAGTCACTCGACGCGCTGACCGAGGAGAAGGACGTGTCGGACGAGGTAATGCGGCTCCTGCGCGCGCGGCACGAGATCCGGGTCAACCAGCTGCCCGATTCGCTCGATCCCACCCACCACGACGTCTCCGCCGCCGGCACCGCCTTGACCCGGGACCTGATCGCCGCCGAGCGCAAATTCATCCACGAGCTGCTGCGCGACGGCCAGATCACCGACGAGACGCGCCGGAGGATCGAGCGGGATCTGGACCTGGAGGAGGCGAGTTTGGCGAACCGGGAGTATCGGGGCGGGCCACTGTAGCTCCTCGTCATTGCGAGCGTAGCGAAGCAATCCAGAATCTTTCCGCGGCGGCAGCCTGGATTGCTTCGCTACGCTCGCAATGACGGCTGTTGAAGCGGCGGAGCAAACTACCGCCTCTCGCAGAATTCCCTCATCGCCGCCGCCACGGCGCCCGCAATGATCTCCTGCCGCTCCGGCGAGTTCATCGTCATCTCCTCATCGCGGTTGATGATCGAGCCCGCCTCGAGCAGCACTGCGGCGCTGCGGGTTTGCGAGAGCACGACGAGCCCGTCATAGCGGTAGACGCCGACATCCTTGTCGAGCAATTGGCGCCGGTAGCGGCCCATCACCGGCAGGGCATATTGGCCGGCATAATGCAGGTCCTGATCCTTTAGCTGCCGGCCGATCATCCGGGCTAGCATCAGGCTCGCAGCGTAGTGCGGATTCCGCTGCGACACGAACAGAGAGTGGCCCGAAAAGCGGTCGCTGAAATAGCTGTTCGCGCCGTCGAACTCCCAGGTCTCGATCAGCTTGTCCGGCACCGAATCGTGATGGATCGACAGGAAGAGATCGGCCCGGGCGTCATTCGCGGTGCTGACGCGTTTGAGTAGGCTCGGCCGCGCCTTGCCGGCCGTGACGAGCAGGCGGGCCGCGGCAAAGCCTTCGGCTTTGAGCTTCGCCGTGATCAGACTTGCAAGCCGGAAGTTGAAGCCGAACTCCGTGTCGTTGCGTGCGCTCAACGCGCCGTAGGAGTCCGGGGTGTGCCCGACATCCACGACGATCCGGAATTTCGACATCTCACATTTGACCGGCGCATGCGGCGGCTTGGGCTTCACGATTTTTCGCGCGATAGCAGCATGACCGGTGCCTGCAGGCGCCAGCGACCATAGCAAGATCGACGCGACCAGCGTCGAGACGAGACTTGCGATGATGCTGCGCGGCTGCCCCAAGCGCTACTCCGCTGCCGCCGTCCGCGGCCGGCCGACAAAACCCGTGACGTCACCGAAACGCTCCAGCATCACCGCGGAAAGGTCCTTGGCCTTGCTGGTGACGCAGGCGCCCGAGCGCACGGCGTAGCGATCCTGATGCACGGCGTGCGGCGGCGGCTCGCCCTGCTGAAGCGCCCGCGCCAGCTCCATCACGACTTTCCGGAAATGCATGATACCGAGATCGGTCGGACCGAGATGCTCGCGGCTGCGGTCGGCGATCGGGCCCTGGCTGTCCTGCACGGCCGCGTCCTGTTCGGAGACGCCCTTGATGCCAGTGTAGCTCCTGGTCTTCTGCAGCTTGCGGTCGATCAGATAGTCGTTGCCCTTGTGGCGCAGCGGCACGTAATTGTCGCCGACCTCCGCGATCACGCCATTGCCGCGGTCAAAGGCGTCACGCTCGGCTTGCGTCAGCGGCCGCTCCGGATTCCAGGCATAGGTGTAGATCCAGCAATTGGTGTCGGTGACGGGCACGAAGGTCTGGCCAAAGATGTTCTCGCCCGGCATCGCGCTCGGGGCATAGGCGTGGAACGGCATCAGGAACTGCGCGATGCGCCAGTAGATGTTGTCGCCGCCGGTGAGCCGCCCGCCGGCGATGGTGAGGCCTGCTTCGTGCGGGGCGATCTTGATCACCGGGCGCGGATCCTCCGCGATCCAGCGCATGTGATCGCTCGACATCCGCGCGATCGGATTCACAAAATGCTTCTTGATGTCCAAAATCTCGTTCTCCTCCTTGTCGAAGGAGAGATGGGCGAAGGTGAAATGCGCTGTGTCGATCGAGCCTTCCAGCGCCTGCACCCAGTTGCAGTCCTGCCATTTCTTGCTGACGTAGCGGTGCGAAGCCGGCAGCAGCGCCATTTCGAGGTCCGGCAGCTCGGGCATCGCGTCAGCCGGGCCCATATAAGCCCAGATCATCTCGCCCCATTCGCGCACCGGATAGGATTTGATGCGGATGAGGTCTTTGGCGTTGAGGTCGGGATAGGACGTCGGCATGTCGACGCACCGGCCGTCGGTATTGAACTTCCAACCGTGATAGACACAGCGGATACTGCATTCCTCAACGCGCCCAAGCCAGAGATTGGCGCCGCGATGCGGGCAGTATTGGTCGATGACTCCGACAACGCCGCGCGTGTCGCGGAAGGCGAGCAGCTCCTCGCCGAGCACAGTGATCTTCTTCGGCTCGCCGTCGGGCTCAGGGAGTTCTTCGGACAGGAGCACCGGAATCCAGAAGCGGCGCAGCAGCTCGCCCATGCCGGTGCCTGCATCAGCCTCGGTCAGGAATTTGTTGTCCTCGGCGCGGAGCATGGCAGGCTCTCCCGACTATTTTCGCAGAGATTGGCGCGGGCGCGGGAGGACGTCAACGTTGAGCTATTGACCGTGAACCATCCGAAGAACTTTGCCGTCACGGCGGGCGACTTCAACTTCAACTACTCCGCCAACTGCGCCGTGCGGCAACATGCCTGTCACAATCCAATTGTTACGTTGGTTGAGCTCAGCGGTTAGAGGCTCCTCGCTTCGAATAACGACCTCACCGTAGCGGTTAACGGCCGCCGCACGTGCGATCTCGACGGCCGCATCAGCAGTCGCCACCGTGCCTTCAGCGCCGGTCGCCACCTTGTCCCCGGCAATCGCGCAGCTCGTGACAAAGACGAGTGCGACCACAAAAATGCCTCTCACACCGGCCTCTCTCCCTTCACCGTCACGCGCGTCCCCGAGCGTGTGTGCGGCCAGTAGTCCCACATGGCGCGGTGCTGGGTGCAGCGGTTGTCCCAGAAGGCGATGGCATTCTCGGTCCAGCGAAAGCGGCACTGGAACAGCGGATTCTCGGCGTGCTGGTAAAGATAGGCAAGCATCGCATCGCTCTCGTCGCGCGGGATTCCGTTGATGTGGCGGGTGAAGCCGCGGTTGACGTAGAGCGCCTTCCTGCCCGTGACCGGATGCGTGCGCACCACGGGATGCTCGGCACTCGGATAGGACGGGCGGTCGGCGACGCCGTAATTGGCGTAGAGCCCGCGATAGATCGGCTCGCCGTCATGCAGCGCGGTCAGCCCGTCGACATAGGCCTTCATCCGGTCCGACAGCGCCTCGTAGGCTGCGTACATGTTGGCAAACAACGTGTCGCCGCCGCGCGGCGGGCACCGCTTGATGTAGAGGATCGAGCCCATCGGCGGCTCGAGATCGCAGGACACGTCGGAATGCCAACCCTCACCGTTGGCGCGCGGCGAGTTCGCATCCGCATAGATCTTCATCAGCGCCGGGTCTTCATCCTCATGCGGCGCGGCAGGATGGAAATGCAGCTCACCGAACTTGCGGCCGAAGGCGAGATGCTGTTGTGGCGTGATGGTCTGGTCGCGGAAGAAGATGACGAGGTTTTCGGCGAGCGCGCGATGGACCTCGTCCATCTGGCGGTTGGAGCGGGCATCGTCGGAAACGAGCTTACCGATGTCGACGCCGGAGATTTCCGCGCCGATGATCGGGGTGAGCTTTTCGACCGCGATGGTCTCGTACGGCACGCCGTCGTCCGTCGCGTGGCGATAGCGCGGACCCTGCTTGCCGGCGAGTGAGCTCATGGCGTGTCTCCCGATCGTTTGATTGGGAGCATGGTAGCGCGCAGTTAAGGATGTGCAATCTGCATTGCAAACACCGCCCGTCGTCCCGGACAAGCGAAGCGCAGATCCGGGACCCATAACCACAGGATTTGGTTTGGCGAAAACTCGGAGCGACAGCTCGTTCTAACCACCAATCCTGTGGTTATGGGTCCCGGCCTCCGCCGGGACGACAGCTCAGTATGAGGCGCGAGCGGAGCAATACTACTCCGCCGCGGTTACCGGCACCTTGGCGCCCTGGCCGTAGCGCTGCTCGATGTAGTCGATCACGAGCGCCTTGAAGTCGGCGGAGATGGTCGGCCCGCGCAGGGTGCGGAACTTCTTGCCGTCGACGAACACCGGGGCAGCCGGCGCCTCGCCCGTGCCCGGCAGCGAGATGCCGATATTGGCGTGCTTGGATTCGCCGGGGCCGTTGACGATGCAGCCCATCACCGCGACGTTGAGCTCTTCCACGCCGGGATATTTCGTTTTCCAGGTCGGCATCTCGTCGCGGATGAAACCCTGGATCGATTGGGCCAGCTCCTGGAACGTGGTCGAGGTCGTGCGGCCGCAGCCGGGGCACGCCGCAACCAGGGGCACGAAGGTGCGGAAGCCCATGGTCTGCAAGAGCTCCTGGCCGACCTGCACCTCACGGGTGCGGTCGCCGCCGGGCTCCGGCGTCAGCGAGATGCGGATGGTGTCGCCGATGCCCTGCTGCAACAGGATGCCGAGCGCGGCCGAGGACGCCACGATGCCCTTGGTGCCCATGCCGGCTTCGGTGAGGCCGAGATGGATGGCGTAATCGGAACGGCTGGCGAGAACCTCGTAGACCGCGATCAGATCCTGCACCGCCGAGACCTTGGCCGACAGGATGATGCGGTCCTTGGGCATGCCGAGCTCTTCGGCGCGTGCCGCCGAGAGCAGCGCCGACTGCACCATGGCTTCGCGCATCACCGCGCGCGCATCGCGCGGATTGGCCGAGGCGGTGTTCTCATCCATCAGCCTAGTCAGCAGCTCCTGGTCGAGCGAGCCCCAATTGGCGCCGATGCGGACCGGCTTGCTGTTCTTGTTGGCGATCTCGATGATGTCGGCGAACTGGGTGTCGCGCTTGTCCTTGAAGCCGACATTGCCGGGATTGATGCGATATTTGGCGAGCGCCTCGGCGCAGGCCGGATAGGCCGCGAGCAGCTTGTGGCCGATATAGTGGAAGTCGCCGATCAGGGGCGTGGTGAGACCGAGCTTGAGCAGGCCGTCGCGGATATGCGGAACGGCAGCTGCCGCCTCCTCGCGGTCGACGGTGATGCGGACCAGCTCGGAACCGGCGCGGGCGAGCGCTGCGACCTGGGCAATGGTGCCGTCGATATCGGCTGTGTCGGTGTTGGTCATCGACTGCACGACGATCGGCGCACCGCCGCCGACGGTAACGTCGCCGACCTTGACCTTGGTGGTGTGATGACGCGGCGCAGGCCCCGCGATGTCGGAATCGATGGTGTTTTCGAGCTTGTTCATGGCGTCCAAATATCAGGTTTTGGTGACGTTCAGCAATGCATCGCGCGGTGCCGCAGCGGATTGGCTGGGACGGTTAACCAGAAAAAGCCCAGCAATGACAAGGACGGCGGCAGCCCCGAATGTCAGGTTCAGCGTGTCGTGCATGATGAAATAGCTACCCACCACGCCAAACAAAGGGGTGATGAAGGTAAAAGCCGACAATTTGCTGGCCGAATAGGTCTTCACCAGCGCGAACCAAAGCGTGAACGTGGTTCCCACCACCCAGATCGCCTGGAAGGCCATCAGGCCCAGCGACAGTGGCGACGGGGTGTGGGGGATGGTCTCCCCGAACAGCCAGGCGGCCGTGCCGAGGATCGGGATCGAGGTCGCGACCTGATAGCCGAGTGCCTTTTCAGGCGCCGCGAAGCGCAGCCGGGTGCCCTTGGCAACCAGCGTGGTCGCCGCCCACAGCGCGGCGCCGCCGACGATCATGAGGTCGCCGAGCAGAACATGCGAATCGACGTTGGGCTGCGGCACACCGATCGCGAGTGCGACACCGGCAAAGCTGATGGCCAGCCCCAGCCATTGCGTACCGCCCAGTCGCTCGCCGAGCACCTGGTAGGAGCCGAGCGCGACGAAGAACGGCGCTGTGTAGAGGAACACGACCGCCCGCGATGCCGGTGTGAAACGCAGGCCCTGAAAGATCAGCACGAACTCGATGCCGAACATCAGTCCGGCGATGACGCCCGGCTTCCAGGTGCCGTCGCGTTCGAAGAATTTAACGCCGCGCAAGGTGCCGATGATGAACAGCACCGGCAGCGCGCCCATGGAGCGGAACGTGGCCTGAAGCATCGGCGGGATGTCCGGCAGCACCAGTTTCACCGCGATCTGGTTGAATCCCCAGGTCAGGCACAGCATGAGCATCAGGGCGATGGCGCCGGCACTGAGGGGACGACCGGCGGACGGTATGATTTGAGGTGAGGACATTTCTTCCTGAAAAACCGGCTTTGCGCCGTTGTTGCTCTATGCAGCTTTCTGACAATGCGCACAGACGCCCGTGATTTCCACCACGGACAATTTGGGAGCGAAGCCTGAGTTGCGCGCGGCGGCGTTGAGGTCCCTAGCGAAGGAAGCCGACGGAATCTCACCGACCAGGCCACAGCGCTCGCAGATCAGGAACGTCACCGCCGAGGTCGCGTCGTGGTCGTGAGCGGCGCAGGCGAGATAGGCGTTGCGGCTTTCGATGCGGTGCACGAGGCCGTTGGCCATCAAGAAATCGAGAGCACGATAGACCGTGATCGGCGCCGGCCGCGGCATCGACTTTGCCAGTTCGTCGATCACCTCATAGGCGCCGAGCGGCCGGTGGCTCGAGAGCAGCGCCCCCAGCACATGGCGGCGTATCGGCGTGAATTTCTGCGCGCGCTCTCCGCAGACGGCCTCGGCATGCGCCAGCGCATCCGCGGTGCAGCGGCCGTGATCGTGGTCGGGCGCGGGAAATGCCGGTTTTGCGAGGGTCATGCGACCGGCGTTCTAGCATTTCGAAGGGGGAACCCAAAGCGGCACCGGCGATGCGGCCATCAGCCATGCTCGGCCTGCGGGACAGTGTCCCGCAAACCCGCCATGAAATAATCATAAGCTTGCTTATTATATTCCAAGCTTATTGGAGACCAAGCTCATGAGCCCAGGGCCCGTGGACCAGAACTTCCTGTTTACGCTCGCCGAGCTCTATCGCCTGCTCCGGGTCTATGCCGACAAGGAAGCCTCGCGCTTCGGCATCACCCGCGCGCAATGGGCGGTGCTGGCCAAGGTCGAGCGCAGCGAAGGCATGAAGCAGTCGGAGCTCGCCGAGCTTCTCGAGGTGCAGCCGATCACGCTGACACGCCTGATCGACAAGCTCTGTGACAGCGACTGGATTGAGCGACGCAACGATCCGTCGGACCGCCGCGTAAAGCGGCTGTACCTGAAGAAGGCCGGGCGGCAATTGCTCGGGCGGATGAGCGGGCTGAAATCCGAGCTCACGGCCAACGCGCTCGACGGCATCACTCCGGCGGACGCCCACCGCCTCCTCACCCAACTCGAAACAATCAAGGAAAACGTGCGGTCCGCGATCCAGACCAGCGGAGCGGAACAAGCGCGTAAGGAGCAGCGCTATGGCTGATCAGGTTCTCAAGTTCCAGCCCGAGCAGAAAATCGACGGCGGCAAGCCCACCAAGAAAGCCGGCACCAATCCGCGCCGCCGCCTGCTGGCGGGCCTGCGCCGCTACCGCCGCGTGCTGCTTCTGGTCGTGCTGCCGATCGTCGTCGCGGTGGCCGGCTTCACCTTCTATCTCAATGGCGGCCGCTATGTCGGCACCGACGATGCCTATGTCGGCGCGCAGAAAGTGCTGGTGACCCCCGATATCTCCGGCAAAATCCAGAAGGTCGTCGTCAAGGAGGGCCAGATCGTCAAGCACGGCGACGAGCTGTTCGAGATCGACCCCGCTCCGTTCCGTCACGCATTGGAAGAAGCCAAAGCGCAACTCGCCCAAGCCCGCATCACCTATGACAATCTCGTTGCCAACATCAAGATCTACGGCGACATGCTCAATCTCGCCCAGCAGGGCATGGAATTGAAGCAGCGCGACGTGGAACGCAAGCAGTCGCTGGTGAAGAACAATTACGGCTCGCAGCTCGATCTCGACAACGCGTCGAATGCATTGGTGACCGCCGGCGCGCAGGCGCAATACATCAAGCAGCAACTCTCCAATGCCAAGACGCAATTGCTCGGCAATCCCGAGTTGCCGCTGGAGCAATTCCCCGCCTACGCGCAAGCGAAAGCCAAGCTGGACGATGCCCAGCGCAACCTCGACCACACCGTGCTGCGCGCGCCGATGGATGGCGTGGCAACACAGGTCGAGCAGATCCAGCTCGGCCGCTACGTCGCCGCCGGCACGCCGGTGTTCTCCATCATCGACGTTGCCCATCCCTGGGTCGACGCCAATCCGAAGGAGAGCGACCTCACCTACGTCACCGAAGGACAGCCGGTCACGCTCGAGGTCGACGCGTTTCCGAACCATATCTTCAAGGGCAAGATCGGCTCGCTCTCGCCCGGTACCGGCGCGCAATTCGCGATCCTGCCGCCGCAGAACGCCAGCGGCAATTTCGTCAAGGTGGTGCAGCGCGTGCCGATCCGCATCTATTTCGACGAGACCGACAAATCCGTGCGCAAGCTGAAGGCCGGCATGAGCGTCTACGCCACCATCGACACCGGCCACCAGCGCACGCTCGCCGGCCTGCTCGGCCTGTCGGCGACCGCGAGCCAAGACAAAGATCAGGACAAGGACTAATCCTATGGCGGAGTCCAATCCCGCCCTTATGGTTCCCGGCCTGCGCCGGAACATGGTGACGATCTGCGCCATGACGGCAACGATCATGCAGGCGCTGGACACCACCATCGCCAACGTCGCCCTGCCCTACATGCAGGGCACGCTGTCGGCCTCGCAGGACCAGATCAACTGGGTGCTGACCTCCTACATCGTCGCCGCCGCGATCATGACGGCACCGGTGGGCTGGATCGCCAACCGCTTCGGCCGCAAGCGCATCTTCATCATCTGCTCGGCCGGCTTCACCATGGCATCGGTGCTGTGCGGGCTTGCGCAGGACATCAACCAGATGGTGCTGTTCCGCCTGTTGCAGGGCGTGTTCGGCGCGGCCCTGGTGCCGTTGTCGCAATCGGTGATGCTCGACTATTACACGCTCCAGGAACGCGCCAAGGCGATGTCGATCTGGGGCATGGGCGTGATGATGGGGCCGATCATGGGTCCCTCGCTCGGCGCCTGGCTGACCGAGACTTATTCCTGGCACTGGGTGTTCTTCGTCAATTTGCCGTTCGGCGCCATCACCGTGATCGGGCTGATCATCTTCATGGACGAGACCCGGAAGGATCTCAGTCTCAGGTTCGACTGGTTCGGCTTCGCGGCGCTGGCGGTCGCGATCGGCTCGCTTCAGCTCGCGCTCGACCGCGGCGAGCAATTGGGCTGGCTCGAATCGGGTGAGATCCTTGCCGAGTTCATCGTCTCAGCCGTCGCTTTCTACTTCTTCATCGCGCACTCCTTCACGACCTCGACGCCGTTCATCCGCTTCGCGCTCTTCAGGGATCGCAACTTCGTCACCGGCTGCATGTTCATGGTCGTGATGGGTCTCGTGCTGTTCTCGACCATGGCGCTGGCCTCGCCCTACATGCAGAACGTGATCGGCTATCCCATCATCACCGCGGGCCTGCTGCTGGCGAGCCGCGGCTTCGGCACCTTCTTCGCCATGATGCTGGTCGGCCGCATGATGCGTTATGTCGAGGCCCGCACGCTGATCATCACCGGCCTGACGCTGACCGCGGGCTCGCTGTTCCAGATGACCGGCTGGACCGATTTGACCCAGGTGCCGGAGATCGTGACCGTCAGCGTCATCCAGGGCTTCGGCTTCGGCCTCGTCTTCGTGCCGCTATCGACGGTGGCGTTCCTGACCTTGTCGAATGAGCTGCGCACCGACGGCACCGCGATGCTGACCCTGATGCGCAACGTCGCGAGCTCAGTGGGCATTTCCGTCGTCATCGCCCAGCTGACGCAGGGCACGCGGCGGACCTACGCGATCCTGTCCGAACACATCAACCCGTTCAACCACGCGCTCCAGATGCCGAGCGTCAGCGGCATGATCAATCTCTCCACCGACGCCGGCCGCGCCATGGCCGATCGCATGGTCAGCGTGCAGGCGCAGATCATCGCCTTCGCGCACGACTACGAGCTGGTGATGTTCTTCATCCTCTGCACCATCCCGCTCGCCCTGCTGATCGGCTCGACCAAGGCCACCCTGCGCAAGCAGGCAGCGGGGCCGGAACATGCGGTGATGGAGTGATGCCGTCGTCCCTACCCCAAAAGCTCCTCGCAGCCCAGATCCTCGACCGCCATCATCACCCGCTCCAGATTATTCCACCAGATCACCGGCGGGATGTTGATGCTCCACTGCCAGACTGGCTTGGCGATGTGCCACAGCACCGACCGCCGATAGTCCTGGTCGAGCGCGCCGCGCGTGTAGCCGCTGACACCGTGCGCCATCAGCATCTCGTGATAGCGATTGAGCAGCGGGCGTTCGAGCGCCTGCCGGCGCTCTGGATACCATTGCGTCGCTATCATATAGGCAAGGTCGTGGGTAGGAACGTTGATGCGCCAATGATCGAAATCGAAAATGCGCACAGCGTCAGCGATGCCCGCGCGTGGCAGCAGGAAATTCCAGGTATGGGCATCGCCGTGAGCGATGGTCACATGGCGATGTGAATGGTAGCGTTGCAACAGTTGCTCGGCCTTGTCGATGAAGCGCCGATACAGGGTTCGCCGCTCCTCACTGAGGCGATCACCAAGCAAATCGGCGAAGCGGTCGTAATGGCCGGCGAATGTCTCTATCAGACTCGCCGTATCATCAAGGCTCATCCAGGTGCCGATGGTGTCGCCGAGACCCGGATGGTCCCACCAAGACGCATGCCAGCGGGCGAGCGCCGTTACGATCGCCATCGCCTGATCGCGTGAGGGCGGCAATGGCCAGTCAGCTGCAACGTCATGGCTGTCGGTGAGATCTTCGAGCAGCAGATGCCAGTCCTGGCTCTCCTCGTCGAAATGACCATCGTAGCAGCGCGGCACGATCTGCGACGGCATATTCGGCGCAAGATGAGTGTAGAAGGCCACTTCCTGCCGACCGGAATTGGCCAACGCCTTGGCGTAGGTCGGATGCGGCATCTTGAGGATGACGGAGGGCGGTGCCCCGGCGGATTCCCCGACATAGCGCAGCCCAAGGCGGATGACCTGCGACACCATGGCCGGGTGCTGATGCAGCACCTTCACTTCGCGCACTGCGCCCGCGTCCAGTACGCCACTCCTGCGCAGCGCTGCCGTCAGCTGGGCGGGCTCAACGACCGCTGGCAATTGTGGAGGTGTCATAACCACGATGCCCCTGTCCCGCGTCACACTGCACGATCACGGCCGCAGGCGCCAGCGAACGACCCCGCGCCCCGACTCAAGCCGCCGCTGTCGAGTCGCGCACCGTCCGGACCACGACCGACCGGAGCTGTTCGAGATTGGCCGCCATGCCGGCGATCGCCTGTCTGACCTCCGCGGCGCGCTCGTTCACGGAGGCGGCGTCGCGGCTGACATCACCGATCTTGGCCGAGACCTCCTTGGCCGCGGAAGCCGATTCGGAGATCGACCGCGTGATCTCTCGCGTCGCCGCGTCCTGCTCTTCCATCGCGGCGGCAACCGAGGTGGCAACGCCGTCGATCTCGACGATGTGGCCTCCCATGGTTTCGACGGCATCGACTGCGGCCTGCGTCGAGGCCTGGATCTCGGCAATCAGCCGCGCGATCTCCTCGGTGGATTTGGCGGTCTGGTCGGAGAGGGATTTCACTTCGGCGGCGACCACCGCGAAGCCACGGCCGGCCTCCCCGGCGCGCGCCGCCTCGATGGTGGCGTTGAGTGCCAGCAGATTGGTCTGGCCGGCGATGCCGCCGATGAGGTCGGAGACCTCTGCGATCTTCTTCACCGATCCGGCCAGCGTCTGGATGGTCGAGCGCGCCTGTTCCCGACCGGCGACCGCCGATTTCGTCACCGTGCTGGTCCGCGCGACCTGGGTTGCGATCTCGCGGATCGAAGCACTGAGTTCTTCAGCTGCTGCCGAGACGGTCTGCGAGCTGCCGAGAGCCTGGTTGGAGGCGGCTGCGACCGCCTGCGATTGTGTCGAGAGCGACCTTGCGATCTCGGACAGACTGGAGGCGGCACGCTCCACACCTTGCGTCGCGGCGCTCGCGGTGTCGACCGAGCGGCCGGTCTCGCGCTCGACGGTTTCGGCCATCCGGTGCAGGGCGCCGCGCTTGGCGAGCGCCGCCTCCTGCGCCTTCTGCAACTGCTCCTCGCGCAGGCGGGAATTCTCGATCGCCGCCTGCTTGAACACCAGGAGTGCGCCCGCCATCGAGCCGACTTCGTCCTGCCGGTGCGCGAAAGGGATGTCGGCGGCGAGATCGCCGGTTGCGAGCTTTTGCATCGTGCTGGTCATGCGCACGATCGGGCGCATCACGCCGAGGGCGACGCCGAGCAGGCCCGCCGCAATGAAGGCGAGGACGGCGGTGGAGACGCCGAGGAGGATATAAAGCATGGAGCTGTCGCGGTCCGCGGCCAGCTTCTCCATGTCGGCATTCTGCTTGTTGGCGCTCTCGACGATGCTGTCGATGACGGCGCGGTGCGCGCTGTAGGCGTCCTTGAGCTGCGCGTAGGCGCGCTCGGAAGCGGCCGTGTCCTTGGCCTTGAGTGCGGGGAGGAGCTGGTCGGACAACAGCTTCCAGAACTTCTGCACCTCGGCGTCGGATTTCGACACCAGAGCCGTTTTCAGGTCGGCCGAGAGGCTGGAGGTGACCCAGAATGCCTTGCGCTCGTCGTAGTCCTTGCGGAGCTGGACCAGGCGTTCGCCATGGGCCGCCAGCTGGTCGGGCTCGCGCATGGCGAGCGTGGCCTCGAGATAGGCCTCGATCACATATTCCGGCGGCGGCAGGATGTCGGCGATGAGATCATTGCCGAGCTTGATGTCGGAATAGAGCGGGCCGCCGACCTTGAGCTCTTTCAAGGCGTAAAGGCTGGTGGAGACCACGGCGGTGAAACCGATCGCCAGAACGATGCCGAAAGCAATGATTGCGGAAGAAAGCGAAAGGCGAATTTTCATGGAACAATCCAATGGGCCGCGCTGAATCCCACGGACCCTAAAGGATTACGGTAAACACGGGATTGCATCCCGCGGAAATTGCATCGCACGAACTCCGGAAAAATACGGGAAACGGCGTCAGGTGAACGGTTTCGGGCAGCGAAATCAGGCCCGTCCTCCGCTGTCGTCCCGGATCGGCGCTCCGCCTGTCCGGGACGAGGCTGGGATCAGACGTCGAAAAACACCGTCTCGTTGTCGCCCTGAAGCCGCAGATCGAGCCGGTAAACCGGCTTGCCGGCCTCGCGCACGGCGGTCAGCGTGGCGCGGCGGTCGGCCGGCACCACCGCCAGCACGGGATCGGCGGCATTGCCGGCCTCGTCGCTGAAATAGATGCGGGTGTAGAGATGTCGCAACATGCCGCGGCCAAACACCGCAAGCAGGATATGCGGTGCCTGCGGCTTGCCGTCGGGATCGGGCACCGCACCCGGCTTGATGGTTTCAAAGGAATAATTGCCGTCCTTGTCGGTGCCGCAGCGGGCAAAGCCGCGGAAGCTCGCATTCGGCAGCGCGCGTTTGTCCTGCGGATCGGCAAAGCGCCCCTGCGCGTCGGCCTGCCAGATCTCCAGCATGACATCAGGCACAACGACGCCATCGCCGTCGAACACGCGGCCCTCGATCCGGACGCGATCGCCGGTGACGTCGGGCGTCAGGGTCGAGTTGGTGAACGCATCGTTCCAGGCATACTCGCCGGTCGGCGTCAGGCCGTATTTGAAGAACGGGCCGACGGTCTGCGACGGCGTGATCCCATTGTCCTGCACTTAATGGTTCTCCATAGGGGTGGCGTTCTTGCCGCGCAGCACAATGTCAAAGCGGTAGCACAGCGCCCATTCGGGCTGGGTGTTCTCGAGATCGAACGACGACACCATCCGCGCCCGCGCCTTTTCGTCCGGCACCGAATTGAAGATCGGATCGAACGGGAACAGCGGATCGGCTGGGAAGTACATCTGCGTCACGAGACGCGTGACGAAGGAATGGCCGAACACCGAGAGATGGATGTGTGCGGGACGCCAGGCGTTGTGATGGTTGCCCCAGGGATAGGCGCCAGGCTTGATCGTGACAAAGCGATAGTAACCGGCGGCGTCGCTCACGGTGCGGCCGGCGCCCGTAAAGTTCGGATCGAGCGGCGCCGGATGCTGGTCGCGGACGTGAACGTAACGGCCGCAGGAATTCGCCTGCCAGATCTCGACCAGCGAGTTCGGCACGCCCCGGCCGTCCTCGTCGCGCACATGGCCGTGCACAATGATGCGTTCGCCGAGCGGCTCGCCGGTGTGTTGGGTGGTGAGGTCGTTGTCGCCCTTGCGCACGGTCTCGTGGCCGTAGACCGGGCCGGTCAGCTCCGACAGCGTATGGCGCATCGGGATCAATGGCTTGTTCGGCGCGCGCTTGATCGAGCTCTTGTACTCGGGCGACAGCGGCAACGGATGCGCCGTGTTGCTGTCGACGGGATAGATGAATGTCATTGGCGAACTCCTCCCCCGGCCCTTTTCCGACCGGTCTACGCTTCCGCCAATCATTATAGGATATAACTAATTGGGGGAAGCGGCTTTGCGCCCTATTTGATCGGCGGACGCGGCAGGACGGCCTCGCCGGCTTCGAGCCGGTAGACATGGTCGAGCGAATACCAGGGCGTCGCGACGTCGCGCTCGGTCGGATGTGGCGTGTCACGCCGCAGGAACTTGCCGACCAGTGCCTTCGTCACGCCGAACTGCACGTCGCTATCGATATGCGGATCGGCGGGGTCGTAGACCTGCGAGATCAGCACCTTGAATCCGGGCTTGAAGACCAACGCGTGCAGGTGCGCTGGACGATAGGGATGCCTGCTCTGCGCCTCCAGGAGGCGGCCGACCACGCCCTCGGTCGGAATGGGATAGCCGACCATCATCACGGAGCGGAAAGAGAAGGCTCCGTCCTGGTCGGTCGTAAACTTGCCGCGCAGGTTCATGTCGGCCTGCTCGGGGTCCTGATTTTCATAGAGACCAACCGGCGACGCGTGCCAGACGTCGACCTCGGCGCCGGCGACGGGGCGACCGTCCTTGTCCACGACGCGGCCGTTGACGAACAGCGGCGCGCCCGGTGTCTCGGAGCGGACGATCGAACCGCCATTTTCCACCCGCGGCGAGTTCAACCGCCAGAACGGTCCGAGCAGCGACTGGTCGGTTTCCGTGTTGCCTTCATCGCCATTGTTCAGCAGGCACACCAGCGGCGAGACGCCGAGCGAGCCTGCCATCAGCACGACCTCATTATGCGTGTCGGTCGAGAGCTTGCCGAGTTCGGCGATCACAGCCGTGGCGTCGCGGAATTCCTTCTCGGTCAGGCGAACGTCGCGAACAAAACCGTGCAGATGCTTGACCAGGGAGACCATGATCTGGCGCAGCCGGGGATCGGACGTGTGCTCCATCACCGCCAATGCCGCGGCCGTGACGTCCTGCTCGCGCGCGATGATCATGGGATGCTCCCCTCACCTTGCGTCATGGCCGGGCTTGTCCCGGCCATGACGAGTCTGGGGCACCCGGCTCCGGGATGACGGAACGCTACCCGTCCCGTCAGTTCAGCTTCTCGATCGCGACGGCAACGCCCTGGCCGACGCCGACGCACATGGTGGCGAGCGCCAGCTTGCCGCCGCGCTTCTCCATGCCGTGCACGGCGGTGAGCGCAAGGCGCGCGCCGCTCATGCCGAGGGGATGACCGAGTGCGATCGCGCCGCCATGCGGATTTACGAAGTCGGCATCGTCGGCAACGCCGAGCTGGCGCATGCAGGCGATACCCTGCGAGGCGAAGGCTTCGTTGAGCTCGATCAGGTCGAAATCGCTGATCTTCTTGCCGAGACGCTCCATCAGCTTGCGGGTGGCCGGCACCGGGCCGATGCCCATGATGCGCGGCGGCACGCCGGCCGAGGCGAGGCCGAGGATGCGCGCGCGCGGCGTCAGGCCGTGCTTCTTCACGGCAGCCTCGGACGCCAGGATCATCGCGGCAGCGCCGTCATTGACGCCGGAGGCGTTGCCGGCGGTCACCGTGCCGGGATTGCGCACGATCGGCCTGAGCTTCGTCAGGGCTTCGAGCGTGGTCTCGGGGCGGGGGTGCTCGTCCTTGTCGACGGTCACAGGGCCGGCCTTGCCGCCGGGAATGGTGATCGGGGTGATTTCCTCCGCAAAATAGCCGGCCGCGATCGCGGCACCCGCGCGCTGCTGCGAGCGGATCGCGAAGGCGTCCTGATCGGCGCGCGAGACCTGGAATTCCTCGGCGACGTTCTCGCCGGTCTCGGGCATCGCGTCGACGCCATACTGCGCCTTCAGCAGCGGATTGATAAAGCGCCAGCCGATCGTGGTGTCGAAGATCTCAGCCGAGCGCGAGAACGCTTCCTGCGCCTTGCCCATCACGAAGGGCGCGCGCGTCATGGATTCGACGCCGCCGGCAATCGCAAGCTCGATCTCGCCGGAACGGATGGCGCGGCCGGCGGCACCGACCGCATCGAGGCCGGAGGCACAGAGCCGGTTCAGGGTCTGGCCCGGAACCGAATCCGGCAGACCCGCAAGCAGCAGCGCCATGCGTGCCACGTTGCGGTTGTCCTCGCCGGCCTGGTTGGCGCAGCCGAAGAAGACCTCGTCAACCTGTGCCCAATCGAGATTGGGGTGCTTGGCCATCAGAGCCTTGATCGGGGCCGCCGCAAGGTCGTCGGCACGCACCTTGGCGAGCGAGCCGCCAAAACGACCGATGGGGGTCCGCACGGCATCGCAGATAAAGACGTCACGCATCGTTGTTCTCCCTGAATGCCGCGATCCGGCCTAAATTCTTCAATGTCGACGGAGTTTTAGGAGGGCGCCCGCGGCAGGTCAATTGACCGATACGCCCGTGTTCCGAGGGGTGCGCACGCGAGTTGCGCATGCCGCGGTGCGGACAACGTGGAAAACCTCCCCTCCCCGGCCAAAGCGATAGGAGCGCGGGGTGAAATTTTGTAGGTTGCGCCGCCCATGACGATGCAACAGCCGATCCCAGTGCCGCCCCCCGACGAAGCGGCCGCCCCGCAGGCGGAAGCCGCCGCGCGCGTCACGCCGATGATGGAACAGTACCTTGAAATCAAGGCGGCGCATCAGGGCCTCTTGCTGTTCTACCGGATGGGCGACTTTTACGAGCTGTTCTTCGAGGACGCAGAGATCGCCTCCAGGACACTCGGCATCGTGCTGACCAAGCGCGGCAAACATCAAGGCGCCGATATCCCGATGTGCGGCGTGCCGGTCGAGCGCTCCGAGGATTATCTGCACCGGCTGATCGCCGGCGGCCACCGGGTCGCAGTGTGCGAGCAGACCGAGGATCCCGCCGCCGCCAGGGCGCGCGGCAACAAGAGCGTCGTGCGCCGCGGCGTGGTGCGCCTGGTCACGCCGGGCACGCTGACCGAGGACACGCTGCTCGACGCGCGCGCCAACAATTACCTGCTGGCGCTCGCGCGCGCGCGCTCATCGGCGGGCGGTGACCGCTTTGGCCTCGCCTGGATCGACATCTCGACCGCCGAATTCATGGTGACGGAATGTTCGGGCGGCGAACTCGCCGCCACGCTCGCGCGCATCAATCCGAACGAGGTGATCGTCACCGACGCACTCTATAACGATAGCGAGCTCGGACAGACCCTGCGCGAGCTGCCGGCGGTGACGCCGCTGACCCGCGACGTCTTCGACGGCGCCACCGCCGAGAAGCGGCTGTGCGACTATTTTGCCGTCGCGACCATGGACGGACTGTCGCAGCTCACGCGGCTGGAAGCCACTGCTGCCGCCGCTGCCGTCACCTATGTTGACCGCACCCAGGTCGGCAAGCATCCGCCGCTTTCGCCGCCAGCGCGTGAAGCCTCGGGTGCGACCATGGCGATCGATCCCGCCACTCGCGCCAATCTCGAACTGACGCGGACGCTGGCCGGAGAACGCCGCGGCTCACTGCTCGATGCGATCGACTGCACGGTGACCTCGGCCGGTTCGCGCCTGCTGGCGCAGCGGCTTGCCGCGCCGCTGACCGATGCGGCGGCGATTGCGCGGCGGCTCGATGCCGTCGGCAGCTTCGTTGCCGACTCGGCCGCGCGCGAGGACATCCGCAGCATCCTGCGCGGCGCTCCGGACATGTCGCGGGCGCTGGCCCGTATATCCGTCGGCCGCGGCGGGCCGCGCGACCTCGCCGGCCTGCGCGACGGCATCATCGCCGCCGACCAGGTGCTGACGCGGCTTGGCGAACTCGACCAGCCGCCGCAGGAGATCGCCGCGGTGATGGCGGCGCTGCAAAGACCGTCGCGCGAGCTCGCGGCGGAATTCGCCCGGGCGCTCGACGATCAACTGCCGCTGATCAAGCGCGACGGCGGGTTCGTTCGCCAGGGCTATGAGCCTGCGCTGGACGAAACGCGAAACCTGCGCGACGCCTCGCGCCTGGTGGTGGCCTCGATGCAGGCGCGCTACGCCGACAACACCGGTGTGAAGGGTCTCAAGATCCGGCACAACAACGTGCTCGGCTATTTCGTCGAAGTTACCGCGCAGCACGGCGACAAGCTGATGTCGGCGCCGCTGAACGCGACTTTCATCCACCGCCAGACGCTGGCCGGCCAGGTCCGCTTCACCACCTCGGAACTGGGGCAGATCGAAGCCAAGATCGCCAATGCCGGCGACCGCGCACTCGGGCTCGAGCTCGAAATTTTCGAGCGGCTCTGCACCAAGGCGTTGGCAATCAGCGAGGAGCTGCGCGCCGCCGCCCACGCCTTTGCGCTGCTCGACGTCGCGACGTCGCTTGCCAAGCTGGCGATCGACGAGACCTATGTGCGGCCCGAGGTGGACTTGTCTCTCGGCTTTGCCATCGAGGCCGGCCGTCATCCGGTGGTCGAGCAGGCCTTGAAGCGCAATGGCGAGCCGTTCATCGCCAATGCCTGCGACCTCTCGCCGGGCCCTGCGCAAAAATCCGGCCAGCTCTGGCTGCTGACCGGTCCGAACATGGCCGGTAAGTCGACCTTCCTGCGCCAGAACGCGCTGATTGCGTTGCTTGCCCAGATCGGCAGCTTCGTGCCGGCGACACGGGCGCGGATCGGCATCATCGACCGCCTGTTCTCGCGTGTCGGCGCCGCCGACGATCTCGCCCGCGGCCGTTCCACCTTCATGGTCGAGATGGTCGAGACGGCCGCGATCCTGAACCAGGCCGGCGAGCGCGCGCTCGTGATCCTCGATGAAATCGGCCGCGGCACCGCGACCTTCGACGGCCTCTCGATCGCCTGGGCCGCGATCGAGCATCTGCACGAGAGCAATCGTTGCCGCACGCTGTTCGCGACGCATTACCACGAACTGACCGCCCTCTCCGCAAAACTGCCGCGGATGTTCAACGCGACCGTGCGGGTGAAGGAATGGCAGGGCAACGTCGTGTTCCTGCACGAGGTGTTGCCAGGCTCGGCCGATCGCTCCTACGGCATCCAGGTCGCCAAGCTCGCAGGCCTGCCGCCGGCCGTGATCACGCGCGCCAAATCGGTACTGGCGAAGCTGGAAGCTCAGGACCGCGGCCAGACCGCACGCGCGCTCGCCGACGATCTGCCGCTGTTCGCAGTGCCCTCGCGCGCCGCCGCAGAAGCCGCCCCACTGAGCGAGGCCGAACTGCTGATGGACGCGCTGAAGGCGCTACATCCGGACGAGATGTCGCCACGCGAAGCGCTCGATGCGCTGTATGCTTTGAAGGCCAAGCTGCCGAAGCAGTGAGCGGTCCTTCCGCAATCGTGATTGCGAGCGGAGCGGAGCAATCCAGAATCTCTTCGCGGCGGCAGTCTGGATTGCTTCGTCGCTTCGCTCCTCGCTATGACGAGCCTAATGCGCCAATCGCTTCCTTCGCCCGTTCCACCACAGCGTCAGATTCCAAACGACGCAGGTCGCAAGCCCCATGCAGAGCCCGATCGCGGAGCCGAAATTGGCGGCGCCGACGTGCAACACCGCGATTGCCATGCCGAATCCGAGCAGACCCCAGGCGGAGTTGGCCAGCACCGCAGCAGTCGGAGGGCCGCCGATGCGCGGATGCAGGATCACCATGATGCTGGTGAACACGACCGGGTAGAGCGCGATGATGCCGCTGATGCGGGGGCCGACCGAACTCGATGTCGAGACGACGATGGCGACGAGCGTCGCCACCAGCAATGCCCGCATCGGCACGTCATACCAACGCCGCGTCACCAGCGGCATCTTCACGTGGCGATAGCCCGCGAGCAGCGGAATGCAGATGCCGAACGCGATCAGATTGGCGGCGAGCCCGGCGGTGAGCGACCAGTCGAACTGCTTGATGATCGATGCGAACACGATCCAGACCGCGACCGCGCTTCCGCAACTCACCAGAAGGCTGCGCCGCTGTGCCAGCACCACATAGGTAACGCACATGAAGATCGTCGCTGCATTGACCGGCAAGCTCGACAGTGCGCCCTGCGCGATGAAGGCGGCATCGTGGTCGAGCGCGAGGAAGACGTAGGATGGCCCGGCCGAAACCGGCAAGGTCGCGACCAGCGCGCCGATCACCGGCCCTGAGCGCTCGGTGATGATCGAAGCCGTCACGACGAACGCCGCCGCGACCATCATGCGCAGAACGAGGATGAGGATGAAGTGGAGCTCGGGGGACATTTTTTTCTTTTGTCGTCCCGGGCTTCGCCGAGACGACACGAATTGTTGGGCGAGCGAGCGGCCTTCGCTCGCTACATCCGCTGCATCGACACCGAGACCTTCGGGCCGTTCTTGATGGTCTGATAGACCACGCAATAGCGCTCGGTGAGCTTGAGCAGCAGGTCGAGCTTGTCTTGCGGCGCATCAGTGTCGACGTCGAAGCGCAGGCGTATCTCGGCGAAGCCGACCGGCGTCTCCTTGTCGACGCCGAGCGTGCCGCGGAAATCGAGATCGCCCTCGGCGTAGACGTTGCCGGTCTTCAAGGGCACCTCGATGGCGGTCGCGACGGATTTCAGCGTGACGCCGGCGCAGGCGACCAGCGCCTCCAGCAGCATGTCGCCGGAGCAAAGCTCCAGGCCGGAGCCGCCGGTCGCGGGATGCAGGCCGGCCATTGCGATGGCGCGGCCGGTCTCGACCTTGCAGGCGATGCCCTCGCTGTCGGTCGAGCCCTTGGCCTTCAACGTGATCATCGCGGTCTTGGGGTCGGTCTTGTAGCGCTCCTTGATCGGGGCCTGCATCTGGCGCAGTGCTGCGGCGTCCATTTTGTCTCTCCCGGGAAAATCGTCTCTACGAAGTACCGGCTTGCGATGTACCGGCTCGGAGCGAAATTGTCACCACCACATGGCCTGACCGGGACCCTGGGTTGCGTCACGGTCGGGCACGCTGCGGTCGAGCGAACGGTCGAGTGACGTCAGCACACTCCGCTTGAAATTCTCGAACAGCGGCGAATTGCGGTCGCGCGGCCGGCCGAGATTGATCTCGATCTGGTCGAACAGCCGGCCCGGCCGCGGCCGCATCACCAGCACGCGGTCGGCCAGCACCACGGCCTCGTCGACGTCATGCGTGACGAGGATGAGCGTCGGCCGCGTGTCGGCCCAGACATCGAGCAGATGATCCTGGAGGTCGCGGCGGGTGAAAGCGTCGAGCGCCGAGAACGGCTCGTCGAGCAAGAGCACCTCGGGCTGCGGCACCAGCGCGCGGGCGATCGCGACGCGCTGTGCCTGCCCGCCCGAGAGCTCGCGCGGCCACGCCTGCGCCTTTTCGGCCAGCCCGACACGCTCGAGCGCACGCGCCACCTTTTCACGCCGCTCGGTCGCGGGCCCATCGGCAAGACCGAAGCCGATATTATCGGCGACGCTGAGCCAGGGCAGCAGCCGCGGCTCCTGGAAGATGATGCCGATCTTGGCATGCGGCGCGGCGATCGCCTCGTTGTCGAGCGTCACCGCGCCCGAGCTTGCGCGGTCGAGGCCGGCGATGGCGCGCAGCAGCGTGGACTTGCCGCAGCCCGAGCCGCCGATGATGGCGACGATCTCGCCTTGCCTGATCTCGGCGGAGAAGCGCGCCAGCGCCTGCACGCCGTTGGGATAGGTCTTGCTGACCCGGTCGAGCGCCAGCATCGCCTTATGCTCCCACCGTACGCCCGAAGGCGTCCTGCCAGCGCAGGAAGGGCGCAGCCGCGATCTCGATCAACCAGTCCGTGAGCTTGCCGAGGATCGCGAAGATCACGATGGCGGCGAGGATCTGCGCGGGCTTGCCGAGCTGCTGGCCGTCGAGCAGGAGATAGCCGAGGCCTTCGGACGCGCCGATCAGCTCGGCCGCCACCACGAACATCCAGCCCAGACCAAGACCGACGCGCAAGGACACGACATAGGCCGGCAGCACCGCAGGCAGCAGGATCCGCCGGATCATGGCAGGTCCAGAGAGACGGAAGGTGCGACCGACCTCGACGATCTTGCGATCGACGATGAGGATCGCGCCCATCACGCCGAGATAGACCGGGAAGAACACGCCGACCGCGATCAGCGCGATCTTCGAGGTCTCGAAGATGCCGAGCCAGAGAATGAACAGCGGCACCCAGGCCAGCGAGGGGATAGCGCGCAGCGCCTGCACGGTCGGATCGAGCAGCCGCCGCGCCAGCGACCAATAGCCGGATATGGCGCCGAGCAAGGTGCCCGCGACCACGCCGAACGCAAAGCCAAGACCAACGCGCCACAGTGTCGCGGCGATGTGACGGACCAACTCGCCGGAGCGGGCAAGATCAACGATGGTGGCGAACACGCGCGAGGGCGGCGGCACCAGCCGGCCATTGGACCAGCCGCGCCAGACCAGGAACTCCCAACCGAGCGCGAGGGTCAGCGGCAGCAACACACCCAGCAATGGACACGCATAACGCGACAACCACGAAGGCGCGGCGGCGCTTTCGGCCGGTTCCGTGGTCTGTTGCAGGACTGGCGCCTCAGAGATCATGGCCGGTAGGAAGCGCGTCTCGTCAGGGAATGCAACACTACTCTTGCCGCGCCCTCCGCTGCTTTTCCCTTCTCCCCTTGTGGGAGAACGTGGCATAGGCGACCTTCAGCCGCCGTCCTTAAAAGAACGCCGACGCTTCGCGTCGGCTATGGCGCCGGATGAGGGATTCTCTCGGCTCGCAATACCGATCGTGAGGAAAGATACCCCTCACCCGCCTCGCTTCGCGAGGCACCCTCCCCCACAAGGGGGGAGGGAAAGAGCACCTTAATTCGTCGGCAGCGGGACCTGGTCATCGATCAGAGCATCGAGCGTCGCCTTCACATCGACCTTGGCATCGACCACGCCGGCCTGTTGCAGGGCGAGGCCTGCGGCGAGGATCGACTCGCGCTGGGGCGCGCCGATGCGGCTGTGGGTCAGCTCGGTGCGCTCCTTGAGCTGCTTGTCGACGACAGGTTCCGGCAGCTTGGTCACGGCGATGAAGGTCTTCTTGAGCTCGTCGTAATTCGCCAGCGAGTATTTGCGCGCCTCTTCGTACACCGCGAGCACGCGGCGGGCGGCGTCCGGATAGTCTTTCAAAAACTGCTCGCGCACATTGAGGATGCCCCAAGTGTTGGCGTCGGCCTTGCGGTAGAACAGTTTCGCGCCCTCCTCGACCTCGGCCTGCGCCATCATCGGATCGAGCCCGGCCCACGCATCGACGTCGCCGCGGATCAGCGCGGTCTTGCCGTCGGCGTGCTGGAGCAGCACCGGCGTGATGTCCTTTTCGGTGAGACCTGCGCCAAGCAGCGCGCGCACCAGGAAGATGTGCGGATCGGTGCCGCGCGTTACCGCGACGCGCTTGCCCTTGAGGTCGACAACATTAGCGATCTTGGAATCCTTTGATGTCACCAACGCCGTCCATTCGGGCCGCGAATAGACGTAGATCGACTTGATCGGGTTGCCGTTGATACGGGCGACCAGCGCCGCCGAGCCCGCGGTCGAGCCGAAGTCGATCGAACCGGCGTTGAGGAATTCGAGCGCCTTGTTGGAGCCGGCCGACTGCACCCAGGTGACGGTGATGCCGTCCTTGGCGAACTCTTTTTCCAGGAGCGCCTTCTGCTTCAGGACCATCGACACCGGATTATAGGTCGCCCAGTCGATACGGATTTCCTTGAGCGGATCCGCCGCCCGCGCCACGGGGGACATTGCGAGAGCGACCGCTCCCGCCAACAGTATGCGTCGTGTAATCCTGATCATGCCCGGCCTCCTCAAAACTTCATTGTTTTTCAATGAGTTATGTCTAGAGGTCAACGAGAAAATCCATCCCTCGAAAGCGCGCCGGCTGAGAACAGCTTTGCCCAAAGCCGCACCTTTCCAGCATGGAACGACTATTGCGAGAGAATGGCGGGTGACAGGGCCGGCCGCCTCTTATATCCGGTGAGACATGGACAGCGTTGCGACTGAGCAGAAGGCCGAGGTGGACGATCGCTTCGACACCGCGCGGATCACCGCCGCGGTCGATGCGCTTGCCGAGAAGCACCAGGGACGCGAGGACGCGTTCCGCACGGCCATGGCGCAACTGCTCAAGGCCGAGCTGATTGCGTCGCGCGCTGCGGCACAGACGATCCTGCTGAAGGACCGTCACGGCCGGCGCTGCGCCGAGCGGCTGTGCCACGTGCAGGACGAGATCATCCGCATCCTGTATTCGGCGGCAACTCGTCATCTCTACCGCTCGCCGATCCCGAGCGGTGCCGAGCGCATGGCAGTGGTGGCGACCGGCGGCTATGGCCGCGGCCTGATGGCTCCCGAGTCCGACATCGATCTGCTCTTCATCCTGCCCTACAAGCAGACCGCCTGGGGTGAGCAGGTCGCCGAGGCCATTCTCTATTGCCTCTGGGACATGGGGCTGAAGGTCGGTCACGCCACGCGCTCGGTCGACGAGTCGATCCGGCAGGCGCGCGGCGACATGACCATCCGCACCGCGATCCTGGAGACGCGCTTCCTTACTGGCGACCGGCCGCTTTATGACGAGCTGGTCGCCCGCTTCGACAAGGAAGTCGTGCAAGGCACCGCGTCCGAGTTCGTCACCGCAAAGCTCGCCGAGCGTGAGGAGCGGCATCGCCGCGGCGGCCAATCGCGATATCTGGTCGAACCCAACGTCAAGGACGGCAAGGGTGCCCTGCGCGACCTGCACACGCTGTTCTGGATCGCGAAATACGTCTACCGCGTGAGCGACACCGACGAGTTGGTCGACCGCGGCGTGTTCGACGCGCAGGAATACCGCACCTTCCGCCGCTGCGCCGACTTCCTCTGGTCGGTGCGCTGCAATCTTCACTTTTACTCCGGTCGCCCTGAAGAGCGCCTCTCCTTCGACCTCCAGCGCGAGATCGCGGTCCGGCTCGGCTACACCTCGCATCCCGGCATGCAGGACGTCGAACGCTTCATGAAGCACTACTTCCTGGTCGCCAAGGAAGTCGGCAATCTCACCGCCATCCTCTGCGCCAAGCTCGAGGACCAGCAGGCCAAGCCCGCGCCGGTGCTGAGCCGGATGATGGCGCGGCTTCGCCCCACCGCGGTGAAGCGGCGGGTGCCCGACAGCGACGACTTCATCGTCGACAACAACCGCATCAACGTCGCCGCGCCCGACGTGTTCAAGCACGATCCGGTCAATTTGATCCGCATCTTCCGCCTGGCGCAGAAGAACAATCTCGCCTTCCACCCGGACGCGATGCGCGACGTGACGCGCTCGCTCGGCCTGATCAACGCGCAGATGCGCGAGAATCCCGAAGCCAACCGGCTGTTCATGGAGATCCTGACATCCGACAACGCGGAAATCGTGCTGCGGCGGATGAACGAGACCGGCGTGCTCGGCCATTTCATCCGCGCCTTCGGCAAGATCGTCTCGATGATGCAGTTCAACATGTATCATCACTACACCGTCGACGAGCATTTGATCCGCTGCGTCGGCTTCCTCCAGGACATCGAACGCGGCGGCATCGAGGAATTCGCGGTGGCAAGCGACCTGATGCGCAAGATCCGGCCGGAGCATCGCTCCGTGATCTACATCGCGACGCTGCTGCACGACGTCGCCAAGGGTCGGCCCGAGGACCACTCGATCGCCGGCGCCAAGGTGGCGCGACGGCTTTGCCCACGGCTCGGCTTCAGTCCGGCCGACACCGAACTCGTGGCCTGGCTGATCGAGGAGCATCTGACGATGTCCACGGTCGCGCAGTCGCGCGATCTCTCCGACCGCAAGACCATCGAGAATTTCGCCGCCGTGGTGCAGTCGGTCGAGCAGATGAAGCTCTTGACGATCCTGACCACCGCCGACATCCGCGGCGTCGGTCCAGGCGTCTGGAATGGCTGGAAGGCGCAGCTTTTGCGCTCGCTGTACTACGAGACGGAGCCGGTTCTGACGGGCGGCTTCTCGGAGGTTGACCGCGGCAAGCGCCTCACGGCCGCATACGCCGAATTCCGTAACGCCTTCGCGGAATGGCCGGCGGAGGAGCTCGACGCCTATATCGGCCGGCACTATCCGGCCTATTGGCTCAAGGTCGAGCTGCCGCGCAAGATCCGGCACGCGCGCTTCGTCCGTGCCAGCGAGCAGGCCGGCCACAAGCTCGCGATCAATGTCGGCTTCGACGAGGTGCGCGGCGTCACCGAGCTGACCATCTTCGCCGCCGACCATCCCTGGCTGCTGTCGATCATCGCGGGTGCCTGCGCCTCGGCCGGCGCCAACATCGTCGACGCCCAGATCTACACCACGACCGATGGCCGCGCGCTCGACACGATCTCGATCTCCAGGGAATACGACCGTGACGAGGACGAGGGACGGCGCGCGACGCGCATCGGCGAGATGATCGAGGACGTGCTGGAAGGCAAGCTGCGTCTGCCCGAGGTGGTGGCGCGGCGCACCGTGCGCGGCAAGGCGCGGCCGTTCGTGATCGAGCCGGAAGTGACCATCAACAACCAATGGTCCGACCGCTACACAGTGATCGAAATGTCCGGCCTCGACCGGCCCGGCCTGCTCTACGAGCTGACCACCGCGATCTCGAAGCTCAACCTCAACATCGCCTCAGCCCATGTCGCGACCTTCGGCGAGCGCGCCCGCGACGTGTTCTACGTCACCGATCTCCTGGGCGCACAGATCAGCGCGCCGACACGCCAGGCCGCGATCAAGAGCGCGCTGACCCACGTGATGGCCGGCGACAAGGCGGTTCAGCCGGCGGCGTGACTTTCTGGTCATTTCGGGCTGAATCATCATCATCGCGCCGGACGTCGAAAGTCGGCCAGGGCTCGCCCGGGTCCACATCCGAAGCTTCAGGCACAGCGCCACCGATTGCTCAACACATTCTTAGGCGGGCGACCGCCACGCCTTCATGCCGCAGCAGCCAGCGCTTGCGCTCGAGGCCGCCGCCGTACTTCACCAGAGAACCATCGGCGCCGATCAGACGGTGGCACGGCAGCACCACGCTGATCGGATTGGAGCCGTTGGCATGGCCGACGGCGCGAATGGCCTTGGGCATGTCGATCCTGGCGGCGAGCGCGCCGTAACTCATCGTGGTGCCGGCAGGAATTTGCGCCAACGCATTCCAGACCTTCTGCTGGAACGGCGTGCCGGCGATGCGCCAGGCGATGCCTGAGAGCTGGCCGAGATCGCCGTCGAAATAATCCGACAGCGCAGTCCGCATGGCTGCGGGCGCGGGCTGGTCACGCAACTCCACCACACCGTAATGCAGGCGCAAGAGCTCGCGCATGCGGTGCTCGTAATCCGCCCAGTCGAGCGCGCGCAAGGTGCCCGCAGCGTCGGTGACCAGCAGCGCAATCCCGATCGGGGTCGCCAGCCGATCGAGGCCGAAGCTTGCAGGTGATTTGGTCGGTCGCGCGGGCATTGCGGCACCATGGCATCGAAACACGCCATCGCAATTGCCACGCCGGCCGGCTAGCGTCCACCCGAAAGCTGACGCTGGGGGAGCTCAACTTGGTCTGGATCGCGAATATCCTGGTGGCGCTGGTCGCCGCACTGCACGCTTACTTTCTGATCCTGGAGATGTTTCTCTGGGACAAGCCGCAGGGCTTGAAGGTTTTCCGCAACACGCCGGAGAAGGCAGCGACCACAAAGGTGCTGGCCGCCAACCAGGGGCTTTATAACGGCTTCCTGTCCGCCGGCCTGGTCTGGGGGCTGGTGCACGGCAATCCGGCCTTCGCGTTCCAGATCAAGGCATTCTTCCTGCTCTGCGTGATCGTGGCCGGCGGTTATGGCGCAGCGACCGTCAGCACGCGCATCCTGATGGTGCAGGCGCTACCGGCGGCGCTCGCGCTGTTAGCGTTGTTCCTGGCCTGAGACGCCATAGCGCGGCGCCGCGATCCTTGCGCGTCGCCTGCCGTTCCTCCACAATCTCCGACAGCGATGGCGACCGTTGGCAATCAACGGGACAAGACCGTCGGCCGGAAATTCCGTCAGGAGGAACAACCCCACATGAGCAATCGCAGAGCCTTCATCACTGCCACGGCGGCGCTCGCCTTCGCGTTCTCCGCCAACCAAGCTCTCGCCCAGAAGAAATACGACACCGGCGCGAGCGACACCGAGATCAAGATCGGCCAGACCGTGCCGTTCTCCGGCGCCTATTCCGTCTATGCCAATATCGGCAAGACCCAGGCCGCCTACTTCAAGATGATCAACGATCAGGGCGGCATCAACGGCCGCAAGATCAATCTGATCCAGTATGACGATGCCTATTCGCCGCCGAAGACTGTCGAGCAGGTGCGCAAGCTCGTCGAAGGCGACGAGGTGCTCTTCACCTTCCAGATCATCGGCACGGCCGCGAACGCCGCCGTGCAAAAGTATCTCAACGGCAAGAAGATCCCGCAACTGCTGGCCTCGACCGGCGCCGCGCGCTTCAACGATCCGCAGAACTATCCATGGACCATCGCCTACAATCCCAACTACGTGTCCGAGGGGCGCATCTACGCCAAGTACATCCTCAAAGAGCATCCGAGCGCCAAGATCGGCGTGCTCTATCAGAACGACGACATGGGCCGAGACTATCTCGCCGGCCTCAAGAGCGGTCTCGGTGACAAGGCCGCCGGCATGATTGTCGGCGAAGTCTCCTACGAGGTCACCGATCCCACGGTGGACTCGCAGGTGGTCAAGCTGAAGTCGTTGGGCGCCGATCTTTTCTATGATGCCTCGACACCCAAGTTCGCGGCGCAGGCGATCAAGAAGGTTGCCGAGCTCGGCTGGACGCCGGTGCACATTCTCGACATCAACGCGAGCCCGATCTCGGCGACGCTGAAGCCGGCCGGCCTCGAGATCTCCAAGGGCATCATATCGACCCAATACGGCAAGGAGCCCGGCGATCCGCAGTGGAAGGACGATCCGGGCGTGAAAGCGTTCTTCGCCTTCATGGACAAGTATTTCCCCGAAGGCGACAAGCTCAACACCGTCAACACCTATGCTTATTCCGTCGCCGAATTGCTGACGCAAGTTCTGAAACAGTGCGGCGACGACCTGTCGCGTGAGAACGTGATGAAGCAGGTCGCCAATATCAAGGACTTCACCCCGAGCTTCGCGCTGCCCGGCATCAAGATCAACACCGGGCCGAACGACTACCGCGTCAACAAGCAGATGCAGATGATGAAGTTCAACGGCGAACGCTGGGAGCTGTTCGGCCCGATCATGGAGGATGCGGGTCCAGCGGGTTAGTCTCTCGGAGATTTCATAGGGTGGGCTACGCCCGGCGGACTGCACTTCGCGCATCCGCCGGGGCTGGGCCCACCTTAACGAACTTGCTGAGACGTTGCGTATCCTACGAACTGCGGGTGCACGCCCACCTTGCGTTGCAACAATGCCTCATTCACACTCGCCCTCCGCGGTGACGCCCCGCGCGCATGAGCGCACCCGATTGATCACCGGCAATAAACAATGAGGAAATGCGAATGAGGAATGGAATTCTGCATCTGGCCACGGCAACGGCGCTGACCCTGGCGCTGTCGGTCTCGGCGGCCAATGCCCAGAAGAAATATGATCCGGGTGCCAGCGATACCGAGATCAAAGTCGGCCAGACGATGCCGTTTTCTGGACCGGCGTCGGCCTATTCGTCGATCGGCAAGACCCAGGCCGCCTATTTCAAGATGATCAACGACCAGGGCGGCGTCAACGGCCGCAAGATCAATCTGATCCAGTATGACGACGCCTACTCGCCGCCGAAAGCCGTGGAGCAGATTCGCAAGCTGGTCGAAAGCGACGAGGTTCTGCTGACCTTCCAGATCATTGGCACGCCGGTGAACGCAGCCGTGCAGAAATATCTCAATTCGAAGAAGGTGCCGCAACTGTTCGCGGCGACCGGAGCCTCGAGGTTCACGGATCCGAAGAACTTTCCGTGGACGATGGGCTTCAACCCCAACTACTTCGTCGAAGGCCGCATCTACGGACAGTACATACTGAAGGAACATCCGAACGCCAAGATCGGCGTGCTCTATCAGAACGACGACCTCGGCAAGGACTATCTGAACGGCATCAAGGCCGGCCTCGGCGACAAGGCTGCCAAGATGATCGTGACTGAAGCTTCCTACGAAGTCTCCGATCCGACTGTCGATTCGCAGATCCTCAAGATCAAGGACGCCGGCGCCGATTTGTTCTTCAGCGCCACCACGCCGAAGCAGGCGGCGCAGGCGATC
This sequence comes from Bradyrhizobium sp. 134, assembly GCF_023074155.1. Classification (NCBI taxonomy): domain Bacteria; kingdom Pseudomonadati; phylum Pseudomonadota; class Alphaproteobacteria; order Hyphomicrobiales; family Nitrobacteraceae; genus Bradyrhizobium; species Bradyrhizobium sp. 134. The sequence continues at coordinate 599,513 of NZ_JADPKX010000034.1, read as the reverse complement.
AAGAAGATCGCCGAGATGGGTTGGCATCCGGTGCAGATCGTCGACATCAACGCCACCTCGGTCGGCGCGGTGCTGAAGCCGGCCGGCCTCGACGCCGCCAAGGGCCTGATTAGCGTCAATTACGGCAAGGAACCGCTCGATCCGACCTGGAAGGACGATGCCGGCCTTAAGAGGTATTTCGACTTCATGGCCAAGTATTATCCGGATGGCGACAAGGATTCGAACTTCAACACCTACGGCTACAGCACGGCGCAGCTGCTGGTCCATGTGCTGAAGCAGTGCGGCGACGACCTCACGCGCGAGAACGTGATGAAGCAGGCCGCGTCGCTGAAGGACGTGACCAGCGACACCGCGTTGCCCGGCATCAAGGCCAACACCTCACCGACCGACTACCGGGTCAACAAGCAGCTTCAGATGATGAAGTTCAACGGCGAACGCTGGGAGCTGTTCGGCCCGATCATTGAGGATGCGAGTCCGGCGGGTTAGTTCTCGTAAGCAACTGCCTCAACGTCGTCATGCCCGGGCTTGTCCCGGGCATCCACGTTCTTGCGGCAGCAAAGGAAGGCGTGCATGGCCGGGTCAAGCCCGGCCATGACGGCAAATCAATCCGGCACCTCGCCAAAGTTCTTTCCGACCGGCAGCACCGCGTGCCGAATGAGCCGTGAATCCTCCACCGCGGCCTGCCTGTGCTTCACCGCTTCGCGGTAGACGGGATCGCGGATCATCTCGACGAAGGCGGCGACGCTTGGGTATTCGGCGATGAAGCAATGGTCCCAGCGCTCGGTCTCCGGGCCGATCAGCATCAACTCGAATTTGCCTTGCCAGACGATGCGGCCGCCGAGGCGTTCGAACACCGGGCCGCTCTCGCGGCCATAGGCCGCATAGGCTTCCGCGCCGCTCGCCTTGCGGCCATCCGGATAGGCCGCTTCCTTGCGCAAGCGCACCAGGTTGAGCATGTGGATCGGGCCGGGACGGTCGTTGTCCCGGAACTGCGCGAAAATCTCCTTGGTCGGATCGATGTGGCCCATCTGAGTTTCCTCTTGTTTTATGCCGGCGATCCTAGCTCTGCCGACCTCCCAGCGGAACTGCGGCCATCGAATGCCGCACCTCCTAATCACGCGTTAAGCTCTGGGTAACCGGGCCTTAAACAGCGACCGCTAGCGTGCGGCGGGGCGGGCTGACCGGGCGTTTGCGTATGGGGTTGGGAAAGAAAAAGGGTGGGCGCAAGGAGCCGCTGTTCGGCTTGCCTGCAGCACTCGCCGATCTGCGCCTGACCGCCGCCGACCGGATTCCTGGCGGCGATGACAAGCCGAAGAAATCAACGAAATCATCCGCCAAGCGCAAGGGCGAGGATGCTGGCGACGAGACGCCGCGCGAGCGGAAGGCGCCGGCTGGCCGCGGCAGTGCCAAGCGCCGATCCAAGTCACGCATCGGCGCAAGCCTTGGCCGCATGGTCTATTGGGGCGCGGTGCTGGGCCTGTGGGGCGCGATCGCCGTGATCGGCGTCGTGATCTATGTCGGCGCTCATCTGCCGCCGATCCAGTCGCTGGAAATCCCCAAGCGGCCACCGACCATCCAGATCGTCGGCATCGACGGCAGCATGCTGGCACAGCGCGGCGAGATGGCCGGCGCCAACGTCTCGCTGAAGGATCTGCCGCAATATCTGCCCAAGGCGTTCATCGCCATCGAAGACCGCCGCTTCTATTCGCATTTCGGCATTGATCCCGTCGGCATCCTGCGCGCGCTCGTCACCAACGTGCTCCATCGCGGCGTGTCGCAGGGCGGCTCGACGCTGACGCAGCAATTGGCGAAAAACCTGTTCCTGACCCAGGAGCGCACCATGGCGCGCAAGCTGCAGGAAGCGGAGCTCGCGATCTGGCTGGAGCGCAAACATTCCAAGAACGAGATCTTGGAGCTCTATCTCAACCGCGTCTATTTCGGCTCCGGCGCCTATGGCGTCGAGGCCGCCGCGCAACGCTATTTCGGCAAGTCGGCCAAGAACGTCACCGTCGCGGAAGCAGCGATGCTGGCCGGCCTCGTCAAGTCGCCTTCGCGGCTGGCGCCGAACCGCAACCCCGAGGGCGCGGAAGCGCGCGCGAAAATCGTGCTCACGGCGATGGCCGATGCCAAATTCATCACTGAGGCGCAGGCGCAGGCCTCGATCGGCCAACCCTCCTACAATGTGAAGCCGGTCGGCGCCGGCACGATCAACTACGTCGCCGACTGGATCGGCGAGGTGCTGGACGATCTGGTCGGCCAGATCGACGAGAGCATCAAGGTCGAGACCACGATCGATCCGAAGCTCCAGAGCGTGGCGGAAGCCGCCATCATCGACGAGCTGGCAGCCAAGAGCGTGAAGTTCAACGTCAGCCAGGGCGCGCTGGTGGCGATGACGCCTGACGGCGCGGTGCGCGCCATGGTGGGCGGGCGGAACTATTCCGAGAGCCAGTACAACCGCGCGGTCACCGCCAGGCGCCAGCCCGGCTCCTCGTTCAAGCCGTTCGTGTACCTCACCGCGCTCGAGCAGGGACTGACGCCCGACACGATCCGCCAGGACGCGCCGATCGAGGTCAAGGGCTGGAGACCCGAGAACTACACGCACGAATATTTCGGCGCGGTGTCGCTGACCCAGGCGCTCGCGATGTCGCTCAACACGGTCGCCATCCGCCTCGGCCTCGAGGTCGGCCCGAAGAACGTGGTGCGCACCGCGCACCGGCTCGGCATCTCGTCGAAACTCGAGCCCAACGCCTCGATCGCGCTCGGCACCTCCGAAGTCTCGATGGTCGAGCTGGTCGGCGCCTATGCACCCTTTGCCAATGGCGGCTTCACGGCGACGCCGCATGTCGTCACGCGGATCAGGACGCTCGGTGGCAAGCTGCTCTACATGCGCCAGGCGGACGAGCACAATCAGGTGGTCGACCCGCGCTATGTCGGCATGATGAACGCGATGATGCGGGAAACGCTGATCAGCGGCACCGCCAAGAAGGCGGAGATCCCGGGCTGGCCGGCGGCCGGCAAGACCGGCACCAGCCAGGACTACCGTGACGCCTGGTTCATCGGCTACACCGCCAACCTCGTCACCGGCGTGTGGCTCGGCAATGACGACAACTCGCCGACCAAGAAGGCAACCGGCGGCGGCCTGCCGGTCGAAGTCTGGTCGCGCTTCATGAAGACGGCGCACGAGGGCGTGCCGGTGGCAGCGCTGCCGAGCTCGCAAGGTGGCTGGGGCCTGTCGAACCTGGCGCAGGCGACGTCGCAAGTGTCGCCGCCAACAGCGACCGCGCCCGGACCCGCACCGGCCAGCAACGGCGGCTATCGCCCGCCCCCCACGCGCGCCAATGCGCGGCCGGAGGCAGCCGCAGGACTCGATGGCTGGTTGATGGACCGGCTGTTCGGCGGAAATCGCTAGCGCCGACCTGAGGTCTTGGTGACCTCAAAACAAAAAAGCGCGAAAACAACCCCATGCACAGTAGCCGAGGATAACGAAATCAACGGCTTGCGCGGGCAGCACAGACGCTTGAATCGCGCGCGCGGCTGTCATTCGCCGCGGGCGCGGAGAAGCCAATACGGCGCGGCTTCTCGATTCAACAACAGCCGCCTCTGGAATACGGGATCGCCCGCTTTCGCGGGCGATGACAGCGTCACATGAGGCATCAACGAGCCTTAATCCTCGACCCCGTACCGGTGCAAATCGTTGCCGTATGTATCGAGCCACTTCTTGGCGCGCTCCATCGACGGGCAGACCTTGCCGCAGACGCGCCAGAATCGCGCCGAGTGGTTCATCTCGACGAGATGGGCGACCTCGTGCGCGGCGAGATAGTCGAGCACATAGGGCGGCGCGAGGATCAGGCGCCAGGAGAACGACAACGAGCCGGCCGAGGTGCAGGAGCCCCAGCGGCTCGATTGATCGCGGATCGAGAGCCGCTTCACCTTGACGCCGAGCTCGGCGGCATAGGCTTCCGCGGCACGCTGAAGATCGCGGCGCGCCTCGCGCTTGAGGAAGTCGCTGACGCGACGGTCCGCATGTTCGACGCCGCCGGCGACGCAGAGAATGCGTTCCCCACTATCGCGCACTTCCGTCCACACCGTACCGCGGGTGCCGGCGCGATGAACGATGCGATGAGAAACACCGCGAAGCGGTATTACTGTGCCAGGCTGGAACGGCGCGGCCTTCGGCAAACGGCCGAGACGTGCCGCGATCCACGCGCCGTGGCGCTGCGCAAAGTCTTTTGCTTCGGCGAGCGTGCCGCGCGGCGGCATGGTGAGGATGGCTTCGCGATCGCTCGGATGAATTCTGAGCGTGTAACGACGCGCGCGGCGATGCCGGCGCAGTCGAATCGCAAAATATTGCGAGCCATGGGTGATCAGGAGGGTCTTCGGCTCGTGGGGCCGGCGATAGAGGAGTGCGCGAGTGGCCATGTCTGTCAGTCCGGGGGGCAGGAGAGCGCCCGGATTCTGCCATAACCGCCGCCAGGGAAAGCGCTCGGCGCAAAAACAAATCATTTGCCCAATATACAGGGGTCTGGCGTCCGGGAGACCCTACAGACTGGGGTTGGAACCGGCTTTTTTCGCCCCCGCCAAGCGCATGCGGCACCCCCAAGTGGTGAGGTTGGACTCACTCCTACAAAGCTACCTAGATACCGCGAATCTGGCGGGAACTTGCCCCTGTCGGAGCCTCCGACAGGGCATCGATTTTCAGCGGGAAAGCCGAAAAACGCGATTATTCGGCTGCGAGCGCCTGCAATGAGCTCGGATTCGCCGCCGAGACCATGAAGTCGTGGATGCGTGGCACGATTTCCGATTTGAAGCGCGAGCCATTGAACACGCCGTAATGTCCGACGCCCTTCTGGACGTAATGAACGCGGCGGTGATCGGGAATCGAGCTGCACAACGTGTGAGTTGCTTCGGTCTGACCGATGCCGGAGATGTCGTCGTTCTCGCCTTCGACCGTCATCAACGCGACGCGCGTGACCTTGGAGGGATCGACGCGTGTTCCGCGATGGGTCATCTCGCCCTTCGGCAGCGAATGCTTCACGAACACGGTGTCGACCGTCTGCAGGTAATACTCGGCCGAGAGATCCATCACCGCGAGATATTCGTCGTAGAAGTCGCGATGCTTGTCGACGAGGTCGCCGTCGCCCTTCACCAGATTGGCGAACAGCTGCTTGTGGGCATCCATATGCCGATCGAGATTCATGCTGATGAAGCCGTTGAGCTGCAGGAAGCCCGGATAGACGTCGCGCATCATGCCCGGATGCGGGAACGGCACCTTGGTGATGACGTGGTTGCGGAACCAGTCGATGCCGCGCTCCTGGGCGAGGTTGTTCACCGCGGTCGGATTACGCCGGGTGTCGATCGGGCCACCCATCAGCGTCATCGAGGTCGGCACGAAGGGATCACGCAGCGCTTCCATAATCGAAACGGCAGCGACGACGGGAACCGAGGGCTGGCACACCGCCAGCACATGCGTGTTGCCGCCGAGGACATGCAGCATCTCGATGACGTAGTCGATGTAGTCGTCGAGATCGAAGCGGCCGTCGCTGAGCGGCACCATGCGGGCATCGGCCCAATCGGTGATGTAGACCTCATGCGCAGGCAGGAAAGCCTCGACCGTACCGCGGAGCAGCGTCGCGTAATGGCCCGACATCGGCGCGACGATCAGCACGCGCGGCTGCGGGCTGCGCAGCGGACGGGTGAATTTGCGATCGAAGTAGAGCAGGCGGCAGAACGGCTTTTCCCAGACCGAGCGGACCTCGACGGGGACGCGGATGCCGTTGACTTCGGTGTCGTTGAGGCCCCATTCCGGTTTGCCGTAACGCCGCGTGGTGCGTTCGAATAACTCGCAGGCCGCGGCAACCGACTTGCCGACCTCGGTGCGTGCCCATGGATTGAGGGGATTTTGAAACAGCAGCTTGGTTGCGTCCGTGATCGCACGCGCCGGATTGAGAGAGGCTTGCCCCATCTCGTACATCCAGTACATCGGCGTCGTCAGGACCGGACTGCCTTCGGCCACCAGGGGCGGCGCGCCGCCAAACTCACCAATCGGCATCGCTATATTCCTCTTCGCATCGCAGCATACTGCCGAATGCGTAATATTGCGTCAATGCATGGTTCCGTACATCTACGTGGCCCAGGTGCCCAAACCGGGCTGAATCCACGAGAATGTGACGTTATTCGCCGCCTGACAGCAGCGAGCCCTGCATCCGGGCGCTGCGCAAAAGGGCAAGGAATGCCCCAAAAGATGCAACCAACAGCACCGCGTTGATGGCCAACGCGCTCAGCATCAGATCGGTCCTGAAGGTGTTTTCGATCAACAGCGCCCGCATCCCTTCGAACACATAGGTCGGCGGCAGCGTCCAGGCGATATATTGCAACCAGACTGGCAGCACGCTGACGGGATAGTAGACGCAGGCGAGCGGCATGATGCCGAACATCAAGGTCCAGACGATGCTCTCGGCGCCGAGGCCGTTTCGCAGCACCAGGCCGGAGACGAAGATGCCGACCGACCAGCTCGTGAAGATCAGGTTGCAGAAGAACGCGATCAGCGGGACGCCGAGCGCATAGACGTTGAAGTGAAACAGGAACAGCGCGAGCAGCGTCATCGGAATGACGCCGATCGCGAGCCTGATCAGGCTCATGATCATCAGCGACAGCAGGAATTCGATCGGCTTCAACGGGCTCATCATGAGATTGCCGAGGTTGCGCGCCCACATCTCTTCCAGAAACGAGATCGAAAAGCCGAGCTGCCCGCGAAACAGGATGTCCCAGAGGATGACGGCGCCGATCAGGGTGCCGCCGGCGCGCGCGAAGAAATTTGCATTCTGCGCGATATAGAGCTGAAGAAAGCCCCAGGTGATGACCTGCAGCGCCGGCCAGTAGAGCAGCTCGAGCAGCCGCGGCCAGGACGACAGCAAGAGGTACCAATAGCGCAGGATCATCGCGCCGATGCGATGGAGCGAGATGCCGCGATGGAGGGAGACCTCACTCATCGCACCGCCTCCTGCGCACCGTTCACCCGGCCGCGCGCGACGTCCAGAAACACCTCTTCCAGCGTGGTGCGGTTGTAGCGCGCCATGATGGCTTCGGGCGTATCGTCGTCCTCGATCCGGCCGCGCTTCATGATGATGACGCGGTCGCAGAGCCGCTCGACCTCGAGCATGTTGTGCGAGGCCAGCAAGATGGTGGCGTTGTTCGCCTTGCGATAACGCTCCAGATGACCCCGGACCCAGTCGGCGGTGTCGGGATCGAGCGAGGCGGTCGGTTCGTCCAGCAACAGAAGCTCGGGCTGGTTGATCAGCGCCTTGGCAAGCGCAACGCGCGTCTTTTGTCCTGCGGAGAGCTTGCCGTTGGCGCGGTCGATGAACTCGGTGAGATCGAGGTCGCAGGCCAGCTCAGCAATGCGGTCGGAGAGGTTCTTCACCGCATAGAGCTTGCCGAACACGGTGAGGTTCTGACGCACCGTGAGTCGCATGGGCATGTCGACATAGGGGCTCTCGAAATTCATCCGCCCCAGCACAGAGGCGCTGTCCTCCGGCATTCGATGCCCGAGCACCTGCACGCGGCCGGAGGTCGGCAGCACCAGGCCCATGATCGTCGCGATTGTCGTGGTCTTGCCGGCGCCGTTGCCGCCGAGCAGCCCGGTGATGCTGCCACGCGGAAGCGAAAAGGAGATGTCGTCGACAGCGCGGGTCTGCTTGTACACCTTGACGAGGTGATCGACCGCGATTGCCGCGGAGAGGCTGCGATCCGCGACAGTCGGCCAGCTTGAAGCCTTGTCATTCTCAGTCATGGTGGGCGTTCTTCTGCTATTGCAGCGGAGAGCGCAAGGCTTGTAATCCGGTGGTTCCGTGAGCCGCGCGCTTGTGATCGAGAAGGCACCGCCCCATTGGCCGAAATGACCGAACTTGCCGCTTCCGACTTTCGCCCTGCGCAGCGGCATATCCGCCTGGATACCATCCTGCGGCTGCGCTGGCTCGCGGTGCTGGGCCAGCTCGCCGCGATCTTCATCGTGGCGCAGGGGCTGGAATTCAACGTCGAGATCGTCCCCTGCGTCAGCATCATCGCGCTGTCGGCAGCGCTCAATCTGGGGCTCCAGACCGTGTCCAATCCGCTGCAGCGGCTGGAGCCGATGCAGGCGGCCGGACTGCTCGCGCTCAACATCGTGGAGTTGGCGGGTCTCCTGTTCTTCACCGGTGGACTCCAGAACCCGTTCTCGTTCCTGTTCCTCGCGCCCGTGCTGATCTCGGCGACTGCGCTGCCGGCCCGCTTCACCTTCGGCCTCGGCGTGTTGGCTGTCGCCTGCGCCTCGGTGCTGTTCTTTTTCCATCTGCCGCTGCCTTGGGATTCCGACGATCCGCTGGTGCTGCCGCCGATCTATCTCGTCGGCGTCTGGCTTTCGATCGCGCTCGCGATCGGCGTCACCAGCCTCTACTCGTTCCAGGTCACCGAAGAGGCGCGCAAGCTCGCCGACGCGCTGGCCGCGACCGAGCTGGTGCTGACGCGCGAGCAGCATCTGACCCAGCTCGACGGCCTGGCTGCGGCCGCAGCGCACGAGCTCGGCACGCCGCTCGCGACGATCTTCCTGATCTCGCGCGAGCTGGAGAAGACGGTGAAGGAGCCGAACTTTGCCGCTGACCTGAAGACCCTGCGCGAGCAGACGCAGCGTTGCCGCGACATATTGAGCAAGATCACCCAGCTCTCCTCCACCGGGGCGCCGTTCGACCGCATGAAGCTCTCGGAGCTGATCGAGGAGGTGGTGGCGCCGCACCGCGATTTCGGCGTGGATATCAAGGTGCGCATCGCCGTCGCCATCGTGGCCGAGCCGGTCGGCTCGCGCAATCCGGCGATCCTCTACGGGGTCGGCAACATCGTCGAGAACGCGGTCGATTTCGCCCGCACCACCGTCGAGGTGAATGCGTGGTGGAACAAGGACACGATCGAGCTCGTGATTTCCGACGATGGTCCCGGTATTCCGCCTGACATCCTGAACCGGATCGGCGAGCCCTATTTGTCGCGGCGGCGCAGCCAGGACGAAGGCGGCGGCCTCGGGCTCGGCGTGTTCATCGCGCGCACCTTGCTGGAGCGCACCGGCGCCAAGGTCTCGTTCACCAACCGCACCTTTCCGGACCATGGCGCAGTGGTCCAGATCACGTGGCCGAGAGAGCGTTTTGAGGCTATCGAGACCTTCGAAGAAACAATAGGATAGGCCGCGACCTTGCGTCGCACAACGGGGCCGATCGACTATTGGCGCCCTTGGCACCGCCCGATTGCGCCGCCATATGTAGAAGCGCTGGAGAGAGGACGAAACCTTGAACGCCATCGCCGAACTGAACGAACAGACCGACCGCTCGCTCCTGATCGTGGAGGACGACAAGCCGTTTCTGGAGCGGCTGTCGCGCGCCATGGAAACGCGCGGCTTTGCGGTGACGTCATGCGACACCGTCTCCGACGGTCTGGCGCAGATCGGCAAGGCGGCGCCGGCATTCGCCGTGGTCGATCTCCGGCTCGGTGACGGCAACGGTCTCGACGTGGTCTCGGCGCTGAAGAAGAAGCGCCCCGACGCGCGCGCGATCGTGCTGACCGGCTATGGCAACATCGCCACCGCCGTCACCGCGGTGAAGATGGGCGCGGTCGATTATCTCTCGAAGCCCGCGGACGCCGACGACGTCGTCGCGGCGCTGCTGTCGACCGGCTCGGACAAGTCCGAATTGCCGGCGAACCCGATGTCGGCCGACCGCGTGCGCTGGGAACACATCCAGCGCATCTACGAGATGTGCAACCGCAACGTCTCGGAGACGGCGCGCAGGCTCAACATGCACCGGCGTACGTTGCAGCGGATTCTGGCCAAACGCGCGCCGCGGTAATCCTTGGCGTTTTACTCATGGCGCGCAGATGTCGGCCCCGAGGCTAAGACGGTGACCCGGGACAGCCATTTGCCGGAGCAGCCCGCAACGTCGCTTTTGCACGTTGTGACTGGACCGAGACTACGAGCTGAATCTGGCAGCATCGCAGTTCGGCGGAAGCGCGGGCGGTCTATTCATGACCATAGTAGCGCTGGTTGCATTGGTGGCGGCCCCGCTCGTAACTCGCCTCTCGGTCCGCGGGCCCTTTCAGAATGCTACCAACGTCGGCGAGCATTCGGACGTTCTTAAGACACTCTACGTAGGGCTTGTTGGAAAGCCAATCGAGGCCGAGTCCGCCAGCATAGGAAGACTGCGTCGAGGTCACGAACGACGTCAGTCCGGCTAGTGCGGCAAAGGTTAAGAGAGCGGTGCGGAAGGTTTTCATGGCACGTTTCCTTGTGGCTGGTTAATTGCGGAACAAGCGATACCGTGCCGTACGTCTGAAGTATGTGCGGCCCGTCACGTCCGCTGCCGCTCATGAAAGAACGAAGCGTCCACGTCGCTGCTTGATCTTCATGTTGCCGAGCAAGAGTTCGGCGTTAGCCACCGCTGATGTTGCCAGTCTGAGCGAAATCGTCCCGAAGTTTCTCAAATTTTACCGGGTACCTCTTCCAGGCATGGTGGCCTGGAAAGACATCCGGACGGAGCCTACTCCCAAAACTCCGCATGCCCCTGCGGATCGACCAGCCGGTTGATCCGCAATGCCGCCGCCATCGCGAACCGCACCGTCATCTGCTTGCGCGTGGGTGCAGCGAGCTTGTGCTCGGGCGCCTCACACTGCAGGTGCGCGCCATAGGCGTCCGCGATGATCAGGCCGGTATCTTGCGGAAAGATCTCGCAAGGCAGGTCCTGCGTGAAGGCGAAGAACAGCCGGTCGCAATGCGCCCGATATTCGTGCCATTTCTGATCGGCACGCAAATCCTCCACCGAGGATTTGATCTCGACGATCCAGATCTCGCCACGCTCGTTCAGCGCGACGAGATCGGCGCGCCGCCCCGAGGGCAGCGGCAATTCGCTGATGCAGGTGAAGCCGAGCGAGCGCAACAACCGCGCCGTGCCGCGCGCGATCGCCAGCGCCGTCTCTGATTGACGGCGGTCCGGTGGCGGCACGATGGCAATGCGGGCGGTGTTGTCCATGGGGGGAGGATAGCCGATTCCTCCGTCGTCGTCCTGGCGAAAGCCAAGACCCATTACCTCAAGGGATCGTTGGTGCACGAGGGGATCACCACCAGTCCTCGTCAAACTGTGCCCTGTGGTAATGGGTCCTGGATCTGCGCTTCGCTTGTCCAGGACGACAGTGGCGCGGAACCTCCCCTCCCCTACGCACTTATCACGCAGCCGCCGCACCTCGGCGGAACCACCGAGGCTGCGCGCGCATGATCGACGATCTCTGGTACAAGAACGCCATCATCTATTGCCTGTCCGTCGGCACCTATATGGACGCCAACGGCGACGGCATCGGCGATTTCAAGGGCCTGTTGCGCCGGCTCGATTATCTGCACGGCCTCGGCATCACCACGATCTGGCTGATGCCGTTCCAGACCTCGCCCGGCCGCGACGACGGCTACGATGTCGCGGATTATTACAGCGTCGATGCCCGCTACGGCACGCTCGGCGATTTCGTCGAGTTCACCCATGGCTGCAAGCAGCGCGGCATTCGCGTCATCATCGATCTCGTCGTGAACCACACCTCCGACCAGCATCCCTGGTTCAAGGCGGCGCGGAGCGACAGGAATTCGCCCTACCGCGACTGGTATGTCTGGTCCGACAAGAAGCCGGCGAACGCCAATCAGGGCATGGTGTTTCCCGGCGTTCAGAAATCGACCTGGACACGCGACAAGGAAGCCGGCGCCTGGTACTTCCACCGCTTCTACGATTTCCAGCCCGATCTCAACACCTCGAACCCGCACGTGCAGGCCGAGATTTTGAAGATCATGGGCTTCTGGATCCAACTCGGCGTCTCAGGCTTCCGCATGGATGCCGTGCCTTTCGTCATCTCGACCAAAGGCGCCAAGGTGAAAAAGCCGGCCGAGCAGTACGACATGCTGCGGACGTTTCGTGAATTCCTGCAATGGCGGCAGGGCGATGCCATCATCCTCGCCGAGGCCAACGTGCTGCCAAAGACGGACATGGAATATTTCGGCCGCGATGCCGACCGCATGCATATGATGTTCAATTTCCAGGTCAACCAGCATCTGTTCTATGCGCTGGCCTCGTCCGATTCCCGGCCGCTGGGGAAAGCGCTGAAGGCGACCAAGCCGCGGCCGGCCTCGGCGCAATGGGGCCTGTTCCTGCGCAATCACGACGAGCTCGATCTCGGCCGATTGACCAAGGCGCAGCGCGACACCGTGTTCAAAAGCTTCGGTCCTGACAAGGACATGCAGCTCTACGACCGCGGCATTCGCCGTCGGCTGGCACCGATGCTGGGCGGCGACCGCCGGCGGCTCGAGCTCGCCTACAGCCTGATGTGCACACTGCCGGGAACGCCGGTCATCCGCTATGGCGACGAGATCGCGATGGGCGATGATCTTTCGCTGCCGGAACGCAATTGCGCGCGCACGCCGATGCAATGGTCGACGGAGCCGCATGGCGGCTTCACCACCAGCGACAAGCCGGCCTTGCCCGTCATCGACGAAGGACCGTACGGCTATCCGCACGTCAACGTCGCCAAGCAGCGCCGCGATCCCAACTCGATGCTGAACTGGACCGAGCGCATCGTCCGCATGCGCAAAGAGGTGCCGGAGATCGGCTGGGGCGATTTTTCGATCATCGCGACGCGCGATCCCGCCGTGTTCATCATGCGCTACGACTGGCGCAACAATTCCGTGCTGTTCGTGCACAATCTCGACGAGAAGCCGCGCGAGATCGCGTTCTCGGCGGGGCTGCCGGGCGAGGCCGGCGAGCACCTGATCAATCTGCTCGCGGAGGACCACAGCCACGCCGACAAGCGCGGCCAGCACCGCGTCGTGCTGGAGCCCTACGGTTATCGCTGGTACCGCGTCGGCGGATTGGATTATCTGTTGAAGCGGAGTGACATCGACAAGACGGTGCGGGGCAACAAGCATCCGGGGTAGGTGCCACACGGTCGTCCCGGCGAAGGCTAAGATGGCGGAGTAACGACCACCCCCTCGTTGCCACGCAAATCCAGCACGCCTTCGATCCGCTCCCCCTCGCGATCCAGAAATGTCGACAGCAGAATCTCGCTGCCAAATCTGATCGCGCTGGTGGTGACCACGATCGGCTCAGGGCCGAGATTGAGCACCACGATCACCGCCCTGCCCTCGGCCTCGCGGCGATAGACCAGGAGATCGCCTTGCGCCGCGATCGGATGATAGTCGCCCGCGACCAGCGGCGGACAGCCCTTGCGCAACGCGATCAGGCGCTTGTAGAGCGTCAGGATCGAACGTGAATCGGCTTCGACATCGACGACGTTGTTGAGGATGTGATCCTCCGGCAGCGGCAGCCATGGCCTGACGTCCGAGAAACCGGCGAAGTTGGACGAATCCCACTGCATCGGCGTGCGACAGCCGTCGCGGCCGACACCGATGCCGGGCACGTTCTTCTCGAAGGGGTCGCACACATCCTCAGGCGCGATCGCGAGCTGATGCATGCCGATCTCGTCGCCGTAATAGAGCGTCGGCGTGCCGCGCAGCGTCAGCAGCAGCATGGCGGCGACGCGGGCCTGCTCCGGCCCGACGCGGCTTGCGACGCGCGGGCGATCGTGATTGCCGAGCACCCAATTCGGCCAGGCGCCCTTCGGCAGCGCCTTCTCGTAATCCTCGACGATCTTCTCGATCGAGCGCGCGCTCCAGAAGGTCTGGAGCAGCGCGAAATTGAACGGCATCTGCGCGCCGGTGAGATCGTTGCCGTAATAGGCCATCAGGCGATGCAGCGGCAGATAGATCTCGCCGATCAGGACGCGGGCATCATAAGCATCCGTGACGCGGCGCATCTCGGCGATAACGTCGTGCACCTCCGGCTGGTCGGTGGAATATTGCGTGAGGATCGTTTCGTTGGGCGGCCGGCCCTCGACATAATGCGGATTTTGCGGGTTGTCGCGGAACTCGGCGTCCTTGATCAGATGCCAGATCACGTCGACGCGAAAGCCATCGACGCCCTTCTCCAGCCAGAACCGCATCACGTCATAGATCGCCGCGCGGACATCGGGATTGCGCCAGTTGAGGTCCGGCTGCTGGGCGAGGAAGGCGTGATAGTAGTATTGATCGGTCGTCTCGTCGAACTGCCACGCGCTGCCGCCGAACTCGGACAGCCAATTGTTCGGCACGCCGCCACCATCGCCCGGATCGCGCCAGATGTACCAATGGCGTTTCGGATTGTCGCGCGAGGAGCGGCTCTCGACGAACCAGGGATGCTGGTCCGAGGTGTGGTTCGGCACGAGGTCGAGGATCAGCTTAAGGCCGTTGTCATGCGCGGCGGCAAGAAGCGCATCGAAATCCGCCATCGTGCCGAACAGCGGCTCGATGCCGGTGTAGTCGGAGATGTCGTAGCCGAAATCGGCCATTGGCGAGGGGAAGATCGGCGACAGCCAGATCGCGTCGACGCCGAGCGATTTCACATAAGGTAGCCGCTGCAAAATGCCGGCGAGATCGCCGACCCCGTCGCCGTTTGAATCCTGAAAGGAGCGCGGGTAGACCTGATAGAAGATGCCGTCGCGCCACCAATTGCTGCCGCCCTGAGCCATGCGGGAAATCCATCCAAAAACTGCTTGTCGCGCGGGAGAACGCGGAAGGAGCGCCCCGGTTCAAAACAGCAGGCGAATTGGGACGGCCGTGTGACGATGTCCGCCGCTGTTCCCGAGCCCCGGGACAAATCTTTTGCTTGGCGGCATGGCAAAAATCGGCATTGTGGCGCCATGACCGAGCCAAACGAGACACAAGCCCAAGCAGGCGCGAAGGCGGGCGCGATCATCGTCCCCGTGACGCTGTTCGAGCAGAATTGCACCATCATCTGGGACGAGCCTTCCAAGAAGGCCGTAGTGATCGATCCCGGCGGCGACGTGCCGAAGATCCTGGACGCCATCAAGCAGACCGGCGTCACCGTGGAGAAGATCTGGCTCACTCACGGCCATATCGACCATGTCGGCGGCGCGGCCGAACTGCGCGACGCGCTGAAGGTGCCGATCGAGGGCCCGCACGTCGCGGACAAATTCCTGCTCGACAACGTGGTCGAGAGCGGCGCGCGCTTCGGCATGAGCGGGGTGCGCAATTTCGAGCCGGACCGCTGGCTCGACGAAGGCGACAGCGTGGCGATCGGCGATCTCCAGTTCGAGATCTATCATTGCCCCGGCCACTCGCCCGGCAGCGTGGTGTTCTTCAACAAGGACTTGCGCTTCGCCCATGTCGGCGACGTCCTGTTCGCGGGCTCGGTCGGCCGCACCGATCTGCCCGGCGGCAGTCATGCGACCCTGATCGAGTCGATCAAGACTAAGCTGCTGCCGCTCGGCGACGATGTCGGCTTCATCTGCGGCCACGGCGCCGGCTCGAGCATCGGCCAGGAGCGGATGACCAATCCGTTCATCACCGGCGAGATGTGAGCGCCTATTCCGCGGCGTCTGCGAACGCTGCGGGCTGGCTCAGGTTACGGTCGCCCCAGTCACGGATCGCGGCGACGACGGGCACAAAGCTCTTGCCTTTGCGGGTGAGGCGATACTCGACTTTCGGCGGCACCTCGCCAAAATCCTTGCGATCGATCAGGCCGCTCGCCGTCAGCGCCTTCAACTCGCGGCTCAGCACGCGCGGGGTGATCTCGGCGCTGCCTTCCGTGCCGCGCAGCAGGCCGCTGCGGATTTCACCATAGCGGCGCGGGCCGTCCTTGAGGTCCCAGACGATGCGCAGCTTGTACTTGCCGCTGATCATCTTCTGAAAGGCCGCGACCGGACAGTTGCGCGCGGGGACAGTCTTTGTCCTTTCCCTGGCCATGTCGTTTCCTCCATGTGCGAGCTTTTTTGTTTTGACGCGTTTTCTTCACGCGAACCGGTATTCACTTCGCTCGAAAACGCTTTGGCCGAGCATAGGAGCGACGCCGAAAAAGTCCATACTATCAATTTTGTCCATACTTGCAGGATCGCATCCAGCACGCAGATGATGACGCACAACGCCAACAGGGAGCGTCACATGAAGCACTTCATGATCCGATACGAATTCAAGAACGGCACGACGGAAGCCTGGCACCAGGAGGTCGGCCGCTTCATCAAGGCGATCGACGGCGATCCGGAGCTGAAAGGACGGATCGGCTATCGCGTCCTGAAGAACCGCGACAATGGCAGCTATTTCCATCTCGCCAGCGTCAGCGACGAAGCCGCGCAAAAGGCGCTGCAATCGCGCGACTTCTTCAAGGCCTATCAGGAGATGACGCGCAAGGTCGCCGGCGGCGAGGTGACGGCGACGCCGATCGAATGGATCGGCGCGACGGCCTGACTTATTTCATCAATCCCGCGGCGGTGAGCGCGCGCGTGATGATCTGGCCGAGATCGAAGCCGCGGGCGTCCTCGCGCTTCGGCTCGGCCGGCTCTTCGGCGACAGCGGCGCGGATCGAGCGGGCCAGATGCGGCGCGGACGAGCGGGCCGGCGTCGGCTCGGCCTTCTTCGCTGCGTCGGGGATCCAGCCGGTGAGGCCGAAGAATTTGGCGATGTGATAGGACGAGGAGATGCCGGCCTCGATCAGGAACGCGCCTTCCACGCCATAGCGCTGGTCGTTGTCGGCAAGGCCGAGCGGCGTGCCGTGGGCCATATCGGTGATGGCGTAGGACTCGACGAGAGTCTCGCCGTCCTTGTTCCACCAGGCCTGGCGCGGATAGCCGTCGATGTCAGTTTCCGCCATCGGCGCCTCAGGCAGATCGTGCAGGTCGAGCCATTGCTTGACTATCTCGTTGGCATTGCCGGGGTTGACGGTGCGATCGGCGCTGCCGTGCCACACCGAGATCCTGGGCCAGGGCCCGCGATGATCCGAGGCCCGCCGCACCAGATCGCCAAGTTCGCGCGCCGGCCGCTCCGGGGAATGAAACATGCCGTCGAGCGCCTCGCGCAGATTGGTCGCGATGCCGTAGGGAAGTCCCGCGATGACCGCACCGGCCGCGAAGACTTCGGGATAGGTCGCGAGCATCACCGACGTCATGCCGCCGCCGGCCGACAGGCCCGTGATGAAGATGCGGCGGGGATCGATGCGATGCGTCTCGGTCATATGCGCGATCATCTCGCGAATCGAGCACGCCTCGCCGCTGTCCCGCGCCGTGTCTTCCGGATTGAACCAGTTGAAGCAGGTGTTGCTGTTGTTGACGCGCTGCTGCTCGGGCATCAACAGCGCGAAGCCGTAGTGCTCGGCGAGCGTCGACCATCCGGCACCGAGGTCGTAGCTTGCTGCCGTCTGGCCGCAGCCGTGCAGCACGACGACGAGCGCGCGCGGCTTCTGCAGTTGCGGCGGCACGAACGCGAACAGGCGCAGATTGCCGGGATTGTCGCCGAAGCCCGTAACCTCTTGCAACGGACTGGACGCATCGGCGCTCCTGCCAAACTCGGCGAAGCGCAATCCGTCCAGCTTTGGCAGACGTCTCAAGAGATCGACATTTCTGGTTAACGACACGGCAACTCCTGGCAGGCGACGTTCAACGTCCACCCAAACCAAATAGTTGCTGCGGCGCAAAATAAAAAGACCGTGTGCTGTCGATGACGCGCTAAATCGCAGGAAAACCTGCAGAAATCCGCACGTATTAACCGCGATGCCTCAACTTCGTGCAGATGCGCGGCGCATCCACGCCAGGAATGCGGCGCAGATCATGATTAATGTCACGAACAGCGCGAGCGAGACGAGAAATCCTGCGCGCGCTGATTGCACGGCTTCGGCGGCAAAAAACACGGCGCCGATTGCGGCCACTCCGGCCGCATTTCCGATCTGCGCCGTGGTGCCGTAAATGCCGGAGGCAGAACCTGCGGCCACAGGCTTCACCGTCGAGAGCACCGCGGCGGACAGCGGCGCCATCACCAGCCCCTGACCGTAGCCGAAGACGATCATGGTGAGCGCGAGCAGGAGCGCGGACGGCGCATCGACAGAGAACGCGACAAGCGCGAGCGCCGCGAGGCCCGCGATCTGAAGCGCGCAACCTTCGATCAAGACCCTGGTGCCGCGATGACGCGCCCGTGCGCCGCTATGGCGCGAGGCCACGACGAAAGCGAGCGCGAGCGGAATGAAGGCCATGCCGGCCGCGAGCGGCGGGATTTTGAGCCCTCGCTGCATGAACAGCGTCATGACCAGATAGAACGAGAGATTGGCACAGAAGAAAAAGAACGCCGCGCCAAGGCCGCGCAGGAAAGCGGCGTCCGCCAGCAGCGAGAGATCGATCAGCGGCATGCCGCCGGCGCGTGCGACCGCATGCTCCAGTTTCGGGAATGCCAGGAGAATCACGGCGCCGATCGCCATCACCAGCCAGAGCCACGGCGCCCAGCCGACATCGTGACCGAGCAGCAGTGGACCGATCATGCACAGCAATCCGGCGAACAGGACGATGCCGCCCGCGATATCGAGCCGCGTGCCGGCGCGACGCGGCACCGAGGGCATGATGCGCCAGGCCGCAGCCGCGATGACGAGACCGCACGGCACATTGACGAAGAACACCGAGCGCCAGCCGGTGCCGGCGAGATTGATCGTGACCAGAAGACCGCCGAGCAGAAAGCCCGCGGCACCCGCGAGCCCCAGCGCGATGCCGTAGATGGCGAAGGCACGGTTGCGCTGTTCGTCGGTGAACAGGAGATGTAGCGTCGCCAGTACCTGCGGCACCATCAGCGCGGCGGAAGCACCCTGTGTCAGCCGCGCGACGATCAATTCCGCACCGGATTGCGCCAGTCCGCACCACAGCGACGTCAGGGTGAAACCGAGCAGGCCAGCCAGGAACACGTTCCTGGTGCCGTGAATGTCGCCAAGCCGGCCGCCGGTGACGACCAGCGTAGCATAGGCGATCAGGTAGATCGCGATGACGGATTCGATCTGCGCAGGCGATGCCTTCAACTCGACCGCGATGGTCGGAATGGCGACGTTGACCACGAAGGCATCGACGCCGAACATGAACTGGGCGGCCACGACAATCGCCAGCACCCACCAGCGACGCGACGTATCGAGGGGCTTTGTGACGGTTTGATGCATCGGCGCGCGACCTTTCGGATGTCGTTGCCGATCATCGCAGGCCTAATGCGGTGCCGCGATTACCTCGAAGGTAGGATGCCCGCGCGTTCCGCCACTCTCTGCGTGCCACGGAGAGGGAGACGACACACGCATGGCTGCATTCCGCCGCGCGGGACATCGCGCGATTGCGTTCGCTGTCTCCAGCACGTAGCTTCGCGCCACAAACAAGCAAAAAATCAAGCCGGAGAGAACGCCATGGCGCGCCTGAAGTTCGGAGCCTTCCTCGCCCCGCATCATCCGATCGGGGAGCATCCGATGCTCCAGTTCCGGCGCGATCTCGACCTGGTCGAGCAGTTGGATAGCCTCGGCTATGACGAGTTCTGGTGCGGCGAGCATCATTCCTCCGGCTGGGAAATGATCGCCTCGCCGGAGATGTTCCTGGCGGCGGCCGGCGAGCGCACCAAGCGGATCAAGCTCGGCACCGGCGTGGTGTCGCTGCCCTATCACCATCCCTACAACGTCGCGCAGCGCATGGTGCAGCTCGACCACATGACCGGCGGCCGCGCCATCTTCGGCTCCGGCCCCGGCGCGCTCGCCTCCGACGCGCATACGCTCGGCATCGATCCGATGACGCAGCGCGACCGCCAGGACGAGGCGATCGGGGTGATCCGCCGCCTCTTCAATGGCGAGCGCGTCACCGCGAAAAGTGACTGGTTCACCATGAATGACGCCGCGCTGCAGCTGCTGCCGTTGCAGGAGGAAATGCCGTTCGTGGTGGCCTCGCAGATCTCGCCCTCCGGCATGACGCTCGCCGGCAAATACGGCATCGGTATCATCTCGCTGGGTTCGATGACGACGCAGGGGCTGATGTCGCTGCAGCAGCAATGGCAGTTCGCCGAGGACGCGGCGAAAAAGCACGGCACCAAAGTCGATCGCGCGAACTGGCGCGTGCTGCTGACCTGGCACATCGCCGAGACCCGCGAGCAGGCCCGCCGCGAGGCCGGCGCCGGGCTGATGCGCTGGCACAACGAATATAATGTCGGCACGCTACAGCGGCCGGGCCTGACCGCGTTCGCCTCACCCGACGAGGCCGTGGACAAGACCGCTTTCGTCGACGGCGCGGCCTCCGTCATCGGCACGCCCGACGACCTCGTCAAGATGATCAAGAACGTGATGCAGGTCTCCGGCGGTGTCGGCGCCGTCATCGGCTTCGTGCACGACTGGGCCAACCCGGAGAACACGCGCCGGAGCTGGGACCTTGTCGCGCGCTACGTCGTGCCCGAGATCAACGGCTACATCGACGGCTTGCGCAAGTCGCAAAAATTCGTGATCGAGAACCGCGCGATCTTCGAACGCGCGGGCCAAGCCGTGATGGCCAAGATCATGGAAAACGAGAAGGCCGCCGAGGCGTTGAAGGTGACCGGCGCCGGCCGCGTGGCGATTCCAGCCGTCAATGCGCCGGATTTGCAGAAGGAAGCGGCGAAGCGGTAGCGCAGAGTCCTCGTCACGGATTGTGCTATGTTGGCCGGGTCTCGCCAACCGGAGCAATCGTCATGTCGATGCAGAATGTGGCCGCGCCTGCGCTCGGCTTCACTCCGCCCAAGCGCAACGAGCTGACCCACATCCCCGGCGACGAAGGCTGGCCGATCATCGGCAAGACCTTCCAGGTGCTCGCGGACCCTAAAGGGCATATCGAGGCGAACGGCGCCAAATACGGCCTGGTCTATCGCACGCATTTCTTCGGCGAGACCAATGTCGTGCTGCTTGGCCCCGAGGCCAACGAACTCGTGCTGTTCGACCAGCAAAAGCTGTTCTCCTCGACCCATGGCTGGAACAAGGTGCTCGGCCTGTTGTTTCCGCGCGGATTGATGCTGCTGGATTTCGAGGAGCACCGGCTGCACCGCAAGGCGCTGTCGGTCGCGTTCAAGTCCGGACCGATGAAATCGTATCTGAGCGATCTCGACTGCGGCATCGCCGCCCGCGTCGCGCAGTGGAAGGCCAAGCCCGGCGAGATGCAGCTCTATCCGGCGATGAAGCAGCTCACGCTCGATCTCGCCGCCGCGTCCTTTCTCGGCGCCGATATCGGGCCGGAGGTCGACGAGATCAACCGCGCCTTCGTCGACATGGTCGCCGCCGCCGTCGCCCCGATCCGCCGACCGCTGCCCGGCACGCAGATGGCGGCCGGCGTCAGGGGACGCAAGCGCATCGTCGCTTATTTCCGCGAGCAGATTCCGCTGCGACGCGGCAATCACGGCGGTGATGACCTGTTCTCGCAGCTCTGCCGCGCAACCCACGAGGACGGCGCGCTGCTCTCGGAACAGGACATCATCGACCACATGAGCTTTCTGATGATGGCGGCGCACGACACGCTGACCTCGTCACTGACCTCGTTCATCGGCGAGCTCGCGGCAAATCCCGACTGGCAGGACAAGCTTCGCGCGGAGGTCATGGCGCTGGGGCTCGCCCCCGATGCGCCGAGCAGCTTCGACGATCTCGAAAAGATGCCGCTGTCGGAGATGGCGTTCAAGGAAGCGCTGCGGATCAAGCCGCCGGTGCCCTCAATGCCGCGCCGCGCCATGCGCGATTTCACTTTCAAGGGTTTTTCGATTCCGGCCGGCACCGCGATCGGCGTCAATCCGCTCTACACCCA
This sequence comes from Bradyrhizobium sp. 134, assembly GCF_023074155.1. NCBI lineage: Bacteria > Pseudomonadati > Pseudomonadota > Alphaproteobacteria > Hyphomicrobiales > Nitrobacteraceae > Bradyrhizobium > Bradyrhizobium sp. 134. Next base: position 577,829 of record NZ_JADPKX010000034.1, on the reverse strand, counting down.
CCACATGAAGGACATCTGGCCGGAGCCGGATCGCTTCGATCCGCTGCGCTTCACCGAGGAGGCCCAGCGCAACCGCCACCGCTTCGCCTGGGTCCCGTTCGGCGGCGGCGCGCATATGTGCCTCGGCCTGCACTTCGCCTACATGCAGGCCAAATGCTTCGCGCGGCACTTCTTGCAGAACATCGAGGTATCGCTCGAGCCCGGCTACAAGCCGGACTGGCAGATGTGGCCGATCCCGAAACCGCGCGACGGATTGCGGGTGCGGGTGAAGGCGGTGTGAGCATCGCAGTCGTCATTGCGAGCGAAGCGAAGCAATCCAGACTGCGTCCGCGGAAGCAGCCTGGATTGCTTCGTCGCTTCGCTCCTCGCAATGACGAAATTATCCGCCCCCTGATCGAACGCCTTGCGCAGGGCCACGTAGCCCTGCTGCTGCTGGCTCCAGTTGCGGCCGCCGGTCATCGCGCCGTCGATGACGAGGTCATGGCCGTTGATGAAGCTGGATTCGTCGCTGGCCAGGAACACCGCTGCGTGGGCGATGTCATCGGGAAGGCCGGCGCGCGGGATCGGTTGCGCGGTCTTGTAGACCTCGCGCATCACCGCCGGCGTCTTCTCCGCCGCGTCGGTCGAAAGCCCGAGCGCCTTGCCGAAAATGCCGGTCGCGATGGCGCCGGGCGAGATCGAGTTGACGCGGACGTTGGATTCGCCGAGCTCCATCGCCACACATTTGGTGAGGTGGATCACCGCCGCCTTGGCTGCACCATAGACCATCGACGACGAGAAGCCGGCCAGACGGCCGGCGATGCTGCCATTGTTGATGATGCTGCCAAAGCCCTGCTTCTTCATGTGGGGCGCGGCGTGCTTCATGCCGAGCATGACGCTGCGCAGCAGGGTCGCCCTCGCCGCGTCGAAGCGCTCGACCTCGAGGCCTTCGATGCCGCCGGTCTGCGCCGGGCCGCCGGCATTGTTGAACAGGCAGTCGATGCGGCCGAATTTGTCCACGGCGAGCGCGATCAGCGCCTGCATCTGCGCTTCGACCGTCACATCCGTCTGGCGGAAGACGCAATTCGGCCCGAGCTGCTTCGCCAGCGCCTCGCCTTCCGGTATGCGCCGGCCCGCGATCACAATTTTGGCACCTTCGGCAACGAAGACTTCAGCAGTGCGCAACCCGATCCCGCTCGTCGCGCCCGTGATCACCGCGACCTTGCCATCCAACCTGCCCATGGAATGTCCCTGTTTTCGAACCCCTTGACGCCAAATGGCGGACACCGATCTACGACGGCGCCGCGACAGTTGGCGCCGCAGCAGGCACTATTCCTGCCGGCTTCCGACAAGGCAAGCTTTGCTTGGGGCCGGCGACATGCGTAACATTCCTGGCGACCGCTCGATTGTCGAACGCATATCGCCACCGGATCGCGCATGGGGAAGCTGATCGACGAATTCCGCAAGGGCTGGCAGGGCGTGGCACCGCCATCGCTCGGCCTGAGCCTCGCGTTTGCGGTCGCCTGCCTGCTGGTTGCGACGCTGGCGCGCTGGGCTCTCGCCCATGTGCGGCCCGACGTCTATTTCACGCCGTATTTCCCGGCCGTATTTTTTGCGGCCGCGTTCGGCGGCTTCCGCATCGGCATCATCACGGCGCTGGTCGGCGGCGTGCTCGGCGTCGTCGTGAATTTTGGCGAGGCCCTTGCCGATAACGCGCGATTCGCCCTGCTGGCGCTCTATTGGGCGGTCAGCGCCCTCACCATCTGGGGCGTCGAGCATTATCGCTCGCTCCTTGTCGAGCAGCGCCGGATTTCCAGACGCCTGATCGAGGAGGAAGACTATCGCAAGCTGCTGGTCGACGAGCTCCAGCACCGGCTGAAGAACAAGCTGTCAACGGTGCATGCGGTGCTGCATCAAGTGTTGCACGATCAGCCGCAAATCTGGGCACGGATCGATCCGCGACTGCGGTCGCTTGCCGCGACCGACGATTTGATCTCGCGGATCGACAAGGCCGGCTGCGACATTCGCGACCTCCTGATCTCCGAGCTCGGCCCTTATGGCCATGTCCGCTTCACGCTCAACGGCGACCGGCTGTTCCTGCCGCCGAAGCTTGCGGTCACACTGTCCCTGATGTTTCACGAACTCGCCACCAACGCGGGCAAATATGGCGCGTTCTCCGCGCCACGCGGGTTGTTGCAGGTGTCATGGACCGTCAGCGACGACCGTCTGACCGTGACCTGGGATGAAACCGAGGGCCCGAGCGTCGACAAGGTCTCCGAGCCGGGTTTCGGCACCAAGCTGTTGAAGTCCGCGCTGTCGGCCTTCGACGGCAAGACGGAGGTCTCCTATCTCAGGACCGGACTTCATTGCACCATGCAATGCCGCATCCCCAAGGACGGTTAGACACGGCGCAACCGAAAGCCGTTCGCGCGCGTCGTTCGCGGTTTCGCCGGACGCGTTGACGCCCTGTTAATGACGATGGGCTGCGCGCGTCGCATCGCCGCAAAACACCACCGTAATTCTCCGGACCCCTTAACCAAACTTAAGAGGGAACCGCGCAAGATCGCGGCCATTGCAAAAGCGCGCTGAAACAACAAGATTCATGACTTCTATGAACGACAACAAATATTCCGGCGCGAGCGAAGCCGAACTCGGATTCCTCAAGGAAATCGTTAGAATGCTGCCTGCCGGCCTGACCGTGCAGGACGCGCAAGGCGAACTTCTCCTGGTCAACGATGTCGCGGCCGCCCAGCTCGGCATGGACGGCAGCCGCCCCTCGCGCGATCTCGCGTCCCGCCAGGAAGCCTGCCGGCAGGCTCTGAGCTCCGGCCGTGCGGTCGTCGCCGAGGAAGCGCTCCACGACGGAGCCGCACGCCAGGTGCTGCTGACCACCCACCGTCCGGTCCGCTTCGACGGACGTGAGCTGCTGATCTCGGCCTCCTCCGACATCACCGAGCAGAAGAATTTCGAGGACCAGCTGTTCCGCTCGGCCTATTTCGACGAGCTGACCGGCCTGCCCTCGCGGCGCGTGATCGAACATCGCGCCACCAGCCTGCTCGCGCAGGGTCGCGCCGGCGAGCGCTTTGCGCTCGCCTTTCTCGACGTCGACAATTTCAAGCACATCAACGACTATTACGGCCACGCGGTGGGCGATGCCCTGCTGGTCGAGCTGTCGAAGCGGCTTGGACGCGGCTTGCGCGACTCGGACATGCTGTCGCGCATCTCCGGCGACGAATTCCTGCTGCTGCTGTCACCGATCCAGAGCCCGGAGGAAGTCGCCGAGTTCATGCAGTCGACGCTGGAGCGGCTGACCGCGCCGTTCTTCATCGACAATTCGGAAGTGTTCGCCTCAACCTCCGTCGGCATCAGCCTCTACCCCGATCACGGAAGCAGCTTCGAGACACTGCGTCAGAACGCCGACATCGCGATGTACCGCATCAAGAATGACGGCAAGGGTTCGGCGGCCTTCTTCGACTCCAGCATGGAGCGCGAGGCGCTGGCGCGCATGAAGATCGAGCAGTCGCTGCGGCAGGCCATCCTCGAGAAACGCTTCTGCTGCGCCTTCCAGTCCAAGGTCGACATCCGCACGCAGGACGTGAAGGGCATCGAGGCCCTGGTGCGGCTGCGTGATGACGAGGGCGTGATCCAGGCGCCGGGCTCGTTCATCAATCTTGCCACCGAACTCGGGCTGATCGACGAGCTGACCCATCTCGTGCTCGCCGAGATCGTCAAGTCGATCGACCTGATCAACGAGACGTTCGGTGCGGAAGCGACCATCAGCATCAACGTCGCGGCCAAGCAGGCCGGCAACCCCGAATTCATGCGCAGCTTTGCCCAGGCGCTCGACGACACCGGCTTTCCGCAGCGCTTCATGATCGAGGTGACGGAAGACGCCTTCGTCGCCAAGAATCATTTCCAGGCCGAGATCCTGCCGATGTTCCGCAAGCTCGGCGTCGCCATCTCGATCGACGATTTCGGCACCGGCTATTCCTCTCTCTCGGCGCTGGCCGACATCACCGCGGACGAGATCAAGATCGACCGCTCCTTCATCACCGATATCCATAAGCGCCCGCGCAACCAGGGCATCCTGCGCGCGATCGAATCCCTGAGCGAAGCGCTCGGCATGACCGTGATTGCCGAAGGCATCGAATCCTACGAGGAGCTCGCCTACCTCCAGGCTGCGACCAAGATCCGTTACGCGCAGGGCTATTATTTTTCCCGGCCGATCTTCCTGGAGGAGCTGAAGCTCGCAACGCCCATCTCCAGCGAAGCACGCGCCAGCGTCACAAACCGCTCGACGCAACAGAACCGGCAGGGCTATTCCCGCGCGAACGGATATCGGCGGTAACCCCGGGCCTGATCGTTACTTTGCAAAGCCTGAGCAACCCGTTCCACGGGTGAGGTCATAATTGCATCTGCCGATTTCCTCGGCAGAAGCGATCCGGCGCGGCCGGGCCGGGACAATGTCACACATGCCCGTCGCGTGGTCTGCCGGAAGGTGGAATTGCAATGTCCGCACGGTTGTGCAAATCGCTATGGCCAAAGAATTCATCAGGAGGGACCACCGTGCGTCGATCGCTCATCTTAGCAACAACCATCCTCGCCCTCACCGCGAGCACCTCCGCACAGGCCGACGATCTCAAGGTCGCGCTGATCTACGGCAAGACCGGCCCGCTCGAGGCCTATGCCAAGCAGACCGAGACCGGCCTGCAGATGGGTTTTGAATACGCCACCAAGGGCACCATGACGCTCGACGGGCGCAAGATCGTTGTCATCACCAAGGACGACCAAGGCAAGCCGGATCTCTCCAAGGCCGCGCTCGCGGAAGCCTATCAGGACGACAAGGCCGACATCGCGATCGGCACGACCTCGTCGGCCGCGGCACTCGCGATCCTGCCCGTCGCCGAGGAAAACAAGAAGATCCTGATCGTCGAGCCCGCGGTCGCGGACCAGATTACCGGCGAGAAGTGGAATCGCTACATCTTCCGCACCGCGCGCAACTCGTCGCAGGACGCGATCTCGAACGCGGTCGCGATCGGCAAGCAGGGCGTCACCGTCGCGACGCTGGCGCAGGACTACGCCTTCGGCCGTGACGGCGTCGCCGCCTTCAAGGAGGCGCTCGGCAAGACCGGCGCGACGCTCGCCGCCGAAGAATATGCCCCGACCTCCACCACCGACTTCACCGCGGTCGGCCAGCGCCTGTTCGACGCGCTGAAGGACAAGCCGGGCCGCAAGGTGATCTGGGTGATCTGGGCCGGCGCCGGCAATCCGTTGGCAAAACTCCAGGACATGGATCCGAAGCGCTACGGCATCGAACTGTCCACCGGCGGCAACATCCTGCCGGCGCTCGCCGCCTACAAGGGCCTGCCCGGCATGGAAGGCGCGACCTATTATTTCTACGCGATCCCGAAGAACCCTGTGAATGATTGGTTCGTCGCCGAGCACCAGAAGCGCTTCAACGCGCCGCCGGACTTCTTCACCGCGGGCGGGTTCGCCGCAGCGATGTCCGTCGTCGCCGCCGTCACCAAGGCGAAGTCGACCGACACCGAGAAGCTGATCACGGCCATGGAAGGCCTGGAGTTCGACACGCCGAAGGGCAAGATGATGTTCCGCAAGGAAGACCATCAGGCGCTCCAGAGCATGTATCACTTCAAGGTCAAGGTCGATCCGAACGTCGCCTGGGCCGTGCTCGAGCCGGTGCGCGAGCTGAAGATCGAGGACATGGACGTTCCGATCAAGAACAAGCGCTAGGTGCTTCTCCAGCTCTCCCGCTTGCGGGAGAGGCCGGGAGACGGCTCTGTCCTCCTGGGGGTTCTCGATTGCGGAGACACCCTCTCAGTAGCCGATGCTCCGCATCGGCGTTCTTTCAAGAACGGCGGCCGTAGGCCGCCTGTGCCTCTCCCGCAAGCGGGGGAGGCAGCGCAGCGTGATCGCGGACAAGTTCTCCTCTCATCATTGCCAGACCCATGACGCTGACCCTCGAAACCCGCGACCTCACCATCCGCTTCGGCGGCCATGTCGCGGTCAACAGCGTCACCTGCAGCTTCCGCCCGGGCGAGCTCACCGCGATCGTCGGCCCGAACGGCGCCGGCAAGACCACTTATTTCAACCTGATCTCCGGCCAGCTCCGCGCATCGAGCGGCAGCATTCTGTTCGATGGCACCGACATCACCCAGCATTCCGCGCCGATGCGGACGCGCGCGGGCCTCGGGCGCGCGTTCCAGCTCACAAACCTCTTTCCGAACCTCTCGGTGGAGGAGAACGTGCGCCTTGCCGTGCAGGCCGCCAACGGCACTCACTACGACATGCTGCGGCCCTGGATGGTCCGCCGCGATCTGATCGCCCGCGCCGATGCTATCCTGGATCAGGTCGCGCTCGGCGGCCGCCGTGGCGTCGCCGCTACCGCACTGTCGCATGGCGATCAGCGCAAGCTCGAGGTCGCGCTGATGATGGCGCTCGAACCGAAGGTTTTCATGTTCGACGAGCCGACCGCAGGCATGAGCATCGACGAGGTCCCGGTCGTGCTGAACCTGATCGCGCAGCTCAAGCAGGACAAGAGCAGGATCATTCTCCTGGTCGAGCACAAGATGGACGTCGTCCGATCGCTCGCCGACCGCATCATCGTGCTGCATAACGGGCAGCTCGTGGCCGACGGTCCGCCGGCCGAAGTGATCGCGTCACCGATCGTGCAGGAAGCCTATCTCGGCGTCGCGCCCAAGACATCTGAAGGGAATAAAGTTGCAGGGGGTGCAGCATGACCGATCTGTTGAGGCTCTCCGGCGTGCACACCCATATCGGCCGCTATCACATCCTCCAGGGCATCGACCTCGCTGTCGCGCAGGGGCAGACCACGATGCTGCTCGGCCGCAATGGCGCCGGCAAGACCACGACGTTGCGCACCATCATGGGCCTCTGGCAGGCTTCCTCCGGCGAGATCAGCCTCGCCGGCGAGCGCATCGAGAGCCGTGCGACGCCCAACATCGCGCGGCTCGGCGTCGGCTACGTGCCGGAGAGCATGGCAGTGTTTTCCGACCTCACGGTGAAGGAGAACCTGGTGTTGGCGGCGCGCGCCGGGCCGCTCGATGACGCCCAGCTCGACTGGATTTTTGGCTTCTTCCCGGCGCTGCGCCGGTTCTGGCTATCGCGCGCGGGAAGTCTCTCGGGCGGACAGAAGCAGATGTTGTCGATTGCCCGCGCCATCGTCGAACCGCGCAAGCTCCTGCTGATTGACGAGCCGACCAAGGGACTGGCTCCAGCGATCGTGATGGCGCTGATCGAGTGCCTGAAGGAGATCAAGCGCAAGGGCGCCACGATCCTGATGGTCGAGCAGAATTTCTTTGCCGCCCGCGAGCTCGGCGACAACGTGCTGGTGATGGACAACGGCACCATCGTTCATCGCGGCGAGATGGCGGCCTTGGCCTCCGACGTGCCGCTGCAGGAGCGGCTGCTCGGCCTGAGCCTGGAGGCGCATCAATGACCGAGCTCGCCGCAACCGATCCGCTGCCGAAGCCGAAGCGCGACATCGCGCCGATCCTGCTGCCGATCGCCGTCGCCCTCGTGATGATCCCGCTGATCGGCTCCCCCAGCACCTGGCTGACGCTGACGGCCGCGAGCCTCGCGATGGGCATGATGATCTTCATCATGGCCTCCGGGCTCACGCTCGTGTTCGGCTTGATGGACGTGCTCAATTTCGGCCATGGCGCCTTCATCGCGGTCGGGGCCTATGTCGCGACCCTAGTGCTGGCGCCGTTCGCCGCTTCCCTCCAGGCGGATTCGCTGTGGATCAACCTCGCGGTGCTGGCGCCGGCGGCATTGCTGTCGATGGCGGTCTCCGGCGCGCTCGGCCTGATTGTCGAGCGGGTGCTGATCCTGCCCGTCTACGGCCAGCATCTAAAGCAGATCCTGATGACGACGGGCGGCCTGATCGTCGCCGAACAGACGCTGTATGCGGTGTGGGGGCCGCAGATCATCCCGACGCCACTGCCGACGTCGTTGCGCGGCTCCTTCATCCTCGGCGACGTCGCGATCGCGAAATACCGCGTGCTGGCGACGCTGATCGGCCTTGCCGTCTTCATCGCGATCCAGCTCGTGCTCAACCGCACCAAGCTCGGGCTTCTGATCCGCGCCGGCGTCGAGAACCGCGAGATGGTCGAGGCGCTCGGCTATCGCATCCGCCGTCTGTTCCTCGGCGTGTTCATGACGGGGTCGGCGCTGGCCGGCCTCGGCGGCGTGATGTGGGCGCTATATCGCGAGCAGGTCCACGCCTCCATGAGCGACGACCTCACCGTCCTGATCTTCATCGTCGTCATCATCGGCGGCCTCGGCTCGATCGGCGGCTGCTTCATCGGCGCGATCCTGGTGGCGATGATTGCCAATTACGGTGGCTTCCTGGTGCCGAAGCTCGCCCTCGTCTCCAATATCCTGCTGATGGTCGCCATTCTGATGTGGCGGCCGCGCGGCCTTTATGCGGTGACCAGCCGATGATGATCCTGTCAGGAGATCCGCCGCGCAGCCGCGTGCTCACGCTCGTTCTCGTCCTCATCATCCTGGCGCTGGTGGCGACGCCGTTCCTGTTCCCCGGGGCGAAGGCGCTGAACGTCGCGGCCAAGATCTGCGTCTTCGCCGCGCTGGTCGCCTCCTACGATTTGCTGCTCGGCTATACCGGCTCGGTGTCGTTCGCACACACCATGTTCTACGGGATCGGCAGCTACGCGATCGCGATCGCGCTGTACGGGATGGGCCCGAATTGGGGTGCGGTTGCAACCGGCATCGTGATCGGCCTGCCGCTTGCCGCACTGCTTGCACTTGCGATCGGACTGTTCTCGCTGCGGGTCGCCGCGATCTTTTTCGCCATGATCACGCTCGCGGTTGCATCCGCCTTCCAGGTGCTGGCCTCGCAACTGTCCTGGCTGACCGGCGGCGAAGATGGCCGCAGCTTTCAGCTGCCCGAGCTGCTCAGGCCCGGCACGGTGCTGATCTCCAGGAACGTGCTGGCATTCGAAGTCAACGGCCGCATCCTGACCTACTATCTGGTGTTCGCCATCTCGGCCCTGATGATCCTCGCTTTGCTGCGGGTGGTGAATTCGCCGTTCGGGCGCGTGCTGCAGGCTATCCGCGAGAACCGCTTCCGCGCCGAGGCGCTCGGCTTCCGCACCGTCTTCCACCTGAGCTACGCCAACTGCATCGCCGCACTGGTCGCCGCCGGCGCCGGCATTCTCAATGCATTGTGGCTGCGTTATGCCGGCCCCGATACCTCGCTCAGCTTCTCGATCATGCTGGACATTCTCCTGATGGTTGTGATCGGCGGCATGGGCACGATCTACGGCGCGATCATCGGCGCCACCATCTTCATTCTCGCCCAGAACTATCTGCAGGCGCTGATGGGCGTCGCCTCCAAGGCGGCGTCGGAAGCCGGTCTGCCGCTGCTGCCGGGGCTGTTGCATCCGGACCGCTGGCTACTGTGGCTCGGGCTGCTCTTCATCGCCAGCGTCTACTTCTTTCCGACCGGCGTGGTCGGACGGCTGCGCAATCTCGGCGGCGATAAGAGCGCGGGCAGCTCGCATTAACGCACGATTCATGATGCAGCGCGGCAGCTCGCTGGATGCGACTGCGATCACGCAACGAGATTAACGCTCAGGTAACTGGCTTTCCTAAGCTTTACGCCATTTGTGTGGTGTATCCCTGTCCCTTCAGGGAGGGGGAATGCGCCAGGTCTTTGCAAGGATTGCAGCCGGAATGTTCCTAGCCGCGAAGCACGGCTGGGAGGCAGCGATTCGGCGCGGACCGGTGCTGTGGCTCACTTTGTGCGGCGTGTTGCTGGTCGCGGGGATCTTCGCGGTGACCGCCATGGCCGTCGGCGAATTTCGCGAACGTACCCTGACCAACCGCGAACGCGAGCTGGAAAATACGGTACAGCTGATCGCGCGGCACTTCGATCAGCAATTCGAAGATTCCGACGTCGTCGCCGCCGACGTGATCGGGCAGATGAATTTGCCGGAGATCAGTTCGGCCGCGATGTTCCGCGAGCGCATGTCCGGACCCGCGACGAACCAGATGTTGCGGAGCAAGATCAGCTCCGTGTCCTATCTCGGCGACATCGCGATCTACGATGCCGACGGCGAACTGATCAACTGGTCGCGGGCCCAACCGCTGCCCAAGATCAACATCTCCTCGCGCGCCTACTTTCAGACCTTCAAATCGAATCCGATGGCCGAACCGGTGGCGCTGGAATCGGTCCGCAGCTTCATCATCGGCAAATGGACCACGGTCGTCGCGCGCCGGCTGAACGGCGTGGACGGCAGCTTCTTCGGCACGATGGTCCGCCGGATCGATCCGGACAGCTATCAGAACTATTTCGCATCCGTTGCGCTTGCGGAGGGCACGGCGATTTCGCTGTTCGACCGCAATGGCAAGATGCTGTCGCGCTATCCGCATGTCGAAGAGCTGATCGGCAGGGACTTCAAGGACGCGCCGCTGATGCGCAAGATGCTGGCCGAAGGCGGCCGGCACACCCTGCGCGTCAAGGGCCCGATCGACGGCGAGGATCGCCTCGGCTCCGGGGCCTCGCTTTCGCATTTCCCGCTGGTCATCGTCGCGACCAACACCACGAGCTCCGCGCTGGCCGACTGGCGGCAGCAGACCGGTTTCATGGTCACCACCGCCGCGCTTTCGGCCTCAGTGATTGCGCTGATCCTGTTCCTGATCGTTCGCCAGATCAACCGGCAGAACCGCGAGGCGCAGCAGCGGCTGGAAGCGGAGCGGGGCCGGCTCGACACCGCCCTGAACAACATGTCGCAGGGGCTGATCCTGTACGACGCCGCCGGCTACATCGTCACCTGCAACCGCCGCTACGCCGACATGTTCGGCCTCTCTCACGATGTCATCAAGCCCGGCTGTCACATCCGCGAGGCGATGTATCATCGCAAGGAGCGCGGCGCGTTCGACGGCGATGTCGAGGCATTTTGCGCCGAAGTCATGAGGATCGTCGCGGAAGGCACGGTCTCCACCAGAAGCCATCACTTGCCGAGTGGCCGCGCCTTTCAGGTCATCAACACTCCGCTCGCGCAGGGCGGATGGGTGGCCACGATCGAAGACATCACCGAGCGCCGCAAGCTGGAGCAGGAACGCGACCGCAACTACATGTTCCTGCGCGAGATCATCGATCACATCCCGTCGCAGATCACGGTGAAGGATGCTCAAACGCGGCGATATCTGCTGGTCAACCGGACCGCCGAAGAGCAATTCGGCCAATCAGGTGATCACATCGTCGGCAAGACTCCGTTCGACATGTACCCGGAAGCTACCGCCAGGGTCGTCACCGACGACGACAGCAAGGCGCTGAAGGCGGCCGAGGGATTGTTCAAGGACGAACATGCCTGGCAGAGCCAGGCCAAGGGGCTACGCTACATCACCTCGACCCGGATCCGAATCCGCGACGAATCCGGCGAGCCGCGTTACCTCATCAACGTCGTCGAGGATGTCACCGAACGGCGGCGCGCCGACGAGAAGATCGCGCATATGGCGCATTACGATGCGCTCACCGACCTGCCGAACCGGACGCTATTCCGCGAGCAGATCGAGCGCGAACTTGAGAAGGTCGGCGGCGGCAGCCAGTTCGCGCTACTCTATATCGACGTCGACGAGTTCAAGGGCATCAACGATTCGCTCGGTCATCACGTCGGCGACGAGCTTTTGAAGGGAATCGCGGCCCGCATCCGCGGCTGCCTCGGACAGGGCGACCTGATCGCCCGGCTCGGCGGCGACGAATTCGCGGTGATCCAGACCGGGATCGAGTCGTCCGCCGACGTGGTATCATTCGTGACGCGGATCTTCGAGGCGATCCGCCGGCCCTATCATTGCTTCGGTCATCAGCTCTCGACCGACGCCAGCATCGGCATCGCGATGGCGCCGCAGGACGGCACCGATCTCGACCAGCTCATCAAGAATGCCGACCTCGCGATGTACGGCGCCAAGGCCGAGGGACGCCGCACCCACCGCTTCTTCGAGCCGGAGATGGATGCGAGCGCCAAGGCGCGCCTGAGCCTGGAGCAGGATCTGCGCCAGGCCCTGGTGAACGGCGGCTTCGATATCCACTATCAGCCGCTGGTCGACCTGCGCACTAACGATGTCACGGGTTGCGAGGCGCTGCTGCGCTGGCGGCATCCCGAGCGCGGCATGGTGTCGCCGGCGGAGTTCATCCCGATTGCCGAGGACACCGGCCTGATCAACGAGCTCGGCGACTGGGTGCTGCGCATGGCCTGCAACGAGGCCGCGACCTGGCCGGCGCATGTGCGCGTCGCGGTCAATGTCTCGCCGGTACAGCTCAAATGCGACACGCTGGCACTGCGGATCGCCGGCGCGCTCGCGGATTCCGGACTTGCCCCGTGCCGGCTCGAGCTCGAGATCACCGAGGCCGTGCTGATGCGCGACGACGAGGCGGCGCTCTCGATCTTGCACCAGCTCCGCGCCATCGGCGTGCGCATCGCGCTCGACGATTTCGGCACCGGCTACTCCTCGCTCAGCTATCTGAAGCGCTTTCCGTTCGACAAGATCAAGATCGACCGCTGCTTCGTCGCCGATATCGCCGAGACGAGCGGCGCGCCCGTGATCGTGCAGGCGGTGGTGAACATCGCCGCCGCCAGCAACATGACCACGGTCGCGGAGGGCGTCGAGACCGAGGCGCAGCGCGAGATGCTGCGCGCGCTCGGCTGCACGGAGATGCAGGGCTATCTTTTCAGCAGACCGAAGCCGGCCAGCGAAGTGCGACAGCTGTTCGGTCCGAGCCATGCTTTGCCGGTGGCGGCGGTGGCCTGACATGGCGAAGCCGGGGAAAACGTCAGCCAAGACAGTCGACGTTGCGGATTCCTATGCCGTGCGGCTGATGCAGCATCTGGTGGTGCCGACCTTCGTGATCGACCCCAAGCGCCGCGTGGTGATCTGGAACAGAGCCTGCGAGCGGCTGACCGGCGTTGCCGCCTCCGAGGTGATCGGCACCAATAAGCACTGGCAGGCTTTCTACGAGACCAGGCGCCCTTGCCTCGCCGACCTTGTCGCGCTCGACCGCCCTGAACAGCTTCCGGAGTTCTATTCGGAGTATGGCGCGCGCGGCCATAACGGGCTCGGCTTCAGTGCCGAGAACTGGTGCGTGATGCCGAAGCTCGGCAGCCAGCTCTATCTCGCCATCGACGCCGGCCCGATCCACGACGAAGCCGGCCATCTGATTGCGGTGGTGGAGACGCTGCGCGACCTCACCGACCAGAAGCGCGCCGAGATGGCCCTGAAGGAGCTTGCCACCAAGGACGGGCTGACCGGCCTGTCGAACCGTCGCGCGTTCGACCAGATGCTGATGAACGAATGGGCCCGCGCCCAGCGGACGCAGAAGCCGATGGCGCTGCTGTTCGTCGACGTCGATCATTTCAAGCTGTTCAACGACCGCCACGGCCATCAGAGCGGCGACGAATGCCTGCGCGCGGTCGCGTCCGTCGTCAGCCGGCATGCCGTGCGCCCGCTCGATCTCGCCAGCCGCTATGGCGGCGAGGAATTCGCGCTGATCCTGCCGGACATGGATTGCGATGCCGCCTGCGTCATCGCCGACGAGATCCGCTGCGCCGTGATGGCTTTGCGGATCACCCATGGCGCCGTCGGGGCCGGTGACCGCGTCACCCTCAGTGTCGGCGTCGCCAGCCACATTCCCGGCGAAACCGACGACAGCCCCGACCGGCTGCTGGGCGCGGCCGACCAGGCGCTCTATGCGGCCAAACGGCTCGGCCGCAACCGCGTCTTGTGCTCCGAACGGCTGCTCGCCGAGTTCGCCAAGCTCGGGCGGGACGGCGTCCCGGTTCCTGGCAGCGCGGGCCGTAAATCAGCCTAGCCCAAATCAGCCTGGCAGGAGACGGCGGAAGCGGTTGCCCGCCCCTCGCCAATCGGCTAAATGAACCTCGACTAGCACCCGTAGCTCAGCTGGATAGAGCGTTGCCCTCCGAAGGCAAAGGTCACACGTTCGAATCGTGTCGGGTGCGCCAGTCTCTTCCGATGCAGGCCGGAATCATCGCCTGCTCAGCGCGCGCCCACGCTCAATTCAGCATCGAGATGATCGCCTGGACCTGGTCGGAAGCCGACGTGACCAGGCCATCGTACGACGTCTGGCCGTGTGCGGCCGCCTTCAGGATGCATTCGGCTACAGCCGCCTTCAGGCCGAAGACCGACTGATCGGGCGGCACGCTGGCCATCACGGCCTCCAGCGCCTGACGCATCGTTCGAATGAGTTCGGAGCTGTATTGCATGGGCTGTCCTCCGCGACCTCATATTAGATCGCATGCCCAGGCTTGCCACTCACAAGCCTGAGATTGCTCGGTGAATCACACATCACCTCGCGCTTCTAATCCCTCAATTGTATCATCTTGCCATGAGCGAATCCGACACGGTGGCCGGCGAGGCCTCGCCCGTCCGCAAGATCATCCATATCGACATGGATGCCTTCTACGCGTCCGTGGAACAGCGCGACAATCCGGACCTGCGCGGCAAGCCCGTCGCGGTCGGAGGCTCCGCGGAACGTGGCGTCGTCGCGGCCGCCAGCTATGAGGCCCGCCAGTTCGGCGTTCGCTCCGCCATGCCATCGGTGACGGCGAAGCGGCAATGTCCCGATCTGGTCTTCGTCAAACCGCGCTTCGAGGTCTACAAGGCAATCTCTAGGCAGATCCGCGACATCTTCGCGGAGCATACCCCGATCATCGAGCCCTTGTCGCTCGATGAGGCCTATCTCGACGTGACCGAAAACCTGCAAGGCATCCCGCTGGCGCGCGACATCGCACTCAAGATCCGCGAGAGGATCAAGGCCGAGACGGGCCTCAACGCTTCGGCCGGCATCTCCTACAATAAATTTCTGGCCAAGCTCGCCTCCGATCATCGCAAGCCCAACGGTCAGTTCGTGATCTCACCGGAGATGGGACCCGCCTTCGTCGAGACCCTGCCCGTCGGAAAATTCCATGGGATAGGCCCGGCCACGGGCGCGAAGATGAACGCGCTCGGCATGTTCACCGGTCTCGATATTCGTCGTCAGACGCTCAAGTTCATGAATGCCAATTTCGGCAAGTCGGGCGCCTATTACTACTGGATCTCGCGCGGCGTCGACGAACGGCCGGTCCGGGCCAACCGCGTCCGCAAGTCCATCGGCGCGGAGACCACGTTCTCAAGCGATCTCACCGAATTCGATGCACTGGTCCTCGAGCTCAAGCCGCTCGTCGACAAGGTGTGGCGCCATTGCGAGGCGACGGGCAGCCGTGGCCGCACCGTCACCTTGAAGATCAAGTTTGCCGACTTCGAGATCATCACGCGCAGCAGGTCCGCTCTTTCGCCGGTTGCAGGCCGGGACGATCTTGAGCGGCTGGCTTGCGGCCTGCTCGAAGTCGAGATGCCGCTGCCCAAGAGCGTCAGGCTGCTGGGGGTCTCGCTGTCGTCCCTCCAGGCCGGGAACGATGCGGAGCCGCCGCAGCTGACTCTCGGCATCTGAACCAAACTGACGGGCTTTCGGCGGACGCAGACAGCCGCGCAGAGCGCGCTCGCGGCGCGAATCTACGATGGCGGGTTTTCAGACTCGCCACCGAAGGTCGATCCGCCGGGGCCGATCAATGCCTCACGTGCTCGAACACCACGATCACGCCCGTTGGCTCGGGCTCATGCGCCATCAGGCGCGTCAGCTCGGAATCGCCCCAATCGGCGAGGCTGACGACTTCGCCGCTCTGGCGCTCGGTGCCGGGCGGCGCCGTGGGCTCGACGACCTTCAGCCCGGTCTCATCGACGAAGAAAGTGTGCTCGCCGAACATGCTGTTGAGCTGCGGCATGGCGGGATGCTCGTCGGGCAGCACCTGAGCGCCGAGCTGGTTGACGGTCTGCTTCACCTGTTCGGATGTGAGCTTCATGAGCTGCTCCGTTTTTTGTCGTCGGTTTCATTGAGCTGAGCCAAAGCGAGCGTTCCCTGCGCCTATGTTCGCCTGGCCCAATCTCCCGAACAGGTGCTGCGCACAAATGTTCCGGAGAAATGCATTTCGTGATCGCGTGTCGCGTCTGCCGCGCTTGTGGCACCAGATCGCCACAGGATGCACATGATTCGACATCCCAAGAGCCGAATTCCAAGCTGAATTCCAAGAGCTGAATTCGCTACTCGCTCCTGTTCTCGCCAACCGACAGCGCGCAGATGCGTGACAGATATGTGTAGGACAGTCCGGTCTCCTCGGCCCAGGCGTTGAACTGCGCCTGCACTTTTGCCAGATCGCCCTTCGATTTGACCTCTTCGGCGATGTCGAGACCGGCATCGCGTAGGCACGCCACGACGTCCCTGGACGTCACAAAGCCGTCCCAGCCGACGAACCGCAGCAGCATCTGGCCGGTATTGCCACCCAACCGGCTGCCGCGCTTGCTCAGGAGATCGAGCAGGCCGATCTGGTCCGACGGCGGCCACTTCGCCAGAAACCGGCCGAAGCTGCCGTGCTCTTTTGCGATCTCCTGGACGAAGGCCGCGTTGTCGCGCACCGACATGATCTTGGCACCGTTGCGCACGATGCGCGCGTCGCGCAGCAGGCCCTCCCAATAATCCTCGGGCTGGAAGGTGAGCTTGGCCGGCTGGAAACGCAGGAAGGCGTCTTCGAACCCCTCCCATTTCGTCTCGATCACGCTCCAGGCAAAGCCGGCACAAAACACACGCTTCGTCATCTCCGCGAGGATACAGTCGTCGCCGCGTTTGGCGAGGCCCTTCAGGTCGGGCTTTCCGGGCATCAGCTTTTCGAGCGCCTTGGGCCCCCCTTTGCGTTTTTCGGCGCGCGCACGAATGGTCTTGAAGGAGGTCATGGGAAGACGAGTTGTTGGGGACAGGAGTTGTTGAGGATACGCCACGACATCAGAATTCGATGATCCGGTCCAGCCCGGCGACGCTTCGATGCTTGCACCCGCGGATGCGCCGCAGCATACTGCCCGCATTGAATTGGCGAGAGATGCGGCTGGTCTGCTTCTTGCGTTCAGATATTTTGCAATCCCTGAGCATTTTGACGTCTCACCCCTGGATTTCCGATGCGCTGCCTGGTCGTGGCCGACCTGCACTATTCGCTGCCTCAGCTCGACTGGCTCGTCAGCGCCGCTCCGCAATTCGACCTCGTGATCTTCGCCGGCGATGCGCTCGACATCGGCTCGATGGTGGATTTTCGCGCGCAGATCGTGGTGGTGAAGAAGTACCTCGCCCTGCTCGCCGCGAAGACCCGCGTGATCCTCTGCTCCGGCAATCACGACCTCGACGAGCGCAATGCGGAAGGCGAAAAGATCTCGCGCTGGATCTCGGAGGTGCGCGAGTTGGGGATTGCCTGCGACGGTGACAGCCTCACCGTCGGCGAGACGCTGTTCACGGTGTGCCCATGGTGGGATGGGCCGCTGGTCAAGCAACGCCTCGTCGCGCAGCTCGCCGCCGCCGCGGCCGGCCGGCCGCAGCACTGGATCTGGATCCATCACGCGCCGCCGGCGAATTCACCGACGAGCTGGGGCGGCAAGCGTTTCTTCGGCGACGTCGAGCTGGTGCAATGGATCATGCAGTACCAGCCCTCGATGGTGATCTCGGGCCATGTGCATCAATCGCCGTTCATTACCGATGGCTCGTGGTTCGACCGGCTCGGCCAGACCTGGGTCTTCAACACCGGTTTGCAACCCGGCCGCCCGCCGACATACATCGTGCTGGACCTCGATGCCGACAGGGCGTTCTGGCTTGCGGCCGGCGAGGCGCAATGGATCGATCTTGGCGCGCCGCTGCAGCGGCCCGCCGCTCCGATCGAGGCGCCGCCCGACTGGCTCACATTCTTGGATCGGATTGCCGATCCGAACCTGGCGAGACCTCGAGCGGCGGCAGGTTGATCATGCTCTGGAGCACCTCGCCGACCATGGCCAGATGCGTGCCATGGCCGGCATATTGCTGCTTGAGATCGGCGAGATAGGTGTTGGCAACATTGAGCCGCTGCGCCAGCATCTTGGCGATCAGAAGTGCCACGCCCGCCTCCTGCCTGAGGAACGAGGCGGCGTCCTCGAATTCGTAGACGACGGAATCGGAGCAGGCCCGTACGGTCGCAGTGTGCGGCTGCCCCAGCAGCACAGACATTTCACCCAGCACCGCACCGGGCTCGGTTACCGTGGCGACCACCATCTCGCCCTTGAGCACTTCGAGCTTGCCCTGCATCAGCACATAGAGATGACCGGTGGTGCCGCCTTCGGCGACGATCAGCGTGCCGGCCGCAACCTGCCGCTCCGTCCCACCGGTGCAATAATCCAGAACTGCGCGCATCCGACCAAAGCTCCGTCGCAGGGAGATACTAGGGCACGATCGGCGTCGCGCGCTTGCTCAAATTTGTGGCAAGCCGCGCACCCGCGATAGACGCTTGGCGAGATGGACCGACTGCCAGTCTCCGAGACCGGTGTCCTCGAACCCCGCTTTCTTAGCAAGGCCGCGCATCTCGGCGTTCACGCGCGCGGTCTCGGCTGCAATCATCTCGTGACCGAGATCGCTCGCGCGCCTCTCCATCGCCGTCATCATCTGGAGGCCGACGCCCTGGCGCTGAAAGCCATCGGCAACAGAGATGGCGAAATCACCATGCCGCGCAGCCGCATCGTAGGCGTATCTGGTTTCGCCGATGATCGTGCCTTGCCCCTCCTGCCTGATCTCGGCGAGCAGGGTGAAATGACCGGGATGGCTGGTCCTGGCGACGCACTCGGCCGCGACCACGGCAATGTCCGCCCGCGCGCCCATGAAGCGCTTGTTGCGCGATGTCGCGGAGAGGCTCGTGAAATAGATCGAGAGGCTCTCGACATCGGACGCGCTGGCGGGCCTGATACGGACCGTGGCGTGGGCTTCGGCTGACTCGACAACGGCATCCAGCAATGACTGTGACATCCGCGAGGCTTTCGGCAGGTTGCATCGAATGCAGACCTAGCCGAGACCGCGCGCTTAACGCTTGGACGGTGCTGCCAATCTTGCGGCCGAAAACGAACAGTTTCGTTGCTCGGTGCCGTGCGTCACACGCGAGAGAGTGAAGGCACCTCCTCGGGCACGATCGCCTGGAGGCCGCCAAAGCGGCGCTCGCGGCCGTGGAAGGAGACCAGAGCCGCGGCGAGATCGCCCGCGTCGAATTCGGGCCACATCCGCTCGGTGAAGTGCAGCTCGGCATAGGCGCCTTCCCAGAGCAGGAAGTCCGACAGCCGCTTCTCACCCGAGGTGCGGATGATGAGATCGACGTCGCGCAAACCAGCTTCTCCGGTGACGAGCTGCGAGAACGCCTCGCGGGTGAGACTCGTCAGCGCCGCTGCCTTTGCCGCCGCGTTGAGAATGGCGTCGCGCGCGGAATAGTCGACGGCAATGCGCAGATGAAGCGTGCTGCCGTGCGCGGTGGCGTCTTCCGCACGCGCAATCGCATTGGCAATGCCGTCGGGCAGACGGTCGCGGCGGCCGATCACGGTGAGGCGCACGCCGTTCTTGACCAGGCTCTGCACCTCGTTGGCGAGGTAAAACCGCAGAAGCGTCATCAGTGCGGCCACCTCGGCCTTCGGCCTCCGCCAATTGTCGGCCGAGAAGGCGTAGAGCGTCAGCGTGCCGATGCCCTGCTTGGGCGCGGCTTCGACGATGCGGCGGATCGTCTCGACGCCGGCTTCATGGCCGCGCATGCGCGACAGGCCGCGCCGCGTTGCCCATCTGCCGTTGCCGTCCATGATGATGCCGACGTGAAGCTTCTCGTTGCGGGACACAAGTTCACTTTGCATTGCAAAGTCTCCGGTCAAAAAAGGGGAAATCAGGTCGAGACGATACCGAGACGGCCGAGCGGCGCCGCCTCGCGGCCGGCGGCCTTGGCGGCGTCGCGCACCAGGCGTTCGAGCACGGCGAGATAGTCGAGGAAGCGGCGGCGGCCGGCCTTGGTCAGGCGGCAGGTCGTGTGCGGGCGATTGCCCTCGTAGCCCTTGGTCACCTCGACGAGGCCGGCTTCCTGGAGCACGGCGAGATGCCGGCTGAGATTGCCGTCGGTGAGGCCGCAGAGCTGCTTGAGATCGGCGAACGCCAGACCCTTCGGATGCGCCATCAGCGAGGTCAGAAGTCCGAGCCTCGCCTTCTCGTGGATCACGCGGTCCAGTCCTTCATAAGAAAAGGGTGCGCTGTCAATCTTCGACATCATGGTCTCCGGATGCGAAATACAGAATGCCCGCCATCACCGACTGCCCGATCACGAAGGGCAGGCCCATGGTCCAGGGCGACAGCGTGTGGGTTTGGCTCGCGAGCACCACCACCGCAAAGCCGGACATGAAATACCAGGCGCCGGCGAGCGCCACGGTGCGCGGCAGCGAGCGGACGGAGGCGAAAATGCCGAGCGACACCAGGATCTGCCACAGACCGGGCAGCAACCACAGCGTTTCGCCCGCGAACTTCCACATCACTACCGCAAGCAGAACACCGGCAACGCCTGCGGGCAGGAACTGCTCGACGGCCTGGTGGATCATCGCATCGGCGAGGCCCGAATGATGGCGGCGCGAACGTGCGCGCATCTCGATACCGATCGTCAGGCCGGAGAGCGCGGCGGCAATGAACCAGCCGAAGAAGAAACCGAGCGGCTCGCCGGTGGGATCATCGAGCAACCAGAATTGCAGGATTGCGGTGAGAAGCGCGACCGCACCGGTTGCCGCCATCGTCGCCGGGCCGTAGCCGCGGAATGCCGTGCCGGCCGCAATCTGGCTGCGGATCGCCACGATGTCAGCCAGCGCCTTGTCGAGATCGCGCATTGGCAACGCCAAAACCTCGTTCCGCCCATGCTTGCCGGGACTATCGATTCCGCTACTTTGTATCGCAAAGTATATCGGATTGCAAAGTAAAGGCAAGTCCCGAACGTCGCCTCTTGACACCGGACCTCGCCGGACAACTGCCGGTTGCGCGACACCTGCTCCCACAGATAAGATGCGCGCGAATGCGCTCCGGGGGAAAGTATGTGGCTTAAGTCATTCATCGTTGCGTCATTATTGCAGCTGAGCGTTGGCAGCGTTGCGCACGCGGCCGGGCCATTCGGCAGCGTCAAAATCGGCAACTGGGTTGGCGGCGCGTTCAGCAATGACGAAACGGGAGCCTTTTCGCATTGTGCCGCGACGGCGCCTTATGCCAACGGCGTCATTCTCGTCGTCGGCCAGAATACTGGGGGCTCGTGGATATTGAGCTTTGCGAGTCCCAGCTACCACTTCAAGCAGGGCGAGAACGCCGCGATCGACGTCATCTTTGACGGACAGGAGCAGGCCAGACTGTTCGCCACGGCCAACCAGACGAACATGCTCAGCTCCGTCATGCCTACCAACGTGGTACGAGCGTTTCAGAAGGCAAGCCTGATGGTCGCGACGAGCGGCCGCACCGTGCTGAATTTCGACCTGACCTCGGCCGGGCCCGTGATTGCGGCATTGGCCAATTGCGTCACCAAGGTGAAGGCCGACGGCCTGAACAAGGCCGGAGACTTTACGAAGGTCGCGGCAAAGCCGCAGGCCGCGCCGGACAAGCAGGCATCACCGCCGGCCAGCAAGTCCGCCAAAGCCAAAAGCGGTACGGGCTTTGTCGTGAGTGCCAGCGGACATGTCGTCACCAATAATCATGCGATCAATGGCTGCGTCGGCGACATCAGGGGCAATCTCACGGGTGAAGCCGGGATGGTTTTGCGCGTGGTGTCGAGCGACGCCAACAACGATCTCGCGTTGCTGCAGGCGCCGTCGACGACCACGTTCAAGGAGTTCGCCCGGATCCGCGACCGCTCGATTCGCTCCGGCGATTCCGTCGTCGCGATCGGCTTTCCTTTCCATGGATTGCTGACTTCGGATTTCACCGTGACGACTGGCATCGTCAGCTCGCTCAGCGGCATGCGCAACGATTCGCGTTTCCTGCAAATCAGTGCGCCGGTGCAGCCCGGCAATAGCGGCGGCCCGCTGTTCGACACCACCGGGCAGATCGTCGGCGTCGTTACGGGAAAGCTGGACGGATTACGGGTCGCCGCTGCGACCGGCAACATCCCCGAGAACATCAACTTCGCGATCAAGACCGGCGCGCTGCGCGACTTCCTCGACAACTCCGTGGTGCCCTACCAGACTGCCGAACCGAAGGGCGAGATCAAGACCACCGACATCGCCGGCAATGCGCGGCCCTATACGATGCTGATCTCGTGCAACGGCACGGAGCAGGCTGAGGCGAAGCGGTAGCGGCAACGCGAACGGCGTCTGCGCGGCCGCGGATGGCGCGAACGCGATCCGGGCTGCCAGTCAAACCGCGAGTTCCTCAATACGGCGCGACGGGACGCGCGCGCCGAGGCTGCCGCGGTTGCGGCAGGGACGATTGATCGTAGGCAACGAGCGGATTGGGCCCGCAGGCCATGAGCCGGCCGGACACACTGGCCTGACATTGTCCATAGGTGCTGTAGGTGCAATCGCCGGGATACTCGTACCCGCCACCCTGGGCACACCAGGGATAGTCGTGCGCCGCGGCGGGGGTGACGGCGGAGAAGCCGGCAAGGAGTGTCGCGCCGAGGCCCAGCAGAGCCAATTGCGTCTTGCGCATGATCCCAACTCCTATCCTCACAGCGCGAGATACGCGCCATATAACATCAGGTTTCGCCACGCCGTTTTATTCCAGATCGATGGGCGCTGACACGCAAGAAACCTTGATGCGCAAGAAAAAAGCCCTGCCGAACAGGCAGGGCTCCATCACGGACATCACGAGATCGCTACTCGACCTTCAGGCCGGCGAACTCGACGACCTTCTTCCATTTCTCGGTCTCGGCCTTGATCTCCTCGCCGAACGCCTCGGGCGTCTGCGCCCGCGGCTCGCCGCCGAGCTCGACCAGGCGCTTGGCCATGTCCGGCTCCTTTATCAGCGTGTTGATCTCGCTGTTGAGCTTGGCGATGATCTCCTTGGGGGTGTTCTTCGGCGCACCCATGCCGAACAGCGCGCTCGCCTCGTAGCCCTTCACGGTCTCGCCGATCGCCGGCACGTCGGGCAGCTGCGGCGAGCGCTCCGCCGTGGTGACGCCGATGGCGCGGAGCGAGCCGGACCGGATGTGCTGGATGATCGAGGGCATGTTGTCGAAGATCACCTGCACCTGGCCGCCGAGCATGTCGGTGATCGCGGGCGCGGCGCCGCGATAGGGCACGTGCTGCATCTTGCAGCCCGTCAGCGCCATGAACATCTCGCCGGACAGATGCACCGAGGTGCCGTTGCCCGAGGAGGCCATGTTGACCTTGCCGGGATTGGCCTTCACGTATTCGATGAACTCGGCGACGGTCTTGGCCGGCACGTCCTTGTTGACGGTCATCACGTTCGGTACACGCTGGAACGAGGCGACCGGCGCGATGTCGCGCACGAAGTTGAACTTCAGGTTGGTGTAGAGCGAGGCGTTGATGTAGTTGGCCGGATTGACCAGTTGCAGCGTGTAGCCGTCGGGTTCGGCGTTGACGACCGATTCGGTGGCGATATTGTTGCCGGCGCCCGGCTTGTTCTCGATCACGAATTGCTGGCCGAACTTCTCCGACAGCCGCTGACCGATCAGCCGCGCCAGGATGTCGGTGGCTCCGCCCGGCGGATAACCTACCACCCATTTCACCGGGTGGGTCGGGTAATCGGCGGCAAGGGCCTTCGACAGCGGGCTGGCTGCAAGCGGACTGGCGGCGAGCAGGCTCAGCGCGGTACGGCGAGTGATCATCTCAAGGGTTCTCCCAACGTGTTGTTCTTGAAGCCAGATAGCTTGAAAATGGCGTCGGCGCGGTTGTAACAAAGCTTGCCGCAGGCGGAAAGTGCACGGGGCGCATCACGACGAAAGGATAAGGCATGGCGGTCAAGGTCGAATCCCTCGATCATCTCGTGATCAACGTCGCGGACGTCGCAGTGACCGCCGCGTGGTACGGCAAGATTCTCGGCATGGAAGTCAAGGTGTTCGACCCCGGCGGCGGCAAAGCGCCGCGGACTTCGTTGCAATTCGGTAACCAGAAGATCAACGTCCGGCCGCGCGATGCCGACAACGTGGAGTGGTTCACCGCGGACCACCAGACCGCCGGCAGCGAGGATCTGTGCTTCCTCACCTCCGCGAGTCCCGACGAGGTGGTGGCGCATTTGAAGGCACATGGCGTCGCGATCGAAGAGGGCCCGGTTCCCAAGCAGGGCGCCCGCGGCACCCTGCGCTCGGTCTATTGCAGGGATCCGGATGGCAGCCTGATCGAGATTTCGTCGTATGAGGACGGTGGCCGGTAAGGCCAAGCCGCCTGCCCCACGCATCGTCATTGCGAGGAGCCCTTGCGACGAAGCAATCCAGACTGCCCCCGCGGGGGGATTCTGGATTGCTTCGCTCCGCTCGCAATGACGGCGGAGAGAGCAGGAAGACGCAATAATCAAAACGCAGCCGCCAGCAAGATGCAGGCTGCACGGGAGGACATATGCCGAATTCGCAAGCCGCCGCCGGAATCGTGGGCCCGTTCGACGGGCTCGACGTGCCCTGGCTGCTGAAGATGCGGGCTGAGGTGCGCAGCTCACATCCGTTCCTGATCTGGGCGCCGTTCGACGCGCCCGCGCGGCGCTGGAGCTATGGCGAGTTTCACGAGCGGGTCGGCGCGCTCGCGTCGGGACTGGCCAAGCGCGGCGTGAAGCCGGGCGAATATGTGCTCATTCATCTCGACAATTGCATCGAGGCGCTGCTGGCCTGGTTTGCCTGTGTCGAACTCGGCGCCATCGCGGTGACCACCAACACGCGCTCGGCACCGGCCGAGCTCGACTATTTTGCCGATCATTGCGGCGCGGTTGCCGCGATCACGCAGCCGGCCTATGCCGAGATCGTCGCGCAGAATTGCCGCAACATCCGATGGATGGCGGTGACCTCGCACGATTCGGGCGCGGCGCCCGCGAACCCGGTCTCACGCGGCGACAGCTTTGAGGAGCTGTTCGCCGACAGCGCCGACCGTCCCAGTCGCGCGATCGATCCGCGCGCGCCGTGCAGCGTGCAATACACCTCGGGCACGACATCGCGCCCCAAGGCGGTGCTGTGGACCCACGCCAACGCGCTGTGGGGCGCCAAGATCAACGCCGCGCACGAAGACCTGCACGCAAGCGACGTGCATCAGGCCTATCTGCCGCTGTTCCACACCAACGCGCTGGCCTATTCGATGCTGGCGACGCTATGGGTCGGTGCCACCTGCGTGATCCAGCCGCGCTTTTCCGCCAGCCGGTTCTGGCGCGCCGCGCGCGAGCACGGCTCGACCTGGACCTCGACGATCCCGTTCTGCATGAAGGCGCTGCTCGAGCAGGACATCCCGCGCGATCACAAATTCCGTCTGTGGGGCACCGCGATCAACGAGCCGCCGGCCTTCGCCGCCTTCGGCGTCAAGATCATCGGCTGGTGGGGCATGACCGAGACCATCACTCACGGCATCGTCGGCGAGATCGACCAGCCCAACATCCCGATGTCGATCGGCCGCGCCGCGCCGGAATATGAAATCCGCATCACCGACGACGACGGGCGGCCGACCGAAATCGGCGGCACCGGAAATCTCTCGATCAAGGGCATTGTCGGCCTGTCGCTGTTCGCCGAATATCTGCACAACGAGAAGGCGACCCGCGAGAGCTTCGACGAGCACGACTTCTTTCTCACCGGTGACCGCGTGGTGCGGCTGGAGAACGGCTACATCCGCTTCGCAGACCGCAGCAAGGACATGCTCAAGGTCGGCGGCGAGAACGTCGCCGCGTCCGAGATCGAGCAGGTGGTCGCACTGGTCCCCGGCGTGCGCGAGGCCGCCGTGGTGGCGAAGACGCATCCAATGCTGGACGAGGTGCCGGTCGTCTTCATCATCCCGCAGGGTGGCGTCGCGGGTGCGCGGCCTGATCTGCACGAGGCCGTGATGGCCGCCTGCCGCGCCGGCCTCGCCGACTTCAAGGTGCCGCGCGAGATCCGCTTCGTCGACGACATGCCGCGCTCGACGCTGGAGAAGGTCGCGAAGGCGGAGCTGAGGAAAATGGTGGGGTGAGGGCACATCGTCGTCCCGGCGAAGGCCGGGACCCATACCGCGTGATCTAACAATGACGCGCAGTGCCTGTACCAAACGAGGAGTCGTCGCCAAACCACTCCCTGTGGTTATGGGTCCCGGCCTTCGCCGGGACGACACCGAGCGTGTTGTGCTAGCGCCGCAAGATTCGCGACACCGACTTCAGAACGACCCCAGCGCCACCGGGCGGAAGGCCTGCAAGAGCTGCTGGTCCAGCTTGCCGCCCATGCCTTCCATCATCGTAAACGCGCGCGAGTGGGTGAAGGGCATGCGATAGGCGCGCTTCTCCACGAGTGCCGCGTAGATGTCGACGATCGTCGTGACCCGCACGATATCGCTGATCTGGTTCGACGAGAGATTGTTGGGATAGCCGGAGCCATCGAGGAATTCGTGATGATGCAGCACGACGTCCAGCATCTCCGGCGGGAAGCCGCCTTGGGCTGCGAGCGCGTCATAGCCGCGGCGCGGATGCTGGCGGACTTCGGCCATTTCCTCGTCGGTGAGCTTGCCGGGCTTGTCGAGCAGCGCGGAGGGAACGAACGCCTTGCCGACGTCGTGCAGCAGCGCGGCACGGGTCAGCCGGCGCTGGTCGTCCTCGCGCATGCCGAGGTGCTGGGCGAAGGAGACCGCAAATCCGGTCACGAACAGGCAGTGGCGGTAGCTGCCGACATGGTGGCAGCCCACCGTGGTGAGCCACTCGCGCAGCGAGGAGTGCTTGATCGCCTTCAGGATCTTGCTCTCGGCGGCGATGACGTCGTCGAAGGTCAGGGGCACGCCAAGCGGCAGCTTCTCGAACATCTTCTTCAGCACCGCGTGCGCGGCCTCGACGCCGCGATTGAGCGTCTTGCCGCGATCGGTCGCGTCGTAGACGGCGGTGTCGGGGAACGCCGCACGGATGCGCTGCAGGATGTCCTCGGGCTGAAGCGGCCGCGAGATGGTGTCGGTGGCGCCCAAGGCCCACGCCTGCATGGTGCCGTGATGCAGGGCGTCGGCAAGCACGAACAGACGAGGCATCGCGCGATAGGCATCGCCGCGCAGCTTGTTGCGCACCCGCTGCACGCTTTCGGGCGAGCGCAGATTGATGTCGACCACGAGGCCGGAGAGATCGCGCGAGGGCTGCTCGGGGATCTCCTGCGTCGTCACTGTCGCGACGTCGCCAACCGCCTTGAGGATGCTGGCGAGTTCGGTGCTCTCGTCGCTCCGGTCGGAGGCGAGCAGAAGCCGGCGTTTGGCGGCGGGTTTGGCTGAGGCGTTCATGGCTTCCCCAAGAGCACGGGCGTGTTTCGGGCCAAAGCCTAAGCCGGATCAGGTTCTCCGGCCCTTAAGAGGCGTGCTCAATGGAACCCTGCGGAATCAGGGACAATTTTACGGAGTTCGCCTCTCCGAGCGGTTCCAATCAAAAACGTCGAAAACAACCCCATGCACAGTAGAGATGTGCTTGCAAACACAGAGCTTTTTTAACGACAAATCCGCCGGGGGCTGCCCCCGGCGGATCATGTCAGGTCACAATCGCAACCAGCCTTACGCCTTCATCGCGCTCTTCACGGCTTCGGCGGTGATCGGCAGGGCCCGGACGCGGGCGCCCGAGGCGTTGAAGATGGCGTTGCCAATTGCGGGGGCAATCACCGTCACCGCGGGTTCGCCGACACCGGTGGCCTTTTCGCCATTGGCGATCACGGCGATCGCGACCTCCGGCACCTGGCTCATGCGCAAGGGCGTGTAGCTGTCGAAATTGGTCTGTTCGATGCCACCATCCTTGAGCGTCGCCTTCTCATACATCGCCAGCGACAAGCCCCACAGCGCCGCGCCCTCGACCTGGGCACGGATGTTGTCGGGATGCACCTGCGTGCCGACGTCGGTGGCGACCGTGAGCTTCTTCACGGTCACCTCGCCCGACGGCGCGACGGCGACATGGGCAACGCAGGCCGTCCAGCTTGCGGTCGCGCGTTCCTGCGACGAGACGCAGGCTACGCCCATGCCCTCACCTTTCGGCAGCTTCCTGCTGCCGTAGCCGGCAAGGCCCATCGCGGCGAGCAACGTGTTGCGCAGCCGCTGCGCGCCGCCGTCGTTCTTGCCGGCGCCGTCGAGCAGCGAGATGCGGAACTGTGCGGGGTCCTTGCCCGCCGCCGCCGCGATCTCGTCGATCATGCTCTCGACCGCCCAGAAGGTCCAACCCGGCGCGACCGAGCGGAGCTGGCCGGACGGCGTCGCGTTGTGCGCCATCTCGTTCTTGATCGCGCGCACATGATGGTTGGGCACGGTGTAGAAGAAGTCGGCCCCGTTCACCGTGAAGGAGTCGAGCGGACCCTTCTTGTCCACCGACGGCGTCAGGAAATCAGGGATTCCCCAGCGCGCGGTCGGCCAGGCCGAAACCACGTCGTGGCTGAGCGCGACGAGCTTGCCGTCGCCGTCCACGCCCGCCTTTACTTTTTGATAGGTGAGCGGACGCGAGAAATCCATCGTCATGTCGTTCTCGCGCGTGTAGATCACCTTCACCGGCTTGCCGATGGCCTTCGCTGCCTGCACCGCCGGAATCATCATGTCGGCATCGAGCCTGCGGCCAAAGCCGCCGCCGAGCCACATCTGGTGCATGACGACGAATTTTGGATCGATTCCGGCCGCACCCGCCGCGATCGCACCGGAGCGCGTCGCGAACTGGTTGCCGGAATAGATGTGCAGGATCTCACCCTTGAACTCCGCCGTGGCGTTCATTGGCTCCATCGGCGCATGGATATTGATGCTGGTGGTGTACTCCGCCTCCAGCACCTTGGCCGCCGTGCCGAACGCCGCCGCGGGATCGCCGTCCTTGACGAAGAACTGGCCGGAATCCTCCTGCTTCTGAAGCCGCATGGCCTCGTCGAGCAGCGACTGGCTCGACACTTTCGCGTTCGGACCGCCGTCATAGGCGATCTTGAGCGCCTGCGCCGCCTTCTTGGCGTTGGCATAGGTGCTGGCGACCGCGACGACCCAGCCCGAGGTCGTTCCGGTCTTGTCGTCGAGGGTGACGGCCTTGATGAAGCCCGGCACTTTCTTGGCGGCGCTATCGTCGACCGACTTGACCGTGGCGCCGAAGCGCACCGGCGGCGTCACCACCGCGCCATAGGCCATGCCCGGAATCATCACGTCGATGCCGTATTTGGCCGTGCCATTGGTCTTGGCGGGGATGTCGAGTTGCGGCACCGACACGCCGATCATGGTGTATTGTTCCGGCGTCTTCAGCTTGATTGCCTTGAGCTCGTCCGGTGTGAAGGTTTTTGTCGCCTTGCCGCTCTTGACGACATCGGCGAACGACATCGCCTTCTTCGACTTCGGATGCGAGATCATGGAATCGCGCACCACCAGTTCCGACGCAGGCACGCCCATCGCGGCGGCCGCGCCTTCCGTCAACGCCATCCGTCCGGCGCCTCCGGCGCGGCTCATGGCCTCGAAGTTCATCATGGTCGACCAGCTGCCGCCGGTGATCTGCGCGCCGAGCACGGGATCGTTGAACTTCGGATCATTGGAGGCGAGCTGAACCCGCATGTCGCTCCATTTGGCGCCCAGCTCTTCGGCCACGATCTGCGCCATGGTGGAGGCGATGTGCTGGCCCATGTCGGCCTTGCCGCAGGTGACGGTGACGAGACCATCGGGCGCGATCGCGTACCAGACACTGGGCTCGAAGTTCTGGGGCGCCGCGAGCGCCTCACCGATGCCGGGCACGCCGGCATAACCGAGCACGAGGCCGGTTGCCGCGGTGCCGACCAGGAATGAGCGGCGGCTGAGATCTGTCGTTTCGGCTGTGACGCTCTTGATGTGCTTATTCATGTGGGCCTCCGCTCGTTGCCGGAGGCGGATGCGGTGCGCATCTCGGTTGCGGCGCGCATGATTGCCTTCTGGATCCGCGAATAGGTCATGCAACGGCAGAGATTGCCGTCCATATGTGCCACGACCTCTTCCTTGGTCGGGTTGGGATTTTTCGCCAGCAGCGAGGCCGCCTGCATGATCTGCCCAGACTGGCAGTAGCCGCATTGCGGCACCTGCTCGGCGATCCATGCCTTCTGCAAGGGATGGTCGCCCTTGGCGGCGAGGCCTTCGATGGTGGTGATCTTCTTGCCGGCGACATCGCCGACCATGGTCTGGCACGACCGCACGGCTTCGCCGTTGACGTGCACGGTGCAGGCCCCGCACAGGCCGGCACCGCAGCCGAACTTGGTGCCGGTCATCTGCAATTGCTCGCGGATCGCCCAGAGGAGCGGCGTGTCGTTCGCCGCATCCACGGACAGACTCCGCCCGTTGATGGTGAGAGTTGGCATAGGCGTCTTCCCCTGCCGGTGCATGAAGCCGCTTACGGCGGCAACTTGTATTGGCGGACGCCCACCGGGCCGGCGCCAGCTTTGGCCGCAAGAATGATCGCGTTCGAGCGCGGAGGCAAATGCAATTTGGAATCGATCAAAACAAACGCGGCGCGCGCATCTTGTGCGTTGCAAGAACAGCGATGATGCAGCGACTGAACGCAACAGAGTGCACGCCAAACATGCAGGCCATCGCGGCACGGCGGTTTCCTCCGAGTAACCCGGCGCGTTAGGATGGGTGAAGAAACGAGATAACAAGAGGCATGCAATGGCTGGGATCGATCGGGACGGCGTCAAAATCTACTACGAGGTCCATGGCGACGGGTCGCCGCTGCTGCTGACCCACGGCTACTCATCAACCTCGGCGATGTGGCATGGGCAGGTCGAGGCGCTTGCCAGGGATCACAAGCTGATCCTGTGGGACATGCGCGGTCACGGCCAGTCGGATTATCCCGACGATCCCGCCGCCTACAGCGAAGCGCTCACGGTCGGCGACATCGCGGCGATCCTCGATGCGGTCGGCACTGAGCGCGCCATCATCGGCGGGCTCTCGCTCGGCGGCTACATGTCGCTTGCCTTTGCTCGCGCGCATCCAAAGCGCGTCCGCGCGCTGCTGATCATCGACACCGGCCCGGGCTTCAAGAAGGACGACGCACGCGAGGCCTGGAATGCGCGGGCGCTCGCCACTGCCGACAAGTTCGACCGCGAAGGGCTCGACGTGCTGAAGGCGGCGACGCGCGAGCGCGCCACCGCGCGCCATCGCAATGCCACGGGATTGGCGCTCGCCGCACGCGGCATGCTGACCCAGCGCGATGCGAAGGTGATCGAGCTGCTGCCGGAGATCAAGGTGCCCAGCCTGATCGTGGTCGGTGCCGACGACACGCCGTTCCTCGCCGCGTCGGACTACATGGCCGCGAAAATTCCCGGCGCGCAAAAGGTCGTGATCCCCGCCGCCGGACATGCCGTCAACATCGACCAGCCGCAGGCTTTTGTTGACGCGGTGCTGCCTTTCCTGAAGAACTTGCCGGAATAGGACGATCGGACGGGAACACAGGCAATGAAGCGAGCGATGTTGGCTGCAGGCGCGGTGTTGCTTTCAGTATCCGCGCAAGCCGAGCAGTTCGGCGGGACACCACCCCGCCTGCCCTTCGTCGCGACCTTGTCGAACAACACGCCGCTCGCCTTCGGCATGGATGCCGGGCAGACCGCGCGGGCGCTGGGGCAACCGCTGCAATATGTGCGCGGGCGTCCCGGCAACGAGATCTATCTCGCGCTTCGCAACATCGGCGGCAGCGGACTGATCCCCTACCGTCACCGCCTGTTCCTGCAGTTCCGTCATGGCCGGTTGGCGGGATGGAAGGAGGACTATGGCGAGAACTGGATGTGGGAGTAGGTGGTTCTCCTCATGGTCAGGAGGCGCGAAGCGCCGTCTCGATCCATGCAGGCCCGCCTCTCGCAGCTCGGCCTTTCATCCTTCGAGACGCGCGCAAGAGCGCGCTCCTCAGGATGAGGAGAAAGAGTGAATTCGTGACAACCAACAAGGACAACCCCCGTGGGACAAGACATCAAGCTGACGGCCTCCGACAATTTCCAGCTCAGTGCCTATCGCGCTGACCCCGCGGGCACGGCGAAGGGCGCGGTGGTGGTGATCCAGGAAATTTTCGGGGTCAACCATCACATCCGCTCGGTCTGCGATCGCCTCGCCGGGGAAGGCTATGTCGCGATCGCCCCGTCGATCTTCGACCGGACCTCGCCGGGCTTCCAGTCCGGCTACACGCCCGACGAGATCGCGGAGGCGCGCAAGTTCGTCGCCAGTCCGGATTGGGACGCGATGCTGCGCGACACCCAGGCGGCGATCGATGCGGTGAAGAGCGTCGGCCCGGTCGGCATCATCGGCTTTTGCCTGGGCGGCAGCGTCGCCTTCGTCGCGGCGACACGGCTGTCGGGCCTGAAGGCCGCGATCGGCTACTACGGCGGCGCCGTCGTGCGCTTTGCCGATGAGACACCCAAAGTGCCGACGCAGCTGCATTTTGGCGAGAAGGATGCCGGCATTCCCCTGACCGACGTCGAAACCATCAAGACGAAGCGGCCGGACGTCGAGGTCTTCGTCTATCCGGGCGCGCAGCACGGCTTTCACTGCGACGAGCGGGCGAGCTACGACAAGGCCAGCGCCGACATCGCCTGGCCGCGCAGCATAGAATTTTTCGCCAAGCACTTGAAATCGTAGCGCGCGCGGCTCGCTGTCATTCCGGGATGCGCCGACGGGCGCACGCCCGGAATGATGAAGAGAGCAGGAATCGGGTGGCTGCATCCTGCCGCACGGCGATAGAGCTGCCTGATCAAGCCAACCCACGCCTGGAGATCGTGATGCAGCAAGCCAATACGAACATCGTCATCCGCAATCCGTTCGGCACCATGGACGTGCCCGCGCTTGATGATCGCGACGTCATGGATTATGCCGCAATCGCAGGGCTTGCCGGCGATGCCGCCGACGTCAACGCGGCGGCGTGGGCAAAAATCGCGGCACAGTCAGACCCGCTCGACGGCATCTGGGCCAGCCGCTGGAATGGCGGCGCAGATCCGACCATTGCCGGCGATACGCCGCAAGCCTGGAAAGAAGGACGCGCTGAGGTGCGGGTCACAGGCGAGCGCATCTTCCTGCGCTTCGACTGGGACCATGGCCGCCGGCACGGGCTGATCGATGCGGCGCGCGACGGCGGGGATCGCCTGGTCGGGAAATATATCAACCTAACCAATCCGGTGATTACACGGCCATGGGTTGGGCTGGTGGTCGACGCCACCAGGATCGACGGATGTTTTCCGAACGGGCGGCTGGATTTCAGGCGGTGAGCTAGAGCTTCGCTCGAAAGCGCTCTAGAACCAGCGCTCGCCGACGAACACGGTGTCGCCGGGGCTCAAGGGGGTGCCAAGCGGCACCACGGCGCGCATGGCGCCGCCGGCTTCAGTGTGTGTGACGGTGACCACGTCGCGCTTGGCGCGGGGCGAGAAGCCGCCGGCAATCGCGACGGCGCTTTCGACCGTCATGTTCGGCACATACGGATACTGGCCGGGCGCGGAGACTTCGCCGAGAATGAAGAACGGGCGATAGGCCTCGATCTCGACGGCGACCGAAGGTTCGCGGATGTAGCCGTTGCGCAACCGCGCGGCGATCTCGCCGGCAAGGCCCGCCGGGGTACGGCCGCGTGCCGGCACGCCGCCGATCAGCGGCATCGTGATGGAGCCGCCGGCGTCGATCGCGTAGCTGTTGGTGAGACCTTCCTGGCCATAGACCACGACGCGCAGCCTGTCGCCAGCGTCGAGATGGTAGGAGGAATCGTACCGGACCGGCGCCGCCATCGGTGCGGCATAACCGACCGGCATGGGCGCAGGCGAGGCAAAGGAATTGCTGAGTGCTGCGATGGCTCCGCCGCCACTGCCGACGACGACCGGCTGCGGCGCGTTGTACGGCTGGCCATAGGCCATCGAATCGAGATCGGCGCGCGGCTGCACATAGGCGACGGGACCAGCGGTTTGCATGCAGCCGCCAAGGGTCAGCGCGGCGGACGCTGCCAGGGACGCTGCCGAGATCGACAATCGAAACGCGCGTGCAACCGGCACCGGACTTATCCCTCGAAACGAGACAGATCCAGTGATGCACCGGTTATGGTTAATAAAGCGTTGAGAGCCGCGTGGCGCGACAGCAGCGTGAGCAACGGGGCATGTGCGCTCCCTCTCCCGCTTGCGGGAGAGGGTTCGGGAGAGGGTGTCTCCACGATGGGACTGTCCCCCAGAGGATAGAACCCTCACCCGGCGCGCGGGACGATGCTTCGCATCGCCCGGGGACGCGCCGACCTCTCCCGCAAGCGGGAGAGGTGCACCACCTTCGCGGCTGGCTTACGCGCTCACACCGACACCGATCGGGCAGGACACGCCGGTGCCGCCCAGTCCGCAATAACCGGCGGGATTCTTGGCCAGATATTGCTGATGATAGTCCTCGGCAAAGTAGAATTCGCCGGCGGATGCGATCTCGGTGGTGATGGTGCCGAGACCTTTTGCAGCAAGCGCCTTCTGATAGAGCGCCTTCGATTGATCGGCCGCTTTCTTCTGCGCGTCTGAACAGGTGTAGATCGCGCTTCGATATTGCGTGCCGACGTCGTTGCCCTGACGCATGCCCTGCGTCGGGTTGTGGCTCTCCCAGAACGTCTTCAACAGCTTCTCGTACGACACCTTGTTCGGATCGAACACGACCAGCACCACTTCGGTGTGACCGGTGCGGCCCGAGCAGGTCTCTTCATAAGTCGGGTTCGGCGTGTGGCCGCCGGCATAGCCGACAGCAGTTGTGTAAACGCCCTCGCCGAGCTCCCAGAACTTGCGCTCGGCGCCCCAGAAGCAGCCGAGCCCGAACACCGCCTGCTCGAGGCCGGCGGGATAGGGCGGCTGCAACTTCGTGCCGTTGACGAAATGGGTGGTCGCGGTCGGAATGGCTTGCGCACGGCCGGGCAGCGCTTCCGTGGCGCTCGGCAATGCGGTGGTCTTGCGCATGAACAGCATGGACGGATCTCCGGGAACGAGCTGTGCCTCGCCTGAGCCAAGGCGATGAGCCAAGCGCTCAGGCGGCGTGCTCGCGATCAGTTGGGAATATAGGTCTTTACGCGCAAAGGGGCAGCCCTGTTACGTCGTCCGCGCGCCGGTTCGAGTCGCGCGAATTGAAAGCTCAATCCCGGGAATAGCCGATCAGCGGCTTGCGCGGGCGGAACAGGATCATCAGGAGGATGCCGAGAATGCCGAGGACGGCGAAAACCGGCTGATCCAGCACCAGGCGGATCACCGAGGTCCAGAGCCAGGGCGCCTTGGCCTCGACCCAGGTCCGGAATGCCGTCTGGCTGGCCTGATTGATGTCGTTCCAGAACTGGCCGAAGCGGGTGAACCGCAGGGTCTGGTCGGCGACCCAGCGGGCGCCGTCGTAGACCATGAAGATGAACCCGCCGGCGAGCAGCAGCAGCCCAATCAGTCGGAAAAAGCCGCGGATCATGCCTCACCCTTTATAGTCGTCCGATCGGACGACCCTCGGAACGCCGCCAGCCAATACAAGGGAGACGGCAGAAATTCAACCTCTTCAGGGCGTTACGGCATTCATCCCCACCCCAAGAGGCTGGTTGTCCAGCCCGGGAAAGCGTTGACGGTGCCAAAGACCCTCTCTATAAGGGCGCCAACTGGCGGCGGGCGCAATCCTGCCGCCGCTGTTCTTTGAGCAGTTGCAGGCTCTTTTGGGCTTACAGGCTCTTTGGGGCTTAGAGGCTCCTTGAGCTGAGAGGCTCTTTGGGCCTCAGAGACAGCCGCAAGGCCGTCGCTCTTGTTCCAGGAACAGCCTAGCAACCGAACACCCTAATTCCGAGCGTCGATTACGCGGTCAAGCAAGCCGGCGCTACCCGACCAAGACGCGACCGGTACCCGCAAAGGACATTGAGACCATGGCCAATACCACTTCCGCCAAGAAAGCGACGCGCAAGATCGCCCGCCGCACCGCAGTCAACAAGTCGCGCCGCACCCAGATGCGCGGTGCCGTGCGTAATGTCGAAGAAGCGATCAAGACCGGCGACCGCGCCGCAGCCGTGACGGCGCTGGCGAACGCCGAGCCCGCCTTGATGCGCGCCGCGCAGCGAAACATCATTCATAAGAACAATGCCAGCCGCAAAGTCTCGCGGCTCACCGCGCAGATCGCCAAGCTCGCCAAGTAAGCTCGCTCAGTAACCTCGCGAGTGATCTAGCAGCATTCGTTCGATCGGACGATCCGGTCGCACATCGCATACGTCAAACAGCCCGGCATCACGCCGGGCTTTTTTGTTGCCTGCCATATCCACGCAAGCAGTCACGCGCCGAGCGACCTTCGATCGGAGGATTGCGGCGTTTGCACCATGATGTCCCGTAGTTCTACCTGCGAATGATTTTGCAACAGCGGAAACTTCCACCGCGGTGCAAAAGACCCTTGCGAGGCGGGCGCAAGTTGAATTCGCGCGCCTGCGAGTTCTGCACACCGTAGTTTCCCCGGATCGCGTCACGCGATGGAGTTACCCTGTGAAACGAGACTCAAAAAACGATGGCTAGCTAACCACTTATCGACATAGTGAGGCCAAGCATTTGGAAAACTCGTCCGCGCGTCGCGCGCGTGACGCTTTTGTAAAAAATTTTTGGCGGTGGCGGAGAATTGTCACATGAAACGTGGCGTCTTCGATTCTGTGCACGAATCCAAAAACTTGCTCTGAAGCCTGTGCACAAGTCCGCGTGGCGTTAACGCAGATCAAGATTTTTGATGCCTCAAGTGTGAATCAATTCCGTTGCGAGTCTTTCCGCATAGTGTATTCCTTAAGACGTCAGCGGCGCCCACGATCTTGAGACCAGCGCGGTATCGGAAACGGGGCGAGCGTGCAAATCGGCGGCGATGTGCACGTAGGCGGCGCTTCAACAAGCGATTGTCGGATCAAAACCCACAG
Source organism: Bradyrhizobium sp. 134 (assembly GCF_023074155.1). NCBI lineage: Bacteria > Pseudomonadati > Pseudomonadota > Alphaproteobacteria > Hyphomicrobiales > Nitrobacteraceae > Bradyrhizobium > Bradyrhizobium sp. 134. The sequence goes on along the minus strand of NZ_JADPKX010000034.1, from coordinate 540,970 downwards.
CAATGTGGGAACGGTAGCTCTTTGTCTGAATGTCTCCAAGCGGGATCTTTCTCTCGCGCTTAAGAGGCATCTTGAAAGCTGCCCCGACAGGCATGATGGCGAGGCCGAGCGGACTAGTACACGGGCAGGCATCCGATGACGACGCGGGTGTCGTTTGGACACGCAGGACCTTGTCGCGAGCAATCACGGCAGGACGGGGAGGTATCATGTCTTACGAACTCAACGCGGTATTGAAACACATTTCGACTTCCAGCATTTCGACTTCCAGCGATGCCGTTTTAGATTCGTCGGACACCAAGCCTCCCGCGTGTCACGGAGCGCCGAGTACGCGCTGACCTCGCGACCCCTCCATCTCTAGACATTGCTGATCGGACGCGGCGTTTCCGCCGAGCGGTCGAGCCATGCCTGCAGGTGAAATCGCTTGAGGTCCCGCCATTGCAAATAATCCTGGGCAGGTATTGCTGGCAGGAACTCTGCATGGCGCTCACCACGCAACCTTATCTCTCAAGAAAAGTTCTCAAATGATGACAACCCCGGAACAGGATCGCTGGTCACGCGTGAAGAGTCGGCTGCGCTCGAACGTTGGCGAAGACGTCTATACGAGCTGGTTTGCGCGCATGGATCTGGAAGGCGTCCAGGACGAGAGCGTGCGTCTGTCGGTGCCGACCCGCTTCCTGAAGAGCTGGATCCAGGCCCATTATGCCGAGCGCGTGCTGTCGTGCTGGCAGGCCGAGATGCCGGAAGTGCATCGCATCGATCTCACCGTGCGCTCGGCCGTGCGCCCCGTTGTGCAGCAGAAAGAAGCGCCCGCGCCGGTCGAAACGCGCCGCTCGCCTGCGCCGGAGCTGCGCTCGACCGCGACCGCGCCGGTCTCGGCCAATCACGATGCGCTCGGCGGTTCGCCGCTCGATCCGCGCCTGACCTTCGCAAGCTTCGTCGTCGGCCGTTCCAACACGCTGGCGCATGCGGCTGCGCGTCAGGTCGCCGAGGGTCGTCGCGGCGATCCCGTCATGTTCAATCCGCTCTACATCCATGCGGGGGTCGGCCTCGGCAAGACCCATCTCTTGCAGGCGGTGACCTGGGCCGGCAATTCCGGCAACGAGCGCAAGGTGCTTTATCTCACCGCCGAGAAATTCATGTACGGCTTCGTCGCCGCGCTGAAGACGCAGACGGCGCTCGCCTTCAAGGAAGCGTTGCGCGGCATCGACGTGCTCGTGATCGACGATCTCCAGTTCCTGCAGGGCAAGTCGACCCAGGCCGAGTTCTGTCACACGCTGAACGCGCTGATCGATGCCGGCCGCCAGGTCGTGATCGCGGCCGACCGTCCGCCGTCCGATCTCGAAAGCCTCGACGACCGCGTGCGCTCGCGGCTGGCCGGCGGCCTCGTGGTCGAGATGGCCTCGCTCGGCGAGGAGCTGCGACACGGCATTCTCAAGTCGCGCGTCGCCGCGGCCCGCGCCCATCATGCGACCTTCGAGGTGCCGGAGGAGGTGCTGACCTATCTGGCCCGCGCCATCACCCATAACGGCCGGGATCTCGAAGGCGCGATCAACCGCCTGCTCGCGCATTCGAAGCTCAACAACCGGCCGGTGACGCTGGAGATGGCGGAGCACGAGGTGCGCGACCTGATCCGGCCGCAGGAACCGAAGCGGATCAAGATCGAGGACATCCAGCGCGTGGTGGCGCGGCAGTATAATGTCAGCCGCTCCGACCTCCTGTCCTCGCGCCGGACCGCCAACGTGGTCCGTCCGCGCCAGGTGGCGATGTATCTCGCCAAGACGCTGACCCTGCGATCGCTGCCGGAGATCGGCCGCCGCTTCGGCGGGCGCGATCACACCACGGTGCTGCACGCCGTTCGCAAGATCGAGGCCCTGGTTTCCAAGGACACGGCGCTGTCGGACGAGGTCGAATCGCTCAAGCGCCAGCTTCAGGAATAAACGCCTAGGTCTTTCCCCTTCCCTCGCGCCGCCCCGGCCATGCCTGGGGCGGCGGTCTTGGTCCAGCTGGGCGCCGGCCCGGTCTTTGCCGGTAAATCGTGGGGAACTGTCGCGCAATCCCTTGAAACGGATGACTTTACGCGCCACCTTGCGCGACCCTGACGGCTTTGGTCATATCGGCTGGATGACCCGGCCTTCCGGGGATTTCGGTGCCGTGGCGCGCGTCCCGCCGCCCGGCTTTTCCAGATTTGTGTTTCCTTGGGGATCGGGCGAGTAGTGCAATGAAGGTTACGGTCGAACGCGCGCAACTCCTGAAGTCGCTGGGCCACGTCCATCGCGTGGTCGAGCGCCGCAACACGATTCCGATCCTCGGCAACGTGCTTGTTAGGGCCGAGAACGCGAAATTGTCGCTGAAGGCAACCGACCTCGATCTCGAGGTCACGGAAACGCTCGCGGCGGAAACCGCGACCGCGGGCTCCACCACCGTGCCGGCCCACATGTTCTACGACATCGTGCGCAAGCTGCCGGACGGTTCGCAGATCGTGCTCGAAGCCGACGGCGACCGCGCCGTGCTGGCGATCCGCGCCGGCCGCTCCCGCTTCACGCTGCAGACCTTGCCGGAGAATGATTTTCCGGATCTCGCGGCCGGCGACATGTCGCATTCGTTCAGCCTCGCCGCCAAGGACGTCAAGCGGCTGATCGACCGCACCCAGTTCGCGATCTCCACCGAGGAGACCCGCTATTATCTCAACGGCATCTATCTGCATGCCGCGGGCTCGGCCAAAGCCGCCACCCTGCGCGGCGTCGCCACCGACGGCCACCGCCTCGCCCAGCTCGACCTGGTCCAGCCCAAGGGCGCCGAGGGCATGCCCGGCGTGATCGTGCCGCGCAAGACCGTCGGCGAGGTGCAGCGCCTGATCGAGGACAACGAGGCCGAGGTCACGATCGAGCTGTCGCAGGCCAAGATCCGCTTCACCATCGGCAATGTGGTGCTGACCTCGAAGCTGATCGACGGCACATTCCCCGATTACGGCCGCGTGATCCCGCAGGGCAACGACAAGGAGCTCGTCGTCGACAAGAAGGATTTTGAGAACGCGGTCGACCGCGTCTCGACGATTTCCAGCGAGCGCGGCCGCGCCGTGAAACTCTCGCTGTCGCCGGGCAAGCTGGTGCTGTCGGTGACCAATCCGGATTCCGGCAGCGCGACCGAAGAGCTCGAAGTCGAATACGCTTCCGACGCGCTCGATATCGGCTTCAACTCCCGCTATCTGCTCGACATCGCCGCCCAGATCGAAGGCGACGTCGCAACGCTCCGGCTCGCCGACCCGGGCTCGCCGACCCTCGTGCAAGACCGCGACGACAAGAGCGCGCTCTACGTGCTGATGCCGATGCGGGTGTGAGGGCTACCGGCGCCCCTTCGCATCGACTACATCCGTCATGGCCGGGCTTGTCCCGGCCATCCACGTCTTTGGAGACAAAACGTGGATGCCCGGCAATGACAAAGACAACATGACCCCCTCCCGCATTCATCGCCTGACGCTGACGCATTTTCGTAATTACCGGGCGGCGGGGCTCGAGGCGAAGGCTGACATGGTGGCGCTGGTCGGGCCGAACGGAGCGGGCAAGACCAATTGCATCGAGGCAATCTCGTTCCTGTCGCCGGGACGCGGCTTGCGGCGCGCGACGCTGGACGACGTCGCCGACAACCAGGGCGACGGCTCCTGGGCGGTGTCGGCACAGGTCGAGGGCGCGCTGGGCCTTGCCACGCTCGGCACCGGCATCGATCCGCCGCGCGCAGATAGCCCGGTCAGCCGGCGCTGCCGCATCGACCGCGAACCGGTCAATTCTGCGGCGTCGTTCGGCGACCACATCCGCATGGTGTGGCTGACGCCAGCGATGGACGGGCTGTTCATGGGAGCGGCGTCCGAGCGGCGGCGCTTCTTCGACCGCCTGGTGCTTGCCATCGACAGCGACCATTCCAGCCGCATCTCCGCGCTCGAACGTTCCCTGCGCTCGCGCAACCGCCTGCTCGAGACCCGCAATTACGACGACCATTGGTGTGACGCGATCGAGCGCGAGACCGCGGAGCTTGCGGTCGCCGTCGCCGCGACCCGCGGCCAGACCGCGGCGCGCCTCACCGGCATGCTGAACGCCCGCGCGCAGGCCTCCGCCTTCCCCTCGGCGCAGATCGCGCTCGACGGCTGGATGGAGAACGCGCTGCTGACGGAGACCGCGACGTCGGTCGAGGATCGCTACCGCCAGATCCTGCGCGACAACCGTCCGCGTGACGCCATCGCCGGCCGCACCACGGACGGTCCGCATCTCACCGATCTGCAGGTGATCTACGCGCCGAAAAGCATGCCGGCGCGCGATGCCTCGACCGGCGAGCAGAAGGCGTTGCTGATCGGGCTGGTGCTGGCACATGCGAGCCTAGTCGCCGAGATGACCGGCATCGTGCCGCTGCTGCTGCTCGACGAGGTCGTCGCGCATCTCGATCCTGGCAGGCGCGCTGCGCTGTTCGACGAGCTGCGCAAGCTCGGCGCGCAGGTGTGGCTGACCGGCGCAGACCCCGCCGCCTTCGCCGAGATCGGCACCGGGGGCGAAATCTTTGACGTCGAAAGCGGACAGGTATCGGCCCGGCGGTAGCGCCGCCGTTGAACCGGCCCCATTTCCGCCGCGACTAGTTGCCGGAGGCGGCGCCGACGGCGTCGCAGCCGTTTTGCAATCGCGCAATGACATCACGCGCGAACCCTGGAGAGTGAGATGCGGGCGGCAAGGTCCGGGGCGCGAGCCCCGGCACGATGGCGGGCGTTTGCGTGCGGCCTCGTCTTGCTCGCGACGTGCATGCTCGCGGCAAGCGCCGGCGCCTGGATGCCGCAGCCGCTGTTTTCGGCCGATCTCACGCCGGACCCCGATGCCAAGCTACCCGCACCGACCCGCTACAACTTTAGGGGAATCCACACCACACTGATGCGGGGCGTCGAAGCGCCGCTTCGCGTCAAGCTCGAAGCCACCGTGCCCGCCGAGCTCAGCGACGTTCTCGCTTTCTATCGCAGGGAGTTCGGAAAGCTCGGCTGGCAGGAGCAGCATGATGGCGCCGTCGTTTCCGCCGATCACGTCCGGCTCGCGTTCGTCTCTCCGCTCGGGCCGGCCATGCTGGAGCTCGGCCGCAAGGACAGCAGCACCTTGGTTCATCTCGTGCAGAAGAACTCGGATACTGCAACCCGGGCGAACGTCATGCCCGAACCGGGCCAGGCGAAGCTGGTGTTCAGCAACATCGGCGAAACGGAAGCCGTGCTCGGGATCGACGCGCGGATCATCAAGCGCGCCGCCGGCGCCCACGCCGTATCGCTGGATCTGGCGCCCGGCAAATATTCCTACGAACTGAGCGTACCCGGCCGTCCAGCCTACACCCACATCCTCACTGTCGCAGCCGGCGACGCCTGGGAGCTCACCGTCGGGCGCGACGGCGAGGCATGGTCGCCGCTCCAGCTGTATTGACCAGTTCGGGATCTTTGAACCTGCCCGGTTCCTGCCGCGACTTCTGGTCTGAGGCCCGCCGACGGCGTTGCGGCCGTTGCAATCGCGCGCGCCAAAGCGCCGCGCGGCATCCTGGAGACGTAACGATGGCGATGATCCCGCGCGGGATGCAAGTCCCGGCACGATGGCGGCTGCTTGCATGCGGTCTCTTCCTGATGGCGAGCTGCTCGATCGCGGCCGGCGCAGACGAGGGTGTCGTCGACGTCCACGCGCTGCCGCAGCTCGAAGGTGCGGTGGAAGACATTTCGCGCCCCGATCCCTATCGCGTCGAATATCGCGTGCCGACGCGGCAGGCCGTGACACTGCCCGCCGTCCAAAAGCTCCTGAGCGACAACGGCTGGGTGCCCTATGTGATGCCGCTTGAGGAAAAAAGCAGCCTGCTGAAGTTCAGGAAGGGACGACAGGGCCTTTCGGTTCATTTCACGCAGGCGCCCGGCCGGCCCGACCAGTCCGTGGTTTATTACACCACCGACCGGATTTACGGGAACGTGCCATTTCCGGAAGGCGCAAGCGACATCGTGTTCGACGGGACCCGGCCCTATCTCGGCTGCATCGCACCGACGACGCTCGATGCGACGTCGGATTTCTATGCCAGCCAGATGGCTGCGATCGGCTGGCAGAAGCTCACGCCGGAAACCGCCGCGCGCTGGGCGACCAGCCTGGATGAAACCGTTCCCAACGGCCTGCGCGCGTTCTACGCGCACGCCGATAGCAAGGAGACCGGCTTCTATCAGCAGAAGCCCGTGATGCTGACGCTGACGCGCCGCGACGACGGCCGCACCCATGTCGATATCCGGGTCGCGCCCTTCGCGCTGCCCAGCGAGCTCAGGGCCGATAGCGATCTGGCCGGCCTGCCGCGGCCGAGCCCGACCAAGACGGCCAGGGGCCTCGGCGGCGCGAGCGACAACAAGCGCGAAATGTCGGCCGCCGCGATGGCCGAGTTGCCGGCCGTGCTCGCCTTCTATCACCGCGAGCTCGCCGCGCGCGGCTGGCAGGAGGACGGCAGCGCGCCGCTCGCACCCGGTGACGAGGTCGCGATCAAGATCTCTTCGGCGGAGGAAACCGGCGTGCTGCGGCTCGGCCGCAAATATGATTTCACCATGGTCAGCCTGACCGCGCAGGTGAAGGACTCCGCGCTTGCCGCCCGTGCCAAGGCGAAGAAAGAGGCGGAAGAGAAGTTCCTTGGGGATGCGTTAGGTGCGGCCAAGCAGCTCATCACTGCCGACGAAGCAAGGCGCAAGGTGCAGGCGGCCGCGTTGTCCGACGCGCCGCTGAATGCGCTGGCCGACAGCAAGACGCCGGTGCCGCTGCCCGAAAACGCCGAAGGCGTGAAATTCGAGGGCGACGAGGGCCAGCTCGAATTCTCCTCGACATCGAGCGTGAGGGCGCTCACGGCGTTCTATCGCGCATCGCTCAAGCCAGCGGGCTGGAAGGAGCAGCCCTCCGTCATCAACCAGCCCAACATGGCAGTGATGGAATTCTCCAAGAGCGGCAAGTCGATCTCGATGACCGTGATGCAGATGGGGCCGAAGGTGAACGTCAGCGCCAACGGCTCCGGTCTTGTTATCGCAGCGGCGAAGCCCGTCGAGACCAAATCGACCCAAGCCAAGGCGGCCCAGGCCAAATCGAAGGAGCCGCTCACGCTCGATCCCGATTCCGCCCTGCCCGTGCCGACGCAGCACAGCTCGACCGGATTAAGCTCCACGAAATTCCCCGGCAGCGACCAGTCGTTCCGGACGGAGCTCGAAGCCAGCATTCCCGCCGAGCTTGGCGAGGTCCTTGCGTTCTATCGCACGGAGCTGACCAAGCGGGGCTGGCAGGAAAAGACCGACGGCGCGATCGTGACCGCCGAGCGGGCGGAGCTCGCGTTCACCTCGCCGCAGGGACCGGCCGTGCTGAAGCTTGGCCGCGCCAAGGACGAGACGATTGTCAGCCTGATGCAGCGGAATCCGCAGGCCGCGGCCAAGGCCGACATCATGCCGAAGGCGGGACAGGCGAGGCTGATGCTCGGCAATATGGGATCGAAGGAAGCATCGCTGACGATCAACAATCAAACCGTGAAGATCGCGGCCGGCGCCGGCGGTCCGCAATCGCCGAAGGGTCCGATGCTCGATCTACCGCCCGGCAAGTACCAGTACGCAGTGCGTCTGCCGGGACGCCCTGCTCGCACCGAGACCCTCACCGTGGCCGCCGGCGATGCCTGGGGCCTCCTGGTGGGGCCAAGCGGAGATGTGCTGCCGCTTCAGATGTATTGAGCTGCAAGGCCGTTCCGGGGGCGTTCCACGCGCCTCGGAACGCCCCTCCTCCCCGAAAAATCCACGCCTTCCAGAGCCCGAAACCGCGTCTCGAATCGCGCTTTTTCCAAGCCGCCGAATCGGCCTTCGAAGGCCTTGAAAATCGGCCGAAAAATCCCATCTAATCAAAGACTTGCCAGGAGATACTTTGCGCTAGGCGCAATCCGTCTTTCGTGGCACAAATAGCCCGCATATCAGCGCCTTTTGCGCCGCTGATTCGGGCGACATCTCGAAGGCCTCTCATGACAGAACCTGCTCGGCAGACGCCTGCCGAAAACGAACCCTCAAATCCGAGCGATTACGGGGCGGAATCGATCCGCGTGCTCAAGGGTCTCGACGCCGTACGCAAGCGCCCGGGCATGTATATCGGCGACACCGATGACGGCTCAGGCCTGCATCATATGGTCTACGAGGTCGTCGACAACGCGATCGACGAAGCGCTCGCGGGCCATGCCACGCGCGTCGACGTGATCCTCAATTCCGACAATTCCGTCACCGTGCGCGACGACGGCCGCGGCATTCCCGTCGACATCCATAAGGGCGAAGGTATTTCGGCGGCCGAGGTCATCATGACCCAGCTCCATGCCGGCGGTAAGTTCGACCAGAATTCCTACAAGGTTTCCGGCGGCCTGCACGGCGTCGGCGTCTCCGTCGTCAACGCGCTGTCGAGCAAGCTCGGCTTGCGCATCTGGCGCGACAACAAGGAACACTACATCGAATTCGCCCATGGCGATGCGGTCGCGCCGCTCAAGGTGGTCGGCGATGCGCCCGGCAGGCGTGGCACCGAGGTGACGTTCCAGGCCTCGACGGAAACCTTCAAGAACATCGAGTATGATTTCGCCACGCTGGAGCACCGGCTGCGCGAGCTCGCCTTCCTCAACTCCGGCGTCAACATCGCTCTCTCCGACATGCGTCACGCCGTCGAGAAGCGCGAGGAGATGCACTATTCCGGCGGCGTCGAGGAATTCGTCAAATATCTCGACCGCAACAAGAAGGCGATCGTGCCGGCGCCGATCATGGTGCGCGCGGAAGCCAACGGCATCGGCGTCGAGGCCGCGCTGTGGTGGAACGACAGCTACCACGAGAACGTGCTGTGCTTCACCAACAACATCCCGCAGCGCGACGGCGGCACCCATCTCGCCGGTTTCCGCGGCGCGCTGACGCGCCAGGTCAACGGCTATGCCGAGGCCAACGCGAAAAAAGAGAAAATCGCGCTCACCGGCGACGATTGCCGCGAAGGCCTCACCGCTGTGCTGTCGGTGAAGGTGCCGGATCCAAAATTCTCGTCGCAGACCAAGGACAAGCTGGTGTCCTCGGAAGTGCGCCCCGTGGTCGAGAACGTGCTCAACGAGGCGCTGCAGGCCTGGTTCGAGGAGCATCCCTCCGAAGCCAAGATGATCGTCGGCAAGGTGATCCAGGCGGCCGCGGCCCGCGAAGCCGCGCGAAAAGCGCGCGAGCTGACGCGCAAGAGCCCGCTCTCGGTCTCTTCGCTGCCCGGCAAGCTCGCCGACTGCCAGGAGAAGGACCCGGCCAAGTCCGAGCTCTTCATCGTCGAGGGTGACTCGGCAGGCGGCAGCGCCAAGCAGGGCCGCAACCGCGAATTCCAGGCCGTGCTGCCGCTGCGCGGCAAGATCCTCAATGTCGAACGCGTGCGTCCCGACAAGATGCTGCACAGCGAGCAGATCGGCACGCTGATCACCGCACTCGGCACCGGCATCAGCGACGAATTCTCGATCGAGAAGCTGCGCTATCACAAGATCATCGTGATGACGGACGCCGACGTCGACGGCGCCCACATCCGCACGCTGCTGCTGACTTTCTTCTACCGGCAGATGCGCGAGATCATCGACGGCGGCTATCTCTACATCGCCCAGCCGCCGCTCTATAAGGTCAACCGCGGCAAGTCCGAGCAATATCTGAAGGACGAGCGGGCGCTGGAAGATTATCTGATCGATACCGGACTCGACGACTGCGTCTACATTCCCGGCACCGGCGGCGATCGCACCGGCCGCGACCTGCGCTCGCTGGTCGACGACGCCCGTGCCGTTCGCGGCGTCCTGCGCAGCCTGCACACCCGCTACAATCGCAAGGTGATCGAGCAGGCCGCCATCACCGGCGTGCTCAACAAGGCGATCTACGGCGATCCGGAGAAAGCCGCCGCGGCCGCGCAATACATCGCCGCCCGCCTCGACACGCTCGCCGACGAGGTCGAGCGCGGCTGGATCGGTCAATACGTCGAAGGCCATGGTTTCCAGTTCGAGCGCACCGTGCGCGGCGTCAAGGACGTTGCCCTCATCGATGACGCGTTCCTGGGCTCGGCCGAAGCCCGCAAGCTCGACGAGTACACGGTCAAGCTCCAGGACGTTTATGCCCGCCCCGGCAAGCTGCGGCGCAAGGATACCGAGCACATGGTCTACGGCCCGGTCGATCTGTTCGAAGCCGTCACAGACGCCGGCCGCAAGGGCGTCTCGCTGCAGCGCTACAAAGGGCTGGGCGAGATGAATCCGGAGCAGCTCTGGCAGACGACGCTGGACGTCAATGCGCGATCACTGCTCCAGGTGAAGGTCAAGGAGGTCGACGAGGCCGACGACATCTTCACCAAGCTGATGGGCGACGTGGTCGAGCCGCGCCGCGACTTCATCCAGGAACATTCGCTGAGCGCGACGATCGATATCTGAGATCGGATGGCTTTGGACGGTCGTCATGCCCGGGCTTGTCCCGCCTGCGCGGCCGAAGCCGCTTCGGCGAGGCGAAGGCCCGGGCATCTATGTTCTCCGTGCATCTTGGCAAAGGCGTGGATGGCCGGGACAAGCCCGGCCATGACGTAGAGACACCTCGGCTGAACCTCCCCCCGCCCTCGCAACAAGTGCAGAATTGCTCCCGCGCTCAATTCTCGGTAGCTTCCGCCTGGAAAACCCGCCCCCCACTCAACACGACAGCGAGAGACCCCGTGGCGCCCATCCAGTACATCGTCGAGGGCGGTCACCGGCTCTCGGGCTCGATCGAGCCTTCCGGCAACAAGAATGCGGCCCTGCCGATCATCGCGGCAGCCCTGCTCACCGAGCATCCGGTGACCTTGGAAAACGTGCCGCGGATCCGCGACACCGAGACGCTGGTCGAGCTGATCCGCTCGGTCGGCGCGGCGGCGGAATGGACCGCCCGCAACACGCTTCATATTCACGCCAAGAGCATCCGCGCCGCGGATCTCGATCCTGAGCTATGCGTGCGCATCCGCGCCTCGATCCTGCTCGCGGGCCCCCTGCTCGCCCGCTGCGGCGAAGTGATGCTGCCGCCGCCCGGCGGCGACGTCATCGGCCGCCGAAGGCTCGACACGCATGTGCTCGCGCTCGAGCAATTGGGAGCCAAGGTCACCGCGACCGACCGGCTCGAATTCCGCGCTTCGAAACTGACCGGCGCCGACGTGTTCCTGGACGAGCCCAGCGTGACCGCGACCGAGAACGCGCTGGTCGCAGCCGTCGCCGCCGAAGGCACCACGTATTTGCGCAACGCCGCGTCCGAGCCGCATGTGCAGGACCTCGCCAACTTCCTGGTCGCGCTCGGCGCTGGGATCGAGGGCATCGGCACCAACACCATGATCGTGCACGGTCCGGCGACGCTGGGTGGCGCGACCTACCGGATCCAGCCCGACCATATCGAGGTCGGCTCGCTGATCGGGCTTGCCGCCGTGACGCGTTCGCCGCTTCGCATCGTGCGCGCGGGCGTCGAGCATCTGCGCTCGATCCGCATGGGATTCGAGCGGCTCGGCATCGTTTGCCGCATCGAGGGCGACGATCTCATCGTGCCCTCGAACCAGACGCTGAAGATCCAGGACGATTTTGGCGGCCACGTGCCGAAGCTGGAGGACCAGCCCTGGCCGGCCTTTCCCGCCGATCTGATGTCGATCGCGATCGTCACGGCCACGCAATGCGAGGGCGTGATCCTAATGTTCGAGAAGATGTTCGAATCGCGGATGTTCTTCGTCGACAAGCTGATCGCGATGGGTGCGCGCATCGTGCTGTGCGACCCGCATCGCGCCATCATCGCCGGTCCAAGCCGGCTGCACGGCGCGGCGATGACCTCACCCGACATTCGCGCCGGAATGGCCATGCTGCTCGCGGCCGTCTGCGCCGAGGGCACCTCCACGATCAACAACGCCGACCAGATCGAGCGCGGCTACGAGCGCATCGACGAACGGCTGAATGCGCTCGGCGCGAAGATCAGGCGCGTGCCGGAACGGAAGGGCTGAGAGTTTCTTCCCTTCTCCCCTTGTGGGAGAAGGTGGCATAAGCGGCCTTCGGCCGCCGTTTTTAAGAACGCCGAAGCTTCGCATCGGCTATGGCGCCGGATGAGGGGTTGCTTCAGCGAGTCCTGCTGCTTGAGGGCCGTACGCGGAGAGATACCCCTCACCCGTCTCGCCGCTACGCGGCGAGCCACCCTCTCCCGCAAGGGGAGAGGGAGAAGACCAAGCCATGTTTTCGTCGCCCGGCCGTGCTATTGACCCGCCATGCTCGACACCGTCCAGCCTCGTTCGCAGCCGCAAGCCGGCGCGCCGCTAAATCCTCTCGCCGACGAATTCGTCGAGACGCTGCGGCTGGCCGTGCCGATGACGCTGACGCAACTCGGACAGATCGCGATGATCACGACCGATCTTGCGCTGATCGGCCGGCTCGGCGAGAGCGCGGTGGCAGCAGCGGCACTGGCGCATACGGTCTATTTCGTCAGCTTCACGTTCGGGCTCGGATTGATGGCGGCGGTATCACCGCTGGTCGCGCAGGCGTTCGGCGCCGGCGATGTCAGGCGCATCCGCCGCTCCTTACGCGTCGGCCTGTGGGTCGCGCTGCTGATCTCGCTGCCGATGATGGCCTCGCCGCTCTATGGCGAGCACATCCTGGTTGCACTCGGTCAGGCGCCGCACTCGGCCGCGCTCGCCCAGCGCTATCTGAATGGGCTGGCCTGGGGCATCGCGCCGGCGCTCGGCTTCATCGCGCTGCGCAGCATGATGAGCGCGGTGAACCGGCCGCAGGCGCCGCTGTGGATCACGCTCGCGGCGATCCCCGTCAATGCCGCGCTGGTCTATGTCCTGATCCACGGCCTGTTCGGCCTGCCGGAGCTCGGCCTGTTCGGCGCGGGGCTTGCGACCACGCTGGTCAATCTCGGCTCGTTCGCCGCCACGCTCGCCATTGCGGGGCTGCGCAAGCCGTTCGCGGACTATCGTCCGCTTGCCCATCTCTGGCGGATCGACTGGCCCCTGATGCGCAAGCTCATCGCGATCGGCGCGCCGATCTCGTTCTCGCTGCTGCTGGAATATGGCCTGTTCTCTTCGGCCGCGCTGCTGATGGGATTGATCTCGACCACGGCGCTCGCGGCGCATCAGATCGCGCTCCAGGTCACCGCCGTGCTGTTCATGGTCCCGCTCGGCATCGGCATGGCGGCCACCGTGCGGGTAGGTCACGCCTTCGGCCGCGGCGAGCCGCTTGCGGTGAAGCGCGCAGGTCTCGTCGCAGCCGTGATCGGGATCGCGTTCGTCTCGGCCCTGACCGTCGCGATCATCTTCGGCCGCTATCAGCTCGGCCGACTGTTCTTCGGCAGCGACGTGGCGAGCATGGCGACCGTCGAGCTGACCGCGAAGCTGCTGCTGGTCGGCGCGACCTTCTTCATCGCCGATGCCATCCAGACCATCATGGGCGGCGCGCTGCGCGGCATCAATGACACCAGGATGACGTTGGTATTCGCCGCGATCGGCTATTGGTGCGTGGGCTTTCCCATCGCCTGGTGGCTCGCTTTTCACGCCGATCTCGGCGCGGTCGGTGTCTGGATCGGATTGTCGATCGGATCGTTCGTCTATGCCGGACTTCTGATCTTGCGCTTCCGGATGCTGACGCGCAGACTGACGGAATGAACGGGACCGTCCGCGAAGTCACCCCCGATGTCGACACCGGCGCGCTGCTGGCCGGTGCGCAATTCATCGACGCCTTTCGCGTGGAGATCGGCACGGCACCGGTGAATGCCCGCGAGGCCTGCACCAGGATGGTGTTGCACGGGCCGCGCTGGGTCGGTGCACTGACACGCCTGCGCAACGTGTTGGTGACGCCGTTCGGCCTGAAGACATCGGGCGAGGGTACGCCGGCGCCGGGCGGTTTGATCGGCCTGTTTCCGGTCCTGAGTGAAACGCCCGAGCAGCTGGTCGCCGGCTTCAATGATTATCATCTCGATTTCCGCATCGTGGTCGATGTGGTCGGCGAAGCGGTGCCGCGCCACGTCACCTTGACCACGCTGGTGCGGACCAACAATCGGCTGGGCCGCGCCTACCTCGCGCTCATCACGCCCTTCCACAAGCTTGTGGCCCGCAGCATGATGGGGCGGCTCGCGGAGCCGGCCCGATGACGCTCTCCGTCGACCTCTTCTACTCCTTTCGCAGTCCGTTCAGCTATCTGGCGCTGCCCAAGACGCTCAAGCTCGTCGAAACCTACGATCTGGCGGTCAATGTGCGGCCGGTCTATCCGCTCGCAGTCCGTGTGCCCGGGTTTTTCAAGAAGGCCAGCCCGAACTTCATTCGCTATGTGGTGCTCGACAGCACGCGCGTCGCGCAGCACGAGGGCATTCCGTTCCGCTTTCCCAGGCCCGATCCGATCGTGCAGGACAAGGTCACGTTCGACGTCGCGGCGGAGCAGCCCTACATCCACCGCCTGACCCGGCTTGGTGCCATGGCGCAGCTCGAAGGACGCTCGCTCGCATTCACCGATGCGATCGCCCGCGTGCTGTGGGACGGCTCGGTGGCGGGCTGGAACGAGAGCGATCATCTCGCGCGGGCAGCCGACAAGGCCGGCTTCGATCTCGTCGCGATGGATGCTGCGATCACCGCGGACCCGGATCGCTACGAGCAGGTGATCACAGAGAACGAGAAGGACCACGCCGCCTCCGGCCATTGGGGCGTGCCGACCTTCGTGTTCGACAACGAGCCGTTCTTCGGTCAGGACCGCATCGATTTGCTGGTCTGGCGCATGGAGAGCAAGGGCCTGATGCGGCGCTAGCTCACTCCGCCACGCGCGCGGGCTTGTCGGTCGCGGCCTCGGACCATTCGCCGACGACGCGATCGAGATCGCAGAGATTCTGGTGCATCTGCTCCAGCGAGAAGCCGAGCGCGAAGAAGCGCTCCGCGGTGTCGCTGGGCTGGCCCCGGATCAGGCCGTCCTGGCGCACGGCGGCGACCGCCTCGGCATAATGCTGGAGCGCGACATGCACGGGGTGGATCGGCGGGGCGCCGGCGCCTTCGCGCAACGCCGCGGCGGCCGAACGCAGGAAGCGTGCGATCACCGTCGAGACTTCCGTCAGCGGCGCGGCAAGCCGTGTCTGCACCTCGGCCGGCAACGGCACCACGGTCGAGCGGCCGATCATCACGACGTCATGGCGCAGCCGCAAGATCGTGCGCAACAACGGGCCGGTGTCCGGCCCGCTCGACAATCGCGCAGAGCGCTCGCGCTCGGCTTCGGCGCCAATGGTATTCATGCCGACCATTGCGGTGCCGATACCGTCCTGAATCCGGTGCAGCGCGTCGTTGTCCCGGCCGCGCGTCAGGCCCGCGAGCAATTCGGTGAAGGCCTCCGCGATCAATTCGAGCAGCTTCGCCGCGCTGGCGCGGATTTGCCGCACCGCGCGCGAGGGCAGCACCAGGAACGAGACGAGCAGCCCCGTCACCGCGCC
This sequence comes from Bradyrhizobium sp. 134, assembly GCF_023074155.1. NCBI lineage: Bacteria > Pseudomonadati > Pseudomonadota > Alphaproteobacteria > Hyphomicrobiales > Nitrobacteraceae > Bradyrhizobium > Bradyrhizobium sp. 134. The sequence continues at coordinate 525,498 of NZ_JADPKX010000034.1, read as the reverse complement.
GACCGTAACTTCGCTGACGCGATCGATCGCCGAGGCCATGGGATCGGCATGATGCATCGAGGGAAGCACGAGCACGATCACGGCCGTCACCGTTGCAGAGCTCAGATTCGGATAGATCGATGCGACAAAGGCAAGCGGCGCCACGGCCAGCACCAGCAGACCCAGCAGGCCCAGTTCACCGGAATAGGGGATCAGGATCGCGATGGCGCCGCCATAGATCGCGCCGCCGATGGTGCCGAGCATGTAGTCGCGCGTCGCCTTCAGCGAGCGCCCGACGCTCATCTGGGTGACGATGATGGAGGTGAGGACGGCCCAGAGCGGTAACAAGAGATGCAGCGCGGTGGCGAGCGCGTAGGCGCCGGTGGCCGCCACCGTGACCCGGATCGCCAATCCCAATTGGGTCTTTCGCGACCAGACCCGGTCGAACAGCTCTCCTGCGAATGCCATGGTCGCGTATCCCGGTCCAACTCTCGTAAAGCCAGCCAAAAGCATAGCTGATGCCCGCGGCCCCCAGGCCGCTTGAAAGGCCAAATCAGCCCGCCTAACTTGCGCGCCAAAACGAGGAAACACGATGGCTCACGAAACCGCAACGCTCGCCGCCTATGTCGCCAACCTGAAATTCCAGGATATTCCGGCGGAAGTGCTGGATCGGGCGAAAGTGCTGACGCTGGACTTCCTCGGCAGCGCGATCCGGGCCCGCAGCGAAGCGGAATCGACCCCCTCGATCCTGAAGATGCTGGAGGCGCTCGCGCTCGACACCAAGGGCGAATCCACCGTGTTCGGCGATAGCAAGACCTGGACGCCGGCGGTCGCGGCGCTGCTCAACGGCGCCCTCGGCCATTCCCTCGACTTCGATGACACCCATGCGGACTCCTCGCTGCATCCGAGCGCGCCGGTGGTTCCGGCCGCCTTCGCCATCGGCGAGATGGTCGGCGCCTCCGGGCGCGACGTGCTGACCGCGATCGTTGCGGGCTATGAGGTCTGCTGCCGGCTTGGCAACGCACTCGACCCGACCTCGCATTACGCCCGCGGCTTTCACCCCACCGCCACCGCCGGCACCTATGGCGCAGCCGCGGCCGCCGGCAAATTGTTCGGCCTCTCCGAGCAACAGCTCATCGCCGCCTTCGGCGTCGCCGGCAGCCAGGCCGCGGGCTCGCTGCAATTCCTGGTCAATGGCGCCTGGAACAAGCGTTACCAAGTCGGCGCCGCCGCGATGAACGGGGTGATCGCCGCGACGCTGGCGCGCAACGATTTCGTCGGCGCGACGGAATCGGTCGAGGGCAAGCACGGCCTGCTCGCCGGCTACACCGACGATGCGCATCCCGACAAAGCGGTCGCCGAGCTCGGCAAGACCTACGAGACTATGAAGATCGGCGTCAAACCGTATCCGAGCTGCCGCTATACCCACGCCGCGATCGACGCACTGATCGCGATGCGGCGCGAGCACAATCTGACACCCGACCAGATCAAGCGCGTCGAGATCGGCCTGCATCGCAACGGCATCACCCTCACCGGCGACGCCGCGACCAAGCGGCACCCGACCTCGATCGTCGGCGGCCAGTTTTCGATGTTCTTCACCGGCGCGCTCGCGCTCGACCAGGGCTCATTTGGCTGGGACGACTACAATCGCCTTGGGGACACAGCCATCGACGCGCTCGCCGACAAGTTCGACGTGGTGCAGGATGACCGCCTCGAAATCGGCCGCACCCACCCCTTTGGCGCCCGCGTGAGCATCACAACGGACGACGGCGTGCATGAGCGGCTCTATGCCGACCCTTCCGGCGAGCCGACCTCTTTCCCGGATGCACAAGCGATGCAGCAGAAGTTCTTGACGCTGGCCCGCCCGGTGCTGAATGCGCGCGCGGAGAAATTCGCGGACGCGATCATGACGCTGGAGCGGTTCGATCGCGTGGCGAAGGCGACCGAGCTGGGAAGGTAAAGCTCCTAATCCACCCCCGCGACTTTCCCTTTGTCGCGCGCTGCTGCCACGACATCCCGCACCAGACCGAACACGCCATCCGCTTCCGGCGGCCAGTTCGGCGAGCGGCCCATCCGCACGATCACCAGACGCTCCGACGGAATCACGATCGTGTATTGCCCGATCGCGCCCTTGGCGAAGAAGGCATCGCGCGGCCAGCCGTGATCGACGCGGAAGGTCGCGCCAAAGCTGTTACCCTGGTTGGTCCAGAAGCCGGCGCCGATGCCGACCCATGCATTGGACGTCGCCGACGCCGAGTAATTCACCCAGCCCTCGGGCAGGATGCGCCTGCCGCCGGCGACGCCGTCGTTGAGATAGAGCTGGCCGAAGCGTGCCCAGTCGCGCGCGGATGCGAGCATCTCGCTCGAACCCTTGATCGTCCCCGCGCCGTCGAGCTGGAGCGTGACATGGCGCATGCCGAGCGGCGCGAACAATTCGCGGCGCGCGAAGGCCAGCGCATCCGCCGGATTGCCGCCGGCAGCGTTGCGGATCAGATGCGCGAGCATGATGGTGTTGCCATCGTGATAGTTCCACACGGTGCCCGGCGCGGTCGCAAGCGGCATGCTCGCGGCATAGGCGGCCATGTCGTCTTCGGTGAATTTCATGCGATTGACCGGCTCGAACGCGGAGCCGAGCGAGGCCTGAAGCGAGTTGCCGAGCGCCAGGCCGGCGGTGTGGCGCAGCAATTGATCGACGGTGATCGCGTGACGCCGATCGTCCGGATTTGCCCAGGCGGCGACCGGTGCGGGCCCGTCGAGTTTCAGTCTGCCCTGACGCACGAGGATCCCGGTGAGAGCCGAGATCACGGACTTCGTCATGGAGAAGCCGAGCAGCGGCGTCTCCGGTCCGATGCCGTCCGCATAGCGCTCGGCGATGATGCGGCCCGACTTCATGACGACGATCGCGCGGGTGCGGCGGAATGGCGGCGATGGCGGCTCGGCAAAGGCGCGATCGAGCGCTACTGACAGCTCCGGGCTCTGCGGCGACACGACCGCGGAGCCAGCGATCTCGGGCAGCAACGCCGGCTGCCTGTCATCCGGCGGCAACGTGACGTCGGTGATCCCTCCGCCGTGCTCGAGCGTACAGCCGAGGCCCTCGCGATAGACGGCGTGGCTGCGCCCAATGCCGAACAGCGTCACCGTGACGTCCTTGCGCATGCGATCGACCTGATAGTCCATCGCCCAGGTGAGCAGACCGGCGCCCGGCATCGCATCGGCGGTCTCGGTCAAATTACGCCTGACATCGAGGCCCGAGACAAACGTCTCCGCGCAGAGCACGTCGGCGATGAAGCCGGTGGCGACCTTGGGCACGTCATGGGCGCGAACCCCGCCGAGCGCGAGGCCGGCAAAGGCGATGGCGGTGGCGAGAAGGACCATCTTGCGGCAGCGGGTCACGGGCTTGCTCCGGCTTGAGGCGTGTGCCGGAGACGAAGCGGCATTCACGCGATGCCTGCTCGCCGGATTTGGAAAGCGGCCTAGCCGAAACCGCGAGACGCTCGCCGATTCCAAAATAACCTAAATATTTCAGTACACTAAAGCTTAGACGGCATTGACCTTGAGCCGCCGGTACTCCGTCGGCGTCACGCCGGTCACGGCCTTGAAGGCGCGGTTGAACGGGCCGAGCGACTGGAAGCCGGAATCCATCGCGATGGTGATGACGGGGACCTCGGCCTGGGCGGGATCGGCGAGGGCTGCCTTGGCCTCCTCGATCCGGTGGTTGTTCAGGAACACATTGAAATTGCGGTAGCCGAGCCCCTGGTTGATCAGCCGGCGCAGCCGGTATTCGGGAATCTTCAGCCGGCCCGCCAGCACGCCGATGCTGATGTTCTCCTGGCGATAGATCCGTTCGTCCGCCATCAGCCGCATCAGGGCGTCGATCAGCTTTTGGTCGGCGGCATCCTCGCCGACAGGCTGGCTCGCCGCGATCGCGGGCGCAGCCTCCGCGGCGGCTGGAAACAGGTCGGCGCCATCGACCCGCATCATCGCATAGGCGATGGCCGCGACGATGCCGGCGAGCACGCCTGTATTGACGGTGTTGGCGACATCGCCGACGTCACTGCCGCCGACAAGGATCTGGAGCAGCGCGTTCAATCCGCCATAGAGCGCGGCGGCACAGACGATGAAGACGCGAACACGGCGGCGGCGCTCGACCAGATCGGCTGACCATGAGCCGATTGTCTGCACGATCGCGAGCGCAATGAAGCCGAGCACAATCAGGTTCACCGCGGTGACGGCGACCCGGACATGTCCGCCAGGTGCGAGCCAGAGACAGCTGACGAAGCTGAAGGCTGCCACCAACGCCCAGGTCAATCCGTGCCACCGGCGCAGGCGAAACTCGTCGTCGAACAGCGCGCGCGTGAACAGCCAGAACACCACGATATTGCCGGTCGACACCGCGATCAGCGGCGTATGCCAGGCCGGGACCAGCGATGATGTTCCGACAGAATAGCTCACAGCATGCGCGGCCGAGCCGAGCGCAAAGGCCGCACCGAGCCGCGCTGCCAGCACATTGGGGAAATCCGAGAGCAATGACGCTGCCAACACCAGCAGCAGCGCCACAGAAGCGGCGCGAAAGGCGAGTTCGGTTGCGGCAAGGGTCATCGGGTGATGCAATGGGTCGCGGTTGACATCAGCCGAACATCCTTCGTTGCGCCTGTTTTTTCAAGGACCATCGCTCGCCGCGCACACTGTCATCGTCCGGCTCGACCGGACGATCCAGTACTCCGAGACGGCCATGATTGAACGGATAGGCCGCGGCGTACTGGATGCCCCGCCTTCGCGGGGCATGACAGCGGGCTTAGCCGCGACGGCCGCACGAAATCCTGCTACGACTTAGCTCGAAAAAACCAAAAGGAGTCCACCATGAGCTGGCAACCCTCAAACGATCCCGTGCTCGGCGATCCCATGTCCTGCGATGCGCTCGATCTCGTCATCGTGCCGCGCACGCGCGATCTCGGCGACGGCTTCGCGGTACGCCGCGCGCTGCCGCACGGCAAGCGGCAGATGGTCGGACCCTTCATCTTCTTCGACCATTTCGGGCCGGTGCAATTCGTCTCCGGCAAGGGCATGGACGTGCGGCCGCACCCGCATATCGGGCTTGCTACCGTCACCTATCTGTTCGACGGCGCGATCATGCATCGCGACAGCGAGGGCAACATCCAGGAGATCCAGCCCGGAGCGATGAATTTGATGACGGCCGGCCGCGGCATCGCGCATTCCGAGCGCACGCCGGACGTACAACGCGCCTCGGGGCAGAAGATGCTGGGCCTGCAAAGCTGGATCGCGCTGCCGGCCGGATCGGAAGAGATCGCGCCGTCGTTCCAGCACTACGGCTCGGGTGACCTGCCGATGGTCTCCGAGCGCGACTTCACCGCGAAGGTGATCGCGGGCTCGGCCTTCGGCGTCACCTCGCCTGTTTCGATGGTCTCGCCCTGGTTCTATACCGAGGTCACGGCGGTCGCGGGCGCGACCGTGCCGCTCGATCCCGATCACGAAGAGCGTGCCATCTACGTCGTCGACGGCGAGGTCGAGATCGCGAACGAGCGCTACGAAGGGCCGCGGCTGCTGATCTTCCGGCCGGGCGACCGCATCACAGTGAAGGCGCTCAAAGCCACGCGGATGATGTTTCTGGGCGGCGACGCCCTGGAAGGCCCGCGCCACATCTGGTGGAATTTCGTCTCCTCCAGCAAGGAGCGGATCGAGCAGGCCAAGCAGGACTGGAAAACCGGCCGCTTCGCCGCGGTTCCGCAGGAACATGAGTTCATTCCGCTGCCGGAATAGGCTATCCCGGTTTCCGGTCGCGCGATCAGGCGCGGCCGGATGTCCTGTCGCAAGGCCTTGCTCCGAAAGTTCTGCCGATGACCACGATGCTCTCCAGCGACCTGCCGCTGCCCAAGATCGGGCGCGGCAAGGTGCGCGATATCTACGCCGTCGACGACAACCGCCTGCTGCTCGTCACCACCGACCGCATCAGCGCCTTCGACGTCGTGATGGGCGAGACCATTCCGATGAAGGGCGCGGTGCTGACGCAAATCAGCGCGTTCTGGTTCAACGAGCTTGAAGGCGTGGTGCCGCATCACATGATCAGCGCCGACACCGACGAGATCATCGCCGCCGTGCCGGCCTTGAAGCCGCATCGCGCCGAAATTCTCGGCCGCGCCATGCTCTGCCGCCGCACCACGGTATTTCCCGTCGAATGCGTGATCCGCGGCTACCTCTCGGGCTCGGCCTGGAAGGAATATGCAGCCAGCGGCACACTGGCCGGCGAGAAGCTGAAAGCAGGTCTGGTCGAGAGCGAGAAGCTGGAGCCTTCGATCTTCAGCCCCGCGACCAAGGCCGAGACCGGCCATGATGAGAACATCACCATCGCGAAGATGCGCGAGGTCGTCGGCGACGAGACGGCTTACACGCTCGAGAGCATGACGCGCGCGATCTACACGCTCGGCGAGGAGCTCGCCCGCGAGCAGGGCATCATCATCGCCGACACCAAGTTCGAATTCGGCCGCGACAAGAACGGCCGCATCATCCTGATCGACGAAGTCATGACGCCGGACTCCTCGCGTTTCTGGGCCGTCGACGCCTACAAGCCTGGCCAGCCGCAGGCGAGCTTCGACAAGCAGCCCTTGCGCGACTATCTCGACGTCGAGCGCCGCGCCGGCCGCTGGAATGGCGACGCCCCGCCGCCGCCTTTACCCGCAAGCGTGGTGGACGCGACCAGCGAGCGGTATCTGGAAGCATATCGCCGCGTGACGGGGCAGGATTTGAAGATCTAGCCCCACTCGGCACCTCTCGCTCCGTCATTGCCGGCCGGCTCGATGCCTCCCCTGCGTCGTCCTGGCGAAAGCCAGGACCCATACCGCGAGGTTTATCGCGTGCGTTCGGTGCAAATCCCGAATGCGCAGACTTCGCCAAACTGCTCCTTGGGGTAATGGGTCCTGGCTTTCGCCAGGACGACGACGAATGGCGGGCGCTTCGGTTTCTTCCATCCGGCTTGCAAGAATCCTGTTGCACTAGCCTCGCAGTCGTCTACCTCTCGGAGGGAAATATTCACGAGCGAGTGTTACGGCGTGACAGATCCAGCAATTGGCTTCACTCCGTCGGCAGGGCTCACTCCGGCCCTCAAGCGTGCGCTGACTGATATATTGGGCGGGAGCGCCGCCAGCGTCCTGACCGTCACATTCGGACTGTCCTACTCGCTGCTGATCTTCGCGGGGCCGTTGTCGCCCTATCTGTCCTACGGCATCACGGCCACTTTCGTCAGCTCTGCGGTGCTTGCGGCCGTCGTCGGGCTCGGCAGCTCCCTGCCCTTCGCGATTGCAGCCCCTGACAGCTCGACCGCCGCGGTGACGGGTATCCTGGCAGCCTCGGTGGTCGAACGCATCGAGACGGCGCACCTGTCGGCGCCGTTGCTGTCACCAATCCTGATCACGCTCGGCCTGTCGACGATGCTGACGGGATTGGTGCTGTGTGGGCTGGGCCTGACGCGGCTTGGCCGCGCCATCCGCTACGTGCCTTATCCGGTGGTCGGCGGCTTCCTGGGCGCAACCGGACTTCTCATCGTGATGGGTGCGGTCCGGGTGATCACCGACCACCCGCTGCAACTGGCGACACTGTCGCACTTCGCCAACCGCACCATCCTGCTGGAGCTGGGTGCCGCCTGCGCGATGGCGCTGGTGCTGTATCTCACCTGGCACCGCTCGCGCAGCCCGTTCGGACTGCCGATCATCCTGGTCGGCGGCGTGCTCACCGCGCATCTGGCGTTCTGGATCACCGGCGTCTCCTCCGATGAGGCGCACACATTGGGCTGGACCTTTCAGTCCCCACCGCAAGCGGTCTTCGTGCTGCCCTGGCACACCGACGATCTCGCCCGCTATCCCTGGTTTGCCATACCGGACCTGCTCGGCAACCTCGTCGCGGTCATCTTCGTCACCGCCTCCAGCACGCTGTTCAACACCACCGGCATCGAGGTGGCCACGCATCGCGAAGCCAACCTGGAGTGTGAGCTGAACGTCACCGGCGCCGCCAATATCCTGACCGGCATGCTGGGCGGCTACCCCGGCTGCAGCTCGACCAGCCGTTCGATGCTTAATTTCTCCAGCGGCGGCCGCGGGCGCCTGTCCGGCCTCACGGCCGCAGCGCTGTCGCTGCTGGTGCTCGCCGTCGCACCCGAGCTGCTCGGCTTCATCCCCAAATTCGTGCTCGGCGGCCTGTTGCTCTATCTCGGCGCCGACCAGTTGCACAAATGGATCATCGAGTCGCGCAAGCGGCTGTCGAAGCTGGAATATCTCTCGCTGATCGCCATCATCGCGATCATCGTCGCCTGGGGTTTCGTGCCGGGCATCCTGATCGGCGTCATCATCGGCTGCACGACCTTTGCGTTCAGCGCCGCGCGGGTCGAGTCGATCAAATACAGTTTCGACGGCTCGGAGTACCGCTCCTCGCTCGATCGCTCGCGCGACGACCAGGAGGTGCTGCTGGCCCATGGCGGCAAGATCCGCGGCCTCAATCTCCAGAGCTATCTGTTCTTCGGCTCCGCCAACCGGCTCTATCAGCACGTCAAGCAGCTGCTGCAGGAACGCCCCGAATGCCGCTATCTGCTGTTCGACTTCAAGCTCGTCACTGGCGTCGATTCATCGGCCGCCTATAGCTTTGCCCAGATCAAGCGCAGCGCCGGCGAACTCGGCGTCGAGCTGATCCTGGTGCATCTGTCGGCCACAGCCGAGAAGGTGCTGCGCTCCAGCGACTTCGTCGGCGAGGGCGTCACCATCATCCCCGAGCTCGATCGCGCGCTGGAATGGTGCGAGAACGAGCTCATCTCGCAGCATCAGGAGCTGGCGCAGGAAGAAGCCAGCCTGCGCGACTGGTTCACGCGCATGCTCGGCAGCGAGGACGGCGCCGACGAGCTGATCCGCCGCTGCCAGCGCATCGAGGTCGAAGCCGGCGAGGTCATCGTGCAAGCCGGCGACCCCGCCGATTCCATGCATTTCATCCTCGACGGCCGCGTCGGCATCATGATCCCGGCCGACGACGACCGCAGCACGCGCGTGCGCAGCCTCGGCCGTTACACCACGATCGGCGAGATGGGGCTGGTATCACAGACACCGCGCAGCGCCACCATCCAGGCCGAGGTCGACAGCGTGCTCTACGTGCTGAACACGCACCAATTCGACGCCATCAAGACCGAGGATCCCGCACTCAGCCACAAGCTGCTGACCTATTTCGTGTCTGTGATGGCGGAGCGGCTGACCTTTGCGAACCGCACGATCGCGGTGTTGCGACGTTGATTGGCGCGTAGCTTCGTCATTGCGAGGAGCTATTGCGACGAAGCAATCCAGACTGTCCCGGTGGAAAGATTCTGGATTGCTTCGCTTCGCTCGCAATGACGTGGAGGAATGACGGCGACCTAAACCCCCGCCATCATCACGTATTTGATCTCGACATATTCTTCCATGCCGTGATGCGAGCCTTCGCGGCCGAGGCCGCTCTCCTTGACGCCGCCGAAGGGTGCGACTTCGGTGGTGATCAGGCCGGTGTTGACGCCGACCATGCCCGACTCCAGCGCCTCGGCGACACGCCAGACGCGGCCGAGATCGCGGGAGTAGAAGTACGACGCCAAACCGAACGGCGAAGCGTTGCACATCGCGATGACGTCGGCCTCGTCCTTGAAGCGGATCACCGGTGCGAGCGGGCCGAAGGTTTCCTCCTGCGCCAGCAGCGAGTCCGGCTTGACGTCGGCAAGCACCGTCGGCTCGAAGAACGAGCGCCCGAGCTCGCTGCGCTTGCCGCCGGTGACGACCTTGGCGCCCCGCTTGACGGCGTCCGCAATGTGGCGCTCGACCTTGTCGACCGCTTTCAAATTGATCAACGGGCCCTGCGTGACGCCGGTTTCCGTGCCGTCGCCGATCTTCATCGCCGCGACCTTCTTCGACAGCTTCTGCACGAACTCGTCGTAGATCTTGTCCTGGGCATAGATGCGGTTGGCGCAGACGCAGGTCTGGCCCATGTTGCGGTATTTCGAGACGATCGCGCCTTCAACCGCCGCATCGATATCGGCGTCGTCGAACACCACGAACGGCGCGTTGCCGCCGAGCTCGAGCCCGAGCCGCTTCACTCCGACGGAGGCCTGCCGGTAGAGAATCTTGCCGACCGCGGTCGAGCCGGTGAAGCCGACGAAACGCACGGCCGGATGCTCGCACAGCACCTTGCCGATCGGCGCTGCATCGCCGGTGATGATGTTGAACACGCCCTTGGGCACGCCGGCCTTCTCCGCGAGCGCGGCCAGCGCCAGCGCCGACAGCGGCGTTTCATTGGCGGGCTTCAGCACCACGGTGCACCCGGCCGCGAGCGCCGGCGAAACCTTTCGCGTGATCATCGAGTTCGGGAAATTCCACGGCGTGATCGCGCCGCAGACCCCGATCGGCTGCTTGATCGCGAGCAAGCGCGCATCCGGCCGCTGCGTCGGAATCGTCTCGCCATAGACGCGGCGGGCCTCCTCGGCGAAAAATTCGACATAGGCGCCGCCGATGTCGACTTCGCCGAGGGCTTCGGCAAGCGGCTTGCCCTGCTCGGAGGTGAGGATCAGCGCGAGGTCCTCGCGGTTGGCGATGATCAGCTCGAACCATTTGCGCAAGATATTGGAGCGCTGCTTGGCGGTGTGCTTGGCCCAGCCCGGAAAGGCGCGCTCGGCGGCCTCGACCGCCCTGGTGGCGTCATCGGCCGAAAGCTGCGGAACCTTTGCGAGCTCGACGCCGGTCGCGGGATTGTTGACGGCGAAGACCGGCGAGCCGACCCAGGCGCCGTCGATGTAGCAAGCCTCCTTCAGAAGCGACGGGTCCTTCAACCGGTCGCGCAGATTGGACGTGGCGTGCTGAGCACGTGCGGCGGCGGTCGGGGTCATGGCGTTGCTCCTGCGGGGCTTTTGCGGGCTGTTCCGGTTCGGCCGGAATATAGGGAGAAGCGGCGCGCAATGCACCGTCCCGCAACGCACATCTGCTGGGAGCCAGGCTCGGAGCGGCGGACTTACGCCGCGCCGCTCAGATAGGTCTCGCGCCGCCCGATCATGCGCTCGGCGGCGGCCTTGGCGTCGGCCTTCGAGGAGGTCGCGCAGGTCCGATATTCGAGATCAGGGACGTCGGACGCGTTGCGGCGGCCGAACCAGGACTTTGAACCGACCGGCAGTAGCGCCAGCGCCTGCGCCAGATTGTCGACCGCGCCAAATGAATAGAGCGCGCCGGTGCCGGCGATGCGAACCTCATAGATGCCGGGCGAGATCGGCGCCTCGAGATTCTCGCCCCGTCCGGGACGGGGATAGCGCTTCCATTCGCTCCAGGTCGAAATCATCTGAGGTCCCCCTCGCGGCCGGTGGGCGGCCGCTAAATTTGCATCAAGTCTTAACGTTGGCCGTCGATCGGCCGAGAGCTGAACGCCGCAGCTCACAAAATGTTTCAAGTGCGTCAAAACAGTCGAAACATAGCGCCAGCAGCCATCCACGGTCACAGCTGGTTGCGGCCATCCACCGCAGATTGTGACGGGGTATTGCAGTTCAGCGCCTTGTCGTCGTGCGCGGGGAGCCGACCGTCAAGTCACGACATCGCGACCGCGGCACGCGGATGCGCTTGCCGCGCGGCGCACGCGGGAGGACAATCGATCGCTTCCAACAATAATCAAACCGGAGGAAACGCGGATGCAAGGCAAAGCTGAGATCGACCAGATTCTGCGCCAGAAGAGCGAGGCCGGGGAAATTCCCGGCGTCGTCGCCATCGCCGCCAGCGGTACCGACGTGCTGTATCAGGGCGCGTTCGGCAAACGCGACCTGTCCAAGCCGGATGCGATGACCGCCGACAGCGTGTTCTGGATCGCATCGATGACGAAGGCGGTGACATCAGCGGGCGCGATGCAGCTCGTCGAGCAGGGCAAGCTGTCGCTGGATGCACCGATCGGCGAGGTGTTGCCCGATCTCGCCAAGCCGCAGGTGCTCGAAGGTTTCGATGCCAAGGGCGAGGCCAAGCTGCGGCCGGCCAAGGGGCCGATCACGCTGCGCCAGCTCATGACCCACACGGCAGGCTTCTGCTACAACATGTGGAACGGCGATCTCGCGGTCTATCTGGACAAGAACGGCATCCCCGCCATCACCACCTGCCAGAACGCGGCATTGAAGACGCCTATCATGACCGACCCCGGCACGCGCTGGGAATACGGCACCAATATCGATTTCGTCGGCAAGGCCGTGGAAGCCGCCAGCGGCAAGCGCCTCGATGCCTATCTGCGCGACAATCTGTTCGCACCGCTCGGCATGAGCGATACCGCTTTCAAGATCACCGCCGACATGCGCAAGCGCCTCGTCGGCATGCATGCGCGCGGCGAGGATGGCCAGCTCGCCGCGATCCCGTTCGAGCTCGAGCAGGAGCCGGAATTCCACATGGGTGGCGGCGGCCTTTATTCGACGGCGGCCGACTACATCAGGTTTACCCAGATGATCCTCAACAAGGGCCGCGGCAACGGCAATCAGGTGCTGAAGGCCGAGACCATCGCGACGATGGGGCAGAATCACATCGGCGATCTCGCCATGGGCAAGATGACCACGGCGGCGCCGATGTACACCAATGACGTCGATCTCTATCCCGAGCAGGTGAAGAAGTGGGGCCTCAGCTTCATGATCAACACCGCCAAGACCGCCGAGGGGCGTAGCGCGGGCAGCCTCGCCTGGGCCGGCCTCGCCAACACCTACTACTGGATCGACCCGGCGCGCGACGTCACCGGCGTGATCCTGATGCAGCTGCTGCCGTTCGCCGACGCAAAGTGTCTCGAGGCTTTTGCCGGCTTCGAGCGCGGCGTCTATGCCGGGCTCGATGCCGGCAGCGGGCAGAAGGCGGCGTGAGGCACGCCTGACTCTCACAACGCGTCACGGCCGGGCTTGTTGTTCCGGCCGTCCACGCACCTGACTGGAGGACACGATCTTGGCAGACAAAGCCGACAGTTACGTTTGCGGCGTCTCCGACACGCCGCTGCTCGGCGACACCATCGGGCGCAGCCTCGATCAGGCCGCGCGACGCTGGGGCGATCGCGAGGCGCTGGTCTCGCCCAGCCACGGCGTGAGATGGACATGGAGGGAGCTTGCCGCGCGGGTCGACGCGCTCGCCGCCGGCTTTGTCGCGCTCGGCCTCGAACGCGGCGAACGGATCGGCATCTGGTCGCTGAACCGGCCGGAATGGACGCTGACCCAGTTTGCCGCCGCCAAGGCCGGCCTCATCCTGGTGACGATCAATCCGGCCTACCGGCTGAGCGAGCTGGAATTCGCGCTTCACAAGGTCGGATGCAGCGCCATCGTCACCGCGACGGCGTTCAAGACCAGCAACTACATGGACATGCTCAACACGCTGTTGCCCGAGCTTGCGACCGCCAAGCCCGGGCAATTGCGCGCCACGCGGCTGCCGGCCTTGCGCATCGTGATCCAGATCGGCGGCCCCGCCTGCCCGGGCACGATCCCGTTCGACGAGGTCGCCGGCATCGGCGGACCCCTGCATCGCGAGCAGCTCGCCGCGCTCGGTGCCTCGCTGCAATTCGACGATGCCGTCAACATCCAGTTCACCAGTGGAACGACGGGATCGCCCAAGGGCGTGACGCTGACCCATCACAACATTCTCAACAACGGCTATTTCGTCGGCCGCGCCATGCGCCTCACCGAACAGGACCGCATCTGCATTCCGGTGCCGCTCTATCATTGCTTCGGCATGGTCATGGGCAACCTCGCCTCCGTCACGCTCGGCGCGACGATGGTCTATCCCGGCGAGGGGTTTGATCCGCTGGCGACGCTGCGGACGATCGAGCAGGAAAAATGCACCGCGCTATACGGTGTGCCGACGATGTTCATCGCCGAACTCGACCACGGCGAATTCTCAAAGTTCGATCTGACATCGCTGCGCACCGGCATCATGGCCGGCGCACCCTGCCCGATCGAGGTGATGAAGCGCGTCAACAGCGAGATGAACATGGGCGAGGTCACGATCGCCTATGGCATGACGGAGACGAGCCCGGTCAGCTTCCAGAGCGCCGTCGACGATCCGCTCGATCGCCGCGTCTCGACGGTCGGGCGAATCCATCCGCATGTCGAGGTCAAGGTCGTCGATCTCGACGGCAAGATCGTCAAACGCGGCGAACGGGGCGAGCTCTGCACCCGCGGCTACAGCGTGATGCTGGGCTATTGGGAGGAAACGGAGAAGACCTCGGATGTGCTCGACGCCAACGGCTGGATGCATACCGGCGACATCGCCGTCATCGACGACCAGGGTTATTGCAACATCGTCGGCCGCATCAAGGACATGGTGATCCGCGGCGGCGAGAACCTCTATCCCCGCGAGATCGAGGAATTTCTCTACCGCCATCCCAAGATCCAGGATGTGCAGATCTTTGGCGTTGCGGATACCCGCTACGGCGAGGAGCTCTGCGCCTGGATCCGCGTCAGGTCCGGCGAGATGCTGACGATCGAAGAGGTGCGCACCTTCTGCGACGGCCAGATCGCCCACAACAAGATTCCGCGTTACGTGGAATTCGTCGACGAGTTTCCGATGACCGTGACCGGAAAGATCCAGAAATTCCTGATGCGCGACGAGGTGGAGCAACGGCTTGGGCTGAAAGCAGCGAAGACTGCGTAGGTTGCCAGTCTTTCCCGCGAAGGCGAGGAATCCAGTACGCCGCGGCTTCTCCGTAGCCCACTAACGGCTCTGGAATACTGGGTCACCCGGTCAAGCCGGGTGACGACAGCGGAGAGTGCCGCTCGCAATGACGGGGAGAGAGACCGCGTTACACGGTCAGGCCGCGCTGCCCTGCGAGTTCCTTCAGCGACACTTGCGGACGCGCGCCGATGTGCTGGATCACTTCGGCGGCTGCGAGCGCGCCGAGCTCGCCGCACTGCTTGTGGGACAGGTTGCGCGCCAGGCCATACAGGAAGCCGGCAGCGAAGAGGTCGCCGGCGCCGGTGGTGTCCACGAGTTTCGCGATCGGAGACGCCGGCGCTGCGACTGCATCAGTTGGCGTCACCACCACGCAGCCCTTTTCGCTGCGGGTGACCACGCCGAGATTGACGTCGTTGCGCAACTGCTTGAGCGCGGTGTCGAAATCGGAGGTCTGGTAGAGCGAATGCAGCTCGGACTCATTGGCGAACACGATATCGACGGTGCCGTTGCGCATCAGCCCCAGGAACTCGTCGCGATAACGATCGACGCAGAAGGAATCCGACAATGTCAGCGCCACCTTGCGCTTGGCATCATGGGCGATCTTGGCCGCCTTGACGAAGGCGTCCTTGGCGTTCTTGGGGTCCCAGAGATAGCCCTCGAGATAGACGATGCCGGCCGCTGCGATCTCGGCCGGGTCGATGTCGGCGGGCGACAAATCCTGCGCGGCACCGAGATAGGTGTTCATGGTGCGCTCGCCGTCATCGGTCACCAGGATGTAGGAGCAGCCGGTCGCAGGGCCGTCCTTCGCTGCGGGCGTGTTGAAGGCGACGCCGGCCGCGCGGATGTCGTGGACGTAGAGCTTCCCGATCTGGTCGTCCTTGACCTTGCCGACATAGGCGGCGCGCGCCCCGAGGCTGCCGATGCCGACGATGGTGTTGGCAGCCGAACCGCCGGAAACTTCCGTCGCCGGGCCCATGTCCTTGTAGATGGCGGCGGCCCGCGCCTCGTCGATCAGGGACATGCTGCCCTTGGTCATGCCGTGCTTGCCCAGAAAGGCTTCGTCGGTCTTGACCAACACGTCGAACAGCGCGTTGCCGATGCCGAGAACGTCATATTTCACGTCAGCCATTCACCTTGATCCTGTTTGGCGGATTGCGATACCCGCGGAAATCCGCTTCCTGTCGGTCTGAAATCTGGCTCGCGGCCTATCACGACCGGCCCTTCGCGGGCAAGCAACGGTATTATGCAGTTCCGATGATCCGCTCTTTCCTGACCGTCTCGACGGGGACACTGGCTTCACGGCTGCTGGGCTTCGCACGCGATTCCCTGATCGCGGCGCTGCTCGGCACCGGCGCCGTGGCGGACGCGTTTCTGGCGGCATTTCAGCTCGTCAATGTGGTGCGGCGCCTGCTCAGCGAGGGCGCCCTGAATGCGGCGTTGATCCCGGCCTGGCTGCGCGTTCGTGACCGCGAAGGCGAGGCGGCTGCGGCGGCGTTCGCGGGACGCGTGCTGGGTACGGTCAGCGCGGGCCTGATCGCGAGCTCGATCGTGATTGCACTTTTGATGCCGCTGATCATCATGATAATCGCGCCGGGCTTCGTCGGAAGCGCATCGCTCGATCTCGCCGTCCAGAATGCGCGGCTGATGCTGCCTTATCTTGCCTTCGCGGGACCCGTCACGGTGCTGATGGGCCTGCTCAACGCGCAGGGACGCTTTGCCCTCACCGCGTTCTCGCCGCTGCTGTTCAACATCGCCCTGATCGCCGCGATCGCGGCACTCCTGCTGGGGCACGCCGATGCAACCTTCGCCGCGTGGATGCTGGCGGCCACCGTCGGCATCGCCGGCCTGTTGCAGCTCCTGATGCTGCTGTCGCAGCGAAGTGCGCGTCTGGCGACACCGCTGCGCGTGAGCTTCGACAAGGACATGCGCGGCTTCTTCGCCAAGGCGATCCCGGGCATGATCGCGAGCTCCGGCCCGCAATGGCTGATGGTTGCCGGCGCGATCATCGCCTCCGCCACGCCCGCCGCGGTCTCCTGGCTCTATTTCTCCAACCGCCTGATCGAGCTGCCGCTCGGTATTGTCGGGGTCGCCATGGGCACGGTGCTGGTGCCGGAGCTGACGCGCGCGGTGAGGAGCGGTGACCGCGACGCGGTTGCCTATGCGGAATCGCGTGCGCTGGAACTCGCCACCGGGCTGGCGCTGCCGGCGACGCTCGGCCTGATCGTGCTGGCCGAGCCGATCGTGCGGCAGCTGTTCGAACACGGCGCCTTTGGCGCGGAGGACACCGCGGCCACGGCGCATGCACTGATGTGGCTGGCGCTGGGACTGCCGGCGCATGTGCTGATCAAGGCGTTGTCCCCGGCCTATTTTGCCCGCAGCGACACGATGACGCCGCTGCTGGCGACCGCGAAAGGGTTCGTGGTCGCGGTCGCGCTCGCGATCCTGCTCGGTCACTTCTTCGGCGCGAGCGGGATCGCCGCCAGCATTGCCGCCGGCGCCTGGAGCAGTGCGATCTCGCTGCTCCGGAAAGGCACGCGTGAATTCGGCTTCTCGGTCGATGCCAGCGCCCGCAACCGGCTGCCGCGAATCGTGCTCGCCGCGCTCGCCATGGGCGGCCTGCTATGGCTGACCGCGGGTCTCTTGCCTGCACAGGCCCATGGGTTCATCCGCTTCATTGCGCTGGGCTCACAGATCGCCGCCGGAATCATCGTCTATGGCTTGCTCCTGCAAATCCTCGGCGTCGCGTCCTGGCGCGAGGCCGCCGGTGCCTTGAAGCGCCCCGCCCAGCCCGATCCCGGCGCCTGAGGTCAGCGAAATTCCCTTGACGGGGCAGCGTCGCTGTTGGAAACGACGCCCCGTATCTTGCAGGGAAGCTGCCATGCCATTCGTTGAACGGGTTTTTTCGGGCGTCCAGCCGACGGGCAATCTGCACCTCGGCAATTATCTCGGCGCGATCGTCAACTTCGTGAAGATGCAGGAAACCCACAACTGCATCTATTGCGTCGTCGACATGCACGCGATCACGCAGGGCGTGGACGTCTGGGGTGGACCGGTCGAGCTCGCGCGCAACACCCGCGAGGTGACCGCGGCGTTCATCGCCAGCGGCATCGATCCGAGCAAGCACATCGTGTTCAACCAGAGCCAGGTTTCGGGCCACGCCGAGCTCGCCTGGATCTTCAACTGCGTCGCGCGCATGGGCTGGCTTGGTCGCATGACCCAGTTCAAGGAAAAGGCCGGCAAGGACCGCGAGAACGCGTCCGTCGGGCTGTTCGACTATCCCGTGCTGATGGCGGCCGACATTCTGCTCTACCGCGCCACCCACGTGCCGGTCGGCGAGGACCAGAAGCAGCATCTCGAGCTGTCGCGCGACATTGCGCAGAAGTTCAACAATGACTTCGGCGACTCGATCCGCAACCTCGGCGCCAATGACGGCCTGTTCTTCCCGCTCCCGGAACCCTTGATCACGGGCCCGGCGACGCGCGTGATGAGCTTGCGCGACGGCACCAAGAAGATGTCGAAGTCGGACGCGTCGGATAATTCGCGCATCAATCTGACCGACGACGCCGACACCATCGCGCAGAAGGTGCGCAAGGCCAAGACCGACCCGGAGCCGCTGCCGACCGAAGAGAAGGGTCTGGAAGCGCGCCCCGAGGCCGACAATCTCGTCGGCATCTTCGCCGCGCTCTCCGGCCGCTCCAAGGCTGACGTGCTCAGGGATTTCGGCGGCGGCCAGTTCTCCAGCTTCAAGAATGCGCTGGTGGATTTGTGCGTCACCAAACTCGCGCCGATCGCCGGCGAGATGAAGCGCCTCGTCGCCGACCCCGGCCATATCGACACGATCCTGAACGACGGCGCCGACCGCGCGCGTGCGATCGCCGACGAGACCATGAAGCTCTCGAAGGACATCGTCGGCTTCATTCGCCGGCGCTGAGGCGCGTTCGCGAAATCGCGGCCGACGCCACGGCGCCGGCCGCTTCTGCTCTCCCCAAGCGAGACGGAGTGTGGCAGCATGTCAGCCGTGCACATTCCGGGACATGCATGACCAGCAAGCGACTTTGCTTCGAGCCGGGTCACAAGCCCAAATGCCTCGTCATCGTCGACGACACCGCCGAATGGGATCGCGCGGTCTATTACGCCAGCCGCTGGGCGATCCGGGCCGGCGGCGGCGTGGTGATGCTCCGCATCATCGAGCCCGAACAGCAGAGCCAGGAATGGCTGGGGGTCGCCGACATCATGCGCGCCGAGGCGCAGGAGGCGGCAGAAGCCGCGCTCGACCGTGCCGCCGGCCGCGCCAACGGCATCGCCGCGATCACGCCGGAACGGGTGATCCGCGAGGGCACCGCAATGGAACAGCTGCTGGCGGTGATCGACGAGGACCCCGACATCGCCATGCTGGTGCTCGCCGCGAATCCGGGCGCGGAAGGCCCGGGGCCATTGGTCTCGCTGCTCGCGCACGCGCTGGGCACATTCCCGGTGCCGGTGACGGTCATTTCCGGCGCGCTGAGCGACCAGAGCGTGGATTCGCTGTCCTAGACGGCTGCTCTTTCGCCTCGCCTCGTTGGCCGGGAGAGGGATAAGCGGGCGCCCTAACCCGCTGATTTAACAGGTGAACGGCGAACTTACCCCTTGACCGTGCGTTCGCCGTCGCCATCTGCTAGTGGATAGAGCACGCGCCGGCCTTGAACCGGCGACGTCTGGAGAAAACCATGTTCATTCAAACCGAAGCCACCCCCAATCCCGCCACGCTGAAGTTCATTCCCGGCCGCGTCGTGGTCGACGGCGGTCCGATGGAATTTGCGAGCCGCGAATCGGCCGCACGCTCGCCGCTTGCCGAAAAGCTGTTCGAGGTCCCCGGCGTCACCGGCGTGTTCTACGGATCGGACTTCATCACCGTGACCAAGGCGGACGGTGAATGGCAGCAGCTCAAGCCCGCGATCCTCGGCGCCATCATGGAGCACTACATGTCCGGCGCGCCGCTGCTCGCCGACGGTGCCGCCGCGAGCGATTCCGATCTCGACGACGAGGACGAATTCTTCGACGAGGCCGATGCCGAGACGGTCGACATGATCAAGGATCTGATCGAGACCCGCGTGCGGCCGGCGGTCGCCAATGACGGCGGCGACATCACTTTCCGCGGCTTCAAGGACGGTATCGTCTATCTCAACATGAAGGGCTCCTGCGCCGGCTGCCCGTCGTCGACCGCGACGCTCCAGCACGGCATCCAGAACCTGCTCAAGCACTTCGTCCCTGACGTGGTCGAAGTCCGGCCGATGTGACGCTGTCGCAAGGTGGGCAAAGGCGCATTTGCGCCGTGCCCACCACCGCGAACCGCAGCATAAGTGGTGAGCACGCTGCGCTTCGCCCGCCTTACGAAATTTCTCTACGCAGCCTGACCGATGCTCGCGGCCTCTTCCGCCGCCTTGTGCATGCTTGCCGACATTTCTTCGGTGACCGTGCTCTGCTCCTCGACCGCCGCAGCCGTTGACGACACATACTCGCTGACGCCCTGGATCGCACTCTTGATCGAGTCCAACGCGGCGACGACATCGACCGAGATGCCGTTGAGATTGCCGATCTCCTGTTCGATCCGATCCGCCGCCTGCTTGGCCTGATTGGCGAGATTTTTCACCTCGGATGCAACCACTGCAAAGCCGCGACCGGCTTCGCCGGCGCGCGCGGATTCGATGGTGGCGTTGAGCGCAAGCAGATTGATCTGGCCGGTGATGTTGCCGATGAGTTGTACGATCGTGCTCATCGATTCCGCCGCCCGGGTCAGCCGTTGCGCCTGCTGGTCCGCGGCCTCGACCCGGTCGACCGCGGTCGATGCGGTCTCGCGGGAGCGGGTCATGGCTTCCGCGATCTCGCGCACCGATGCATTCAGTTCCTCGGCTCCGGCGGCGACCGATTCCATCATGCTGCGCACCTTTTCGCTGCGCTTGCGCGCAATCACCTGCGCGGTGGTATCGGAGGCGTATTTCACGACCTTGAACGGGTTGCCATTGAGATCGCGGATCGGATTGTAGGAGGCCTGGATCCAGACCTGCCGCCCGCCCTTGCCGACACGCTGGTATTCACCCGTCTGGAATTCGCCGGCGTTCAACCTGGTCCAGAAGGCGCGATAGGCTTCGCTGTCATGCTCATCCTGCGGCATGAACAGGCTGTGGTGCCGGCCGACGATCTCAGGGAGCGTATAGCCGAGCGCACCGAGGAAATTCTCGTTGGCGGTCAGCACCTTTCCGTCCATGTCGAACTCGATCACCGCCTGCGACTTGCCGATCGCCTCGATCTGTCCGGCGAAGTTCGCGTTCGTGAGCTTCTGCGCACTGATGTCGCTGGCGAACTTCACCACCTTGAACGGCTTGCCGGCCTCATCGAGGATCGGATTGTAGGAGGCGAGAATCCAGACTTCCTTAGCTCCCTTGCCGAACCGCTTGTATTCGGCGGATTGATACTCGCCGCGCGCCAGCTTCGCCCAGAACTCGCGATAGGCTGGGCTGTCGCTCTCGCCGGCGCCCACGAACGTGCTGTGATGGCGGCCCTGGATCTCATCGAGCCGATAGCCCATGACGCTCAGGAAGTTCTCATTGGCGGTGATGATCGTGCCGTCGAGATTGAATTCGATTACGGCTTGCGCACGGCCGATCGCGGAAATCTTGCCGGCATCCTCGAGGCTGCGAATCTTGCGCGCGGTGATGTCGGTGGCGAACTTGACGACCTTCACGGGCTTGCCGGCCTCGTCGACGATCGGATTGTAGGATGCCTGAATCCAGATCTCCCGGCCGCCCTTGCCGAGCCGTTTGTATTCGGCGGATTGGTACTCGCCGCGGCCAAGACGCGCCCAGAATTCGCGATAGGCAACGCTGCCTCGCTCTTCCGGCGTGACGAACAGGCTGTGGTGCTTGCCCTGGATCTCGTCGAGCCGATAGCCCATAGCATCCAGAAAATTTTCGTTCGCTGTAAGGATTGTGCCGTCGAGCTTAAACTCGATCACCGCCTGTGACTTGCCGAGCGCGATGACCTGAGCCAAAGCCTCCCTTGCCGAAGAACCGCTTCGCCAAAAAGACATTAATAGACCTTTCCAAATGACCGGAACGAGCGTGGCTTGATCTGCCAAAAATGCATCGTCCGAGTCGTCGTTGACTCGCTTTTCCGTCCTCGGAAAATGTCAGCCGATCGCTAACGCTTCCTTAAAGTCAAAATATTTCAATGACTTAGATAGCCTAGAGGTTGCAAATAGATGCATTCGCTTCCAAAATCGGGCACGAAAGATCGACTGCATTCGCGCTTACGTAGAATTACGGGCCGATGGTGCGCTGATCGAGACATGAAACTTGCTCTGGTTCGATCGGGGTGCAACCGACTAAGCTGATTCGATGCTGATCCTTGCCATCGATACCGCGCTGGAAGCGTGCGCGGTCGCCGTTCTCGACACCGATTCCGGCCAGCTCCTCGCACAGGAGCAGCTTCTGATGAAGCGCGGCCACGCCGAAGCGCTGATGCCGATGATCGCGCGCGTGATGCAGTCAGCCAATCTCGCCTTCACCGCGCTGGACCGCGTCGCGGTCACCATGGGCCCCGGAAGTTTCACCGGCCTGCGTGTCGGCATTTCGGCGGCTCGCGGCCTTGCGCTTGCTGCGAAGCGGCCCGCCGTCGGCCTGACCACCTTATCGGCCTACGCCGCCGCCGTCGTCGGCCAAAGCGGAGCGGCGCCGGTGATCTCGGCGATCGACGCGCGGCATGATCACGTCTACTTCCAGATCGTGGCTGGTGACGGCAGCCAGCTGGTACGGCCAGCCGTCGCTCCCATCGACGAAGCGATCGCGGCGTCGCAATTCGGCGCGCCGCATCTGGTCGGCAATGCCGCGAAGATCCTCGCCGAGCGCTGGCCGAAAGATGTGCCGCAGCCGGTCGCGGTCGACGCGCAGCCGGCGCCCGACATCGGCTGGGTCGCATGGCTTGGCGCCGCGGCCGATCCCGCGACAAATCCGGCGCGGCCGTTCTACCTGCGAGCGCCCGACGCAAAGCCGTCCACACAACTGCCGCTTGCAGCACAAGCCGCAAGCTCATGATGAGATGGTTCTCGGAATGGTGGCGCGGCGATACGGCCGTCGTCGAGCCGGCTGTCGCGCGCGACGTCGCACGGCTCGCGCAACTCCACGGCGCCTCGTTCGCGCGCGGTTGGGGCGAAGGCGAGTTCGAGAGCATGCTCAGCGAGCGCAACACGCTGGTGCATCGGTTGCGCCTCGGCCGCAACACCGTGGGCTTCGCGGTGTCGCGGATCGGCGCGGACGAAGCGGAGATCCTCTCGATCGCGGTCGACCAGGCCCATCGCGGACGCGGCCTCTCTCGCACGTTGCTGATGACCCATCTCGGCCATCTGGCAGGCCGCGGCGTGCGCACAATATTTCTCGAAGTCGAGGAAAATAACCAGCCGGCGCGGCGGCTCTACGACCGAACCGGATTCATGGTGGTCGGACGCCGCGAACGCTACTATAAGCAGCCGAACGGGGAACAATTGAACGCACTTCTGATGCGACGTGACTTGTCGTATCATTGATGGCAGAAAGCGCCCCGTCAGGCGGACATCACATGACTGGTCTTAAACCTTCCCCCGCTTCCAAGGCATCCGGCATCGAGGCGCGCTGTGCCGCCACCGGCATGCGCATGACCGAGCAGCGCCGTGTCATCGCCCGCGTGCTCGCGGAGGCGGTCGATCATCCCGATGTCGAGGAACTGTATCGCCGTTGCGTCGCCGTCGACGACAAGATATCGATCTCGACCGTGTATCGCACCGTCAAACTGTTCGAGGATGCGGGCATCATCGAGCGCCATGACTTCCGCGAAGGCCGCGCGCGCTACGAGCAGATGCGCGACAGCCATCACGACCACCTCATCAACCTGCGCGACGGCAAGGTGATAGAGTTCACCTCCGAGGAGATCGAGAAGCTCCAGGCGGAGATCGCCCGCAAGCTCGGTTACAAGCTGGTCGATCATCGGCTCGAACTCTATTGCGTCCCGCTCGACGACGACAAACCCACAAGTTAGTGGCCATCGATCTCGTCATCTTCGATTGCGATGGCGTGCTCGTGGACAGCGAGGTGATCTCCTGTCGCGCGCATGCGGATGTGCTGTCGAGGCACGGCTATCCGATCACATCGGAGCAGGTGCTGGTCCGCTTTCTCGGCGTATCCGAGAAAGACGCACGGCGAATGGTCGAACAGGAGATCGGCCGCAATCTTCCCGACGATCTCGAAAGCCAAGTGAATGCGGCGACGCTGCAATTCTATGCCAGCGATTTGCAGCCGATCACCCATGTGGCCGCAGCGATTGGCGCAATCGATTTGCCCAAATGCGTTGCGTCGAGCGGCACGCCGGAGAAGATCCACCACGGCCTGACCTGCGCCGGTCTCTACGATCTGCTCGCTCCGAACATCTTTTCCGCGAGCCAGGTCGCGCGCGGCAAGCCCGCGCCCGATCTCTTTCTTTTCGCCGCCGCGCAGATGAAGGTCGCGCCGGAGCGGTGCCTCGTGATCGAGGACAGCGTCCCCGGGGTGACTGGCGCGCATGCCGCCGGGATGACCGTGCTGGGCTTTCACGGTGGCAGCCATTGCCCACCAGGCCACGCGGAAAGACTACGGGCCGCCGGGACCGGATTGACGTTCGACGATATGCGGCAATTGCCGGAGCTGGTCCGGCGGGTCGCGGCGAACACTGTGGCGGGCTGAATCCCTCCTCTCGGCGTCATTCCGGGGCGATGCGCCAGGATCGACCCGGAATCTCGTGCCAAACCTCTGGATTCCGGGTTCGCGACTACGTCGCGCCCCGGAATGACGACCGAAAGACCCCCAATCGCTGGATTTCCGCGGCCCCAGCCTATATCTGAGGGCGGTCCTCCTACCTCAATTCCGGGTTCCATGACGCCGCCGCGCAAGCTGCACATAAAATCATATGGCTGCCAGATGAACGTCTACGATGCCCAGCGCATGGTGGACACGCTGGCCCCGGAAGGATTCGTGGAGACGACCAGCGCTGATGACGCCGATCTCGTCATCCTCAACACCTGTCATATCCGCGAGAAGGCCTCGGAAAAGGTCTATTCGGAGCTCGGCCGTCTGCGCGTCGCCAAGGACGCCGCCGCGCGCGATGGGCGCACCATGCAGATCGCGGTCGCGGGCTGCGTGGCACAGGCCGAGGGCGGGGAGATCGTGCGCCGTGCACCCGCGGTCGATGTCGTCGTCGGTCCGCAGAGCTATCATCATTTGCCGCAGCTGTTAAAGCGCGCCGGCAATGAGGGCCGCGCCATCGAGACCGAATTCCCGGCTCAGGACAAGTTCGGCTTCCTCGCCCCGCCCAAGCCCGGCGCGATCCGCGCCCGCGGCATTTCCGCTTTCGTCACGGTGCAGGAAGGCTGCGACAAGTTCTGCACCTTCTGCGTCGTGCCTTACACGCGTGGCTCGGAAGTCTCGCGGCCGGTGGCAAAGATCGTCGACGACGTGAAGCGGCTCACCGAGAACGGCGTGCGCGAGCTCACGCTGATCGGACAGAACGTCAACGCCTATCACGGCGAGGGACCGGACGGAAAAAGCTGGCCGCTCGGCAGGCTCCTGGAGCACCTCGCGGCGCTCCCGGGCGTTGCGCGGCTGCGTTATTCGACCAGCCATCCGCGCGATGTCGATGACAGCTTGATTGCAGCCCATCGCGATCTCGGCGCGCTGATGCCCTTCGTGCACCTGCCGGTGCAGTCGGGCTCGGACCGGATTCTGGCCGCCATGAACCGGAAACATACCGCCGATGATTATCGGCGTGTCGTCGACCGTTTCCGGTCCGCACGCCAAGACATTGCTTTTTCATCAGATTTTATCGTCGGCTTCCCGGGCGAGAGCGAGCAAGATTTTCTCGCCACCCTCGCGCTCGTCACGCAAATCGGCTACGCTGCGGCATATTCGTTCAAATACTCCGCCCGGCCGGGAACGCCGGCCGCGGCCATGCAGGAGACGGTGTCCCCTTCCGAGATGGACCAGCGATTGGAGCGGCTCCAGGAACTGATCGACAGCCAGCAATCGGCCTTCAACAAGGCTGCGATTGGCTCAACGGTCGATGTGCTGTTCGAGCGTCCGGCCCGCAAGGACGGCCAGATCGTCGGCCGCACCGCATTCCTCCAGCCCGCGCATGTGATGGCCTCGCCCGACATCATCGGACAAATCCTGCCGGTCCGGATCGACAGCCTTGAACGCTACAGCTTCCTCGGTGAGCTCGCCATGGCGCACGAGCCCGCTTTATCACCCATCGCCACTGGAGCCTGAACCCTTGCCCAAAAGCGCATCGGATTCGTCTTCTTCCATCGCTCCTAGCCGCAAATTTGACCGCGACATGCAGGTTCCGCCCGAGACCCAGGTCGTCATCGATTTCGACGACAACCGCGCCGCGTCCGCGCTAGTTGGCCCTTATGGCCAGCATCTGGCACAGATCGAACGGCGGCTCGGCGTCGTCGTCGATTCCAAGGGCAACCACATCACCATCGGCGGCTCGCGCGACGGCTGCGATGCCGCGCGCCGGGTGCTGGAGACGCTCTACGCCCAGGCCGTGAAGGGACAGGATCTCGACCAGGGCGAGGTCGAGGGCGCGATCCGTGCCGTGATCGCGCAGGGCTCGCTGTTCGAGTACGATGCCAAGTCGGCCAAATCCACCTTCGACAGCATCAATCTGCGCAAGCGCCCGGTGCGTGCGCGCACGGCGGCGCAGGATTCCTACATCCGCGCGCTGAAGCGCCACGAGCTGGTGTTCGGCATCGGCCCCGCCGGCACCGGCAAGACCTGGCTCGCGGTCGCGCATGCCGCGCAGCTGTTTGAGCGCAAGGAAGTCGACAAGATCATCCTGTCGCGTCCGGCGGTGGAAGCCGGCGAGCGGCTCGGCTTTTTGCCCGGCGATCTCCGCGAGAAGGTCGATCCTTATCTTCGCCCGATCTACGACGCGCTCTATGACCTGATGGACGCGCGCATTGTCGAGCGCGCGCTGCAGACCGGCGAGATCGAGATCGCGCCACTCGCCTTCATGCGCGGTCGCACGCTCACCAACGCGGCCATCATCCTGGACGAGGCGCAGAACACCACGTCGATGCAGATGAAGATGTTTTTGACCCGCCTTGGCGAAAACAGCCGCATGATCGTCACCGGCGATCCCTCGCAGATCGACTTGCCGAACGGCCAGACCTCGGGCCTCGCCGAGGCGACGCGCCTGCTGAGCGGCGTCGAAGGCATTGCGCAAGTTCATTTCAAGGCCGAAGACGTGATCCGCCACGAACTCGTGGCGCGGATCGTCTCCGCCTACGAGGGGTCGCCGCAGCGGCCGGCCGCCGGTAAATCCTGACGAGGCAGCAACCGGACCATATGGGCGCGGACACGGCGCCCCTTCGTTCGGAACAAGGACAATGTCACACCCCAACCTTCCCATCACCGAGGTCCTCGTCGTCGCCGATTGCTGGCAGCGGGAGCCCGAATCCGAAGCCGTGATCCAGCGCGCCGTGGCGGCCGCCGCCGAGAATGTCGACGAAGACGTTGCGGAGGCGGAAGTGGCGGTAATGCTGACCGATGATGCCGGCATCCGCACGCTGAACAGCAACTGGCGCGGCATCGACAAGCCGACCAACGTGCTGTCGTTTCCCGCGCTGCAGCCGGAAGGCGACTGGAAGCCAGGCGATGCGCCGCGCATGCTGGGCGACATTGCGATCGCCTACGAGACCATGCGGCGTGAGGCGGACGAGGAACAAAAACCGTTCGATCATCATTTGAGCCATCTCGCCGTGCACGGTTTCCTGCATCTGGTCGGCTACGACCACGAAAACGAAGACGACGCCGAGGAAATGGAAGCGCTCGAACGAGAGATCCTGGCTCATCTCGGCATTCCCGACCCCTATGCCGACCGCCCAGGGACGCATTGAGATGCCGGATTCCGACCCGATTCAGGACAATCCGCGCAACACGGCCAATTTACCGGTCGTGGTGACCTCAGGCGAGGTGATGCGCCCAACCGCCGATGGCTGGCTGCTGCGCGCCATCCGGACGTTGTTCGGCTGGAAGGCGGGTTCGGTGCGCGACGACCTCCAGGTCGTGCTCGACGCCACGACGCCCGACGACACCGGCTTCTCGACGGTCGAGCGCACCATGCTGCGCAACATCCTCGGCCTGCACGAGCGTCGCATCGCCGACGTCATGGTGCATCGCGCCGACATTGTCGCGGTGAAGCGCGACATCCCGCTCGGCGAGTTGATGGACCGTTTCGAGAGCGCCGGCCATTCGCGCCTTGTGGTCTACAACGAGACGCTCGACGATCCCGTCGGCATCGTCCATATCCGCGATCTGCTCGCCTTCATGACCGCGCGTGCGCGCGTGTCGGGGGTCACGAAAACCAAGCGCAAGAAACCGCTGCCGGCCGGGCTCGATCTGCGTACGGTCGATCTCGCGCTGCCGCTCGAAGAAGCGCGCATCATCCGCAAGCTGCTCTACGTGCCGCCGTCGATGCGGGCGATCGACCTGCTCGCGCAGATGCAGGCCACTCGCATCCATCTGGCGCTGGTGGTCGATGAATATGGCGGCAGCGACGGGCTGGTCTCGCTCGAAGACATCGTCGAGCAGATCGTCGGCGAGATCGACGACGAGCATGACAGCGACGAGCCGCCCTCGATCGTGCGGCTGCCCGACAACGCCTTCATCGCCGACGCCCGCGCCAGCCTCGACGACGTCCGCACCGTGATCGGCGAGGACTTCGTCACCGGGGAGGCCGGCGAGGAAGTGGAGACGCTGGGCGGCTATCTCGTCAGCTTCGTCGGGCGCCTGCCGGTGCGCGGCGAGGTGATCTCGGGCCCCGGCCATTACGAGATCGAGGTGCTCGATGCCGATCCACGCCGGGTCAAGCGGCTGCGGATCTCGACGCGGAAGGAGCGCCCCGCGCCGCGCACCCAGCGCGAGAGCCGGCGCCGCGAGGCTGCGCCGGATGGCAGCCAGCCGACGGCCAGCGACACGCCCACCCCGCCGCCCAGCGACGGGACCGGTCCGCAGTGAGCGCTTTCCAGCGATTTCGCCAGATCGCGCTTGCCATCATCCTGACCTGGGGATGGAAGCGCGCGCTCGTCGCGATGGCTGCCGGTGCGCTCTCGGTGCTGGCGCTGGCGCCGTTCAACGCCTTCCCGGTGCTGTTCATCACTTTCCCGGTGCTGGTCTGGCTGATCGACGGCGCCGGCGCCGGACGATATCGCGGCGTCCCCGCCGCGGCGCTGACCGGTTACTGGTTTGGGCTCGGCTATTTCGTGCCCGGCCTCTACTGGATAGGCTACGCCTTCTTCGTCGATGCCGATGTGTTCGCCTGGCTGACGCCGTTCGCCGTGCTGGGCCTGCCGGCCTATCTGTCCATCTTCACGGCAATGGGCTTTGCGCTCGCCCGCCTGCTCTGGACCAAGAACGCCACGCGCGTGCTTGCGCTCGCGGCAAGTCTCACCATCACCGAATGGCTGCGCGGCCATGCGCTGACCGGCTTCCCCTGGAACGCGTTCGGCTATGCGTTGTCCGAGCCGCTGCCGCTGGCACAAACGGCGTCGCTGATCGGCCTGTGGGGCATGACGTTCCTGACGGTTGCGATCTTCGCGAGCCCCGCGGCGCTGATCGACCGCACGCCCGATCGCCGCCTGGCGTGGCGCGCACCGGCCGCAGCCCTGGCGCTCCTGCTGGTCATGGGTATCTTCGGCGCGATCCGCCTCTCGCTCCATCCGACCACGATGGTCGCCGGCACCAAATTGCGCCTGATGCAGCCGAATCTCCAGCAGGACGCGAAATTCAACTACGCCGCCAAGGCGGAGGTGATGAAGAAATATCTGGCCTTGTCGGACCGCGCCTCCGGACCGCAATCGACCGGCGTGCGCGATGCCACCATCCTGATCTGGCCGGAATCCGCCTTTCCGTTCTTCCTGACGCGCGAAGCCGATGCGATGGCGCAAATCGCGGAGCTTCTGCCCAAGGGCACGGTGCTGATCACGGGCTCGGTCCGCGCGCCCGACCTGCCGCGGGGCACGCCGATCACCCGCGCCTATAATTCGATCTACGTGATCGACCACGACGGCAGCGTGCTCTCTGTGTACGACAAGCTGCATTTGGTGCCGTTCGGCGAATTTCTTCCCTACCAGGGCCTGATGGAGAAGCTCGGTTTCGAGCAACTCACGCGTGTGCGCGGTGGCTTCATTCCCGGCACCGTGCGGCATGCGCTGGCGGTCCCCGGCGCGCCCTCCGCGCTGCCGCTGATCTGCTACGAGGCAATCTTTCCCGGCGAGGTGGCTGGACGCAATGAACGTCCGGGCTGGATCGTGAATCTCACCAATGACGGCTGGTTCGGAATCTCGACCGGCCCCTACCAACACCTCGAACAGGCGCGGATGCGCGCGATCGAGCTCGGATTGCCGCTGGTTCGCTCCGCCAATACCGGCGTTTCCGCGGTGATCGATCCGGTGGGACGCATCGTCGCCAGCCTCGGTCTCGGGATCGAAGGCATTTTGGATGCAAATCTGCCCGCCGCGATCCCGCCGACCATCTATGCGCGCGTGGGCGATGTACCCGCGGCCATGCTTGTCGCGCTCGCCGTGTTTTGGGCGGTCCGCCGACGTGTTGCCAAACGGCATCCCTGATCACGCAGCCGAGGCCGATAACTTTTGACAACCGTAGTCCCACGGTTGACAGACTGCACGCGGCCTCCTCATTCTGCACCGGCTGCAAAAGACAGTGGGCATTGCTAAATTTCTCCGCAATGTTTTCCAATAACAGGGTCTGATTTTGACGTTGCTTACACCTGAGGCATTCCTGATTGCGCCGAAGGTGATGTTTGGAGGGCTGAGGAAATGTCGAAAGCGCCCAACCCTGTTGACAAATATGTCGGCAGTCGCGTGCGGATGCGCCGCATCATGTTGGGCATGAGCCAGGAAAAGCTCGGTGAAGCTTTGGGCCTGACCTTCCAACAAGTTCAGAAATACGAGAAGGGCACAAATCGGGTCGGCGCGAGCCGCATCCAGCAAATTGCCGAAATTCTCCAGGTGCCTGTGTCGTTCCTGTTCGAGGGCGGTCCGAGCGGCGTGGCGGGGCCGGACGGCTTCGCAGAAGGCGCATCGCCGTCTTACGTCTCGGATTTCCTCGCGACTTCCGAAGGACTCGCCTTGACCAAGGCGTTCACCCGAATCACCGATTCGAAGATGCGCCGCTCGATCGTCGATCTCGTCGAGCAGATCGCGGCTCGCGAAGGCCCCGACAAGCGCTGACGCGCCATCTCAATCCGATTTGAGGCTGCGTCAAATCTGGCCTATGTCGTCATTTGCGGCCGCGCTTTGATGCGCGTCTTCCTCGATGATGCGATTCAAAGGCACAGATGCGCTCATGACCGGCTCCAATTGGTTCGATTCTCAAACTATTCTCGATGGCATCCGCCGCTGGGTGGAGGTCGAGACGCCAACGGACGCGCCTGAACAGGTCAACAAGCTGGTCTCGATGGTCGCGGAGCAGTACCGCGATCTCCCTGTCACGCTTGAGCGCATCGCCGGCGTCGATGGTTGCGGCGATCATCTCGTGGCGCGCTCGACCTGGGGCCAGGACCGGCCGGGCATCCTGGTGCTGAGCCACCTCGATACCGTTCACCCCATGGGATTTATCGAGCGCCTGCCGTTCAAGGTCGAAGGCGACAGCGCGTTCGGTCCCGGCATCTACGACATGAAGGGCGGCGCCTACATCGCCCACCACGCCTTTCGCGCGCTTTGTGCCACGGCCGATCGCTCGCCGCTCGGCATCACCCACCTATTCACCTCCGACGAGGAGATCGGCAGCCCCACCTCTCGCGCACTCATCGAGACCGAAGGGCGCAAGGCGAAGTACGTCCTGGTGACGGAGCCGGCCCGCGATGGCGGCAAGATCGTCACCGGCCGCAAGGGCGTCGGGCGATTCGAAGTGTTCATCAAGGGCGTGCCCGCGCATGCCGGCACGCGGCCCCAGGATGGCCGCAGCGCGATCCGCGAGCTCGCCAATGTCATCCTGGCGCTGGAAGCGATGAACGATCTCGCGCGCGGCGTCACCGTCAATGTCGGCGTGGTGCGCGGCGGCACGCGGCCCAACGTGACGCCGGAAGAAGCCCACGCCGAAGTCGATCTGCGCGTGCTGAGCTTCAAGGACGCGGATGAATTCGTCGGCAAGATCCTCGCCCTGACATCGAGGACGGATGGCGTCACCGTCAAGGTCACGGGCGGACTCAATCGTCCGCCTTACGAGAAGAGCAATGCCGGCGCCTCGCTGTACGAACATGCAAAGACCGTTGCCACGGAGATCGGCTTCGAGCTGCTCGACGTTCACACCGGCGGCGGCTCGGACGGTAATTTCACCGCCGCCCACACCGCGACGCTCGACGGGCTCGGCGTCGACGGCAAGGGCGCGCACACGCATTATGAGCAGCTCTATGTCTCGTCGCTCGAACCGCGCGCGCGGCTGCTCCATCGCCTGTACCAGACGCTACGATGAGTGAGCGCAAATCAGATCCCGATCGCGAGGACAGCGAGCGCGCCTTCTTCGGACGCCGCAAGGGCCACAAGCTCAGGCAGCACCAGGCCGAGTTGATCGATCACCTGCTGCCGCGCCTTGCGCTCGCCACCGACCGCGAAGCACCGGCGGATGCCCGCGAGATCTTCGCCCCCGCAGTCGACGATTTGCGGCTCGAGATCGGCTTCGGCGGCGGCGAGCATCTTGCGGCGGAAGCGCAAAACTTCGCCACAACCGGCTTCATCGGCTGTGAGCCTTACGTCAACGGCATGGCGAAGATCCTCGCGCAGATCGAGGCCGCCGACATCGGCAACGTCCGCCTGTTCGCAGGTGATGCCGCCGAGCTCCTGGCCTGGCTGCCGAAGGCTTCGCTGTCGCGGATCGACCTGATCCATCCCGATCCCTGGCCGAAACGGCGGCACTGGAAGCGGCGCTTCGTCCAGGACCGGACCATCGCCGCGATGGCGCGCGTGTTGAAAGCCGGCGGCGAATTTCGCTTCGTCTGCGACATCGACGATTACTGCGCCTGGACGCTGTCGCATCTGTCGCGCTCGCAGGACTTTGTCTGGCTCGCGGAGCGCGCCGATGATTTTCGCCTGCCGTGGGACGGATACACAATGACGCGCTACGGCCGAAAGGCCACGCGCGAAGGCCGCAAGGCGGCGTATCTGCGATTCAAGCGGGTTTAGATCGTCTGCCGATTGCGCCAGAAATTCACGACGCGCTCGGCGGTCGTCGGCATCAAGCGCGTGAAGTTCGCGCGCGCCTGCTCGAGATCGGCATCGGCTGGCGTGCGATTCGGGCCGTACCACATCAGGATCAGTGCACGCACTGTCGGCCAGCCGAGATTCAGCACCCGTCCCAGGACCAGAATTGGATCGTAGCGGTCACCCGTGATCAGGCGATCGAGGACCGAGAGGCGGACGCCGGACATCGCCGAGAGCGAAGCGATCGCCTCCTCGTATTTGTGGGCCTTCGCAAAGCCAAGCAGCGCGCTCTCGCCAAGATGGCCCCCGCGATGCAAGGCCAGAACCGTACGTTGCGCTCCCGAGAAATCGCGACGCGGGCCTGGCGGCAGTGTGGCTTCCTCGATGGCCGCCATGGCGCGCTTGATCTCGACCTGGCGCACGGGATTGACCACGCTCGAGAGGCGACGGCGGATGACGTCGAGCGTGCCGTCGAGAAGCTGTTTCAGGTTCTCACCCGAAAGATCGCTGCGCTGTCCGATCCTGAGCGTCAGCACGCCATCCTGCGCGGCACGCTTGATCAGCTCCGAATAGCTGCCAGGCGAGAACTCCGCGCCGGAATTGCCCGCGGCGCGGCGTACCACGTCGCGATCGCCGCGCTCGACCAGCACGTCGGTGATGACAGCCGACAGCGTGGGGCGCTCGCTCATCGCCAGCAGATGGCCCTGGCCCTTCAGTCGCGCGATCTCGAGGAGAGCGGCGTCGTCGAGCACGGGCGAATGGCGCAGCACGGGGCCCGCCACCGCGATTTCGTTTTCGCGCGCGAGCTGACTCACGAGATGCCGGGGCGCGTTGTTCAGGCGCGAGAAGCGTTCGGCGAGATCGACGCGCGAGGCGAGCTCGGCATGCGGGACGAGATCGATCAGCAAATTATCGAAGAGATCGATGACATCGGGACGGAGGTTCTCGGCGTCCTGAAAGAACAATTGGGAGATGGCGTGCGCGATCTCGCCGCGACGCCGCGGGTCGCCGCGTTTGACGATATCGTCCAGTCCGGGAATGAGCGACGTGGCAACGGTCATGAAAACGCAAACTCGTACGGGGCACGCCGCGGGTGCGCCCTTGGTCCAAGCCGCCCCACAAGCAGGGAATTTAGGCCTCGGAGGTGAAGGAAGCGTTGCGTGGGGCCGCAGGCCGGGCGCAAAAAGCCCGGCCTGCCCTGCATGGGCCTTGTCCGGGAAGACGGAAAGGGCTATATCAGCGCCAATTCATCTTCTCATACGATCCGCGTAGTGAGAGTGGGCCCGAAAGGACCCGCTCTTTTTTATTACCTGAACGCGGCTTGGTGGAAGATGTGCGGCCCGGCGATCTGTCGGGAGAGTTCCGAAGCGAGCTTTGAGATCTTAAACCAAGCCTTAACCATATCGAGCGCCTTGACCTCTGACATGACCGAACCGAACCCTGGTTCCACGGATGCCGAACTGCTGGCCGAGCCGAGGCTCGTAGTCGAGCCGGGCGTCGCGGCACGGGTGTCCGCGGTCGCGGGGCCAGTGCTCGAAGGCATGGGCTACCGCCTGGTGCGGATCCGCATTTCCGGGGAATCCGGCTGCACCGTCCAGGTTATGGCCGAGCGGCCGGACGGCTCGATGCAGATCGAGGATTGCGAGGCGATCTCGCGGGCGCTGTCGCCCGTGCTCGACGTCGCCGATCCCGTCGATCGCGCCTATCGGCTGGAAATCTCCTCACCGGGGATTGACCGCCCGCTGGTGCGCCGCTCCGATTTCGAGCGTTATGCCGGGCATCTGGTGAAGATCGAGATGGCGGTTGCCCATGAAGGGCGGAAGCGGTTCCGCGGCACGATCGGCCCCGTCGAAGGCGACCGCGTGCATCTGCATCGCGACGACATCAAGGCGGGCGACACTGCCGACGTTCTCCTGACGATGGAAGATATCGCCGAGGCGCGACTGGTGCTGACCGACGAGCTGATCGCGGAATCCATGCGCCGCGGCAAGGCCCAGGCACGCGAGATGCGCCGCAATCTCGGCCTGGAGCCGCCGGCGGCACCGCACGCCAGCATCAGCGAAAAAACGACCAAGAACACCAAGCCGGCTAAGAAGCCGGCGCCGGCCCCTACGAAGAAGCCGGCTCCGACCAACACCAAGAAACATCGCCTGGCCGCCGAACGCGCGCGACGGGGCGAGATCGATCCTGACGAAGGAGACTAGCCATGGCAGTCAGCGCCAATCGACTTGAATTGCTTCAGATTGCCGACGCCGTTGCGCGCGAGAAATCGATCGACCGCGGCATCGTCATCGCGGCGATGGAGGATGCCATCGCCAAGGCGGCGCGGGCCCGTTACGGCAGCGAGACCGACGTTCACGCCGAGATCGACCCGAAGAAGGGCGAGCTGCGGCTGTCGCGCCACATGCTGGTAGTCGAGACGGTCGAAAACCATTCCAACCAGATCTCGCTGGTGGATGCGCAGCGCGCCAATCCCGGCGCCCAGGTCGGCGACACCATCGCCGACACCCTGCCGCCGCTGGAATATGGCCGCATCGCCGCGCAATCCGCCAAGCAGGTGATCGTGCAGAAGGTGCGCGAGGCCGAGCGCGACCGGCAATATATGGAATTCAAGGACCGTATCGGCGACATCGTCAACGGCGTCGTCAAGCGCGTCGAATATGGCAGCGTGATCGTCGATCTCGGCCGCGGCGAGGCCATCATCCGTCGCGACGAGATGCTACCGCGCGAAGTGTTCCGCAACGGCGACCGCGTCCGGGCCTACATCTTCGACGTCCGCCGCGAGACCCGCGGCCCGCAGATCTTCCTCTCCCGCACCCATCCGCAGTTCATGGCAAAGCTGTTCGCGCAGGAAGTGCCCGAGATCTATGACGGCATCGTCGAGATCAAGGCGGTCGCCCGCGATCCCGGCTCGCGCGCAAAAATCGGCGTGATTTCCCGTGATTCCTCGGTCGATCCGGTCGGCGCCTGCGTCGGTATGCGCGGTTCGCGCGTGCAGGCGGTGGTGAACGAATTGCAGGGCGAGAAGATCGACATCATCCCTTGGTCGCCCGACATCGCGACCTTCGTGGTCAACGCGCTGGCGCCGGCCGAAGTCTCCAAGGTCGTCATCGACGAAGACCGCGAGCGCATCGAGGTCGTCGTACCCGACACCAACAACCAGCTCTCGCTGGCGATCGGCCGCCGCGGCCAGAATGTGCGTCTGGCCTCGCAGCTCACCGGCTGGGACATCGACATCCTGACCGAGCAGGAGGAATCGGAGCGCCGCCAGGCCGATTTCGAGAACTCCACCCGCGTCTTCATGGAATCGCTCAATGTCGACGAAGTGGTCGGCCAATTGCTGGCGTCCGAAGGCTTCACCTCGGTCGAGGAACTCGCGATGGTGGACGTCAAGGAACTCGCCGGCATCGAAGGTTTCGACGAGGAGACCGCGCAGGAACTCCAGAACCGCGCCCGTGAATATCTCGAACAGCTGGAAGCCGAACTCGAGGCCAGGCGCAAGGAGCTCGGCGTCGAGGACGCAGTGAAGGACGTGCCCGGCGTCACCTCGAAGATGCTGGTGAAGTTCGGCGAGAACGACATCAAGACGGTCGACGACCTCGCCGGTTGCGCCACAGACGATCTGGTCGGCTGGACCGAGCGCAAGGAGGGCGGCGAGCAGACCAAATATCCGGGCGCGCTCGATGGCCTCGAAATTTCCCGTGACGATGCTGAAGCGATGATCATGCAGGCCCGTGTCAAGGCCGGCTGGATCACCGAGGCCGATCTCGCCAAGCCCGCCGAAGAGGCCGAGGCGACCGAAGATCAGCCGGCTTAAGGCGAAGGAGGATGTCACCCGGATGCTCGCCGATACTGACCCCGAACTCGACCATGGACCGCGGACCGAAAGGTCCGCGACCATGCGGATGTGTGCGGTCAGCCGCGAGGTCCGGCCGATCGACGAGCTGATCCGCTTCGTCGTCTCGCCGCAAGGGCACATAGTTCCCGATCTCAAGCGCAAGCTGCCCGGACGCGGCATGTGGGTCACCGCCTCGCGCGAGGTGGTTGCGGAAGCCGTCCGGCGTCACCATTTTACCAAAGCCTTCAAGCGCGAGCTGCGCATCCCTCCGACGCTTCCCGGCGACATCGAGGC
This sequence comes from Bradyrhizobium sp. 134, assembly GCF_023074155.1. Lineage (NCBI taxonomy): Bacteria > Pseudomonadati > Pseudomonadota > Alphaproteobacteria > Hyphomicrobiales > Nitrobacteraceae > Bradyrhizobium > Bradyrhizobium sp. 134. Next base: position 488,459 of record NZ_JADPKX010000034.1, on the reverse strand, counting down.
GCTCCTGGTCCGGAGCGTGGTCGAAGCCCTTGGGATTGCCGCCAAGGCGCGCCAGATCGTGGCCGGTTTCGGCAAGGTCGAAAGCGCGCTTCGGGAAGGTACGGTCGAGGTCCTGATCCATGCCAGCGACGGGGCCGCGGACGGAATCCGCAAATTGGACATGCTGGCGCGTCAAAATGAGGGAAATCGCGGCGCCAAGCCGCAGATTCCCGTCGTCACCGCACTAAAATCATCAGAATTGGATTTGGCACTTACCCGGTCAAATGTGATACATGCTGCCCTGCTCGCGGGCCCGGCGAGCAAGTCATTCCTGTCACGTAGCCAGATGCTGGTCCGATACCGGATGGCGGACGCTGACAGGACTGCCGAAAAGCCCGGCCAGGATTTCTGAGAGACAACGACCACCCGATAGCACGGTGCGGCAACGCACAAGACAACAAGATCAGGATTAGGACTGCTTAATGGTTGATACCAAGACCCCTGGCGACAAGAAGCTGAGCGTTCCGAGCAAGACGCTATCGCTCAAGCCGCGCGTCGAAACGGGCACCGTGCGCCAGAGCTTCAGTCATGGCCGTAGCAAGCAGGTCGTGGTCGAGAAGCGTGGCAAGCGCCGTGTCGACGGCAGCCCCGAGCCGCAGGTCGCCGAGGTGGCGAAACCCGCGCCGGCCGCCGCGCCCAAGCCTGCTCCGGCCCGCCCCGCGCCGCCGCGCAACGCCGGCTCCGGCGTGGTGCTGCGTACGCTGACCGAGGACGAACGTTCCGCCCGCGCCAGCGCGCTGGCCGATGCCAAGGTGCGCGAAGTCGAAGAGCGCCGCCATGCCGAGGAAGAGGCCCAGCGCCGCGCGGTCCGCGAAAGCGCCGAGCGTGCCGATCGCGAGGCCGCCGAAGCCCGCCGCAAGGCCGAGGAGGAGCGTCACCGTCACGAAGAGGAAGCCAAGCGGAAGGCCGAAACCGAGGCCAAGAAGCGTTTTGGCGAAGGCGAGCAACCGCAATCCGCCGCGCGCCCCGCAACGGCGACCTCGGCCGCTCCTGCAGCGCGCCCCGGTGCGCCCATGGCGCGCCCCGGCACAACCACCACGGCACGCCCGGGAACAACGACCGCGCGGCCCGGAACGACCACACAGCGGCCGGGTGGCCCGGTGGGCCGCGCCCCCGCTGTCGCAGCCGGACCCGACGAGGACGAGGGTCCGCGCCAGATCCGTCGCGGCCCCGGCGGCGCTGCGCGGCCTGTGGTCGCTCCCAAGCCCACCCACAAGCCCGGCCCGCAGAAGGAGCGCGGCCGCCTGACGGTCGTCACCGCCTTCAATGCCGACGACGTCCGCGAGCGCTCGATCGCCTCGTTCCGCCGCCGCACCCAGCGTCTGAAGGGCCATGCCGCGAACGAGCCGAAGGAAAAGCTCATTCGCGAGGTGGTCATCCCGGAGGCGATCACCATCCAGGAGCTCGCCAACCGCATGTCGGAGCGCGCGGTGGAAATCATCCGCATGCTGATGAAGCAGGGCGCGATCCACAAGATCACCGACGTGATCGATGCCGACACTGCGCAGCTGATCGCCGAGGAGCTTGGTCACACCGTCAAGCGCGTTGCCGCGTCCGACGTTGAAGAAGGCCTGTTCGACGCCATCGACGATTCCACCGACACCGAGCCGCGCTCGCCGGTGGTGACCGTGATGGGTCACGTCGACCACGGCAAGACCTCGCTGCTCGACGCGCTCCGTCATGCCAACGTGGTCTCCGGCGAAGCCGGCGGCATCACCCAGCATATCGGCGCCTATCAGGTGCTGTCGCCCGAAAGCGGCAAGAAGATCACCTTCATCGACACGCCCGGCCACGCCGCGTTCACCGCGATGCGCGCCCGCGGCGCCAAGGTGACCGACATCGTCGTGCTGGTGGTTGCGGCTGACGACGGCGTGATGCCGCAGACGATCGAAGCCATCAACCACGCCAAGGCGGCGCGGGTGCCGATCATTGTTGCCATCAACAAGATCGACAAGCCCGACGCCAAGCCCGAGCGCGTGCGCACCGAGCTGCTCCAGCACGAGGTGCAGGTCGAATCCTTCGGCGGCGAAGTCGTCGATGTCGAAGTGTCGGCGAAGAACAAGACCAATCTCGACAAGCTGCTCGAGATGATCGCGCTTCAGGCCGACATCCTCGACCTCAAGACCAATTCGGATCGTCCGGCCGAAGGCACCGTGATCGAAGCCAAGCTCGATCGTGGCCGCGGTCCGGTCGCGACCGTTCTGGTCCAGCGCGGCACGCTCCGTGTCGGTGACATCATCGTCGCCGGCGCCGAAATGGGCCGCGTCCGCGCGCTGATCTCGGATCAGGGCGAGACGGTGCAGGAGGCAGGTCCGTCGGTGCCGGTCGAGGTGCTCGGCTTCAACGGTCCGCCGGAAGCCGGCGATCGTCTCGCCGTGGTCGAGAACGAAGCCCGCGCCCGCCAGGTCACCAGCTACCGCGCGCACCAGAAGCGCGAGAACGCGGCGGCCTCGATCTCCGGCATGCGCGGCTCGCTCGAGCAGATGATGTCGCAGTTGAAGACGGCGGGCCGCAAGGAATTCCCGTTGATCATCAAGGCCGACGTGCAGGGCTCGCTGGAAGCGATCCTCGGCTCGCTGGAGAAGCTCGGCACCGACGAAGTCGCCGCGCGCATCCTGCATGCGGGTGTCGGCGGCATCTCGGAATCGGACGTGACGCTCGCGGAAGGCTTCAACGCCGCGATCATCGGCTTCTCGGTTCGTGCGAACAAGGAGGCCGCTGCGGCCGCCAAGCGCAACGGCATCGAGATCCGTTACTACAACATCATCTACGACCTCGTGGACGACGTGAAGAAGGCCATGAGCGGCCTGCTCGCGCCGACCCTGCGGGAAACCATGCTCGGCAATGCCGCGATCCTGGAAATCTTCAACATCTCCAAGGTCGGCAAGGTCGCCGGCTGCCGCGTCACCGACGGCACCGTGGAACGCGGCGCCAACGTGCGTCTGATCCGCGACAACGTCGTCGTGCACGAAGGCAAGCTGTCGACGCTGAAGCGCTTCAAGGACGAAGTGAAGGAAGTCCAGTCCGGTCAGGAATGCGGCATGGCCTTCGAGAACTATCACGACATGCGCGCCGGTGACGTCATCGAGTGTTACCGCGTGGAGACGATCCAGCGCTCCCTGTAAGTCCAAATCTTACCGAAGCGCCTGGATCTTTTTTGAACTGAATTGCGGGAGTGCGATGGCCGGATTTTTTTCCGGCCATCCACCCCTCTTCGTTTCAACAAGACAAATGACAGTGCCAGTGCCCCAAACGCGGGCATGACGAGGTGATTTTCAGACCATGCCCCGCCATCATCAGAAAAAGAGTTCCGCGTCCGGCGGCTCGCAACGTCAGTTGCGGGTCGGCGAGCAGGTTCGCCATGCGATAGCCGAGATTCTGGCGCAAGGCAGCGTGCATGATGCAGACCTCGAAGGTCACATCATCACCGTGCCGGAGGTGCGGATGTCGCCCGACCTGAAGCTCGCGACAGTCTATGTGATGCCGCTCGGTGGCCGCGACACCGAGGTCGTCCTCGCTGCGCTCGAGCGCAACAAGAAATTCCTGCGCGGCGAGGTCGCGCGGCGCGTTAACCTGAAATTTGCACCTGACCTTCGCTTCCGCGTCGACGAACGATTCGACGAAGCGGAACGGATCGAGAAGCTTTTGCGAACACCCGCGGTGCAGAAGGACCTGGAACAGGATCCGGATTCGGATCGGGAAGAAGAACGATGACGATGGACCCGGCTCACGGCACGATCGGCGGCGAAGAGGCCGATCAGCTCGACGTGCAGAAAAATAATTTTGCGGACATGAGTGGCAATTCTCAGCCGCCTCAGGAGCCGCGCCGCGTCAACAACGATCCGCGCGCCAACAAGCAGAAGGGCAACCAGCCGCGCCGCGACCGTCGCGACGTTCACGGCTGGGTCGTGCTCGACAAGCCGATCGGCATGACCTCGACGCAGGCCGTTGCCGTGCTCAAGCGCCTGTTCAACGCCAAGCGCGCCGGCCATGCCGGCACGCTGGATCCGCTGGCCTCCGGCGGCCTGCCGATCGCGCTCGGCGAGGCCACCAAGACCGTTCCCTTCGTCATGGATGGCCGCAAGCGCTACCGGTTCACGGTATGCTGGGGCGAGGAGCGCGACACCGACGACATCGAGGGCCGGGCGACCGCAACCTCGGACCAGCGCCCGACCCGGGAGGACATCGAGGCCCTGCTGCCCCGTTTCACGGGGGTGATCCAGCAGATCCCGCCGCGCTATTCCGCGATCAAGGTCCAGGGCGAGCGCGCCTACGACCTCGCCCGCGACGGCGAGATCGTGGAACTGGCCCCCCGCCCGGTCGAGATTCACCGTTTAAGCCTTGTAGATCAACCGGATAGCGACCGGGCCGTGTTCGAGGCCGAGTGCGGCAAGGGCACCTATGTCCGCGCGCTGGCCCGCGATATGGGTAGGATTCTCGGCACTTACGGCCATATCTGCGCGCTGCGGCGGACCCTGGTCGGCCCATTTGGCGAGAACGACATGATTCCGCTGGATCAGTTGGAGGCTTTGTGCGATAGAGCCGCGTCCGGCGAGGGTAGCCTCGCCGACGCGCTTATGCCCGTTGAGACCGCGCTGGACGACATCCCGGCACTGGCCGTCACTCGGGCTGATGCGGCAAGGCTCCATCGGGGCCAAGCCGTTTTGTTGCGCGGACGGGATGCGCCCACTTGTAGCGGCACAGTCTATGTCACGGTGGCAGGCCGGCTTCTCGCGCTTGCCGAAGTCGGCAATGGCGAAATCATCCCCAAGCGTGTGTTCAACCTGACCGGCCTGACTGCCAGCGCCGATCGCAACGAGAGAAATTGACCGATGTCGATTGCCGCAGAACGCAAAGCGGAAGTCATCAAGACGAATGCCAACAAGGCCGGCGATACCGGTTCGCCAGAGGTTCAGGTCGCGATCCTGTCGGAACGCATCGCCAACCTCACGAACCATTTCAAGACCCACGTGAAGGACAACCATTCGCGTCGCGGTCTCTTGAAGCTGGTCTCGACCCGCCGCTCGCTCCTCGACTATGTGAAGAAGAAGGACGAGGCGCGCTACAAGGCGCTGCTCGAGAAGCACAACATTCGTCGTTAAGAGTTCTTGCGCGCGCCAAACGGCGCGCGTTTTCGCGCGTGATTTCGAACGAAAGCGTTTGTTTAAAGGTTTTTCGTCGAGGCTGCGCGCGCGTCGGATGCGAGCCGTTGACGGCGAGCATCCGGGGCATGATGGGCGAACACCGCGCTTCGGTGTTCGCGTTCGTGCCGACTGACAGTCCAGCAGCAATCCGGCGGCTGGGCACAACGGGCAAGGCGCCCGTATGACCCGAAGGGATGGACGCCATCCGAAATCCAAAAACCATGGCAGGATCGCAAGACGCTGATCGCCCGCTTCGATCAACGTCCCGCAATCTTGCGCATGGTTTTTGTTTTTCGACCCGTCCTTCTTTCGAGAACCCATGAAAGAAGACCTCTATGTTCAATAAGCATTCAGTCGAGATCGACTGGGGTGGACGCCCTCTCAAGCTCGAAACCGGCAAGATCGCGCGCCAGGCCGACGGCGCAGTCGTCGCGACCTACGGCGAGACCGTGGTGCTCGCCACCGTCGTTGCCGCGAAGTCGCCGCGCGAAGGCGTCGACTTCCTGCCGCTGACCGTCGACTACCAGGAGAAGACCTACGCAGCCGGCCGCATTCCCGGCGGCTATTTCAAGCGCGAAGGTCGTCCGACCGAGAAGGAAACGCTGGTTTCCCGCCTGATCGACCGTCCGATTCGCCCGCTGTTCGTCGACGGCTGGCGCAACGAGACCCAGGTGATCGTCACCGTGCTCTCGCACGACATGGAGAACGATCCCGATATCGTCGCGCTGGTGGCCTCATCGGCTGCGCTGACCCTGTCGGGCGCTCCCTTCAAGGGCCCGATCGGCGCCGCGCGCGTCGGCTTCGCCAATGACGAGTTCATCCTCAACCCGACTCTCGACGAGATGGTCGACACCCAGCTCGACCTCGTCGTCGCCGGCACCGCAGACGCGGTGCTGATGGTGGAATCGGAAGCCAAGGAGCTGAACGAAGAGATCATGCTCGGCGCCGTGATGTTCGGTCACCGCCACTTCCAGCCCGTGATCAACGCGATCATCGAGCTCGCCGAAAAGGCCGCGAAGGAGCCCCGCGAGGTCACCACGATCGACAATTCGGCGCTCGAAAAGGAAATGCTCGGCATGGTCGAGCAGGAACTGCGCGCCGCCTACGCCATCCCGGTCAAGCAGGATCGCTACGCCGCGGTCGGCAAGGTCAAGGAAAAGGTGATCGCTCACTACTTCCCGGAAGGCCAGGAGCCGAAATACGACAAGCTGCGCATCGGCGGCGTGTTCAAGGAGCTCGAAGCCAAGATCGTTCGCTGGAACATTCTCGACACCGGCAAGCGCATCGACGGCCGCGATTCCAAGACCGTGCGCAACATCGTCGCCGAAGTCGGCGTGCTGCCCCGCGCCCACGGCTCGGCGCTGTTCACCCGCGGCGAGACCCAGGCGCTGGTCGTGACCACGCTCGGCACCGGCGAGGACGAGCAGTACATCGACGCGCTGTCGGGAACGTACAAAGAGACGTTCCTGCTGCACTACAATTTTCCTCCCTACTCGGTCGGTGAGACCGGCCGCCTCGGCGGCACCAAGCGCCGCGAGATCGGCCACGGCAAGCTCGCCTGGCGCGCGATCCACCCGGTGCTGCCGCCGCACCACGAATTCCCCTACACCACGCGCGTGGTGTCGGAGATCACCGAATCCAACGGCTCCTCGTCGATGGCATCGGTCTGCGGCGCCTCGCTCGCGCTGATGGACGCCGGCGTGCCGTTGAAGCGGCCGACCGCGGGCATCGCGATGGGCCTGATCCTCGAAGACAAGCGCTTCGCGGTTCTCTCGGACATCCTCGGTGACGAGGACCATCTCGGCGACATGGACTTCAAGGTCGCCGGTACCGAGCAGGGCATCACCTCGCTCCAGATGGACATCAAGATCGAGGGCATCACCGAGGAGATCATGAAGGTCGCGCTCGGCCAGGCCAAGGATGGACGTATCTACATCCTCGGCGAGATGTCGAAGGCGCTCACCAACGCCCGTGCCGAGCTCGGCGAATACGCGCCGCGCATCGAGACCTTCAAGATCGCCACCGACAAGATCCGCGAAGTGATCGGCACCGGCGGCAAGGTGATCCGTGAGATCGTCGAGAAGACCGGGGCCAAGGTCAACATCGAGGACGACGGCACCGTGAAGGTCGCTTCCAACGACGGCGAGGCCATGAAGGCCGCGATCAAGTGGATCAAGTCGATCGCCTCCGATCCGGAAGTCGGCCAGATCTATGACGGCACCGTCGTCAAGGTGATGGAGTTCGGCGCTTTCGTGAACTTCTTCGGCTCCAAGGACGGTCTCGTCCACATCAGCCAGCTCGCCTCGGCGCGCGTGCAGAAGACCTCCGACGTCGTCAAGGAAGGCGACAAGGTCAAGGTCAAGCTGCTCGGCTTCGACGACCGCGGCAAGACCCGCCTGTCGATGAAAGTGGTCGACCAGGAGACCGGCGAAGACCTCGAGGGCAAGGGCGAGAGCCAGCAGCCCGCGCGCGAAGCGGCCGGCGAGTAAATCTCGCCACCTGCCAGAAACACCAAGGGCGGCCTCGCGGCCGCCCTTTTTGTTTGTCGCTTGCCGAGCTTCGGAATCAGGCCGCGATGTCGAACCGGTCGAGGTTCATCACCTTGGTCCAGGCCTTGGCGAAGTCCTTGACGAACTGCTCCTTGGAATCCGACGTGGCATAGACCTCGACGTAGGCGCGAAGCTGCGAGTGTGCGCCGAAGATCAGGTCGACGCGCGTGCCGGTCCACTTCACCGCATTGGTCTTGCGGTCGCGGGCCTCATAGGTGCCGTCGGTGCCGGCCGGCGTCCACTGCGTGCTCATGTCGAGCAGATTGACGAAGAAGTCGTTGCTCAGCGTTCCCACCTTCGAGGTGAGGACGCCGTTCTTCGAACCGTTCGCATTGGCACCGAGCACGCGCAGACCGCCGACGAGCGCCGTCATCTCCGGGCCGGTAAGGCGGAGCAGCTGCGCACGATCGACCAGAGCCTCCTCGGGCATCATGAATTGCTGCCGCTTGCCGATGAAGTTGCGGAAGCCGTCGGCCCGCGGCTCCAGCGGAGCAAACGAAGCGGCGTCGGTCTGCTCCTGCGAGGCATCCATGCGGCCCGGCGTGAAGCCGACCTTGACGTCGACGCCGGCATCCTTCGCCGCCTTCTCGACCGCGGCGGTGCCGCCGAGCACGATGAGGTCCGCCAGCGAGACCTTCTTCGCACCGGATGACGCGTTGAAGTCCTTCTGGATCGCTTCGAGCTTGCCCAGGACCTTCGAGAGCTGAGCCGGCTCGTTCACCTCCCAGTCCTTCTGCGGAGCGAGGCGAATGCGCGCGCCGTTGGCGCCGCCGCGCTTGTCCGAGCCGCGGAACGTCGAGGCCGACGCCCATGCGGTCGAGACCAGCTCCGAGACCGACAGACCCGAGGCCAGGATCTTGGTCTTCAGCGAGGCGATATCCTGCTCGCTGGCCAGCTCGTGATTCACGGCGGGGATCGGGTCCTGCCAGATCAGCGTTTCCTTCGGCACCAGCGGGCCGAGATAGCGCACGACCGGACCCATGTCGCGATGGGTGAGCTTGAACCAGGCACGGGCGAAGGCGTCCGCGAACTGATCGGGATTCTCCAGGAAGCGGCGCGAGATCTTCTCATAGGCCGGATCCATACGCAGCGAGAGATCGGTCGTCAGCATCGTCGGCCGGTGCTTCTTCGACTTGTCGAAGGCGTCGGGAATGATGGCATCGGCGTTTTTGGCCGTCCACTGCTGCGCACCGGCCGGGCTCTTCGTCAGCTCCCATTCGAAATTGAACAGGTTCTCGAAAAAGTTGTTGCTCCACTTGGTCGGTGTCGTCGTCCATGTCACCTCGAGTCCGCTGGTGATGGAATCGCCCGAGTGACCCGACGCGTGCTTGCTCTTCCAGCCGAGGCCCTGATCCTCGAGCGCGCCCGCTTCCGGCTCCGGTCCGACCAGCGACGGATCGCCGGCACCATGGGTCTTGCCGAAGCTGTGGCCGCCGGCGATCAGCGCGACGGTCTCTTCGTCGTTCATCGCCATGCGGGCGAAGGTCTCGCGAATGTCCTTGGCCGCGGCGACCGGATCCGGCTTGCCGTTCGGGCCTTCCGGATTGACGTAGATGAGGCCCATCTGCACCGCGCCCAGCGGCTCGGCGAGCTGGCGTTCGCCGCTGTAGCGCTCATCGCCCAGCCACGTCCCTTCGGGACCCCAATACAGTTCTTCCGGCTCCCAGACGTCGACGCGGCCGCCGGCAAAGCCGAAGGTCTTGAAGCCCATCGACTCCAGCGCGACGTTGCCGGCCAGCACCATCAGATCGGCCCAGGAGATCTTGCGGCCGTATTTCTGCTTGATCGGCCAGAGCAGACGGCGGGCCTTGTCGAGATTGGCGTTATCGGGCCAGCTGTTGAGCGGCGCGAAACGCTGCTGTCCGGCGCCGGCGCCACCGCGACCGTCGGTGGTGCGATAGGTGCCCGCGCTATGCCAGGCCATGCGGATCATGAGGCCGCCGTAGTGACCGAAGTCGGCGGGCCACCATTCCTGCGAGTCTGTCATCAAAGCCGTCAGGTCCTTGATGACCGCATTCAGGTCGAGCGACTTGAATTCCTTGGCGTAGTCGAAGTCCTTGTCCATCGGGTCGGACTTGGGGGAATTCTTGTGCAGCATCTCGATGCTGAGCTGGGTCGGCCACCAATCGCGGTTCGCCGGCACACGTTTTCCACCCGAAAACGGGCACTTTGAAGTGTCGTCCATGAATACCTCCTCTGGTGGCGTCGAACTCGCGCCTTTGACCAGGTAGAAGCACTCTAAGCTTCACGTTCGATCAGGGGAAGTTGACTTTAATGATCGCAGCGATAAGATTTTCTGATGCTAAACCTCACGCTGCGCCAGCTCCGGTATTTCGACGCCCTGGCGCGTCACAGTCATTTCGGCCGCGCGGCTGAGTCTTGCTCGATCTCGCAGCCCGCCCTGTCGATGCAAATCAAGGAGCTGGAGGAGGCGCTCGGCGGCCTGTTGCTGGAGCGCAGCGCCCGGCAGGTGGCGTTGACCCGGTTTGGCGAGGAGCTCGCGCAGCGCGTCCGCGACATCTTGCGCTCGGTTGACGAACTCGGTGATTTCGCCCGCGCCTCGCAGGACCGGTTCTCCGGACGGCTGCGCATCGGCATGATCCCGACGATCGCGCCCTATCTGCTGCCGACGATCACCAAGAATCTGACGCGCATGCATCCAGAACTCGACATCCGCGTGCGCGAGACGATGACGCCGCGGCTGATCCAGGAACTGGTGGAAGGCCGGCTCGATACCGCCATCGTGGCGTTGCCGGTGTCCGAGCCTTCGCTCACCGAGGTCGCCCTGTTCGAGGAAAAATTCCTGCTGGTGCGCCCGAGCGCGGATGAGGGAACGCCGGCACCATCGCGGGAGATGATGCGCGAGATGCGGCTGCTGCTGCTCGAAGAGGGGCACTGCTTCCGCGATCAGGCGCTGTCATTCTGCAACATGCAATCGGCACCGCCGCGCGAGATGCTGGATGCCAATTCGCTGTCGACACTGGTCCAGATGGTCAGCGCCGGCATCGGCGTCACGTTGATCCCGGAGATGGCCGTGTCGGTGGAAACACGATCGGCCTCGGTCTCGCTGGCACGCTTCCGCGACCCGCAGCCGTCGCGCACCATCGGCATGGTCTGGCGCAAGACCAGCCCGCTGGCGCGGCAACTGCTGCAGATCTCCGAGGTGGTGTGCCTGTCGGCGGGCAAGGTTCGCGCGCGTCCATCCGTGCGCAGCAAGCCGACCTGAGGCCTCGATGTCGCATCTCCTCATCCGCTCGGCCCGCGCGGACGAATACGACGAGATCGGCCGTGTCTGGATGGAGAGCTGGGTCTCGACCGGGCTCGGCGAGGCGAGCGAATTCCTGCTCGCAAACCTGCGCGCACGCATCCGGCGCGAGAGCGACGACGGCTGGAGCCTGTTCGTCGCCGACGACAACGGCACGATCGCCGCAATGCTGGCGCTGCATTTGCCAAAACTCTATCTCGACATGCTGTTCGTCGCGCCCGCCTATCAGGGCCAATCGCTTGGCCGCCAATTGCTCGCCTTCACGCGCACGCAAATGCCGGACGAGATGTATCTGCGCTGCGTCCGCGAGAACGACAAAGCCTGGCGCTGGTACGAGCGCGAAGGCTTTGTGTTCGAGAAGCAAGAGGTCGAGCCGTCGAACGGGTTCATGATGAAGTATTACCGGTGGCGGTGGCAGCGGCCCGCCGGATAGGCAGTGGTCGCCTGGTGCAGCTTGCGGTTGTCATGGTTCCAATTTAGTGTGGCGTATCCGCCGTCCTCTTGCCCTTTCCCGGAATCGATGTTTCGAATTGCCGTCTCGCTGATCGCGTTGCTGTCCCTGCTCACTACGGCAGCCGCGCAAACCCCTCCCGCAACCAGCGCGCCTCCCGCTCAGACGGCGGCGCCAGCCACGAAGGCAGTCAAGAAGGCGGCGCCGAAGGCCAAACCGGCTGCAGAACAGCCAGCCGCGGCGGAGAGTGGCCACTGTCAGATCGGCGTCATTTCCGCGATCGGAGACCAGTTCTCGGTGCAACATGTCGGCCTCACGATGCTCGGCAACGAGTATATGGAGGCGCCGATCGAGACGTGGGGTATCGATGATCTGTTCGTCGCGAGGGTTCGCGCCGCGGCTCCCGGCGCGGCTGTCCGAAAGATCGCTTACGCAAGCGGAGCCTTCAAGCCGTACTATCATCCGGAAGCGAAACTGTTCCGCAATGACCGCGACGACCTGACGGCCCTAGTGCGGCAGATCGCCGGAACGTCAAATTGCGAACGTTACGTCGTAGCCACGAAAGCCCGCGTTTCGGTTGATGGCACCAATCAATCGATCGAGGGCCTCGGGGTCTACAAGAATTGGGCGAGCCCTTCCGGGCGCGGCGTCGTGGTTTCCTATTTCCGCATCAACGTTTTTGACGGACGGACTTTCGACATCCATCGGGCGCCTACCCGCAGCTTCGGCAATGTGATTGCTTCGAGTTTTTCCAACAAGAACGACAATATGCAAATCCTCAACAATCTCGAATTTCCCAAGACCCCTGAACAGGTGACCAGCAGCGCATTGCTGCGCGACAGCACACGCGGCCTGCTCACGACCCAGCTGGACAGGTATCTACCCGCATACATCAAGGGCGAGTAAGCGCCTTTGCCGAGGGGACGCGACAAAGGCTATCGCTCGTCCGCTTCCTGCGGCTGGGCTGCATTTGTGGTCATGGCTCGGCTGCTCGTGGTGGCGGCCGTCGTGTGGTGCTTTTCGACATCTGCTTGGGCGCAGACTAAATCGGGACCACCAGGGACGGAAACGGCAGGATCAGCCGTCAAGCAAGCCAACGGCAAGACAACCACGCGGACGGCCAAGCCTTCTTCCGTGGTCGGCGGCCCGTGCGACTTCGGGGTCGTCGTCACCACCGGCGATGAGTTCACCGTGCTGACGACCGGCCTGACCGTATTTCAGAACAAGAAGACGGTCGTCCCGATCCCGGGCTGGGGACTCAATGATCTGATCTTCGCGCGGACTCGCGCCGCGATCCCTGCCGGCGTATCCGTTCTGAGAATCCCCTACAACCCGGCGAAATTTCCTCGCCGCGATGAGTCCAAGGACACATTGAAGGACAGGTTGTTCCGCGATCTCAATGCGGAGCTGGCCCAATACATGCGCGAGGTCGTGAAAGGAACGAATTGCCGGCACTACATCCAGATCCTCAATTCAATCAGCCCTTTCGGGTCATCCAACTATACGGTCCGCGGCTTCGGCATCCTCAACCATGATGTGGTGCTCGGGCGTCGCATCTATCTCTACGCCCTGGCGTTTGTCCGCATCTTCGATGGGCGCGACTTTTCTGTTGTCAGACAGAGTTCTGCGCTGATCAACACGCATCATTCCCTTACGGTGCAGAGGCTTCTGGGCGTGCAAATCGGCGGCCCCTATCGCGAACTACCCGCAGAATCGTTTCCGACCCGCCCTGAAGATGCCGCCGACAATCCCGCACTGCGCGACGGCGTGCGCGCCATGCTGACGGAAAGCCTCGACAAGACGCTGCCGCTCTTGCTCGGGTTTCAACGAGCGACACGCAACAGCGACGCGCGCTGATCGACACATTCTTCGCAGCGGGAACGGGTCTCGAATCATTGAGAAATCGTGGGCACGTCGCTTGCGCGCCTTTGCCCACTCTACGAGAGCTAATCCTGCGCCTTCAAATCGTCCGGCCGCGGCATCAGGACGGTGTTGTAGCCGGAATCGACATAGTGGATCTCGCCGGTCACGCCGCCGGAGAGATCCGACAGCAGATACAGCGCCGAGCCGCCGAGCTCATCGAGCGTGACGCCGCGGCGGAGCGGGGAATGTTTTTGCATGAAGGCGAACATCGCGCGCGCCTCGCCAATGCCGGAGCCGGCGAGCGTGCGGATGGGGCCGGCGGAGATCGCGTTGACGCGGATGCCGCGCGGTCCGAAGTCCGAGGCGAGATAGCGCACCGAGGCTTCCAGTGCCGCCTTGGCCACGCCCATCACGTTGTAGTTCGGCATCGCGCGTTCCGAGGCGCCGAAGGTCAGCGTGATCATGCTGCCGCCCTCCGTCATCAGCTCGGCGGCGCGTTTTGCCACTTCCGTGAAGGAGAAGCAGGAGATCACCATGGTGCGCGAAAAATTCTCGCGGCTGGTGTCGGCGTAACGGCCCTTGAGCTCGTTCTTGTCGGCGAAGCCGATCGCGTGGATCACGAAATCCAGCCGGCCCCACTTTTCGCGCAAGGCCGTGAATGTAGCGTCGACGCTCGCGATGTCCTCGACGTCGCAGGGCAGCACCATGTCGACGCCAAGCTGCTCCGCCAGCGGCTTGACGCGCTTGCCCAGGGCCTCGCCCTGGAAGGTGAAGGCAAGCTCGGCGCCATGGGCATGCAGCGTCTTCGCCATGCCCCAGGCGATCGAATGATCATTGGCGATGCCCATGATCAGACCGCGCTTGCCTTTCATCAATTCCTGCATCGTTTCGATCGCTTTCCGCTTTCGTCATGCCCGGGCTTGTCCCGGGCATCCACGCCCTTCGAAGCCGGTGGCCAAGACGTGAGCCAAGACGTGGATGGCCGGGACAAGCCCGGCCATGACGAGAAAATTACCAGCGCGTCCGCAAGGACCTCACGCATCCAGCCGGCTGAACACCAGCGTGGCGTTGGTGCCGCCGAAGCCGAAGGAGTTCGACAGCACGGTGCCGATCTTGACGTTGTCGATGCGCTTGCGCACGATCGGCATGTCGGCGAACACGGGGTCGAGCTCCTGGATGTGGGCGCTCTCGCAGATGAAACCATTGTTCATCATCAGCAGCGAATAGATCGCTTCCTGCACGCCGGTTGCGCCCAGGGAGTGACCGGTCAGCGCCTTGGTCGCCGAGATCGGCGGGCACTTCTCGCCACTTCCGAACACCCTGCGGAGCGCGTCGATCTCCGGCGGATCGCCGGCCGGGGTCGATGTCGCGTGCGGATTGATGTAGTCGACCTTGGTCTTCACGGTCGACATCGCCATGCGCATGCAGCGCTCGGCGCCCTCGCCTGATGGTGCGACCATGTCGTAGCCGTCGGACGTCGCGCCGTAGCCGACGATCTCGCCGTAAATGCGCGCGCCACGTGCCTTGGCATGCTCGAGCTCTTCAAGCACCAGCACGCCGGCGCCGCCGGCAATCACGAAGCCGTCGCGGTTGACGTCGTAGGGACGCGAGGCCGTGGCGGGCGTGTCGTTGTACTTCGAGGACATCGCGCCCATGGCGTCGAACAGCACCGACAGCGACCAGTCCAGCTCCTCGCAGCCGCCGGCGAAGATGACGTCCTGCTTGCCGATCTGGATCGTCTCATAGGCGTTGCCGACGCAATGGTTCGACGTGGCACAGGCCGACGAGATCGAATAGTTCACGCCCTTGATCTTGAACCAGGTCGCAAGCGTCGCGGAGGCCGTGGAGGACATCGCCTTCGGCACTGCAAACGGCCCGACGCGCTTCGGTCCCTTGGTGCGGGTGATGTCGGCGGCCTCGACGATGGTGCGAGCGGACGGGCCGCCTGAGCCCATGATGATGCCGGTGCGAATGTTGGAAATTTCGTCGGGCGACAGACCGGAATCCTGGATCGCCTGTTCCATCGCGACGTGATTCCACGCCGCACCCTGACCGAGGAAACGCATGGCGCGGCGGTCGACCACCGTCGAAGGATCGAGCGTCGGCGCACCCTGCACCTGCGAACGGAAGCCGAGCTCGGCATATTTCTCAGCCCGCGAAATGCCCGACTTCGCCTCGTGAAGGCTCGCAAGCACTTCCTGGGTGTTGTTTCCGATGGAGGAGACAATGCCCATCCCGGTGACCACAACCCGCCTCATGACAGCCTCGCCTCAATCGTTGTCTTCGTGGTGATGCGCTCAGCCCAGGCTCGTGCCCTGCTTGAACAGGCCGACCTTCAAATCCTTCGCGCGATAGATAATCTGGTCATCGACCGAAAGCCATCCGTCGGCGATACCGAGCACCAGCTTTGAACGCATCACGCGCTTGATATCGATGTTGTACACAACCTTGCGGGCCTCCGGCAGCACCTGGCCGCTGAACTTCAGCTCGTTCAGGCCAAGCGCGCGACCGCGACCTTCACCGCCACTCCAGCCCAGATAAAAGCCGACCATTTGCCACAGCGCATCGAGCCCGAGGCAGCCGGGCATCACCGGATCGTTCTTGAAGTGGCAGCCGAAGAACCAGAGGTCGGGCTTCACATCGAGCTCGGCGCGCACTACCCCCTTGCCGAATTCGCCGCCGGTCTCGCTGATGTCCGTAATGCGGTCGAACATGAGCATCGGCGGCAGCGGCAATTGCGCATTGCCAGGGCCGAACATCTCGCCGCGGGCACACGCCAGCAGATCTTCATATTCGTAACCGTTGCGCCTGTTCAGCATGCGGAAGCCTTTGTGTTCTAACCCCGACTGAGCGGCGTTTCCGGCGAAAATGGGCCCCATCCTGTTCGAAAAGCAACATCTGTTGCCATTGTCAGACGAGAATACCGAAGGACCCCGGATGGATAGCGAGCGGCTTCAATGCCGGGTCGCGCCAAAATCGGTTAAGCGGAACCGCGGGCTCTCTAACACAGGCCATTTCGGGTAGCAAAGCGCTCTCATGAAGGTAAAATGACGGGCCGCCACGCCGGTTCCCTGCCTGATTAGAACCACTCTAGTTGCGAGAAACTTGCATCTGCATCTATCTCTCCATATATGTTGGAGAACGACAGTGTTCACGCGTGCCCGAAGCTGGAAATGAACGAAAATAACGCGCCCCATCGCGACGACGAGGCCCATGCGGCGGCTCTTATGTCCGGCCGCCAGCCGGCTTTGACCGGTTGCCCGTGGCACGACGTCAACGAAATGCTCCAGTCCGCGGGGCTTCGCCCGACGCGCCAGCGCATGGCGCTCGGCTGGCTCCTGTTCGGCAAGGGTGCACGTCACCTCACGGCTGAAATGCTCTACGAAGAAGCGACGCTGGCCAAGGTGCCGGTCTCGCTGGCGACCGTCTACAACACGCTGAACCAGCTCACCGACGCCGGTCTGCTGCGTCAGGTCAGCGTCGACGGCACCAAGACCTATTTCGACACCAACGTCACGACCCACCATCACTACTATCTCGAGAACAGCCACGAGCTGGTCGACATCGAGGATCCGCATCTGGCGCTGTCCAAGATGCCGGAGGTGCCCGCGGGTTACGAGATCGCCCGCATCGACATGGTCGTACGGTTGCGCAAGAAGCGCTGAGATCTATCCTGAATTGCTGATTTGATCGTCATGGCCGGGCCTGTCCCGGCCATCCACGTTACTCGGTCAGGCGTCAAAATACGCGGATGCCCGGGACGAGCCCGGGCATGACGGTGGAGCAACAGCTCCGTCCCCGCCCAACGTCAGTTCACCTGCTCGTCCGAATACACGCCCCAGAGGCGTTCCTGCTGGATCCAGCCGTCAAAGCCGTTACCGCTGACGCGGCACCAGTTTGCGCTGCACTTCTTCACCTGGGTGACGACACCGGCCTGGAGCCTGGCCGCAACCGCGCTGTCGGGATCGGCGCGATCGTAGATCGGCGCGAGCTCGTCCTTGTGCTTCATCGTGACGACCGCGGTGCGGCGGCCCGACAGCAGCGAGTGATAGACCCAGCCCTCGGCGCCCTCGGAATCGCGGACCCGGCGCCAGTTCTCGAACTCGGCGGTGATTTCGACCGGCAGGCCGGAGCGGGTGTAGACCCAGGCGACATCATTGTCCTTGGTCGGGCCGGCGCGGACGTTGACGTGATCCGATTTCAGGCTGACGTAGCGCGGCACCGGGAGGCCCGAGGCCGTCTGGGGTGTGCTGTCCTTTGCCGAATGCCCGGGACTGACCGAAGCGCTCAACCAGGTGCAAACGAGCGCCATCACCGAACAAAAACGCCCCAACGCCATCAACCCGTCTCCTGTCGAAGGTCCGGCCGAGCCGGGCCCTCACCCCAAAATTCCAAAACCAGGCCGCTGTCGCCCCTGACCCGCCCCACGCGGGTGTTCCCGAGCCCTTTGCCCGTGGTTCTTGTCTTGGCCCGGCCTTCTGCTAGAGAGGACGGACGTCTGAACAACCGGTTTGTCCCGATTTTCCGGCCGGAAATGTCGGGAGAGCTTGAAGGAAACGCCGGGGACGACACGGCAAAGGCAGTGTCGAACAACCGGGTTAATGAGGCCTCAACGGCCGGCCTTTGGCGACAGAGGCGGCTCGCAACGCCTCATGAGGGCAGGACATGTCGGTGAAGAAAAAGCCCCTCGTCGTCGTGACGCGCAAGCTTCCGGACTCGATCGAGACCCGGATGCGCGAGCTGTTCGACGCGCGGATCAACCTCGACGACGCGCCGATGTCGGCCGAGCAGATCGCGGAAGCCGCCCGTACCGCCGACGTACTGGTTCCGACCGTGACCGATCACATCTCCGCCGATATCGTCAACCAGCCCGACTGCAGGCTGAAACTGATCGCGAATTTCGGCAACGGCGTCGACAACATCGATGTCGAGGCCGCGCATGCCCGCGGCATCACCGTCACCAACACGCCGAAAGTCCTTACAGAAGACACCGCCGACATGACCATGGCACTGATCCTCGCCGTGCCCAGGCGGATGATCGAAGGCGCCTCGATCCTGACGGAAGGAAAACCCTGGCCCGGCTGGTCGCCGACCTGGATGCTTGGCCATCGCATCGGCGGAAAGCGCCTCGGCATCATCGGCATGGGCCGCATCGGCCAAGCGGTCGCACGCCGCGCCCGCGCCTTCGGCTTGCAGATCCACTACCACAACCGCCGGCCGGTGGCGCCGAAGATCGCCGAAGAGCTGGGCGCGACCTATTGGGAAAGCCTCGACCAGATGCTGGCGCGGATGGACATCATCTCCGTGAACTGTCCGCACACGCCGGCGACCTACCATCTGCTGTCGGCGCGCCGGCTGAAGCTGATCCGCAAGGACGCCTACATCGTCAACACCGCGCGCGGCGGGGTCACCGACGAGGACACGCTGATCAAGCTGATCGAAGGCGGCGAGATCGGCGGCGCCGGCCTCGATGTCTATGAGCACGAGCCCGCGGTGAACCCGAAGCTGGTGCGGCTCGCCAAGGCCGGCAAGGTGACGTTGCTGCCGCATATGGGCTCGGCCACGATCGAGGGCCGCGTCGAGATGGGCGAGAAGGTGATCATCAACATCCGCACCTTCCTGGATGCGCACAAGCCGCCGGATCGCGTGCTGCCGAGCATGCTCTGACTTCAACTGACTGCGCTATAAGCTCTCCAGCCTGATCCCGAGGAGACCGCGTAGCGGTCGTCTCGAAGGATGGCCACAGGAGAGATCCGGGCCTTCATGGTTCGAGACGCGCGTTCCGCGCTCCTCACCATGAGAGTCTGCTATCCCCGGGCGTTGCGCTTGCGCCAGTCGGCAACGAAATCGATGAAGGCCCGCAGTGCCGGCGGCGTCTGGCGCCGGCTTGGATAATACAGGAACGGGCCCGGAAACGGCTCGCACCAGTCTTCAAGCAGCCTGACCAGCGCGCCCGACTTCAGGGCTTCGCCGACATATCCATCGAGCGTCGCCCAGACACCGGCGCCGTCGAGCGCAGCGCGCATGGAAAGGCCCATGTTGGTCGAGATCAGCTTTGCTGGCGGATCGACTTTCACCAGCTGTCCGGCCTTCTCGAACTCCAGATCATGCATGACACCGCTGGAGTAGCGGGCGCGGATACAATCGTGGTCGAGCAGATCCTTCGGATGCTCAGGCTTGCCGCGGCGCGCGAGGTAATCGGGCGAAGCGACCACGACATAGCTCTGCGGGCCGCTGAGCGAGATCGCCACCATGTCCTGCGCGAGATGCTCGCCATAGCGCACGCCGGCATCGAAGCCCGCGCTGACGATGTCGACGAACCCGCTCTCGGAGACGACGTCGAGGTCGACCTGGGGATAGGCCTTGAGGAACGGCCCGATCATCGGCGCCAGCACGAGATCGACCGCGGGCGGCGGTGCGTTGATGCGTAGCCGGCCCGAGGCCACCTCGCGCAGGCCGCGGACTTGATCGAGGGCGTCGCCGACATCGCGCAGCGCCGGCGCCACGCGCGACAGTAGCAGCTCGCCCGCCTCGGTCAGGGCGACGCTGCGGGTGGTGCGGTTCATCAGGCGGACGCCGAGGCGCTCTTCGAGGTCCCGCAATCGTTGGCTAAGGCTCGACACCGACACGCGAATTTCGACCGCCGCGCGTCGGAAATTGCGGGTGCGGGCGACCGCCACGAAGACGTCGAGATCACGCAGGTCGGGCTCAGCCATTGTTCGCTAATGTGAACAAGCCATTCTCGATTGTCCAGCTTATCGGCGCAATCGATCAGGTGCATATCAGGCCTCGTCACGCGGCGCAGTCAGCGCCTTTTCGAGGAGAGCCATCATGGAACAGCGCAAACTCGGTTCAACCGGCCCCACCGTCTCCGCTCTCGGTCTCGGCTGCATGGGCATGTCCGAGGTCTACGGCCCCGCCGATCGCGGTGAGAGCATCGCCACGATCCACGCCGCGCTGGATGCCGGCATCACCCTAGTCGACACCGGCGATTTCTACGCCATGGGCCACAATGAAATGCTGGTGCGCGAAGCGCTCAAGGACGTGCCGCGCGACAAGGTGCAGATCAGCGTCAAATTCGGTGCGCTGCGCGGTCCTGCCGGCGAATTCACCGGCATGGACACGAGGCCGGCCGCAACGAGGAACTTCCTGGCCTATTCACTGCAGCGGCTCGGCACCGACTACATCGACATCTACCGTCCGGCGCGGCTCGATCCCAACATTCCGATCGAGGAAACCATCGGCGGCATCGCCGATCTCGTGAAGGCCGGCTACATCAAACATATCGGCCTGTCCGAGGTCGGCTCCGACACCATCCGCCGCGCGCATGCCGTGCACCCGATCGCCGATCTCCAGATCGAATATTCGCTGATCGAGCGCGGCATCGAACGCGACATCCTGAAGACCTGTCGCGAGCTCAGCATCGGCATCACGGCTTACGGCGTGCTGGCGCGCGGCCTGATCAGCGGCCATTGGTCGAAGGACTCCGGCAAGACAGGCAAGGACTACCGGCTGATGACGCCGCGCTTCCAGGGATCGAATCTCGATGCCAATCTGGCGCTGGTGGAGCAGCTGCGCGCCATCTCCGCCGAGATTGGCGCGACGCCGGCACAAGTCGCGATCGCCTGGGTGGCGGCGCAAGGGAAGGAGATCGTACCGCTGGTCGGCGCCCGCACCCGCAACCGCCTCAGCGAGGCACTTGGTGCGGCCAAGGTCACGCTGACGCCGGCTCATCTCGCGCTGTTGGCAAAGGCCTTCCCGCCCGATGTCGCCGCCGGTACGCGTTACGCCGCCGAGCAGATGGCGCATCTCGACAGCGAGAAGCCGGCCACGGCGTAGCGGCTGCGATCAGGTGCGATGGGCGCTGAGATCAGTGATCACAGGTCCATCGCCATTGAGCGGATTGGCTGGATCGCGCGCGTAACGCAGCGTCTCGAAGCGCATCGCGCGCGCATCGATCATCAGGAGGCGGCCAACCAGGCCGTCGCCGAAGCCGACTATCTCGCGGATCGCCTCCAGCGCCATCATCGAGCCCATCACGCCCGCGAGCGCGCCCATGACGCCGGCTTCCGCGCAGGCCGGCACGGTCCCGGGCGGCGGCGCCTCCGGGAACAGGCAGCGATAGGTCGGGTTGAATTCGCCCTGCTCGTTCTTCTCATGCGCGCGGATGGTGGTGAGCGAGCCATCGAAGGTGCCGAGCGCCGCCGTGATCAGCGGCCTTTTGGCGAAGAAGCAGGCGTCCGAGGCCAGATAGCGGGTCGAGAAATTGTCGGAGCCGTCGAGCACCAGGTCATAGTCGCCGATCAGCGCCAGCGCATTGTCGGCATTGAGCCAGTTGGCGTGACCGACGAAGCGGACATGCGGATTGAGCGCCGAGATCCGTTCGGCCGCGCTCTCGACCTTGTGCCGGCCGATATCGGGCGTGGTGTGAATGACCTGGCGCTGAAGGTTCGACAGCGACACCACATCGTCATCGACCACGCCGAGCGTACCGACGCCGGCGGCCGCAAGGTACATCAAGGCGGGCGCACCGAGCCCGCCGGCGCCGATCACCAGCACGGAGGCTCGCTTCAGCGCTGCCTGGCCGGGACCACCGACATCGCGCAGCACGATATGGCGGGCATAACGTTCGAGTTCGTCCGGGCTCAGCATCGTTATCCTTTGTTCTCTCAACCCTCATGGTGAGGAGCGCGGAACGCGCGTCTCGAACCATGCAGGCCCCATATCGCCCGGAGCCATCCTTCGAGACGCGGCCTTGAGGCCGCTCCTCAGGATGAGGGCCTGAGTCCGTGGCCTCTATCGCCCGGCTGAACCACCCCGAGATTGTTCGCGACCAACGAGATGTGCTTCAATGGCATTGCGTTCAATGGGCTGGCTGGATTTGTCATGAGATCGATGCTTGCGGCAACACTGATGTTTGCGGCTGCGACAGGCGCACACGCCCAGATGACGACACCGCAGATCCCCGGCACCAAGCCGAAGCCGGTCCAGACCGTTCCGATCCGGCCTCCTGCTTTGCAGACGCCGGCTGCGACGGCCGATGCCATGGCGCAGGCGGAGCGGCTATCGCTGCAGTCCGACCTTGCCTGGGTCGGCCAATATAACGGCGCCATCACCGGCGACGTCAGCGCGCGCCTGGTCGAGGCGATCAAGGAGTATCAGAAGGCCAAGGGCGGCAAGCCGACCGGCGTGCTCAATCCGCAGGAACGCGCCGCGCTCGCCGAGACCGCGCGCCGCAAACAGGAGAGCGTCGGCTGGAGGATTGTGACGGAGATGACCAGCGGCGCGCGGCTTGGTATTCCCTCAAAACTGGTGCCGCAGCAGGCGACCGACGCCAACGGCTCGAAATGGACCTCTCCCACCGGAACGGTGCAGGTGCTGCTCAGCCGCCGCAAGGAGGCGAACCCGACCACAGCCAAGCTTGCCGAAGCGGAAAAGAAGGAGCCGGGTCGCAAGGTCGACTACACCGTGGTGAAGCCCGACTTCTTCGTGCTGTCGGGTCTGCAGGGTCTGAAGAAATTTTACATGCGCGGCACCTCCAGGGGTGATGAAGTTCGCATCATGACGATCCTCTACGACCAGGCGACCGAGAACACCGTCGAGCCGGTCGTGATCGCGATGTCGAGCGCGTTCACTGCATTCCCGTCGGGGCCACAGGCCGGGCCGCCGCCACGCAAGACGGTCGAATATGGCACCGGGCTCGTCGTCAGCGACGATGGCGCGATCGTCACCGACCGCCTCGTCACCGATTCCTGTCTCGCGATCACGGTCGCCGGCTATGGCAGCGCCGACCGTCTCGCCGAAGACCGGGAACACGACCTCGCGCTGCTCCACATCTACGGCGCCCGCGGCCTGAAGCCGTTCAGCCTCGGCAGTGGCGCGGCGAAGACGAGCGTCGATATCATCGGTATCGCGGATCCGCAGAGCCAGGGCGGCGCGGTCGGTGTGTCGAGCCTCAAGGCCGCGCTGGCATCCGTCGGTGGCAGTGATTCAGCGCTGTCACCACCGCCCGCGGTCGGATTTTCCGGCAGCGCCGCCATCGACGGCGACGGCAAGTTCGCCGGCATCGCATTGTTGAAGCCGGCGATGGTTGCGGGCGCCGCGACGTCGGTACCGGCGTCGCAGGCGGTGATGGTCTCCGCGGAGACGGTGCGCGATTTCCTGAAGACAAACGGTGTCACCGCGAACGGCACCTCGACGGATGCGAAAGCCGCCGTCGTGCGCGTGATCTGCGTGCGGAAGTAAGCTCGCCGAAGGCGCGCAACCTCTCCACGAGCGGAAGAGCTGACCGAGCTCGCGACCCAGCGCGCCATTAGCTCAGCCTGAACCTGATCCCGGCCTTTG
The DNA here is from genome assembly GCF_023074155.1 of Bradyrhizobium sp. 134. Lineage (NCBI taxonomy): Bacteria > Pseudomonadati > Pseudomonadota > Alphaproteobacteria > Hyphomicrobiales > Nitrobacteraceae > Bradyrhizobium > Bradyrhizobium sp. 134. The sequence continues at coordinate 464,804 of NZ_JADPKX010000034.1, read as the reverse complement.
CGAGACCGCCGGAGATCCCGACCGGCGTGCCGTCCGCACGCCAGCAAGCGGCGCCACTCATGGTGCCGCCGTCGTGGAAGGCGATACCGTTCATGCCGCCGGCGACTGTCGCGACAGGCTGCACCTTGTGACCGAGGCTCTCGAGCTTCGCGCGCACGCTCTCCGGTACGTTCTGTTCGACTTCGAGCGCATTGCCCTCCGTCCAGACCCGCGGCGCCTCGACCGCTTCCTGCAAGCTCATGCCGTGGTCGATCAGATTGACCAGCGCCTGCATTGCGCTCGGGAAGATGCGCTTGCCGCCGGGCAGGCCCAGCGCATAGCGCAGCTTTCCGTCACGGAGCGCCATCATCGGCGACATCGAGGTCGTCACCCGCTTGCCCGGCGCCAGCGACAGGGCGTGGCCTGGACGCGGATCAAACAGGTTCATGTAGTTGTTGGCGATGGCGCCGAGGCCCGGGATCATGATCTTGGCGCCGAACAGATTGTTGATGGTCTGCGTGGTCGCAACCACGTTGCCGAACGCATCAGCCGCCGTCATGTGCGTGGTGTGAGCGCCTTCAAGCTGCGACACGCCGGCGCCCCAGCTCTGCGCCCGTGCCGGATCGATCGCAGCGCGGCGCTCCTCGGCATAGGCCTTCGAAGTCAGCCGCTCCACGGGGACGCCGACATAATCAGGATCGCCGCTGGCAGCGGCGCGATCGGCGAATGCGATCTTCAGGACCTCCGCGAGATAGTGGATCGTTTCCGGTGTGCCGAAGCCGAGGCTGCCGATGTCGTAACCCTCCAGGATGTTCAGCATCTGCGCGATATGCACGCCCGAGGCCGCGGGCGGCGGCGGGCCAAAGATGGTCCAGCCTCGGTAATCGGCGCGGATCGGCTGCCGTTCGACGGTCTTGTAGCTGGTGAGGTCGTTGCGCCGGATGAAGCCGCCGGCCTTTTCCATGTAATCGACCAGGATGTCGCCAAGCGGCCCCTCATAGAGCGCCTTTTCACCGTGGTCGGCGATATGCCGCAACGTCTCGGCATATTCGGCCTGTACCACGCGCTCGCCGACCTTCAACGGCTCTCCATCAGGCAAGTAAATCGCCGCGATCGGCTTGTCCTTGCGCATTTCGGCGGCGCTCTCGCTGATGCATTCGTGCAGATAGGGTGTCGCCGCATAGCCGCGCGCGGCGTGCTTGATCGCGGGCTGCATGACATCGGCGAGGCTCATGGTGCCGAAGCGGCGCAGCGTCTCGCACCAGGCTTTCAGCGAACCCGGTGTGGCGACCGCCTTTGGGCCGTTGAGATTCTCATTGCCGACGGTGTCGAACACGTCATGCGCGGAGCCCGGCGTCGGGGTGTAGCTGGTGTCAAGCACCGCCGCGGGCACGGTGCTCTGCCCGTCGATGAAACGGTGGCTGCCGTCGGCGAGCCGGATGTGCGCCATGCCACCGCCGATGATGCCCACCATCATCGGCTCGACCACGGTCAGCGTGAACAGGGTCGCTATCGCGGCGTCGACGGCGTTGCCGCCGGCGGCCAGCATCTCCGCGCCGGCGCTCGAGGCCAGTGGATGGTTGCTGACCACCATGCCGCGGCTCGATACCGCAGGCATCTTATGGCATTCGAAGTTCGTCGCCGTCCGGTCGCGCCAGTTTCCGCCCATGCCTCTTGTCCTTCTTACTCACGGTATCAAGCACAGCACACGTACGAGTACGGGTCCAGTAATGGTACGGATTCGCTGGCATTCCCGCTTCCGCCATCATCGTCCCTGCTGATTCGGACCTCCGCGATCCCCTTTGGATCGGGCCGGCACGTCCTGAGCGAGAAGAGCTCAGCATCGAGATCGATGCACGTTCGCGTGGCGTTTCCCTGGCCCAAGCACTCCAAAGGATTGATCTTCAATGCACACGATCGCACTGGCCACCCAAAAGGGTGGCAGCGGCAAGAGCACGCTCGCCATCGGCCTCGCGCTGGCAGCCAAGCAGGCCGGCTTCACCGTTCGCCTGATCGAAACCGACCCGCAGGGCACACTGTCCAACTGGCAGCGCCGCCGCACCACCGATGATCTCGTCGTCGAGCCGATCTATCACGCCGCCGACATCGAGCCGCGCCTGAGGATGCTGGCCGACAGCGGCCTCCAGATCGCGATCGTCGATACCGCCGCCGGCCTCAGCGCCGCGACCACCGCCGCGATCCGCCATTCCGACCTCTGCCTGATCCCGGCCCGCCCGAGCGTCGCCGACATCGAAGCCACCGTCTCCACGCTCAGCGTCGCGCGCGCCTGGAAGCGCCCCTACAGTTTCGTGCTGAACCAAACGCCGATCCGCGGCCAGCGTATCGATAATGCCGCCAACACCCTCGCCGAGGAAGCCGCGCTCGATCTGGCCGAGGTGCTCGCGCGTCCCCTGATCGTGATGCGCAACGACCACCAGGACTCGCTCGCAAGCGGCCTCGCGGTGAACGAATTCGCCCCGAACGGCAAGTCGACCGAGGAGATCCGCGGCCTCTGGCATTGGATCGAGACCCGGCTCGAGCTCGCCGCCACCACCAATGTCTTGATCGACCAGGCCATCGCGGCCGCGGACGGAATGTTGCACGTCGCCGCCGAGCTTGCAGCCGACGAGACCACGATACTGGCGTCCTGAGCGGGGCAATCGCTCAGACGGCAGCCGGCCCTTCACCATCCGGAAGGGGCCTTAGCGACGAAGCAATCCGGCCACCAGCCCGGCCGGATTGCTTCGCTTCGCGTTTTGGGAAACTCTATCGCCGCCATCATTGCGAGGAGCCCTTGCGACGAAGCAATCCAGGCTGTTTCGTCGGCAAGATTCTGGATTGCTTCGCTGCGCTCGCAATGACGGTCGTGGTGGGCTCGTCACTCTCGCAGAAGCTTACGGCCTCTCGGTTACGAGCCTGATTTTCACTTCTGACATTTCGGACACCAGAAGGTCGACCGGCCGTTCTGCGTAAAACGCTTCACGGTGCCGCCGCATCGCGGCGTCGTGCATTTCTCGCCCTCGCGGTCATAGACCTTGAACGAGTGCTGGAAATAGCCGAGCTCGCCCGAGGTCTGGCGATGATCGCGCAAGCTGGAGCCGCCGGCCTTGATGGCGTCGTTCAGCACGGTATGGATCGCGCCGACCAGTCGCTTCGCATGGTCGGTGGTCTCGCCCTTCTTGGTCGACAGCGTCGCGGCGATCCGGCGCGGCGACAGATGCGAGCGATGCAGGGCTTCGCAGACATAGATATTGCCGAGCCCGGCGACCACGCGCTGATCGAGCAGCGCGGCTTTCAGGCTCGTGGTCTTGCCAGCGCAGGACCGCGCCAGCATCGCTGCGTCGAATTCGTTGCCGAGCGGCTCGGGGCCGAGCCCGCGCAACAGCGGCTCGTCGTCGAGGGCACTGCGCGCGATCACTTTCATGTAACCGAAGCGGCGCGGATCGTTGAAGATGATGTCGGCCCCGGAGGACATCCGAAACAGCACGTGATCGTGCGTGGAGTCCTTCGCTCGCGGATAGTGAAACTTGCCGGGCGCTACCTCGTTGTCCGGCTTGATGACGCGAAACGAGCCCGACATGCCCAGATGCATCAACAGCACGTCGCCGGAGGCGAGATCGGCCAGGAGATATTTTGCACGGCGGCCGAGCCCCGTGACGACCTGCCCCTTCAGTCGGGCCACGAAGTCGGGCTGGAAGGGAAAGCGCAAATCGGGCCTGCGGGCCTCCGCGACCAGGATTTTCGCACCCTCCATGACAGGCTGAAGGCCGCGGCGGACGGTCTCGACTTCGGGCAATTCGGGCATGGTCAGGCATTCACCTTATGAGGGCGGTGTGATAGCGCCATTGCGGCGGGCGCGCTATGGTCCGCCTCGTGGAGTAGAGTAATGGATCGGCCGGGCGAAACCACGCATTTTGGCTTCAGGGACGTTCCCCTGGGCGACAAGCAGACGCTGGTGAACGATGTGTTTCACAGCGTGGCGTCGCGCTATGATTTGATGAACGATTTGATGTCCGGTGGCCTGCACCGGGTCTGGAAGGACATCATGATCACCGCGCTCGACCCGCCCAGAGGCGACCGGCCGTTCGCGCTGCTCGACGTTGCCGGCGGCACCGGCGACATCTCGTTCCGCGCCGCCAAGGCCGCAGGCGCGGGCTTCCATGCCACCGTCTGCGACATCAATTCCGGGATGCTGGAGGTCGGCCGCGAGCGCGCCGCAAAGCGGCATCTCGAGACCCAGGTCGATTTTGTCGAGGGCAATGCCGAAGCGCTCGCTTTCGCCGACCGCAGCTTCGACGCATATACGATCGCTTTCGGCATTCGCAACGTGCCGCGGATCGACCTTGCGCTGGCCGAAGCCTATCGCGTGCTCAAGCCAGGCAGCCGCTTCCTCTGTCTGGAATTCTCCACCGTCGAGATGCCCGGGCTCGATCGCCTTTATGACCTGTTCTCGTTCAAGGTGATCCCGCCGCTCGGCCGCATGATCACGGGTGACGCCGAGTCCTACCAATATCTGGTCGAGTCGATCCGCAAGTTTCCAAGACCCAACGCCTTCGCCGACATGATCCTCAACGCCGGCTTCGCCCGGGTGAACTGGCAGATGTTGTCCGGCGGCATCGTCGCACTGCATTCGGGCTGGCGTTTGTGATCTCTGCCATAACCCATAGTGCGCGCCTGATGCGCGCCGCGTTCGTATTCGCGCGCGAGGGCGTGTTCGGCGCCGTCGATCCGAGTCTGGTACCGCCGCACGGACAGCTCGCGCTGAAACTTGCGCGCATCATCGAGCGGCGCGGTCCGAAGCAGGGCCCGCGGCTGTCGCGCGCGCTGACCCGGATGGGCCCGGCCTATCTCAAGCTCGGACAATTTCTGGCGACCCGTCCCGACGTCGTCGGCGTCATCATGGCGCGCGACCTCGAAAGCCTTCAGGACCGCTTGCCGCCGTTCTCGCAAGCCGAAGCGGAGGCTGCGATCGCGACTTCGCTGGAACGGCCGCTGACCGATGTGTTCGTGAGCCTCAGTGCGCCGGTCGCAGCGGCCTCGATCGCGCAGGTGCATCGCGGCGAAGTCCTGCGCGACGGCGTCCGCAAGGCGGTCGCCGTGAAAGTGCTGCGCCCCAACGTGGCCGCTCGCTTCCGCCGCGACCTCTCCGACTTCTTCTTCGTCGCATACAAGGCCGAATCCTATTCGTCCGAGGCGCGGCGCCTGCGCCTGATCGAAGTCATCAACACCATGTCGCGCTCGGTCGCGATGGAGATGGACCTGCGCCTCGAGGCCGCGGCGCTGTCGGAGATGGCGGAGAACACGCGCGACGATCCTGATTTCCGGGTGCCGGCCGTGGACTGGGACCGTACCACGCACAACGTGCTGACGATGGAGTGGATCGACGGCATCGCGCTGAACGATCACAAGCGCCTGGCCGAGTCGCAGGTCGACCTGCCCGATCTCGGCCGCAAGGTGATTCAGAGCTTCCTGCGCCACGCGTTGCGCGACGGCTTCTTCCACGCCGACATGCACCCAGGCAATCTGTTCCTGGATGACGCGGGCCGCCTCGTCGCGGTTGATTTCGGCATCATGGGCCGGCTCGGCATGAAGGAGCGGCGCTTCCTCGCCGAAATCCTGCTCGGCTTCATCACCCGCGACTATCGTCGTGTCGCGGAAGTGCATTTCGAGGCAGGCTATGTGCCCGCGCATCACTCGGTCGAGAACTTCGCGCAAGCGATCCGCGCCATCGGCGAGCCCATACACAACCGCACGGCGGAAGAGATCTCGATGGCGCGGCTGCTGACGCTGCTGCTTGAGGTCACCGGCCTGTTCGACATGACCACGCGGCCCGAGCTGATCCTGCTCCAGAAGACCATGGTGGTGGTCGAGGGCGTGGCACGCGGCTTCGATCCCAAGCTCGACATCTGGAAGGTCGCCGACCCCGTGGTGCGGGAATGGATCGAGCGCAATCTCGGTCCGATCGGCCGGGTCCAGGGCGCGATCTCCGGCACCGGCGATCTCGCCCGCATCCTGATGCGTCTGCCTGATATCGCCGCGCGCTCGGTTGCGGTGCTCGAACAGCTGGAGACCATGACACGGGAGGGCATCCGGCTGTCGCCGGAGAGCATCGCGGCGATGGGCCGCATCGAGGGCCGCAAGAACCGTTGGCGCACCGTGGCGCTCTGGATCATCGCCGCGACCTTCATCGGCATCCTGATCGCCGTCCGGAATCTTTGATTGCAGTGCAATCATGCGAATGATAGCATCGCTATCATTTCGCGCCGGAGAGTGCCATGGCAAGTCTGACCATCCGCAAGCTCGACGAGAACGTCAAAACCTTCCTCCGCCTGCGCTCGGCCAAGAACCGCAGGTCGGTCGAGGAAGAGGTCCGGGTCATCCTTGGGGAGCTGATCGAGGGCCGCGAGGAGCCCCTGACGCCGTTCACGGCGCCGCCCGCGGCCTCGGCCACGCCGCTGCCCCAACGCACCGGCGCCGCTCCAGAAGCCAGCGTCACCCTGATCATCGGCGGCGGGATCGCGGCCTACAAATCGCTCGACCTGATCCGAAGGCTCAAGGAGCGGCGGATCGAGGTACGTTGCGTGCTGACCAAGGCGGCGCAGCAATTCATCACGCCGCTGGCCGTGAGCGCGCTCTCGCATGAGCGCGTCTACACCGACCTGTTCGATCCCCAGAGCGAGTTCGACGCTGGTCATATCCGCCTCGCGCGCGAGTGCGACCTGATCGTGGTGGCGCCCGCGACCGCGGATTTGATGGCCAAGATCGCCAACGGTCATGCCGACGATCTCGCCAGCGCCATCCTGCTCGCGACCAACCGCAAGGTCCTGCTCGCGCCTGCGATGAACCCGCTGATGTGGAACAACGCGGCGACGCGGCGCAACGTCGCGCAGCTTCAACGCGACGGCGTGATGCTGATCGGGCCGAATTCCGGCGAGATGGCGGAAGCAGGTGAAGCCGGTATTGGCCGCATGTCCGAGGCGATCGAAATTGCGGCCGCCGCCGAGCGCCTGCTGCGGCCGCCAGTGCCGCGCCCCCTCGCCGGCAAGCGCGTGCTGATCACGGCTGGTCCGACCCACGAGCCGATCGATCCGGTGCGCTACATCGCCAACCGGTCCTCCGGCAAACAGGGCTTTGCGATCGCTGCCGCCGCACAAGCCGCAGGCGCCGAGGTGATCCTGGTCAGCGGCCCGGTCGAGCTTAGCGATCCCCAGGGCGTGACGGTCAGGCATGTGGAATCGGCACGGCAGATGCTGGAGCAGGTGCAGGCCGCGCTTCCCGCTGACATTGCGATCTTCGCCGCCGCCGTCGCCGACTGGCGGGTCGTCAACGAAGGCGAGCAGAAGCTGAAGAAGACCTCGGCCGGCATGCCGCCGCTCCAGCTGGTCGAGAATCCCGACATCCTGGCGACGATCTCGAAACTGACCGACAAGCGGCCGCCGCTGGTGATCGGCTTTGCCGCCGAGACCGAGCACCTCATCGACAACGCCAAGTCGAAGCTTGCCCGCAAGGGCTGCGACTGGATTGTCGCCAACGACGTCTCCCCCGCAACCGGCGTGATGGGCGGGGACCGCAACACCGTGCACCTCATCGGTCGCAGGAACAGTGAGAAGAACGATGAGAAGGATGGCGAGATTGCAGTTGATTCCTGGCCGGTGATGACCAAGGAACAGGTCGCCATTGAACTGGTCGCGCATATCGCAAAAAGCGTGACCGGCAAATCCCGGGAGCCCGCATCTTGAGCACCAAAGTCACCGTCGAACTGCAACGCCTGCCCCATGCGGAGGGGCTGCCGCTGCCGGCCTATCAGACCAATGATGCCGCCGGTCTCGACCTGATGGCGGCGGTAGCCGAGAACGAGCCCCTGACGCTCGCGCCCGGCCAATACACGCTGGTGCCGACGGGACTCGCGATCGCGTTGCCGCCCGGGTACGAGGCGCAGGTGCGGCCGCGTTCGGGCCTTGCCGCCAAGCACGGCGTCACCGTGCTGAACTCGCCGGGAACGATCGACGCGGACTATCGCGGCGAGATCAAGGTGATCCTGATCAATCAGGGCCAGACCGCCTTCGTGGTCAAGCGCGGCGAGCGCATCGCGCAGATGGTGATCGCGCCAATGGTGCAGGCTACGCTCATTCCCGTGGCGACATTGTCGGCGACCGACCGCGGCGGCGGCGGATTCGGCTCGACCGGCCGCTAGGCGCGGCACATCCGGCCGAATCACCCCGAGGAACTACGTGAATTGGAACACCGCGCCCCGCATTTTTTTGGGACCGCCTTTGCGTTCACGATCTGGACTCTTACCGGTGGAGTCACGGTGAGGGTATTGTCGTTTGATTCGCGCGCGACGGGGGTCGCCGCGCGCAAATTCGTGCGATCTTGGGGCAACTATGTCAGGCGTGATCGTGTCGATGCGTCGGACGCTGCTGTCGTGCACATCGCTCGTGCGCAACGGCTTGTTGGGAAGCGCTCTCGCAGCGCTGCTGCCGGCTGCGCCGGCTGAGGCCGCCGACCTCGTCGACACACTCTCAACGCTGCTGGATTTCAACCGGCAGGAGCTCGCGGTGCTGGCTACCGCGCTGGCCTTGCTCGGCTTCTCGGTGGTGGCCGCGATCCTCCTGATGCGCACGCGCGTTCGCACGGCGAAGAACGAGGCGCGGCTGCGCGCACGGATCGGGGAACTCCAGCTCCAGGCCGACCGATTCGGCGCACTGCTGTTTGCCGAGCCGCAGATCCTGATCTCCTGGCCGGCCGGCGACAATCGCGCGCAGATCTCCGGTGACACCTCCATGGTGCTGCCGCGCGACTCCTCTCCACAGCGCGTGCTGGCGTTTGGAACCTGGTTGCCGCCGGAACCGGCGCTCCGGATGGACCACGCCGTCGACGCGCTGCGCGACCGCGGCGACGGGTTCCAGCTGACGCTCACCACCGCGCATGGCCACACGCTGGAGGCCATCGGCCGCGCCATCGGCGGCCAGGCCATCGTCAGGATTCGCGAACTCTCAGGGCTCCGCCGCGATCTGGCCGAGACCAATCTGCGTTACAAGGCCCTCTCCGACGAGACGGAGATGCTGCGCGGCTTCGCGACCGCCGCACCCTGGCCGATCTGGGCCAAGGGCGAGAACGGCGCGCTGGCTTACGCCAACCCCGCCTATGTCCGTGCGACCGAGGCGGCCAGCATCACCGACGCCCAGGAGCGCAAGCTCGAGCTGCTCGACAGCGCCGACCGGAGCGCGATGGAGCGGGGGCTGAAGGAAGCGGCCAATTTCACCTCGCGCCTGCCGATCGTGATCGGCGGCGAGCGGCGCATCTATGACGTGCGCGCCGTCAATGTCGGCGGCGGCAATGTCGGCGTTGCCATCGATGCCAGCGAGGCGGATGCGTTGAGCTCGGCGCTGGTGCGGATGGCGGAAGCGCATCGCCGCACGCTCGACCAGCTCTCCTCCGGCGTTGCCGTGTTCGACGGCCAGCGCCGGCTCGCCTTCTACAATGATTCCTACCGCCAGCTGTGGGACCTCGACCGTACCTTTCTCGACGCCAACCCCGATGATTCCAGCGTGCTCGACAAGCTCCGCTCCGCGCGCAAATTGCCGGAACAGCCGGACTTTCGCGCCTGGAAGGCGAAGCTGCACGAGGCCTATCGCGCGGTCGAGGCTGCCAAGGACACCTGGTACCTGCCCGACGGCCGCGCGCTCTCCGTCGTCACCACGCCGAACCCCGAAGGCGGCGTCACCTATCTGTTCGACGACGTCACCGAGAGCCTGGAGCTCGCCCGCCGTTTCGACGGCATGATCCGGGTCCAGCGCGAGACGCTGGACAGCCTCGCCGAGGGCGTCGCGGTGTTCGGCAGCAACGGCAAGGCGCAGCTGTTCAACCCGGCTTTCGTCCGGATGTGGAAGCTGTCCGTTGACGCCATGCGCGACGAGCCGCACATCCAGACGGTCGAGGGCTGGTGCCATCAGCTGTTCGACGACGCGATCGTCTGGCGACAGATCCGCGAGGCCGTCACCTCGATCGAAAGCCGCGCCGACATTCCGCTGAAGCTGGAGCGCAAGGACGGCAGCGTGCTCGACGGCATGATCCGGCCCCTGCACGACGGCGCCACGATGCTGACGTTCCAGGACATCACCGACACCGAGAATGTCGAGCGCGCGCTGCGCGAGCGCAACGAGGCGCTCGAGGCCGCCGACCAGATGAAGGTGGATTTCGTCCACCACGTCTCCTACGAGCTGCGTTCGCCGCTCACCACCATCATCGGCTTCGCGCATTTCCTCAGCGATCCCTCGACCGGGCCGCTGACGCCGAAACAGGCCGAATATCTCGACTACGTCACCAAATCGACCAATGCGCTGCTGGCGCTGACCAACAACATCCTGGATCTCGCCACCATCGACGCCGGTGCCATGAAGCTGGAACTCGGCCCGGTCGACGTCAGCAAGACCATCGAGCTCGCCGCCGAAGGTCTCCAGGACCGGCTCGCCACCGACCGCATCCGCCTCAAGGTCGAGATCGCGCCCGATGTCGGCAGCTTCACCGGCGACGAGAAGCGCGTGGTGCAGGTGCTCTATAACCTCCTCGCCAACGCCGTCGGGTTTTCTCCACCGGATTCCACCGTCGGCATCAGCGCCCGCCGCACCGAACGCAGTGTGGTCTTCACTGTGACAGATTCCGGGCCTGGAATACCTGCCGACATGAAGGACAAGGTGTTCAACTGGTTCGAAAGCCGCTCGCAAGGCTCGCGTCACCGCGGCGCCGGGCTCGGCCTGTCGCTGGTGCGCTCCTTCGTCGAGCTGCATGGCGGCAATATCCGGGTCGATTCGATCGTGGGCAGGGGCACGGTCGTGATCTGTGACTTCCCGACCGACCAGGCGGCGCATCGCGACGCCGCCGAATGACTGCGCCAACCACATTCTCCGTCGCGCTCCACAACGAGACGGCCACCGCGCAACTGATGGCCGACCTCGCGCTGCTGGTCGGCCCCGGCGATGTCATCACGCTCACCGGCGATCTCGGGGCCGGCAAGACCGCGGCGGCGCGTGCCATGATCCGCTACCTCGCCGGCGACGATGCACTGGAAGTGCCGAGCCCGACCTTCACGCTGGTGCAGGGCTACGAGCTGCCGCCATTCCCGGTGATGCATGCCGACCTCTACCGCGTCGAGGACGAGAGCGAGCTCGAAGAGATAGGGCTGGCGCCGCTGCCGGAAGCAACCCTCGTCCTGATCGAATGGCCGGAGCGCGCACCGTCGGCGATGCCTCAAGACCGCATCGACATCGCGCTGACGCACCGGCCGGCATTGGGCTCGAATGCACGCGCCGCCGACGTCACCGGCCATGGCAAGGCTGCCGCCACCGTCGCGCGGCTGCAGGCGCTGCGCGAATTCCTCGATGCATCCGGCTACATGGAGGCAACGCGCAAGCGCATGGCGGGCGACGCCTCGACCCGCTCCTATGCGCGGCTGCTCCGCGACGACGAAATCGTCATCCTCATGAATTCTCCGCAGCGCCCGGATGGGGCTGCCATGTACAACGGAAAATCCTACAGCGCCGCGGTGCATCTCGCCGAAAACATCAAACCCTTCGTCGCCATCGACGAGGGCTTGCGCGCGCAGGGATTCTCCGCGCCCGCGATCCATCATTCCGACCTCGACCATGGATTCCTGATCAGCGAGGACTTCGGCAGCGAAGGCGTGATCGAGGGCGATCCGCCGCGCCCGATCTTCGAACGCTACGAAGCCGCGGCCGATTTACTGGCCGTGCTGCACGGCAAAACGCTGCCGGAAACGCTGCCGCTCGGCGGGCAGACCTACGCCATTCCCGTCTTCGATACCGAAGCGCTGCTGATCGAAATCGGCTTGATGCCGGAATGGTACCTGCCCGATCGCAATGCGCCGCTCGACGACGAGAAGCGCGCCGCATTTTTCGCGATGTGGCGCGAGCTGCTGAAGAAACCGCAGGCCTCGCCGAAGACCTGGATCATCCGCGACTATCACTCGCCGAACCTGATCTGGCTCGGGAATCGCACCGGCATCGAACGCGTCGGCGTGATCGATTTCCAGGACACCGTGCTGGGGCCGCAATCCTACGACGTGGTGTCGCTGCTCCAGGACGCCCGCATCGACGTGCCCGAGGCGATCGAACTGACGCTGCTGTCGCGCTACATCAAGGCACGCCGCGCGAGCGACGCGAGCTTCGGCGCGGCCGGCTTCGCCGAGCTCTACGCCATCATGTCGGCGCAGCGGAACACGCGTCTGCTCGGCACCTTCGCCCGCCTCAACCGCCGCGACGGCAAACCGCATTATCTGCGTCACCAGCCGCGGATCTGGACCTATCTCCAGCGCTCCCTGGCGCATCCCGCGCTCGCCCCTCTGCGCGACTGGTATGTCGCCAACGTCCCGCCGCCCCAAGGTCCGGCCCAAGACTGAAAGGCCAGTAGGGGCTGAAACGACTGATTCGGGGCCCGATTTACCGGCTGTTAGCCAAGACGCCGGTAATCTGGCGGCGGAGCAGCCGGATGATTACGGGGCTGGAGCAGGGCAGATGGCGGTGAAGACGGACGAGCGCGGCAACAGCCGGGTTGTTTTCGAGCGCGGGATCGCGGCCCAGATGATGGGTATCGACGGCACCTGGCGGCGCGACTGCACCATGGAGGACGTCTCCGACAGCGGCGCCAAGCTGACCATCGACGGCTCGGTCGAAGGCTTGCATCTGAAGGAATTTTTTCTGCTGCTGTCGTCCACCGGGCTCGCGTACCGGCGCTGCGAGCTCGCCTGGGTCAATGGCGACCAGATCGGCGTCAACTTTCTCAAGCTCGGCGACAAGAAGAAAAAGGCGCGTTCCACATCCATCGGGGCGTAACGGCAACACCCGTCGTACAAGCGTCATGGCAGGTGGTTAAGGCGGTTAAGACGCGGTGCGGTCAGTCGAACCGCGTGTTAGGATTGCTGCGAACGCGAAATCAGTAGGTCTGAGAAAGCGAAGGATGTCCGTCAAACCGACCAAAGCCATGGTGCTCGCCGCAGGGTTCGGCCTGCGCATGCGTCCGTTGACGGACAAGATGCCGAAGCCGATGGTTCCGGTGGCCGGCCAGCCGCTGCTCGACCACGTGCTCGACAAGCTCGGCCAGGCCGGCGTGAGCGAGGCGGTGGTCAACGTGCACTACCTGCCGGACCAGATCATCGATCACACCGCATCCCGCCAGCATCCGCGCGTGACCATCTCGGACGAGCGCGACCAGGTGCTCGGCACCGGCGGCGGCGTGGTCAAGGCACTGCCGCTGCTCGGGGACGCACCGTTCTTTCACGTCAATTCCGACACGCTATGGATCGACGGCGTGCGCTCGAACCTGACGCGGCTCGCCGAAAACTTCGATCCCGCGCGGATGGACATTTTGCTCCTGATGGCGCCGACGGCGACCAGCATCGGCTATAGCGGCCGCGGCGATTACGGCATGCTGGCCGACGGCGCCCTGCGCAAGCGCAAGGAAAAAGAAGTCGTTCCGTTCGTCTATGCCGGCGCAGCGATCCTGTCGCCGTCGATCTTCGCCGATGCCCCCACGGGCGAGTTCTCGCTGACCAAGATGTTCGACCGTGCCAACGAGCAGGAGCGGCTGTTCGGCCTTCGCCTCGACGGCGTCTGGATGCATGTCGGCACGCCCGATGCCGTGCACGCGGCGGAAGAGGCGTTTCTGGAGAGCGTGGCGTAGGGCTGTCTCGTGTCCCGGACGCGGTGCCATAGGGTGGGCAAAGCGAAGCGTGCCCACCATCTAAGCTGAAACTCGCGGAAACATGGTGGGCACGGCGCGTTGCGCCTTTGCCCACCGTACGGCACCTGTTCTGGTCCGGCGAACAGCGGGGACTATCTCCCTTCCGCCCATATCCATTTGACTCCGCCTCCCTATATTGGCGCCTGATTCCCGAATCAGGCAGCTCATGCGCGTTTTCAGCGTTCCAGTCTCAGTTCCGTTTCTGCGCACCGTCGTCGCAAGCTTGCTTGACGGTCGGCTGGTCGACGGCTTTGAGGCGCGCAAGGAGCCGGCACGGCTGGCGGATGCCACGCTGTACCTGCCGACACGACGCGCCATGCGCGTCGTCCGCGAGATCTTCCTCGACGAGATGAAGGCCGACGCCGTCGTGCTGCCGCGCATCGTCGCGCTCGGCGACATCGACGAGGATGAACTCGCTTTCGCCGATGAGGGCGAACAGTTTTCCGGCGCAACGCCGCTCGATATTCCGCCGCGGCTCGGCGAGTTCGAACGGCGGCTGACACTGGCGCAACTCGTCGCGGCCTGGGCCAAGGGCCCGGTGCTGTCTCCGCTGGTCGTCGGCGGCCCCGCCTCGACGCTGGCACTGGCGTCCGATCTCGCGCGGTTGATCGACGACATGGTCACGCGCGGCGTCGACTGGAGCGCGCTCGACGGCCTCGTGCCAGATATGCTCGACCGGTACTGGCAGCACTCGCTTGAATTTTTGCACATCGCGCGCATCGCCTGGCCCAGTCATCTCGCCGAGATCAACCGGATCGAGCCCGCTGCCCGCCGCGACCTTCTGATCGATGCCGAAGCCAAGCGGCTGACCGCGCATCCCCATGGCCCCGTGATCGCGGCCGGTTCGACCGGCTCGATGCCGGCCACGGCAAGATTTCTCCACGCAGTCGCCTCGCTGCCGCATGGTGCCGTGGTGCTGCCCGGCCTCGACACCGATCTCGACGACGATGCCTGGCGCAGCATCGGCGGCGTACGCGACTCGCTCGGCAAGTTCGCGGAGCATCCGGTCTCGAACCATCCGCAATACGCCATGCACGCGCTGCTGGATCGCTTTGGCATCAAGCGCAGCGACGTCGACATCCTCAAGCCTCCGGCGGAAGGCGGCCGCGATCTGCTCGCCTCCGAAACGATGCGGCCGTCGGCCAAGACCGAGATCTGGCACGACCGGCTGAAGCAGCCGGATGTGGCCTTAAAGATCACCAGCGGCATGAAGAACCTCGCGGTTGTCGAAGCTCCCAACTCTGAAATGGAAGCGCTCGCCATCGCCATCGCGATGCGCGAGGCGCGGCATCTCGACAAGTCCGCAGCGTTGGTTACGCCCGATCGCGCGCTGGCGCGGCGCGTGATGGCCGCGCTGAGCCGATGGGATCTCGCATTCGATGATTCCGGCGGCGACGTCCTGATGGAAACCTCCGCCGGCGTCTTTGCGCGATTGACAGCGGAGGCGGCGACCAAGGGATTGGAGCCGCCGACGCTGCTGGCGATGCTGAAGCATCCGCTGTGCCGGCTCGGCCGGGCACCTGGTGCATGGAGGGCGGCGATCGAAGGCCTGGAGCTCGCTTTGTTGCGCGGAACGCGGCCGCCTGCGGGCACCGCCGGCCTGCTGCGCGAGTTCAATCGATTCCGCGAGGAGCTGGCAAAGCTGTGGCGCAGCGAGGTCTCCGCACTGCACAAGGCCGAGCCGCGTGCACGTCTCAAGGCGGAAGACCTCGATCGTATTCAGGCGCTGATCGATGGTTTGCGACAAGCCTTGGCGCCAATGGAGAGTCTTGCGTCATCAAAGCCGTACGACTTCGCCGAACTCGCGCATCGGCATCGCGAGATCATGATCGAGCTATCGCGCGACGAGCAGGGCATCCCGCTGGCGTTCGAGGAGCGCGAAGGCCTCGCGCTCGCGAGCGCCTTCGACGATCTCCTGCGCGGCGGCACGACCAGCGGATTGATGGTCACGCTGCCCGACTACGCGGACGTGTTCCAGACCGCATTCAGCGATCGCGCGGTGCGGCGGCGGGACAGGCCGGGCGCGCGGCTTCAGATCTACGGCCCGCTGGAATCACGCCTGATGCAGGCCGACCGCATCATCGTCGGCGGGCTGATCGAGGGGGTCTGGCCACCGGCGCCGCGCATCGATCCGTGGCTGAGCCGGCCGATGCGGCACCAGCTGGGCCTCGATCTGCCGGAACGCCGTATCGGCCTCTCCGCGCATGATTTTGCGCAACTGCTCGGCGGCGACGAGGTCATCCTCACCCACTCCGCCAAGGCTGGCGGTGCTCCGGCGGTCGCCTCGCGCTTCCTGCACCGGCTAGAGGCCGTCGCGGGCGATGCGCACTGGAAGGCCGCGATTCGCGCGGGCGAGAAATACGTGCAGTTCGCAGCCGCGCTGGACCAGCCCGACGAGGTGAGGCCGATCAAGCAGCCCGAGCCGCGACCGCCGCGCGCGACCCGCCCGCTCAGGATGTCTGTGACTGGGATCGAGGACTGGCTGCGCGATCCCTATACGATCTACGCAAAACACATTTTGCGGCTCGACGCGCTCGATCCCGTCGACATGCCGCTGTCCGCCGCCGACCGCGGCTCGGCGATCCACGATGCGCTCGGGGAGTTCACGGAACGCTACGCCACGAATCTGCCCGACGATCCCGCGAGGGTGCTGCGCGCGATCGGCGAAAAATACTTCGCGCCGCTGATGGAGCGACCCGAGGCGCGGGCGCTGTGGTGGCCGCGCTTCCAGCGCATCGCGCGCTGGTTCGGCGAATGGGAAACGGCGCGGCGCGACGCGATCGAGGCGATCGCCGCGGAAACTCGCGGCGAGATTTCGATCCCGCTCGACCATGGGCGCAGCTTCCGTCTCTCCGCCCGCGCCGACCGCATCGAACGGCGCCAGGGCGGCGGATACGTCATCCTCGACTACAAGACCGGCCAGCCGCCGACCGGCAAGCAGGTCCGCATGGGCCTGTCGCCGCAGCTCACGCTGGAAGCCGCAATCCTGCGCGAGGGCGGTTTTCCCGACATCGACGCCGGCGCGTCCGTGAGCCAGCTCGTCTATGTTCGCCTGAGCGGCAACAATCCGCCGGGCGAAGAACGCATTCTCGAGCTCAAATATAGGCAAGGCGACGAGCCACAGCCGCCGGACACCGCGGCTGCCGAGGCCAGGGCCAAGCTCGAGGCGCTGATCCGCGCCTTCGAGGACGAGAACCAGCCCTACACCTCGTTGAACCTGCCGATGTGGACCAACCGCTACGGCGCCTATGACGATCTTGCCCGGATCAAGGAATGGTCCGCGGCCGGCGGATTGGGGATCGAGGAATGGTGAAGGGACCGCGCCCTATCCCGGATGAAGTGCGCGCGCGACAAGCGCGCGCATCGGATCCGACCGCGTCGGCCTTCGTGTCGGCCAATGCCGGCTCGGGCAAGACGCATGTGCTGGTGCAGCGCGTGATCCGCCTGCTGCTGTCGGGCGTGCCGCCGGAAAAGATCCTCTGCATCACCTTCACCAAGGCGGCTGCCGCCAACATGGCCGAGCGCGTGTTCACCACGCTCGGGCATTGGGTGACGCTCGACGACACGGCACTCGATGCGGCGATCCGCGCGGTCGGCATCCCGCACCCCACTGCAAAATTGCGGCGCGACGCACGGAAGCTGTTCGCCTGTGCGTTGGAGACGCCGGGCGGGCTGAAGGTGCAGACCATCCACGCGCTGTGCACCCGCCTGCTCCAGCAGTTTCCGTTCGAGGCCAATGTCCCCGCGCGCTTCGCCGTGATCGACGAGCGCGACCAGACCGACATGATGGAACGCGCCAATCTGAAGGTGCTGCTGGAGGCCGCGCGCGACCCTGACAGCGTCACCGGCCGTGCGCTGCTGACCGCGATGGCGAGCGCCGCCGATGTCACCTTCAAGGAAGTGGTGCGCGAGGCTTGCCTTAGCCGCGATCACTTCATGGCCTGGACCGATGAAGCCGGCAGCGCGGAGCTGGCTGCTGCGCAGATGGCGGCCGCGCTGGGCGTGGACGCGAGCGATCGGATCGAGGACGTCGAGACCGAGATTGTCGACGGTCCATTCCTGCCGCGATCGCGCTGGGATGACATCGCTTTTGCACTGGAGGACGGCAGCAAGTCCGACAACGACCAGTCCTGCCGGCTTCGCGAGGCAAAGGTGTTTTCCGGCGGCGCGCAGGTCGATGCCTATCTCAGCGTTTTCCTGACCGACGAAAAGCTGCCGCGCAAGGCGGTGCTGACCAAGAAGTTCTGCGATCACAACCCGTCCGTCGCCCGCCTGTTCGAGAACGAGGCGCAGCGCGTCAGTGGGTTGGTCGAGAAGCGCCGTGCGGTGACCATGCGGGACCGCACCGCCGCCCTGCTGCATATCGCGACGGCGGCTGCCGCAAACTACCGCCGCGAAAAGCAGGAGCGCGGTCTGCTTGACTATGACGATCTCATCGACAAGACGCTCGCGATGCTCGACCGCGTTTCCTCCGGCTGGGTGCATTACAAGCTCGACCGCGGCGTCGATCACGTGCTGATCGACGAAGCCCAGGACACCAGTCCGCGGCAATGGGACATCGTCGCGCACATCATCTCGGAGTTCACTGCCGGCGAAGGTGCGCGCGAGGGCCTGAACCGCACCGTCTTCGCTGTCGGCGACGAGAAGCAGTCGATCTTCTCGTTCCAGGGCGCTGAACCCCGAGAGTTCGATCGACGCCGGTATGAGCTCAAAAGGAAATTCGAGGCTGCTGAGCTCAAGTTCGATCCGGTCTCGTTCAACTACTCTTTCAGGTCGGGCGCGGCAATTTTGCATTCGGTCGATCATGTCTTTCGCGAGGAGACTATCTATCGCAGCATCCACGCGGAGAAGGCCTATCCCGTACATAATGCGCTTGCCGATGCAGGTCCGAGCGTGATTGATCTGTGGGATCTAGCAGTCCCCGATGACAGGCAGGAGATCGAAGGCTGGCGCGCGCCGTTCGACGGCGTCGCCGCCACCAGCCCCGAGGTCAAGCTTGCGCGCCGCATCCAGACCGAAATCAAGCGGCTGGTCGAGAGCGGAACGCTGACGGGACACGAGGGCGAGCGGCGTCCCCTGCGCTATGGCGACATGCTGATCCTGGTGCGCCGGCGAGGCAATGCGTTCGATGCGGTGATCCAGGCCCTGAAGCACGCCAATGTTCCGGTCGCGGGCGCCGACCGGCTGAAGCTCACCGAGCACATCGGAATCATCGACCTGATGAACCTCGCCGATGCGCTGCTGCTGCCGCAGGACGATCTCGCGCTCGCCGTGGCGCTGAAGAGCCCGCTGTTCGGGCTCGATGACGACGATCTGTTCCAGCTGGCCTGGGATCGCAAGGGATCGCTGCGCCGCGCGCTTGGCGAGCATGCCGCGACAAGCGAGAAATTCGCTGCCGCGTCGCGACGCCTCGAAGCCTGCGAAACCCGAGCCCGCGAGGAGACTCCGTTCGCCTTTTACGCCTGGCTGCTCGGGGGCGACGGCGGACGCGCGCGCATGCTGCGCCGGCTCGGTCATGAGGCCAATGATGCGCTCGACGAATTCCTTGAGCTGGCGCTGAACTACGAGCGCAAGGCGCCGGCCTCGCTGCAGGGTTTCATGGCCTGGCTGCGCTCGGCCGATACCGAGGTGAAGCGCGACATGGAGATCTCGCGCGACGAGGTGCGGGTGATGACCGTGCACGGCGCCAAGGGCCTGGAGGCCTCGGTCGTGTTCATGGTCGACACCACATCGTCGCCCGCGGATTCGCAGCGGCTGCGGCTGATCCAGGTCCCGCGCGGCAATGGCAGCGAGGTGGTGGTCTGGGCCGGACGCAAGGCGGACGATCCCAAGCCCGTCGCCGACGCCCGCAAGGCGATGCTCGAGGAGACCGAGGACGAATATCGCCGCCTGCTCTACGTCGCGATGACGCGCGCCGCCGACCGGCTCATCGTCGGCGGCTGCATGCCCGGCAACATGAAGACGGTCCGCAAGCTGAGCTGGTACGATCTGGTCGACACCGGGCTCGCCGGCTCGGGCCTGGCGAAAGAGACGATCGAGACGCCGCTGGGAAAGGTAACGCGCTTCTCCCGACCGGAGGATGTCGTGGCGCTGGGCACGCCTGCGGCCTCGTTGGACCAGAAGACCGCGCTGCCGGTCTGGCTACGGACGCCGGCACCACGCGAGACCATCGACGACGATCCGGTGCGCCCCTCCGGCCAGCCGTCCGGGGAAAGCCGCGCCGTGCTGTCGGGCGAATCAGTGCAGTCCCGCGCGCTCGCGCTGCAACGCGGCACGCTGGTGCATCGGCTGCTGCAATCGCTCCCCGACATCGCCACTGAGCGCCGGCGCGAGGCCGCGCTCGGCTTCCTGGCGCGCAATGCCGCAGACTGGGCGGAGGCCGACCGGACCGCGCTGGCCGACAAGGTGCTCGCCTTGATCGCCGAGCCGCGGTTTGCGCCGGTGTTTGCCGCCGGCAGCCGGGCGGAGGTCGCGATCGTCGGCCGGCTGGAACGGCAGGGCCGCTCCCCAGCGCTGGTGTCCGGCCAGATCGACCGGCTGGTCGTTCGGCCGGATGAGGTCCTGATCGTCGATTTCAAGACCAATCAGGCGGCTCCGAAGAGCGCCGCCGCGGCGCCCGCCGCCTATGTCCGGCAGCTTGCGCTGTACCGGGCGGTGCTATCGCGGCTTTATCCCCAAAAGCCGGTTCGCGCCGTCCTACTCTGGACCGAGGCCCTTGAATATATGGAGATTTCGGCTCCCGCGCTGGACGCGGCGCTGGCATCTCTTCATCTCGGTGTGAGCGTCCTTGACCCGGCAAGGAGCCATTCATAGGTTGACGCCATGATCTCGGGCGCGATTCCCGTCGCGCCCTTCTCTCAGGTACGAGGTACTCCCATGGCCGTTGGTAAGGTTTCTGACACCGATTTCGAAGCCGAAGTGCTCAAGGCAAACGGCCCCGTGGTCGTCGATTTCTGGGCCGAGTGGTGCGGCCCCTGCCGCATGATCGCACCCGCGCTCGACGAGATCGCCGGCGCGATGGGCGACAAGGTCAAGATCGTGAAGCTCAACGTCGACGAGAGCCCGAAGACGGCGTCGAAATATGGCGTGATGTCGATTCCGACCCTGATGATCTTCAAGGGCGGCGAGATGGCCTCTCGTCAGGTCGGCGCTGCGCCGAAGGCGAAGCTGCAGCAGTGGATCACCTCCGCGGTCTGATCCGCGCCTGCACGAAATTATTTTTGGAAACGGCCGGCGAAAGCCGGCCGTTTTGCGTTGATGGGACAGTTCCAGCGTAAGACGAGTCCTGCCTGTGCCTCCCCCTGCAAGACGCGCGCGAAAATCGACATCTCTCGTGGCGATGGAGGCGCGCTCGGTCGATGCGATCCCGCGCGGCAAGGAGTGGCAATACGAGCCGAAATGGGATGGCTTCCGCTGCCTGCTGTCGCGCAACGGCGGCAGCATTGACCTGCGCTCGAAATCCGGCGAAGACCTCGCGCGCTATTTCCCTGAGATCGTCGCCGCAGCGCTGAAGCTGAAGGCGGATCGCTTCACGCTCGACGGCGAGATCGTCGTGCCGCATGGCAAGGGGTTTTCCTTCGACGCGCTGCTGCAACGCATTCACCCTGCGGCGAGCCGTGTGAAGAAGCTCTCGGAGGAAACGCCAGCGCTGTATCTCGGCTTCGATCTGCTTGCGACGACCAGGGAGAAACAGCTTGCCGAGCAGCCGCTGAGCGAACGACGGCCGGCGCTGGAATCGTTTGCCAAAGCCAATCTGAAAGGCAGCATCTTCCGCCTCTCACCGGCGACGACGAGCTACGCCATTGCGAAAAAGTGGCTGGCGCAATCCGGTGGCGGCTCGGACGGTGTCATCGCCAAGCGCGTCGACCTGCCCTACCAGGCGGGAAATCGCGACGGCATGCAGAAGATCAAGAAATTCCGCAGCGCCGATTGCGTGGTCGGCGGCTTCCGCTATGCCACCAACAAGATCGCCGGCCGCAAGGTGGTCGGGTCGCTGCTGCTCGGACTCTATGACGACGGAGGTCTCCTGCACCATGTCGGTTTCACCTCGGCAATCAAGGCGACGGAAAAGCCTGACCTGACCGATCGGTTGGAGGCGCTGATCGGCGAGCCGGGCTTCACCGGCAACGCGCCGGGCGGGCCGAGCCGCTGGTCCACCGAGCGGTCTGCGAAGTGGTGTCCGCTCAAGCCGAAGCTCGTGATCGAGGTCTGCTATGATCATTTCAGCGGCGACCGCTTTCGCCACGGTACCTCGATCCTGCGCTGGCGCCCCGACAAGGCCCCGCGGCAATGCAGCTTCGAGCAGCTGAAGCAGAAGGTGGTGGACCCGATAAAGCTGTTGAAACAGCTGTAGCCGGTGGCCCAGATGGAGCGGCAACTATCCGAGCCATCCCGTCGCCAACGCGTTCGCCAACTCCGGCTGGCCGTTGCGGCGAGCGAGCGCGGCCATCATCTCGTGATCGTAGACGACATGGCGGAACGTGACCTGCCAGGCGCCATCGGTT
Source organism: Bradyrhizobium sp. 134 (assembly GCF_023074155.1). NCBI lineage: Bacteria > Pseudomonadati > Pseudomonadota > Alphaproteobacteria > Hyphomicrobiales > Nitrobacteraceae > Bradyrhizobium > Bradyrhizobium sp. 134. Next base: position 442,563 of record NZ_JADPKX010000034.1, on the reverse strand, counting down.
AGCTCGAGAATCGCATAGCGCGCGTGCGGTGTGCCGGCCTCGACGACATGCGGGAAAGGATGCTTGTCACGAAAACCTGGGCCGCCGACGCTGCCGGGATTGACGATCAGCCTTCCGTCGCGAAGTCGCACGGCACGGGCGAGATGGGTGTGGGCGCACAGGATCAGCGATTGCGCGATGCCCTGCGCAAACTGCTCGATGCGATCGAGCGGTGACAGCGCCACCGCGCCGTCGGGATGCACGGTATCGAGCCAATAGACTTCGTCGCTGTCGGGCGTCGCGTGGCAGAGGAACACCTGCTCGCGAAACACGCGCGTCATCGGCTGCGCGCGCAGCCATTCGAGTTGCTCAGCATCGAGCGCGGCATGGGCCGGGCGATCCCACGAGCCCATCTTCTCCGGAGGACGGTCGAGCAGATAGCGGTCGTGATTGCCGAGCACGTGCACGGCGTCGAGCTTCATCAGGATCTCGATGGTGCGGCGCGCATCGAGCGGGCCGCTGAGCATGTCGCCGAGATTGACGATGTCGGAGACGCCCTGCGCGCGGATGTCGGCGAGCACAGCTTCCAGCGCGAGGTAGTTTCCGTGGACGTCGGCAATCGCGGCAAAACGCATGGGTCTTCCTGTAGCCCGGATGGAACGAAGACTATACAGGAGGTGTGTCGTTGATGGCGAGCACGTGGCCGGCGAGATAGAGCGAGCCGGTGATCAGGATGCGCGGCGGCACTTCGTAGGCGAGCTTCGCCAGGGCGCGCAGCGCGGCCTCGACGCCGGGCGCGGGCTCGACGCGCATGCCGAGGCTGCGGGCGGCATCCGTGAGGCGGTCGACCGGCATGGCGTTGTCGGTGTCGGGAATCGGCACCGCGATGATGTGGCGGGTCAGACCGGCGAAATTGGCGAGAAAACTCTGCGCGTCCTTGTTGGCCATCATGCCGGCGATCACGACCAGCGGCCGCGACACCCGCTCTTCGAGATCGCCGAGTGCGGCCGCCGCGACGCGGCCGCCTTCCGCATTGTGGCCGCCGTCGAGCCAGATCTCCGATCCCTGCGGCCCCCAAGCGAGCAGCTCTCCAGACGCAATGCGCTGCATCCGCGCCGGCCATTCCGCACCGACGATCCCGGCCTCGAACGCCGCCTGGTTGACCTTGAAGGCGTTGGTGGCCCGCAACGTCGCGATGGCGAGGCCGGCATTGTCGAACTGGTGGCGCCCGAACAGGCGCGGCGCGGTGAGATCCATCAAGCCGCGCTCATCGGAATAAACCAGCCGCCCGTTTTCGACGTTGACGTGCCAGCTCTCGCCCGCGGCAAACAATGGGGCGCGCATGCGCTTGGCCTGCGCCTCGATCACGGCCATCGCCTCAGCCGACTGCTCCGCGCAAACGACCGGCACGCCGCGCTTGATGATCGCCGCCTTTTCGCCGGCGATCGAGGTCAAGGTGTCGCCGAGGAAATCCATGTGGTCCATGCTGACAGGCGTGATCACGCAGGCCGCCGGCGCGTCAACCACGTTGGTGGAATCGAGCCGGCCGCCAAGGCCGACCTCCAGCAGAACCACATCGGCCGGGTTCTGCGCGAACAGGTGAAATGCCGCCGCCGTCTTGAGCTCGAACACGGTGGCCGGCTCACCGGCGTTGACACGCTCGACCTGTTCCAGCGCCGCGCGCAATTCGTCGTCGCTGACCAGCACACCGCCACCGACGCGGCCGAGCCGGAAACATTCGTTGATGCGAACGAGATAGGGCGACGTGTAGGCGTGGACGCGCAGGCCGGCGGCCTCCAGCGTCGCGCGCAGATAAGCGAGCGTCGAGCCCTTGCCGTTGGTACCGGCGATGTGGATCACCGGCGGCAGCTTGCGCTCAGGGTGACCGAGCCGCTCGAGCAGGCGGTGCATCCGCTCCAGCCCGAGATCGATGCGTTTCTGGTGCAGGGCCGACAGCCGCCCGATCAATTCGTCGAGCGGCGGCTTTGCGCGGTCGGAGGAAGCGTTCACGCGTGCGGCGCGGCCGGCGCCGTTTCGGGAGCCGATACGATCTGCGCCGGACTGACGACCGGCTGCACCGGCTTTGACGCGGTCTCAAGCGCCGGCGCCCTGGTCAACAGTCGGCAGAGCCGCGCCAGGGTCGGACGCAATTCGTGGCGGTGCACGACCATGTCGATCATGCCGTGCTCCTTGAGGTATTCGGCGCGCTGAAAACCCTCGGGGAGCTTTTCGCGAATGGTCTGCTCGATCACGCGCGCGCCGGCAAAACCGATCAGCGCGCCCGGTTCGGCGATCTGCACGTCGCCGAGCATCGCATAGGATGCGGTGACCCCGCCGGTGGTCGGATTGGTCAGCACGACGATGTAGGGCTGTTTTGCTTCACGCAGCATCTGCACCGCGACCGTGGTGCGCGGCATCTGCATCAGCGACAGGATGCCTTCCTGCATGCGCGCGCCACCACTGGCGGCGAACACGATGAAGGGTGACTTCTTCTCGACCGCGAGCTCGAGCCCGCGCACGATGGCTTCGCCCGCGGCCATGCCGAGCGAGCCGCCCATGAAGTCGAAATCCTGCACGGCGACAACGACGGCGGCACCTTCGAGCTTGCCGTAGCCGACCTTGATCGCGTCGTTCAGATTGGTCCGCGCGCGGGCATCCTTGATGCGATCGACGTACTTCTTCTCGTCACGGAACTTGAGCGGATCGGGCGTGACGTCAGGCAGCGCGACGTCGTACCAGGTCTCATTGTCGAAAACCGACTTCAGACGCGCCACCGCGTTCATGCGCATATGGTAGTTCGAGCCGGGAATGACGAACTGGTTGGCTTCGACGTCCTTGTAGAACACGAGCTGTCCGGAATCCGGGCACTTGATCCACAGATTCTCCGGCGTCTCCCGCCGCAGCATGTTGCGGATCTTCGGCCGGACCACATTGGTAAGCCAGTTCATGGTTTGCTCCGATGTGCGATCCCGCCTGGGGACCACCTGAAGGGATATATGGCGGCCGGGACCCGGCCCGGCAAGCCGCCGTATCGTCCGCCTTGCTCGTCGGACTTGCTCGTCGGATTTGGCAGCGGAATTATGGCCTATTCCGCCGCCTGTTGCGCGCCTTTGACGCCCTGGGCCAGTGCCGCCGTCAGCTCGGCGACGGCGTTGACGGTTTTGCCAGTGGCGTGCCCGTCCGCATCGAGGCTGTTTTTGAGGGCGTCGACCAGCGCGGTGCCGACCACGGCGCCATTGGCATGCGAGGCAATGGAGCGGGCGGTCTCCGGTGTACGGATGCCAAAGCCGACGCAGACCGGCAGTTTTGTGTGCCGCTTGATGCGGGCAACTGCCTCGCCGACGGCCGTGGAGTCCGCGGCCGCAGCGCCGGTGATGCCGGTGATCGAAACGTAGTAGACAAAGCCCGAGGTGTTGGCGAGCACCGCCGGCAGACGCTTGTCGTCGGTCGTCGGCGTTGCAAGCCGAATGAAATTGAGGCCGGCCTTCATCGCGGGCAGGCAGAGCTCGTCGTCCTCTTCCGGCGGCAGGTCGACGATGATGAGGCCGTCGATGCCGGCGCTCTTCGCATCGACCAGGAATTTGTCGACGCCATAAATGTAGATCGGGTTGTAGTAGCCCATCAGCACGATCGGCGTGGTGCTGTCGTCCTTGCGGAAGCCGCGCACGAGATCGAGCGTCTTCCTCAGCGTCATGCCGGCCTTGAGCGCGCGCAGGCCTGCCGCCTGGATCGACGGGCCGTCGGCCATCGGATCGGTGAAGGGCATGCCGAGCTCGATCACATCGGCGCCCGCTTTCGGCAGCGCCTTGATGATCTCGAGCGAGGTCGCCGGATCGGGATCGCCGGCCATCACGAAAGTGACAAAGGCCGCGCGGCCGGCTTTCTTCAGCTCGGCGAAACGGGTGTCGATACGCGTGGTCACTTGCTCTTGCCCCGCAGGATGTCGCCGACCTGCGGGACGTCCTTGTCGCCGCGGCCGGAGAGGTTGACGACCATCAGGTGATCTTTTGTCTGCTTCGGCGCGAGCTCCATCACCTTGGCGATGGCATGTGCCGGCTCGAGCGCGGGGATGATGCCTTCCAGCTTTGACAGCAACTGGAACGCTGCGAGCGCCTCGTCGTCGGTCGCGGAGAGATAGTTCACGCGGCCGATCTCGTGCAGCCAGGAATGCTCGGGGCCGATGCCGGGATAGTCGAGGCCCGCGGAGATCGAATGCGCGTCCTGGATCTGGCCGTCCGCATCCATCAGGAGATAGGTGCGGTTGCCGTGCAGCACGCCCGGACGGCCGCCGGCGATCGATGCCGCATGCAATTGCGTCAATCCGTGGCCCGCAGCTTCGACGCCGAAGATCTCGACGGTGGAATCGTCGAGGAACGGATGAAACAGGCCCATCGCGTTGGAGCCGCCGCCGATACAGGCGACCAGCGAATCCGGCAGCCGGCCTTCAATCTCCTGCATCTGCGCCTTGGTCTCGTTGCCGATGATCGACTGGAAGTCGCGCACCAGCGTCGGATAGGGATGCGGACCCGCGACCGTCCCGATGCAGTAAAACGTGTTGTGCACGTTGGTGACCCAATCGCGCAACGCCTCGTTCATGGCGTCCTTCAGCGTGCGCGTGCCCGACTGCACTGGAATGACCGTTGCGCCCAGCATCTCCATGCGGATGACGTTGGGCTGCTGCCGCTCGGCGTCGACGGCGCCCATGTACACGATACATTCGAGGCCGAAGCGCGCGCACAGCGTCGCGGTGGCGACACCGTGCTGGCCGGCACCGGTCTCGGCGATGATGCGCTTCTTGCCCATGCGTCGCGCCAGCATGATCTGGCCGAGCACGTTGTTCACCTTGTGCGAGCCGGTGTGGTTGAGCTCTTCGCGCTTGAGGTAGATTTTCGCGCCGCCGAGATGCTCGGTCAGACGCTCGGCGAAATAGAGCGGCGAGGGCCGGCCGACATAATTCTTGAGATAGCCGTTCATCTCGGTCTGGAAGGCCGGGTCGGCCTTGGCCTCGGTGTAGGCTTTCTCCAGATCGAGGATCAGCGGCATCAGGGTTTCGGCAACGAAGCGTCCGCCGAAAATGCCGAAATGGCCGCGCTCGTCGGGGCCGCTGCGATAGGAATTGGGTTTTACAACATTCATCGGACGCTCAACTCTTGACTTGCATCTTGGCTTGCGCGCGCGGCGCGAATGAAGGCCTTGATCATCTCGGGGTCTTTCACGCCTGGGGCGCTCTCGACACCGGAGGAGACGTCGACGCCACCGGCCCGGGTGACGCGAACGGCTTCGGCGACGTTGTCGGCGCTGAGGCCGCCCGAGACCATATACGGCACCGCGAGCTCCAGGTTTCCGAGCAGATGCCAATCAAACGGTGCACCGAGGCCGCCCGGCCGCGTTGCGTCCTTCGGTGCGCGCGCATCGAACAGGATGCGTTCGGCAACCTCTGCGTAACCGGGCAGCACGGCGAGATCGGCTGATGTTGCGACCGGCACGACCTTCATCACCGGACGACCGAACCGTTGCCTGATGTCGCGCAGCCGGGCCACGCTCTCCGTGCCATGAAGCTGGAACATGTCCGGCGACAGCGCGTCCATGATGTTGTCGAGCGTGGCATCGTCGGCATCGACAGTGAGCGCGACCTTGAGCGCGCGCCGCTTCACCTGCCGGCCGAGCTCCCGGCCGGCTTCCAGCGACAAATGTCGCGGCGACGGCGGGAAGAACACGAAACCCACCATGTCGGCACCCGCCTCGAGCGCCGTTTCGAGCGTCTCGGGCGTGGACAGGCCGCAGATTTTGACGAGCAAGGACATGTTCTCGACGGATATGGGCTCAAAGCAAATGGAGGCCGCAGGTCCGCGGCCGGAAAACGGGCTTTTCGGTTGCGGCCGCTTCTACAACGTCGCGCGCTGCTTGTCTCGCCCGACGGACCCGTAAAGCCCCACCCCGGAGGGAACGGGGAGGCGCTGGGACTCAGGCCTTGCTGCGGCAGACTGGGCCCGCAGATCGGCCAGCTCGCCTCGCGCGGCCCGCGCATCCGCGTCATGCCGGCGCGCAGCACGCCGCCAGTGCCGCTGGCCCAACCAGACGGCACAACCACCCGCGACCACCCCGAGCGCAGCCACCACGATCAGGAGCAGGAACAGCGGCAGCGTGACCGAGAATGACGGGTCGTTGGACACGAAGGGATCGAACGAGACCGTGACGAAATGCCGGTTGGCGACGGCAAAGACCATCAGGATCAGGCCCAGCGGAATCACGACCAGCGCGGTCAGGAATTTTCGCATCTCGGCTCGCTCGCCTTGAATCAAGGTTGCGGCCGCATCGCTGGCGACCGCGGGAAACCCTGAGGTGGACCTCAGTCTGGCGCGCCTGGATCCGGATGGTCGCGATTCAGCCGTTCGCGCATTTCCTTGCCGGTCTTGAAGAACGGAACGCTCTTCTGATCGACAGGCACATGGGCGCCCGTGCGCGGATTGCGCCCTGCGCGTGCAGGGCGATGCTTGACCGAGAAGGCACCGAAGCCGCGCAACTCGACGCGGTCACCGCGCGCGAGAGCCGCTACGATCTCTTCGAGAATCGCATTCACAATGTTCTCGACATCCCGCTGGTACAGATGCGGGTTGTGCTCGGCGATACGCTGAACAAGTTCGGATTTGATCATCGAGAGATAGGACCCGGGAGCGTGCGGACGACCATTTCCGTGAAAATACCGTGATCTGTCAAGACGCTAAATGAAGGTTGAGCGTCGTGAAAATACGTGACAAATGCCGAAAAAGCAGGCTGGCCCTGCACGCGCCGAACGGGAAAAACCTCTGGGGCTCGCCCGGTTCCAGTCAGTTCGACGCCGGCTGCCACAAGGCGAGCATTCCATCCATTCCGAGCCGATCAACCGCCTGCACGACGCCGGTTTGCGCGATTTGATGCGCAATCGAGCCTAAACCCAGTGCTTCCAGCGTCACTGCGGTCGCCGTCTTGAGGAACGGCAGATCGCTGAAGCGCGGCTGCAGCTTGTAATCGCGCACGGAGAGCCCCTTCTTGACGCCCTTCTGCTCGACCAGCCAGGTCACCGCGGTCTTCTCGTCGCCGATCTGATCAATCAGCTTGAGATCGATGGCCTGGCGTCCGGTGAAGACACGGCCATCAACCACTTTCTCGAGCTGCGTGTCATCCATGCCACGCCGTTCCTTCACCAATCCCTTGAACCAGGCATAGGAATCCTTCACCAGCGCATCGAGCGCCGCCCGTGCCTCGGGGCTGGTCGGCTCGAAACCGTTGGGCGCGGCCTTCAGCGGCGTGGATTTTACCTCCTCCACCTTGACGCCGACGGTCTTCAACAGCTCCGAGACGTTCGGGAATTGGAACAGCACGCCGATCGAGCCGACCAGCGAGCTCTGCTGGGCGATGATGTGATCGCTCGCGATCGCGGTGATGTAGCCGCCGGAGGCGGCGAGGCCTTCGACGACCACGACGAGCGGCTTCTTTGCCTTCAGCCGTACCAGCGAATCATAGAGCTGCTCAGAGCCGGCGGTGGTGCCGCCCGGCGAATTGACGTGAACGATGACGGCGGCAGCCTGCGAATTCTCCAGCCGCTCCAGCGCCTGCGTGCGATCGGAATCGCTGCGGATCAGGCCGTCGATCTGGACCCGCGCGATCGAGCCAGCGGACGCGAACGTGCCGCGCGCACCCGGCGTCGCGACCAGCGCGAAACCTGCGATCGCCGCGACCGCGATCAGCGCGGCCAATACGCGCCAGAACGTCAGCTTGCGGCGGATCCTGCGGCGATCGACGATGATGTCCGAATCGAGCGACATCTCAATATCTCCAAATGAAAGGCCAAGCGCGTTGTGCCGTCGCAGCGTCAGCATTGGCTTATCTGGATACATCAATTGCGGCGCAATTAGAAGAAAACAAGGCCGGCTGCCGCGTAGCCCGATTGGAGGCGGTAGCCCGGAGGAGCGAATCGCAATCTAGGCGAATCCCGCCGGCCGCACGAATCCCGGATTTCGCTTCGCTCAATCCAGGCTACGGCCTCAACAACAAAAAAAGCCCCGGCTTGCGCCGGGGCTTTGATGCAGCGAAACCTGCGTTTCGCTTACTTGGTGTCGCGGTTCTTGAGCGCGGTGCCGAGGATGTCGCCGAGCGTCGCCCCCGAATCGGAGGAGCCGTACTGCGCGATGGCTTCCTTCTCTTCGGCGACTTCGAGCGCCTTGATCGACACCTGGACCTTGCGGGCCTTCTTGTCGAACTGGATCACGCGGGCATCGACCTTCTCGCCGACGGCGAAGCGTTCGGCGCGCTGATCGTTGCGGTCACGGGCGAGCTCCGAGCGCTTCACGAAAGTGGTGAAGTCGGTACCGGTGATCTTGACCTCGATGCCGCTCTCCTTCACTTCGATCACTTCGCAGGTCACGACCGCGCCCTTCTTGACATCGCCCGGCTCGGCGAAGGGGTCGCCTTCGAGCTGCTTGATGCCGAGCGAAATACGCTCCTTCTCGACGTCCACATCGAGCACCACGGCCTTCACCATGTCGCCCTTCTTGTAGTTGTCGATCACCTGCTCGCCCGGCTGTTTCCAGTCGAGGTCGGAGAGATGGACCATGCCGTCGACGTCGCCCTCGAGGCCCAGGAACAGACCGAACTCGGTCTTGTTCTTGACTTCGCCCTCGACCGTCGAACCGGTCGGGTGACCTTCGACGAAGACCTCCCACGGGTTGCGCATGGTCTGCTTGAGGCCGAGCGAGATGCGGCGCTTGACGGAATCCACTTCCAGCACCTGCACTTCGACTTCCTGCGAGGTCGAAACGATCTTGCCGGGGTGCATGTTCTTCTTGGTCCACGACATCTCGGAGACGTGGATCAGGCCTTCGATGCCCGGCTCGAGCTCGACGAACGCGCCGTAGTCGGTGATGTTGGTGACGCGACCGGTGAAGCGGGCACCCAGCGGGTACTTGGCTTCGATGCCCTGCCACGGATCGTCCAACAGCTGCTTCATGCCCAGCGAGATGCGGTGCGTCTCGTGGTTGATCTTGATGATCTTGACCTTCACGGTCTGGCCGATCGAGAGCACTTCGGTCGGATGGTTGACGCGGCGCCACGCGATATCGGTGACGTGCAGCAGACCGTCGATGCCGCCGAGATCAACGAACGCACCGTAATCGGTGATGTTCTTGACCACGCCGTCGATGACCTGACCCTCTTCGAGGTTCTGCACCAGCTCCTGACGCTGCTCGGCGCGAGTCTCTTCGAGAACCGTGCGGCGCGACACGACGATGTTGCCGCGGCGACGGTCCATCTTGAGGATCTGGAACGGCTGCGAGTTGTTCATCAGCGGCGCAACGTCGCGGATCGGACGGATGTCGACCTGCGAACGCGGCAGGAAGGCCACGGCACCGTCGAGGTCGACGGTGAAGCCGCCCTTGACCTGGTTGAAGATAACGCCGTTGACCTTCTCGTTGTTCTGGAAGGCCTTCTCGAGCTTGCCCCAGCTCTCTTCGCGGCGCGCCTTGTCGCGCGACAGCACGGCTTCGCCGAGGGCGTTCTCGATCCGGTCGAGGAACACTTCAACCTCGTCGCCGACCTTGAGCTCGCTGTCACGGCCGGGGCCGGAAAATTCGCGCAGGGCAACGCGGCCCTCGGTCTTCAGGCCGACGTCGATGACGGCCATGTCCTTTTCGATTGCAACAACCTTGCCCTTGATGACTGAGCTTTCCTGCAGGTTGCCGCCTGCGAAGGACTCGTCGAGCATCGCGGCGAAATCGTCGCGCGACGGGCTATAGGTATCAGCAGAAGTCGAAGCCATTTGTTCTCCAGTTGCGGATGTCATGCCGGCCGTTGGGTTCTTGGGCGCACCGTACGCGCAGTGTCGGAAGGTCCGCAGAACCTTCGAGCGACCGCTCGCTGCTCCGACCTGGAGGGCGGAACAGCGGAAGCGGGCCGGCTGAGGCCCGCGCATTCGATACGTGGAAATCTTTTGTCCGGAACCTGGATCGCGTCGGCCCCAAGCAGGGACCGAGAGTATCGACCTCAAAGAGCGGGAGCGGGCGCTTCCTCCAATGACGGCAGCGGCTTAACCCCGCGACCGGCCCGCTCGGACGGCCTCGATAATGTCGATGGCGGCCCGGACGCCGCCTTCTATATCCAGTTGGGAGTTATCTAGCAAGTAAGCATCCGCGGCCGGCTTCAGGGGGGCGATCGCCCGGTTCTTGTCGCGTTCGTCGCGCTGGATGATGTCGGCGAGCACGGCCGCCTCGTCGGCCTCCTCGCCCCGCGCCTTGGCCTCCATGGTCCGGCGGCGGGCACGGACCTTGGGGTCGGCCACGACGAAGATCTTCACGTCGGCATCGGGGCAGATCACCGTTCCAATATCCCGACCGTCGAGCACGGCGCCGGGCGGATCGGCGGCGAATTGCCGCTGAAAGCTGACCAGGGCCTCGCGCACCCTTGGGATCGCCGAGACGATGGAGGCGCCCTCGCCGGCCTTCTGGGTCTTCAGGGCGGGATTGCCGAACTTCTCGGGATCGAGTTCCAGCGCCGCAGCGACCGCGGCTGCCTCGTCCCGGAGATCATGACCGGACTGCATCAGGGAATAGGCCACCGCGCGATAGATCACGCCGGTATCAAGATGACGGTAGCCGTAATGGTGGGCAAGACGCTTGCCGAGCGTGCCCTTGCCCGACGCCGCGGGCCCGTCGATGGCGATGATCATGAAAACTCGGCCCCAAGCGAACGCATCATCGGGATGAAATCCGGGAAACTGGTGGCGATGAAGGCGGTGTCATCGACGGTCACCGGCTGGTCCGACGCGCAGCCCATCACCAGCGCGGACATCGCGATGCGATGGTCCATGTGGGTGGCCACAACGCCGCCGCCGGGAACGTGGCCGCGGCCTTCGACGATCAAATCGTCGCCGGAGACCTCGACCTTGACGCCGTTGACGCGGAGCATGGCGGCGGTGGCTTCGAGACGGTCGGATTCCTTGACGCGGAGCTCCTGGAGGCCGCGCATGATGGTCGTGCCCTCGGCGAAGGCGGCCGCCACCGCCAGCACCAGATATTCGTCGATCATCGACGGTGCGCGCTCCGGCGGCACCTCGACACCGCGCAATTTCGAGGCGCGTACGCGCAGCTTTGCCATCGGCTCGCCGGCGTCGCCGCGAACTTCACTTTCCTCAATCGAGGCACCCATTTCGCGCAGCGTGGTGAAAAGACCGGTGCGCAGCGGATTGGTCATGACATCGGACAGGACGAGGTCGGAACCTTCGACGATCAGCGCAGCAACGATGGGGAACGCCGCCGATGAGGGATCGGCGGGCACGACGACATTGGCGCCATGCAGCTCAGGCTGCCCCACGAGCGTGATACGGCGGCCGTGCTGACCTTCCTGCACCGAGGTGATCTCGGCGCCGAAATGCTTGAGCATCAGTTCGGTGTGGTCGCGACTGGCCTCGGTCTCGATGACGGTCGTGGTGCCCGGCGCGGCCAGACCGGCGAGCAGCACGGCGGATTTGATCTGGGCCGAGGCCACCGGCGTCTTGTAGGTGATCGGCAGCGGATCGCGCGCACCCTGGACGGTCAGCGGCAGGCGGCCGCCCTCGCCGCCGGAGACGACCTTCGCACCCATCTTTTCCAGCGGGTCCAGAATCCGGCGCATGGGCCGGGTGCGCAGCGAGGCATCGCCGTCGAAAATCGCAGAGATCGGGCAGCCCGCGACGGCGCCCATGACGAGCCGGCAGCCGGTGCCGGAGTTGCCGAAATCCAGCGGTACTTTGGGCTCCCCGAAGCCCGCGACACCCACACCGTTCACCTTCCAGGCGAAATCTCCGGTGCGCTCGACCCTGGCGCCCAGCGCCTGCATGGATTTGGCGGTGTTGAGGACGTCCTCGCCCTCCAGGAGGCCCGAAATTCGTGTCTCTCCGACCGCGAGCGCGCCGAGGATGAGGGCACGGTGGGAGATCGACTTGTCTCCGGACACCCGTACTTTCCCGGTCAGGGGGCCGCTGGCGCGCGACTGGAGCGGCGTCGGCTTGTCGGAATCGGTCAACTCTGTGTCCTTGGATAGGCCCGAAACGTCCCTGCGGGACTCGCGGGGCAGGTACCACATGGTCTCCCCGTCGTCACGGGCATGTCGTTCTCCCGCAATGCGCTATTGACAGCGGGCCGCCAACTAGCCAAGTGAAGCACCGCTTTTCAGACATTTCCAGGATTCCTCTGCCGTGGCCAAGTCCGAACTCGGAACTAAACGTATTTGCCCGACCACGGGCAAAAAGTTCTATGACCTCAACAAGAATCCGGTGATCTCGCCCTATACCGGGGAAGTCGTGCCGATCGCGCCCATCGCGCCGGCGCGCGCGCCCCGCGGCGCCGAAGCCCGCCACGCAGCCGCTGCCGCAGACGCCACGCCGGAGCCGGCGGAGGTCGAGGAGGTCTCGCTCGAGGAGGCCGATGCCGAGGAGAACACCGGCAAGGTCAAGGCCGTCGTGCCCGAATCCGAGGACGACATCGAAGTCGATGAGACCATCGAGGACGATGACGACGACGATTCGACCTTTATCGCCGACGACGAAGAAGGCGATGAGGACGTGACCGACATCATTGGTGATGTCGGCGGTGACGAAGAGACTTGAGATAATTCCAGAACTGTGGTTCTGGGTCTTTCCCGACGCGTCGCCCAAGGCGCGTCGGACGGTTAAGGGGCCATAGCTCAGCTGGGAGAGCGCTTGCATGGCATGCAAGAGGTCGGCGGTTCGATCCCGCCTGGCTCCACCACGCTTCGCCCTTCAGGCTACGCGTGGCGCAGCCGCGCACAGCCTGAAGGGCGAAGCGTGGTGTCCGGCGAAGCCCGAAGGGCGAAGACGGACTGGTGAGATTCCGACACAGCGGCTGCCCAGGCGATAATCGTCAATGTGGTACGTCTACATCCTCCGCAGCATCGAATTTCCTGAGCAGGAATACGTTGGGCTACGGAAGATCTGAAGCGCCGGATTCCAGAGCACAATGCTAGCAAATCCACCCACACCGCCAAGTTCAAGCCTTGGATGCTGATCTGGTACTGCGCCTTCCCTGACAAGCACAAAGCGCTCGCTTTTGAAGCGTACCTGAAGTCTCACTCCGGCCGGGCGTTCACAAAGAAGCGGCTGTCCTAAGCACGCAAACCTAACCCCTACTCCCCAATCACCGCATTCAACCGATCGCGCAGCGCCACGATCTCGTCCTTCATCGCGACCAGTTCCGAGACTGAGCAGTCCGTCGCCGCCAGGATCGATTGCGGCACGGCGCGCGCCTTGTCCTTCAAGGCTTGGCCCTGCGGCGTCAACGCGATCAGCACCTGACGTTCGTCCTCGCTCGAGCGCGTGCGCTTGACGAGGTGGGCCGCCTCGAGCCGCTTGAGCAGCGGCGTCAGCGTGCCCGAATCCAGGTGCAGCTTTTCGCCGATGCTCTTCACCGGCACGTCGTCGCGCTCCCACAGCACCAGCATCACGAGATATTGCGGATAGGTCAGGCCGAGCCGATCCAGCAGCGGCTTGTAGACGCGGTTGAAGGCATGCGCGGCCGAATAGACCGCGAAGCAGATCTGGTTGTCGAGGCGAAGCGGCGCGTCCGCTGCCGAATGTTTCCGGGGCATCGAGAATCTCACGGGACTTGCTCCATTCTGGGGCCGGCCGGCGGCATATTCAATTGCGAACAATTAAATGTGAGGCACTGTAATTTAAATTGCGCACAATCTAATTGCTTGCGATAAGGATTGCACCCCACCCGAGAAACACAGGGAGACGAAAATGTCAGTGAACGTCCTCTACAAGACCAGCGCAAAGGCCACCGGCGGCCGCGACGGCCATGCCGCGACCCTCGATGGCGCGCTCGACGTCAAGCTCACCACGCCGAAGGAACTCGGCGGCGGCGGCGGTGCCGGCAACAATCCCGAGCAGCTGTTTGCGGCGGGCTATGCCGCCTGCTTCATCGGCGCGATGAAGTTCGTGTCCTCGCAGGGCGGCCCCAAGGTTCCGGCCGACGCCTCCGTGACCTCGACCGTCGGCATCGGCCCGCGCGCGGCCGGCGGCTTCGGTCTCGACATCGACCTTGCCGTCTCGCTGCCGGGCCTCGCCCGCGCGGAAGCCGAGGCGCTGGTCGAGAAGGCGCACCAGGTGTGCCCGTATTCCAACGCGACGCGCGGCAATGTCGACGTTCGCCTGACGGTCGTCTGATCGGGTAGCTGAAGCGGCTGGCCCGGGATCCTCTCGGACCGGCCGCTTCCCATGATTTGCCATCCCGCGGGATTGCGGCGAGCGGCCTGCATGACGCCCTACGCGGGAAGCCATTGCCGGCCCGGACGAACCTCGTTAGGCCTGTGATCAATATCGACACAGGGGACGCGAAGGGATGACTGAAGCCGCCAGTTCTGGAGCTGCCACGGGCGCAATGAGCGGCCTGCGCGTCATCGATCTCACGCGCGTGCTCGGCGGTCCCTATTGCACCCAGATCCTAGCCGACCATGGCGCCGACGTGATCAAGGTCGAGCCGCCCGCCGGCGACGAGGTACGCGACTGGGGCCCTCCCTTCCACGAAGAAGACGCGGCCTATTTCATCGGCATCAACCGCAACAAGCGCTCGATCGGCCTCGACCTCGCCTCCGAGGGCGGCCGGGCCGTGCTGCTCAAGATGCTGGAGAGCGCCGACGTCCTGATCGAGAACTTCAAGCCGGGCACGCTGGAGAAATGGGGCATCGGGAACGAGGTGCTCAGCAAGAAATTCCCGCGCCTCGTGCATTGCCGGATCTGCGGCTTCGGCGCCGACGGCCCGCGCGGCGGCAACCCCGGCTATGACGCCATCATCCAGGCCATGACCGGCATGATCGCGGCGACCGGCTCGCCCGAGAGCGGGCCGATGCGCATCGGCGTGCCGCTGGTCGACATCGGCACCGGCCTCTATGCGGCGATCGGCATCCTGATGGCGCTGTCGGAGCGGCAGCGCTCGGGCCAGGGCCAGTTCCTGGAGACCACGCTGTACGAGACCGGTCTCGCCATCATGCATCCGCACACCGCGAATTATTTCATGCATGGCAAGCCGCCGTCGCTCACTGGCAACGAGCATCCCAACCTCGTGCCTTATGCGATCTTCCCGACCAAGACCGACAACATCTTCATCGGCGTCGGCAATGACGGCACCTTCCGCAAGCTCGCCAAGGAGATCGGCAAGCCCGAGCTCGGCACCGATCCGCGCTTTGCGCGCAACAAGGACCGCATCGCCAATCGCGAGGCACTGCGCGCCGAGCTCGCCGCCGTGTTCAGCCAGCACGAGGCCGAGCCGCTGTGCAATCGCCTGCTCGCCGCGGGCCTGCCCGCAGGCCCCGTGCAGAAGATCGACCAGGCGTTGACCAACCCGCACACGATCGCGCGCGGCGATATCATCGAGAAGGATTGGTACAAGGGCGTGGCATCCCCGATCCGGCTCGATCGCAGCAAGCCGAGCCTGCGGCGCCTGCCGCCGAAATTCAGCCAGCACGCGGCCGAGGTGCTGGGCGAATTCGGCTACTCCAGGTCCGAGATCGACGCGATGGTCGAGCAGGGCACGGTCTGCGGACCCGAGCGCAAGCGCTAGCGCCTCGCCTTCCACATCCGACGGCAATGCCGCACTGCGGTGCGGGGCGCTCTGTGCATCGCGAACGGAGGACGCTGCTCGCGCGGCATTCGCCTATTTGACAGCTTCCCTTTTCCAGCGCTTGCCGCTTTCGTTTCGGCCGCTTACACAGTCATGTGAACGTCATATGGCGCTGCTAGCGCAAGCGATCATTTTTGACGGCCCAAGGGAGGTTTACTTGATGGCTCTTCGACACTTTGGAGCGGCTGCCGCTATTGCACTCACGGTTGGACTATCGGCCTCACCGGCCTTGGCCGTGACCGAAATCCAGTGGTGGCACGCGATGACCGGCGCCAACAACGACGTCATCGTCAAGCTCGCCACCGACTTCAACGCGTCGCAGAGCGACTACAAGGTGATCCCGACCTACAAGGGCAACTATCCCGATACGATGAACGCCGGCATCGCGGCATTCCGCGCCGGCAACGCCCCGCACATCATGCAGGTGTTCGAAGTCGGCACCGCGACCATGATGGCCGCGACCGGCGCCGTGAAGCCCGTCTACAAGCTGATGGCCGACGCCGGCGAGAAGTTCGACCCCAAGATCTACCTGCCCGCCATCACCGGCTATTATTCGACGTCGAAGGGCGAGATGCTCTCATTCCCCTTCAACTCGTCCTCGACCGTGATGTGGGTGAACCTGGACGAGCTGAAGAAGGCGAACGTCGAGATTCCGAAGACCTGGCCCGAAACGTTCGAGGCCGCCAAGAAGCTGAAGGCTGCCGGTCACGACACCTGCGGCTTCTCGGGCTCCTGGATCACCTGGGTCAATCTCGAGCAGCTCTCGGCGTGGCACAACGTGCCGCTCGCCAGCAAGGCCAACGGCCTCGACGGCTTCGACACCGTGCTCGAGTTCAACGGACCGCTTCAGGTCAAGCACCTCGAAACCCTGGTCGAGCTGCAGAAGACCAAGACCTATGACTACGCCGGCCGGACCAACACCGGCGAGGGTCGCTTCACCTCCGGCGAGTGCCCGATCTACCTGACATCGTCGGCGTTCTTCGGCAACGTCAAGGCGCAGGCCAAGTTCGCCTTCACCGCCGTGCCGATGCCGTATTATCCCGACGTCAAGGGCGCGCCGCAGAACTCGATCATCGGCGGCGCTTCGCTGTGGGTGATGGGCGGCAAGTCGGCCGAGGAATACAAGGGCGTCGCAAAGTTCCTGACCTTCCTCTCGGACACCGATCGCCAAGTTTATATCCACAAGGCCTCGGGCTACCTGCCGATCACCAAGGCGGCCTATGCCAAGGCGAAGGAAGAGGGCTTCTACAAGGATCAGCCCTATCTCGAGACCCCGCTGCTCGAGCTGACCAACAAGGAGCCGACCGAGAACTCCCGCGGCCTGCGCCTCGGCAACATGGTGCAGCTGCGTGACGTCTGGTCGGAAGAGATCGAGCAGGCGCTGGCCGGCAAGAAGACCGCCAAGCAGGCGCTGGATGCCGCCGTCGAGCGCGGCAACACGATGCTGCGGCAGTTCGAAAAGACCGCCGTCAAGTGAGGCAATGAGCGGCAGGCCGCGACCCGGTCTGCCGCTCTGCTGGCATCATGCAAAAGCAAGCCATTTTCCAGTCAAGGCTGTTACCGTACGCGCTGGTTGCGCCGCAGCTCGCGATCGTCCTGATCTTCTTCTATTGGCCGGCCCTGCAGGCGGTGATCCAGTCCTTCCTGCTCCAGGATGCGTTCGGTCTGTCGACCACCTTTGTCTGGTTCGAGAATTACGTCGAGCTGTTCAAGGACGCGGCCTATTTCGAGGCGATCGTCCGAACCTTCTTGTTCTCGTTCGCCATCGCCGTCTCGTCGCTGTCCTTCGCGCTGCTGCTCGCCGTGATGGCGGACAAGCCGCTGCGAGGTTCGATGCTCTACCGCACGCTCCTGATCTGGCCCTATGCGGTGGCGCCGCCCGTGGTCGGCGTGCTCTGGATCTTCATGCTGCATCCCTCGCTCGGCGTGCTCTCGCGCTATCTTCGCAACATGGGCATCGACTGGAATCCGCTGCTCGACGGCGACCAGGCCGCGGCGCTGATCATCCTCGCCGCCGCGTGGAAGCAGATCTCCTATAATTTCCTGTTCTTCCTCGCCGGCCTGCAGGCGATCCCGAAGAGCGTATTCGAGGCCGCTGCGATCGACGGCGCTCGTCCGATGCGGCGGTTCTGGACCGTGACCTTCCCGCTGCTGTCGCCGACCATCTTCTTCCTGCTGGTCGTCAACATCGTCTACGCCTTCTTCGACACGTTCGGCATCATCGACACCATGACCCGCGGCGGTCCCGGAACGTCGACGGTCACGCTGGTCTACAAGGTCTATTCCGACGGCCTGCTCGGCGGCAATCTCGGCAGCTCGGCCGCGCAGTCGGTGATCCTGATGGTCATGGTCATCGTGCTGACCGGAATCCAGTTCCGCTTCGTCGAACGCAAGGTGACCTACTGATGGTCGAGGAAGAGGGCTTCCGGCGCTACGTCGCCCACATCATCCTCTGGATCGGGATCGCGGTCGTCGCCTTCCCGGTCTACATCGCGTTCGTCGCCTCGACCCAGGACAACGCGCTGATCGCCAACGGGCAGATGTCGCTGCTGCCGGGCGGTCATTTCTTCGAGGTCTACTACCAGACCATTTTCGTCGGCACGAGCGGATCGACCCGCGAGCCCGTCGGCAACATGATGCTGAACTCGCTGGTGATGGCGCTGCTGATCGCGGTCGGAAAGATCGCGATCTCGATCATCTCGGCCTACGCGATCGTCTATTTCCGCTTTCCGTTCCGGATGCCGATCTTCTGGATCATCTTCATCACCCTGATGCTGCCGGTCGAGGTCCGCATCTATCCGACCTACAAGATCGTCGCAGATCTGCACATGCTCGACAGCTATGCGGGCCTGTCGCTGCCGCTGATCGCCTCGGCCACCGCGACGCTGCTGTTCCGCCAGTTCTTCATGACGGTGCCGGACGAGCTGCTGGAGGCCTCCCGCATCGACGGCGCCGGCCCCTTGCGCTTCTTCTGGGACACGTTGCTGCCGCTGTCGCGCACCAACATGGCGGCGCTGTTCGTGATCCTCTTCATCCTCGGCTGGAATCAATATCTCTGGCCGCTGCTGATCACCACCCGCGACGACATGCAGACCATCCAGGTCGGCATCCGCAAGATGATTACCACCACCGACGCGCTGACCGAATGGCCGATCGTGATGGCGACCGCCGTGCTCGCGATGCTGCCGCCGGTGTTCGTCGTCGTCGTGATGCAGAAATTGTTCGTGCGCGGACTCGTGGAGACGGAAAAGTAGATCCCATGGCTAACGTCACCCTGCGCAACGTTCGCAAGACCTATCCCGGCGGCTTCGAGGCCATCAAGGGCGTCAACGTCGACGTCGGCGACGGCCAGTTCTGCGTGCTGGTCGGTCCCTCCGGCTGCGGCAAGTCGACATTGCTGCGCATGGTCGCAGGGCTCGAAACCGTCACCGGCGGCGAGATCGACATCGGCGGCCGCATCGTCAACCAGATCGAGCCTGCCGATCGCGACATCGCGATGGTGTTCCAGAACTATGCGCTCTATCCGCATATGAGCGTCTTCAACAACATGGCCTACGGCCTGCGCAACCGCGGCATGAAGGAGGCCGAGGTCAAGACCCGCGTCGACGAAGCCGCGCGCGTGCTCGAGCTCACCTCGATGTTGGAGCGCAAGCCGCGCCAGCTCTCCGGCGGCCAGCGCCAGCGCGTCGCCATGGGCCGCGCCATCGTGCGCCAGCCGAAAGTGTTTCTGTTCGACGAGCCGCTGTCCAACCTCGACGCAAAACTCCGCATCGCGATGCGGGTCGAGATCCGCAAATTGCAGCGCCGGCTCAACACCACGTCGATCTACGTCACCCACGACCAGCTCGAGGCGATGACGCTCGCCGACATTCTCGTGGTGATGAATGGCGGCCAGGTCGAGCAGGTCGGCAATCCCTTGGCGATCTACGAGAAGCCGGCGACGACTTTCGTCGCCTCCTTCATCGGGGCACCGCCGATGAATCTGATGTCGATCCGCGCCGACGAGATCAAGTCGCAGCTCGGCAGCACCGACGCCGGCATCCTCGGCATTCGCCCGGAAGATTTCGTCATCACCGACCAGACCCCGGCCGGCGGCGTCGCGCTCCCGCTCACCGTTGAAGCGATCGAGCGCGTCGGCGCCGAAACCTTCGTCTACGGCACGCGGGCTCAGGACGAGCAGCGCATCGCCGCCAACCCCGGCGAGCTGCCGCCCGGCGAGGTCATCGTCCGCATTCCCGGCTCCGAGGCGCCCCCGATCGGCGCGAAGATCCGCGTCGCGGCGATGCGCCAAAAGCTGCATCTGTTCAGCGGCGACGGCCGGACGCGGATCGAGGCCTGACCGGGTTCGGCGGAGCCGTCGATTAAAAAAAACGCGAAAACAACCCCATGCACAGTAGAAGGGGGTTTGTTTTCGTTGAGAAAAATCGCGCCGCAATTTCGTCGTGCCGGGCTTGTCGCAGGCGTTTCGCGCCATGACGGCAAGTCAGCCTTTCTGCATGGCAGAGCGGGTCAGCTGCCAATCCACAGCCCCCGGCTACGTCCTTGAACCCACACGCGGATATGCCCATATTGCTGATCAAGGGGTGCCTGTACGGGCCCTGATGCACCAAAGTCGCTTCGAGAGGGCTTTGTAAACTATGTCTCGTGTTCCCACGCTTTCCAGTCCGTTCCTTCTGGGCTTCGACGAGATCGAGCGCGTGCTCGATCGGGTCGTCAAAGGTGCCGACGGTTACCCTCCCTACAATATCGAGAGGTGCGACCGGTCGGAGGGCCAGCCCGAGCGGTTGCGAATCACACTGGCGGTCGCCGGATTCACCCGTGACCAACTCGATGTAACCATTGAGGAAAACCAGCTCGTCATTCGCGGGCGGCAGCAGGACGACAAGACCCGGCAATACATCCATCGCGGCATCGCCGCGCGCCACTTCCAGCGCACTTTCGTGCTGGCGGAGGGGATGCTGGTGCTGGGTGCGGATCTGAAGAACGGATTGCTGGCGATCGATCTTGCCCGGCCGGAACCGGAGAGGATCGTTAAGACAATCGCTATCAATGAGCACGAATAATGGAACGAGTAGCGGACTCGACCGCTTAGTTTCTGTGAAGGAGTCGAGACCATGAGTGAAGGTCACGTTGCGTTCGAATACGAAGCCAAGAACGTCTCGCCGGAGACGCTGGCAACCCTCGGCGAAGGCCATATCGCCTATGTGAAGCAGATCCGCTCCGAGGATGTGCCGGGCCTGTTTCCCGAAGCGCCGAAGATCGCGCCGGGCCTCAAGCTCTTCGCGCTCCACGCCGCCGACGGCACGCCGATCATGCTGACCGACAGCCGCGAAGCCGCGATCGCCAACGCCTGGAGCAACGAGCTGCAAGCGGTGAGCGTGCACTGAGCACGCGCACGTCGCACGTCGCACGAATAGGGTTTCAAGCGGGCATGCCTTCGCAGGAAGGTGTGCCCGTTTTTATTTCGGCTGATGAAGTTTCCACGTCGTCATTGCGAGCGCAGCGAAGCAATCCAGAATCTTTCCGTGGAAGCAGTCTGGATTGCTTCGTCGCAAGAGCTCCTCGCAATGACGGAGTCGAGAGCGCGCGGCTCCGCCGTCACTTCACGAAACCAAGTCCTTCGCGCGCCGTATCCACGGCCCATTTGTCGCTCAGTGGCAGCGCGAGCACGCTGTTGAAATCCGCGCGCGCATGTCTGGCGTCGGACATCATCATGTAGAGGAGAGCGCGGTTGACCAGGGCGAGCTGGCTTTTCGGATCGTGCCTGATCGCCTCGTTGTAGTCGGCGAGCGCGCGATCGTGCTGTCCCATGTCCCGAAACAGACCGGCGCGACTGCTGTAGGCTTCCGAATTCCCCGGCCGTAATCGGATCACTTCGTCGAAATCGGCAAGGGCGCGTTTGTCGTCGCCCTTCCTGTGCAGGACGACGCCGCGAACCAGATAGGCCTTTTCGAAAGACGGCCTAATCCTGGTAACGTCATCCAGCTCCCGGATGGTGCTGTCGGCATCGTCCTTCTTCAGGAACACCATGGCCCGGCAATAGTGGCCGCCGGCACTTCCGGGCTCCAGGCGGACGGCGCTGTCGCAGTCGTCCAGAGCTGCATCGATCTCGCCCTTGTTGAGGCGAACGGTGCTTCGCAACTCGTAGGGCCAGGCGGCGGCCGGATTGCGCTGCATCGCCTCGCTGTAATCGGCGACGGCGTGATCGGTGTCGCCCTTCGCTGCATACACCTCCCCTCGCATGACGAGCGCACGGTAAGCCTGCTTGGGGCTGCGTTCGATGGCCTCGGTGAAGCCGGCGATCGCGCGATCGAAATCGCCCCCGTTGAAATACGCCTCGGCGCGCGAGGTGTAGGACGCCCCATAATTTGGGTCGAGGCGAATGGCCTCGTTGTAGTCGATCATGGCGCGCTCGCGATCGCCTTTGGCAGAATAGGCGCGACCGCGGCAGTGATAGGCCCGCCCGAAATTCGGATCGATCCGGATCGCGGCGCTGCAATCCTCGAAGGCGCGATTCCAGTCGTGCTTGATGTAGTAGGCTTCGCCGCGCAGCTCGTAAGCGACCGCATTGGTTGCGTCGGCTGCGATGATCTCGGTCTTCTCCGCGATGACGCGGTCGTTGGACGCCTCGTCGGCGCGGGCCACAGCGGTGGCGACAATGGTGATGGAGCAAAGCAGACCAAAAACCCGCCCGATCGAACCGCAAATCATCTTGCAAAATCCCCGCGCCGAAACCGTGCCGGAGACGAAATATCGCAGCACCCGGCTGCCCAATAAGTCGCAGACGGCGCTGCGTCGGTTCGAGAGAGAAAGGGTTACGCCGCCGTCGCCGGCGGCAGCGCCAGCACGGAATAGATCGCCTGGGCATCGCGCGAGGCGCGGAGCTTCTTGGCGATATCCTGGTCGCGGAGCAGGCGGGCGATGCGGGCCAGTGCCTTGAGGTGATCGGCGCCGGCGCCTTCGGGGGCGAGCAGCAGGAAGACGAGGTCGACCGGCTGGCCGTCCATCGATTCGAAATCGATCGGACGATCGAGGCGCGCGAACAGGCCGAAGATCTTTTCCAGCTTGGGCAGCTTGCCGTGGGGAATGGCGACCCCGTAGCCGACCGCGGTGGTGCCGAGCTTCTCGCGCTGCAGGAGCACCTCGAACACGGAACGCTCGTTCTGCCCGGTCAGCTCGGCGGCCTTGGCCGCGAGTTCCTGAAGCGCCTGCTTCTTGCTGTTGACCTTCAATGCCGGGAGAATCGCCTCGGGCGCGACCAGATCGGTAATCGGCATGGAAGTCTTCCGAGGTGAATGAAAACGTCAGGTTCCGAATTGGCCAGCCTGGACAAAGAACCTGGGCGGGCCGACGTCAAGAAGTTGAAGCAGGAGGCGGACTTAGCTCGCCCCTGATGTGGGGGGCTTCTACTCCAACGCAATCCCGGTGCCAACTCCCGCGTGCAGCTTTGCCCCGGTCATTGTTAAGGCGGAAAGGGGCTCCCGGCGCGGGGGCCCCAGGGCGTCGCCCGCGGCCTCAGGCTTTGCCATCCGCCTTGGCCCCCGGGGGATCGATCCAGCCGACATTGCCGTCGGCCCGGCGGTAAATGATGTTCACCCGGCCCGAGGAGCCGTGCTGAAACACCAGGCAGGGCGCCCCGCTGAGGTCGAGTTCCATGACCGCTTCGCTGACGGACAGCGGCTTCAGCGAGGTGGTGGCCTCGGCGATGATGACGGGGCTGTAGCCGGTGATCTCGTCCTCGTCCTCACCCTCGCCCGGGGCTTCCAGCACGTAGCTGGTGGCATCCATGGCGGCCAGCGCCGCGGAGGCGACATGGGCCTTGCGTGCGGAGCGATCCTTGAGCCGGCTCTTGTAGCGCTTGAGCCGCTTCTCGATCATCACCAGCGCCTGGTCGGCACTGGCATAGGCATCCGGTGCGTTCGAATCGGCCTCGAGCGTGATTCCCGAATCAAGATGCAGCGCACAGTCGGTGCGGAAGCCGAAGCCGTCCTTGCTCAGCGTGATGTGGCCGGAATAATTGCCGTCGAAATATTTGCGCAGGACCTCTTCAGTCCGGTCGGTGACACGGCCGCGCAGGGCCTCGCCGACGTTGACGCTCTTTCCCGAGATGCGGAGAGTCATGTGAACCTCGCTTGGTTCGTGCCTGGCCAGGATCGGGCCCGATAGCAGATCGAGAGTAGCGCGATTTGGCGCCGGCGCAATCAGGCCGGTTCGGGATTGCGGGAGCGATCGGCCATGGCGGTGGAGAGGACGTTACCAAGAGCGCTCTGCTTGTCGCGACGGCGTTGCACCGAGGAAGGAATGCGCATGGCTTCGCGGTACTTCGCGACCGTGCGGCGGGCGATATCAATGCCCGAGCCGCGCAAGCGTTCCACGATGGTGTCGTCGGACAGGATCGCAGACGGCGCCTCCGCATCGATCAGCAGCTTGATGTGGTGACGCACGGCTTCGGCCGAATGCGCCTCGCCGCCATCGGCCGACGCGATCGAGGCCGTGAAGAAATATTTCAGCTCGAACGTGCCGCGATTGGTCGCCATGTATTTGTTGGCGGTGACGCGCGACACCGTGGATTCATGCATCTGGATGGCGTCGGCGACGGCCTTCAGATTCAGTGGTCGCAGATGCGCCACGCCATGGGTGAAGAAGCCGTCCTGCTGGCGCACGATCTCGGTTGCGACTTTCAGGATGGTGCGGGCGCGCTGGTCGAGCGCGCGCACCAGCCACGTCGCGTTCTGAAGCGCGTCGGTGAAATACGATTTGTCGCCATCCTTGCCGATCTTCTTCGAGAGCTGCGAATAGTAGGTCTGGTTGACCAGCACGCGCGGCAAGGTGTCGCTGTTGAGCTCGACATGCCAGCCGCCGTCGGGACCCGGGCGGACATAGACATCGGGCACCATGGTCTGGAGCCGGGCCGTACCGAACTTCATGCCGGGCTTGGGATTGAGCCGGCGGATCTCGCCGATCATGTCGGCGATGTCCTCGTCGTCGACGCCGCAGAGCTTGCGCAAGGCCGCGACGTCGCGCTTGGCGAGGAGATCGAGATGCTCGACCAAGGCCTGCATCGCGGGATCGTAGCGGTCGAGCTCGCGGAGCTGGATCGCCAGGCATTCGCTCAAACTGCGCGCGCAGACGCCGGGCGGATCGAATTTTTGCAGGACGGCAAGAACGTTCTCGACGTCCTGTTGCGATGCGCCGAGCCGTTCGGCGGCCTGGCCGAGATCCGGGGGCAAATAGCCGGCCTCGTCGACGAGGTCGATCAAATACTGGCCGATCATGCGCTGCGCGGCCCCGGTGAAAGCAACCGAGAGCTGCTCGGCGAGATGGTCGCCGAGCGTCATCTCCGCGGCGACGAAGGCTTCGAGATTGTAGTCCTCGTCACCGGAGGCGCCGCCGCCCCATTCGGTATAGGTGGTCGGCGCCGCATCCTGGGCGGTGCGGGCGGCCGCCTCGGCCGGTTCCTCGGAGAAGACGTTGTCCAGCCCGGTGTCCATGGTCTGCTCGATCTCGGCGCGGGTGCCGAGATCCTTGCTCATCCACTCTTCCTGGCCGGGCTCGAACGCTTCGCCCGGGCCGCCGCCCGGCTCGTCGTTGTGGCCGCCGTCGCTGTCGTTGAACTGGCCGGTCTCGGCCGGGCCCTCGCCCGCGGGCGGCTCGTCATTGGCCCGTTCCAGCAGGGGGTTACGCTCGAGTTCCTCTTCGACGAAGGTCGTGAGATCGAGATTGGACAATTGCAGCAGCTTGATCGCCTGCATCAACTGCGGCGTCATGACCAGCGACTGCGATTGCCGGAACTCTAATCTCTGCGAAAGCGCCATGAAGCAAGAACCGATCCCAAAAAGTTGGTCCGATTTTTGCTTATCCTAGTCTAAGCCCGATGTACACGTCTTGACGAATTGGAAAAACGGGCTAGAGGCGGAATTCCTCGCCAAGGTAAAGGCGGCGCACGTCCGGATCGGCCACGATCTCATCCGGGCTCCCCTCGGTCAGGATTTCACCGGCATAGACGATGTAGGCGCGATCGGTGAGGCCTAGCGTCTCACGCACATTGTGGTCGGTGATCAGCACGCCGATGCCGCGGTTGGTGAGATGGCGAACGAGGTCCTGGATGTCGCCGACCGCGATCGGATCGATGCCGGCAAAGGGCTCGTCGAGCAGCATGTAGTTCGGACGCGTCGCCAGCGCACGCGCGATCTCGACGCGGCGCCGCTCACCGCCGGACAGCGCGATCGACGGCGATTTCCTCAAGCGCGTGATGTTGAATTCGTCGAGCAGCGAGTCGAGCTGCTGCTCGCGCTTCTTGCGCGAGGGCTCGACCACTTCGAGCACGGCGCGGATGTTCTGCTCGACCGTGAGGCCGCGGAAGATCGAGGCCTCCTGCGGCAGATAGCCGATGCCGAGCCGCGCACGCTGATACATCGGCAGCTTGGTGACGTCGTGGCCGTCGAGCTCGATCGCACCGCGATCGGCCTTGATCAGGCCGGTGATCATGTAGAACACGGTGGTCTTGCCGGCGCCGTTGGGGCCGAGCAGGCCGACCGCTTCGCCGCGGCGCACATAGATGCTGACGCCGCGCACGACCTGGCGGCTGCCAAAACTCTTTTCCACGCTATGCACAGCCAGGAAGCCCGGCCTCTTCAAGAGCTGCGGCCCGCCGGACCCGTTGGGCCTGCCGGCAGCCCTCACGGGGTGAACCGCCTGGGCCCGAGGCGGCTCGGCCTGATAGTCGCCCTGGAATTGATCGGGCGCATGCATCGGTTGGTTACGGGCGATCGGCGGCGCGTCCCTGACCGGGCTGGCCACGAGACCGCCGACGCTGTCACCGAGCGCGGTGATGTCCTGGCGCGCAAATCCTGGCCGGCCGCGTTTGGCGGGGCGCCGACGGAACATGCTGAAGAGATCGACCATCCCCGCCTTCTAGCCTTTCGCGACGATTCTGCGCGACGATCCTGCGCGGTATTCGCGCGATCTGCCGCGCCGGCCTCAGGATTCGCCGACGCAGCATGAATGAAGGGATGTCTCATGCCCAGTGAAACACGCCCGAAAAGCGGCGAACCCCGCTTCGAAAGCCCTTTGCGCTAGATACAGTCTCGACGGGCAAGCTTCAACCTCGGATCGGGAGTGATCGAGCCAAGCAACTGAAATCATTCTTCAAATTTACTTCGCCTGGCTTGGACTTAACTGGACTTATTTGGGCTTATTTGCGCCAGGCAATTGCAGAGGTCCCGCGCCGGGCTTGCCCGCGCCTCCGGATCCGCAATCATTGCCGCCGCCCTGCGGCAGCAGCGCCTGCACCCGGCCGCTGTCGGATTCCACACGCGACACGCCCGTGGTCATGTCGACCGCCAGCCGGTCGCCGCGCAGCACGTTCTTGCACTGCGTCAAGACGACGCCGCCAAGCATGGTGATGAGGTTGGTGCGGGTGTCGAACACGGCGGTCTCGCCCGTCACCACCTGGTCCTTCTGGGTGACCACGACATTGCCGCGCGCCTCCAGCCGCTTGATCGAGGAGTTCCCCCCCGGCCCCGGCGTCGCCGACTGCATCGGCGCCCCCTTTGACGCCTTTGCCGCAGGCTGTGGCGTGGCCGGCTTGTCGCCGCCCGAATCGTAAAACACCACCAGCGTCTTCGAGGTCATGGTGGTGTCGCCCTGGATGACCTTCACATTGCCGGAGAAGGTCGCTTCCTTTTTCTTGTCGCGCATCTCGAGCGAGGCGGCTTCGATCTGGATCGGCTGATCGCGGTTCTGCGAGAAGCCCTGCATCGCGTTGGGCACGCCTTGCATCGTGCTCTGCGCGCTCGCCACGCCCGTTGCGACCAGTGCGATGCCGACGGCGAGCGCGGCCGCACCAGGGATGACGCGCCGCTTGTCGTGGTTGCGCGGGAAAAACCTGATCATGAAAATCACTTTGAATTGGCGGACTTGTTCGGGGGCGTACGTGTCTTCGCCGCCGGCGCGGGTTCGGCCGGCGCAGGCTGAGCGGCGGCGGGATCGTCCAGCTTGTCGAGGTGCATCACCACATTGCCTTCGAAGCGGATGACGTCGCCGCCCTCCGTGATCCGCAGCCGATCGGCGGTCAGCGTTCCGTTGGTCAGCTTGACGTCGACATGCTCATCCGACGAAACCGTACCCTTGCCCATGTCGACGAAGGCCGAGTTCAGCCGCGCCTCGTAGCCGGTCGAGGTGCGCAGGAAGATGTCCTTGTGCAGGTCGAGCTGTTGCTGCTTGTTGTCGAACCGTCCGGTGCGGGCATCGAGGAACAGGGTCGATTGGTCTTCCATCAGCACCTTCGCGCGCAGATCATGGAGATCGACATGATCGGGATCGGTGATGTCTTGGGTCGCGGTCTTGGCCCAGAGCTCATAGGGCCGCTGGTCCGGCGTGAAGCCGGACATATGCGGCGATTCCATCGTGATCTTGGTGCCTGTCACCACGAGATTTCCGGAGTCGAGCTTCACGGGGATCTGGAACGGGTTGAAGATGGTCGAGATGAGGACGAGCAGACCCATTGCCGCAGCCACCGTCGCCGGCACCGCGACGCGCAGAATCCGCACCAGGCGGCTGTGGCGCGCCGCGCTGGCGAACTTCGCCGCAAGCGCGGCATCGTAGGTGACATTATGGGCCGAATTCACCTGGGCTCCTGAGGTGTCGCCCGCCTTGTCCGGCTGGCGGGCGCCCCATTGTAGCCGGCAACGCCAAAATATGCAGCCAGCGACAGGCCGTTACGAAAGTGTCTGAAACGGGGCGACCGCCCCACCCGGCCGCTACGCGAAACGCTAGGAATGCGCGAAAATGTCCTCTTCGGCCCAGCCCTGGAGATCGAGCAAGGCGCGGGTCGGCAGGAAGTCGAAACAGGCTTTGGCCAGCGCGGTGCGGCCTTCTCGCGCCAGCATGGCATCGAGCCGCTCGCGCAAGCCGTGCAGATGCAGCACGTCGGAGGCGGCGTAGGCGAGCTGCGGCTCAGTCAGGCTGTCGGAACCCCAATCGCTCGATTGCTGCTGCTTGGAGAGATCGACATTGAGCACCTCGCGCACGAGGTCCTTGAGACCATGGCGGTCGGTATAGGTGCGGATCAGGCGGGAGGCGATCTTGGTGCAGTAGATCGGCCCGGTCATGACACCAAACGTCTGATACAGCACCGCGACGTCGAATCGCGCAAAGTGGAAGATTTTCGTGTTCGCGGGATTGGCCAGCAGCGCCTTCAGGTTCGGCGCGTCGGTATGACCTTTGGGGATCTGCACCACGTCCGCGCTGCCGTCGCCGGGCGAGAGCTGCACCACGCAGAGCCGGTCGCGATGCGGGTTCAAGCCCATCGTTTCGGTATCGATCGCCACCGCTCCGGTGTAGCGGGACAGATCGGGCAGGTCGCCGCGGTGCAGGCGTACGGTCATGGCGTTTCAAACCTCAATCGAATCGGTGCGCCTAGGCAGGCTAATCCCCGGGACAGACGCTGGCGAGGGCCGGCCGCGATGTATCCGCTGGCAGCCGCCGGCGCAAGCATCAGGCGCGGCTAGTAGTTCAGGCGCACGAGCACGTCGTTGACGCCGAAAGGGCTGGCGGGCGCATCGCAAGCCCCGCGCCGCGCGAAGACGCAGGCCGGCTTGTCATCGCTCATCATCGCGCAACTTCGTGGCGAGAAATCCGCCGGCAATTCGCTGGCCAGGCTCGTCGGGCCGATGATGCGGTTGAACCCGGCCTGGTGCGTCTTCACCACAGCCGGAAGTCGCCCCTTGGCCAGGGGGTCGTCCCGATAAAAGGAATAGATCGGCCGGCGGGCCGCGAGCTGCCCGCGTCCGGGCACAAAGGGATAGTTGATCGCGTACAGGGCCAGACCGCAAAATTCAGGATCGGCCTCGAGCTCCGCCATCAGCTGGGCCACGCCGATGCCGCGCATCCAGTTGTCACGCATGATCAGCGTTGCGCCCGACAGACCGAGCGAGAGCAGCAGCCAGCCGCCACATACGACGGCAAGTGAGCGCCACGGGTTTTGCCGGCGCATCATCTGGACCCAATCGGCGGAGCCAAGTGCCGCCGCGATGATCAGCAGGGCGATCGACAGGAAAATGAAGCGGTATTCCTTGTGCACGATCATGCTGTGAAACGCGACGTTGACGACGGCCGCGACGATCAGCAGGGGGGCATGTCGCCAACCGCGCCAGAGCGCCAGCAGCATCAGCAGCGTCGTGCCCGACCACAGAATTGAAGCCTGCAGAACGTAGGCGGCCGCGGGCGCGTCACCGAATTCCGAAGCGCGGTCATGCAGGAGGTTTTGCTGAATATTCCGGACGAGCCACGCAAACGGCGCTGAGCCGTGGGCCAGGTCGAGGGCGCTGGACAGCACCAGGACGACGCATCCGCCCGCGACCAGGGCGATCGCGTTTCGCAGGTCGCGCCAGCACGCCGCCAACGCAAACACCGCGCAAGCCGGTACATATTGAAAGCGCCAGACACAGGCGAGAGCAAGCAATGCGCCCGCGGTGAAGAGCCGGTGTCGCGCCAGTTCGCCCGTCAGCAGATAGGCCGCCGGCAAGATCACGGCCGTCGCCAGCGGTTCGCTCAGCGTGTGGGGCGCGTAATAGACCAGCTCAAACCAGACCGCGGCGGCAAACGCCGCAACGACGGCATGCGACCGGGAGATGCGTTCGCCGAAATGCCAGGCCGTGACGACGATCGACAGCGAGGCAAGCCCGACCACCAGGCGAGGGACGACGAAGGCACCCCATCCGCCCGGCGCAAGCCAGTCGCCGAGAGCGACCGGCCCTGCGAACAAGGTCGGCAGAAACCAGCTCCGGATGCCGTCGCGCCATTCCCAGGTGACGACACCCTGGTGGCCAAGCAGGCGCCAGGCCGGCTCCAGATATTGATACAGCTCGTCGACGTGAACGATGTTCGGCCAAAAGGCGAGCGGCAGCCGGACTGCCGCAGCCAGTAGCAGCAATGCGCACAAGGCGCCGTACCGCGTCGCGAAGCTTTCGGCTTTGGCGGCGGGCGCGATCGCGGGCAGAGCTGCGGCGCTGGTCGTCATTGTGTTTTGGCTTCGCCAGCCAAACTGGATTGGGGCCTGACGTAAACGGTCACGTAAGCGCCGGTGTATTGCTCGCGCCAGCCTCGCCGCTCCACCAGGAACTGCCGCAGCTGTTCGTGCGCCTTGACCCACAGCACGGCGTCGATCCGGTATTTGTCGAGCACCATGTCCCATGTGGCCTCGTCGATGTCCCAGCTCACCAGCTTGAAATAGTCGCGCAGCAAATCGTCCGGATAGGCGGTCGCGGCGCGGCCATCGACGAACGGGCGAACGGTGCCGTGCGTCGTGAAAATCAGGTAGCCGCCGATATTCCAATGGTTCAGGACCCGCGCATCGGCGAAATTGTTTTGCAGATAGCCGGCATCTTCGCTCGACAGCATCGTCGGAAGTGCGAGCGCCGGCGCAACGCGCAAATAGGCCAGCGGCAGGCTGCCGAGACCGACGATGCCGGCGGCCAGCAACGCTCCACGCACGTCAACAGCGGTGAGACGCCGAGGCAGCAAGCGGCTGAGGTGAAGCGCCATCGGCACAGTCGAGAAGATGAAGAAGAACGCGATGTACCTGAACTGACACAGTCCCAGAATCAGGAACAGCCAGGACATCAATCTCGGTTCGAGCGGGACTGGCCTGGAATTTCTGTAGCGAAGCTCGAGCGCGACGAAGGCCAGCATATACAGGATGCCCGGAATGCTGCCGGGTATTTCAATGTTGTCGTAGTAGGACCGCCATTCGGTAATGTTACCCTGGACGAAGTGCCCCATCGTCGCGGCGGCACCGGCATAGATATTCCAGCCGAGCGGATTGACGAATGTCGCAGCAAGGCACCCGATTGCCGCGAGAACGAGGACCCTGAGATCGGCCCAGGCGCCTCTGAGGAAGGCGGCGCCGCAGAAGACGCCAATCACGAAAAACCCGAGCAGAAAACCGCCGTGCAGATTGGCCCAAAACGCCATCAACACGGGAAGCACGAACCATCGCGTACGTCGCAGGCATTCGCGATAGAAGACGACGCAGAACAGCATCGTGCATGTATTCGGCGCGACCGCGAGATACATGTTCGGCGCAACTTCGTAGGCGGGATAGAGCAGGCAGGCCAGGAAGACTGCCACGCAAACCGCAATCGCCGACGCACCGTAGCCGAGAGAGATCGCAGTCAGGATGCCGGCAATCGCTGCACCACAGGCCACCGTCGACAGGACGAGGCCTCCGAAGCCCGCGTATTGAAGCGTCGCACTGGCGAGCGCGTCCCAGAGCCAGGACAGATTGAGCCACGACTTGTCGCCGTGGGTGAACGACCAGGGGTCGTGGAGCGGGATGGCGTTGCGTTCCCGGATGAGATCTCCGGCCGCGAGATGCCAGCCCAGATCGTAATGACCGAGCAGAAGCGGCGCGTTCAAGACGTAAAACAGGCAAATGAACGAGATCAGGAACAGATAAATTCCCGATCTCAGGAAGAACGGGCTGATCGCGTTCGCAACCTTGTCGAATGCCGGCTCGTGCCAGACCTGGTGCTGATCCACCGTTTCCCTCACGACAAAGCGAGCCCGATGGCTCCGTGCTCGCCGACGGCCGGATGCGAGCCTGCCCGCTGACTTAGGGCCAGTTTGTCTAAAGTCGGGTAAATTCGGACGGTGCAATCGATGGGGTTTTGCGGAATGAAAATCGGCCCGACGGCCGGCTTCGAAAGCCTCCAAGCGGCTGTTCCGACTTGAAAATTTTAACGCCCAAGAGGCAGAGCCCGTGCGTGCCTTAACCGGTCCCGCCGTCATTATTCGTCAGCGTAGCTCCTGTTCCACATTCAGGTGAACCAACGCTGGGCCTTCGATGACCAAAGTTGCATGTATCACCTATTGGTCGAAAATCTCGTAAGTCAGGTCAAGGCGCATTCAAAGGCATTGATTGGAGAGGGCATAGCCGAAGCCGCATACCCCCTCGTTTTCCCTTCGCCCTC
This sequence comes from Bradyrhizobium sp. 134, assembly GCF_023074155.1. NCBI lineage: Bacteria > Pseudomonadati > Pseudomonadota > Alphaproteobacteria > Hyphomicrobiales > Nitrobacteraceae > Bradyrhizobium > Bradyrhizobium sp. 134. The sequence goes on along the minus strand of NZ_JADPKX010000034.1, from coordinate 409,964 downwards.
GCCGTCCGGCCCTTCCGCCACAGCCGCCGGTCTACCGTCTCGCTGAGCTTCATGTGCTCGCAGTGGTATTGTGTTCCATATTTTCGATGCGCCGAACGGAGATCTCCAATGAAGCTCAAACTTGCCGCCGCGATGCTCGCCGCAAGCCTCCCGCTCGCATCGATGGCTTTCGCCCAAGGCATCGCGCCAGCCGAACTTGCGGTGATCGATGGCTGCCTGAAGACCGCGGAGAAAACCGGCGGCTTCGGCGGCGCGTGCGTCGGGCTCGTCGCCGACCCCTGCATCAAAGCGGCAGAGGGCGCGAATGACGATGTCGCCAAATGGAAAGCCTGCGCGGCGCGCGAACTCGCCATTTGGACGCAGAAAACCAATGAGGCGCTAAAGAAGGTTCAGGCCGGCGGGTTCGCCGACGTGATCAAGGCGGTCAATGAGTCGCAGAAAACTTTCGCCGCGTCGCGTGATGGCTTCTGCGCGGTCTTCGACAAAGTCGATCCCGGCATGTACCGGGGCAGCGCGAGCTACTGCCGCCTGCGCGAGACCGCGAACCGCTCACTGAGCCTGATCAAGCTCGGCGCTGCGGTCAACGAGCACTGAGATCTCCTAGGCGCTTGGGGTCATCAGCTTTGCCGACCTTTTCCCACATGGCGACGACAGCTTCGGCCGCGAGCGCGGTGGACGTCGTTCATAGCTCACCTAGCATCCGGGCAACGGCTGTCGGCGCGTAGCGCTTGCCTGAGCGACTGAAGCCAGCCGCCTCCAGATCGCCTGCGATCCGAGCCGACCGGACGAGCGATGTAGGCCATTCGGTACGCCATGAGCGCCGTGCCTCGGTTTTGTGTACCGGTCAGCAGCTCAAATTCCCTGCAGAAGCGATTTCAATCGCTTGAGTAGGAGATGGTGCCCAGGAAAGGACTCGAACCTTCACGGCCGTTAAGCCACTGGCACCTGAAGCCAGCGCGTCTACCAATTCCACCACCTGGGCATGCCGGTTAGGCACGGAGGCGGTTACTACGGTTCGGTGACGCGGTTGTCAATTCATGCTTGAACCCCGCTTCGGGATGCGGATTGCGCATCGCAAACCGGCCCGATACAAACCTGACGAGACGCACTCTTCCCGCAGGAATGACCCAGGAATGGATCCCATGGCATCGAATCTGGACACGCTCGTCACGGTTTTCGGCGGATCGGGGTTTTTGGGCCGGAATGTGGTCCGCGCACTGTGCCGGCGCGACTACCGGGTCCGGGTCGCGGTGCGGCGGCCGGAGCTGGCCGGGTACCTCCAGCCCTCCGGCAAGGTCGGGCAGGTCCACACTGTGCAGGCGAACGTGCGTTATCCGGCCTCGATCGAGGCGGCGCTGCGTGATTCGCATGTCGTGATCAATCTGGTCGGCATCCTCGCCGAGGGTGGCGCGCAGAGTTTTGACGCCGTCCAGGCCAAGGGCGCCGAGACCATCGCCAAGGCGGCGGCCGCCGCCGGGGCACAGCTGATCCATGTCTCGGCGATCGGCGCCGACGCGGAATCGCCCTCGCGTTATGCCAGAGCCAAGGCGGCCGGCGAAGCCGCGGTCCTGGCCGCGGTGCCGTCGGCGACGATCTTCCGCCCCTCCGTGATGTTCGGCCCCGAGGACCAGTTCACCAATCGCTTCGCCGCCCTGGCGCGGATGTCGCCGGTGCTGCCGCTGATCGGCGCCGACACCAAGATGCAGCCGGTCTATGTCGGCGACGTCGCCACCGCGGTCGCGGATGCCGTCGACGGCAAGGCCAAGGCGGGCGCAACCTACGAGCTCGGCGGCCCGGAAGTGCTGACCATGCGCGAGATCATCGAGGCCATTCTCGAGATTGCCGATCGCAAGCCGATGCTGATGCCGCTGCCGTTTGGCCTCGCCCGCTTCAAGGCCAACTTCCTGCAATTCGCGCCGGGCGCGCTGAAGCTGACGCCGGACCAGGTCACGCTGCTCGCGCGCGACAATGTGGTTTCGGACGCGGCGAAGGCCGCCGGGCTAACGCTGGAAGGCCTGGGCATCACGCCCGACTCGCTTGAGGCGATCGCCCCGCAATATCTCTGGCGCTTCCGCGCCGCCGGGCAGTTCCAGCGCAAGAGCGCGTAACCAGCCCGCCGTCATGCCGGGCATGACGAACTTCAGCGTCCGGACTGCAGTTGTTTGACGTTCGGGTCTACCGCCCCAGCGCCAGCGCGATCAGGCCCAGCGTGCCGACGATCACGCGCCACCACGCGAACACCACGAAGCCGTGGCGGGTGACGTATTCCAGGAACGTCTTCACCACGATGATCGCGGTGACGAACGACACCACGAAGCCGATGGCGACGATGCCCATGTGGTCCATCGTCATCTCGGAGCGGTTCTTGTAGAAATCGTAGGCGAACGCGCCGATCATGGTGGGAATGGCGAGGAAGAACGAGAACTCCGCCGCCGCGCGCTTGTCAGCCCCGAGGAACATCGCCGCGACGATGCTGGCACCGGAGCGCGACACGCCCGGGATCATCGCGATGCACTGTGCGATGCCGATATAGAGATACATCAGCAGCGGAAACCTTGTGGCGTCGTGCTCGCGCGCCTTGAGATCGAGCTTGTCGACCCAGAGCAGGATGGCGCCGCCGACGATCAGCGAAAAGCACACCACCCACGGATTGAACAGCATGCTCTTGATGTACTTGCCGGCGACGAGACCGACGACGACAGCGGGCAGGAACGCCACCAGCACGCCGATCACGAAGCGCCGTGCATAGGCGTCGCCCGTGAACATGCCGATCGCGACGTCCCACAATTTCTTGAAGTACAACACGACGATCGCGAGGATCGCGCCGAGCTGGATCAGGACCGTAAACGAGTCCCAGAACGCGCCCTCGCCGAGATGGAAGAAGCGCTCCGCGAGCAGCAAATGGCCGGTCGAGGACACGGGAAGGAACTCGGTCACACCCTCGATGATGCCGAGGATCACTGCCCGTATTGCATCTGACATATTTACGGTCCATTTCGGCTGGAAAAGCGGGGCTCTTCTCGCCCATCCGCTCCCTTGCTGCAATCGCAAAATGCGGCGGCGCGCCCTTGCTTCGCGGTTTTGAATGACTAGTGTGGCGCCGCACAAACATTGATGGATTCTTAAGCACCATCACATAGTCAAAGGCTTCATGTTTACGCTGTTTCATCATCCGTTCTGCCCGCATTCGCGGTTCATCCGCCTGATCGCGGGAGAATACGGGCTTGAGCTGAAGCTGATCGAAGAGCGCAGCTGGGAGCGGCGCGAAGCGTTTCTGCTGCTCAATGCGGCGGGCACGACGCCCGTTCTGGTGGACGACGAGCAGCCGCCGATCCCGGGCGCGGCGATCGTCGCCGAATATGTCGACGAGGCCTATGGCTCCGAGATGGGACTGAAGCGCCTGATGCCGGACACGATCGGCGAGCGCGTCGAGGTCCGCCGGCTGATGGCCTGGTTCAACGAAAAGTTCTTCGAGGAAGTCTCCCACCCGCTCGTCACGGAGCGCATCTACAAGCGTTTCATGAGCGAGGACAACGGTGGCGGCCCGCCCTCGGCCGACGTGATGCGCGCCGCCAAGGCCAACGTGCGCTATCATCTGGCCTATATCGGCTGGCTGGCGCAGACGCGTAATTTCCTCGCCGGCGACCGGCTCAGCTACGCGGATCTCGCCGCCGCGGCGCACCTCTCGGCGATCGACTATCTGGGCGACGTGCCATGGAGCGAGGACGACGCGGCAAAGGCGTGGTACGCACGGGTGAAATCCCGCCCGTCGTTCCGTCCGCTCTTGAGCGAATGGCTGGCCGGCGTGCCGGCGTCGCGGACCTACGTGGACCTCGACTTCTGAACTCCGATCCGACCGAACTGAAGACGGCGCTGGCAAACGAGGCCCGCGCGCTCGGCTTCGACTGCATCGGCATCACAGAGCCCGGCACGATCGAGAGCGCCGGACAACATTTTCTCGAATTCATCGCATCCGGCGGCCATGGCGACATGGACTGGCTCGCCGCGCAGCCGGAGCGCCGGGTCGATCCGCGCGGGCTGTGGCAGGACGTGCGTAGCGTCATCATGCTCGGCGTCAATTACGGCCCCGATCAGGATCCGCTCGCGATCCTGCAACAGCGCACGCGCGCGGCGATCTCGGTCTATGCGCAAGGCGACGACTATCACGACCTCATCAAGAAGCGCCTGAAGGCACTGGCGCGATGGCTGGTCGCTACCGCAACTCGTGAGGTGACGCCTTGCGAAGTGAAAGTGTTCGTCGACACCGCGGCCGTGATGGAGAAACCCTTGGCGCAAGCCGCGCGTCTGGGCTGGCAGGGCAAGCATACCAATCTGGTCTCGCGCGAATTCGGCTCATGGCTGTTTCTCGGCGCGATCTACACCACGCTGGAACTGCCGCGCGACGACGCCGAGATCGATCATTGCGGCTCGTGCCGGGCGTGCCTCGACATCTGCCCGACCGCGGCCTTCCCTGCGCCCTACAAGCTCGATGCGCGGCGCTGCATCTCCTATCTCACCATCGAGAACAGGGGACCGATCCCGCGCGAATTTCGTAAACGCATCGGCAACCGCATCTATGGCTGCGACGATTGCCTCGCCGCCTGTCCCTGGAACAAGTTCGCGCAGGAGGGCCGTGAGGCCAAGCTCGCCGCACGTGACGCTTTGCGCGCGCCAGGTCTCGCCGAGCTCGCGCGGCTCGACGACGCGTCGTTCCGTGCGCTGTTCACGAAGTCTCCGGTGAAGCGCATCGGCCGCGACCGCTTTTTGCGCAACGTGCTGATCGCGATCGGCAACTCCGGCGATGCGGCACTGGCGGACGAGGCGCGGCGGTTGCTGGAGGATGAGAGCGCGCTGGTGCGCGGGGCTGCGGTGTGGGCGCTGGGGCAGCTGGTGCCGCGAGACGAGTTCGAGGCGATGAGGACGAATGCGATTGCTGGCGAGAGCGACGAAAGCGTGCGTGAGGAGTGGCGCACCGCCCCCTAATCCTCCGCTGTCATGCTCCGCGAAAGCGGGCATCCAGTACGCCGCGGCCCATCGATTCAATCACGGCCAGCTCGGAGTACTGGATCGCCCGGTCAAGCCGGGCGATGACACCTGTTGTTGTGGCGAGCAGGCACGCTCTCGCCACCCTTGATTTCCCCACACGTTCCTTCAAGCTCGCGCATCATGACAAACATGCCTTTCTTCACCCGCGACGGCGACACTTTCCACCCGACGGAAGTCGCCAACGGCCCGTGGGATCCGAAATCGCTGCACGGACGCGTCATCGTCGGCCTTCTCGGCTTCGCCATCGAGGAGCGCCATTCCGGCCCCGAATTCGTGCCGGCGCGGCTGACCGTGGATATGTTTCGGCTGCCGACCATCGACAAGCCGATCGAGGTGACGACACGGCTGGTGCGCGACGGGATGCGCATCCGCGTCGTGGAAGCGGAGTTCTTTTCCGGCGGCGTGGGCATGGCGCGCGCCTCGTGCCAGCTGTTGCGTCGAACGCAGAATCCGGACGGCAATGTCTGGTCGCCGCCGAACTGGGACGCGCCAAAGCCGGCCGACATTCCCAAGCCCACCGATCCCAGGCTCGGCATGAACGGCAAATGGACCACGCGACCGATTGTCGGCCAGATGGGCTCGCTCGGGCCGAGAAAACTCTGGATGAGCGAGGTGCGCGAGCTGGTCGCGGGCGTGCCGATGACGCCGTTCGTCCATGTCGCCACCGGCGCCGACTTCGCCAGTCCGTTCGCGAACGCCGGCGACAAGGGGCTCGGCTACATCAACAGCGACGTTACGATCTATCTGCACCGCCTGCCGGTGACGAGCTGGATCGGCTTCGAGGTGGTGAACCACCAGGCCACCGACGGTGTCGCGATCGGCGAATGCTGGCTCTACGACGAAGCGGGCCCGATCGGCACAGCCACGGTCGCCGCGCTGGCGCAGCGCAAGCCGATGGTAAATCCGTCGAAGCGGTAGGTGCGCAAGAACGACGGCTAGCCAAAATGCCGCTGCATCTCCGGCCGTGCCTTGAGCTCCGCGCCCTGCCTGGCGACGATCTTCGCGATCCGTTCCGGCGCAAACTTCAGATCGACAAATGCCGGCGCGGTGTTGGCGACCTCGTGATAGCTGACGATCCTGCCGTCGCGAAGCGTCATGATCGCCACGCCCTCGAACATCGCCCGCGCGCCATCGGCCTCCGGCAAGGTCGAGCGATAGCTGAACGTGTAGCGCGCATAGAGCGTGGTGCCGTTCGACACGGGATCGTGCATGTCCCAGCGGAAGTCGGTTGCCGTGCGATAGAACCAGTCGTCGATCATCGCGGCGATCTTCTCGCGGCCGGCGAAGGCGCCGTAGAACACGTCGTGATAGACGCCGTCCTCGGTGAAGAGATCAGCGAACGCTTTTCCGTTGCGTTGTTCGACGGCGTCGCAGAACGCGCGCAGCATGGCGGTGGTGGTCATCGGCGATTCTCCCTCTTCTTGTCATGCCCCGCGAAGGCGGGGCATCCAGTACGCCGAGGCTTCTCGCTTCAATCACTACAGTCTCTGGAATACTGGATCGTCCGCCTTCGCGGACGATGACACTGAGCAAAATACCTTCACCCGATCTCGGCCACGGCGGCAAGAATGCGGGCGATGTCCTGCGGGCGCGAGAGGCGGTGATCGCCGTCCTGGATCATGGTCAGCACGACGTCGTCGGCCGGCAGGCGATGGGTCAGCGCGAACGCGTGCTGCCAGGGCACGTCAGGATCCTGCGCACCTTGCAGGATGCGGACGGGACAGCCGAGATCGATGGCGCTGCCGAGCACGAGGTGGTTGCGCCCCTCCTCGATCAGATTTCGCGTGATCGGATAGGGGGAGCCGTCGCCATAATCCGATGGTCTCAGCCAGACGCCTTTGGTCTCGATTTCTTTCTTCACCGCGGCCGGAAAATTCTTCCACATCAGCTCCTCGGTGAAGTCCGGCGCCGGCGCGATCAGCACCAGGCCCGCCAGCGAGGCCTTGGCTTGCTGTTTCTCTTGCCGCTTTTTGATCTCGCGCGCGAGCAGCAGCGCCATCCAGCCGCCCATCGACGAGCCGATCAGGACTCGCGGGCCGTCGCAGAATCGCTCGAATACCGCGACGCTTTCCTCGAGCCAGCGCCCGATGGTTCCGTCGGCGAAATCGCCGCCGGATTCGCCGTGGCCGGAATAATCGAAACGGACCACGGCGCGGCCGTGGTCCCGGGCCCATTCGTCCAGCGCCACGGCCTTGCTGCCCCGCATGTCCGATTTGAACCCGCCGAGCCAGACCAGTCCCGGTCCTTGACCAGGTTCTGGACCAGATTCTTGATCAGATTCTTGACCAGATTTTTGGGCCGCGCGGCGGCGCACCGCGATCCGGCGTGCGGAGGGGCCTTCGCCCACATCGATGAAGTCGAGCACGGCATCGGGAATTGGGTGATTCATGGAACGTTTACTCTGGCTGTGCGGTTTGAGCTGTCCGGACGTGCTCCGCAGCGCAGCTGGACGTCGTCATTGGCCCTTTGGGACGCTTGCGGAACAGAAGCAAGGTGTCTATGTCCCTCTGCGTGCCCCGCCGTGGCCAAAATGCCTCGCATTTGAGGCTTTTTCGACCGCCGCACGAGCGGTTGCTTGCCGGCAACCGTATCTTCCTGCAAAATAGCCGCCTCTTTTCATAACTTTGGAGAACCACCCATTCGCCGTCCAAATAAAGCCCCGCCCACTGCCGCCAAAGACGGGCCGCGCATCAATGACGATATTCGCAATGCGCAGATCCAGCTGATCGATCAGACCGGTGACAACAAGGGCACCATCGAGACCGTCGCGGCTATCCGCTTGGCCCAGGAAGCCGGCATGGATCTGGTCGAGATCTCGCCGAACGTCAGCCCTCCCGTCTGCAAGATCATGGACTACGGGAAGTATAAGTACGCCGCGCAGAAAAAAGCCACTGAAGCCCGCAAGCGGCAGAAGATCGTCGAGATCAAGGAGATCAAGCTCCGCCCGATGATCGACGACCACGATTACGAAGTGAAGATGCGCGCCATGCAGCGGTTCTTCGAAGAAGGCGACAAGGTCAAGATCACCCTGCGCTATCGCGGCCGCGAAATGGCGCACCAGGAGATCGGCACCAAGCTGCTCGACAAGATCAAGACCGACGTCGCCGAGCTCGCGAAGGTGGAGCAGGACGCGCGGTTCGAGGGCCGTCAGGTCGTCATGGTTCTGGCGCCGCGCTGACGCCGGTTCTTTAGGCTGAAGAATTCAACGGCCCGTCCGGATCTCCGGCGGGCCGTTTTGTTCTTTGTCGGATATTCGAGCCGCGAGCACCGCTGCGACCTCTCCGGCTTGCGGGAGAGGGAGCGCACCTCCATCGCGGAGATGGCTCGCTCGAATTACGTCCTTGTCGCCTGCCAGATGCCGCTGCAGCGGTCGCCGGAGATGATGCCGTGCCAGGAGCCGGTCCCGGCCGCGCCGGCGAGCCGGCCGCCGCCGCTGGCATGGGACGCCCCGACCGAAACCTCGACCGCGACGCCACCGCTGCGATTGACCTTGCCGGAGACCCGGCCACCGCCGGCGGACGACACCCGACTGCCGGCGACGGTGAAGGGAACGCTGTAGCCGGAGCTGCAATTGCCACGGGTGGTGGCGAAGGTGACGTTCCAGACGCCGTCATAGCCGCGGATGCGAGCATCGGCAGTCGACGGAAACGCAGCCATGGCGAGCACAGCCAACAGCGCCAGGCGGCGCGGACGAGCGACATCCGTCAAAGACGGAAGCGATTGGGAAAAATAGGGCATTTTAATCCTGCTCCGGCGACACGGCTCGGACATGAGGTTAGCAATTCCGGATAGTCGGCGGCTAGGTTCCACCGGTTCATCGTTGCCAATTCGCCCGTCCTCTGTCATAAGCCCAGCCTTCATTGCCCGGCTGATTAAGGGCTGCCGTGGCGGTGTCCGTGCGGGTTTCGCGCTTGTTCGTAAAACCTGAGCACAATCAACGCTCTAACGAGCATTTTGACGGCCAGCCGCCTTCGCGGGCGGATTTCTATGGCCATTAGGAGAGCCAAATGCCCAAGCTGAAGACCAAATCGGGCGCTAAAAAGCGCTTCAAGGTGACTGCCACCGGCAAAGTGATGTTCGCTCATCGCAGCAAGCGTCACGGCATGATCAAGCGGACGAAGAAGCAGATCCGTCAGCTGCGCGGCACCGCCGTGCTGTTCAAGACCGACGGCGACAACGTCAAGAAGTACTTCTTGCCGAACGCCTGATCGCGTCGACGATCATTGCCACCCGCGCCGCAGCTTTCGCGGCGATCCGAACATCAAGTCATCTTTCGAAGGATATTTGTCATGGCTCGCGTCAAACGCGGTGTGACCGCCCACGCCAAGCACAAGAAAGTCTACAAGGCCGCCAAGGGTTTCCGCGGCCGCCGCAAGAACACGATCCGCACCGCCAAGCCGGCGGTCGAGAAGGCTCTCGTGTATGCCTTCCGTGATCGCAAGCGCAAGAAGCGGACGTTCCGCGCGCTCTGGATCCAGCGCATCAACGCTGCCGTGCGTCCGTTCGGCCTGACCTACAGCCGCTTTATCGACGGCATGGCCAAGTCCGGGATCACCGTGGATCGCAAGGTGCTGTCGGATCTCGCGATCAACGAGCCGGCGTCGTTCCAGGCAATCGCCGAGAAGGCCAAAGCCGCTCTGGCGGCCTGAGCACGCCCGCGCTAACGGCCGGCTCCGCCGGCTTTCAGCGCGCGTTGCGAGTAGCGCTGGGCGATCGCCGCCCGGCAGAATGCTGTGAACGACAGATACATGGTGCCGGATTTATTCCGGTACTTCCGGTCGCACACGCGCAGCTCGCGTTGGTAAGCCCGTTTCCGCGCAATGTTGAGGCCGGGCATGAAGTCTGCCTCGCATTTCTTCTCGACGGCGGTGCCGAGCTGGACATCGCCGCTCGCGGTCAGTTGGCAATCCTGAAACACCTTCATCGCGCTTTCGCAGCCCTTCTGGGCAGCGATGCTGTCGACGACCTCGTCCAGCGTCATGGACTTCTCCATGCAGACCATGGCGCGCGCCGGGGTGCTCGCGACCAAGAGAACGACGGCGAGAGCAGCCAGACCGGATCTTGAGAGCATCGCGAAAGCCTCCTCGTATCCCCCTTGGTGCCAGCCTCCCGCGCGAGGTTCAACCCAGCCGCTCGTCAGCCCGAATGACCGGCTTTTCGCTTGACGTTACGGCCTTCGGGCGGCGACAACCCAGCCGAATTTGGCAGCAGGGATTTGACCGTGTCCGACCTCGCAATGCTCGAAACATCCATCCTCGACCAGATCGCCGCCGCCGGCGACGAGGCCGCCCTCGAAGCGGTGCGCGTCGCTGCCCTCGGCAAAAAGGGTTCGATCTCCGCGCTGCTTGCCACGCTCGGAAAAATGTCGCCGGACGAGCGCAAGACCCAGGGCGCTGCGATCAACCAGGCCAAGGACAATGTCACCGAGGCACTCGCCGCGCGGCGCGACGTCTTGAAATCGGCGGCGCTCGACGCGCGGCTTGCGTCGGAAACCATCGACGTCACCCTGCCGCTGCGCGATGCGCCGGCCGAGGCCGGCCGCATCCATCCGCTGAGCCAGGTCTGGGACGAGCTGACCACGATCTTTGCCGACATGGGATTCTCGGTCGCCGAAGGCCCCGATATCGAGACCGACGACTACAACTTCACCAAGCTGAATTTTCCGGAAGGCCATCCCGCGCGCGAGATGCACGACACCTTCTTCTTCCATCCGAAGGAGGACGGCTCCCGCATGCTGTTGCGAACCCACACCTCGCCGGTGCAGGTGCGCACCATGCTGAGCCAGAAGCCGCCGATCCGCGTGATCTGCCCGGGCCGCACCTATCGCATCGATTCCGATGCGACCCACACGCCGCAATTCCATCAGGTCGAAGGCCTCGTCATCGACAAGCACTCCCATCTCGGCCACCTCAAATGGATCCTGCACGAGTTCTGCAAGGCGTTCTTCGAGGTCGATCACATCAACATGCGCTTCCGGCCCTCGTTTTTCCCGTTCACCGAACCGTCGCTGGAAGTCGACATCCAGTGCCGCCGCGACAAAGGCGAGATCCGCTTCGGCGAGGGCGAGGACTGGCTCGAGATTCTCGGCTGCGGCATGGTGCATCCGAACGTGCTGCGCGCCTGCGGTATCGATCCCGACGAGTACCAGGGCTTCGCCTGGGGTATGGGCATCGACCGCATCGCCATGCTGAAATACGGCATCGCCGATTTGCGCCAGCTGTTCGACAGCGACGTCCGCTGGCTGTCCCATTACGGCTTCAAGCCGCTGGAAGTACCGACGCTCGCGGGAGGGCTGAGCTCGTGAAATTCACCCTCTCCTGGCTGAAGGAACATCTCGACACCGACGAGCCCTTGGACAAGCTCGCCGAGAAGCTCACCATGATCGGACTCGAGGTCGAGAACATCGAGGACAAGGCGAAGGCGCTGAAGCCTTTCACCATCGCGAAGGTGATATCCGCCGAGCAGCATCCGAATGCCGATCGGCTGCGCGTCTGCATGGTCGACACCGGCGACGGTGGCGCGCCGGTGCAGGTCGTGTGCGGCGCGCCGAATGCGCGTGCGGGGCTCGTCAGCGTGTTTTCGCCGCCCGGCACCTACATTCCCGGCAAGGACATCACGCTCGGTGTCGGCACCATCCGCGGCGTCGAGAGCCGCGGCATGCTGTGCTCGGCGGCCGAACTGCAGATTTCCAACGACCATGACGGCATCATGGAATTGCCCGCGGATGCGCCGATCGGCGCTGCTTACGCCGCATGGGCGGGCCTCGGCGATCCCGTGGTCGAGATCAATCTGACGCCAAACCGGCAGGACTGCACCGGCGTGCATGGTATCGCGCGCGATCTTGCCGCCGCCGACATGGGCAAGTTCAAGGACCCCACCATCAAGCCGATCAAGGGCGAATTCCCGTGCCCGGTGAAGGTCACGGTCGAGGACGCGACGCTGTGCCCGGGTTTTGCGCTTCGTCTCGTCCGTGGCGTGAAGAACGGACCGTCGCCGGAATGGCTGCAGAAGCGGCTGACCGCGATCGGCCTGCGCCCGATCAACGCGCTGGTCGACATCACCAACTTCATGACTTACGACCGCGCGCGGCCGCTGCACGTGTTCGACGCGAAGAAGGTGAAGGGCAATCTCGTGGTGCGCCGCGCGCGTGACGGCGAGACGCTGCTCGCGCTCGACGGCCGCAGCTACAATCTCGATCCCGCGATTTGCGTGATCGCGGACGAGCACGGCGTCGAATCGCTCGCCGGCATCATGGGCGGCGAGGCCTCGGGCTGCGACGAGACCACCACGGACGTGCTGATTGAATCGGCGCTCTGGAACGAGATCAACATCGCCCAGACGGGGCGCAAGCTCGGCATCAATTCGGATGCGCGTTACCGATTCGAGCGCGGTGTCGATCCGGCCTTCATGGTGCCGGGGCTGGAGCTCGCGACGAAACTGGTGATGGAGATGTGCGGCGGCACGCCGTCGGAGAACGTCGTTGTCGGCAAGACCTTCGGCGACGACCGCGTGATCGATTTTCCGGTCACCGAGGTCAAGCGGCTCTCGGGCATCGAAGTGCCGATGCCGGAGATGAAGCGCATCCTGACCCATCTCGGCTTCATGATGGCGGGCCCGGGCCCGGTCGTGAAGGTCGCGGTGCCGTCGTGGCGCACCGACGTGCACGGCAAGGCCGACATCGTCGAGGAAGTCGTCCGCATCCACGGCGTCGACAAGGTGCCGATGACGCCGTTCGAGCGCGGCGAGGACGCACGCAAACCCGTGCTGACCCCGCTCCAGCTCCGCACCCGCCGCGCCAGGCGCGCGCTGGCGAGCCGCGGTATCATCGAAGCGGTGACCTGGTCATTCATCACCAAGTCCGCCGCAAAGCTGTTCGGCGGCGGCCAGCGCGAACTCGAGGTCGCCAACCCGATCGCGTCGGATTTGTCCGACATGCGCCCGACCCTGTTGGCGGGCCTGATCGCGGCGGCGCAGGCCAATGCCGATCGCGGCTTTGGCGATGTCGCGCTGTTCGAGGTCGGGCAGGTGTTTAAGGGCGATCGGCCGCAGGATCAGTTCATGGCGGCAAGCGGCGCCCGCCGCGGCTTTGCGTCGTCGCAAGGTCTGGGACGGCATTGGTCGGGTTCGGCGCAGGCTGACTTATTCGACGCCAAGGCCGATGCGCTCGCGGTGCTCGCCGCCGCAGGGGCACCGATGCAGGCGCTTCAGATCGTCGCGGGCGGCCCGTCCTGGCTGCATCCCGGGCGATCCGGTACGATCCAGATCGGGCCGCAGAACGTGCTGGGTTATTTCGGAGAGATGCATCCGCGCGCACTCGAGGCGCTCGGTGCCGGCGGCCCGCTGATGGTATTCGAGGTGATCCTCGACCGCATCCCCGAGGCGAAGAAGAAGCCGACCCGTGCCAAGCCCGTGATCGAGCTGTCGGCATTCCAGCCGGTCTCACGCGATTTCGCCTTCATCGTCGATCGCACCGTGAAGAGCGGCGATATCGTGCGCGCGGCTCAGGGCGTCGACAAGAAGCTGATCACCGCCGTGAACGTGTTCGACGTCTACGAAGGCAAGGGCATCGACGATGGCAAAAAGTCGATCGCCATCGCGGTAACGATCCAGCCGCGCGAAAAGACCCTGACCGACCAGGAGATCGAGGCCGTCGCCGCGAAGATCGTGGCGGAGGTGACGAAGAAGACCGGCGGCACTTTGAGAGCATGATCATGCTCGAGAAATCTAGAGCATGAGTCTCACTGACTTTCTTCCAAAGGACGTCAGCCTCACCGTTGCGATGGCGCTCTGCGCCGTCGCTTTCGTTTCAGGCACCGCGCGCGGCTTCTCGGGCTTCGGCTCGGCCCTGATCTTCATGCCGCTGGCGAGCAGCATCGCGGCGCCGCGTCTGGTTGCCGCACTGCTCCTCGTGATCGACTTCGTCGCGGCCGCGCCGCTGCTGCCCGACGCCTGGCGCAAGGCCGACCGCAAGGCCACCGCCGTGATCGTGCTGGGCGCGCTGGTCGGCGTCCCCGTCGGCACCTATTTCCTCAGCGTGCTCGAACCCGTCACGACGAGATGGATCATCTCCTGCTTCGTCGCCGCGCTGCTGCTTCTGTTGCTGTCGGGCTGGCGCTATCGCGGCAAGGACCACGCTTGGCTTTCGGTCGGCATCGGCAGCCTCTCCGGCTTCTGCAGCGGCCTCGCCCAGACCGGAGGCCCGCCGATCGTCGGCTACTGGCTCGGCCGTCCCATCGCCCCGATCGTCGCGCGCGCCAACATCCTGCTGTTTTTCGGCGCGTCGGACTTCTTCTCGATGATCAGTTACGCGACCACCGGCCTGATCAGCCGCGAATCGCTCGTGCTCTCGCTCATCGTCGGGCCGGTCTATGCGATCGGCGTCGCCTTTGGCGCGTCGCTGTTCGGCCGTGCCAGCGAGAAAGTGTTTCGCGCCATTTGCTACGCGCTGATCGCGATAGCCGTGATTGCGGGACTGCCGCTGCTGGATGGGATTTTGCGGTAAACCATCCCTTGTCGTCCTGGCGAAAGCCAGGACCCATTACTCCGGTCAGCTTTTATAACCCCAAATCTTCGCCAAACCACTTCCCGGGGTAATGGGTCCTGGATCTGCGCTGCGCTTGTCCAAGACGACGACTGAATTAATTGGGCCGCGGCGCTCTGCGCTTCTTCGTCGACTGCGTCGGGACATCGGTCGGCTCATCCTTCAGCGCACCGATTTTGCGCAAGGCTGCGTCCGCGGCCCGCTCGCCGCTTTCCCAGGCGCCGTCGACGGTGCCCCACAGCGTCTCGTGCGTGGCTTCGCCGGCGAGGAACATGTTGCCGATCGGCTCGGCAAGGATTCTTCGCGAGAGCTGACCGCCGGGCGAGGCCGCCGACATCGCACCCATCACGAACGGCGAGGCGTTCCAGCGCGTCACGCTGGCTTTCTGCACGGCGGCGGCGACCTCGCTGCCGAACAGCTTCGTGATCCATTCTCTGGCGAAGGCCGTCATCGCCTTCTCGCCTTGCTGGGTGAGGTCGCGGCCGAACGAGCCGCCGACATCGATCGAACATAGCGAGGAACCGCCGATATTGGCGATCATCAGCGCCGTGCGCGTCGAATTGCTCTGCTCGATCAGGATGTCGTCGCGCGACAGGCCGAGCGGATTGCCCGGTAGCTGCAGCACGATGTGATCATAACTTCCGAGCGTGAGCTTCGAGGCGGCATCGAGCGTACGCTTGGGAATGTCAGGCCCAAACTTGATCGCGCCCGAAATCAGCACATTGGTCGAGACCGTGATGATGGCGGCGCGTGCGGTGATCCTGCCGGCCTGTGTCTCCACGCTGACGTCGCGATTGCTCCAGACGATCCGACTCGCCGGCGTCGATAGCGCGACCGGCGCCTGCTCACCGAGTTTGGTGATCAGGGTCCCCAGGCCCTGGCGGCAGGCGATCGCGGCGTTGCGATCCTGTGCCCGCGCCTTGTCGATCGCAGACAACTCCTTCAGGTCCTTGCCGGCGAAGCTCGCGCCCAGCATGAACTCGGCCGCGCCGGCCCAATCGCCGAGATCCTTCGGCAGCACCGAGGCGCAGGCGGTATCGAGCTTGCCGCGCGCGGCCTCGTCGATGGCGCGGTTGGCGCGCACCAGCGCCGCCAGGAATTCCTCGGTCTCGCCGGCGCGTGCGTTGCGGCGGCCGATGCGCATCTTCTGGCCTGACGGCGCCGGCAGAACGTCGTGCCCGGCGCTGCGCGCCAGCCGGATCATCGGATTGGTGTCGGGATTGTGCATCCAGCGCGCGCCGCGATCGAACGGCGTGTCGAAGGTGGTCGTATCCGTGATGCAGCGGCCGCCGATCTGCGACGCAGCTTCCACCACTACGACCTTGCGATTGGCCGCCATGATGCGCCGCGCCGCGGCAATTCCGGCCGCGCCCGCACCGATCACGACGATGTCAGCCTCCCGCGGCAGGGTTGCGGCGGTTGCGCGCAGGACCGGCGTCGCGGCAAGGCCCGCCGATGCCGATAGGAAGCTGCGGCGCGTGATTGTCATGGCATGGTTTCCGGAGACTTGCAGCAAACGGGAACAGCTAGCGAACCTTGCCGTATCTGATGTTGCGCGGCAACCATCATGGTGAATCAATCGTGCTTGATGTCACAGAGCGATGAACCGAATTGCAACACGTTCAGACCATGGTAGAGAAGAGAAAAAGACGGCCGGAAAAGGCCGTGGGGGAGTTTTGAAATGGGGACGGTCCTTGATTCAGTCGGCAAGCTGATTGCCGCGTACCTCTCGAAGGAGGTGCCGGGCTATGAGCCGTTCACGCCGAGCGACCCCGAGCATCTGCGCGGCGTCATCGAGCCGGGCGACGTGCTGCTGGTCGAGGGCAACAACCGCATCTCGGGCATCATCAAATATCTGACGCAGTCGACCTGGTCCCACGGCGCACTCTATGTCGGCCCGATCGAGGGCGCGGAAGAGCCCGACGGCGAGCCGCACGTGCTGATCGAGGCCAATATCGGCGAAGGCGTCACCTCCGCGCCGCTGTCGAAATATTTCCCCTATCACACCCGCGTCTGCCGCCCGGTCGGGCTGTCCTATGAGGACCGCACCACGGTCTGCCGCTATGCGATCAACCGCATCGGCTTCGGCTACGACACCAAGAACATCGTCGACCTGATGCGCTTTCTGTTTCCGCTGCCGATCCCGCAGCGCTGGCGGCGCCGCATGATCTCGATCGGCTCGGGCGATCCCACCAAGATCATCTGCTCGGCCCTGATCGCGCAGGCGTTCGACGCCGTGCGTTACCCGATCCTGCCCAAGATCACCAAGGCCGGCAGCCGTGCTGCCCGCCGCGAGATCCTGCACATCCGCGATTCCTCGCTCTACATGCCCCGCGACTTCGACATCTCGCCCTATTTCGAAGTCGTCAAACCCACCATCGTGCACGGCTTCGACTACACCGCCTTGCACTGGGCCGACAAGCAGAAGCCGCTCGAGGAGGTAGCCGGCACCTTCGGAGTGTTTCCAGAAACGTTCAGTGCGCCGCCGCTCGTTCCTGAAGCGATTGACGAAGAGGCGCCGGTTCCGGCTGAAAAAGTGATGCGTGAGGCGGCCGCGGAGATGAGCGTTGCCTTCTCCGAGCATTTTGTGCTGCTGAACGATCTCGCAAAGTACCGCGCGCAAGGATACGCGTTGGAGATGGCGGCGTAGCCGTCCCTCCAACATCGTCATTGCGAGCGCAGCAAAGCAATCCAGACCGTCTCTGCCCGAACAGTCTGGATTGCTTCGTCGCTACGCTCCTCGCAATGACGGCGACCTACCGCTCCGCCCGCCCAATCACCGCCATCAGCTCCGCGATCTTCTCGCGCTGATCGGCCTTGTCGCCGCTCGCGATCGCATGCTCGACGCAATGGGCGACGTGATCTTTCAAAACCTCTTCCTCTACCCGGCGCAGCGCGGCGCGCACCGCCGAGATCTGCGTGACGATGTCGATGCAATAGCGGTCTTCCTCGACCATTTTCGAGAGGCCGCGAACCTGCCCCTCGATCCGGCCGAGACGTTTTCCGACGGATGCCTTGATGTCCTTGCGCATGCGGACTATATACCCCCCTAGGGTATAACTTGCAAGGCCGGAGCGTGGAAATGAACGACGCCGAACACGAACACCATCACAAGCCGGAAACACATTCCGGATGCGGCTGTTCCAGTAAAGTTGCCCCGGTCGACAAGCCCGCCGCTGCCTCCTGCTGCGGCGCGCACGGCGATCACGCGCATGACCACGGCGCCGCGGCAAAAGTCCGCGATCCCGTCTGCGGCATGACCGTCGATCCTGCGACGTCCAAGCACCGCTTCGACCATCACGGCGCGACCTTCCATTTCTGCTCGGCCGGCTGCCGCACCAAATTCGCCGAGGATCCCGCAAAGTACCTCGCCAAGGACAAGACGCCCGAGCCCGAGATGCCGGCGGGCACGATCTACACCTGCCCGATGCATCCGCAGATCCGCCAGGCCGGGCCCGGAAGCTGTCCGATCTGCGGCATGGCGCTGGAGCCGGAAGTGGCGAGCCTGGAGACCGGCCCCAATCCCGAGCTTGCCGACATGACGCGGCGGTTCTGGATCGGCGGCGCGCTGGCTTTGCCGGCAGTGGTGCTGGAGATGGGCGGCCATCTCGCGGGCCCGCACAACTGGATCGATGCGACGCTGTCGAACTGGATCCAGCTCGTCTTCGCCACGCCTGTGGTGCTGTGGGCCGGTTGGCCGTTCTTCGTCCGCGGCTGGCAGTCGCTGCTGACGCGCAACCTCAACATGTTCACGCTGATCGCGATGGGCACGGGCGTTGCCTATGTCTACAGCCTGATCGGCACCATCGCGCCGCAGATTTTTCCGGCCACCTTCCGCGGCCATGAAGGCGCGGTCGCGGTTTATTTTGAGGCCGCGGCGGTCATCACCGTGCTGGTGCTGCTCGGGCAGGTGCTGGAGCTGCGCGCACGCGACGCGACCTCGGGTGCGATCAAGGCGCTGCTGCAGCTCGCCCCGAAGACCGCGCGCCGCGTCGATGCTGACGGCAGCGAGCACGAGGTCGAGATCGACGCACTTCATGCCGGTGACCGCCTGCGCGTGCGTCCTGGCGAGAAAGTGCCGGTCGACGGCGTCATTCTGGATGGCCGTTCCTCGCTCGACGAGTCGCTCGTCACAGGCGAATCCATGCCGGTCACCAAGGAGACCGGCGCGAAGGTGATCGCGGGCACGCTCAACCAGTCCGGCAGCTTCATCATGCGCGCGGACAAGGTCGGGCGTGAGACGCTGCTGTCGCAGATCGTGCAGATGGTCGCGGACGCACAGCGCTCGCGGGCGCCGATCCAGCGCCTCGCCGACCAGGTCGCGGGCTGGTTCGTGCCGACGGTGATTGCGGTCGCGGTCGCTGCCTTCGCGGCCTGGGCCTGGTTCGGGCCGGAGCCGCGGCTGGCCTTCGGCCTCGTCGCCGCCGTCAGCGTGCTGATCATCGCCTGCCCCTGCGCGCTTGGCCTGGCGACCCCGATGTCGATCATGGTCGGCGTCGGCCGCGGCGCGCAAGCAGGCGTCCTGATCAAGAACGCCGAGGCGCTGGAGCGGATGGAGAAGATCGACACGCTGGTGGTCGACAAGACCGGCACGCTGACCGAGGGCAAGCCGAAGGTGGTCGCGATCGTGCCGGCCGCCGGTTTTGCGGAAGACGACATCCTCCGCATGGCCGCCAGCGTCGAGCGCGCCAGCGAGCATCCTCTGGCCGACGCGATCATGCGCGCGGCGAAGGAGAAGCAGCTCGCGCTGGGCCAGGTCGAGCAATTCGATTCGCCGACCGGCAAGGGCGCGACCGGCAAGGTCGATGGCAAAACCATCGTGCTCGGCAATGCCCGGTATCTGACGTCGATCGGCGTCGACACCAAAACCCTCGATGGCGAGGCCGAACGGCTGCGCGGCGATGGCGCGACCGTGATCAACATGGCCGTCGACGGCCGGCTTGCCGGCCTGTTCGCGATCGCCGATCCGGTCAAGGCTTCGACCCCGGAGGCGCTGAAGGCACTGGCGGCCGAGGGCATCAAGGTCATCATGCTGACCGGCGACAACCGCACCACGGCGGAAGCCGTGGCGCGCAGGCTCGGCATCGCCGATGTCGAGGCCGAGGTGCTGCCGGACCAGAAGAGCGCGGTGGTGACGAAGCTGCAGAAGGCCGGCCGCAGCGTCGCGATGGCCGGTGACGGCGTCAACGACGCGCCGGCGCTGGCCGCTGCCGAAGTCGGCATCGCCATGGGCACCGGCACTGATGTGGCGATGGAGAGCGCCGGCGTCACGCTGCTGAAGGGCGATCTCACCGGCATCGTGCGGGCGCGAAAACTGTCGCAGGCGACGATGAGCAACATCCGGCAAAACCTGTTCTTCGCCTTCATCTACAACGCCGCAGGCATTCCGATCGCGGCCGGCATCCTCTATCCAACTTTCGGCGTGCTGCTGTCGCCGATCATCGCCGCGGCCGCGATGGCGCTGTCCTCGGTCAGCGTGGTCGGGAACGCGCTGCGGCTGCGGGCAACGCGGCTGTGAGCGTCGCGGAATCCGTGTAAAATGGCATCGAGCGCGGGAGGGAGCATCTTGATGCAGCGAATTACGATCACGATCGAAGACGATCTGCTGGCAGAGATCGACGCTGCGGCGGAAGCGCGCGGCTACCAGAACCGCTCCGAGATCATCCGCGATCTCGCGCGCGCCGGCTTGCAACAGAGCAGCGAGGACACCGCACAGGCCGGGCCCTGCGTCGCCGGTCTCGTCTATGTCTACGACCACGCCGCCCGCGATCTCTCAAAGCGCTTGGTGCAGGAATTCCATGGTCACCACGACCTCGCGCTGGCGACGCTGCACGTCCATCTCGACGACAACAATTGCATGGAGATGACGGCACTGCGCGGCGACGCCTCCGAGGTCAGACATTTCGCCGACCACATCATCGCCGAACGCGGCGTGCGTTATGGCCGTGTGGTGATGATTCCGACGGGGGACGGTAAGCAGGCGAAGGCGCGGAAGCAGGCGCACCGGCATGAGTAGATTTGCCGAATAGACGGTGCGTTCCCCTCTCCCCTTGTGGGAGAGGGTGGCTCGCCGCGAAGCGGCGAGACGGGTGAGGGGTATGTCTCCGCGACTACTCCTCTTCGAGTTCGCGGAGAGATCCCCTCATCCGGCGCTTCGCGCCACCTTCTCCACAAGGAGAGAAGGGAAGAGCATTCCGCTTGCGGATTTAAGCTGCCTTCGCATTCCCACCCGGCAACCCGGCCCGCGCGATGCCGCCATACAGCGTTTCGTTCGGCATCTCCTCGCGCAGGATCCTGCGCACCGTGATCAGTTTCTCCAAATCGATGCCGGTCGGAAAACCCTTGCTCTCGCACAGGAAGACGAGATCCTCGAACACGACATTGCCGGTCGCGCCGGGCGCGAAGGGGCAGCCGCCGAGGCCGCCGAGCGAGCCGTCGAGGATACGCGCGCCTTCGTCGAGCGCGGCGGCCGCGTTCGCGATGCCCATGCCGCGGGTGTCGTGGAGATGGATGCAGATCGGCTTCGACCCTGCAAGCTTCACCACGGCGCGCGTCAGCTCCGCCACCTGCTTCGGCCCGGCATAGCCGACGGTGTCGGCGATGCCGACGAAATCGACACCAGCCTCCAGGCATTTGTCGACCAGCCGCAGCACTTCCGCAGGGTCAACCGCCCCGGTGATCGAGCAGCCCAGCGCCATCGAGATCGCCGCGTTGACCAGCGGCTTGTGGCTGGTGGCATCGCGCAGCTCGCACAGGCGTTTCAGATTGGCGATGGCGGACTCGCGCGAGCGGTGCGCATTGGCCTGGCTGTGCTCTTCCGTTGCCGAGACCACCGAGGCGATCTCGCCGACGCCGGATTCCAGCGCCTCGTTGACGCCGCGCTCGTTGAGCGCAAGCGCGATGCCATGCGCGCCGGGCAATGAAGCGACGGTCGCGACGACATTACGAACATCGACGAATTGCGGAAACGTCTTTGCCGGCAGGAACGAGCCGACCTCGAAATGCCGCACGCCGGCGGCATACTCCTCGCGCACCCATCGCTGCTTGGCGTCGGTCGACGGAATTTTCTTCACGAGCTGGAGCCCGTCGCGCAGGCCGACTTCGCGCAGGCTGACGCGCTCTGCGGGGTAAATCTCCTGAATCCGGCTCATCCGCGCCTCCCTGTTGTTTTTGACGTGACGTCTCCCTTGTCGATCTCGGCGCGAACGGCGGCCGTGTCGGCGCCGAGCGGCGCGACCTTCAGGCCTTCGCCGATATGGCTGCCGTTCCATTCGATCGGCAGCGCCGGCACCCGGAACGGCTTGCCATCGGCGGTGACATTGTTGACGAGCCCACCCGGCCGTAACACATGCGGATCGGTGAAGAGATCCTCGGGCCGGTTGATCGGCGAGAAGCAGATGTTGAGCGCATCGAGCCTCTGCGACAGTCTTGCCACGTCCCATTGCCTGATGATCCCCGCGGCGCGGGGAATGATCCGCCCGCGCGCCAGGATGCGATCGGTCGTGGTGCGCAAGGCGGGATCATCGAGGAATTCAGTCAGGCCGAACTCGCGGCAAAAGCTCTGCCAATGGCCTTCAGTGACGACGCCGATGAAGATGCGCTCGCCGCCGGCGGTCTCGAAGATGTCGTAGATCGGCCAGGCATGCTCGCGCTCCGGCATCGAGCGCGGCTTGTTGCCGGTCATCTCGTATTCGACCATGTGCTGGGCAACCAGGAACAGGCAGTTCTCGAACAGGCCGATGCGAATGTCGGCGCCATCGCGTTTTCCACCGCGCTTCTGATAGAGCGCCGCGAGGATCGCGATCACGCCGAACATGCCGCCCATGATGTCGTTGGCGGACGAGCCGACGCGCTGCGGCTTTTCGCTGGTGCCGGTCATGGCGGCAAGGCCCGCCATCATCTGCACGACCTCGTCGAGCGCGGGGCGGTGCTCGTAGGGACCTGAGAGAAAACCCTTGTGGCCGGCGATGATCAGCTCCGGATGCCGGCGGCGCAGTTCGTCGGCGCCAAGCCCCTGCTTCTCGAGCTGGCCGTCGCGAAAATTCTCAAGGAACACGTCGGCCGTCGTCAGCAGCCGGTGCATGGTGTCGCGATCCTCAGGCTTCTCGAAATCCAGCACCACGCTGCGCTTGCCGCGGTTGAACAACGGGAAGAAGGCGGTGCCCATGCCTCCCAGGCTTCGGGTCTTGTCGCCCGCGGGCGGCTCGACCTTGATCACGTCAGCCCCGAGCTGCGCCAGGATCATGCCGCAGGTCGGGCCCATGACCATGTGGGTCATCTCGACGACGCGGACGCCTGCAAGCGGCAATCCGGCCGCCGATTCTTCCATCGCCATAAGAGCCTGTTCCTTTTCCCGGCTGGTTCCGCGTGCTGTCTGAAGCAACCGTCTTGCCGAATTCATCGTGGCTTCGTTGATGCGAGCGGTCAATCCGGCCGTAAGCGGCGCCGCCGATCTCCCTTGCCGAAGTGGCCCGGGGTGTCTACCTCTCGCGGGTGATTTCGTGAGAGGAACTCCCATGCTGGATGCCGCCGTCAAGGCGCTGTCGCAAATGATTTCGCCGCCGATGCGCTCGATCCTGTGGCGGTCGATCGGCGTCGCACTGGTGCTGATCATCGTGCTGGCGATCGGCTTGCAGCGGCTCCTGAGCTGGTTTGCGACCTATGGCGAGGCCTGGCTGGAGGGCCTGCTCGGTCCGGGCTGGCACGCATCGCTCGAGGTGCTGTCCTGGATCATTTCGATCGCCGCGGGCCTCGGCGTCGTGTTCGGGGCTGTGTTCCTGATGCCCGCGATTACCTCGGTGGTGGCGAGCCTGTTCGTGGACGACGTCGCCGACATCGTCGAGCGCGAGCACTATCCGGCCGAGCGGCCGGGCGTCGCGCTGCCGTTCAGCCAGGCGATCTACGAGGGTGTCAAGACCGCGCTGCTGACGATCCTGGTCTACCTGATCGCCTTGCCGCTGGTGCTTTTCGCGGGCGCCGGTTTCCTGGTCTTCTTCCTCGCCACCGCCTGGCTGCTCGGCCGCGAATATTTCGAACTCGCGGCGATGCGGTTTCGCTCGCCGGAAGAAGCCAAGGCGATGCGGCGCGACAATGCCGCGACCATCTTCACCGCGGGCCTGTTCATCGCAGCCTTCGTCTCAATCCCGATCGTGAACCTGGCGACGCCGATCTTCGCCATGGCCTTCATGGTCCACATGCACAAGCGGCTCTCAGGCCCGCGGCCCGAGCTGATCGAGCCGGCGCGGCAGATGCGCTAGGGCACAGGTCGGACGAGCAAACCTGGCGGCGCGATCATACGACGCGCCCTGGTCGGAACGTTCCGGTCCGCCGCATCTTGATTTTGCCCTTTGCCTCCGTATAGGTTCGCGGCATGATTTTCACGTCCACATTCCTCCCGCTGATCTGAGCGACCAAGTCGTTTCGGCGCACCGCGCCAATC
Organism: Bradyrhizobium sp. 134; assembly: GCF_023074155.1. Taxonomy (NCBI): domain Bacteria; kingdom Pseudomonadati; phylum Pseudomonadota; class Alphaproteobacteria; order Hyphomicrobiales; family Nitrobacteraceae; genus Bradyrhizobium; species Bradyrhizobium sp. 134. The sequence continues at coordinate 385,938 of NZ_JADPKX010000034.1, read as the reverse complement.
AGATCACAACGGCTGCGCTGACGCGATGGCCGAACGGAGAATGTGCAATGCCCAAAACCGAGCGCGTCGGCGTGACCTCTTGTCAGGTCCGGGACTTCATCGACGACGGTTTCATCAAGATCGAGAACGCCTTCAGCACGCAGCTTGCGGAGCAATGCAGGGAGGAATTGTGGGCGGATATTGGTCTGTCGCCACATGAGCCCGAAAGCTGGACCCGGCCGGTCATTCGGGTGGGATCGAAGTCTTCGCCACCATTCATTGAAGCCGCCAACACGCCGATCCTGCACGAAGCCTATGACCAACTCGCGGGTGACCGTCGCTGGATCGTGCCCAAAGCGCTCGGGACTTTTCCGATCCGCTTTCCCTCACCGGAATCCCCGGGTGATGATGGCTGGCATGTAGACATGAGTTTTGGCTTCAGCAATCCGGACTTCATGCAGTGGCGCGTTAATGTGAGGAGCAGCGGACGCGCATTGCTGATGCTCTTCCTGTTCTCGGACGTAGGTCCTGATGATGCGCCAACGAAGATACGGAAAGGTTCGCACACCACCATCGCCCGGGAGCTGCTGCCCCATGGCGATGCAGGGGCGACGCTGGGGCAGATCTCTGCCAACGGTTACGCTTCTACGGAAGATTGCGAGGTTGAACTGGCACTTGGTGCGGCAGGTACCGTTTATCTGTGCCATCCATTCCTGGTTCACGCCGCGCAACCTCACCGGGGGAAGCGCCCGCGTTTCATGGCACAGCCACCGCTGCTGCCAACAGGCGAGTTCGACGCGGCGTTGCCACCCTCGCCGGTTCAGATCGCCATCCGTCAGGCTTGTGGGCTAACGACGCCATGATCAGACAGCATCGAGGACCACCGACCTTGGTTACGTCTGGATCCCGAACCTATGTCAGCGACAGCCCGCATTTGCGCAACAGCATCCTGGCGAAGCCGAACGGCGCTGGCGTGAACGGGCCGGGCGGCGCACGGGTGACCAAGGCGACGACGCCGAGCGCGGCCATCGCCACCCAGAAGCACAGCCAGAAGCCGTCGATATAGGCGAGCACATTGGCCTCGCGCTGAACCAAGCCCGCGAGCGTGCCGACCGCGCGGGCCTGGGCCGAACCCGCACCATGGGCCGCAAAATGGTCGGCGAGCTGTTTCAGCATGCGGACCACGTCGACGTCACCGACGCCGAGATTCTGGCCGAGATAGAAGGAATGGATCTGCTCGCGGACGCGCAGCCACGTCCCCATCAACGCCACGCCGATCTCGGCGCCGCCGAGCCGCATGATCTGGATATAGGCGGCAAACGAGGTGGCACGGCTCGGATCGGAGTTGGACAGCAGCGTGATGATCAGCGGCAGCAAGGTCAGCGATTGCCCGATGGCCTGGAGCAGCACGATGCCGGCGAAATCCTCGCGCGCCCAATCATGACTGAGCTGCGTGCCCCAGAGATTGGCGGCGGCGAAGCAGGCAAATCCCACGACCACCACCGTCCGCGTATCGAAATGCCGCAGCAGCCAGATCGAAAGCGGCACCAGCACGAACATCGGCAACGCGCCGTAGGTAAGCAGCAGCAAGCCGCTCTGCTCCGGCCTGAGCAGGGCGATGGTGGCGAGGAAATTCGGCACCAGCGACGCGTTGGAGAGGCTGGTCAGCGTATAGAGCAGGATCAGGACCAGCCCGAGACCGATATTGCGCGAGAACAGCACGTTGATATGCGCCCATGGCTGTCGCACCAGGGCCTCGTTGACGAGGAAGCCCGCGACCAGCACCGCGCCGGCAATGATCAACGCCATCACCGTTCCCGACCCCAACCAGTCCAGCCGGTTGCCCTGGTCGAGCCCAGCATAGATCATCGAGACGCCGGCGCCGAGCAGCAGCATGCCGCCCCAATCGGCCTCGCGCAGCAAAGCGCGATTCACCGGCTCGTTCGGCGTGCCCCAATAAACCATCAGGCCCATCAGGGGCGCGATCACGACGCTCTGCCAGTACAGCCATTGCCAGCCGAGATGGTCGAAATAGAAGCCGACCAGCGAGCTCGAGGTGTCCAGCGCGAAGCCGACGCGGATCGAATAGATCGAGATCGCCGGGAGCCACCAGCGGATCGGCAAATTGCGGAACACGATCATCAGCGTCGCAGGCACGAAGGTGCCCAGCAAGAGGCCATGCACGACGCTGAGCGCGAGCAATGTCGGATAATCGTGCACGAACGGGATGATCAGCGAGACCGCGGCATAGACGAGGCTGGGGATACCCAGCACGCGGCGCAGGCCGAATACGGTGGCAAGCCAGGCCACCGCGGGCGCGATGAAGATCTGCGAGCCGATGCCCGCCGTGGAGAGCCATGCGCCTTCGTCGAACGAAAGCGAGAACGCGCCGCGCAGGTCCGGCAAGCCAATCGTGGTCAGGCGGCTGTCGAAATTGGCGAGGAACGAGCCGAGCAGCACTGCCGCCACCGCAAACAGCGGCTGCGGGGCGACGCCGCCGCGCGAGAGCGGTCCGCGGCTGGAATCGTCATTTTCCGCCATTACCGGCCTTGGTGTCGATGCTGGTGACGACCGACATGCCCGGCACCAGCCGCGCCAGCAGCGGCTGGTTGTCGTCGAACTGGATGCGCACGGGAATGCGCTGCACGACTTTGGTGAAATTGCCTGTTGCGTTGTCCGGCGGCAGCAGCGCGACCTGCGCGCCGGTTGCGGGCGCAATGCGCTCCACCCGGCCGCGCAGCTTCTCACGCGGGAAACTATCGACGGTGATCTCGACCGGCTGGCCCGGTGCGACGTGGGTAAGCTGGGTCTCCTTGTAGTTCGCGATCACGTAGACCTTCGGCAACGGCACGACGTTGATAAGGTTGGTGCCGATGTTGACGTAGTCGCCGGGTTGGACTTGGCGCTCGCCGACGACGCCGTCGAACGGCGCCGATATCTTGGTGTAGCCGAGCTTGAGCTTCGCACTCGCCAGCGTCGCCTTGGTCGCTTCGAGATCGGCGGCACGCTGTTTCCTGGTGCCTTGCAGGACTTCGAGCTGGTGCTGCTGGGCCGCGATCACCGCGCGGCTCGCGCGCACGTCGGCCTGCGCCTTGGCGTAGCCTGCGACCGCCTGTTCGAACCGCTGCCGCGTACCGGATTCGGTCTGCGATAGGGACTGCTGACGCTCCTGCTCCTGCCGCGCCTCGACCTCCACGGCTTCGGCCGAGAGCCGCGCGGCTTGCGCCTGCGCGATCGTCGCATATTGCAGCTCGATCTGGTTGGTCAGATTGTCGAGCACGGCTTGCGCGGCGGCGACCGCCGCTTCGGATTGCGCGACTTGCGCCTGATAGTCGGCAGGATCGATCTGGATCAGGAGATCGCCGGCCTTGACGCGCTGGAAGTCGGTGACCCCGACGCTCAGCACTTCGCCGGAGACGCGACTGGCGAGCCGCGTCAGCTCGGCGCGCACATAGGCGTCGTTGGTGGTCTGGACCACCGAATTGCCGACCCATTCGTCGAAGCGCTGCGTTGCCAGCGCGACGAAGCCGAGCGCGACGATCACCGCGAACAGCGGAATCGCGAAACGGCTCCACAGCGAACTCGCCGGTCGCTGCGTTGACTTCGGTGTCGGCGCCGGTGTGGCAGCAGGTGTCGACGACGGGATTTGTTCCTGCTGACTCACGATAGACTCCAAACCACTTTCCCGAACGCCAGTCTCAGACCGTCTTTTCCGGCCACCTACAGAGATCGTTGATCAGGCATACCTCGCAGCGCGGCTTGCGCGCGAGGCAAGTATAGCGGCCATGCAGGATCAGCCAATGATGGGCATGCAGCATGAACTCGGCCGGGATCACCTTTTCGAGACCGAGCTCGACCTCCAGTGGAGTCTTGCCAAGCGCGAGACCGGTCCGGTTGGCGACGCGGAAGACATGCGTGTCGACCGCCATGGTGTGCTCGCCGAAGGCCATGTTGAGCACGACGTTGGCGGTCTTGCGCCCGGCACCCGGCAACGACTCGATGCCGGCGCGCGTGCGCGGCACCTCGCCGCCGAACTCGCTGAGCAGCTTCGCCGACAGCCCGATCACGTTCTTCGCCTTGGTGCGGTAGAGGCCGATGGTCTTGATGTACTCGCGCAGGCGTTCCTCGCCGAGGTCGAGCATCTTCTGCGGCGTGTCGGCGATCGCAAACAACGCACGCGTCGCCTTGTTGACCCCAGCATCGGTCGCCTGCGCCGACAGCACCACGGCGACCAGCAGCGTGAACGGATTGACGTGCTCGAGCTCGCCTTTCGGCTCCGGGTTGGCCTTCCGGAAACGGCTGAAGGCCTCGTGGACCTCGGGCGGCGTCCAGGGCTTCACGGCCTTAAGCGATTTCTTCGCGGGTCCCTTCGGTTTGGCCGCGACCGGCTTTGCCTTTTTCTTCGGCACGGACGTTTTACGCGGGACCGGCTTGCGGGTGATTTTCGCCATGATCGGGATATACTGAGGGACGATGACCACAGGCAACGAAATTGAGCGCGAACGATCCGGAAGCGAGGCCGAACCTCAGATCTTTTCCGCGCGCCTGACGCCGCACCGCTCGCTGAACCGCACCGGCTTCCTCGCCGTGATGCTGTTCCTGAGCGCCGTCAGCTTCGTCACCGGCCTCGTCTTCCTGATGATGGGCGCTTGGCCGGTGTTCGGCTTCTTCGGCCTCGATGTGCTGGTGATCTGGTGGGCCTTCAAAGCCAATTTCCGCGCGGCGCGGGCCAGCGAGGAGATCGTGGTCACACCATCTGAATTGCGCGTGCGGCGCGTCAGCCAGCACGGCCAGGTGGTCGAGTGGACCTTCAACCCGCTCTGGGTCCGTCTCGACATGGAAATCGACGAGGATTTTGGCATCGAGCACCTCTATCTGATCTCGCGAGGTCACCAGATCCAGATCGCCCGCTTCCTGGGACCGGACGAAAAGGCAAGTTTTTACAAAGGTTTGGTTGAGGCGTTAAATGCCGCCCGGCGGGGTCCGACCTACAATCCGATCGCCTGATTTGCGGATCGGAAATCGGGTGGTTTCGCACCCCGCCCTCTCCTACATTTCCAATCATGATGACACTCGCGATACATGACCAGCGCCTGGCCGGGCCGGGCACCCAGAACGCCGCGATGCGCGACTATGATTCCGTGCGCCGGGCGATCGCCTTCATCTCCGAAAACTGGCGCGCACAGCCGACCATCGAGGCGATGGCGGATGCGGCCGGCGTCACGCCGGACGAGCTGCACCATCTGTTCCGCCGCTGGGCCTCGATCACGCCGAAGGCTTTTATGCAGGCGCTCACGCTCGATCACGCCAAGGGCTTGCTCAGGGACTCCGCGAGCATCCTCGACGCCGCGCTTGATTCCGGTCTGTCGGGTCCGGGCCGGCTGCACGATCTCTTCGTCACCCATGAGGCGATGTCGCCGGGCGAATGGAAGAACGGCGGCGCGGGGCTCATCCTGCGCTACGGCTTCCATCACTCGCCGTTCGGCACCGCGATCGTGATCGCGACCGATCGCGGATTGTCGGGACTCGCCTTCGCCGATCCCGGTGAGGAACAGGTGGCGCTCGCCGACATGACGCGGCGATGGCGCAATGCAACCTATGTCGAGGATCACGAAGGCACCGCGCCCTTGGCGCAGCGCATCTTCGACACAAAACTGTGGCGGCCGGACCAGCCGCTGCGCGTGGTGATGATCGGCACCGATTTCGAGGTCCGGGTGTGGGAGACGTTGCTGAAGATCCCGATGGGCCGCGCGGTGTCCTATTCGGACATCGCCTGCAACATCAACAGCCCGAAAGCCTCACGCGCCGTCGGCGCTGCCGTCGGCAAGAACCCGGTGTCGTTCGTCGTGCCCTGTCATCGCGCGCTCGGCAAGAGCGGCACGCTCACCGGCTACCACTGGGGCATCACCCGCAAGCAAGCGATGCTGGGCTGGGAGGCCGGGCAGCTCGGGATGCAGTAATAGTTGCTACGCGTAAACTGCCCCACATCGTCGTCCTGGCGAAGGCCAGGACGACGCCCAGTGTTTGGCCGGCTCCGCCGCGCGCGAACGTCTTTAACCCGCAAGATCCAGCTTCGACGCCACCGTCGAATCCGCATTGAGGCGGTAGATGATCGGCACGCCGGTGGCGAGCTCGCGCTTCAAAATGCCTTCGGGCGAGAGCTTTTCCAGCACCATGATCAGCGCGCGCAGGGAGTTGCCGTGGGCGGCGACCAGCGTGCGCTTGCCGTTGAGCACGCCGGGCAGGATCTCCTGCACGTAATACGGCAGTGCGCGCGCGAGCGTGTCCTTCAGGCTTTCGCCGCCGGGCGGCGGCACGTCGTAAGAGCGGCGCCAGATCAGCACCTGGTCCTCGCCCCATTTCTTGCGGGCGTCGTCCTTGTTGAGGCCTGAAAGATCGCCATAGTCGCGCTCGTTCAGCGCAAGGTTCTTCGTCGTCGGCAGGCCCTTCTGATCGAGCTCGCCGAGAATGAGATCGAGCGTGTGCTGTGCGCGCGTCAACACCGAGGTGTAGGCAACGTCGAACACGAGGCCCTGCGCCTTCAGCTTGCGGCCGGCTTCCGAGGCTTCCTTCACGCCGAGTTCGGTGAGGTCAGGATCCTTCCAGCCCGTGAACAGGTTCTTCAGATTCCATTCGCTCTGGCCGTGCCGCACCAGCACGAGAAGACGTTCGCTCATTGACTGCTTTCCGTTTCGTTCGTTGGCTAAGCATGATCGTGTCGGAAAACCGCTTCACACTTTTCCGGATCATGCTTCAGATGTCAGACAGGCCGAGCACGTCGGCCATGGAGTAGTGCCCCGGCTTCTTGCCATGCGCCCAGAGCGCGGCCTTCAGCGCGCCATGGGCGAACAGCATGCGATCCTCCGCGTGATGCGACAGCGTCAGCCGCTCGAACGGGCCGAGGAAGCTCACGCTGTGATCGCCGGCCGCGGTGCCGCCGCGCAACGACGCAAAGCCGATATCGCCGGGCTTGCGCGCGCCGGTGATGCCGTCGCGGCCGCGATCTGCATGCTCGTCGAGCGCGATGCCGCGGCCGCTAGCTGCCGCCTGGCCCAACATCAGTGCCGTGCCCGAGGGCGCGTCGATCTTCATGCGGTGATGGGTTTCGATGATTTCGATATCGAAGCTCTCGTCGAGCGCCTTGGCGACGCGCTTGACCACGGCGGCGAGCAGATTGACACCCAGGCTCATATTGCCGGACTGCACCACGACGGCGCGGTTGGTGACGCTCTTGATCACGGCGTTGTCGGAGCCCGACAGGCCCGTCGTTCCGACCACGTGCACGAGGCCGCGCTCGGCGGCGATCGCGACATTGGCCAGCGTCGCCGCGGGCACGGTGAAATCCAGAATGCCGTCGGCGTCCTTCGACAACGCCCAGAGATCGCCGGAGAGTTTGATGCCGTTGGCCGGCAGGCCTGCGAGCACGCCGGCATCCTTGCCGAGCAGCTCCGAGCCCGGTGCCTCCAGCGCGCCGGCCAGCACCGCGCCTTTGCTTTCGGCAATCGCCCGCGTCAGCGCCCGGCCCATCCGGCCGCCGGCTCCAGCAACAATCAAGCGCATGTCGGACATGGTGCGATCCTCTCACGGTCGTTGTAGCGGGGGGAGGCAGTTCCGGCAACCGAGGGGCAAACGCCACCGTCATGCCCGGGCTTGTCCCGGGCATCCACGAACGGCCACGCATATGGGACCGAAGACGTGGATGGCCGGGTCAGGCCCGGCCATGACGGAGCTGAGCGCGCCTCAGCCGTCTGACGGCTGCGGGCCGTCATAGCCCTCGATGATGATGAGGTCGGCGACGGAGTGCGGCTGGCGCACCTTGATGTTGGCTTGGTATTCCGGCGAGTTGTAGCAGGCGATCGCGGTCTCGTAGTCCGGGAATTCGATCACGACGTTGCGGGTGCGGCTGGCACCTTCGACGGTGGTGAACTTGCCGGCGCGAACGACGAAGCGGCCACCCCATTTCTTGAAGATCGGACCATTGGCGACGGCATAGGGCTTGTAGCCCTCGTCACTGCTCACGTCGACGCGTCCGATCCAGTAGCCTTTTGCCATTGTTCTTCTCCCTGTGTTGTTGGTTAGCCGAGTGCCTCGGCGATCTCGCTCTGGATCGCCTCGGCAATCGCCTTGGGGTCCGTGGCTTCCACCACCGGCCGACCGACGACGAGGTGGTCCGCGCCGGCCGCAATCGCGCGGCCCGGCGTCATGATGCGTTTCTGGTCGCCGCTCGCCGCGCCGGCCGGCCGGATGCCGGGGGTGACGAGGCTCATCTGGTGGCCGACGATCTTGCGCAAGGCTCCGACTTCCTCGGGCGACGATACCAGCCCGTCGATGCCGAGCACCTGCGCCTGCTGCGCGCGCGCTTCGACGAGCTCGGAGACGCCGAGCCGGAAGCCTGCCGCGTGCAGATCGTCCTCGTTGTAGGACGTCAGAACAGTGACGGCGAGGATCTTCAGGTTCGAGCTGCCGCGACCTTCGACGGCACCCTTCATGGTCTGCGGATAAGCGTGGACCGTGAGGAAGGTCGCGCCGAGCCTGGTGATGCTGTCGACGCCCTGCGCCACGGTGTTGCCGATGTCGTGCAGCTTGAGATCGAGAAAGACTTTCTTGCCCTTGTCGGCGAGCTTGCCGACCAGCGGCAAGCCGCCGGCATAAGCCAGCCGATAGCCGATCTTGTAGAAGGTGACGCTGTCGCCGAGCCGGTTGACCATCGCTTCCGCGGCATCAACGCCGGGCAGATCGAGCGCGACGATCAGGCGGTCTTTCGGGGCAATCTCGGCTGGCGTCATGTCACCTCACATCATGCGTTGGGAAATGTCGATCAACTGCCGCACCAGGTCTTTCAACGCGGCGATATCGCCCTCGTGCTTCAGCCTGTCCATATCGTCATAGGCCTGGTCGGCAAAGGCGAGCGTGAGCTGGCTGGCAATCACATTGGCGTGGCAGGAAGTCAGGATCAGCCGCAGCGCCTGCAGCGCGCGAGCCGCGCCAAGCCGGCTCTGCGAGGCGCCGGCGAGTGCGAAGACACGGTTGCGGAACACCTCGCCACGCGGCTCGTGCAGCTCATGCACGCGGCTGACCCAGTCGATCGCGTTCTTCAGCAGCGGCGGCACCGAGGCATTGTATTCGGGCGAGACGATCAGCACGCCATGATGCGCGCCGATCATGCGCTTGAGATTGATCGCGTGCTTGGGCACACCCGACTTGGCCTGCAGATCGCCGTCATAGATCGGCAGCGGAAAATCGGCGAGCGAGATGCGGGTGACGTCGACGCCGGCCTGGTCGAATGCATAGGCGGCGACCGCTGCCAGCTTCGCATTATGCGAGCCGGTGCGCAGTGAGCCGGGAATGATCAGGATTTTCGGTGCGGACATCCGCTTCCATGCGTTCGGCGAAACGAGCCCGCCACGCAAACAGGAATGCCGGCGGAATTAGTCCTTGCGATACACCCAGACGCGGGCCGGCGGAAGGTTCATCCAGATCCGTTCCGAGGCCTCTGTGGACACGCCGGGCAGCGATTTCGGAATCGGCGGCACCACCGCATAGGTGAACTGGACGAAGGGCGCACCGGGCGCCAGCGCCGTGAAGGCGTCGCGAATGAGCCGCAGCCGCGTCAGCATCGGTTTTGTGACCAGCGGCAGGCCAGAGACGACCGCGGAGGCCGGCGCGCTCAGCACGTTCCAGAGCGTGTCGCGCAGGCGATAGGCATCACCCTGCACCACCTTGGCCTGCGGATAGCGGTCGCGCAGCAGGGCGCAGAAGCCTGGATTGTATTCGACGAGGACGAGGCGCTTCTGGTCGACGCCGCGCTCGACCAGGGCCGAGGTGATGGCGCCGGTGCCGGGCCCGAGCTCGACCACCGGTGCGTCCGAATTGACGTCGACGTAGTGGGCCATGGTCCGGGCCAGCAGCTTGCCCGACGGCATCACCGCGCCCATGTGGAGGGGCTTTTCAATCCATGACCGGAGAAAACGCACCTCGTCATCGAGACGGGGCTTCTTCAACGCACGCGCGGACGATGGCAATGGCATGTCGGGACCGGCCGGGACCGCGTGACCGCGGCGTGTCAGAAAATGGTCATAAAGACGTATAGGCCGAAGGCGGCACGGTCAAGACGCGTCAACTCGCGTGATTACCGAAGAAATCCTTGACCTTGGTGAAGAAACCCTCGGATTCCGGCTGGGTGTTGCCGGAGGAGAGTTTTTCGAACTCGGCCAGCAATTCCTGCTGCTTCTTGGTGAGATTTTGCGGGGTCTCGACCACGACCTGAACATACATGTCGCCCATCTGGCGCGAGCGCAGCACCGGCATGCCTTTTGATGCGATGCGGAATCGGCGGCTGGACTGGGTCCCCGCGGGGACCTTCACCTTGGTCTTGCCCTTCTCGATGGTCGGCACCTCGAATTCGCCGCCAAGCGCCGCCGTCACCATCGAGATCGGCACACGACAATGCAGATCGGCGCCGTCGCGTTGGAAGAACTGGTGCTGGGCCAGCGACAGGAAGATGTAGAGGTCGCCGGGCGGGCCGCCGCGGACCCCGGCCTCGCCCTCTCCGGCGAGCCTGATCCTGGTACCATCCTCGACTCCAGGGGGAATGTTGACCGACAGATTCCGCTCGCGGGTGACACGCCCCTGACCCGAGCAGGACGGGCAGGCGTCTTCGATCATCTGGCCGCGCCCCTGGCAGCCCGGGCAGGTGCGCTCCAGCGTGAAGAAGCCCTGCGACTGCCGTACGCGTCCGGCGCCGCCGCAGGTCGAGCAGGTCTTCGGCTTGGTGCCGGCCTTGGCCCCGATGCCCGAGCAGGCTTCGCAGGTGACCGAGACCGGGATCTCGATCTGCGCGGTCTTGCCGCCAAAAGCTTCCTCGAGCGTGATTTCCATGTTGTAGCGCAAGTCGGCGCCGCGCTCGCGGCCGCCACGGCCGCCGCGCTGTCCGGCCATGCCGAACAAATCTTCGAAAATGTCGGAAAAGGAGGAGGCGAAGCCCGCGCCGAAACCGGGGCCGCCACCGCCGCCGCCCTGCTCGAAGGCGGCATGACCGAAACGGTCATAGGCGGCGCGCTTGTCCCTGTCTTTCAGGACCTCGTAGGCTTCGTTGATTTCCTTGAATTTGACTTCGCTGGTGTCGTCCCCGGGATTGCGGTCGGGGTGAAACTTCATCGCCAGCTTGCGGAACGACGATTTCAGGACGGAATCGTCGGCATCGCGTTCGACTTCGAGGGTTTCGTAATAGCAGCGCTTGGTGGACGTGGACATGATGAGCTCAGTCTATCCGATCGCGATTCAAGTCGGAGCGAAGCAACGTCGCCATGCAACGATATAGGCAGCCTTCCGCCTCGCGGCAGAGGATTGCACGGCAGCATTCAGAATAACGGCTGGGAATTGATCGATCGTAACGGGGCCGATTTTCACAGAGCCTTGCCCCGTCGAGCCCGACACGATGGCCTCCCCCGCGAGGGAGGAGGCCGTTGGCGCGTGTGGGGTCCAAGCCGTCCGCATCATCACCCTCGCGGGGTTCAGGCGGACTTCTTGTTGTTCTTGTCGTCGTCGACTTCGGTGAACTCCGCGTCGACGACGTCGTCCTTGGCCGCATCCTTCTTGGCGTCGGCCTCGGCCTGCTGCTTGTACATGGCCTCGCCGAGCTTCATCGACGCCTGGGCCAGCGTTTGGGTCTTGGCCTTAATGGATTCGGCATCGTCGCCCTTCAGCGCTTCCTTGAGGTCGCTGACCGCATCCTCAATCGCGCGGCGCTCGGTCTCTGCGACCTTCGAACCGTGCTCGGCCAGCGCCTTCTCAGTCGAATGCACCAGTCCATCCGCGTCGTTCTTGGCAGTCACGGCCTCGCGGCGCTTCTTGTCCGCCTCGGCATTGGCCTCGGCGTCCTTGACCATCTTCTCGATGTCGGCTTCCGACAGACCGCCGGAGGCCTGGATGCGGATCTGCTGCTCCTTGGACGTGGCCTTGTCCTTGGCCGAGACGTTGACGATGCCGTTGGCGTCGATGTCGAAGGTCACCTCGATCTGCGGCATGCCGCGCGGGGCCGGCGGAATGCCCATCAGGTCGAACTGACCGAGCATCTTGTTGTCGGCCGCCATTTCACGCTCGCCCTGGAAGACGCGGATGGTGACCGCGTTCTGGCTGTCCTCGGCGGTCGAGAACACCTGGCTCTTCTTGGTCGGGATCGTAGTGTTGCGGTCGATGATGCGGGTGAACACGCCGCCCAGCGTCTCGATGCCCAGCGACAGCGGAGTCACGTCGAGCAGCAGCACGTCCTTGACGTCGCCCTGAAGCACGCCGGCCTGGATCGCGGCGCCGATCGCCACGACTTCGTCCGGGTTGACGCCCTTGTGCGGCTCCTTGCCGAACAGCTGCTTCACGACTTCCTGGACCTTCGGCATGCGCGACATGCCGCCGACCAGCACCACTTCGCCAATCTCGGCGGCGGTGAGGCCGGCATCCTTCAGCGCCTTGCGGCAGGGCTCGACGGTCTTCTGGACGAGGTCATCGACCAGCGCCTCGAACTTGGCGCGGGTGAGCTTCATCGTCAGATGCTTCGGGCCGGTCTGGTCCGCGGTGATGAAGGGGAGGTTGATCTCGGTCTGCGTCGTCGACGACAGCTCAATCTTGGCCTTTTCAGCAGCTTCCTTCAGGCGCTGCAACGCGAGCTTGTCGTTGCGCAGGTTGATGCCCTGCTCCTTCTGGAATTCGTCGGCCAGATAGCCGACCAGGCGCATGTCGAAGTCTTCGCCGCCGAGGAAGGTGTCGCCGTTGGTCGACTTCACCTCGAACACGCCGTCGCCGATTTCGAGAATCGAGATATCGAACGTGCCGCCGCCGAGATCGTACACGGCGATCGTGCCGGTCTTGGTCTTGTCGAGGCCATAGGCGAGCGCGGCCGCGGTCGGCTCGTTGATGATGCGCAGCACTTCAAGGCCCGCGATCTTGCCGGCGTCCTTGGTCGCCTGGCGCTGGGCGTCGTTGAAGTAGGCGGGCACGGTGATGACGGCCTGGTCGACCTTCTGGCCCAGATGGGCTTCCGCGGTCTCCTTCATCTTCTGCAAGATGAACGCCGAGACCTGCGAGGGCGAGTAGGTCTGGCCGTCGGCCTCGACCCAGGCGTCGCCGTTGGAAGCCTTCACGATCTTGTACGGAACGAGCTTCTTGTCCTTCTCGACCATCGGGTCGTCGTAGCGGCGGCCGATCAGGCGCTTCACTGCGAAGAACGTACGCTCTGGATTGGTGACGGCCTGGCGCTTGGCAGGCTGGCCGACGAGGCGCTCACCGTCGTCCGTCACGGCGACGATCGAAGGCGTCGTGCGCATGCCTTCGGAATTCTCGATGACTTTGGCGTTCTTGCCATCCATTACGGCGACGCACGAATTCGTGGTGCCGAGGTCGATCCCGATGACCTTTCCCATGGTCCTGTATCCTTGTTTTTGCGGCAGGTTGGCTGGGCCCAGAAGGCACCCGAACCGAAACCCCCTAAGATCAAACATTCGCGATATTGCGATGGTTGACGCTCATATAGGAGGGGGGGAGGGGCCCGCAAGGACCGAACGCAAGTTTCGGCCGTGAAAACATTGGGTTTTGGAAGATCATATCCGGGCTGAACCCGCCTTGCGGGTGAGGAATTATTAACAGGTCCCGCGATCGGCCGGCATCCGCTACCGCGTTCCGCCCTGCCCTGTTGCGGCAAGACCAAACCCGCTAAAAGGCGGGCGGCCGAGCGGGCTCGTCATCGGGTTGGGTCGCGCGACAAAGCGGCCCGGTGGCCGACCATCGAACGGCCTCAATGTGAACCAATCAGAGTGCCCATGAAGCTGATCCGCCCCCTTGCTGCGCTCGCCCTCCTCGTTGCCTCTGCGCTTCCGGCTCTGGCTGCCGACGCCGTTTTCCCACCCGGCTTGCGCCTCGGCATGGTGCCATTGGTCGGTCTCAACACGGCCAAGACCTTTCCCGGCTTCGAGAGCGAGGACGGCAACGTCAAGGTGCTGATCACAGAACTGCCGCCGGCGGCCTATGGCGAGGTCGTGAGCGCCTTCAACTCCAATCCAGCCGGAGCCAACGGCGTCAAGCAGGACAAGATCGAGACGCCCGCGGGTCTTGCCTATTTCACGACCGAGAGCGGCAAGGCCGGCGAGACCCCGGTGCGGCGCTATTCGATGATCGTGCCGGGCGCCGGCTTCTCCGGCTATGTCGCGGTGCAGATCCCGGAGAATGCGATCAAGATCTACACCGACGAGGCGGTGCGGCAGATGTTTGCGAGCGTCGTCACTCGCAAGCAGGTCTCGGCCGAAGAGCAGATCGCGCTGATGCCGTTCAAGATCACCGATCTCGCCGACTTCAAAGACGTTCGCACGCTGGCGCCGGGCTCGAGCATCATCCTGGCCGACGGCGACGAGAGCTCCGGCTATGAATCGAAGCCGTTCATCATCCTCGGCGTGATTGGCGCCACCCCGCAAGCCGCCGACGACCGCGCCCGCTTCGCCCAGGAGGCGGCGCTCCAGATTCCCGGCGTGCGCGAGTCGCGCGTCACCATGTCCGAGCCGATCCGCATCAGCGGCCAGCAGGGTTTCGAGACCCGGATCGACGGCGTCAGCGGCAAGGACAAGACGCCGGTGACTGTGGTGCAGTGGATCCGCTTCAGCAGCGGCGGCGCCTCGCTGCGCATCATCGCCAGCGCCCCGCGCGAGCAATGGCCGGCCGCCTTCACCCGCTTCCGCGCGGTCCGCGACGGCATCCAGCCGAAGGGCTAGCCCGACACTCATCGTCGTCCCGGCGAAGGTATCCGGTCAGCAGCCCAACGACTCACCAAAGCCGGCTGCATTTTCGGGCTTCTGTTCGCATACGAACGGAACTAGGCTCCCCTTCCGTTGAGTTCATCCTGGTGGGAGGCGAATGATGCTGGATCGGCGACAAGTCTTGGCGGCGCTCGGGACGAGCGCGCTCGTGGCGCTCGCGCCAACCGCGATTCTGGCGGCCACATCGATCAAGCCGGACGATGCATCCGCGCTGCTCGTGATCGACGTGCAGAATTGCTTCCTGCCCGGCGGCAGCCTTGCCGTGAAGGAAGGCGAGCAGGTGGTGCCGGTCATCAACAAGATCTCGAAAGCGTTTTCGAACGTGGTGATGACGCAAGACTGGCACACGCAAGGCCATGTTTCCTTCGCATCAGTCCACGCCGGCAAGAAGCCGTTCGAGACCGTCGATCTTCCCTACGGCAAGCAGGTGCTGTGGCCCGACCATTGCGTGCAGGGCACCGACGGCGCCGCGCTGTCGAAAGACCTTGCGATCCCGCACGCCGAGCTCATCATCCGCAAGGGTTTTCACAAGGACGTCGACAGCTATTCGGCCTTCCTCGAAGCCGATGGCAAGACCTCGACCGGCCTTGCCGGCTATCTGAAGGGGCGCAAGATCAAGCGCGTCTTCGTCGCGGGGCTGGCGACGGATTTCTGCGTGGCCTGGACCGCGCTCGACGCGCGCAAGGCGGGCTTCGAGGTCTATGTGGTGGAAGACGCCTGCCGCGGCATCGACAATCAGGGTTCGCTCGCAAAAGCCTGGGCCGATATGGCCAAGGCCGGCGTGAAGCGGATTCAGTCCGCGGATATCGCGGCGAGCGCGTAAGAGGCGCGACCGAACTGCAAGACCCTCATCCTGAGGAGCGCGCTTCTTAGCGCGCCTCCTCAGCATGAGGATCGATCAGTTCGCCGCGCCGTTCGGCTCGTTGCTGTTGGCGGGCGCGGCCTTGGCGCCGCCCTTGGCGACACCGACCAAGGCAGGACGCAGCACGCGCTCGCCGATGGTGTAGCCGGCCTGCATGACCTGCACGACGGTGCCCGCGGGCACCGATGCATCGGGCACCTCGAACATCGCCTGCTGGAAGTTCGGGTCGAACTTCTGGCCAAGGGGGTCGAACTTCTTCACGCCGTGTTTTTCCAGCGCGCTGAGCAGCGAGCGCTCGGTCAGCTCGACGCCCTCGATCAGCGAGGCGAGGCCTGCATCGGCCGCCGCACGGGCCTCGGCCGGAACGGCATCGAGCGCGCGCTGGAGGTTGTCGGCGATGTCGAGCACGTCGCGGGCAAAGCCCGTGACGCCGTAGAGCTTGGAGTCCGCGACCTCCTTGGCAGTGCGCTTGCGCAGATTCTCCATCTCGGCCAGCGTCCGCAGCATGCGGTCGCGCGCCTCGGCGACTTCCTTCTGCAGAAGCTCGACCGAGCCCGGCTCGGGATCGTCGGGCATGATGTAGGGTTTTGACACCACGGGCTCGCCGGCCGCAGCACTCGTGTCTTCGGGTTGCCGGTCTCGATCGGTCATCGGCTCTCTTTTCGCATTCGTCTCAGGGGGTTTCTGGCCCGCATATCGTGCTTCGGGCGCCGAAAATCAAGCGCCCGTGATCGGGGGAGACGCCGGTCAGCCCCCCAGGAGCCGGCTGACGATGCGGGCAGCGTAGTCCACGGTCGGGATCACGCGGGCATAATTCAGCCGCGTCGGCCCGATCACACCCAAAACGCCGACGATATGGCCGGCAGCGTCCCGATAGGGCGAGATGATGGTGGACGAGCCCGACAGCGAGAACAGCTTGTTCTCACTGCCGATGAAGATCCGCACGCCTTCCGCAGTCTCGGCCCGCCCGAGCAGGTCGATGACCCCGCGCTTGGTCTCGAGATCGTCGAACAGCAGGCGAACGCGCTCGAGATCCTCCAGCGCATGCAAATCCTCGAGCAGATTGGCGTGGCCGCGGACGATGAGCTGCCGATCCTCGTTCTCGCCGCCCGACCAGCTGGCAATCCCGGCCGAGATCACCTTATGCGTCAGCTGATCGAGCTCGGTGCGCGCCTCTCCGAGCGCGGTCTCGAGCTCCAGCCGCGCCTCGGCCAGGGTCCGGCCCCGGATCCGCGCATTGAGGAAGTTGCCGGCTTCGGTCAACGCCGAGGATGGAACTCCCGGCGGCAGCGTCAAAACGCGGTTTTCGACCTGCCCGTCCTCGCCGACCAGGATCACCAATGCCTTTTCCGGTTCCAAGCGGACGAATTCGATATGTTTCAGCCGCGCATTGGATTTCGGCGTCAGCACGACCGCGGCAGCGCGGGTCAGGCCGGAGAGCCGCGTCAATGCCTCCTCGAGCGCAGCCTCCACCGATTGCGCGTGGCCCACGGAGGTCAACTGGCTCTGGATCGCCTGCCGTTCACTGTCATTGAGGTCGCCGACCTGCATCAGGGCATCGACGAAGAAGCGCAGGCCGAGTTCCGTCGGCAGCCGCCCGGCGGAGGTGTGCGGGGCGTAGATCAGGCCGAGCTGTTCCAGATCCGCCATGACGTTGCGGACCGAGGCGGGCGACAGCGGCATTGCGATCAGCCGCGAAATATTGCGCGAGCCCACCGGCTCCCCGGTCGCGAGGTAGCTTTCGACGATTTGACGAAAGATGTCGCGGGAACGCTCGTTGAGCTGGGCGAGGCCCGCGCGCGGCGCGATCAGATGGATCGGATCGTGATGGGCCACAGACCGTAACTCCTCTCAGATACAGGTAATTTGTCTATCCCGGGGGCTTCTGACAAGCGTGGCGTTCGCGGATTGAAAATCGGGGGTGAATAAGGCCTCGATCTTCCCCCTTGCCGCCCACCCTCACCCCCCCTACAAGCACCGCCAACAGCCCTTTTCCGAGAGTTTTGGAGGATTTCCCATGCGGCCAAGCCGCCGTGCGCCCGACGAATTGCGCCCCGTGACGCTGGAGCGCGGCGTGGTCAAATATGCGGAAGGCTCGTGCCTGGTGAAATTCGGCGACACCCACGTGCTGGTCACCGCCACGCTGGAAGACCGCCTGCCGCCATGGCTGAAGGGCCAGGGCCGTGGCTGGGTCACCGCCGAATACGGCATGCTGCCGCGCGCGACCTCGGAACGCACCCGCCGCGAGGCCTCCGCAGGAAAGCAGAGCGGCCGCACCGTCGAAATTCAGCGCCTGATCGGCCGCTCGCTTCGCACCATCATCAATCTCGAAGCGCTCGGTGAGCGCCAGATCACGGTCGATTGCGACGTGCTCCAGGCCGACGGCGGCACCCGCACGGCCTCGATCACCGGCGCCTGGGTCGCGCTCGCCGATTGCATCACCTGGATGAAGGCGCGCAACATGGTCAAGGCCAATGTGTTGCGCGACAACGTCGCCGCGATCTCCTGCGGCATCTACAAGGGCACGCCCGTGCTCGACCTCGACTATGCCGAGGACTCCGAAGCCGACACCGACGCCAACTTCGTCATGACGGGCGATGGCCGCATCATCGAAGTTCAGGGCACCGCGGAACGCGAGCCGTTCACGGAAGCCGAGTTCCTGGCGTTGATGGCGCTGGCGCGCAAGGGCGTCGCGCGCCTCGTGGACTTGCAGAAACTGGCGGTAGCGTAGTCAATAGCCCGATGCATCGCCGAATCACCGGAAAGCTGGTCATCGCGACCCATAATCCCGGCAAGCTCGCCGAGATGAAGGAGCTGCTCGCGCCTTACGGCATCGAGGCGGTGTCGGCCGGCGAGCTCGGCCTTCCCGAGCCTGAAGAGACCGGAAACGATTTCCGCAGCAATGCCGCGATCAAGGCGATTGCGGCAGCGCAGGCGACCAAGCTGCCGTCTTTCGCCGATGATTCCGGCATCGTGGTCGACGCACTCGATGGCGCGCCCGGCATCTACTCGGCGCGCTGGGCCGGTCCGAACAAGGATTTTGCCGCGGCGATGGCGCAGATCGAACGGCTGTTGCAGGAGCGCGGCGCGACCACGCCCGCCAAGCGCAAGGCGCACTTCGTGTCCGCGCTCTGCGTTGCATGGCCCGACGATCACCTCGAAGAGGTCGAGGCGCGCGTCGACGGCACGCTGGTGTGGCCGCCGCGCGGCACCGCCGGCTTCGGCTACGACCCGATGTTTTTGCCCGACGGCCATAGCCGTACCTTCGGCGAGATGGAGAGCATCGAGAAGCACGGCCTGCCGCCGCTCGGTCTTGGCCTGTCGCATCGCGCCCGCGCCTTCGTGAAACTGGCGGAGATCTGCCTTGAGCCGCGCTAGAGCGTTTTCGAGCGAAGTGGATACCGGTTCGCGCCAGGAAAACGCGTCAAAACAAGAATCCGAAGCCTTCGGCGTCTACGTGCACTGGCCGTTCTGCCTGTCGAAGTGCCCCTATTGCGACTTCAACAGCCATGTCCGCCACACCGCGATCGACGAGCCGCGCTTCGCGTCGGCTTTCGCGCGCGAGATCGCTGCGACCGCCGAGCGCGTGCCCGGACGCGAAGTCACCGCGATCTTTCTCGGCGGCGGTACACCCTCGCTGATGCAGCCTGCAACCGTCGGCGCTGTGCTCGATGCCATCGGCAAGCACTGGATTGTGGCGAAAGACGTCGAAGTCACGCTGGAGGCAAACCCGACCAGTGTCGAGGCTACGCGCTTCGCGGGCTATCGCGCCGCCGGCGTCAATCGCGTCTCGCTCGGCGTGCAGGCGCTCGACGATGCCTCGCTGAAGGCGCTGGGTCGCATGCACAGCGCGCGCGAGGCACTCGACGCGGTCGCCATCGCGCGCCGCTCGTTCGATCGTTATTCGTTCGACCTGATCTATGCCCGTCCCGACCAGACGCCCGCGATGTGGGCCGATGAATTGCGTCTCGCGATCGGCGAGGCGGCCGAACATCTGTCGCTCTATCAATTGACGATCGAAGAAGGCACGCCGTTCTTCGGCCTGCATCAGGCCGGCAAGCTGAAGACGCCGGATGAGGCGGTCGCACGCGCGCTCTACGACGTTACCCAGGAGACCTGCGACAGACTCGGCCTGCCCGCCTACGAGATTTCCAATCACGCGCGGCGCGGCGCCGAGTGCCGGCACAATCTGGTCTACTGGCGCGGCGAGGAATATGCCGGCATCGGCCCCGGTGCCCATGGCCGGCTCGACATCGACGGTATCAGGCACGCCACCGCCACCGAGAAGCGTCCCGAAGCCTGGCTGATGCGGGTCGAGACCAACGGCCACGGCGTCGTCACCGACGATCTCCTCAACAGCGAAGAACGCGCCGACGAATTTTTGCTGATGGGGTTGCGCCTCGTCGAGGGCATCGACCCCGAGCGCTACCGCGCGCTGTCGGGCCGCTCGCTCGATCCCAAGCGCATCACGCTGCTGCGCGAAGAAGGCGCGATCACGGTGGATGCAACCGGCCGCCTGCGCGTGACCAGCAGCGGTTTTCCGGTGCTGGACGCGGTGGTCGCCGATCTCGCGGCGTAAGGTCTCTCCATCGTCGTTCTGGCGAAAGCCAGGACGACGTCGAGGAAACAGCTACGCTCCGAAACTCTTCGGCGAGCCCGCCACCGCAACGCCGCCGCCGGTCGTGACCTTCATCACCGCAAGGCCCCGCTCGTTGGTGCCGTCGGCGCGGAAGCGGAACAGGCCGTCGATGCCGGCGAATCCGGAAGGATTGGTGAGCACGTCGGACGAGAAGCGCGTGGTGCCCTGCGTGCGCGCGAGCGCGGCGACCAGGGCGACGGCATCATAGGCGAGCGTTGCGGTGCGCACGGGCTCGGCGCCGTATTTGGTGCGATAGCGGCCGGAGAAAGCGCGGAAGCCGGCCGGATCGGGCGCGGCGTAGAGGCCGCCCTGCAAGCTTGAGCTGGCATAGACGCGCGGACTGTCCCACAGGCCGGTGCCGAGCAGCTGGATATTGCGCAGATTCGCACCCGCCGCGCTCATTGCATCGGCGACCGAGACGACGGCGTCGCCATCATCGGCGATGAACAGCGCATCGGCGCTGCCGAGCTGCTGCGCCACGGTCCGGGCCGGCGTGGCGCGATCGGCGCCGTATTTCTCGAACGCGACGATGCGCCCTCCGCGGCGCGGCACCGCCGCCTTCACCGCGGCCTCGACCACGTTGCCATAGGCATTGTCGGGCACGAGCACGGCGACGGAGCGCTTCCCGATGCTGGCGGAATATTCGACGATGCGGTTGACGTCGGACTCCGGCAGGAAGCTCAGCAGATAGACACCGCGCCCGGCGATGCTGGAGTCGGTCGAGAACGCCATTACCGGGATGCCGCGCGTGCGCGCGATTTGCGCCACCGCAGGCACCGACTGCGCGAACAGCGGCCCCAGGATGATCTCGGCGCCCTCGTCGACCGCCTGCTGCGCGCTCGCTTGCGCGCCCTGCGGGCTGCCATTGTCGTCCTTGATCAGGAGCTGGATGTTGGGATTCTGGAACTCGGCCAGCGCCATCTCGGCGGCATTACGCATCGACTGCGCGGCGAGGCCGGCATTGCCCGATGCCGAGAGCGGCAGGATCACGGCAACCTTCACCCCGCCGGTGCCGGCAGTCGTCGCCTGCTGCGGCGGGCCGGCCGGCTGGGCCGGAGGCGGGGAGGAGCTGCTGAACGGATTGGAGAACTGGCTCAGGCTCTGCTGCACGCCGGCGCAGGCCGACAGCAGCGGAGCGCCGAGCAACAGGCCGAGCGCGCTTCGCCGGGTCGCCCCTGACATCAGGGGCCCCTGAACGGGAGACTCCTCCGGAAAGGAAGATCTGGGATCACGCGGGCCCGTCATGACAGTTTCTCTTCTGACCGACCGTCGCCAGCCGCTCACGATATTCTCCACGACACCAGTCGTGAATTCAGGCATATTGTCGGCAAATAGTTAACTCAAACAAAAGGATAATGCCCGCTTAACGCGGCTTCCTCTCAAGTTCTGGCTAGCTGTCCGCCGTCCGTCACCTAGCATCAAGGCGGCGTTTCCGCCGCGAATATGGCGCTGACGCTTCATTCCCTGGGGAATGTGATGCCGAATGGATCACATTCCAGTCCTTCCTTGCCTCGCCCCTTGCCCAGGCACGATCTTTTTCCGGGGACCGGTTCCCAGCCCCGGGGATCATGCCTAAGTTCGTCTGATTATGCGCGCAAAGCCGTCCCCGATAAATACACCTGAGACTACGGAGCCCGCCTCGCGCGGTTTTTCCATCGACGCCCATCGGCTTGTCGCGCCGAAGGCCGCGCCTGGCCTGCACCTGGTCGCGACCCCCATCGGCAATCTCGGCGACATCACGCTGCGAGCACTGCAGACCCTCGCCGGGGTCGATGTCATCGCCTGCGAGGACACCCGGATCACGCGGCGTCTGACCGAGCGCTACGACATCTCCGCGCAGCTGAAGCAGTATCACGAGCACAACGCTGAAGCGGCCCGTCCGAAGATCCTGGAGCGGCTTTCGCAGGGCGACTCGATCGCGCTGGTGTCGGATGCCGGCACGCCGCTGATCTCGGACCCCGGCTACAAGCTGGTGCGCGAGGTCTGCGCCGCCGGCCACGCGGTCTACGCGCTGCCCGGCCCGTCCTCGGTGCTGGCGGCGCTGTCGGTCGCAGCGCTGCCGACCGACCGCTTCTTCTTCGAAGGCTTTCTGCCTTCCAAATCAGCCGCGCGGAAGTCGCGCCTGGCCGAGCTTGCGCGCATCGATGCGACGCTGGTGATGTTCGACTCCGGCAATCGCGTGCAGGACACGCTCGCCGAGCTCGCCGAGATCATGGGGACCCGTGAAGCCGCGATCTGCCGCGAGCTGACCAAACTGCACGAGCAGATTTCGCGCGCGACGCTGCGTGAGCTCGCGCGCGATGCCGACACGCTGGAGACGCGCGGCGAATTCGTGCTGGTGATCGCTCCGCCTGCGGCCGATGCCGAGATGCTGACATCGGACGCGCTCGACGACCTCCTGCGCGAGCAGCTCGCCGCGAACAGCGTCAAGGATGCGGTGGCGCATGCGGTCGCGCTCTCGGGCCGGCCGCGCCGCCAGGTCTATGCCCGCGCGCTCGAGCTTGCCAAAGATCTGCGGGGCGGCGATGGCGAAGACTGAGACGCCGGCGGAACCGAAAATCGCATCGCCCGAGCGTATCGCCGCGTTTCGCACCGGCATCTCCGCGGAAAGCCGCGCCGCGGCCTATCTCATGGCCAAGGGCTACCGCATTCTCGCCAAGCGCTTCCGCACGCCGCATGGCGAGATCGACATCGTGGCGCGCCGCCGCAATTTGATTGCCTTCGTCGAGGTCAAGGCGCGCGCGACCCTGGACGACGCCGCCTTCGCGGTGACGCCGCGCCAGCAGCAGCGCATCATCGACGCCGCGCAAGGCTGGCTCGTTGCGCATCCCGAGCATGCGGAATTTGAAATGCGATTCGATGCCATGCTGATTGCGCCGCGGTCACTTCCACGCCATGTGTTGGCGGCATTCGACGCCTCGACCTGAAAGGCAGACCATGAAACTGAACGTCGCCGTCCAGATGGACCCCATCGCCCGCATCAACATCAAGGGCGATTCCACCTTTGCGCTGCTCCTGGAGGCGCAGAAGCGCGGCCACGGCCTGTCCTATTACACGCCCGACAAGCTCTCGATGGTCGGCGAGGAAATCGTCGCTCCCGTTCAGCTGCTCACCGTGCGCGACGAGCCCGGCAATCATTTCACCCTCGGCGAGCCCAGGCGCGAGGCGCTCAACGGCTTCGACGTGGTGCTGCTCCGCCAGGATCCGCCGTTCGACCTCGCCTACATCACCTCGACGCACCTTCTCGAACGCATCCATCCGAAGACGCTCGTCGTCAACGACCCCGCTTCGGTGCGCAACGCGCCGGAAAAGCTGTTCGTGATGAACTTCCCGCAGCTGATGCCGCCGACGCTGATCTCGCGCGACCTCGACGAGATCAACGCATTTCGCGACAGGCACGGCGCCGTGGTCATGAAGCCCTTGCACGGCCATGGCGGCGCGGCGGTGTTCCGCGTGATGCCGCAGGACATGAATTTCGGCTCGCTGTTCGACATGTTCTCGGTGACATTCAAGGAAGCCTGGGTGATCCAGCAGTTCATCCCCGAGGTCAAGCACGGCGACAAGCGCATCATCCTGATCAACGGCGAGTTCGCCGGCGCGGTGAATCGCGTGCCGGCCGCCGACGACCTCCGCTCCAACATGGTGCGCGGCGGAGCAGCGCAGGAGACCGAGCTCACGCCGCGCGAGCGCGAGATCTGCGCCACCGTCGGCCCGGCGCTGCGCGAGCGCGGGCTGTTGTTCGTCGGCATCGACGTCATCAACGGCAACCTCACCGAGATCAACGTGACCTCGCCAACCGGCATCCGCGCCATCGCGCGCCTCGGCGGACCGGACGTTGCCGCAAAGCTCTGGGACGTGATCGAGCAGAAGCGGGCGAAGTAACCGCGTTTGTATGACCGCGTTCTTGTAGTCGGCGATCTCTCCCGCGTCGTCCCGGCCCCCCGTGCGCAATTGCGCACCAGGCCGGGACGACACCGGAGATGTGCGGCATTGCGTTGCGTCTCACTGGAATGATGGCGCGATGTCATCGTCGCCACATCACTAACCACGCATTCACCATGACGCGGCGCGCATCGTTCGAACACACGGGCCGCGACTGCGTGAAACTACGGGGCCAGTGGCCGACCGGCTAACGCGACGTTCACCATCTGCCGAAAGACCACAGCGCGGCCGTCGATCGCATTCGGCCTCGCAACACCGCTTATACTTTTACTGCCTACTCATCGACACTGGGAACCCGCCAGGTGCGGTTCGAGTGCCCCGCGTAAGAGTAGAAGCGTATGAACACCGCACGCATTGTCGTTCTCGTCATCGCACTGGGCGCCGGCGGCGTCGCTGCGTATCTGGCGAGCGGCTATGACAACAAGCCCGCGCCCGTTCTCCCCGTCGCCGAGAAGCTGCCGACGGTCGAGGTCCTGGTCGCCAAGAACGACATCCAGCTCGGTCAAGCCGTGAAGCCCGAGGACCTGCAATGGCAGGTCTGGCCGGCGGCGACCGCGAGCAGCGCCTTCATCCGCCGCGACAACAGGCCCGAGGCGCAGATCCAGATCGCAGGCTCGATCGCACGCGTGCCGTTGATGCAGGGCGAGCCGATCCGCGAGCAGAAGCTGGTCAAGGCCGACGGCTCCGGCTTCATGGCCGCGATCCTGCCGTCTGGCATGCGCGCCGTCTCCACCGAG
This sequence comes from Bradyrhizobium sp. 134, assembly GCF_023074155.1. NCBI lineage: Bacteria > Pseudomonadati > Pseudomonadota > Alphaproteobacteria > Hyphomicrobiales > Nitrobacteraceae > Bradyrhizobium > Bradyrhizobium sp. 134. The sequence continues at coordinate 360,981 of NZ_JADPKX010000034.1, read as the reverse complement.
ATTTCAGCCGAGACTGCCGCCGGCGGCTTCATCCTGCCGAATGACCGCGTCGACATCGTGCTGACCCGCCGCCTGAAGAATCCCGACGGGACCGCCGGTAACGACCTCATCCTGTCCGAGGCGATCCTGACCAATATCCGCGTGCTCGCGATCGACCAGGCGCCGAAGGAAAAGGACGGCCAGAACGCCGTCGTCGGCAGGACCGTCACGCTCGAGCTCAAGCCCGACCAGGTCGCCACGCTATCGGCAGCGCGCCAGGGCGGCACGCTGACACTCGCGCTGCGCAGCATCGTCGATGTCAACTCGGTCGACAGCGCGCCCGAGGACCAGGCGAGCAAGCGGACCGGCGGGGTCAACGTGATCCGCTACGGCGTACAGGCGCGGCAACTGACGTCACAGAAGTGATGGGGATATGATGAACTTTGGGGATGATCGGACGGGCATGCGCATTCGGGGGAATCGCGCGCGCTCGGTCTGGACGGGGACGATGCTGATCCTGGGGCTGCTCGCAGCTCCCGATGTCGTCAGCGCCGCGGATGCGCCGGTCGGCGACCAGGCGCCCATGCAAGCAGCGGATCTCGATGTGTCGCCGGTCGGGACGATTGCACCGGCGAAGACGCGCTTCCTGTCGCTCGGCGTCGGCAAGTCCGCTGTGATCGACCTGCCGCGCGACGTCAAGGACGTGCTGGTCGCCGATCCCAAGATTGCCAATGCGGTGATCCGCTCGGCCCAACGCGCCTATATCATCGGTGGACAGGTCGGCCAGACCAACGTCGTGTTCTTCGCCGCCGACGGCCAGCAGGTCGCCGCCTACGACATCGCGGTGAAGCGCGATCTCAACGGCATGCGCACGGCGCTGCGTCAGTCGCTGCCGGGCGTGCAGATCGAGGGTGTCGGCGACAGCGTGATGCTCACCGGCTCGGTGTCGAGCCCGGTCGAGGCCCAGCAGGCCGGCGACGTCGCCGCCAAACTGGTCGGCGGCTCCGAGAAGGTGGTCAACAACATCGTCGTGCGCGGCCGCGACCAGGTGATGCTCAAGGTCGTCGTCGGCGAAGTGCGCCGCGATATCGTCAAGCAGTTGGGCGTCGATCTCAGCGCCAGCCTGAATGCCGGCACCGCGGTGGTGAACTTCAACAATTCGAACCCGTTCTCGGTCAGCGGCGGACCGATCGTCAGCAACAACGGATTAGGTGTCGCCGGGCTCACCAAGGGCTTCGCGACCGTCAGCGCCACGATGCGCGCGATGGAAAGTGCCGGTGTCATGCGCACGCTCGCCGAGCCGAGCCTGACCGCGATCTCCGGCGAATCCGCCACCTTCATCGCCGGCGGCGAATTCCCCATTCCGTCCGGCTATGCCTGCGATCCCGTCACCCACGTTTGCACCACCCAGATCACCTACAAGAAGTTCGGCATCTCCCTGAACTTTACCCCGGTGGTATTGAGCGAGGGCCGGATCAGCCTGCGCGTCATGACCGAGGTGTCCGAGCTGTCGAACCAGAGCGCCATCACGGTCACCCAGGCGCTGTCCTCGAACTCGACCAACTCAATCACCATCCCGTCGATCCAGACCCGCCGCGCCGAAACGACGCTGGAAATTCCCTCGGGCGGCTCGATGGCGATGGCCGGCCTGATCCAGCAGCAGACCAAACAGGCGATCAACGGCCTGCCCGGCGTCGACCAGGTGCCGATCATCGGCGCGCTGTTCCGCAGCCAGGACTTCGTCAACAACGAGACCGAGCTGATGGTGATCGTGACGCCCTATGTGGTGCGCGCGGTGGCTCAGAAGGAGCTGTCTCGACCCGACGACGGCTTCGCGCCGGCGTCCGATGCCCAGACCGCGCTGCTCGGCCGCATGAACCGCCTCTATGGCATCGCGCGCCGCGTCGATCCGATCGCGGGCTCGCCCGGTGATTTCGGCTTCATCATCGACTGATGACGAACGGACGGCTCGGGAACGGGGCAAGAGACGGCGAGAGACGGCGAGAGACGGGGCACGAGGGGATGAAGCGATGACGAAGACCATGGCCGATCGACGTCGCAAGTTGAGCGTCGCGCTGGCACTGACGGGGCTCTCCGTCATGCTGGGCGCCTGCAACACCACCGGCGAGGTCGTCACCCAGACGGTGCCGACCGACTATCGCCAGCGTCACCCGATCGCGGTCGAGGAAGCCAAGAAGTCGATCGTGATCTTCGTCGGCAAGGCTCGCGGCGGCCTCTCGGCCGCGCAGCACGCGGACGTCGCCGGCATTGCCCGGGACTGGGTGCGCGAAGGCACCGGCTCGGTCATCGTCGACGTCCCCGTCAACGCCGCGAATTCGCGCGCGGCGGCAGCGACCTATCACGAGATCCGTTCCGTGCTCGCCTCCGGCGGCGTACCCGCGCGTGCCATCGTCCAGCATCCCTATCGGCCCGAGGATCCCGGACTGCTGCCCACCATCCGTCTGAGCTATTCCCGGATCGCCGCGGTCGCGGGCCCCTGCGGGCTGTGGCCGGAAGATCTCGGCCCCTCCATCCTCGACCCCGGCTACAATGAGAACCGGCCCTATTTCAATCTGGGCTGCGCCAGCCAGCGCAACCTCGCGGCCATGATCGACAATCCGGCCGACCTCGAGCAGCCGCGGTCCGAGACGCCGGCCTATAACGCACGGCGTGACGTGGCCTTCGAGCGCTATCGCAAGGGCACGCCGATCGCGACCATGAATCCAGACGCCGACAAGGCCAAACTCAGCGATACAGGCAGATGACACGCGTCCACGACGAAGAAGCGGACGATCCGCAGCACCCCGAGGAACACATTGCGCCGGTTCCTCGCATCTCCGTGCAGGCCTTTTGCGAGACCGAGCAGACGCTCGCCGCGGTGACCGCGGCCGGGCAGGATCGCCGCCTCGCCAAGGCGCATCTCACCGCCAAGGACGGTGGCTTAGCTGCGGCAATCGAAGTCTATGAAACGATGCCGACGCCGAACGTCATCGTGATCGAATCCGACGGCACCCGCGACATCCTCGAGGGCCTCGACGACCTCGCCGGCGTCTGCGATCCCGGCACCCGTGTGGTCGTGATCGGCAATCCCAACGACACCGCGCCCTATCGCGAGCTGGTCCGCCGCGGCGTCAACGACTATGTGGTGGGACCGGTCGAGACGCTCGACGTCGTCCGCTCGATCTGCAGCCTGTTCTCGGCGTCCGAAACCATCATCACCGGCCGCGTCATCGCGGTGGTCGGCGCCAAGGGCGGTGTCGGCGCCTCCACCGTCGCGCACAATGTGGCCTGGACCATCGCCCGCGACCTCGCACTCGATTCCGTCGTGATCGATCTCGATCTCGCCTTCGGCACCGCGGGTCTCGACTACAACCAGGACCCGGTGCAGGGCATCGCCAATGCGGTGCTGTCGCAGGATCGGCCGGACACGGCCCTGATGGAGCGTCTGCTCTCCAAATGCACCGAGCGTCTCAGCCTCCTTGCCGCGCCTGCCACCCTTGACCGCGTCTACGATTTCGGCGCGGAGGCCTTCGACGCGGTGTTCGACACGCTGCGCATGACCACGCCCTGCATCGTGCTCGACGTTCCCCATCAATGGTCCGGCTGGACGCGGCGTGCGCTGGTCAACGCGGACGACATCGTGATCGTGGCCGAGCCCGACCTTGCGAACCTGCGCAACACCAAGAACATGCTGAATGTATTGAAGGCGGCGCGGCCGAACGACCGGCCACCGCTCTACTGCATCAACCAGGTTGGCATGCCCAAGCGTGCGGAGATCGAGGTCAAGGCCTTCGCCAAGACCATGGAGAGCCAGCCGATCGCGGTGATCCCGTTCGATTCGAAGCTGTTCTCGACCGCGGCCAACAACGGCCAGATGATCGCGGAGGTCTCCAAGAGCCACCGCACCACCGAACTGTTCCAGAACATGGCGAACCGCCTTGCCGGGCGCGGCGAGGTGAAGAAGCCGAAGCGCTCGCTGCTCGGGCCGCTGCTGAAGAAGCTGAAGGGTAGGTCGGGGCGCGGGTCAGCCCCGCATCGCCAGGCATCCTGAGCAAGGCTTCCTGACGCGCGAGGGCGGGTTACTTCTCCGCCCGCTGCTGCTTCTTCACCAGCAACTGCCGCAGCGCCGTGACCTTTGCCGCCGCCTGATCCGGCGGCAGGTCCGCCTTCACGATGGTTTCGGCCTCAGCCTGCTTTCCTTCCAGTCCCAGCACGAGCGCGAGATTGGCGCGCACGCGGAGATCGGCGGGATTGCGCGCGTGCGCCCGGCGCATCGTTTCCTCTGCCCGCGGCAGATTGTTCTGCAGCATGTAGGACAGTCCGAGATTGGACAGCACCGACGGCTCGTCCGGCACGATCTTGAGCGCGGCGGCGTAATATTGCTGCGCTTCCTCGTTGCGGCCGAGTTGATCGAGGGCGGCGCCCTGCGCCGACAGGATATGCCAGTCGGGATCCTCGGGCGAATGCGCGCGGCCGAGAACGTCGAACGCCTGCTGGAAACTGCCGCTGTCGGCGAGCGCGCGGCCGTAGCCTGCGAGCAGCGCCTTGTTGCTGGAATGGGCGAGCACGGCCTGCTCCAGCACCGCGAGCGCCTGCGCGCGCTGGCCGGTCTGGCGCAACGCCTTGCCGTATTCGAACGCGACGTTGGGATCACCAGGCTTGGCGCGATAGCGCTCGCGCAGCGCGTCCATGTCCGGCCTCACGTCCGGCTTGGTGTCGGCCCTGCCAGCCGTTTCCGACTTTCCGCCGAGCGCGCCGGTGATGTCCTCGATGCCAGTGGTCTGACAGCCGCCAAGAGCCAGGATCAGAAGCGCGGAAAACAGATATCTCGCCGGAGGAGAGGCGACGGACAAACGCTTGGACATACTCTGATCACTCGGCGACTGATCAGAGATGCTTACCGATTAACGCTAAAGTCCCGTTAAGGCGGGGCGCTTGCGCGGCTCAGTCGGTGAATTCAGCGCCGAACTCGCAGCCGATGCGCCAGCGCAGGCGGCACTGCCGGGAATAGTCGGGCGCGAAGATGATGGTGAATTGCGGCGGCACTTCCAGGAACTCCGCCACCACTTTCACGCCGCCATCCGAAATATCCGTGATCGTGCAGTCCCGCGGCAGCGAACCCGCGCCAAAGTGAATCTTGGCGAGCCGCGTGCACATCCGTCGTTCGCTTCTCCGGCGATTTGCAAGCATTTGAATTGTTCACCCGTTAGACCACGGCCCATCCCGCACCCCTAGGAGTAGCGGACATTCGTTGGGATGTGCTGAGCAGAGCAGCTTGCATTCGAGGCGTAGTGTCTTCGTCGTGTTTACGATCAGTTAGGGCCTCCCGGCTCCTAGGCATGTTCCTGTATTGTTCTTGCAAGAACCGGCCCGCTCTGCTACCCCTAATTGTGCAAAAGGGCAGGCTGGTTCGGGCATGGTTCAGCGGGTTTCTACCGTCGCCTTTGAGGGGATCGAGGCCCGTGCGGTCGACGTGCAGGTGCAGGTCGCGCCGGGTCTTCCGGCCTTCGCGATCGTCGGTCTCCCGGACAAGGCGGTGTCGGAGGCACGTGAGCGGGTCCGCTCGGCGCTGATCGCCTCGGGGCTGGCGCTGCCGGCGCGGCGGATCACCGTCAATCTCGCGCCCGCCGATCTGCCCAAGGAGGGCAGCCATTATGACCTGCCGATCGCGCTTGGGCTGATGGGGGCGATCGGCGCGATCCCGCCGGATGCGCTGACCGGCTTCACTGTTCTGGGCGAGCTTGGCCTCGACGGATCGATCGCGCCGGTGGCCGGTGTTCTTCCCGCCGCGATCGGCGCCAATGTGCGCGAGGAGGGGCTGATCTGTCCGGCGGCTTGCGGCTCGGAAGCGGCGTGGGCGAGTCCGGACATCCAGATCATCGCCGCGAGTTCGCTGATCCAGATCGCCAACCACTTCAAGGGAACGCAGGTGCTGTCGCGGCCTGTGCCGAAGGTGCATGAAGCCGCTGCCTCGCCGCTCGACCTGCGCGACATCAAGGGACAGGAGAGCGCCAAGCGGGCGCTGGAGATCGCGGCCGCCGGCGGTCATCACCTGCTCATGATCGGCGCGCCGGGCGCCGGCAAATCGATGCTGGCGGCACGCCTGCCCTCGATCCTGCCACCGCTGTCACCGGGCGAGTTGCTCGAGGTCTCGATGATCGCCTCTGTTGCCGGCGAGATCGAGGGCGGCGCGCTGACGGCGCGGCGGCCGTTCCGATCGCCGCATCATTCCGCCAGCATGGCCGCGCTCACCGGCGGCGGCATGCGCGCCCGGCCCGGCGAGATCTCGCTCGCGCATCAGGGCGTGCTGTTCCTCGACGAGCTCCCCGAATTCGATCCGCGCGTGCTGGATTCGTTGCGCCAGCCGCTGGAGAACGGCGAGGTCTCGGTGTCCCGCGCCAATCACCGCGTCACCTATCCCGCGCGCTTCATGCTGGTCGCCGCGATGAATCCCTGCCGCTGCGGCAATGCGTTCGAGCCCGGCTATGCCTGCAAGCGCGGCCGCATCGATCGCTGCACCGGCGACTACCAGGCCCGCATCTCCGGGCCACTGATGGACCGCATCGACCTGCGCATCGAGGTTCCCGCGGTGACTGCGGCCGACCTGATCCTGCCGCCGCCGGCGGAGGGCTCAGCCGAAGTCGCCGCGCGCGTGGCGGCGGCGCGCGACATCCAGCTCGCACGCTACGCGAACGCCGGCCTGCCGAAGGTTCGCACCAATGCCGAAGCGCCGGCCTCGGTGCTGGAGGAGATCGCCAAGCCGGATGCGCAAGGCCAGAAGCTCCTGCGCGACGCCGCCGAGACCATGCGGCTGTCGGCGCGCGGCTATCACCGCGTGCTCCGGGTGGCGCGCACGCTCGCCGATCTCGACGGCGCCGACAAAATCGGCCGTCTGCACCTCGCCGAGGCGCTGTCCTACCGCGCGCTCGCGGAAGATGTGCGGCAGCTGGCGTGAGCGATGCGCCGCCGCAGCTTTCTCGACACCATCACCATGCCCGAGATTGATCATGACCGATGCGAATGCCTGCACCATCAGATTTGTTCGTGCGTCCCAATATGCCGATTGGCTGAGGTCGTACGAGCTGTGGGTCAACGGGACCAGTGTTGGGAAGCTTGCACGAAACGACGTGTTGGAGATCACGCTGCCGGCCGGCACCTGCACGATCGATGCGAGCATTGATTGGGGCAGGAGCCAGCCGCTCGTCGTTCGCAGCAGTCCCGGCCAAACCGTCGAGATCGAGGTCAGGAACAGGTGGGGTACCTGGGCGGCGCTGTGGGCGATCAGCTTTGGCAAGAACAGCTATTTGGTTCTCACTGAAGTCGAGCGAAAAACCAACAAAAGCGCCTAACCGACCGAGACTCTCATCCCCCGATACCGGCATCAACCCGGCGGTAACGAGTTTCATTTACGCTCTGCAAACCATAAGGCCTATCAGTTCCCGTACAGGGCCTGGCGAGTAGCGTGTCATGTTGCGTTTCAAGATCCTGGCCTCGGTTGTTCCCCTGTTGGCGGCCGCGGTGTTTGCCCGCAGTGAGATCGGATCGGTCTCGCATCCCTGCATCGCCCTCGGCGACACCTCGGTCGAGCTGACGCCGCTGTTCTGGACCGCCGGCGTGCATGTCGCCTTCACCGATGATCCCGCACTCGCCACGGTGCGGGTTCAGATCACTGAGGATCCGGACGCTGCCGACTTCGCCGTCGTCGACGATGGCCCCGGTTCGGAATCGGAATCCTGCCAGGCCAACCCCTCGACGCGCCTGATCTCGATTGCGGCGCAGCCCGTCGACGGCGGTCAGGTGATCTATCTCTCCAGCGAGGGGCCGGCGGATTACCGCGTCTATGTGCGCTCGAAGACCTTCTCCAAGCGCGAGGCGGCGGCGCTGATCGTCGGCGCCCGCGGCGGCCACCGCCATCTCCAGGCCGCTTCGCTTTGAACCGCCTCGCTCTGCGCCGTTAACACCTCGTCAACCCTGTTTGGAGGCGGTCGCAAGGCCTCAAACTGTTCGCAAGGTCGACGGCACATCGTCGTTGACAGCGAGCACAGCGTTTTAAGAAAAGAATCGGGTCGGTGGCGATGGATCGGACGTTCCGGATCAAGGTGCGCATGCGCCGCTTCAGGCGACAGTACCCAAAAATCGCCTTCGCAATCCGCTCCATCATGATCTTCTCGGCGACCTTCGGCGGCGCCTATGGATTTGTCTCCGGCAGCCGGTCCGAGACGTCCGGCTACGATCCCAATGCGTTTGCGATCGGCGTCAGCTTCCTGTTCGCGCTCGCCTGCCTCGGCCTCGCCACGCTCAGCATGCGCCTGCGCTTCGTCAACAAGCGGATGCGTGCGCTGGCTGCCCACAACGAAACGCTGATCGACCGCAATTGGGAGCTGAAGGAAGCGGAAGAACGCGCTCGCAGCCTGTTCGAACAGCAGGGCGACCTGATCGTGCTGCGCGACACAAGCGGCCGCATCACCTTCGCCAACGACGCCTATTGCGCGCTTGCCGGACAGGCGCGCGGCGCGCTGGTCGGCACGCGCTTTGATTTCGACGTGCTGGAGCAGGGCGACAGCGCCCGCGAGAGCAACGGCACGCGCATTCACGACCAGAAGATCGCAACCCCGCTCGGCGAGCGCTGGATCGCCTGGCGCGAAGGCTATGTCCGCCTCGACGCCGGCCAGCCCGCCGAATTGCAGAGCGTCGGACGCGATGTCACCGACCGCACCGAGACCGAACGTGCGCTGTCCGACGCCCGCGACCAGGCCGACGCCGCCAACCGGGCGAAATCGCGCTTCCTGGCCATGGCCTCGCACGAGATCCGCACGCCGCTCAACGGCATCATCGGCATGGGCGGGCTGCTGCTCGACACCACGCTGACGCCGGAGCAGTCGACCTACGCCAGGGCCGTGAAGACCTCCGGCGAAGCGCTGATGGCGCTGATCGAGGAGTTGCTCGACTATTCCAAGATCGAAGCCGGCAAGCTCGATCTCGAGCAGCGTCCGTTTGCGCTCTCGGCCCTGATCGAGGACATCACCGAGCTGCTCGCGCCGCGCGCGCAGGCAAAGCAGCTCGAGATCGCCGCCTATGTCGACGAGCGGCTGCCGCTCGAAGTGGTCGGCGACGCCGCGCGGCTGCGCCAGGTGCTGCTCAACCTCGCCGGCAACGCCATCAAGTTCACCGCGAGCGGCGGCGTCGCGCTGATCGTCGAGCCCGGCATCTGGCCGAACGAGATCAGTTTTCTGGTGCGCGACACCGGCATCGGCATCGCAGCCGACGCGCAACAGCGCATCTTCCGCGAATTCGAGCAGGCCGACGAACGCGTCGCCCGCACCCATGGCGGCACCGGCCTCGGTCTCGCCATCAGCGAGCGCATCGTCAAACGCATGGGCGGCCGCATCACACTTACGAGCGAGCCGGGCAAGGGCGCGACCTTCGAGGTCGCAGTACCGCTGGCGTCATCCCTCGCCGGCGCGGAACAGACGGCATTCCCGAGTCCCGATCTCACGGGCAAGTCGATCCTGCTGATCGCCGACGGCATCGAGGCCTCGCTGATCGCGCGGCGGCTGGAGCGCTGGGGCGGCCAGACCTGCATGGTGACGGACGCGGCGGTGGCGGAAGCGCTGCTGCCGGAACGTTCATGGCATTCGGTGCTGATCGATCGCGCGCTCGGCGCTGCCATCGCCGACCGCCTCGGCGAAGCCGCACGCGGCCACGCGACGCAACGCCTCGTGCTGCTGACGTCGGGCTCGCGTCACGAGAAACTCTCGCCGGCCTTCACCGGCTTCCTGGTGAAGCCGCTGCGCGTGGCCTCACTCGCCGCACGCCTCGCGCTGCCCCCGGAGGTCGCCTCGCCCGATCTCGCGCCGGAGCCGTCGGCCCCATCCACCGGCGCGGTACCGGCGAAAGGCCTGTCAATTCTCGTCGCCGAGGACAACGAGATCAACGCGCTGTTGATGCGCTCGCTGCTGACGAAACTCGGCCACCGCGTCGTCATCGCGATCAATGGCGAGGCCGCGCTGGAATCCTGGCTCGGCGCGGCATCGGCCGGCACGCCCTATGATCTCGTGCTGATGGACATCCAGATGCCGCAGCTCGACGGCATCGAAACGACAAAACGAATCCGCGCGCATGAAGCAGCCAAAGGCGGCCACCACACGCCGATCCTCGCGCTCACCGCCAATACGCTGGTGGAGGATCGCTACGCCTGCTTTGAAGCGGGGATGAACGGGTTCCTGATCAAGCCGCTCGATCGCGAGAAGCTGGAAGAGGCGCTGGCCGGACTGGCGGCGGCGCGGCAGCTGGCGGTTTGATCCGGATTCCATAGGAACCCGTCTCGGACGGCAATCGGCAATTGAAATCGACCGCGTCGCGCGTCACCATCCTCAGGGGCATTCAAGCAGAGGACTTCGCATGAACGTGCTGTGCCGCCTCGCCTTCGTGATCCTTCTCTGTGGTTCCACTCACGCCGCCGCGGCCGATGGCTCGCAACTGATCGCCTCGCTCAAGCAAGGCGGTTACGTGCTGGTGTTTCGCCACACGGCCACCGACGACGGCCAAAAGGATCTCTATCCTTTCAACTTCGACGACATGAGCGCCCAGCGTCAGCTCAGTGAAAAGGGCCGCGACATGGCGCGTCAGATCGGGACGGCCATCAAGGAGCTCGCGATCCCAATCGGCGATATCTACACCAGCAGGCTGAACCGCGCGATCGAGGCGGGCAAGCTCATCTCCGGCCGCGAGGTCAAGCCGGTCGATGCATTGACGGACAGCAGCAACGCGAGCGCGTCTGGCATGGCAAATCCGACCGGTGCCAATGCAAAGGCGGGCCAGGCCGTGCGGCAGCTCGTCGATGCGTCGCCCAAGGCCGGCACCAACACCGTCCTGGTCACCCACAAGACCAACATCACCGATGCCTTCGGCAAGGATGCCGGGGACGTGCAGGAGGGCGAAGCTTTCATCTACAAGGCCGGCAGCTCGGGTCCCGCAACCCTTGCAGGACGCATCAAGCTCGCCGACTGGACCGCGAAAGCAGACAAGTGACGGCCGGACATCGGGTCCGGATCATGCTCTGGCAACAGAAGGGCTAGGGAACACGTGAGAACGTCGGAAGACCGCTCATTCCTCGTCTTGCTTGCCGCGATCTCGCTGGCATTCGGGTGGGTACTTTGGCCGTTCTCCGGCGCGTTGTTGTGGGCCACGCTTCTGGCGATCATCTTCGCGCCACTCTATCGCCGCGCCCTCGAAACGCTTCCGGGACGGCGCAACCTCGCCGCATCGTTCACTGTCGTCGTCGTGATCGTCATGGTCCTCATCCCCGTGGCGGTCGTCATCGCCTCGCTCATCGACCAGGGTGGGGAGCTGTATCAGCGCGCTCAGAGTGGGGAGATCAGTTTCGCTCATCCCCTGCAGCAGCTGAAATCCGCGTTGCCCGCCTGGGCTACTTCCCTGTCGGATCGCCTGGCTGGCATCGATTTTTCGGCCCTGAAGGAACGTCTGTCGAGTCTGGTCGTCCCTGCCGGCCAACAGCTGGCGGGACACGCCATTAACATCGGTCAGTTGACGCTGGAGTTCGTCGCAAGCTTGCTCGTGATGTTGTACCTGCTGTTCTTCCTGCTCCGTGATGGTGACGAGCTCAACGTACGGATCCGCGACGCGCTCCCGCTGCGGCCGAGCCACACCAGCGAGATTCTGAATGCGTTCACCCTGGCGGTTCGCGGGACGATCAAGGGGATCGTTCTCGTTGCGCTAATTCAGGGAGCGCTTGGCGGGCTGATTTTCTGGGTGCTCGGCTTGACTGTCCCACTGCTGGCGGGCGCCCTGATGGCGCTGCTCTCGCTTCTGCCCGTGCTCGGCTCTGCGCTAGTTTGGGTTCCGGTCGCGCTCTACCTGCTTGTGGCAGGCTCAGTCACGAAAGGGATCATCCTGCTCGCCTTCGGGATCTTCGTGATCGGTCTTGCGGACAATTTTCTCCGTCCGATCCTGGTCGGCCAGTCGATCCAAATGCCGAGCTATGTCGTGCTGCTCGCTACCGTAGGCGGCCTTGCGGCGTTCGGAGCGAACGGGTTCGTCATCGGCCCACTCGTCGCCGCGATGTTTCTCACGGCGTGGCACATCTTCATCGCTTCGAAAGCGCGACAGGAGGTCCGGAAATGATCGTCATGTCGAGTTACTATCCGGCGGTCAGCCGAGCGCCGAATCCGTTCCCCCCGAATGCTATGAGGCGTGAGCAGCAAACCGCGGCGCGGACAGCTTGGCCGGCGGCGGCGCGGTGCCCTTGAATTTAGTATCTGCCTGGGCCGCGCGCTTGCAATGCGGACACACGAAGAGATGCGCGATGACCGGGGTTGGCTCGTCCGCCAGCAGCTCGGAACGGAACCACTTCATCTCGATATGGCAGTCCGGGCAGGTCGGTGCTTCGAGATGCTCGGCGGCGTTTCTGAGACGATCAACCATGGGTCCCTCGCGTTTACGGAGGTCATAGCCGAATACCCTTTGTCGGTCTGCAACAAAAGACACTCTGCGCGCGCTAGACCTGTCGACCGCAGCGGTTACAGCCGCCTGAGCGCCACGCTTGCCACCGTGTGGTCGGCGCCCTTCTTCAGGATCAGGGTCGCGCGGGGGCGGGTCGGCAGGATGTTATCCTCGAGATTGGCGAGGTTGGTGCGTTCCCAGATCGCGATCGCGGTGGCGGTGGCTTCCTCGTCCGACAACAGCGCGTAGCGGTTGAAGTAGGATTTCGGATTGGTGAACGCAGTGTCGCGCAGCGACAGGAAGCGCCTGATGTACCACTGCCGCAGCGCGGCCTCATCGGCGTCGATATAGACCGAGAAATCGAAGAAGTCGGACACGACGGGCACGGCCTTGCCGTCACGCGGCAGCTTGCCGGTCTGCAGCACGTTGACGCCCTCGACGATCAGGATGTCGGGCTGGTCGATCTCGGCCCACTGGTTCGGCACGATGTCGTAGGTCAAATGCGAATAGACCGGCGCGCGCACATGGCGGCGGCCGGCCTTGATGTCGGAGAGGAAGCTGAGCAGCAGCGGCAGGTCGTAGCTCTCCGGAAAACCCTTCTTCTGCATGATGCCCTGCCGCTCCAGCACGGCGTTGGGATACAGAAATCCGTCGGTGGTGATCAGCTCGACCTTGGGACGCGGCGACCAGCGCGCCAGCAGCGCCTGAAGCACGCGGGCCGTGGTGGATTTTCCAACCGCGACCGAACCGGCGACGCCGATGATGTAGGGCATCTTGCGGTCGCGGATATTGAGAAACTGGCGCTCCGCGTAATAGAGCCGCTGCATCGCATCGACATAGATCGACAGCAGGCGCGACAGTGGCAGGTAGATGTCCTCGACCTCCTGCAAGTCGAGGCGGTCGTGCAGCGAGCGCAGCCGGTCGAACTCGCCCGGCTCCAGCGTCATCGGCGTGTCGTCGCGCAGTCGCGACCACTCCTCGCGCGTATAGACGCGGTACGGGTTATACTGCTGCTCGGGTGCGCGGATATCCATGACGCGACTCTCCACCTCGGCTAGCTGCCGCCCTTGCGCGACGCCTTTTCTTCCAACCCTGACATATTGGTCCGCTTGTCCAATGCGGCCTCGACCTCTTCCAGCTTTACGCCGCGGGCCTTGAGCAGCACAAGGAAATGATAGAGCAGGTCGGCGCCTTCCGCGATCAGATGCGCGCGATCGTTTTCGACTGCTGCGATTACGGTTTCGACTGCTTCCTCTCCGAACTTCTTGGCGCAATGTTCGGCGCCCTTGTCGAGGAGCTTGCGGGTATAGGACGCCTCGCCACCCGCTGCCGCGCGGGCGTCAATGGTCTCGGCCAGGTCGTGGATCGTGAAACGCGGCATGCAAATACTCGGAAAACGCGCCTTGGCCGATGATTGGCCGGTTACTTGGCGGGATAAGCCGGTTCCCGCCGATGATGTAGCATTTTTAGGGACGGGAGTCGTCAGGCATCGAGGCGCATGGGCAGCCCGCGCCGGGACATGTGCTCCTTGGCTTCGCGGATGGTGAATTCCCCGAAATGGAAGATCGAGGCGGCCAGCACGGCGGTGGCGTGGCCATCGCGAATACCGTCGACGAGGTGGTCGAGATTGCCGACGCCGCCCGAAGCGATCACGGGAACGGGAATGCTGTCGGCGATCGCCCGGGTCAGCGGGATGTCAAAACCCTGCCGCGTGCCGTCGCGGTCCATTGAGGTGAGCAGGATTTCACCGGCGCCGAGCGAGACCACCTCCTGGGCATATTCGATGGCGTCGATGCCGGTCGAGTTGCGGCCGCCATGGGTGAAGATCTCCCAGCGCTCTCCGCCACCGGCGCGCTTGACCCGCTTGGCGTCGATCGCGACCACCACGCACTGCCCGCCGAATTTCTCGGCGGCTTCCTTGACGAACTCGCGTCGCGACACCGCGGCGCTGTTGATCGAGACCTTGTCGGCGCCCGCGCGCAGAAGGGTCTTGATGTCGTTGACCTCACGCACGCCGCCGCCGACGGTCACAGGCATGAAACAGGCTTCAGCGGTGCGCCGGACCACGTCCAGCATGATGCCGCGGTTCTCGTGGGTCGCGGTGATGTCGAGGAAGGTGAGCTCGTCGGCGCCGGCAGCGTCATAGGCGATCGCCGCTTCGACGGGATCGCCGGCGTCGCGCAGGTCAACGAAGTTGACGCCCTTGACGACGCGGCCGTCCTTGACGTCGAGGCAGGGGATCACGCGCACCTTGAACATGTGTCAGCTCCTAGGCGGCGCGCGCGTTGCGGATCAAGGTGAGGGCGGCGGCCGGCTCGAGCCGGCCGTCATAGAGCGCGCGGCCGGCGATCGCGCCGGCGAGCTTTTTCGCGCGCGGCGTCAGCATCGCCTTGACGTCCTCGATTGAGGCGAGGCCACCGGAGGCAATCACGGGAATTGAGATCGCATCCGCCAGCGCGATGGTCGCATCGAGATTCAGGCCCTTGAGCAGGCCGTCGCGCGCGATGTCGGTGAAGATGATGGCGGCGACCCCGGCATCCTCGAAACGCCGTGCAATCTCCAGCACCGTCACCTGCGAGGTCTCGGCCCAGCCTTCGACCGCGACCTTGCCGTCACGTGCATCGAGCCCGACCGCGACGCGGCCGGGGAATTTCCTGGCGGCAGCCTTCACCAATTCGGGGTCGCGTACCGCGGCGGTGCCGATGATGACACGGGTGATGCCTTTTTCGAGCCAGGCCTCGACAGTTGCGAGATCGCGAATGCCGCCACCGAGCTGCACCGGAATCGTGATCGTCTTCAACATCGCGTCGACGGCCTGCGCATTCACAGGCTTGCCGGCAAACGCGCCGTCGAGATCGACGACGTGGAGATACTCAAAGCCCTGCGCGACGAAGCTCTCGGCCTGCGCGGCCGGATTGAGATTGAACACGGTCGCGCGCGCCATGTCGCCCTGTTCGAGGCGCACGCATTGGCCGTTCTTGAGGTCGATCGCCGGAAAGAGAATCACGGTTTCCATCGCAAAAAGTTCGAGATCAGGGCCAAACCGAAACGCTGGCTCTTCTCCGGGTGAAACTGCGTCCCGATGGCCGTATCCTTGCCGACGATCGCGGTGACGGGCCCGCCGTAATCGGCGCGCGCGAGCACGTCCGCCTCGTTGGCGGCGTTGAGGTGGTAGGAGTGCACGAAGTAAGCGTGCTGGCCCTTGGGGCCGAGCGGCAGCTTGTCCAGCACCGGGTGCTCGCGCAGCACATCGAGCGTATTCCAACCCATGTGCGGGATCTTCAGGCTCTCGTCGCGCGGCGTGATCTTCTCGACGTCGCCGCCGATCCAGTTCAGGCCTTGCGTGATGACATGCTCCTTGCCGCGGGTGGCGAACAGCTGCATGCCGACGCAGATGCCGAACATCGGCCGCGCCTTGACCCGCACCGCTTCGGTGATCGCCTCGACCATGCCGTTGACCGCATCGAGCCCACGTCGGCAATCGGCGAAGGCGCCGACGCCCGGCAGCACCAGACGGTCGGCGCTGTAGGCCTGGTCCGGATCGCTGGTGACGAAGACCTTTTGCGGGTTCTCCATGCTGCGCGCGGCGCGCTCGAACGCCTTGGCGGCCGAATGCAGATTGCCGGAACCGTAATCGATGATGGCGACGCTCATCTTGACCCTCCCGGTTCTGGAAACAAACCAATGATGCCACCCGCCGGCATTGGCGGCGGGTTGGAAAATTGCTGACCCGGCACGTTGCGGGTCGGCGGCGGGCCGCCGCGATCGACGGCCCATTGATCATTGACGATGCCGCGCTGCTTCTGGCTCCAGCGCTCGAAGAAGCGGCGCTCGGCGGTGTCCTCGTCGTCGGAAATCACCACGTCGAGCTGCCGCCATTTTCCGCGCGACAGCGTCCAGCGGCGCAGGCTGGAGGCTTCGAATCCCATCAGGAGCGCGACGATGATGTCGGCGAAGAAGATCGACGACCGGCCGACGCCGAGGCTGGACAGCCCGACATTGAAGGCCGCAACGAAGATCACCCAGCCGATCAGCGCCAGCCACAGCCGATTCCACAGCAGCCAGAACGGTCCGAAGATCATCGCCCAGAAATGGAAGCCGTCGCGCACGAAGACGAACTTGTCGGTCGCGCGCAGATCGGCTCCGGCAGGTGAGGGAGCATGAACTGTGTAGACGGACATGGCGATGCCCCGTTCCCTAGGAATTCAGTGATACCGCAAACGGCGCGGGCCGCGGGCCGAAAGATGTCAGCCGCCGAGCGAGCCCTTGGTGGACGGGATTTCGCCCACAGCCTTCGGATCGATCGCGACGGCGGTGCGCAGCGCCCGTGCCAGACCCTTGAAGCAGGACTCGGCGATATGGTGGCTGTTATCGCCATATAGGGTCTCGACGTGAAGAGTCACGCCCGCGTTCATGGCGAAGGCCTGGAACCACTCGCGCACCAGCTCGGTGTCGAACTCGCCGATCTTGTCGCGTGGGAAGTCGACCTTGAACACCAGGACCGGGCGGCCCGAGATGTCGATGACCACGCGCGACAGCGTCTCGTCCATGGGCATGTGCACGCCGGCATAGCGGGTGATGCCCGCCATGTTGCCGAGCGCTTGCTTGAGGGCCTGGCCGAGCGCGATGCCGGTGTCTTCGGTGGTATGGTGATGATCAATGTGCAGATCGCCGACCGCCTTGACCGTGAGGTCGATGCGGGAATGGCGGGCGAGGAGATCGAGCATATGGTCGAAAAAGCCGATGCCGGTCGCGATATTGGACACGCCGGTGCCATCGAGGTTCACGGTGACCTCGATGTCGGTTTCCTTGGTCTTGCGCTTGATCGTCGCGGTGCGCATCAAAACTAGCTTTCATCCTCGTTCGGGGCCGAAAACGCCGGTCTTTTAACAGCCAAATGACGCCTTCGCTACTGCGGGAACGGCTGGCCGGGCCTCTACTTCTGCCTATGGTGAGCGAAATTGGGCCCGGAGCGGCCCGTTGTGGGCCAGTTGTCCCCTTGGCCCCGACCGCCTAAATCAGGCCGGACAACGAGGATCATTCATGCAGGACTCCCCAAACAGCTCGCCGGTCTGGCACGGCACCACGATTTTGACGGTCCGCAAGGGCGGCACGGTGGTGGTCGGCGGCGACGGCCAGGTCTCGATCGGCCAGACCGTGATCAAGCACAACGCCAGGAAGGTCCGGAAACTCGGCAAGGGCGACGTCATCGGCGGCTTTGCCGGCGCCACGGCCGACGCCTTCACGCTGTTCGAGCGTTTGGAAGCCAAACTCGAGCAATATCCGGGGCAATTGACCCGGGCCGCCGTCGAGCTCGCCAAGGATTGGCGCACCGACCGTTATTTGCGACGGCTGGAGGCCATGATGATCGTCGCCGACAAGGACGTTTCCCTGGTGCTGACAGGTACCGGCGACGTGCTGGAGCCCGAAGCCGGCGTCATGGCGATCGGTTCGGGCGGGAATTACGCGCTGGCGGCCGCACGCGCCTTGCTCGACACCGACAAGGACGCCGAGACCATCGTCCGCCGCTCCCTCGACATCGCTGCCGACATCTGCGTCTACACCAACCGTAATGTCACTGTCGAAGCGCTGTCGGCCGGGTAGGCCATGGCCCCCGCCTACACCTTCCGCCCGATGACCGCGGCCGATCTGCCGCTAATCCGGCGATGGCTCGGCGAAGCGCATGTGCGGGACTGGTGGGGCGATCCGGACGAGCAGTTCGCGCTCGTGAGCGGCGATCTGGATGAGCCGGACATGGACCAGTTCATCGTGTTGGCCGACGGCAAGCCGTTCGGCTATCTTCAATGCTACCGCCTGACCGCCTGGAATACGGGTCTTGGGCCGCAACCGGAGGCCACCCGTGGCATCGATCAGTTCATCGGCGAAAGCGACATGATCGCGCGCGGGCACGGTTCGGCATTCATCCGCCAATTCGCCGACGCGCAGTTACGAGACGGTCTGCCGCGCATCGTCACTGATCCTGATCCGCTCAACGCGCGCGCCGTGCGTGCCTATGAGAAGGCCGGCTTTATCCGCGACCGCATGGTCGAGACGCCCGACGGAGCAGCGCTGCTGATGGTGCGCGAGGCATGACGCTGACAAGCACATACGAAAGCAAGGCCGCGTTTCCACCGCTCGCCTGGGTCGGCATCGCGCTGCTGCTGCTGGCGATGCAGGCCTCGATCCTGCTTGCGATGGGCCGGGTGCCGATCTGCACCTGCGGCTATGTCAAGCTGTGGCATGGCGTGGTGAACAGCTCCGAAAATTCGCAGCACATCGCCGACTGGTACACCTTCTCGCACATCCTGCACGGCTTCCTGTTCTATGGACTGACCTGGCTGCTGTTCGCGCGGCTGCCATTCGTGTCTCTGTCCTGGCCCGCGCGCCTGATCGTCGCGATGCTGATCGAGGGTGCCTGGGAGATCGTCGAGAACTCGCCTTTCATCATCGAACGCTACCGCGCCGGAACGATCTCGCTGGATTATTTCGGCGACAGCATCGTCAATTCGGTTTCTGACAATTTGTCCATGATGCTGGGCTTCCTCGCCGCGCGCCTGCTGCCCGTGTCGGTGACCGTCCTGCTCGGGCTCGCCTTCGAAATCATGCTGGCGCTCCATATTCGCGACAATCTGACGCTCAATATCCTGATGCTGATCCATCCGATCGAGGCCGTGAAACAATGGCAATCGGGTCCGCCGATCATCTGACGGCAAAAAAAGCGGCTTGTCCCGCCCCGCATCTGTCCCTAGCTAAGGTCCCATGACAGACTTTTCTCCCCGCGAAATCGTTTCCGAACTCGACCGTTTCATCGTCGGCCAGGCCGATGCCAAGCGCGCCGTCTCGATCGCGCTGCGCAACCGCTGGCGGCGGCAGCAGCTCGAAGGCTCCTTGCGCGAAGAGGTCTTGCCGAAGAACATCCTGATGATCGGCCCCACCGGCGTCGGCAAGACCGAGATCGCGCGGCGGCTCGCCAAGCTTGCCAACGCGCCGTTCCTGAAGGTCGAGGCGACGAAATTCACCGAGGTCGGCTATGTCGGCCGCGACGTCGAGCAGATCGTGCGCGATCTCGTCGAGGTCGCGATTGCCCAGGTCCGTGAGCGCAAGCGCAAGGACGTGCAGGCACGCGCGCAGCTCGCCGCCGAGGAGCGCGTGCTCGATGCTCTGGTCGGTGCCAATTCCAGCGCCGCAACGAGGGACTCCTTCCGCAAGAAGCTGCGCGCGGGCGAGCTCAACGACAAGGAAATCGAGGTCGAGACGCAAGGCGGCGGCAGCGGCTTTCCGATGTTCGAGATCCCCGGCATGCCCGGCGCGCAGATGGGCGCGGTTTCGATCGGCGACATCTTCGGCAAGCTCGGCGGACGCAGCAAGACGCGGCGGCTGACGGTGGAGAGCTCGCACGAGATCCTCATCAACGAGGAATCCGACAAGCTGCTCGACAGCGATCAGTTGACGCTGGAGGCGATCAGTGCGGTCGAGAACAACGGCATCGTGTTCCTGGACGAGATCGATAAGATCTGCGCCCGCGAAGGCCGCGCCGGCGGCGACGTCTCGCGAGAGGGCGTGCAGCGCGATCTGCTGCCGCTGATCGAGGGCACCACGGTCTCGACCAAGCACGGCGCGGTGAAGACCGACCACATCCTGTTCATTGCCTCGGGCGCCTTCCACGTCGCCAAGCCGTCCGATTTGTTGCCGGAATTGCAGGGTCGCCTGCCGATCCGCGTCGAGCTGCAGGCGCTGACCCGCGACGACATGCGCCGCATCCTGACCGAGCCCGAGGCCTCGTTGATCAAGCAATATGTCGCGCTGATGCAGACAGAGGGCGTCACGCTCGACATCACCGACAACGCGATCGACGCGCTTGCGGACGTCGCGGTGGCCGTGAATTCTACCGTCGAGAACATCGGCGCGCGGCGGCTGCAGACCGTGATGGAGCGGGTGCTGGACGAGATCTCCTTCACCGCCCCCGACCGCAGCGGCGAGACCGTCAGGGTCGACGCCGATTTCGTGCAAAAGCACGTTGGCGACCTCGCCAAGAACGCGGATTTGAGCCGGTTCATTTTGTAAATCCGGGCGGCCGCGCTATGGATGCGGCGTGACCGCACGCATCCTGCAATACCCTTGGCGTCTCCTGCTCGCGATCAACGCGGCGGCCATCGTCGGCGTCTTCGTTCACAAGATCCAGCTGCCGCCTTACGTCCCCTACATCCACCTCCTCGTCGACTATCATTTCGGCTTCATCAAGCGCGCGCTGATCGGGGCCATCGTCGCGCTGTTCACCGACAAGGTGCCGCTATGGCTGGTGTTCGCGCTCGGCGGCGCGACATGGCTGGTGACGCTCTGTCTTTATGTAAGACTATTCCAGAAGACATTCGGCTTCACCGCGAAGACGTTGCCGCTGTTCGTCTTCATCGCGGGCTCGCCGTTCTTCCTCAAGAACTTCATGCACACGCTCGGCCATTTCGACATCTATGGCTGCGCGCTGGCGATCATCCTGCTGCTGGTGCCGGCCGGCTCGCTGCTGTTCGTGGCGCTGGCTGCGCTGTTCTCGATCATTCTCGTCCTGATCCACCACATCCATCTCCTGATGTATGTGCCGACCATCATCACCATCGTCGTGATCAGGCACTATCTGACGCACGGCTGCGGTCGCACCAATGTCGCGTTCGGCATCATCGCCTTGCTTGCCATCTCCGCGCTGTTCTTCGCCGCGCAATTTTGGGGAACGATGCCGATACCGGAGGCGGATTTCGTTGCCTACCTGAAGAGCCGGATGGCCGATCCGTCGCGGGCCGACCTGCTGCAGTTCGCCTACATCTGGTATCAGCCGCTGGCGAGGGAGATTTCCGACACCTGGGGTCGCCTGCCCCACAACATCCCAGGCGTGCCCGTGTTCGCGCTGCTGATCTGGCTGCACACACCGCTGTGGCGCTATTTTTTGAACCTGATCGCTGCGCTCGCAAACGACACGCATCGGCGTCTCGTGGTCGCGGCGCTTGCCGGCGTCAGCCTCGCCTGTCTCGTGATGTTCGCGATGGTGTTCGACTATTCGCGCTGGATCTCGAACTGGGCCGTCTGCATGTTCCTGATCCTGCACGCGGTGAAGATGCTGCCCGCAGTTCGCGAGACGCCGCTGATTCCGGCGGAAGATCGGAAGACAAATATCTTCGGTCTGGTCCTCACCCTGATCCCCCGCGTCGGAATCGTGCGGCCTTTCTAGCCAAGCATGATCCGGTCGGAAAACCGGGGCCCACTTTTCCGGATCATGCTCCCTAATATCTCGCTCGCCTGATCCGCACGTAAAGCGCGCCCTCGCCGCCGTGGCCGATGCCTGCTTCCTCGAACCCCACGACGAAGGCGCGGAATTCCGGCAGGCTCAGCCATTCCGGCACCTGACGGCGCAGCACGCCGCTTTCGCCGCCGCTTCGGCCCTTGCCGGTGATGACGAGCACGAAGGTCAGGCCGTCATGATGGGCGCGGTGCAAGAAGCCGGTCAGCGCGCGATGGGCGCGCATCTGGGTCATGCCGTGCAGATCGAGCCGCGCCTCGATCTCGCTACGCCCGCGCGACAGCTTTGTGCGCTCACGTTTGCCGAGCGGCGCCAGCGGCGGCACCGCGGGCTTCGCTGCACGCGGTGCCGGAGCAGCGGCAATCGGACGTGGCGATGACGCAGGCCGCGTGGCGGGCGCTGCGGGGGAAGGCTCGGTGCGCGGTGCGGCCTGCACCTTGGCGACACGGTGCTTCCTTAGTGGCTTGACCTGCTTGGCGACGTTGTCCCACAGCGCGCGCTCTTCCTCGCTCAGCGCGCGACGGCGCGGCGAGGGACGAGGCTCCAGCACGGGCGGACGGGACGATCGCTTCATTGCTGCCGATGGGAACGATTTTTCACCGGCCGCCGCGGCTCCTGAACTGGCTCGATCACGGGACGCGGCACCGGTAGCGGGACTGGACCGGCGACAGCGACGGTCTCGCTCGTGCTTTGCGCCACGGCTGCCGCCGGCTTGTCCTTCGCGGTCTCCGTTTGCGGAAACAGTTTTGCGATCTTCTCCGAAGGCCGCGGGTCCGGCACGGGGAGCCGCGCGGCGCGCGCCGTAGGATCTACGCCCTTCGGCACCAGCATCACGAAATGCATGGCATGGCGCAGCCGCCCGGAGACGCGGCCGGCCTCCTGACCCGCGCCGAAATAGAGATCCGCGCGCGCGGGCCCGATGATGGCCGAGCCGGTGTCCTGCGCGATCATCAACCGATGGAACGGCGTCTTCGCGCGTTCGGAATCGATCGGCAGCTCGCCTTCGATGAAGAACGGCGTGCCGTAGACGTGGAGCGATTTGTCCACCGCGATCGAGCGGCCGGCCGTCAGAGGGATACCTTGCGCACCGACCGCCTCCTCCTTGTCGGACAGATTGACCTCGCGGAAGAAGATGTAGGAGCGGTTCTGGCGCCGCAGCTCCCTGGCGCCGTCGGGAGTCTGGGCCATCCACTCCCTGATCTTCTGCATCGACATCTCTTCCTTCGGAATGATGCCGCGCTCGATCAGGATGCGACCGACCGCCGTATAGGGATAGCCGTTATAGGCATCGTAATTGAGCCGGACCGTGCCGCCGTCGTCGAACTTGATCCGCGCCGAGCCCTGGATCTGGGCGAACAGCAGATCGGTCGGGTCCTTCAGCCAGGCAATCTCGAGTCCGCGGCCGGCGATCTTGCCGTCCTCGATCTCGGCGCGGTCGTAATAGGGCACGAGCTTGCGGCGGCCGATCTTGCGATAGACCGGGCCCTTGTTGGGCAGGCTGACCGAATCCTGCTTGTAGCCGCGCACGAAAAGGTTCGACGGGCGGCGATAGACCGGGACGTTGTAGACGTCGGTCTGCGTGCGCGATCCCTCCAGCACCGGCTCGTAATAGCCGGTGACGAAACCGTCGGGCTCGCCGAGGCGCGAGATCCGCAGCGGCGCGAAATTCTCCTCGAAGAAGGTTTTGGCGCTGGCGTCGTCGGTAGCCTCGAGCGATTTGGCGACCCGGCAGGGTTCGGCCAGCGAGGCGCCCAAAGCCTTGGGTTCGGGAGCGCCGGTCTGCGCGCTGATCGGACGGCAGCTTGCGCGAAACGTCTTGTAGGCAGCGAGATGATTGTCATCGCCCCAGCCCTTCACGTCGGCCCAGGCCAGCGGCAGATATTGCGCGCCGGGAATCTCGAACGGCAGGGGGAGCTGCGGATACGGCAAGGCGCGCGGCGGCGCGGCAGGCAATTCCGGGAGATGATGGTGATGGCTGCGATAGTGGCGCCGCGCCGCCTCGGCGCCGAGGGAAAACGACGACAGCGCGACGGCACCTGCGCAAAGCGCCGTCGCGCTGGTCTTCAGGAAAGCCTTAATTCGCGCTTCCGGTGCCAACCAGCTTCCAGTTCGGATCGCGAGAGGTGATGTCGCGGGCGAAAGTCCAGATGTCGGTGATGTCGGCGACGGTGTCGGCGCTGCCGTCGACGATGTTGCCGGCCTTGTCCCGGGTGGCCGAGATCATCTGCGAGACGAAGCGGATCGTGAGCTGGGCGGTGCGGTCGCGCAGCTCGGCGCCGACGAGCTCGGCCTTGTCGATCGAGACAAAGCGCGTCTCGGTCTTCTGCTCGTTCTTCTCGCGCTCCTTGATCGCGGCATCGAAGCTTTCATAGACCTCCGAGGACAACAGGTCGCGCAGCGCGCGGCGGTCGCCATTGGCAAAGGCCAGCACAATCATCTCATAGGCGCCGCGGGCGCCGGAGATGAAATGGCGCGGATCGAAGGTGGAATCCTTTTCGACAATGGAGTCGAGACCCTGGGCGAGCACGGTGCCCGGCTCGGTCAGGCCCTTCCAGCGGTCGGAGGGCGGGGTCGGCTCGGCCGTCGGCGCCAAGGGGGCCTGGTCGATGACCTTGCCCGGCATGGTGACGACGTTCTTGTCCTGGGCACCCTGGAGCGCGTTGCGGTCGAACGGCGGTCGCTCGTTGCCCGTGCGCTGCCCCAGCACGCTGCGCAGCCTCAGAAAGATGAAGACCGCCAGCGCCAGGAAGATGATGGTGTAGATGTCCACGTCGTATTCGCTTTCTGGTCGTCTGTAGAAGGGGCCGTTCGAAAGGGTCGTGCCGGGAAAATCGATCCGGCCAGTAGACCGTTCCATACCGGAACGGCAAGTCTACATCACCATTTCGGGTCCGCGCGTCAGGTCCGTGGGATGTAGGCACGAAATCTTGCCCGGCCAATGGCGCCTTTTGGCACAGCACCGAGTGTAGCGCGTTTTATGCTTAAGGGGAAACCCGATCCTGCCCGGAAATCGCGCATCTTCAATCGTTTAAGCCGCGGTTACGCGGGATCGACGGGGTGAACGCCATAGTTGTGGGCGTGGCCGGAATTCCCCATCCGGGACCGTTCGTCCTTGTGGAACGAGGTAGCCCTATGTTAGCCAACCGCCGCGAAATTCAGCCCAATCGGGTAAGGAGACACTCTTATGACCAACGGTAACGGCACCCCTCCCGAGGCGGCCCAGGCTCCCCAGCTCAACGTTCTGGCGCAATATACCAAGGACCTCTCGTTCGAAAATCCGAACGCGCCCAGCTCGCTCCAGCAGCAGAGCCAGCCGCCCCAGATCAACATCCAGATCAATGTCAGCGCCAACAACCTCAGCGAACAGGAGTTCGAGGTGACGTTGTCGGTCGAGGGCAAGGCCGAGACCGCCGGCAAGATCATGTTCTCGTTCGAGCTCGCTTATGCCGGCGTGTTCCGCATCTCCAACGTGCCGAAGGACAATTTGCATCCGCTGGTCATGATCGAATGCCCGCGCCTGCTGTTCCCGTTCGCCCGTGAGATCATCGCCACTGCCGTGCGCGACGGCGGGTTCCCGCCTTTGATGCTGGATCCGGTCGATTTCGTCGGTCTCTATCGCCAGAACATGGAGCGGCAAATGGCCGCTCAGCCGAGTGGCCAGGCTTAACCAGCCAAAGGGGCAGCTGGAGCGGGCAGAAACTCGTTCCAGATCGCCTTGTCGCCGAGCGTTGCGATGAAGGCCCGGTGGGCCTCGCGCTCGGCGTCTGAAATCCGCGGGGTGAGCGGCGCCGGCCGTTGCCGCCGAGGCGCATCGGCAGCCCCATTGGCGCGAGTCTCCTCGGATTCTGAAGCCAGCAGCAGTTGCGATTGCCGCGCCCCGACCAGATCCACATAGACTTCCGCAAGCAACTCGGCGTCGAGCAACGCGCCGTGCTTGGTGCGGCGTGAATTGTCGATCGCATAGCGCGAGCAGAGATCGTCGAGCCGGTTCGACACGCCGGGATGCTTGCGCCGTGCCAGCAGCAGCGTATCGACCAGCCGCTCGCGCGGGATCGCCGGGCGCTTGATCCGGTCGAGCTCGGCATTGATGAAGCTGATGTCGAACGAGGCATTGTGGATCACCAGCGGCGCGTCGCCGATGAACTCCAGAAAATCGTCGACGACCTCATGGAACAGCTGCTTGGTCGCCAGAAACTCGGCCGACAGCCCGTGCACCGCAAAGGCTTCTGCCGGCATGTCCCTCTCGGGATTGATGTAGACGTGGAAGCTCTGCCCCGTCGGCATGCGATTGAGCATCTCGACGCAGCCGATTTCGACCAGGCGATCTCCCCGCAGCGGGTCGAGGCCGGTGGTTTCGGTGTCGAGAACGATTTCGCGCATGATCTGATAAGCCGTGTCAGGCGGCGAATCAGGCGCGCCGCTGCGGCATCTTAACGACCTCGGCGAGGATGTGCGCGATTTGGGCGCGCACTGGATCGAGTCCATGCGACGTATCCACCACGAAATCGGCACGCCTGCGCTTTTCCGCATCGGGTGTTTGCTTGGCGATGATGGCGTCGAGCTTGGCCTCGTCCATCGTGCCGCGCGCCAGCACCCGCTCGCGCTGCAGTTCCGGAGACGTCGTCACCACGACCACGGCATCGACCCGCGTCTCGCCACCCGTCTCGAACAGCAGCGGAATGTCCAGCACCACGACCGGCGCGTTGGCGGCTTCGGCGTCGGCGAAGAATTTTTTCCGGGAAGCGCCGAGCATCGGATGAACGATCTGCTCGAGCTGCTTGATGGCGGCAGCATCGTGCACCACACGCGCCGATAGTTTTGGCCGATCGACCTTGCCGTTCGCGGTGGTGCCGGGGAAGGCGGCCTCGATCGCGGGCGCAGCCTCGCCCTCATAGAGCTGATGGACGGCCGCATCGGCATCGTAGACAGGGACGCCGGCCTCCGCGAATAATTTCGCGGTGGTGGATTTGCCCATCCCGATCGAGCCGGTTAGTCCCAGGATCCGCATCAGCGCCCAGCCATCTCTGACATTCACACCGCAACTAGCCGCTCGCGCCGCAGGAACGCAAGCAGCGGCAGCAGCGGCAGACCGAGAATGGTGAAGTGGTCGCCCTCGATCCGTTCGAACAAATGGATGCCCAGGCTTTCGAGCTGATAGCCGCCGACGCTGGTGGTGACGGCATCGCCGGCGATGTCGAGATAGGCCGAAAGCTCGGCCTCGGTCATCTGCCGCATGACGAGGCGCGCGACCGAGACGTCCTCGAAGATGATCTCACCATTACGTGCTATCGCCACCGCGGAATTCAGCTCATGGCATTTGCCGGAGAGATCGCGCAATTGCGCCAACGCCTGGGGCCGGCCCGCAGGCTTGTTGAAGAGGCGACCACCAAGCGCCAGCGTTTGATCCGCACCGATGACGGTGCTTCCAGCGTGATGGGCCGAGACTGCCTTGGCTTTTTCGCGCGCCAGCAGCAACGCAATCTCGCGCGGACCAGCAAGCCCGGAGGAGGCCTGGATGCCGCGCTCGTCGATATCAGCCGTGATCGCCTTGAACTCGAGCCCGGCATTGGCCAGCAGCATCTTTCGTGCGCCGCTCTGCGAGGCCAGGATCAACGAAGATTTGCCGAGCCACAGACCCATCGCGAAACTATTCCCAAGACTGTGCTTAAGTTTATTCAGAAGGCCGGTTACGCTGGCGATCGCTGTAGAGTTTCATGATCGCCGCGGCGGTTTCCTCGATCGAGCGCCGCGTGACGTCGAGCAGCGGCCAATCGTGCTTGGCGCTCAGCTTGCGGGCAAAAGCGACCTCTTCGGCGACCGACTGCTTGTCGGTATAAGTGTCGCTGCTGGAATCGGCGCCCATGGAGAGCAGGCGGTTCGTGCGCACCTGAATCAAGCGTTCCGGCGTCGCATGCAAGCTCACCACCAGCGGTCGCGTCAACGTTTCCAGTTGCGAGGGCACCGGAATGCCTGGAACCAGCGGCACGTTCGCAGTGCGGATGCCGCGGTTGGCGAGGTAGATCGAGGTCGGGGTCTTGGAGGTGCGGGAAACGCCCACGAGCACCACGTCCGCATCATCGAGCCCTTCGACATGCTGGCCGTCATCGTGGATCATCGTGTAGTTCAACGCGTCGATGCGCTTGAAGTATTCGGCATTGAGCACGTGCTGGGCGCCGACCCGGCCGGTCGTGGCAGCTCCGAGATACGCCTCGAACATCTGCATCACCGGGCCGATGATCGACAGGCTCGGAACATTGATCCCCTTGCACTTGTCCTCGAGCCTGGCGACCAGATCCTTCTCGAGCAGCGTGAACAGCACGATTCCCGGTGCTTCCTCGATCTCGTCGAGCACGCGATCAAGCTGTTTCTGACTGCGCACCAACGGATAGACGTGCTCGACCGGGGTCACGTTGGCGTACTGGGCGGCAACGGCGCGCGCCACCGTGATCAGCGTCTCACCGGTGGAGTCGGAGACGAGGTGCAGATGGAAATAATTGCTCGAGGTCGGCACAAAAGCCCTTTGTATGAAACCGGTGTGGTTTGTGGATTTCTGTGGAGCTTAACCCCTTGGAAAGGGATGTGCGACACCGGGGGCGGGACAAGTGCCAATTTTCTTCACACCACTGCCCCTGAGAACAACTTCGACGCCCCGCCGAAAGGGAAACGGGATTGCGTCGATAACCCTCTTGATAAGCTGGCGACAGAAACGCGCAAGCCTTTGAAGCTGACCAACTTATCGAAAGCGG
Organism: Bradyrhizobium sp. 134; assembly: GCF_023074155.1. NCBI lineage: Bacteria > Pseudomonadati > Pseudomonadota > Alphaproteobacteria > Hyphomicrobiales > Nitrobacteraceae > Bradyrhizobium > Bradyrhizobium sp. 134. The sequence goes on along the minus strand of NZ_JADPKX010000034.1, from coordinate 332,508 downwards.
CCAGAGCGATCAGGGATATGTTGATGGATGTGAACAAGCGCGTGTGAATGGGCGGACGGAAATGTGTGAGTCCAATTCACCGTCACATAGACTCAAACCTTAAGAATCTAAGATTCTTATTGGAGAAGGGCGCTACGGACGGATATGTGTGCAGGCAAGACCTTAACGACTCCTTACTATCCCCAGCGTTCCCCTCGGCTGGGCAGGAATCCGGACCCCAGACATGTTTGAAGACGTCTACCTCTGGATCAAGGCGCTGCATGTGATCGCCGTCATCTCCTGGATGGCGGGCATGCTCTATTTGCCGCGGCTGTTCGTTTATCATTGCGAGGCCGAAATCGGCTCGAAGCGGTCGGAAACGTTCAAGATCATGGAACGGCGGCTGTTCAAGGCGATCATCAACCCCGCCATGATCGTGACCTGGCTCGCCGGGCTTTATCTCGCCTGGGCCGGGCACTGGTTCACTTTCGGCTGGCTGCACGTAAAACTGGCACTGGTCCTGGCGATGTCCGCGGTCCACGGCTTTTTTTCGCGCTGGTTGAAGGATTTCGCGGCGGACCGGCGCCCCCGGAGCCAGAAATTCTATCGGATTATCAACGAGGTACCGACTGCCTTGATGATTCTGATCGTCATCATGGTGATCGTGAAGCCGTTCTAGGCAGCGGCCGCGAACAATCGCTCAGTGCTTCTGCTTGCGGAGTGTGAGGCGATTTTCTATATTAGCGATATCCCACCCAACGCAGGCGGATGTGGTCGTGTCTGAGCTTTCCAGAGGCCGGACACCCCATCAGGTTTGAAGCCTCACCGGCGCTCTCCTTGCCAGACCTGCGGACCTTACCTTTTCGCGTCCGCATTTCAGAGCCTCCTCGCACCCCCCTCCCAGGTTACCCCACAGGACCACCCCAATGCGGGAAATCAAACTCCAGGACCTCAAGTCGAAGACGCCGGCCGAGCTCGTCTCGTTCGCGGAAGAGAATGGGGTCGAGAATGCCAGCACCATGCGCAAGCAGGAGCTGCTGTTCGCCATCCTCAAGCAGCTTGCGCTCGCCGAGACCGACATCGTCGGCGAAGGCGTCGTCGAGGTTCTCTCCGACGGCTTCGGCTTCCTCCGCTCGCCCGATGCGAATTATCTGCCGGGCCCGGATGACATCTACGTTTCGCCCTCGCAGATCCGTCGTTTTGGCCTGCGCACCGGCGACACAATCGAAGGCCACATCCGCAGCCCGAAGGAGGGCGAGCGCTATTTCGCGCTGCTGAAGGTCAACACGCTCAATTTCGAGGATCCGGAAAAGGCCAAGCACAAGGTCAATTTCGACAACCTTACGCCGCTGTTTCCGAATCAGCGCTTCCGCATGGAAATCGACGACCCGACGCGGAAAGACCTGTCTGCAAGGGTGATCGACATCGTCGCGCCGATCGGCAAAGGCCAGCGCGCTCTGATCGTCGCGCCGCCGCGCACGGGCAAGACCGTGCTGATGCAGAACATCGCCCACTCGATCGCGCATAATCATCCCGAGTGCTATCTGATCGTGCTCCTGATCGACGAACGTCCGGAAGAAGTCACGGACATGCAGCGCTCGGTGAAGGGCGAGGTCGTCTCCTCGACCTTCGACGAACCGGCGGTGCGCCACGTCCAGGTCGCCGAGATGGTGATCGAGAAGGCCAAGCGTCTGGTCGAGCATGGCCGCGACGTCGTGATCCTGCTGGACTCCATTACGCGTCTCGGCCGCGCCTACAACACCGTGGTGCCGTCATCGGGCAAGGTGCTGACCGGCGGTGTCGATGCCAACGCGCTGCAGCGGCCGAAGCGCTTCTTCGGCGCTGCCCGCAACATCGAAGAAGGCGGCTCGCTGACGATCATCGCGACCGCGCTGGTCGATACCGGCAGCCGCATGGACGAAGTCATCTTCGAAGAGTTCAAGGGCACCGGTAACTCCGAGCTGATCCTCGACCGCAAGGTTTCGGACAAACGGACCTTCCCGGCGATCGACATTTCGCGCTCCGGCACCCGCAAGGAAGAGCTGATCACCGATCCGGTGGTCCTGAAGAAGATGTATGTGCTCCGCCGCATCCTGAATCCGATGGGGACGATGGATGGTATCGACTTCCTGCTCGACAAGCTGCGTTCGACCAAGAGCAATTCCGAGTTCTTCGACTCGATGAACACCTGATTGCAGTGCAGCATGATCAAAGGGCGCCTTCGGGCGCCCTTTTTCGTTGTGCGACTTTGCTGCAGCGAAGATGCAGCATTGTGGGGCATCTGTCGCTTGGATCGGACATGGCATAACACATTGATATGTTTTGTGAATATTGTGATCGAGGGACGCCGCTCATTCCGTTGCAAGTGGTTCGTGCAGCAGACGCTCGCGAATTTATTGCATCGCACCGTCGGTTTTGCTGCGGGAATCGGTGCAGCAAATCGCGCGATTTGTCTGCCGAAACGGATGTTTGCCTTTTCGCTTTCAGCCGGACAAATAGGCCATGGATCCGCGAGACCAGACCATCTTTGCGCTGTCGTCCGGCCGTCCGCCGAGCGCGCTCGCGGTGGTGCGCGTCTCCGGGCCAGGCGCCAGCCTGGTGCTGACGACGCTGGCGGGCAAGCTGCCGGCGCCGAGGCAGGCCAGCCGCCGGCTCATTCATGACGGTGTCGGCCAGCCGATCGACGATTCCGTGGTGCTGTGGTTTCCCGGGCCCGCCAGCGCGACCGGCGAGGATGTCGCCGAATTTCACGTCCATGGCGGCCGCGCGGTGCTGGCCGCACTGTTTACCACAATTTCCGTAATCCCGAATATGCGAGCTGCCGAGCCCGGCGAATTCACCCGGCGCGCCTTCGAGAACGGCAAGCTCGACCTGACTGAGGCGGAGGGCCTCGACGATCTCATTCATGCCGACACCGACCGCCAGCGCCGCCAGGCGTTACGGCAGTTGCAGGGTCTCCTCGGCAATCGCGCGCGCGACTGGCGCGAGCGCATCATCGAGGCTTCGGCCTTGATCGAGGCCGGCATCGATTTCTCCGACGAGGGCGATGTGCCGGCCGAGTTGATGGCGCCTGCGGTCAAGGCGATCAATGCGCTGCACGACGAAATCGCAGAAGTCCTTGCGGCACAGGGACAAGCTGAACGTTTGCGCGACGGCCTGGTGGTTGCGATCGCAGGCGAGCCGAACGTCGGCAAGTCGACGCTGATCAACCAGCTCGCGCGCCGCGACGTCGCGATCGTCTCGCCGCATGCCGGCACGACACGCGATGTGATCGAGGTGCAGCTCGATCTCGATGGCTATCCGGTCACGGTGATCGACACCGCCGGCATTCGCGAGACCGACGATCCGGTGGAGCAGGAGGGTGTTCGCCGGGCGCGAGCCCGAGCCGAAGACGCCGACCTCGTGTTGTGGCTGGTGGAGGCGGAGCGCGTTGTCGATCCGGTCGCGATGCCGTTGCTGGGGAAGTCCGGCAACGCAGGCAGTCGCTCCGGCGGCTCGGTCTGGATCGTGCGCAACAAGATCGATCTCGGCGGGGTCGAGGGTATCGGACCGGGTGGTGAGTTCGGAATCGCGGCCAGCCGGGGTGACGGCATTCCCGAGCTGGTCGATGCCCTGGTGAAATTCGCCGCCGGGTTTTTCGGAACGACCGAGGGCGCGTTGGTGACCCGGGCCCGGCAGCGGGATCTGCTGCGCCGGGCAGCGGACAGCTTGCGCCGGAGTCTTGAGCTAGTAGAAGAGGGCGAGGAGCTTGCCGCCGAAGAGCTGCGCGCGGCCGCCTATGCCTTGGGCCGGCTGCTGGGTCGGGTGGATGTCGAAGACGTCCTGGGGGCGATTTTCCAGAAATTCTGTGTTGGAAAGTAGCCCTAGTTCTTCATTGTAGAACTAGCCTTTGTTCCACTTCTTGGCGTTTCACGTGAAACAGGGCCGGCTCAGTTCCGAGATGTTTCACGTGAAACACCTATCGATAAGTCGCTGGTTTGCGCGCGGGGACCCGCTGCTAGCTGTAATACCTTAGGAGCGGGTGCGCAGAAAGGGCTTGGATTGCGTCTGTCCGCTCGCAAGGCCTCGGGCTGCGGGCCTGCCGTCGCGGTCCGATCGCCGACCCGTCTCGGCCTTCGGACCACCCTTTTCCCCCTCGTGACCCCTTTTCCTCTCACAAAAAACGACAACGTTTCCAAGGGCCACTCTACTGTGCATGGGGTTGTTTTCGCGAAAAGACCTTGGGTCCGCTTTGCACCGTTTCACGTGAAACAACTGCCTCCAGTTTCCGCTTCCGGCTTCCCTGCCTCTGAGTTAGAAGTCCGCCCATGCGAACAGAGCGAGAGAGCTTCGACGTCATCGTGATTGGCGGCGGCCACGCCGGCTGTGAGGCCGCTTCTGCCTCCGCCCGGATGGGTGCGGCGACCGCTCTGGTGACGCACCGTTTCTCCACCGTCGGTGCGATGTCCTGCAATCCCGCTATTGGCGGTCTCGGCAAGGGCCATCTGGTTCGCGAGGTCGACGCTCTCGATGGTCTGATGGGCCGGGTCGGCGACGCGGGCGGCATCCAGTTTCGCGTCCTCAATCGCCGCAAGGGCCCGGCGGTGCGTGGTCCGCGCGCGCAGGCGGACCGGAAGCTCTATGCCGCCGCTATTCAGGCTGCGATCCGGGAGACCGAGGGTCTTTCCGTCGTCGAAGGCGAGGCGGACGAGCTGATCGTGGTCGAGGGACGGGTGATCGGCCTGCGTCTGGCCGATGGCCGCGAACTTCGGGCAGGGGCTGTCGTCGTCACCACTGGCACCTTCCTCCGCGGTCTGATCCATCTCGGAGAGAAGAACTGGCCGGCCGGCAGGGTCGGCGAGGCGCCTGCGATGGGCCTTTCGACCTCGTTCGAGCGCGCCGGATTCACCCTTGGACGGCTCAAGACGGGCACTCCGCCGCGGCTGGATGGCACGACGATCGACTGGTCGGCGGTCGAGATGCAGCCAGGGGACGAGCCTCCGGAGCCGTTTTCGGTGATGACCGAGCGGATCACGACGCCACAGATCCAGTGCGGGATCACCCGGACCAATTCCGCCACCCACGACGTGATCCGGGCCAATGTCCATCGCTCTCCGATGTACTCGGGTCAGATCAAGAGCTCCGGACCGCGCTATTGCCCCTCAATCGAGGACAAGATCGTTCGCTTCGGCGATCGCGACGGTCACCAGATCTTCCTGGAGCCGGAAGGGCTCGACGACAGCACCGTCTATCCCAACGGCATCTCGACCTCGCTGCCGGAGGAAGTCCAGCTCGCCATCCTCGCAACCATTCCCGGCCTGGAGCGGGTGCAGATGGTCCGGCCGGGCTATGCCATCGAATACGACCACATCGATCCCCGTGAGCTCGATCCGACCCTCCAGACCAAGCGTCTGCGCGGCTTGTTCCTGGCCGGGCAGATCAATGGCACGACCGGATACGAGGAAGCTGCGGGCCAAGGCATCGTTGCAGGGCTGAACGCAGCATTGGCTGCGAGCGGCGCCGCGCTGACGGTGTTCGACCGCGCCGATGGCTATCTTGGCGTCATGATCGACGACCTCGTCACCCGCGGCATCAGTGAACCCTATCGGATGTTCACCTCGCGGGCCGAGTATCGTCTGACACTGCGGGCGGACAATGCCGATCAGCGTTTGACGGAGAAGGGCGTCGCTCTGGGATGCGTTGGCAACGCCCGAACCGCGCATCATCGCGCCAAGATGGACGCTCTGAATGCGGCTCGAGCGCTCTCGAAGTCGCTGACCATCACCCCGAACGAGGCCATCAAGCAGGGTCTCACCCTGAACCGGGACGGTCAGCGGCGGTCGGCCTTCGAGCTGATGGCCTATCCCGACATCGGCTGGAGTCAGGTCCGTGCGATCTGGCCGGAGCTCGCTGCCATTGATCCCGTCATTGCCACCCATCTCGAGATCGACGCGAAGTACGATGTCTATCTGGAGCGACAGAGCGCCGACGTTGAAGCCTTCAGGCGGGACGAGGGGATGGTGCTGTCGGAGGTCGATTTCCAGCAGGTCCCTGGTCTCTCCAACGAGGTGAGGGCCAAGTTAGAAAAGGCGCGGCCGTTCACCGTTGGCCAGGCCGGTCGAATCGACGGCATGACGCCGGCCGCGCTCGGCATCCTTGCGGCCTATCTCCGCCGCGAAGCGCGGAAGACTTCCAAAGCAATCGCATAGGTTTCACGTGAAACAGCGCGAGCCGGGCGGCGACAGATCGTCATCAGGAAAACCTTCGGCGGGTGAGGGCGCCGGTCGTCGCTCCGAACCGGCGCCGACCAGACCGAAGATCGACAAGGCCAGCGCCAACGATCGATCGTTGGACGCCGTCATCGCGGCCGACAAGGTTGCGGCACTCAAGCTCGCACCCGTTTCACATGAAACGGAGCTCCGGCTCGATCGCTACATCGCGCTGCTGCGGGAGTGGCAGGCCAAGACCAACCTCGTCGCGCCCTCGACATTGCCGCATCTCTGGACCCGGCACATCGCCGATTCGCTTCAGCTCGTCGCTCTCGCCCCCTCGGCCAAACGCTGGGCTGACCTCGGCAGCGGCGGCGGCTTTCCGGGCGTCGTCCTGGCCTGCGCCATGGCGGGGACGGCCGGGACGAGCGTCCATCTGGTCGAGCGAATCGCCAAGAAGGCAGCCTTCCTGCGCGAAGCCATCCGCGTCACTACATCTCCGGGAGTCGTACATCTCGCTGAGATCGGGGATAATGTGGATAGAATCACCGGCCCGGTCGATTGCGTCACCGCGCGTGCACTGGCTCCGCTACATCAACTCATCGGCTTTGCGGAGCCGCTGATGCGCCAAGGCGCAAAAGCGTTGTTTCTCAAGGGTCAAGATGTAGAGTCTGAATTGACCGAAGCTACTAAATATTGGAATATTCAGCCGCAGCTCCACCAAAGCCGTACAGGCGACGGTTGGATCGTCGAGCTGGCTTCCGTCGAACGGCGCGGGTGAGGCGTCAGGGGCCGAGTGGGGAATTTGCGATGAGCGTGATTGACGAACCGCAGCAAGAACAGACCGCCGCCGTCCCGCAGGGCCATCCGCGCATCCTGGCGCTGGCGAATCAGAAGGGCGGCGTGGGAAAAACAACCACGGCGATCAATCTCGGCACGGCGCTCGCTGCGATCGGCGAACGTGTCCTGATCGTCGATCTCGATCCGCAGGGCAACGCCTCGACCGGCCTCGGCATTGATCGCCGCAACCGCTCCTGCTCGACCTATGACGTTCTGGTAGGCGAGGCGAGCCTGCGGGAAGCGGTGGTGTCGACGGCAGTGCCGCGGCTGCACATCGCGCCCTCGACCATGGATCTCTCCGGCCTCGAGCTCGAGCTCGGCACCACGCCCGGTCGTGCGTACAAGCTGCGTGACGCGATCAGCGCGCTCAACAACAACGTCTCTCCCGACGCCGATTACACCTACGTGCTGATCGACTGTCCGCCCTCGCTCAATCTGATCACCGTGAACGCGATGGCGGCTTCGGACGCCATCCTGGTGCCGCTCCAGTGCGAGTTCTTCGCGCTCGAAGGTCTGTCGCAATTGCTGCAGACGGTGGAGCAGGTGCGCTCGACGCTCAATCCGAACCTGTCGATCCACGGCATCGTGCTGACCATGTTCGACTCGCGCAACAATCTCTCGAACCAGGTCGTGGCCGACGTCCGGCAGTTCATGGGCGAGAAGGTCTACAAGACCATGATCCCGCGCAACGTGCGCATCTCGGAGGCGCCGTCCTACGGCAAGCCGGTCCTGGTCTACGATCTCAAATGCGTCGGCAGCGAAGCTTACTTGCGGCTCGCCACCGAAGTGATCCAGCGCGAGCGCGAGCTGCGGACGACGCATTAGAGGTGCGTAGGGTGGGCAAAGGCGTCTTCGCCGTGCCCACCATCTTCCGCACATGACTAACTGGTGGGCACGCTTCGCTTTGCCCACCCTGCGACAATTTAGTTCTGGAGTGCTGCACCGTGAATCCAAGGGAGCTGGCGATGGCCGACGAAGCGCGTTCGCGACTGGGCCGGGGTCTTGCGAGTCTGATCGGTGACGTCGGCGGCGAGGCTCAGCATGTCGATCGCCCGCGCGCGCAACGCAAGGTGCCGATCGAGTTCATCAAGCCCAATCCGCGCAACCCGCGCCGCACCTTTTCGGAAGGCGAGCTCAGGGAGCTCAGCGATTCGATCAAGCAGCACGGCGTGATCCAGCCGATCGTGGTCCGCCCGGTGAAGGGTGCGCAGGACCGCTTCGAGATCATCGCCGGCGAACGGCGCTGGCGCGCCTCGCAAATGGCCGGCCTGCACGAAGTGCCGATCGTTCCCGTCGACATCAGCGACAGCGATGCGCTGGAGTTCGCGATCGTCGAGAACGTGCAGCGCGAAGACCTTAACCCGATGGAAGAGGCGCTCGGCTATCACGCGCTCGCCAATGAGTTCAAACGCAGCCAGGACGACATTGCCAAAGTCGTCGGCAAGAGCCGCAGCCACATTGCCAACATGATGCGGCTGACGAAGCTTCCAGCCGAGGTGCAAGCGTTGATCACGAGCGGCGAGCTGACCGCAGGTCATGCCCGCGCGCTGATCGGCGTGCCTGATCCGGTCGCCGCTGCCAAGCGCATCGTCGACGAAGGCCTCAACGTCCGCCAGACCGAGGCGCTGGCGCATGAAGAGGGCGTGCCGGAGCGCAAGCCGCAGAAGGCACGCACGGGGGCGAAGGAAAAGGACCCCGACACGGTCGACCTCGAGAAGCGCGTCAGCGACGCGCTCGGGCTCAAGGTCACGGTGAGCCACCGCGACCCCGGTGGCTCCGTGCAGATCAACTACCGCAACCTCGATCAGCTCGACGAGGTGATGCGGCGGCTGGCGAAGGGCGCGCTGTAGCCGCTTGGTGTCGTCCTGGCGAAAGCCAGGACCTCATGCCGATCCACACGTCATTGCGAGCGCAGCGAAGCAATCCAGTATCTTTCCGCGGAGAGATTCTGGATTGCTTCGTCGCAAGGGCTCCTGGCAATGACGAGCGGACAGAGCGGGAAGCTCAGCCCCGCCGCTTCGCGTTTGCGGCGATCGCCATCAGCGTGCGCTGGGCGATGGCGGCGGCGAGGGTGGATTGCTTGCGGGTGTCGAGCGCGGCGGTCGCGAGCTGCTCGATGATGACGGCGAGCCGCGCCACGCTGAAATTACGCAGTGCGGTTTCGACCGCGGGCTTTCGCGAAAAATGCAGGCGCGGATAACCGCTGTCGAGCACGGCGGAAGCGGGGGTGCCGTCGGCGATCGCGAGCGCCGATTTGTGCAGCCACGCCGCCTGGCGCTGCGCCGCGGAGATGATCACGCCGGGGTAGGTGCCGGCGATCATGGCTTTGGCAAACTCGTTCTCGACGATCTCGGGCCGGCCGGCGAAGGCGCCATCGACGATCGGATCGAGTTTCAGCTCCGACGCATCGGCGACCACGGCCATCACGTCATCCAGCGTGATCTCGCCCTTGCCGTGGGCATAGAGCGTGAGCTTGCGCAGTTCGTTGCGCGAGGCCTGCCGGTCGCCGCCGAGGAACGACATCAGCGCCGCGCGGGCGTCCTGCGCGATGCGCAAATTGGCGATGCGGAGCTCGTCTTCCATCAGCTTGGCGAGGTCGCGCTCGGTATCGGGATAGCAAGCGATCGCGACGGCCGTCTTGGCGCGTTCGCAGGCCTTGCGCAGCGGCGATTCCGGGCGCAGCTCACCAGCCTCGATCACGATGCGGCAATCCCTGACGCCCATCTCCGCCAGCGTGTCGATAGCACTGGCAAAGCTGCGCGAGCCGGCGCGCACGCGGATGGCGCGGCGGCCGCCGAACAGCGGCACCGTCATGGCCTCGTCGACGAGGCGCGACGGCTCGGCGGAGAGCTCGTCGCCATCGACCTTGACCAGCGAGAACGGATCGTTGGGATCGTCGACAGCCGAGGCGATCAGCGCATCCGCGCGTTCGCGGACCAGTCCGGCGTCAGGACCGTAGAGCAGGATGATCGGACGGCCCGCATCGGGGCGGGCGAGATAGGCGTCGATCTCTTTTCCGCGCAGCGCGACCATGGTGCCTGGGATTCGTCAGTCCGGGCGAACCGGGATGACGGGGTGAATTAAGTGCCCGCGGTGAAGAACGAGGCGAGTCGAGTCGTGATGTTCTCGGCGATCTCGTTGGCGGCACGATCCTCGGCATCACGTACCGCGCGGTTGCGGCTGAAACGCTGATAGGAGCCGGGCATGTCGTAGGTCACGCGGGAGAAGGTGGTGCCGGTCATCACCGATTTGCCGCTGACGACCTCGATCAGATTGTACTGGGCGTCGAGGCCGTAGTTTTCACTGCTCGGCAGGCCGGTGTTGGGGTCGACGATCAACGACGACTTGCCGCTCGAGAAGCGGATCTCCAGGCGGTGGGTCGGCGGCATGCCGGTGGCGGTGCCATAGAGCCTGAAGGCCAGCGCGTTGCGGACCTCGACGCCGACGCGGGCTTCGCGCGAGGCATTGGACTTGGCGATCGGGGGCAGATCGACCCCCATCAGCTTCTCGCGCAGGCCGGGCGTGCCGTCGGTGTGCTCGGCATACATCGGGTGGAAGCAGCCGGCCGTCATGGCCGCCAGTGCGGCGACCGCCAGCAAGCGGGCTGCGATGCGGATCCTAGCCGACAACATTCACGATCCTCTTGGGGACGATAATCACCTTGCGGACGGGCTTGCCGTCCAGGGCCAGTTTTACCGCATCGAGGGCCAAAACGGCAGCCTCGATTTCCGGATTCTCGGCCGCTGTTGCAACTGTGACCTCGCCCCGCTTCTTGCCGTTGACCTGAACCACCAGGGTCACACTGTCTTCAACCAGCAAATCGCGTTCGATTTGGGGCCAATCGGCCTCGGAAACCAGCCCGCTGTGGCCGAGAACCTGCCAACACTCCTCGGCCAGATGCGGCATCATCGGGGAGAACAGCTGGACCAGGATCTGGCCGGCCTCCCGGATCGTCCAGGCCAAATCTGGGGCCGGCTGGCCGGGACGCTGCAAGAACTCCGCAAACGCATTGCTGAATTCGCGGATATGGGCGAGGCAGACGTTGAAGTGCAGCCGCTCGATTCCGGTGGTGACCTTGTCCAGCGCGCCATGGGCGGCTTTGCGCAAGGCGATGGCGTCCGGGCCGAAGCTGGCCGGCCGGGCCGCCGGCGCACTCTCGCCGGGTTCCACGGAATCGTTCACCAGCCGCCACAGCCGCTGCACGAAGCGCGAGGCGCCCTGGACGCGCTCATCGCTCCAGATCACGTCCCGCTCGGGCGGGGAATCCGACAGCATGAACCAGCGCGCGACGTCGGCGCCGTAGGTTTCGATGATGTCGTCGGGGTCGACCGTGTTCTTCTTCGACTTCGACATCTTCTCGATCGGGCCGATCTGGATGTCTTCGCCTGACGTCAGCAGCGTCGCGCGGCGGCCATTGGCGCCGGTCTCGACCTTCACCTCGACCGGCTGGACGAAAGTGCCGTCGGCCTTCTGGTAGGTCTCGTGCACCACCATGCCCTGCGTGAACATGCCAGCGAACGGCTCGTCCAGTGCGATGTGCCCGGTCGCCTTCATCGCGCGCGTGAAGAAGCGGCTGTAGAGCAGATGCAGGATCGCGTGCTCGACGCCGCCGATATACTGGTCGACCGGCAGCATCCGGTTGGCGACCTCTGGCGTCGTCGGCGCGTTCTCGTTCCAGGGATCGGTGAAGCGCGCAAAGTACCAGGACGAATCCACGAAAGTGTCCATGGTGTCGGTTTCACGCTGCGCCTTGCCGCCGCATTGCGGACAGGTCACGTGCTTCCAGGTCGGGTGATGATCGAGCGCGTTGCCTGGCTTGTCGAAGCTCACATCCTCCGGCAGCACCACGGGGAGGTCGGCATCCGGCACCGGCACCACGTCGCACTTCGGACAGTGGATGACGGGGATCGGACAGCCCCAATAACGCTGGCGTGAAATGCCCCAGTCGCGCAGGCGGAAATTGACCTGACGCTCGCCGACCGGCGCGTTGCCGCGCAGCTCGGTCTCGAGACGCTTCGCCACCTCGTCCTTGGCCTGATCGATGATCATGCCGTCGAGGAAGCGCGAATTGATCATCCGGCCGTCACCGTCATAGGCGGTATCGGTGATGACAAAGCTCTTGGGATCCTGGCCTTCGGGGCACACCACCGGCGTGTTGCCGAGAGCGTACTTGTTGACGAAGTCGAGGTCGCGCTGGTCGTGAGCGGGGCAGCCGAAGATGGCACCGGTGCCGTATTCCATCAGCACGAAGTTGGCGACATAGACCGGCAGCTTCCAGGAGGGATCAAAGGGGTGGACCGCGCGGATGCCAGTGTCAAAACCCTGCTTCTCGGCCGTGTCGATGATCTCCTGCGCCGTGCCCATCCGCTTGATCTCGCCGATGAACGCGGCGAGCGCAGGGTTTTTGGCGGCGGCCGCTTGCGCCAGCGGATGATCGGCCGAGATCGCCATGAATTTCGCGCCGAACAGCGTGTCGGGGCGCGTCGTGAAAATCTTCAGCTCGCTCTCGCCGGACGGCGTCGTCGCCGCGTCGAGCGCGAAGCGGATCAACAGCCCCTCGGACCGGCCGATCCAGTTGCGCTGCATCAGCCGCACCTTGTCGGGCCAGCGATCCAGCGTATCCAGCGCCGACAGCAGCTCCTGCGAGTACTTCGTGATCTTGAAGACCCACTGGTTCATTTCCCGTTGCTCGACAACGGCACCCGAACGCCAGCCTTTCCCGTCGATCACCTGCTCGTTGGCGAGCACGGTCATATCGACGGGGTCCCAGTTCACCTTGCGCTTTTCGCGCTCGGCGAGGCCTTCGCGCAGGAAGTCCAGAAACAGCTTCTGCTGGTGCTTGTAGTAGCTGGGATCGCAGGTCGCGATCTCGCGGCTCCAGTCCAGCGACAGCCCGATCGAGCGGAGCTGCTTCTTCATCGCGGCGATGTTGTCGTAGGTCCAGGCCTTCGGCGCCACCTTGCGCTCGATCGCGGCGTTCTCGGCCGGCAGGCCGAAAGCGTCCCAGCCCATCGGGTGCAGCACGTTGAAACCCTTGGCGCGCATGAAGCGGGCCAGTACGTCGCCAAGCGTGTAATTGCGGACATGGCCGATATGGATGCGCCCCGACGGGTAGGGGAACATCTCCAGCACATAGTATTTCGGCCGCGGATCGTCGTTCTTGGAGACGAAGATCGCCTGTTGGTCCCAGGCGGCTTGCCAGCGCGGTTCGGCGTCGCGGGCGTTGTAGCGTTCGGAGGTCATGGAATCGTTGGGTTTTCGTGGATTTGGTCGTCTAAAGACGGCGGACTAGGCCATAGAAGTCCTCAAGGGGTCAATGGGTTGCCGCAATTTGGGAACCTTCGGCGCTGCACCGCATAACTACTGAGGCCGCGTTGGGGCGTGATTAAGGGGTCGATGCGAGTTTGCGGCCAACCAGAATTCTCAAGACTTGTGATGGACGCCAGCTTCGACGATCCCGATTACGACTATGCCGCGTCCGTTGCCGAACGGGCGATGCGGACCATGGCCGAACAGCGGATCCCTGCCACGCCGGCCAATTTCGCCGTCTGGTTCCAGTATTTCGCGGGAAGCCATGACGATCTGCGCAACGCGATCGATCTCCTGATCGATCACAATCGGCCCTTCGACGTCAGGACCAATCAGGATCTGTTCAAGACCTACGTCGCGCCCCAGGTGAGTGCCGTCGTCGTCGACACGTCCGAGCGGCTCCACACCCTTATGGGCGCGGCGAAGGATTTTCTTGCGACTGCGATTGCCGACAATCACTCCCAGATGCAGGCGATCAACGAGGTCGCGGACCAGGGCAAGGCCGGTGTCGATCCCAAAGCGCTGGTCGCCCAGCTCATGAACGAGCTGGGACGCGCGGCGACCCGCGCGACGCGGCTCGAGGCAGGCTTTGCGGAAAAGACCCGCGAGCTCGACGTGATCCGCGCCTCTCTTTCCAAATCCGAGGAGCGTGCCCGGACCGATACGCTCACAGGCCTCGCCAACCGCCGGGCGCTCGATGAATTCCTGCGCAAGGCGCAGGCGACTGCGGACTGGGGCGAGCCGCTCAGCATGCTGATGCTCGACATCGACCACTTCAAGACCTTCAACGACAGTTTCGGCCACGGCGTCGGCGACCAGGTGCTGCGCCTGATGGCCAAGGTGCTGCGCGAAAAGGTCCGCGAGCAGGACCTGTCGGCCCGCTATGGCGGCGAGGAGCTGATCGCGGTGTTGCCGGATGCCGATCTCGCCGCCTGCGCCGAGATCGCCGAGCGCATCAGGCACGCGATCGCGGAATGCAGGATCACGCGCCGGTCGACCGGCGAGGTCCTGCCCCATATCAGCGTATCGATCGGTGTTGCGCAGTACCGGCCCGGCGAAGCGATCACCGATTCCATCGAGCGCTGCGATCGCGCGCTCTATCTCGCCAAGAACAGCGGCCGCAATCGCGTGGTCACCGAGAGCGAACTCGATTGCACCGGGGCTGCGGGTTAGCCCTCAACCCGCCATCATCATTTCCGCCGCGCCGTTGTCGATCACCGTGATGCCGTGTTCGACGACGTTGTTGCGGCCGCGGTGCTTGGCGGCGTAGAGCGCGGCATCGGCGGCTTCGATCAAATCGCCCGGACGCAAGCTTTCGTTGGGCTTGGTCGCGGCAACGCCAATCGAGACGGTGACGATCATGTGGTCGGAGGTGATGTGCGGCAGGCACAGCTTCAGCACGGCCGCGCGCGCCTGTTCGCCGATTTCGACGGCGCGCGCCACGTCGGTGTTTGGCAGCAACAGGCAGAATTCCTCGCCGCCGTAGCGGGCCGCGAAGCCCATCGTGTCGGCGGCGATGCCGGACAGCGACTCGCCGAGCCTGGTCAGGCAGGAATCGCCTTCGAGATGGCCATAGGTGTCGTTGAACAGCTTGAAATGGTCGACGTCGATCATCAGAAGCGCGAGGTCGCTGCCATATTGCTGCGCGCGCATCCATTCGAAATCGAGGCGGCTCTGGAAGCCGCGGCGGTTGGCAAGCCCCGACAACATGTCGATCGAAGCCATTACCGTGAGCCGGTCATTGCTGGCCATCAGCTCGCGTTCGCGCTGGCTGAGCTGCGCGGCCATCGCGTTGAACGCGCGGGCCAGCGGCACGAATTCGGACGGCAGGCGATTGCGCGCGGCACGTGCCGACAGATCGCCCTCGCCCAGGCGCTTGGCCATGTCGGCGAGCATCCTGATCGGCTTGATTACCAGTTTCTCGGCTGCGATCAGTGCGCCGAGCAGCACGAACAGCACGACGAAGGCGAGCTGAAGATAGGCGGTGCGGATGTCGCGGCTCACGGCGGCGGACACCTTGTCCTCGTCGATGCTGGCGATCAGGCGGGCATTGGTCCCGGCGATGCGGATAAAGCTGACCGCGCGGCGGGAGCCGTCGGCTGCGAGGAAAGAGAGTGAGCCTTCGTCCTGGTCAGACCTCAGCGCCTTGTCGGCGATCGCGGACATCAGCGGCATGTTGTCGAGCGGACGTCCGATCGCGCTGTGCTGGTCGGCCGGTGCGGCCAGCACGGTACCCGCGCTGTCGACCAGCACGGCCGTGATGCCGGCGCGACCACCCAGATTGCTCATGACCTTCGACATCCAGTCGAGGTTGACGGTGGCGAGCACGACGGCATCCGCTACGCCGCTGAAGGCGGACACCGGGTAAACCGCCATGACGGTCGGTGTCGGCACGGGGCGCGACAGGATGAAGTCACTCAGCACGAAGCGGCCGGTTTCCTGCGCCTGCTGGAAGTAAGGCCGGTCACTGAGGTCGAGGCCGACATACATGTTGTTGGTGGCGCACTGGATGCGTCCGTCCTGGCCGGCGATCAGAAGCGTACGGATCCAGGGGAGATTCGACGGCAGGCTCGCGCGCAGGACGTCGCAGCTCTTGCTGATGCCGCCGGCGGAGGCGCGGATGAAAGCTTCCGATTTCAGGATGGTCTCGACCGACGAGATCACCTCGCGCTGCGCGTCGGCGCTGTGCCTTGCAACGGTGGTGAATTCGGTCGTGGCCTGCGCGATCTGCCGCGTGCGCGTGTCTTCGAGCGAGCGGATGCGCTCGAACATCAAAGGCGTCACCAGAATTACCGCGAGCAACGCAAGCCGCGCCCGGATTCCGAGAACCTGCTTGAGTTTCGCTCGTTTGCGGTTGAAACTGACGTTTGCCATCTTCGCTGCCCACCCCGCGGCTAAGGTAAAGCAAAGGGTTCAAAAACTCTTTCTTGAACTCGGTAAAATTAGAACTAGCTCCGCAACAATCAGCTCCGATGCGACATCATGACCGAAGCCAACGCCGCACCACTAACCGGCCATTCACCAAACGCGCTCGCCGCGGTCGAAGCCGAAATCGCGCGCGCCTGCAAGGATGCGCGGCGCGAACGTGGCTCCGTGACGCTGATCGCGGTGTCGAAAACTTTCGCCGCGGATGCAATTACCCCGGTCATCGACGCCGGACAGCGCGTATTCGGCGAGAATCGCGTGCAGGAGGCCAAAGGCAAATGGCCGGCGTTAACTTCTGTTTACCCCGATATCGCGCTGCATCTGATCGGGCCGCTGCAATCCAACAAGGCGAAAGAGGCGGTCGCGCTGTTCGATGCCATCCATTCGGTCGACCGTCCGAGCATTTGCCAGGCGTTAGCCAAGGAAATCGAATCTCAGGACAAGCACCCCGAATTGTTCGTCCAGATCAATATCGGTGAGGAGCCGCAGAAGGCCGGCATCGCCCCCGACGAGGCCGATGCTTTCATCGCGAGCTGCCGCGACACCTACGGGCTGACGATCTCGGGGTTGATGTGCATCCCCCCGGTGGACGAGCCGCCGGCGGCGCATTTCGCGCTGACCGCCAAGATCGCCGCCCGCAATGGATTGAAGAAGCTCTCGATGGGCATGAGCGCGGATTATGCGACCGCGATCATGCTCGGCGCCACCCATGTGCGCGTGGGAAGTGCGATCTTCGGGCACCGGTGAGAGCCGTCATGTTGGCAGGGCCCCCTACGAACTCTCGAATTCGTCATTGCGAGCGCAGCGAAGCAATCCAGAATGTTTCCGCGAAGGGACTCTGGATTGCTTCGCTGCGCTCGCAATGACGGCGGTGTATGGGGCGGCTCAAGAGAAACTCACCGACACCGTCCCCAGCACGCCGAAATCCGCCGTGAAATGATCACCCGCCTGGATCGGTAGCGGCGGATGGCACGTGCCCGTGGTCACCACCTCCCCTGCCTGCAAGGTGATGCCGAGGCCACGCAGCTCGTTGGCCAGCCAGACCAGGGCAATTCGGGGATCGCCGAGCACGTTCTTGCCGTGGCCGAGATAGCGCTGGCCACGCAACGTGATCTGCGGCCGCTCCTCGACGAGATCCATGGCGCGCCAGTTCGCATGCGTTGCTGCGCCCAGCACGAACAGATGCGCACAGGCGTTGTCGGCGATCAGCTGCGCCTCGCCGGCGCCGGCGAAATCGGCAAAGCGCGAATCCGGAATCTCGATCGCAGGATGCAAGCTGTCCACGGCGGCGAGCACCTCGTCGACAGTATACGGCGCCGCGCGCGGCGGCAGATCGCGTCCCATGCGGAAAGCGAACTCGGGTTCGCCGACGCGCATCGCGTTGCCCTTCATCGAGGCGGTGCCGCCATCGGCGATCACGGTGTCGCTCATGATCCGGCCGGCCAGCGGTCCCGCGACATTGATGTGCTTCTGTCCGGACTCGCTCGTCGCCGCGATCTTCCAACCGAACAAGGGCCCGCCGAGCGCTGCCTGCACGGCATAACCCTCGGCGCGGCTCTGTGGCCGCAACCGTGGCTCCAGCGCGTCAAGCTTGGTGCCGTCGCGCCAATGTTTGATCAGGACCTGCGAAGCGGCGGCGATCTGATCCCTGTCGAGCATGTGTCCTCACCCAATGATGATTTTTGTTTTTGGTCCCAGCCGCCGCAGCAATTGTCGCATCGCCGCTTTGGTCATCGAGACGCAGCCTGCGGTCGGACCGAAATTGTCGCGAGCCAGATGCAAGAACACCGCGCTGCCCCGGCCGGCGATCCGCGGCCTCGTGTTGTGGTCGATTTCGATGATGAAGTCATAGAGATGGTCGGCCCGCTTGAGCCGGTCACCACCCTGCCCCGCCCCGAGCCGGATCCCCTGATTGTAATGACGGTCATTGGGATCCTCGCACCAGGCGTCCTCGCCGGTGATGATCCGGGCCGGCAGGAAGGTCTGCGGGCGGCTGTGCCGGTCGCCCCGCCACCACAATCGCCTGGGACGGAAGCTGCCCCTCGGGGTGCCGCCATCGCCCTCGCGCTTGTTCGCCAGAATGCCGCCGCGTCCGAGCGCCACCGGAATCGTCAGCGCTCCGGCGGTCAGCCACCCCCGGCGCGGATTCCCGGCGGCAGCCTTAACGCGGATCGCCGAGAGCGGCCCGGCGCTCCGGTTCATGGTGTAACTAGCTGAAGCAGCTTTATTTTTCATATGAACGTGCGATGTCGAATTCATTACAGGACATTCATCAAAACGGCCTGCTATTCTGGGTTAGAGTGGTTCTGGCTTGTGAATCGGTAACAGCCCACTACTTCAAGACGAACAATAATAATAACGGCGACCCCTAAACTTCCCTCTCGGCTGGGTGCAGCATGGATGCGCGCCGCGCCGGACCCCAAAAGGATGACCCCCTATGGCCAATGCCCGCAAGATCCTGATCGTGGATGACGATACCGATCTGCGCGATACGTTGGTGGAGCAATTGTCGCTGCACGAAGAATTTGAAGCCTCCGCGGTCGATACCGGCGCCAAGGGCGCGAGCGCCGCGAAGGCCAATGCCCCCGATCTCGTCCTGATGGATGTTGGCCTGCCCGACACGGATGGCCGCGAAGTGGTCCGTTCATTGCGCAAGGGCGGGTTCAAGGCTCCGATCATCATGCTCACCGGGCATGACACCGATTCCGACACGATTTTGGGGCTGGAATCCGGCGCTAACGATTATGTCGCAAAACCCTTCCGCTTCGCCGTGCTGCTGGCGCGCATCCGCGCCCAGCTCCGGCAGCACGAAGCCAGCGAGGACGCCGTGTTCTCGGTCGGCCCCTACTCTTTCCGGCCCGGCTCCAAGATGCTGACCGCCGCCAACGCGCGCAAAGTGCGGCTGACGGAGAAGGAAACTGCGATCCTCCGCTTCCTCTACCGGGCCGGCCAGATGCCGGTCTCGCGCGAGACCCTCCTCCAGGAGGTTTGGGGCTACAATTCCGGCGTCACCACCCACACGCTGGAAACCCACATCTACCGGCTTCGCCAGAAGATCGAGAAGGACGCTGCCAACCCGGAAATCCTGGTCACGGAAGCCGGTGGCTACAAGCTGGTGCCGTGATACGCTTCTGGGGCGTGCGAATCGTTTGAGATTGCATGCCCTTGAGCCCCGGACCTGAATGTCAATCGACGACGATGTAGCGCTTCTCGAGCGTGTCCCGACACTGCGCCTGTTGGGAGACGCTTCCTTGCGCATGCTGGCGATCGGCTCCGAGCAGCGTGACTTTGTCCGCGGCGACGTCTTGTTCAATCTCGGCGACGATGCCGATGCCGGCTTCGTGGTCCAGCGCGGCGCCTTCCGGGTCGACGACGGCGCCGGCGCGGAGATGATCGCGAGTCCCGGTGCGCTGATCGGCGAGCTCGCGCTGATCGTGCCGATGAAGCGGCCGTCGAGCGCGATCGCGATCGAGCACGCCTCTGTCATCCGCGTCGCGCGCAGCCTGTTTCAGCGCGTGCTCGAAAGCGACCCCGCCGCCGCCGTTCGTCTGCGCGATGAATTCGCTGTGCGCTCCAGCCAGATCGCCAGCGATATATTGATGGCGGGTGCGAAGCTGACGAGTTGACGTCGTCCTGGCGAAAGCCAGGACCCATTATCCCAAATGCTTCCGGCCTGGTGCGATTACCGGCGTCCTCGCTCAACAACGAAGACTGGTGGTAATGGGCCCTGGCCTTCGCCAGGGCGACGATCATAGATCCAGCGTCACCGTAACCGGCACATGGTCCGACGGCCGCTCCCAGCTGCGCGCCTCGCGCAGAATCTTGAAATCACTGACCGCATCTTTCAGCGCGCGCGAGACCCAGACGTGGTCGAGCCTGCGGCCGCGGTCGCCGACGGTCCAATCGGCGGAGCGGTAGCTCCACCACGTGTAGACCTTCTCCGACATCGGAATGCGCTCGCGCGCGACGTCGACCCAATCGCCCGCGGCGAGCGCGGCTTGCAGCTTCTCGGTTTCGATGGGCGTGTGCGACACCACTTTCAGAAGCTGCTTGTGCGACCAGACGTCGTTCTCATGCGGTGCGACGTTGAGATCGCCGACCAGGATGTGGCGATCCTCGCCGCGCGGATGCAACGGCTCGCACGCCTTCATCTCGTCGAGGAAGCGGAGCTTGTGGTCGAATTTCTCGTTCAGCGCGGGATCGGGAATGTCGCCGCCGGCCGGCACGTAGAAATTATGTACAACCAAGGGCTTTGCGATCCCAGCCTTCTCGCCCAACGATACCGAGATGTGGCGTGAATCCACCTTGTCGCAGAAGGTGCGGATATCCTTCGACTCGAACGGTATCTTCGAGACGATGGCGACGCCGTGATAACCCTTCTGTCCATTCAGCGCGACATGCTCGTAGCCGAGCCGCTTGAAGCGCTTCAGGGGAAAGGCGTCGTCGATGCACTTGGTCTCCTGGAGACACAGCACGTCCGGCCGCGCGCCCTTGAGAAATTTTGCGACCAGATCGATGCGCAGCCGCACCGAATTGATGTTCCAGGTTGTCAGGGAAAAACGCATGAGAGATGCGTCTTAGCATGGATTGGGCGTACGCAAATGCGTGTCCACAGGTCTCGTAAGGTGGGCAAAGCGACTTGTCCGCCGTAGCTCGAAGAGCGAAGGCGGAAGCGTGCCCACCATAGCTGGCGTGAGGATGAGAGATGGTGGGCACGGCGCAAGTGCGCCTTTGCCCACCCTATGGCACTCAGCCCGGCGACGGGCCGTAATTGGTAAAATCGATCTTGAACATGCCGGGATCGAGCTTCTTGCTCGTGTCCAGATTGTAGACCGCGATCGTGGTGTCGTAGCCCTGCGGGTCGGTGACGGTCCACTGCTTCAACTGGCCGTCCTTGGCGCCGAACATCAGCAGGAGGCGACTGGTGCCGACCAGGGCCTGCTTCTCCTCGATGGTGACGCTGACGAAGACGTCGTCGGCCGAGACGTTGACGACGTTGGTGTCCTTCATCAGGTCGATGCGGTCGGACAGCAGGAAACGCAGCGGTGTCTGCGACAGCGGATAGACGTCCTGCGTCGCGAGCTTACGGTCGCGCACCACCAGCGACGAACCGTCGGCGACGATGTCGATCGGGCTCGGCGCGTCATATTCGAAGCGCACCTTGCCCGGCTTCTGGATGTAGAAGTCGCCTTGCGTCTTGCTGCCGTCGGGGCCGACCTGGACGAAATTCCCGACCAGCGTCGACAATGACGACAAATAGGCGCTGACCTTGGCCGCCTGCGCCTTCTGGTTCGCATCGAAGGTCTGGAAGATGCTGCTCGGCACGTTACGGCGTGGATCCGGGATCACCGGATTCGGCGGCGTCTGGGTCGCGCCGGTGACCGCGGGCCCTCCACCGGCCGGACCGCCGTCGCGGCCCTTCGGTGCAGGCTTCGGCACGGGAACAGTCTGCGCGAACGACGCCGTGATCACCATCGCGGCGGTGACGAGAATCACGCCTGCCATGCGCGCGCTCCGCGCGGCGACGATGGCAGCGAATCGAATGTCCGGATGTCTGATCAACGCGTCGTCCTGTGTGGCTGGGCGCCCTTTTAGCGTGATTTCGGCCGAAAGCAGATAACGTTTTTGCGTGAAATGATGGTTTGAGGCGGTTCGCCTCACATATGGCTGTCTTCTTCCTCGACCAGAATCTCGCGCTTGCCGGCGTGGTTGGCGGGTCCGACGATACCCTCCAGTTCCATGCGCTCCATCAGCGATGCGGCGCGGTTATAGCCGATCTGCAGGCGACGCTGGATGTAGCTGGTCGAGGCCTTGCGGTCGCGTTTGACGATCGCAACAGCCTGCGAGAACAAATCGCCGCCGCCATCCGCGCCCATGGCGGACGCGTCGAACACCGCGCCGTCCTCGTCCTCGCTGGGCTCTTCGGCTGTGACGGCTTCGAGATATTCCGGCTGCCCCTGCGTCTTGAGGTGGCGCACCACCTTCTCGACTTCCTCGTCCGACGCGAAAGGTCCGTGCACGCGGCTGATGCGACCGCCGCCGGCCATGTAGAGCATGTCGCCCTGGCCGAGGAGTTGCTCGGCACCCATCTCGCCGAGGATCGTACGGCTGTCGATCTTGGACGTCACCTGGAAGGCGATGCGGGTCGGGAAGTTCGCCTTGATGGTGCCGGTGATGACGTCGACCGATGGACGCTGCGTCGCGAGGATCACGTGCAGGCCGGCGGCGCGCGCCATCTGCGCGAGGCGCTGCACCGCGCCTTCGATGTCCTTGCCGGCGACCATCATCAGGTCGGCCATTTCGTCCACGATGATGACGATGTAGGGCAGCGGGTCGAGCGAGAGCTTCTCTTCCTCGTAGATCGCCTTGCCGGTTTCCTTGTCGAAGCCGGTGTGCACCGTGCGCGTCGGCTCTTCGCCCTTGGCCTTCAATTCGAGCAGGCGCGTGTTGTAACCGTCGATGTTGCGCACACCGAGCTTTGCCATGTTCTTGTAGCGCTCTTCCATCTCGCGCACGGCCCATTTCAGCGCGACCACCGCCTTCTTGGGGTCGGTCACGACCGGCGTCAGCAGATGGGGAATGCCGTCATAGACGGAGAGTTCGAGCATCTTCGGATCGACCATGATCAAGCGGCATTGGTCCGGACGCAGCCGGTAGACCAGGCTGAGAATCATGGTGTTGATGGCGACCGACTTGCCGGAGCCGGTGGTACCGGCGATCAGCATGTGCGGTGTGCGTGCGAGGTCGATGATGACGGGATCACCGCCGATGGTCTTGCCGAGGCAGAGCGGCAGTTTCGCAACCGAATCGACGGTCTCCTTGGCGACCAGCAGCTCGCGCAGATAGACCTTTTCGCGATGCGCGTTCGGCAGCTCGATGCCGATGGCATTGCGTCCGGGCACGACGGCGACGCGCGCCGACAGCGCGCTCATCGAACGTGCGATGTCGTCGGAAAGGCCGATCACGCGCGACGACTTGATACCCGGCGCCGGCTCCAGCTCGTACAGCGTGACCACGGGACCCGGATGGGCCTTCACGATCTCGCCGCGAACGCCGAAATCCTGCAGCACGCCTTCGAGCGCGCGCGAATTGGTTTCCAGCTCGGCCTTGCTGAGCGGCTGGCGATCGCCGGCCTTCGGCGCGGCCAGCACCGACACGGACGGAAGCTCGAACTTGTCGGAGGATTTCTTGGAAGCGGCCTTGGGCGCAGCCTTCTTGCGCGGCGCGCGGGCGGCGGGCTCCTCCTCCTCTTCCTCGTCTTCCTCGACCTCTTCGTGCTCGTCGTCGTAGTCCTCGTCCTGGGCCTGCGGCGAGATCGACGGCGCGGCGCGGCCGCCACCGAGCTTCGGCTCCTGGCGGCTGAATGCAACGGCCTTGGTCTTGGGTCCGCTCGAGACCAGCGAGCGGTAAGCAGCGCCAAGCAACCAGATCAGCCGCGCCTTCGTGCTCATCAATGCGTGGAACAGCCAGCCCAGCGATACCGAACCGCGATCGCTCTCATCGTCCTGGTCGAGCGGCTTGTCGTCGTCCTCGATCTCCGCGAGTTCGTCGTCATGCTCGCGTGCGCCAAGGCCGCAGGCGATCAGGAAGGTCGCCGCCATCGCGGCGAACAGGATCGTGCCGAGCACCATGCGATAGATCATGCCCGGCGGTCCGAAGATCACCGCAGGCGCGCGAACCAGCGCATCGCCGACAACGCCGCCGAGGCCGGTTGGCAGCGGCCAGGCGCCGCCATGTGGCCAGCAGCTGACGAAGCCCGCCGCGATCACCGTGCAGAGAACCCAGGAGCCGAGCCGCAGCGCCTCGCGGTCGAACGGACGATGGGTCAGCATGCGCCAGCCCCAGACCGCGACCGTCAGGACCAGCATGATCGCGCCGAGCCCGAGAATCTGCATCGCAAGGTCGGCGCCGATCGCGCCGGCATAGCCGAGAATGTTGCGGATCGGCCGCGACGTTGCGTGGCTGAGGCTGGGATCCTGCACCGACCAGGTCATCAGCGCCGCCGAGGCGACGCCCGACAATGCGATCAGGCCGAGACCGCTGAGCTCGCGCACGCGCCGCGCCAGCCCTTCGCGGATCGAGGGCGGCAGATGGCCGACCAGGGGAATGACACGTTCGATTGTCGACATGCTCACGGGCCCCGCCTAACCCAGAGTCTCGACCAGGCGGTGCAGCGCCTGCGCCGTGGTCTCGCCATCCTGCACCAGCGCAAGGCGAATGTAGCCTGCGCCGGGATTGAAGCCGTCGGGCTGGAGCCGCGCCAGATAGCTGCCGGGCACCACGCGCACGCCTGCTTCCTTGAAGAGTTTCAGGCACACGGACACGTCGTCGCCGATTTCGGACGTGTTGAGCCAGACGCAGAAGCCGGCGTCGGGCCGGCGATAGCCGTAACGACCGCCGATGATCTGGTCGGCGAGATCGAACTTGATCCGGTAGAGCCTGCGGTTCTCCTCGACATGCGCCTCGTCGCCGTAAGCGACGGTCGCGACATGCTGGAGCGGCACCGGCACCTGCGGCGCCGCGATGTTGCGCAGCTCGAGGAACATGCCGATGAGTTTTTTGTCGCCGGCGGCGAAGCCGACGCGCAAGCCCGGCAGGTTCGAGCGCTTCGACAGCGACTGGAACGCAACCACGCGGGTGAAATCAGGGCCGGCGCATTCGAGCGCGCTGCCGGGCGCTTCGCGGGTGTAGATCTCCGAATAGCACTCGTCGCTGAGGATCACGAAGCCGTAGCGGTCGGCGAGCTGCTTCAGGCGCGTGAAATAACCGCGCGAGGCGACCGAGCCCTGCGGGTTGGCGGGCGAAGCCAGATAGAACGCCACCGTGCGCGCGAGCGTCGCCTCGTCGATGGCGTCGAGATCGGGCAGGAAGCCGTTCTCGGCCGTGGTCGGCAGGTAGACCGGCTCGCAAGCGGCGGCGCGGGCGCCGGCGCCATAGACCGGATAGAACGGGTTCGGCATCAGGATCGCGGGCTTACCGGGACGCGGGCCGACATAGCGCGCGGCCGCGATCGCGGCGAGGAACAGGCCTTCGCGGCTGCCATTGAGGACGAGAATCTCGCTCTCGGGATCGAGGGTGCGCGGCAGCTTGAAGCGCGACGACAGCCAGGCGCCTGCAGCCTTGCGGAACGGGTCGGTGCCCTTGTTCGCGGGGTAACGGCCGAAATCGGCGATGTGCTTGGCCAGCACCGGGCCGACGAAGTCGGGCACCGGATGCTGCGGTTCGCCGACGGCAAGCGAAATCAAAGGCTTGCCGGGCTGATGCGGCGCCAGCAGTTCGTTCAGCCGGACGAAAGGAGAGCGTTCGCTATCGGAGCTTCCGCTGTCCTGCGGCGCACGGGATGAAGCGGTCATAGCCATTCTGGACGCCAGCACTCTTGGAACAGCCGGTCGCGACCAAGGCGCCGGCGGGAAGCGGTTCAGTTCACCATAGATAGGGCGAGGTTAAGACGCGATTAACCATCGGTCGTCGGCTCCGTCCAGAGCAGGAATAATGAGGCCGGATAACGACGGGATGCATGGCCACGGGGCGGAGCTGGTTCTTGCACCTCTCCCGCTTGCGGGAGAGGTCGGCGCGCAGCGCCGGGTGAGAGTTCTCTCCATCCAGGACTGTCCCGATGTTGAGACACCCTCTCCCCCAGCCCTCCCCCGCAATGGGGGGAGGGAGCGCGCCATCATCGAGACCTAATGCGCCGGCAGCTTCTCGAATGTAGCCATGCCCGCGGGGATCGCGTGGAAGTCCTGCTTGTCGCAGGTGTAGATCGCCATCTGCGGATGGAACTGTTTGGGATCGTCCAGCGTGCCGACCTTCAGGATCGCGGCCGGCAATCCGGGAACCTTGGTCACCAGATGGGTGCCGCATTCGCCGCAGAATTCGCGCGTGACGGCGCGTTCCAGGTCCTTGCGTGTGAACTGCTTGGGTTGCCCGGTGACGTAGCTGAAGCCGGCCGCCGGCATCGCGATGAAGGTGTTGGGCGCGCCGCCCGAGATGTACTGGCACTCGCGGCAATGGCACTGCGCCTGCATCATCGGGTCGCCCTCGGCGACATAGCGCACTTCGCCGCAATAGCATCCGCCTTCCAAACGCATGACGACCTCCCGATTGTTGTTTCTTGTGGTCGATATTTCTGCGCCGGCGAGTTGGAATGGCAATCTTTTTCTTCGGCTCCGCCAATCAAAAAGAAAGGGGCTCCAACTTGCGCTGGAGCCCCTCAACGGTCGGGACATTGCCGGGTATGTGCCCCAAACCGTAGTTGTGGGCGCGACCCCCGAGGAGGCCGCGCCCGGGAGGAGACTTACATGTTGTAGGCGCGCTCGGTGTGCTCGGTGATGTCGAGGCCTTCACGCTCGCTCTCGACATTGGCGCGGAGGCCAACGATCACATCGACGACCTTGTAGAGGATCGCCGAACCGATACCCGACCACACCAGCGTGGTGCCGACGCCCCAGGCCTGGGAGATCATCTGCGCCGCGAAGTCGTAATCGGCAACCTTCGGCGGGATCGCGGTGTAGTCGATGATGCCCGCACCACCCAGCGCCGGATTGACGAGAATGCCGGTGCCGAGGGCGCCGACAATGCCGCCGACGCAGTGCACGCCGAACACATCGAGGGAGTCGTCGTAGCCGAGCGCGTTCTTCACGACGGTGCAGAAGAACAGGCAGACCACGCCGACCACGAGGCCGAGGACGATCGCACCCATCACGCCGGAGAAGCCGGCGGCAGGCGTGACGGCCACGAGGCCCGCGACAGCGCCGGAGATGACGCCGAGCACCGACGGGTGACCCTTGATGATCCACTCCGCGAACATCCACGACAGCGCGGCGGCTGCGGTGGCGACGAAGGAGTTGGTCATGGCGAGGGCCGCGCCGCCGTTGGCTTCGAGGTTGGAGCCGGCGTTGAAGCCGAACCAGCCGACCCAGAGCAGCGAGGCGCCGATCATCGACATCGTCAGCGAGTGCGGAGCCATCAGCTCCTTGCCGTAACCGACGCGCTTGCCGATCAGCAGGGCGCCGACGAGGCCTGCGATGCCGGCGTTGATGTGCACCACGGTGCCGCCCGCGAAGTCGATCGCGCCCTTCTTGAAGATCCAGCCTGCGTCGGCGTTGATCTCGTCGAGCTTGGCCTGCGCCGCGGTCTTCGCCGCGCCATCAGCCGCAGCAGCCAGAGCCTTGGCAGCGTCCTGGATCATGTCCGGGCCGGGCCAGTACCAGACCATGTGCGCGATCGGGAAGTAGATCAGGGTGACCCAGAGCGGGACGAACAGCGCGAGCGCCGCGAACTTCATGCGCTCGGCGAAGGCGCCGACGATGAGGGCGGGCGTGATCGCCGCGAAGGTCATCTGGAAGCACATATAGATGAGCTCCGAGATATTGGCGTCGACCGAGAAGGTCGCGGCCTTCGAGTCGGTGGTGACGCCCATCATGAAGGCCTTGGAGAAGCCGCCGATGAAGTCGGAACCGCCGGTGAAGGTGAGGCTGTAGCCGTACACGGCCCAGATCACGGTGACGACGCAGACGGTGTAGAACACCTGCATCAGGACCGAGAGCATGTTCTTGGAGCGGACGAGGCCGCCGTAGAACAGCGCGAGGCCGGGGATCGTCATCAACAGCACGAGCACTGTCGATGTCAGCATCCAGGCGTTGTCTCCCTTGTTGACCGTTGGCTCGGCGTAGGCTGCGGTCGCAGCGAACAGGCCGACTGCGAGAGCCGCCAATCCCGCGCCATAGGGACGCTTAAACGTCATTTCATTTACTCCTGATTGAATTTTGATTGAGCGCGAAATCAAAGGGCCGCAGCATCGGCCTCGCCGGTGCGGATACGAACCGCATGGTCGAGATTGATGACGAAGATCTTGCCGTCGCCGATCTGTCCGGTTTTCGCGGCGGTCGTGATGGCATCGATGGTCTTGTCGACCTGGTCGGAGGCGACAGCGACCTCGATCTTGATCTTGGGCAGGAAGCTCACGGCATATTCGGCGCCGCGATAGATTTCCGTATGGCCCTTCTGGCGGCCATATCCCTTGACTTCCGTCACCGTGAGACCGTGAACGCCGATGGCGGTCAGGGCGTCACGGACTTCTTCCAGCTTGAATGGCTTAATAATCGCCATAACAATTTTCATGGGTCCTATCCCCGCTTGGGCCCGGTCCGGACGTGGCCGGGCGTTTCTCGACTGGTTCGCCACGAGGGAGAAAGTTCACTACGCGGGCACAGCCAGGACCCATAGAATCAAATGCCGTGCCAGATCGGGCGTGTTGCCTAACGGACTATGAAAACGGGTGTTTTCGCGTTCGACGCGTATTGCGGTGCAGTGCGCTATTACGCCGCGCTCAATACCTGACCATGGCTGATTAAAATAAAGGCACGTCAAGCTGCCGACACATTGGTGCTCATGCGTCGGGCAGCAGAAAGGTATTTCCGTAAGGCGGGCGCCTATTGCACGGCTTGTCGTGCTGCGAAATATCGGCCCCTTCGCACTTGTGCTCACGGAATACGCGCAACCGGCCAACCAGCTTGGGCCAGGCGAGGCTTGCCGGACGGTCGCCGGCAGAGACCGTCAGGCGGCGCTGCGTCCCGCGAACACCCGGTCGATCAGCCCCCAGTCGACCGCCTGCTGCGCGGTCATGAAGTGGTCGCGGTCCAGGGTCCGTTCCACGTCCGGCTCGGGGCGCCCGCAATGCTGGGCATAGAGCCGGATGATGCGCCGCTTGGTTTCCTGCATCTCGGTGGCATGGATCAGGATGTCGGACGCCTGGCCCTGAAAACCGCCGAGCGGCTGATGCACGTGAAGGCTCGCATTGGGCAGGGCGGCGCGGTGACCGGGCTCGCCCGCCATCAGCAGGAACGAGCCCATCGAGCGTGCGGTGCCCATGCACAGCGTATGCACCGGCGCCTTGATGAACTGCATGGTGTCGTACATCGCAAGGCCAGCGGTGACCACGCCGCCATAGGAATTGATGTAGAGATTGATCGGCTTGTTCGGATTCTCCGCCTCCAGAAACAAGAGCTGCGCGCAGACCAGTCCGGACATCGCATCGTTGACCTCGCCGTTGAGGAAGATGATGCGCTCGCGCAGCAGGCGCGAATAGATGTCAAAGGATCGTTCGCCGCGGGCGGATTGTTCGACGACCATAGGGACGAGCTGAAGCATGTCGCGCATCGGCGACCTCCGTTTCTGCGGGGTGATGAAGTGGTGTCGGTGTTAGGCGGCCGCGCGCATCAGGCAGCCATTGCTGTTGGCCGGCTGCGGCAGCTTCATGCCGATATCGCAGGCTTGCTGGATGATGCGAAAGCGGGTGCCGCCGTCCTCGTTCGGCTCGATCCGGAAGATGACATGGCTTTCGCGAAACGGCGGTTCGGAATCGCGAAGCCGATAGCGCACCTCTTGACCCGGGATCGATGTCTCCGGCTCGGCGCCCGCAAGATCGCAATCCGGCAGCCAGCGCTCGCGCAAAGCCGGAATGGTCACCGCGCGCCAGACCTTGGCCGGCGGCGCATCGAATTCATATTCGAGCACGAGCGCTGCGTCGGAGGGATCAGGCTTCACGGCGTCGCTCATTGATCCATCTCCTTCAAGAGATCGGCGAGGGCATCCATGCGTTTCGGCCAATAGGCGCGGTAGCGCGCAAGCCAGGTCCCGATGGCGGAGATTCCTTCGGGATCGACCTCGTAATTCACAAAGCGGCCCTGCCGCTGCTCGCGCACCAGGCCTGCCCCGCGCAGCACGGCGAGATGCTGCGACATCGCCGGTTGGCTGATCTCCAATCCGTCGCGCAAGGCGCTGGCGTTGAGGCTTCCGCCCGCAAGCTTCTCAAAGACCTTGCGGCGGGTCGGGTCGGCCAGCGCCTTGAAGATATCAGCTTCGATCATGGCGACACATAAGCATGTGCTTATGTGTCGCGCAAGCCCAATTACTGCAGCGCCTCGCCGTGCTGCGAGATATCCAGCCCTTCGAGCTCGTGCTCCCGCGAGACGCGCAACGGCACGAACAGGCCGACCAGCTTGAGCAGGACGAAGCTCACGCCGGCCGACCAGGCGAAGGTGACGGCGACCCCATACAGCTGGACCAGAAGCTGCTGCGGATGGCCCTCGAGCAGGCCGGCGGTGCCGCCGATCGCGCTGGTTGCGAACACGCCGGCCAGCAGGGTCCCGGTCATCCCGCCGATGCCGTGGACGCCGAACACGTCGAGCGAATCGTCATAGTCGAAGCGGTGCTTCAGCCAGGTGCAGGCCCAATAGCAGACGAGGCCTGCGATCACGCCGATGACGATACCGTGCCAGGGCGCCACGAAACCCGAGGCCGGCGTGATGGTGCCGAGGCCGGCGACCGCGCCGGAGATCATGCCGAGTACGGATGGCTTGCGCCGCGTCGACCATTCGATCGCACCCCAGGTCAGCGCGCCGGAGCAGGCTGCGAGATGGGTCGCGATGATCGCCAGCACCGCGCGCGAATTGGCTGCGCCCGCCGAGCCGCCGTTGAAGCCGAACCAGCCGACCCACAACAGGCCGGTGCCCATCACCGCAAGCGACAGATCGAACGGCGAGAGATTTTCAGTGCCGTAGCCATGACGGCGTCCCATCACCTTCGCCGCGACGAGGCCGGCGGTGCCGGCCGACAGATGCACCACGAGGCCGCCGGCGAAATCCAGCACGCCCATGCTGGCGAGGAAGCCGCCGCCCCAGACCCAATGCGCCAGCGGAATATAGACGAAGATGAACCACGCGACGGAGAACAGCAGATAAGCGGAGAACCGCATCCGGTCGGCCACCGCGCCCGCGACCAGCGCCACCGTGATGATCGCAAACGTCATCTGGTACAGCATGAACAGCGCTTCCGGGATCGTCTTCGCCGCCGGGTTGACGCTGTCCATGGTCATGCCGGCGAGAAACCAGCGGTCGAGCGTGCCGATCCACGGGCCGTCGCCGACGAAGCACAGCGAATAGCCGAACGCTACCCAGAGAATGGAGATGATCGTCACCGCGGCGAGGCTCTGCGCCATGGTCGCGAGCACGTTCTTCTTGCGCACCATGCCGGAATAGAACAGCGCGAGCCCCGGGATCGTCATCATCAGCACCAGCGCGGTGGCGACGATCATCCAGGCAGTGTCGGCGGTGTTGATCTCGGAGCCCGCGGCACGCGCCGGCGAAGCCATGATCGACACAAGTCCGATCGGCGCGGCGATAGCAGCCGCGCGGCGCAACAATCCCGCCATGTCGTTTCCCCCAGCTATTGATTGCGTCGCACGCCGTGGCGCCGTTGCCCGGTGCGATCGAAGAAGAGCGTTTTCGAGCGAAGCGGATACCGGTTCGCGAAAGGAAAACGCGTCAAAGCAAAAATCTAGAGCGCGTCGCTGTCGGTCTCGCCGGTGCGAATGCGGGTCGCGTGGTCGATTGGCGTGACGAAGATCTTGCCGTCGCCGATCTGGCCGGTGCGCGCGGTCGCGGTGATGACGGCGACGGCCTTCTCGGCGATATCGGAGGCAACCGCGATCTCGATCCGCAGCTTAGGCAGGAAATTCACGACATATTCGGCGCCGCGATAAATCTCGGTGTGGCCCTTCTGGCGGCCATAGCCCTTCACTTCGGTCACGGTCATGCCATGGACGCCGATCGCCGTCAGCGCCTGGCGGACTTCATCGAGCTTGAAGGGTTTGATGATCGCGACGACGAGTTTCATGGTCAGGCCTATTCCCCGGGATGCGCCGCGCCGTATGTCCCCGGCGCAGCGTCAATCTGGCATCTTTCCGGGCAAATGGCATAAAAAACTTGCAGATTGAAGCGGAAAATCGTTGGGCGATGTGAACGACCGCCTCTGTACAGGGCAGCCGTTCATCCTCCACAATGCGTTTTTGGAATGGATGCGATGAACCCAAGCGTCGCGGCCGGTACAAAACTATGTTCGAGGGGGACGTTTCATGGCGAGTTGGTTCTACGCATCCGAGGGTAAGCAGCAGGGCCCCTATCTGGAAGGGCAATTCCGCGATCTCGTTGCCCAGGGTGTCGTGCGTCCGGATACGCTGGTGTGGTCGGAAGGCATGGCCGGCTGGCAGAAGGCCGCCGAAATCCCCGGCCTGATCGGCGGCGGCGGTGCGCCCCCGATGATGCCCGCTGGCGGCCCGCCGATGATGGGCTCCGGAGGCTACGGCGGCGGTGGCGGCGGAGGATCGCTGGCGGTCGATTTCGGCATCCTCGAGTTCACGTGGCGCAGCATCGTGATGCTGATCGGCATGTGCTTCATCATCCCGGTGCCGTGGGTGTTCGTCTGGTACACGAAATGGATCGTGTCCTGCGTGAAGGTCCCCGGGCGGCCCAATCTCAGCTTCACCGGGAATGCGATGGCGCTGGTGCCCTGGTATTTCGGCTTCATCGTTCTGGCGATCGTGATCGGGTTGATCGGTGTCCCCTTGCTGAGCAATTTGCTGTTCATCGCCCAGATCGCTCTCTACTGGCTCCTGATCAAATGGATGGTCGCGAACCTCGCCTCCAACGGGCAGCCGCTCGGCCTGAGCTTCACCGGCACGGTCTGGGCCTATGTCGGCTGGAGCCTGCTGTTCGCGATCTCCATCATCACCATCATCGGCTGGGCCTGGGTCGCCGCCGCTCAGATCCGCTGGTTCTGCCGCAGCATCGAAGGCACGCGGCGCGAGATCATCTTCAACGGCAGCGGTCTCGGGATTCTCTGGCGCGGCATCGTGGCCGCATTCCTGTGCGGCTTCATCATCCCGATCCCGTGGGTGTATCGCTGGATCATGAACTGGTTCGCGTCGGAGACCGTCCTGGCTCCGCGGGGATCGCTCCGGGCCTGACCGCGAGAGGCATAAGCGCGATCGATCGTGCTTATGCCTCCTAGGCTCTCCGCTCGCGCACCGAGCCTTCCTGCGCGACGGAAGCCACCAGCGTGCCGTCGGGCTTGAAGATCGAACCACGGGTCAAGCCGCGGCCGCTTCGGGCGCTCGGCGAATCCTGTGCGTAGAGCAGCCATTCGTCGGCGCGGAACGGGCGGTGAAACCACATCGCGTGGTCGAGGCTCGCCGGCATCATGCGCTTGTCGAAAAGGGTACGGCCGTAGCGCGCCATGATCGCATCGAGCAGCGAGAAGTCGGACGCGTAGGCCAGCGCGCACATGTGCAGCGCCGGATCGTCCGGCAGCGTCGCCGCGGTCTTGATCCAGACATGGATGCGGCCGTCGTCGATCCTCTCACCGAAATAGCGGCCGAGCTCGACCGGGCGCAGCTCGATCGGACGGTCGGATTCATAGTAGCGGCGGATGAACTCCGGCATCTCCTTGAACATCGGCTGCTTCGCCACCTCCTCCGCCGTCAGCTTTTCCGGCGGCGGCACGTCGGGCATCTTGTCCTGATGATCGAACGCGCTCTCTTCCTCCGCGTGGAACGACACCATGATCGAGAAGATCGCGTTGCCGTGCTGGATCGCGGTGACGCGGCGCGTCGAGTAGCTCTTGCCGTCGCGCAGGCGCTCGACCTGGTAGATGATCGGGATCTGCGGATCGCCCGGCAGGATGAAATAGCAATGCAGCGAATGCGGCAGCCGGCCCTCGACGGTGCGGCACGCCGCAACCATCGCCTGACCGATCACCTGGCCGCCGAATACCCGTTGCCAGCTGGTCTTCGGACTGTTGCCGCGGAACAGGTTCACCTCGAGCTGTTCGAGGTCGAGGATCGAGATGAGGTCGATCAGGCTCTTGGACATGGAATTCAGCTTTCGCCTTGCCGCCCCGGCTTCGCTGCTCCGGAATGACACGATGGGGGCGTTCCGCCCTTGTTTCACCGCACTGTTTCGCCCACCTCAAGTCTGGTAGCAAGACCAAGAAAACGCGAAGACTTAGCCGGGAATTGGGTATGTCGGTACAGGGTAGCATTGTCATTGGTGGCGGCGCGTTTGCGGGCCTGGCGCTAGCCCTGGCGCTGCGCCAGGGGCTCGGCCCCGAGATCCCCGTCATCGTCGCCGACCCGGCGCTCGGGACACGTCCGAGCCGGGACCCGCGCGCGACCGCGATCGTGGCGGCCTGCCGCCGCCTGTTCGAGGCAATCGGCGCCTGGGACGACGTCAGGGGCGAGGCGCAGCCGATCCTCGACATGGTCGTCACCGATTCCAAGCTAGAAGACGCCACCCGCCCGGCGTTCCTCAACTTTGCCGGCGATGTCGCGCCGGGCGAGCCCTTCGCGCATATGGTCGAGAACCGGCGCCTGATCGATGCGCTGGTGGTGCGCGCCGAGGCCGAGGGCATCGATCTCCGCGCGACCACCGTGTCGTCTTACGACGCGCGGGCCGAAGGTATCGACGTGACGCTCGGCGACGGCAGCGTGATTGCAGCGAGCCTCCTGGTCGCGGCCGACGGTGCGAAGTCGAAACTGCGCGAGCGCGCCGGCATCGCCACCCATGGCTGGGAATACGATCAATCCGGCATCGTCGTCACCGTCGGGCATGAGCGCGATCACGAGGGGCGTGCCGAAGAGCATTTTCTGCCGGCGGGGCCGTTCGCGATCCTGCCGCTTTCGGGCAAGCGCTCCTCGCTGGTATGGACCGAGCGCCGCAGCGAAGCCGCGCGTATCGTTGCGTTGAACGACGAGGAATTTCACGGCGAGCTCGAGCAGCGCTTCGGCCTGCATCTCGGCGAGGTGAAAGCGCTCGACAAGCCGCGCGCGTTTCCGCTGTCCTATTTCGTCGCACGCTCCTTCATTGCCCAGCGCCTCGCGCTGGTCGGCGATTCCGCCCACGTCATCCATCCCATTGCGGGCCAGGGTCTCAACATGGGGCTGAAGGACGTCGCCGCGCTGGCCGAGGTCGTCGTGGATGCCGCGCGGCTCGGCATGGATCTCGGCGCCGCCGACGTGCTCGAACGTTACCAGCGCTGGCGCCGCTTCGACACCATGGCGATGGGCGTTGCCACCAACTCGCTGAACTTTCTGTTCTCCAACCAATCGACGCTGCTGCGCACTGTGCGCGACATCGGCCTCGGCCTGGTCGATCGCGCCCCGCCGCTGAAGAACCTGTTCATCCGCCAGGCCGCGGGTTTGACCGGTGAGATACCGCGGTTGTTGAAGGGCGAGGCGTTGTAGAATTTTCGGTAGCCCGGATTTCGCGGCGCTCCATCCGGGCTGCAAGTCTCTCAACGGGCCACAAGTCTCTCAATCGATCTTGCGGGCCTCTTCCGGCAGCATGATCGGGATGCCGTCGCGGATCGGATAGGCCAGCCTGGCGCTGCGCGAGATCAGCTCCTGCTTTGCAGAATCGAACTCCAGCGGACCCTTGGTCAGCGGACAGACCAGAATCTCCAGCAATTTGGGATCGACACTGGCTTCGGGGCGTTCGGTGGGCGCGTTCATGGGGGTCTCCGGCGGTCGGTTGCCTCTAGCATAAAAATTCGTGGCAGCCCATCGCGTCGCCTCAAGCGGAAACCATTCGCAGGATCTCGTCGAGCAGGCCCTCGAGCCGTGCGGCGGGCAATGGCGGGCCCGACAGGGCGAACCCGAGAAACGTCCAGTACAGGATTTGCGCGCGGGCTCGCGCCGTCGCCGCCTCGAACCCGCGCTTCCTCAGCAGCTCCTCGATATAGTCGAGCCTGCGCCGGTCGATGGCACGCACCGCCGTCTGTGCCGCCGCATCGAAGGCCGCCCAGTTCCGCACCGCGCGCTCGAGCTCGAGCCGCGCGCCAAAGGTCCTGCGCAGCAGCGCTTTCAGCGGCTCGTCGCTGTCCGTCTCGACCTCGGCGATGATCTGCTCGGCCGCGATCTCGCGCCAGCGCTTCAAGAGAGCAGCATGGAACGCGCCGAGATCGGCGAAATGCCAATAGAAGCTGCCGCGCGAGACCCCCATGGCTTTCGCCAGCGGATCGGCCTTCAGCGCGGTGAAGCCGTCTCGCGCGAGCGCCTTCAGGCCCTGTTTGATCCAGTCGTCGGCGGTCAGCTGTTCGGTCATGTCGGGTTCCGGATGCAAACCATACACTAGTGTATTGACAGCCGGCAGGCCAGCGCCTATCTCACCATACATAACTGTATGGACGAGATTTGCAGGGAGCTTTGACGATGCGTGATCTCTTGCTCCAGTGTGCCGGGGTCGTGACCATTGCCGTGGCCCTCGTTCATGGCATTCTCGGCGAGACCAAGGTCTTTGCCCGCGCTCGCATCGAGCCGGAACGGCTCCGCACCCTGATCCGCCTGGTCTGGCAGGCCTCTACCGTCGCCTGGATCGGCGGCGGTGTGCTCCTGATCGCGGCGCCTGGAATGCAATCGGAGTCGGCGCGCCACTGGATCGTC
Organism: Bradyrhizobium sp. 134; assembly: GCF_023074155.1. NCBI lineage: Bacteria > Pseudomonadati > Pseudomonadota > Alphaproteobacteria > Hyphomicrobiales > Nitrobacteraceae > Bradyrhizobium > Bradyrhizobium sp. 134. Next base: position 295,992 of record NZ_JADPKX010000034.1, on the reverse strand, counting down.
GTCACCATGGCCGGTGTGTTCGGCTTCTCCGCTCTCGCCAACGCATGGGCCACCCGCGGCCGGCATTTTGGATGGATGGCGCTCAGCGCCGTCGTCGTCATGGCGGTCGCCGGCTACTGAGCGACGCGCCGACAAGCCACGGACCCACCGGAGCAGTGTCATGGAAAATCGTGTCCGGCTGACCATCGATAACGGCGTCGCCCATGTCCGGCTCAATCGCCCCGACAAGATGAATGCGCTAGACCCGGCGATGTTCGCGGCGATCATCGAGACCGGTACGCAGCTTGGTGCGCGCGACGACATCCGCGCCGTCGTCCTGTCCGGCGAAGGGCGTGCATTCTGCGCGGGCCTCGACCTCGATCGGCTCGTCGCCACCGCGAACGGCGAAGCGCTGATTCCGTCGATCGACCTGACGCGGCGAACGCATGGCATCGCCAATTATGCCCAGCACCTGGTCTGGCTCTGGCGTGAGTTGCCGGTGCCTGTGATCGCAGCGGTTCATGGCGTCGCCTTCGGCGGCGGCTTCCAGCTCGCGCTCGGTGCAGACCTCCGCTATCTCGCACCCGCAACGAAACTCGCAATCATCGAGACGAAATGGGGCCTCGTGCCCGATATGTGCGGCACGCAATTGATGCGTCACCTTGCGCGCGACGACGTTGTTCGCGAGCTGACCTATACGGGCCGCGTCTTCTCGGCCGAACAGGCGCTTGCGTATGGCTTTGCGACGCAGCTCGCTGAAGATCCTGTCGGGGCCGCGCTGGCAACGGCGCATGAAATTGCCGGCCGCAGCCCCGCTGCGATCCGCGCGGCCAAGCGGCTGCTCAATCTTTCTGCGGCCTCCGACGTGGCGACGGGGCTTGCGGCGGAGACCGCCGAGCAGGCAGCCCTGCTCGGATCTGCCAACCATTTAGAGGCCGTGGCGAGCAATCTCGACAACCGGACTCCACGATGGAGCATGACGTGAGCGAAAGCTTCGGATTTGATCTGCCAACGCTCGGCGCTGTGAACGCATCCGCGGCGTTCAACCGCCTCGCTGGCTTTGAAGTGGTTGCGGCCGGCAACGGCGAAGCGACCATCCGCATGACATGGCGTGACGACATCAGCCAATATTCCGGGCATCTGCACGCCGGCCTGATTGCAGCTCTGCTCGACACCGCCTGCGGCTTTGCTGCCGCGACCTTGGCGGGCTCGGTCACCGCGTCTCATTTTTCCATGAACTGCCTCAAACCGGCCATCGGTCGCCTTTTCATCGCCAAGGGAATGACCCTTCGTGCCGGGCGCAGGCAGGCGTTCGCCCGTGCCGAGCTGTTCGCAGCAGACGAGCATGGCGAACTGTCGCTCGTAGCAACGGGCGAGACCGTCCTCATTCCGACCGGCGAGCCGCCGCGCAAGATTGGCAGGGGCTGACATATGCCGGTCACGCTGGTCACCGGAGGCACGGGTCATCTCGGTCGCGATATCGTCGATCGTCTCGTTCAGGACAGGCGACGCGTCCGGGTTTTTGCGCGAACGCCGGGCGCGCGGCCGGATGTGGAATGGGCGAACGGAGACCTCGCGACAGGCGCGGGACTGCGAGAGGCGTTGAGGGAGGTCGACACGGTCATCAATGCGGCGACCTATTCGCCGATCGCGCGGCGTGGCGGCGTTCGCCCGATAGACTTCTACAGGTCGCCCTCTGCCGTGGACGTCGAGGGCACCGAGCGGCTGTTGCAGCTCTGCGGGCGGGCCGGGGTGCAGCACTTCCTTCACGTCTCGATCGTCGGCCTCGACGAGGCGACGTTGCCCTACGCCCGGGTCAAGCTGGCCGGCGAGCGGCTGGTGCGTGCGTCGGCCCTGTCATGGTCCGTGGTCCGCGCAATGCCGTTCTACTATTTGCTCGACAAGTTCCTCTCGGGCCTCGTCTGGCTTCCGCTCTGGCCGGTGCCGACCACGACGTTCGATCCCGTCGACACGTCCGATGTGGCCGCTCATGTCGTGACTTGCGCGTTCGACGGGCTGCGCGGCGAGCGCACGGAGATTGGCGGCCCCGAAGCGCTCGATCTCGTTACCTTCGCCCGCCAATATCAGGATGCGAGGAAACTGCATCGAAGGATCCTGCCGATCGGCCTTTCGGATGCGAAGGCGCGGGGCATGGGTTTTGTCGTCAGCCGCGGCGTGAGAGGACGACTCTCTTGGTCGGATTGGCTGCGCGCAAACCGTGAGACGTAAGGCCGCAGTGTCGTCTCAAATGCGCGCTGCATACGGAGAGCGCTGATCTTTTTCGGATCGTTAGAATAACTCTAAAGCGAGCCGGCCGCGAACCGCATTGACTTCATCATGTGCTTTGCTTCCTTCGGTCCCGCTTCGCCCCAGGGCGTAGCGCCCACGACAGAAGAGGAGACGTTCGTGAAGGTTATTCGTGTTGTTGCCGTTGCATTGACGATCGGGATTGGGATGGGATCGGCCGCCTCGGCCGACGGTTTCAAGGACTGCACCAAGCTCGACAAGGCGTCGTGGAAGCCGGCGAGCGAAGCGGAAGCCAAGGCCAAGGCGCTCGGCTACGAAGTGCGGCGCTCCAAGATCGAAGGCTCGTGCTACGAGGTCTACGGCGTCAAGGAAGGCAAGCTTTACGAGCTGTTCTACAGCCCCGAAGATCTCAGCCTGAAGCACACGATTGCGAAGTAGACCGCGGCAGATGGTCTGCGCGCAAATGGTCTGCGCAAAGTCATGCCTGAGGGTGGTCCTCGCTTGATCGAAGAAACGGTGCCGCACGCACGCGGGGAGTCCAACCGGACCCCCGCGGATCGAACCGCTTCGCGGACAGTCGCGGTCTGGGACCTGCCGCTGCGGCTCTGGCACTGGGCGCTCGCGGCTTGCGTTCTGGCGGCGTGGTTCACGCCGACCATCTATGACGGACTTCACCGCATCATCGGTTATACGGTGCTCGGGCTTGTTGCCTTCCGTCTGGTCTGGGGTCTTTGGGGAAGCCGTTATTCGCGCTTCCGCATGGTCGGCGTCAGGCTTCGGGCCGCGCCGAATTATCTCTGGAATCTGCGCCGCGGCATCACCGGCCGCTATATCGGGCTCAATCCCGCCGGCACGTTGATGCTGGTGGCGCTGCTGGTCTCGCTCGCGGTCTCGACGATATCAGGCGCGATGTCGGTGACCGTGACCTTTTTCGGCGTCTGGTGGGTCGAGGACACCCACCACTATTCATCCGACGCGGTTATCGTCCTGGTCGTGCTGCACGTCTTGGGCGTGCTGATGATGGGGCGTCTTCAGCGGGAGAACCTGATCAGCGCGATGATCACCGGACGCAAGCGCATCCGGCATCATTCCTGAGCAGGCGCGCAGGCACCTGTCACTGCAGCGGCGGATCGCCGCTGGTGCGCTTCTTCGCGAGGTCCATCTCGGTCACCGCGATCAAAATTTCGGCGCGGGTCTTCAGGTCGGGCGCTTCCAGCATCGCTTGCTTCTCGGCCACGCCATAGGGCGACATCATCGCCAGCGCGTTGACGAGCGCTTCGTTGGGGGCGGTCTCGACGCCCTCCCAGTCGACCTTGAGGTTGTTGGCCTTCAAAAAATCCGCCAGCACCGTCAGCAGTGCCTCGCGATCGACCTCGTCCTCGCCCATGCGCGGCGTGAAGTCGTCGACGAAGGCAAAGAAATCCACCTTGCACTGCCGGTAGGCGGTGAGCACTTCGAGCTCCTCGAGCACCTTGAAGCGCGAGACACCCGTGAGCTCGAGGATGTAGCGGCCGTCACCGGATTCGGCGAGCTGGGTGATGCGGCCGACACAGCCGACGCTGAACAGCGAAGGCTTGTCGGAGTTCTTGGCCGAATGCGCGATGTCGGGCTGGATCATGCCGATCAGGCGATGGCCGTCGCGGAAGGCATCGTCGATCATCGCGAGGTAGCGCGGCTCGAAGATGTTGAGCGGCATCTGCCCGCGCGGCAGCAGCAGCGCGCCCGGCAGCGGAAACACCGGAAGGATCTCCGGAAGGTCAGCGGGCCCGCGATATTCGATGTTGATCGGCATCTGGTCCCCATTGTCCGCATCGAGTCATGATGCCTAACGCTCCGCCGGCTATGATGGATCAAATCATCTTCAGGAAAACAGGATGATCGACAAGCGCTTGCGTCCCTCGACGGTTGCATCGTCCGTGCCGCCCCAGGCCTCGAAGAACTGCACCAGCTGCTTGCGGGCGCCGTCGTCGTTCCATTTGCGGTCGCGTTTGACGATCGCGAGCAGCTGCTCGGTGGCCGCGGCCCGGTTGCCTTGGGCGTTGAGCGCGATCGCGAGGTCGAATCGGGCCTGATGATCGAGCGGGTTTGCGGCGACTTTCTGTTCCAGCTCGGCGACGGGCCCAAGCTGCTCCGCTTGCTCGGCGAGATCGATCGCGGTCTGCACGGCTTTCACAGCCGGCTCGTTGCGCTTGGATTCCGGCACCATGGCGAGCGTCTGCTTGGCCTGCTCCATCGCACCTGAGACGGCGTAGCATTTCGCGAGCCCGGCCAGGGCTGCGATGTTGGTCGATTCGTGCTGCAGCACTTCCGCGTAGATCTGCGCGGCCGCGGCGGCATCGCCCTCGGCGAGCACGGCCTCGGCCTCCTGGAGGATTTCCGCGACATTCGGCTCACCCGGCGCGGTCACGCCCTTGGTCAGCTTCTCGATGAAGGCGTTGAGCTGGCTCTCCGGGACCGCGCCCATGAAGCCGTCGGCCGGCTGGCCGTTGACGAAGGCGATCACCGCCGGAATCGACTGGATGCCCATCTGGCCCGGGATCGCCGGATGCTGGTCGATGTTCATCTTGACCAGCTTGACCTTGCCCTTGGCGGCCTTGACCGCTTTTTCCAGCAAGGGCGTGAGCTGCTTGCAGGGGCCGCACCACTCCGCCCAGAAGTCGATCAGCACCGGCTGGTGCTTCGATTCCTCGATGACGTCCTTCACGAAGGTCTGGGTGGTCGTGTCCTTGATCAGATCGGCGGCAGCCGGGCCCGCTGCTCCGTTACCCTGGTCGATGATCGTCACGGGATCCCCTCGTCTGATGTCTGGAATTGGCGGCTCTTTAGCACGCCGCCAATTCATATGCTTCGCTGTTGGCCCTAAATTGGGCCGGGCCGGCCGAATTTCAATCCATGCAGGCCGATTCGGCGGTTCCGGGACCTTTTTGGGTCATTTGGCCGCGTTCGGGTCGATATCGGGCCTCCGATCGCGAATCTATGCCGCCGGTAGCTGTTGCATTCCCCTCCCGCTTTTGGCATACGACAGCCGTTGCCGGCGCAGTCATGCGACCGACACAGGATGCGGGTGTAGCTCAGTGGTAGAGCACGACCTTGCCAAGGTCGGGGTCGAGGGTTCGAGCCCCTTCGCCCGCTCCAATTTTTCCCAAAGCATCCAGCCGAGCCGGACGGGTACGTGGTTTCCCACGCCGCTGGCGGCTGTATTGGGTCACGAATGACGATTCTGGTTACCGGCAGCGCGGGCCATCTTGGCGAGGCCCTTCTCCGCACGCTCCGCGGGCGCGGTTCGCCTGCGCGGGGCATCGACCTGAAGGCGTCGCCCTTCACCGACGCCGTCGGTTCGATCGTCGATCCCGATTTCGTGCGGGGCCAGATGGACGGCGTCACCGCGGTGATCCACACCGCGACGCTGCACAAGCCGCATGTGGCGACCCACAGCAAGCAAGATTTCATCGACACCAATGTCACCGGCACGCTCAACCTGCTTGAGGCGGCCGCAGCCGCCGGCGTGCGCAGTTTTGTTTTCACCAGCACCACCAGCGCGTTCGGCTCGCAACTCCGCTCCGACGCGGGCCAAGCCGCGGTGTGGGTCACCGAGGACCTGGCGCCGATCCCGAAGAACGTCTACGGCACGACCAAGCTGATGGCCGAAACTCTCTGCGAGCTGTTCTGTCGCGAGCGCGGCCTGCCCGTCGTGGTCTTGAAGACCTCGCGCTTCTTCCCGGAAGACGATGACGATCCGGCGATGCGGTCGGCTTACGCGCCGGAGAACGCGCAGGCCAACGAGCTGCTCTATCGCCGGCTGGATATCGCGGACGCGGTGAACGCCCATCTCCTCGCCGCCGAGCGCGCGCCGGACATCGGGTTTGCCCGCTACATCCTGTCGGCCACGAGCCCGTTCGAGCAACGCCATCTCGCGGCGCTGGCACGTGACGCGGCCGGTGTCGTGCGCGAGCTCTATCCGGAGTGTGCGGAGCTCTTTGCTGCGCGCGGCTGGCGGCTATTCCCCGCGATCGACCGCGTCTATGTCAATGAGCGTGCGCGGCGCGAACTAGGCTGGCGGCCCGAATTCGACTTCGCGCATGTCCTGAAATGTCTTCGCGATCACCGCGATTTTCGCAGCACGCTCGCGCGCGATGTCGGCTCGAAAGGCTATCATGAGACGATTTTCGACGATGGTCCCTACCCCGTCGCCCCTTAGCCGCCATCTTCGCGAATTCGCTCGACGCGTCAAATGTCTACCCGGCGTCACCGGCAGCAAGGCGGCCAGAGCATTTCTACTGTGCATGGGGTTGTTTTCGCGTTTTTTTGTTCCGGACCTCCTGCTGCCTGCAAATTAGCCGCCCGTGATCTTGATTCCGCGCTGCAGCGAAAGCGGTGTCGTCGCGGCATTCGCCATCATTGACTTTACGTCTCAATTTTTACTGAGCGCTATCGCGGCGCACGCGGCGCGCTTCTCACCGCTCGCAGATGTGCTAACCTTCTGCGTCTGTCCTCTCGACAGAGTCCGAACTTCGCCTCTCGACAGCAAAATAAAATAAATGTGCAGCCCTGACGGCTGCCTTAGGGGAGTGACGCGATGAAATTCCATCGATCCGTCTTTCAATCGGCCTTTCAATCCGTCCTGGCGCTTGCAGCGGTTGCCCTTCTCGCGGGGACAAGCGTCGGTCACGCGCAGCAGCAGGACAAGAACAAGCCGCTGAAGAAATACGAATCCGGCACCAAGGAGTTCTGGACCCATCCGCCGGACGACTGGTTCCTCGGCGACGAGACCGAGGCGCAGAAGGGCCTGGCGCCGCCGTCCGGTCCGCCGACCGGCGCGTCCGATTCCGAGCTCGCCAACATCGTCAAGAAGGTCAAGCTGCCACCGGGCTTCAAGATGGAGGTCTACGCCTCCGGTGTGCTGGCCGCGCGGCAGATGGCCTGGGGTGACAAGGGCACGTTGTTCGTCGGTTCGTTCGGCCTCGGCAACGTCTACGCCATCAAGGACAACAACGGAAAGAAAGAGGTCAAGACCATCCTCAAGGGGCTGAACATGCCCACGGGTCTGGCCGTCAAGGACGGTGCGCTCTACGTCATCGCGGTCGACAAGCTGATCCGCTACGACGACATCGAAAACAAGCTCGACAATCCCGGCGAGGGCAAGGTCGTCTATGACGACATGCCGTCCTATGCCGCGCATGGCTGGAAGTACATCGCGGTCGACAAGGAAGGCTGGTTCTACATTCCGTTCGGACCGCCCTTCAACATCGGCGTGCCCCCGACCAGCGTGTCGCAGATCCGCCGCGTCGATCCCAAGACCGGCAATGCGGAAATCTACGCGCTCGGCGTTCGCAACTCCGTCGGCGGCGACGTCGATCCGCGCACCGGCAAGTTCTGGTTCACCGAGAACGCCCGCGATTGGATCAGCGACGATCTGCCCTCAGACAAGCTGAACATGATCAGCAAGATCGGCGAGCACTTCGGCTATCCCTACTGCCACCAGGGTGACCTGCCGGATACCAAGTTCGCGATGGGCCACAAATGCTCCGAGTTCACGCCGCCCGTGCTGAACCTCGGCGCTCACGTCGCTCCGCTCGGCATGAAGTTCTATACCGGCGACCAATTCCCGGCCGAGTACAAGAACAACATCCTGATCGCCGAGCACGGCTCCTGGAATCGTCACAAGTACCAGGGCGGCCGCATCATGCGCGTGATCGTCGGTCCCGACGGCAAGAACGCCAAGCAGGAGGTGTTCGCCTCCGGCTGGATCGAGGGCGACCAGGGCTATCTCGGCCGTCCCGACGACATCATCCTCGCCAAGGACGGCTCGATCCTCGTCGCCGACGATTGGGCCGGCGCGATCTACCGCATCAGCTACAGCAAGAAGTAGCCTAAGACGACACCAGGCTGCGGTGCCGAGGGGCGCCGCAGCCTTTCTCATTTCAATTTCGCACGCTGTCGTTCCTGCTTACGTAGAAGTCCGGAACCCATAGTGACGAACGGGGGTTATCGAACTCCGGGCACGCGCTTCGCCGGCCCGGAATGAGCGTTCGACAGATCGGAAATTCCAATCATGCGCCGGCAGTTCATCTCGCACGCAATCAGCGCGGTTGCGCTCCTCGCACTCGGCTCTCTCCCCGCAAGCGCCGCCGACAATGCCGCGATCAAGGAGAAGGCCGCCGTCTGCGCCGGCTGTCACGGCGAGAACGGCATCTCGCAGACCGAGAACATTCCCTCGCTGGCCGGCCAGCCCGATCAATTCCTGCAATGGCAGCTCGTCTTTTTCCGTGCCGGCTCGCGCAAGAACGACCAGATGCAGCCGATCGCCGAGGAGATTACCAACGAGGACGTTCGCAATCTCGGCGCCTATTTCGCCGCGCTGACGCCGCCGACTGCGGCGGAAGACAAGGATCCGGACCTGTCGAAAAAGGGCGCCCAGGTCGCTGTCGGCCGCCGCTGCGCCTCATGTCATACGGATAGCTTTGCCGGCACCAAGGCCGTTGCGCGGCTCGCGGGCCAGCGCGAGGAATACCTGGTCAAGGCGCTGCACGACTACAAGAGCAGCCAGCGCGTCGGCGGCGGTGGCGCCGCGATGGCCGATGTCGCCTATCACATGAGCGATGAGGAAATCACCGCGGTCTCGCACTATCTCGCGTACTTCAAATAGCGGAAGGTGCGCCTACCCCGCCCGCTGCTTCTCATACGCCTTCAAATGCGTGTAGGCGATGCGCAGCTTCGGGACTGGCACCTTGGCGGCGTCGGCGCGCGCGATGAGGTCGCCGATGACGTGATCGGCTTCGACCGGCAGGCCGGCCTTGACGTCACGGAACATCGAGGCCGTCATCGGCGAGCCCTCGGTGGTGAGGTTGCCCTTCACGCGCTCGAAGAACGGCCCGCCCGGCGTGTAGCCTGAGGCGGCGGCGATCGCGCTGGTCTCGTCCAGCATGCCGAGCAGGAAATCCCTGCCGCCGGGAGCGGCGAGGATGTTGCCGACAGAGGTACGCATCAGGCTGGTGGACGCCGCCAGCGAGGAGAGAAACACCCACTTCTCCCACATGTCCTGCATGATGTTCTGGCTGGCGGTGGCACCAGCGATGCCGCTCTTGAAGGCCTCGTCGATCGCCTTGACCCGCTCCGACAGCTTGCCATCGCGCTCGCCGTAATTGATCGACTGCATCGGCTGGAGCTGCACCACCTCGCGCTTCTCGTTGAGCGTTGCGGCGATGGCGCAGAGGCCACCGAGCACGCGCTCCTTGCCGAACTTGTCGTCGAGGATGTCGAGATGCTTCATGCCATTGAGCATCGGGATGATCGCGGTATTCGGCCCGACTGCTGCCGCGAACGACTTGATTGCGTCGTCGAGGTCAAAGGCCTTGCAGCTGAGCAGCACGACGTCGAACTTGTCCTTGAGCGCGTCGGCCTGAACGGTCGGCGGATTTTTCAAGGTCACGTCGCCGTTCGGGCTCTTGATGACGAGGCCGGCGCTTGCGAGCTCGCTGGCGCGCCGCGGCCGGACCAGGAAGGTGACCTCGCGGCCGGCCTGCAACAGCCTGCCACCAAAATAGCCGCCGATGGCGCCAGCGCCGACCACGAGGATACGCATGGGATCGTCCTTATTGTTTCTTGCCGTCGTCGTTGTGCCTTGCCGTCGTCCTGGCGAAAGCCAGAACCCATTACCCCGACTGTGTATTGTCGGGCAAGTTGGAGCCCCAGCCTATCGCCAAACACGATTCGATGGTTATGGGTCCTGGCTTTCGCCGGGACGACGTCGAGGAGATTGCTCGGTTTCCCTACTTCGAGAAAATCACTTCCCCGACACCATCTCCTCGACCTCGCGCAACTGCTCCTTGCCGAAGAACATCTCGTCGCCGACAAAGAAGGTCGGCGAGCCGAACGCACCGCGCGCGACGGCCTCCTCGGTGTTCTTGATCAGTCTGCCCTTCACCTCGGGTTCCCCGGCCCGGGTGAACAGCTTTTGCGCGTCGAGGCCGGAGGACGCCAGCGCCTTCGCCGCGATTTCCGGATCGTCCATCTTCTTCGGCTCGCGCCACATGTGATGGAAGGCGGCCTCGACGTATGTTTCGAACACGCCTTCGAGCTGGGCCGCGATTGCCGCGCGCATCAGGTTCAGCGTGTTGACCGGGAAGAACGGATTCCAGACATAGGGCTGCACCTTGAAGCGCTTGACGAAGCGTTCGGTCTCGACCGCCTGGAATTCCCGCTTGTTCTTGACGCCGGCGAGCGTCTCGGCCGGCGACTTGTTGTTGGTCGACTTGAAGATGCCGCCGAGCAGGATCGGCACGTACTCGAATTTGACGCCGATGCGCTGCTCGATCGCCGGAATCGCGAGATGACTGAGATAGGCATTCGGACTGCCGAAATCGAACAGGAATTGCGGGGCTGTGCGGGTCAAAATCATTCTCCCTGACATCGCTTTTTCGCATTGTGGCGTAGCGCGGCCCGTGGGTCCACCTTTTAATGACGGTCATAATCTCTTGATGTTCGTCAGAACAGACGCCGGATCGTCCGCTTGCGCCACACCAGAAGGTAATAGCCCATCTGCAACAGGAACATGGCGCAGAATACGATCGGATAGGCGGCCCACACACCCTCAAGGCCGATCGTGCGGCTCAGGATCACCGCGGACGGTAGTTCGATTGCTCCGATGGCGAAGATCGCGAGCAGCATTGGCGTCAGTGCCACGCCGGCAGCGCGCATCGCGCCGGAAAACACCGTCGCCAGGCCGAACGGCACCGAGCTCCACAGTGCGATGTTGAGCAAGCCCTTCGCCAGATCGAGCACGGTATCATCAGTGATGAACATGCCGAGCACGGCGCGCGGCGCGAGATAGATCAGCGCCACCAGCCCGCCCGTCAGGACGATGTTGAACGCCAGTCCGGTGCGCACGATGCCGTCGAGCCCCGCTCTGTCGCCGCGGCCGACCGCTTGGGCACCGAGTATCGAGACCGCGATTGAAATCGACATCGCCGTGAACTGCGTGTAGCCCATCACCTGGTTGACCGCGCCATAGGCTGCGGTTGCGTTCGAGCCGAAGCCGTTGACGAGGCCGAGCAGCACCAGCTCGGCGATCGCCATCACCACCATACCGATCGCGCTCGGCAGTCCAATGCCGAGGATCTGTCCCAGCACCACACGATTGAGCCGCAGATGGCGAAGCAGTGCAGCGTCCGGTGCCAACGCATGTTTTCTTCGCAGCAGATAGGCCGCCAGCGCGATCAGCGTCAGAACGTTGGCGATCGCCGCGGCCCAGGCCGGGCTGGTGATGCCGGCCGCCGGCAATCCGAACGACCCGCGGATCAGAATCGGCGTCAGGATCAAGCCGATCGCAGTCGACAAGGCCAGCGCCAGCACCGGCGTCAGCGCGTCGCCGACGCCGCGGATCATCGCCGTCGTCAGCAAGAAGACGAAGCCGAGCGGCATGGTGAGCAGCATGACGCGGGCATAGGCGCTGGCCTGGTCGAGAATGTCCGGAGGCGTTGCGAGCATCGTCATCAATTGGCGGCTGAAGATCCCGCCGATCAGTGCAATTGCAATCGAGAGCAGCAGGCCGATCGCGAGCGTCGTGCCCACGATGAGCTTGATCCGGCCCTGCTCGCCAGCACCATAGGCCTGGCCGATCAGCACCGTGGCGCCGGTGCTCAGCCCCATGACGAAGGCGAACAGGAAGAACATCACCGGAAAGAACACCGAGACCGATGCGAGCGCGTCGATCCCGATCATCTGGCCGAGATAGACGTTACTGACGGTGCCAAACAGCGATTGCAGCGCGTTGCTCAGCATCAACGGTGCGAGGAAGCGCAGAAAACTTTTCCAGAGCGGCTTGGCGGCGGACATGGATTGGCCTTTCATCAGGGCGTGCGAAACTGTCGCCACGCGAAGTGCGCGTGGCCTGGCCGTCGATGGGGTTGGGAGAAGGCGCGCGCCTAAGCGCGATCGTTATAGGCGAGCTTGACGATGTGGTCGCGGATGTCGGCGGGCCAATCTGCGATCAGTCCGGTGAAACGCCGCCGGTCATCCGCAAACAACGCGCGCGATGCTTCCTCGAACTGCGGCAGATTGCCGGCCATGGTCGACATGAAGTGATAGGCCGCATCGCGCGCCTGCCGCTCGCGGTCCTTGTCGCCGCTGGCGCGCCGCGCCTCCTCGACAAGTTTCCGCAGCGCGACCGAAGCGCCGCCTGGCTGCGCGCTGAGCCACTCCCAGTGCCGCGGCAGCAGCGTCACCTCGCGCGCGACCACGCCGAGCCTCGGCCGGCCGCGACCGCGTGGCTCGCTCGGCGATGCGGTCTCCTCGACCGGGGGCGGCACAAGCTTCGCCAGCCGCGCCAATACCTCGCGGTCCCCGCCGCGCAGATCGAAGTCGATCGATCGGCCCGTGGCGTCCTCGAAGATGACGATGGGGTCGTCAGGCCGCTCCGCCATCCGCTTGATGACCAGCGCGACCTCTCCGGCCGGCCCGGAGACCAGACGGCGATGCCCTTGGAAAGCGGTGAAAGTCTTCTGCATTGGAATCATTGCCATATTGGTCACGGTGGCGATTTTAATACCCGGGTGAATTACAAAGATCAATATACCCGGATAAAAATATCTGACCGGATGGCTCGACATTGTGTTCCCGGGCTGGCACGAACGCGCGGCCGATCGACCATGCCTAGCCCCGGGGACCACGCGATGCTGACCGTTCACCACCTCAACAATTCCCGCTCGCAGCGCGTGCTGTGGCTGCTCGAGGAGTTGGGCGTGCCCTACGAGATCGTGCGCTACGAGCGCCAGCCTGACATGCGCGCGCCGAAGGAGCTTCGCGCCATCCATCCGCTCGGCAAGTCGCCCGTCATCACCGACAACGGCAACACTATCGCCGAGTCAGGCGCGATCATCGAATATCTCATCGCCACCTACGGCAACGGCCGGCTGGTCCCGCCGCCGAACACGCCGGAGCGGCTGCGTTTCACCTATTGGCTGCACTATGCGGAGGGCTCTGCGATGCAGCCGCTGCTGCTCAAGCTGCTGTTCACCCTGATGCCGAAGCGTGCGCCGGCGTTGCTCCGCCCGCTGGTGCGCAAGGTTTCGAACCAGGCGCTCACCGCATTGGTCAATCCGCAGCTCAAGCAGCACATGGACTATTGGGAAGGCGAGCTTGCGAAGAGCGAGTGGTTCGCCGGCAACGAGTTCACTGCCGCCGACATCCAGATGAGCTTTCCGCTCGAAGCAGCCCAGGCGCGCGGCGGGCTCGAACTCGGCCATCCCAAGGCGATGGCGTTCCTGGAGCGCATTCACGCGCGGCCAGCGTACAGCCGCGCCCTCGAAAAGGGCGGGCCGTATCAGGTCGGACGATAGCTGCCTGCATCAGTCCGCGTGCAGCACGCGCCCGCGCGTCTCCGGCAGCGCGAAGGCGGCGATGAAGAACAGCGCGTAAGCCACCACCGCGAACATCGCGATCGCATTCGCAAGCGACGTCGTCGCCGATAGCGCTCCGACCAGGAACGGAAACAGCGCGCCGATGCCGCGGCCGAAATTGTAGCAGAACCCCTGGCCAGAGCCGCGCAGTCGCGTTGGATAAAGCTCGGTCAGGAACGCACCGACGCCGGAGAAATAGCCCGAGGCGAAAAAGCCGAGCGGGAAGCCGAGCACCCACAGGACCTCGTTGGTGAGCGGCAGCTGCGTGTAAAGCAGCACAACCGCCATCGCGCCGATCGAGAAGGTCAGGAACAGATTGCGCCGTCCGATCCGGTCGGCGAGCCAGGCGCCGGTGAGATAGCCGATGAAGGAGCCGATGATCAGCGTCGAGAGATAGCCGGTCGAGCCGACGATCGACAGATGCCGCTCCTTGGTCAAAAACTGCGGTACCCAGAAGGTGACGGCGTAGTAGCCGCCCTGGCAGCCCGTCGCCATCAGCGACGCCAGGATCGTGGTCTTCAGGATCGGGCCCGAGAAAATTTCCCAGAGCGCCGGACGGTTGCCGCTCGCGGCCTGCTTGGCGCGGGCCTCAGCCGCGATCTCCGGCTCGGTCACGGAGCGGCGGATGTAGAACACCAGCAGCGCCGGCAGCGCGCCGATCACGAACATCCAGCGCCACGCTGTCTCCGCCGGCAAAGCCGAGAACAGGATCGCCTGCGACAGCACTGCAAGGCCCCAGCCGACGGCCCAGCCCGACTGCACCGAGCCGACCGCACGCCCGCGATATTGCGGCCGGATCGCTTCACCCATCAGCACGGCGCCCGCCGCCCACTCTCCGCCGAAGCCGAGGCCCAGCACCGCGCGTGCGATCAGGAGCTGTTCGAAATTCTGCACGACCGCGCAGACCAGCGAGAAGAACGAGAACCAGATGATGGTGATCTGGAGCGTTCTGACCCGGCCGATATGGTCGGAGAGATAGCCGCCGAGCCAGCCGCCGATGGCGGAGGCCAGCAGCGTCACGGTGCCGGCGAGCCCGGCCGATCCCGCATCGACCTTCCACAGCGCGATGATGGTGCCGATCACCAGCGGATAGATCATGAAGTCCATGCCGTCGAGCGCCCAGCCTGCGGCGCAGGCCCAGAACGTCCGCCGCTCCGGCGCGTTCATGTCGCGGTAGAAGGCAAGAAGGCTGGTGTCCTCGATCTCGGCGCGTTCGATGCGCTGGTTCGGATCAACTGTGGTCATGTGCGTTTCCCGACAGTGTTTTCTTTCGTAGTTTCTTTGGCCTCGCGGTGGTAGCACGCGCGGCGGCGCGCGCAAGCCGGCCACCGGCCTTCGCGCCATGCAAGGACAGAGTTACTGCCCCGCTGCTTCCGCACCTCGGCTACGCGGATCAGGCGCGCCGAGCGGACCATTGGCGGTCACCGCGATCGAATTCGCCGATGTCTGCCCCATCGGCGCGACGATGAGATGATCCATCGCCTTCAGCTCGAGCAGCACATGATCGGGGAAGCCGCCCTCGACCCGGACCTCGTCGGGCAACCATTGGTGATGCAGCCGCGGTGCGGCCACGGCAGCCGCGACGTCCATTTTGTAATCGAGGACGTTGACGATCACCTGGAGCACGGTCGAGATGATCCGGCTGCCGCCCGGCGAGCCCGTCACCAGAACCGGCTTGCCGTCCTTCAGGACGATGGTCGGCGACATTGAGGACAGCGGCCGCTTGCCCGGCCCGGGCAAATTGGCCTCGAAGCCGACAAGGCCATAGGCATTGGAAGCGCCGACCGCCGCTGTGAAATCGTCAAGCTCGTTGTTGAGCAGCACGCCGGTGCCGTCGGCGACGAGGCCGACGCCGTAGCTGAAGTTCAGCGTATAGGTGTTGCTGACGGCGTTGCCGCTGCCGTCGACGACGGAAAAATGCGTGGTGTTGCTGCCCTCATGCGGTGAGGTCGCGGTGGAAACGAGCTGTTTCGACGGCGTGGCGCGATCGGCGGAGATGGTTGCCCGCAGCTTCGCGGCGTAGTCTTTGGCGGTGAGCGTCCCGATCGGCGCGTTGACGAAGGCGGGATCGCCGAGATAGCGCGCCCGGTCCGCATAAGCGCGCTTCATGGCCTCGATCAGCAGATGCAGCGAGGCCGGCGACCCCTGCTTCAGATCAGCGAGGTGAAAACCTTCGAGAATATTGAGCGTCTCCACCAGCACCACGCCGCCCGACGACGGCAACGGCATCGACACGATGTCATAGCCGCGATAAGTGCCGCGCACCGGTGCGCGGATGACCGCCTGATAGGATTTCAAATCGGCCGGCGTCATGATGCCGCCCGCGTCAGTCACGGCCTTGGCGAGTTTTTCCGCGACCGGCCCCTCATAGAAACCGCGCGGGCCCTGTGCGGCGACAGCCGACAGCGTTTCGGCGAGATCGCTCTGCACCAGCCTGTCGCCTTCGCCAAGCGGCGTGCCATCAGGCCGCGAGAAGATCCTGGCCGAGGAGGGCCAGCGCACCAGCCGCTTGTGCCAGCCCGGCAGCGTGTCGGCAATGTCGTCGCCGACGAGGAAGCCATCGCGGGCGAGCGCGATCGCGGGCTCGAGCAGTTGCGCCAGCGTGAACCGGCCCGAGCCATATTTTTCCAGGGCCAGCACAAGACCCGCGACAGTGCCGGGCACGCCGACGCCGAGCGCGGAATCTCGCGACTTCGCCGCGTCGGGCTTGCCGTCGGCGCCGAGGAATATCTGCGGCGTGGTCGCGGCCGGCGCGGTCTCGCGATAGTCGATCGTGATGTCTTCGTTGGGCTCCGTGGAATGAATCACCATGAAGCCGCCACCGCCGATATTGCCGGCGCGCGGATAGGTCACGGCCATCGCAAAGCCGGTCGCGACCGCGGCGTCGACGGCATTGCCGCCGCGCCGCAGGATGTCGGCGCCGACCTGCGCGGAGATTTTCTCCTGCGCCACCACCATGCCGTGCTCGGCGGGAACGGCATGCACCGTGTCGAGCGCCGGCGGCACATAGGCCCGCCGCGCATCCTGCGCGGTCGCGGCCGGAAGTCCGAACGCCAGAGTGGCAAGGAAGGCGAAAAATGTCCGCCGTGTCGAGAAAGACGACATCATCAAACTTCCGCAATGGCCATGGGCAGTTCACATGCAGCACTGCAATGCTATACGGTTTGCCCCGACAGAGGCAAAACTGTTCGTGATGAGGATTATGGAGTGACGACGATCGCCCCGGATGCGCGCATCGCCGGCGCGCAGCGGACCTATCCGCCGCGCAGCGCCGTCGTCAGCTGGATCTTCTTCGACTGGGCCGCACAGCCTTATTTCACGCTGATCACGACCTTCGTGTTCGCGCCCTATTTCGCCACCGGCATTGCGCCGAATCCCGCCACCGGGCAATCGCTGTGGGGCTTTGCGATGGCTGCCGCGGGCCTCGCGATCGCGCTGATGTCGCCGGTGCTGGGGGCTATCGCCGATGCTTCGGGCCGCAGGAAGCCATGGATCGCCGGATTCGGTGCAGTGCTGGTGCTGGCATCCTGCACGCTGTGGATCGGCAAGCCCGGCGATCCCTCGATCATTCCGCCACTGCTCACCGCGGTCGCGCTCGCCAGCGTCGGCGCGGAATTCGCCACTCTCTTCAACAATGCGATGATGCCGACGCTGGTGCCACCGGAGCGTATCGGCCGGCTCTCCGGCACCGGCTGGGCGACGGGTTATGTCGGCGGCATCGTCAGCCTGATCATCGTGCTCGGCTTGCTCGCGGCCAATCCCGAGACCGGCCGCACGCTGCTCGGTCTCACGCCTCTGTTCGGGCTCGATCCCGTCAGCCATCAGGGCGACCGCGCCGCCGGACCGTTGACCGGGCTTTGGTTCATCATTTTCGTGACGCCGATGTTCCTGTTCACACCCGACTATCCGGCGAAGCGCCCGGTGCGCGAGGCGCTGCACGAAGGCCTGTCGGAGCTGAAGCAATCGATCAAGGGGCTGCCGCAGCAGAAATCGCTCGCGGCGTTTCTGCTCGCCAACATGATCTACACCGACGGTCTGGTGTCGCTGTTTGCCTTCGGCGGCATCTATGCGGCTGGCACGTTCGGCTGGCACACGATCCAGATCGGCACGTTCGGGATCATGCTCGCGATCGCGGGCGCGTTCGGCGCGTGGTTTGGCGGCAAGCTGGACGATCGCTTCGGGCCGAAGCGCGTGATCGCCGGCAGCATGCTGATCCTGCTGCTGGCGCTGGCGGCGATCCTGCTGGTCGACAAGGATTCGATCTTCTTCATCAAGGTCGCGCCGCCCGCGCCCGGCGGTGCATTGTTCGCCGCTGCGTCAGAGCGCGCTTATCTCGTGCTGGGCTGCCTGATCGGTGCGGCCGGTGGTCCGCTGCAAGCCGCCTCGCGCACGCTCCTGATTCGTCTCGCGCCGAAGGACCGCATCGCGCAGTATTTCGGTCTGTTCGCACTGACGGGGAAAGTGACGTCCTTCATCGGCCCGCTGCTGATCGGCGTAATCACCGCGGTGACGGCGAGCCAGAAGGCCGGCATGGCCGTTCTGGTGGTGTTCTTCGTCGCGGGGTTGGCGCTATTGATGCGGG
The DNA here is from genome assembly GCF_023074155.1 of Bradyrhizobium sp. 134. NCBI lineage: Bacteria > Pseudomonadati > Pseudomonadota > Alphaproteobacteria > Hyphomicrobiales > Nitrobacteraceae > Bradyrhizobium > Bradyrhizobium sp. 134. The sequence goes on along the minus strand of NZ_JADPKX010000034.1, from coordinate 277,788 downwards.
TGCGGGAGTAGCCACGCTACCGCGATTCATTCCCGTCATTGCGAGGAGCGAAGCGACGAAGCAATCCAGGCTTCTCTGCTGAAAGATTCTGGATTGCTTCGCTGCGCTCGCAATGACGAATTCGATGGAATGGCCCGTATGCCAATCAATCAGTGCCTGAAGTGCCGCGTGCCCGTGAACACCATGGCGATGCCGTGCTCGTCGGCGGCCTTGATGACCTCGTCGTCGCGCATGGAGCCGCCGGGCTGCACCACGGCGGTGGCGCCGGCCTCGATGCAGGCGAGCATGCCGTCGGCGAACGGGAAGAACGCATCCGACGCCACCACCGAGCCCTTGGTGAGCGGTTCGGCGAGCTTCAGCTCGGCGGCCGCATCCTGAGCCTTGCGTGCCGCGATCCGCGCTGAATCGACCCGGCTCATCTGGCCGGCGCCGATGCCGACGGTGGCGAGATCCTTGGCGTAGATGATGGTGTTGGACTTGACATGTTTTGCGACACGGAAAGCAAATTTCAGGTCGTGCATCTCGGCATCCGTTGGCGCACGCTTGGTCACGACCTTGAAGGTCATGTCGTCGACCACGGCGTTGTCGCGGCTCTGCACGAGGAGACCGCCCGCCACCGTCTTGGCGGTGAGGCCCGGCGCGCGCGGATCGGGCAGGCTGCCGGCGAGCAGCAGGCGCAGGTTCTTGCGCGCACCGATGATGGCGACCGCTTCCTCGCTTGCGTCCGGCGCGATGATCACCTCGGTGAAGATCTTCGTGATCTCGCGCGCGGTGTCGGCATCGAGTGCCCGGTTCATCGCGATGATGCCGCCGAACGCCGAGGTGGAATCGCAGGCCAGCGCCTTGCGATAGGCACTGACGAGGTCGGAGCCCTCCGCGACGCCGCAGGGATTGGCATGCTTGACGATGACGCAGGCCGCGGTGCGCTTGGCGTCGAACTCGCCGATGCATTCATAGGCTGCATCGGTGTCGTTGATGTTGTTGTAGGAGAGCTCCTTGCCCTGGAGCTGCCGCGCGGTCGAGACGCCCGGCCGCTTGTCGGGGGTCGCATAGAACGCCGCGGTCTGGTGCGGATTCTCGCCATAGCGCAGCGACTGGATCAGCCGGCCGCCGAAGGCGCGGAAATCGGGCGCGTCGATCTCGAGCTGGCGGTTGAACCAGTTCGAGATCGCGGCGTCATAGGCGGCAGTGCGCGCGTAAGCCTTGGCGGCAAGGCGCCGCCGCAACTTCAGCGTGGTCGCACCTTTGTTCGCGGCGAGCTCGTCGAGCACGGCCTGATAGTCCTGCGCCTCGACCACGACGGCGACGTCGTCATGATTCTTCGCGGCGGCGCGGATCATCGCGGGGCCGCCGATATCGATGTTCTCGATGCAATCCTCGAAGCCCGCGCCTTTGTCGACGGTCGCCTCGAACGGATAGAGATTGACGACGAGCAGATCGATCGGCGCGATGCCATGCGCCGTCATCGCATCCGCATGGTCCTTGTTGTTGCGGATCGCGAGCAGGCCGCCATGCACCTTCGGATGCAGCGTCTTGACGCGGCCATCCATCATTTCCGGGAAGCCGGTCAGTTCGGAGACGTCCTTCACCTTGAGGCCGGCCGCGGCGATCGCCTTCGCGGTGCCGCCGGTCGAGACCAGCTCGACATCGTGCGCGGCAAGCGCCTTCGCGAATTCGATCAGGCCAGTCTTGTCGGAAACGGAGAGAAGGGCGCGGGTGACGCGGCGGGGATGGTCAGTCATGAGCAAGATCCTCTGTCTGAAGGAGTGTCTATGCCCAGGCGCGCGGCTTCTCAGTCTCGCGCTTCCCGATGGTGCTCCATCCAAGGTCGCCAGTCGCGCGAGCGAGGGCTCGATAGCAGTTTTCGGTCGCTTTCACAACGTTCAGATCGGGCCGAATCACATGCGTCTACAGCGGAAGTTCCGGCTCCCGCCGCGCATTTCTGCGGGCATTCGTGATCGCCGGCGAGGCGGTGGAGCGGACAAAACTCCAGCGGATCGAGGGCGCCTGCCGCGCATCCTGACGGATCACGATCTGCGCGGTGCGGCGCGGGCCGTCATTGCCGGCCAGGGATACGCTGTCCTCCAGCTCGACCTTGTCGTCGAGCGCCTCGAAGGTCCAGACGTCGCGGTTCGGCAGCACCAGCATGACGCCGCGAGCGTCGGACAGCCGGCTCGCCTTCACCGCCGGGTGCAGATGGAATCGCAGCGCGAAATCGGCATCCGGACCCTTGAAGCGTCCGCCTTGCGGCGGCGACAGCGTGTCCTCGCCGTCGATGCGCGCGCCGTCATTGGCGATCATCAGCACGCGGCGGTGGATCGCGCCGAATTTTGTCAGGTAGCCGTCATGCGACGTCGTCAGCAGCGTGCCGTTCTGCACGATTTCGCGATAGCTCTCGACTTCGACGGGGCCGCTGGTGACCGGAGCACCGTGCAACAGCCGCTTCATCGCCGACATCTCCACGAACTGGCATGACGAGGTGTCGTGATAGGTCAGCGTCGAATGCGCCGCCGTGCCGCGTGCGAACGGCCGCCAATTGTCGCGGCCCGTGGTCGGCATGCCGCAATTGGTGACGATGCGGCTGATGCCGGAGGATAGTTCGAACGACAGGCAGCCGGCATGGGCGTCGTGACTGACGCCGGCCGCCGGCGGCGGGCCGGTGTCGATGATCAAAGTGGTCTGGCCGGCATCAAGGCGCTGGAAACCGGTATGCGGCATGTTCGACATCGGCGCGCCGTGGGTGTCGTCATAGGCAAGCAGCGTCGCGAGCAGGTCCGAGGGCGTCGCGCTCATGCCGTTGAACAGCGCGAAATTGCCGTCGCCGTGGCGGAAGAAGCGGAGCATCGGCATCATGCGATCGATCGCATTGAGCAGCGCGGGCGGCGGCGCGATGTTGCGCGCGGCAAAGGTCTGCCGCAGCGGCAACAGGTCGATCAACAGCTCGATCAGCGCGCCCGGGTTGCGCGAGACATGCCCGCCGTCGGGCAGGATCTGCCGCTGCAATTCATCCGAGAGCTTTTTCGAGGTGCTGCGGATGTGACTTGCCTGGTTGGCGAGGCACAGCGCCGCATAGCACAGCGCGATCAGCACCTGGAGCTTCGGCACTCCGTCGGGAATGTTGACCATGGTGTAGCGCAGCAAGCGGATCTCGCGCGCCAGCGCGCGCAGATAGCGACGGTAGAATTTGTTGTCGGTATCGTTGAGCACCAGCGGCGCCTGCGACAGCAGGGAGATCACGCGTCGCGCCAGCACGTCGGCGCGTCGCGCGACGGGACGGCGCTTGCTGGCCGGGTTGCCGATCCAGTCCTCGATTAGCGAGCGCGCATTGGCGCGCGTCAGCGCGGTGTCGGCGGCGCGCAAATGGCGCAGCCAGCCGAAGCCGAGCAGCGCAACCTCCCAATCCTCCGACGGCGGCTCGAGATCGAAGATCGAACGGCCGTGGCAGTTGACGATCTTGCCGGCGAAGACGAAGCGGCCGGCATAGATCTCGGCGGCGCGGGTCGCGTCCGCGGTGCGCAGATCATGCGGCGCGATGATCAACCGGTCGGCGCGGCCGGGCCAGACTCGCGACAGGGCGACGGAACCGCCGCTCGCGCGCGCGAGCATGTTCCGCGCGAAGCGGTTCATCACCAGCGTCGAGATACGTCTGCGTTGAGCGACCGACACGCCTTGCCTTGATGGGGGAGAGGATTCCGACGAATCCTTATTAATCCCAAAATCGGACGGCCGACACCACCTTGAACGACGCGAATCAGCGCCGTGGTTGCAAAATCCAGTGCAAAATCAGGATTTAATGAGCCGGGCCGCGAAAAATCCGTCGAGCCCGCCGAGCTTGGGATCAGCGTTTGGCAGATGGCTGGGCAGAGTGCGCAGATCGCCCTCGGCGGTGACGATCTCGCTGAGTCCCGACACCTCGGACGCATCGATCGGAACCCGGCGAAGCCCAGGCTCTGCGGCCAGCAGCGCGGCGACCGCATGCTCGCCCTCTTCGGGTTCCAGCGAGCAGGTACAGTAGACCAGCGTTCCGCCGGGCTTGAGCAGCGAGACCGATTTTTGCAGCAGCCGCTGCTGGAGCGCGGTCATTGCGGCGATGTCGGATTCCTGCCGGAGCCAGGATACGTCGGGATGGCGGCGGATCGTCCCGGTCGATGTGCAAGGCGCATCAATGAGGATGCCGTCGAAGCCATCGGCAGGGCCGGACCATTCCGCGGCGTCGGCGACGACGGTCTCGGCCTGGAGCGACAACCGCGTCAGATTCTCGCGCAGGCGCGCCACCCGGGCGGGCGAGCGGTCGATGGCGGTGACATGGGCGCCGGCTTGCGCCAGTTGCGCGGTCTTGCCGCCGGGAGCGGCGCAGAGATCGGCGATGGATTTGCCCTTGATGTCGCCGAACAGCCGGGCCGGCAGCGCAGCGGCGGCGTCCTGCACCCACCATTGTCCTTCGGCGAAGCCGGGAAGCATGGTCACTGCGCCGTGCAGCACCGTACGAACCGATCCGGTCGGCAGGACTTCGCCATGGAGGCGGCTCGCCCATTGCGCGGCGTCCGACTTCACAGTCAGATCCAGCGAAGGATCGTGGCTGAGCGCGAGCGCCATGTCTCTTGCGACTGTTTCGCCGTAATGCGCGCGCCAGCGCGCGACCATCCACGGCGGCAGGTCCAGCGACTGCGCGGCAACCTCGTCCACCAGCGCCTTGCCCTCGCGGGCGCAACGGCGCAGCACGGCGTTGACGAGGCCGGCATAGCGCGCGGCGCGCCGGTCGGATTGCACGAGGCGAACGGAGAGATCGACGGCTGCGTGATCGGGCACGTCCATCCAGAGGATCTGGGCGGCGCCAATCAACAGCGCGCTCTGCGCGCGCGGCGCGTCGGAGGGAATGCCCTTGTCGAGCAGGCGGGACAGCACATGGCCGAGCGTGCCGAGCCGGCGCAGCACGGTGGCGACCAGGCGGCGCATCAGCGCGCGGTCGCGGTCGGGGAGCGTCTTCAGCCCGGGATGGGCGCCGCTGCCGTCGAGCTGCTCGTCAAGCGTGCGGTGCTTTTGCAGCACGCCGTCGACGATGTCGGCGGCAATCCGCCGCGCCGCGAGACCGGGCACTTCGGATGGAGGAGCGAAACGTTGAGAAGGCATGCGGAAACAAGGTTCTGAGCGAGCGGCAGTTCGCCGTAATGGGCGCATGCCTTGAGGAGGTGATCTCTGGCACGCGAATATGCCAAATGTAAGAATCGCTTCCGGGTTTTTCAGCCCTTTCGGAGCCATTTCAGGAATGCGTTATTGGGCGTCGCGTCGCGGGCCGCCCCGCGCTAGAAAGCCGACGATGAGTGACCAGCCTTCCGTTCCCGACCGCAAGCAGCTCACGCCGGCCGCCCAGCGCGCGCTGGCCGAGGCCGAAGCGCGCCGGCAGGCTGCGGCAGTCCGAGCCAAAAACGACGCCCAGGCGGCGCCAAAGGAGTTGCAGGGGCCAAAAGGACCCGAGCCGACCCGCTATGGCGATTGGGAGCGCAAGGGCATCGCTTCGGATTTCTGAAGCTTGCCTTTCGAGGCTCGCTTGCCGGATTGCCCGACTCAGCCCTAGCGTGCGCGAATGTCGCGTTTCGATCCAAGCCGTCCCTATCGGCCTTCATACAGCGGCTCGCCATTTGGTCGCCGGTTCTCAGGGCTGTTGCCGTGGATGTTCGTGGTCGGTGTTGTCGCGGCGATTGTGCTCACCTTCCGCGACGGAACGAACTGGCTTGTCCCGCACGTAGACGACGGTCGCACCGGCGATGCCGAGATCGTGCTCCGGCAGGCCGGCCATCCCGATCGTCGCGAGCCGGTCGATGTCGTTCGCACCATTGACGGCGACACCTTTCTCGCACGCGTTCGTCAGCATAACGGCCGCGATCTCGTCGTGCGCGTTCGCCTGCGCGGCATCGATGCACCTGAGATGAAAGCATCCTGCCAGGAGGAGCTGGACAAGGCCGAAGCCGCAGCCCGCGCATTGCGCGACCTGCTCGGCCAGGGTGGCGTGACGATCACCAATCTCGGACCTGACAAATACGGCCGCGTTCTCGCCGACGTCGCGACCAGTCGAACCGACAACGTTTCGGCGGCGTTGCTCGCGGGCGGTTACGCACGGAGCTACAATGGCGGCCATCGCGACGGCTGGTGCGCGCGGAGCTGGCGCTTCTGGTGACGAAAAAGCCGCGTCGAAAGACGCGGCTCTTGTTGTCTCGCCCTGATGCCGGCGATCAGCGCGTCACGACCACCGTCGTGCCGACCGAGACGCGGCTGTAGAGATCGGTGATGTCGTCGTTGAGCATGCGGATGCAGCCATAGGAGACGAAGCCGCCGATCGAGCCCGGCACGTTGGTTCCGTGGATGGCATATTCACCGCCGGACAGCGTCATCGCCGCGACGCCCATCGGATTGCGCGGCGAGCCGCCCGGGATGACGTCCGGGATGCTCGGCTTGTCGCGCTTCACTTCGGCAGGCGGCGCCCAGGCCGGATTGCGGTACTTGCCGTCGATGCGGGTGGTGCCGGCCCACTGCTTGCCGGACTTGCCGACGCCGACCGGGTAGCGCACGGCGTGGCCGTTATCGAGGACGAGATAGAGCCGACGCTCGTTGGTTTTGACCACGATGGTGCCCGGCGAATAGTCAGCCAGGTGCGTCCCCACCATTTCCGGCCGTGCCTGCGCCGCCGTCGACATCAAGACCCCAGCCCCGACGGTGGCGGCCAGCGCCACAGCAATCCTCATCGACATCGATTTTCCCCTTGCCCCGAACGGACCGTCCAAAATTACGCAAAACCGGCAATCGCCGGCCCGCCAAGTCCTTGTTGCAAGTCCTTGTTACAGGTCCTTGTCAGGGGACATTCTTAACCGCGCCTGTTAACCGGATGGTTTCCACGCACGGCCGCCAAGGGCCGGCCAGCAGGGGGAACAAAGGAAATGTTCGAAACAAAGTAAATGACCTGAAAACAACACTCAGCCGGAAAGATGCCCGGGCGCCGGGTCGCGGCCTGACAAGTGCGTGAGGATGTGAACGGCGGTTGATGCCGGAGACGCTAACGCGGCGATGCGGTCTCGTGTCCCGGACGCGGCGCAGCGCGAAGAGGTGCGACGCAGAGCCAGGATCCAGGACGCCACAGAGTCTGCTGTTGCTTGGGCCGCGGCTCAGCAGCGCACCGCTAAAGAGCGCTGCGCTGCGTCCGGGGGCACGAGACTGCCTTACGCCGACTTCTTGTTCTGCCGGTTCTTGACGAGGTCGTCGACCACGCCGGGATCGGCCAAGGTCGAGGTGTCGCCCAAGCTGCCCGGCTCGTCCTCGGCGATCTTGCGCAGGATGCGGCGCATGATCTTGCCGGAGCGGGTCTTGGGCAGGCCGGGCGAGAATTGGATCTGGTCGGGCGCAGCGATTGGGCCGATCTCCTTGCGGACCCAGGTGACGAGCTCCTTGCGCAGATCCTCGGTTGGCTCGATGCCGGCCATCAGGGTCACATAGGCGTAGATGCCCTGACCCTTGATGTCGTGCGGGTAACCGACCACGGCGGCTTCCGAGACCTTCTCATGCGCCACCAGCGCGCTTTCGACTTCGGCGGTACCCATGCGGTGGCCGGAGACGTTGATGACGTCGTCGACGCGGCCGGTGATCCAGTAATAACCGTCCGCATCGCGCCGGCAGCCGTCGCCGGTGAAGTACTTGCCCTTGTAGGTCGAGAAATAAGTCTGCTCGAAGCGGGCGTGGTCACCATAGACCGTGCGCATCTGGCCCGGCCATGACCGCGTCAGGCACAGATTGCCTGATGTCTCGCCGTCCAGCACATTGCCGTCGGCGTCGACGATCTCAGGCACCACGCCGAAGAACGGCTGCGTCGCCGAGCCCGGCTTGAGCTTGGTGGCGCCGGGTAGCGGCGTGATCAAAATGCCGCCGGTCTCGGTCTGCCACCAGGTGTCGACGATCGGGCAGCGGTCGTCGCCCACGACGCGGTGATACCACTCCCAGGCTTCCGGATTGATCGGCTCGCCGACCGAGCCAAGCAGGCGGAGGCTGGCGCGCGAGGTCTTCTTCACGGGCGCGTCGCCGCTCTGCATCAGCGCGCGGATCGCGGTCGGCGCGGTGTAGAAGATGTTGACCTTGTGCTTGTCGATGACGTTCCAGAATCGCGAATTGTCCGGGTAATTCGGCACGCCTTCGAACATCAGTGTGGTCGCGCCGTTGGCTAGCGGTCCGTAGAGAATGTAGCTGTGGCCGGTGACCCAGCCGACGTCGGCGGTGCACCAGTAGATGTCGCCGTCGTGATAGTCGAAGACGTATTGATGCGTCATCGCGGCGAACACGAGATAGCCGGCGGAGGTGTGCAGCACGCCCTTGGGCTGGCCTGTCGAGCCCGAGGTGTAGAGGATGAACAGCGGATCCTCGGCGTGCATGTGCTCGACCGGGCATTCCGTCGTCACCATTTTGGCGGCGTCGTGGTACCAGAGGTCGCGCGAGGGATTCATTTCGACCGCGCCGCCGGTGCGCTTGACCACGACGACCCAGTCGACGCCGTCTGCCTTGGCGAGCGCCGCGTCGACATTGGCCTTCAGCGGCACCTTCTTGCCGCCGCGCAGGCCCTCATCCGCGGTGATGATCACCTTGGACTGGCAGTCGTTGATGCGCTGGGCGAGACTGTCGGGCGAGAAGCCGGCAAACACCACGGAGTGAATCGCGCCGATCCGCGCGCAGGCCAGCATCGCGTAGGCAGCCTCCGGAATCATCGGCAGGTAGATGGTGACACGGTCGCCCTTCTTGACGTTCCGGGTGCGCAGGATGTTGGCCATCCGGCAGACCTCGTCGTGCAGCTCCTTGTAAGTGATGTGCCGGGATTGTGAGGGATCGTCGCCTTCCCAGATGATCGCGGTCTGGTTGGCGCGGCTGTGGAGATGCCGGTCGATGCAATTATGGGCGACGTTGAGGATGCCGTCCTCGAACCATTTGATCGAGATGTTGCCGGGCGCGAAGGAGACGTTCTCGATTTTGGTCGGAGCGTGCATCCAGTCAATGCGCTTGGCCTGCTCGGCCCAGAAGGCGTTTGGGTCCGAGATCGAGCGGGCGTACATGTCCTTGTACTTGGCCTGGTCGATCCAGGCGCGCTTCGCCCATTCCGCGGGGACGTCGTAGATCTTCTCGGACATGTTTCCCTCCACATACGGCAAGCCGAGCACAGACCACGGGCGTGCCGACTTGATCGTTGAACCGATTATGCGTCGGGCTAACCGGACCCGACAAGGTGCACAAGCTGGACCTTCGGCGAGCAGCCGGCCATGCGGAGGATCAAGCCGCTTCGTGCGACTGTCGCAGTTTTGAAACAGGGCGACGGGGGCTTTCGGGTCTTTACCGAGATCCTCGGAATAGGCCGGCGCAGAGCGCCATGCTCCCGGCAGCGGTATTTAGAGACCACCCTCACTGATTCGGGACTCGCAATGCGGTTCGGAACACCCTAAATGGCCAACCCGGGCCCAACGAGACCCCTTGGAACAAAAATCAGAACAGCGGCATTGACCGATAACAGACAGGGCTAAGGCATAAGACTATGATGGATCAGCAGAATCTCGGGACTTTGCGGCCCGCTTCAGCCGATCCTGCAGCCATTGCGCTGGCCAAAGCCCTCGGACAATGGCCGAAACCGGCCGGTTCCGGCCGTCCCAGCCCGAAAAAAGCGTTCGACACGGCGCCTGCGGCGACGGTCGAGGCCCTCGCCAAGGAACTGGGCCTGCGGCTCGGCGACCAGAACGAGCTGACCATTCGTCGCATCAGGCGCGGCAAGGGCTATTCCTTCGTGCGGCCCAACGGCGTCCACATCCGCGATGCCCGTACCATTCGGCGGCTGCATTCGATGGCAGTGCCGCCGGCGTATCGCGAGGTGCGCTACTCGGCCGATCCGAGCACGCATCTCCAGGCGGTGGGACGCGATGCCGCGGGCCGGCTGCAATATCGCTATCACGCCGATTGGGAGAAGGTCCGCGAGCAACGCAAGGCGCATCGCCTGGAGAAGCTCGTCGGCGCGCTGCCCAAGATCCGGCGCAAGGTCTCGGCGTTCCTGTCGGGCGACGAGCCGACCCGCGAGTTCGCGCTCTCCGCCGTCATCGAACTGATTGCGCGCACCGCCATCCGCCCCGGCAACGAATCCTATGCCCGTCTCAACGGCACCCGCGGAGCCACCACGCTGCTGAAGTCCAACGTTTCGCTGGAAGACGACAGCTTCGTGCTGACCTTCAAGGCGAAGGGCGGCAAGGCTGTGCGCAAAGAATGCGACGCGGCCAAGCTCGTGCGTGCCATCGGGATTTTGCAGGACGTTCCCGGCAAGCGCATGTTCCAGTATCGCGATGCCTACGGCATCGTGCGCGCGGTCAGCACCACGCAGGTGAACGCGTTTCTGCGCGAGATCGCCGGCATCAAGATCTCGCTGAAGGATTTCCGCACGCTGATGGCCTCTGCCGTCGTCGTGGAATCGCTGTCGCGGATCACGCCGGCGACCAGCCAGCGCGGCCGCAAGAAGCAGGTGCTGGAGGCGATCCGCGGCGCTGCCGATCAGCTCTCCAACACGCCGGCGATCTGCCGCAAGAGCTATGTTCACGATACCATCGTCACCGCGTTCGAGGACGGCATCCTCGAACGCTTCGCCGCGACCATGAAGGGCCAGCGCTCGCAGGCCAGGCGCGAGCAACTTTTGCAGCAGGTGGTGGCGACCGCGGCGGTCTGACCTGGCGTCGTTACGCCTTGGTGGGAACGCCGTTGTCGGGACCGGGATTGCTTCCCGCGGCTGCGGTCGTGAGTCGTCCCAGATAATGCGCCCATCCCGTCGCGTGTGCGGCAGCCTGTTCCTCGGTCGGCAGCCCGCTATGGGTCATGCGCAGCAATGTGCCGCCGTCGTGTTCGATCAGGTCGATCTCGATCAGGCTCGAGCCGGGCGGCACTTCCTGGCCGCCCTCCCATCCAAACGTGTAGGCGAGACGATGCACCGGCACGACTTCGCGGAACGCGCCGCGGGCAACGCCGCCGCGGGGGCCGATGCCTTTGAGTAGATACAGCCCGTCGGGATGTGGCTCCGTGGTCGCGTCGGAACCCATCCAGCTCAAAATCTTCTCGGGGTCGGTCAGGTAAGCGAAAACGGTGGCGCGTGGGGCGGCGATCTGGGTCTCGCGTCGCACTATGAACGGTTCGGTCATCGGCGATCATCCCTGGGCTGACACTGGGACATGGCGGCGCTCGAGCGGCCCGTCAAGGATTGCCCGTGACAAAGAGGTCCTGGCATCGTCATGATCGGGCCATGCACCTCTCGCCGACGCTCGCCTGGCTTGTCGATGCCGCTGCCGATAGCACCGGAGCCGACCGCCTGCTCGCGGATCTCGGTGCACAACTGGTCGCTGACGGCGTGCCGCTTGCGGCAGGCAGCCTGACGCTCGAGGTGCCACATCCGCTGATCGCGAAGCGGACATGGTTGTGGCGCGCGGAGAACGGCCGGGTGATCGAGGCGCTCGGCTTCGCACCAGGCGGCCTCGCGCTCGACCCGCCCAACGATGCCGGCCGCCGCTGGCTGCCTGACATCGCGGGCGGTGAGGTGCACGAAGATTTGGTCGGACGGCCCGACGGGCCGTTGCTCGGTTGGATTGGGCCGCGTACGTTCACCGCGGACGAGACTGAGCAATTGCGCCAGGCCGCGCGCTTTGCCGCGACACCTCTTGCGGTGCTTGCCGCGCGTGCAACCTTGCGCGCGACGCTGGATGCATATCTTGGCAAGCGCAGCGCGGAGCGGGTGCTGGCGGCACCCCTTCGGCGCGATCTCGGCGAGACCATTCAGGCCGCGCTGCTCTATGCCGATCTGCGCAACTTCACGCTCCTGTCGGAAACCACGCCGCCTGCCGGCGTGATCGCGGCGCTCGATGCCTGGTTCGATCGCATCGCCGGCGCGGTTCACGCTTTCGGCGGCGAGGTGCTGAAATTCATCGGCGACGGCGTGCTCGCGATCTTTCCAGTGGTCGGGGCCTCACCGCGCCACGCATGCGATGCGGCTCTGCGCGCCGCGAGCGCAGCCGAAGCCGGAATGACGTATCTCAACGCGGAGCGCCGTGCCCAAAATCTGCCGCCGCTTGCGTTCGGCGCGGCGCTGCATCTTGGCGAGATGCTATGGGGCAATATCGGCGCGGCCAATCGGCTCGACTTCACGGCGATCGGCCCCGCCGTCAATCTCGCCAGCCGGCTCGAGGGATTGTGCAAGCCGCTCGGCAGAACCGTGCTGGTGTCGGGCGCGCTCGCCGCGGAGACGGAGATGCCTCTTGTTGCGCTCGGATCGCATTTGCTGCGCGGCATTGCCGCGCCATGCAAGGTGTTTGCGCTGCCGGAGAAACAAACCCGGATATCGTAGCCCGCATGAGCGTAGCGCCATGCGGGATCGCAGCAGGAGTCCCGGATATCGCTTCGCTCATCCGGGCTACAGCACCTAAGCCTACATCCCGCCCATCTTGCAGACGAGCTTCCATTCCTCCGCTGTCACCGGCTGCACCGACAGGCGCGAATATTTCACCAGCGCCATGTCGGCGAGCTTCTTCTCGGCCTTGATCGCGGCCATCGTCACCGGACTCTTCAACGGTTTGTCGGCCTTGATGTCGACGCAGACGAATTTTTCGGTCTTGTCGGTCGGATCCGGATAGGCTTCCTTGACGATCTCCGCGATGCCGACGACTTCCTTGCCCTCGTTGGAATGATAGAAGAACGCCTTGTCGCCCTTCTTCATGGCGACGAGATTCTGACGCGCGGTGTAATTGCGCACGCCGGTCCAGGCTTCGCCCTTGGCGCCTTTCGCCACCTGCTGGTCCCAGGACCACACCGATGGCTCGGATTTCACCAGCCAGTACGCCATGTTCATTCCTCTGCCTTGAAAGGTCGCGTCATGAGCCCCGAGATCGCGGCGTCGATCGTGCTTCTGCCGGTCAGAATCGATGCGACGGCTTCCGATACCGGCATTTCGATGTTTTGCGAAGCCGCGAGTTCGATCAGTACCGGCGCGGTGAATTCGCCTTCGGCAAGCTTGCCGGCGGGCGGCTGCTCGCTGCGGCCAAGCGCCAGGCCGAGCGCGAAATTGCGCGATTGTGGGCTCGAGCAGGTCAGGATCAGATCGCCGAGGCCAGACAAGCCCGTGAGTGTTTCGCTGCGTGCGCCGAGCGCGCGGCCGAGGCGTGTCAGCTCGGCAAAGGCGCGGGTGGTGAGTGCGGCCTGTGCGGAAGCGCCGAGCTTGCGCCCGACCGCGATACCGACCGCGATCGCGAGCACGTTCTTGGCGGCGCCGCCGATCTCGACGCCGCGGACATCGGTGGAGTGATAGGGCCGGAACGTCGGCGAGCCCAGCGCCTGCACCAGTTGGTTGGCCAGCGTTTCTTCCCTCGCCGCCAGCGTGACCGCGGTCGGCAGGCCACGCGCGACATCGTCGGCAAAGCTCGGGCCCGACAGGATCGCCGGCTGCGCGTGAGGCGCGGCCTCGACGATCACGTCGGTCATGAATTTATGGGTGCCGTGCTCGATGCCCTTGGCGCAGGCAATGATCGGCACCGGTCTAGCCAGATGCGAGGCGAGCATGTTGACAGCACCGCGCAGATGCTGCGCGGGCACTGCGATCAGCAGCATATCCGCGCGCGCGGCGAGCGCCAGGTCGCTCGTGACGATGATCTCCGGAGCAAGCCGCACGCCGGGCAGCCGCGGATTGTCGCGGCTCGATGCGATCCGCGTCGCGTGCTCGGGATTGCGCGCCCACAGCGTCACGTTCCGTCCGGCCCGCGCCGCCACCATCGCCAGGGCCGTGCCCCAGGCGCCCGCGCCGATCAGCGCGACAGATCGGAACGCTGTCATTGCTAGAATCCCGCGCGTGTCTTGCCGTATCCGGCCGGTGCCGTCGCGTTCGCATCGAGCAGCCAGCGCGCGCGAGGCCGTGCTTCCATCGTGTCGATCATGCCGAGCGCGAGACGTTCGGCGCCGGCCCAGGCGATCATCGCGCCGTTGTCGGTGCAGAGCGCCGGCGGCGGCATGATCAATTGTGTACCGGCTTTGCTCGCAACCTCATGCAAGGCGCCGCGGATCGCCTGATTGGCGGCAACGCCGCCGGCCGCCACCAGCGCACGTGGCGCACCGAACTGCTCGCGGAAGAGTTTCAGACCGACGCTCAACCGGTCGGCCGTGGAGTCGAGCACGGCGGCCTGGAAGCTCGCGCAGAGATCGCTGACGTCCTGCGGTGTGATCTCGGCCAACCGGCTCGCTTCGTTGCGCACCGCCGTCTTCAATCCCGATAACGAGAAGTTGGCGTCGGGGCGTCCCTGCAGCGGCCGCGGAAACGCAAATCGCGCGGGATCGCCGCTGACTGCCGCACGCTCGACCTGCGGCCCGCCGGGATAGGGCAGTCCCAGCATCTTCGCGACCTTGTCGAAGGCCTCGCCGATCGCATCGTCCACGGTGGTGCCGAGCCGCACATACTGGCCGACGCCGGTGACGGCGACGATCTGGGTATGGCCGCCCGAGGCGAGAAACAGGCAATAGGGAAATTCGAGTGCGTCGGTCAGGCGCGGCGTCAGCGCATGCGCTTCCAGATGGTTCACCGCGACCAGCGGCGTGTCGTGCACCATCGCGATCGCCTTCGCGGTGGTGAGCCCGACGATGACGCCCCCGATCAGCCCCGGCCCCGCCGCGGCCGCGACACCGTCGAGCTGGGCGAAGTCGATGCCGGCCTCAGTCATGGCGCGGTCGATGATGCCGTCGAGCAGGTCGACATGGGCGCGGGCCGCGATCTCCGGCACCACGCCGCCGAAGCGGGCATGTTCCTCGACCTGCGACCGTACGATATTGGACAGGATCTTGCCGCTGCCGTCAGGCGCACGCTCAATTACCGCCGCGGCGGTCTCGTCGCAGGTGGTTTCGATGCCCAGTACCAGCATTGGCGAATTGTTATCCAATTTGCGCCCTTCTCACGCCCCTTGCGCTCATCCGCAAAGCAGAGTTCTGGTACGTCCGGTAGCATTCCGGGGTCGGCCAACGCAATCGTCACGCGCGGCCGTCCCTCGTGAAAGCGCCACCGCCACGTGGTTCGGGAACACAAGCGATGTCCATTCTTGTCACACGGCCGCATCCCGACAATGAGGCGACGTCGGAAAATCTTCGTGCACGGGGGCATGTGGCGCTGCTCGCCCCGGTGCTCAAGTTCGAGCCGGTCGCCTTCCATGACGAGAGTGAGACAAGCTACAGCGCCGTCATTGTCACGTCGGCCAATGCGATCCGTGGCGTCGCGCCGCAATTGCGGGACCTTGGTCTCCAAGAGCTGCCGCTGTTCGCGGTCGGCGAGCACACGGCCGCCGCCGGGCGCGATGCTGGCTTTGCCGAGGTGATTGTCGCTGGTGGCGACGGTGCTGCCCTGCGCGACAAGGTGATGCAGAGCGCGCGCGACAAGCGGCTGAAGAAAAAGGGCACGTTGCTCTATCTCGCGGGCGCGGACCTGTCGCGCGACCTCGGCGGTGAGCTGGGCGCCGAAGGCTTCAACGTCGTCACGCAGACGACCTACCGCATGGCGCCGGTCAAGCTGTTGCCGCGCGATGTCTGTGAGGGCTTTGCCGCCCATGGGATCGAGGCGGTGCTGCATTACTCCCGGCGCAGCGCGCGGGCTTTCCTGGAAGCCGCGCGCGCCGAAGGTGTCGAAATCTCGGCTCTGGCGATCCCGCAATGCTGCCTGTCCGAGACGGTCGCGGGCGTGCTGCGCGAGGCGGGTGCCTCGCAGGTTCTGGTGGCGGCGACGCCGGACGAAAATGCCCTATTTGACACCTTGGAGCGTGCTTTGCGCACCCGTTTGGCGTAAGAGGTCGGGCCGAATCCGACGCAATCGGATCCGTTCGTTCAGGGCATGTAAGTGTGAGGAACCGTCACGATGGCCGACGACAAGCCTGAAGACGCAGGATTGGCTCCCGAGTCCGGCCGCGCCAAGCGCATCCCGCCCACCATCGACCTCCAGGCGACCGAGGTCTCGACCCAGCCGCAGGAGGTGGCGGGCGAGCCTGAGGCAGCGACCGAACAGGCCGCGCATGAGCAGGCCAAATCTGAAGAGGGCAAGTCTCAGGAGGAAAAGTCTCAGGAGGAAAAATCTCAAGAGGCAAAGTCCGAAGAATCTCATGCCGAGCCGAAGCCCGAGCTTGCCCAGGAAGAATCTTCCGTTGCGTCCGCGTCGGTATCGCCGTCAATTTCACCCTGGGTTATCGCTCCGTTCTCCGGCGCCGTGGCAGCCGCCATCGTCATCGCGGTCGGCTGGATGCTGGGCTGGCCTGCGGTGCAGGCGCCCCCGGCTGCTCCGCAAGTGACGGGCGCAACCGTCGAGGCGCTGAGCGGGCGTGTGGCCGCGGTCGAAGCCAAGGCGGGCAAGCCTGGCGCCGATCCGGCCATGGTGGCGCGGATCGATGCGCTGGAGAAATCCGCAACGAGCCTGCGCAGCGAGATCGCCAATCTGCGCGCACAATCCGACAAGACCGCGAGCGTCCTGAACGACGCGACATCGGCGCCGCGCGCTGCCGCGCCCGATCTTGCCGCTCTCAACGACCGCCTCGCGCAGCTCGAGCGTGCCAGCAAGACCGAACGTGCGGAACTCGCGCAGCAAAGCGAGAAGATCGCCGAAGCGAAGACGATGGACGACAAGCCGCTGCGCCACGTGGTGGCGGCGGCCCTGCTCGACGTCGCCGTTCGCCACGGCGACGCCTACGAATCGCAGCTCGCCGCCGCGCGGTCGCTGGCCGCAAAGCCGGATATGCTGAAGCCGCTCGACACTTTTGCATCGTCAGGCATTCCGACGCCGGTCGCGCTCAGTCGCGAGCTCCTCAACATCGTGCCGAAATTGTCGCCGCCGGCGGAAGCCCCGGCCAGTGGCACTGGAATCGTCGAGCGTCTTCAGGCGGGGGCGTCGAAACTCGTCCGCATCGAGCGTACCGACGGGGTCGGCAATGATCGCGGCGCCATCGTCGCGCGGGTGACGGCGGCTGCGCTGCGCAACGATTTCGTCGAGGCACGGCGCGAGTTGAAGACGCTGCCCGAGGCCGATCGTGCACCGGCGCAAGCCTGGCTCGACAAGGCCGATGCCCGTGACGCCGCGCTCGCCGCCTCACGCAAATTCGCCGACGCCGCCATGGCGGATCTCGTCAAGCCTGGTCAATAAAGGTTCGCGCAACAATCAGCGCGTATAGGGATCGTCATGCTTCGCATCGTCATCTTCCTCGTCCTGATCGCGCTGGCGGCGGCCGGCGCGGCCTGGGTTGCCGATCAGCCCGGCGATCTCGTCCTGACCGCAGGCAGTTTCCGCGCCACGACGACGCTTCCCAGATTCGTGTTCTTGCTGGGCCTCTTTGCCGCGGCAGTCGTGCTGGTCTGGAGCCTGCTGACGATGGCCTGGCGCGCTCCGGGGCGTCTGCGCCGCCGCCGTCACGAAAAGCGTCATGCGCGCGGCCGCCACGCCATCACCCACGGCCTGCTTGCGATCGGCCACGGCGACACCGCGCTTGCCCGTCGCCACGCCGATACCGCGCGGCGGCTGGCCGCAAACGATCCGCTCGCGCTTCTCTTGCATGCGCAATCGGCGCAGCTCGAGGGCAATCGCGACGAGGCCCAGCGGGTCTTCCGCGCCATGGCCGAGCGCGAGGACACGCGCCTGCTCGGCCTGCGCGGCCTGTTCATCGAGGCGCAGCGCGCCGACGACGCGGTCGGCGCGGTGATGATCGCCGAGGAGGCGATCAAGCTGTCGCCGTCCTCGACCTGGGCCTCGCATGCGGTGCTCGGCTTCCGCTGCGCGCGCGGCGACTGGAGCGGCGCGCTCGCGATCCTCGATTCGAATCTGTCCGCGGGCCTGATCGACAAGCAGGCCTATCGCCGCCAGCGCGGCGTGCTGCTCGCCGCACGCGCGCTGGAATTGGAAACGATGGACCGCGACGTCGCGCGCGAGAGCGTGATGCAGGCGGTCAAGCTCGCGCCTACCCTGGTCCCGGCCGCAGTGCTCGCCGCAAAATTCGAGAGCGAGGCGCACCAGGTGCGCCGCGCCATGAAGCTGGTGGAAACCGCCTGGCTCGCCAATCCGCATCCTGATCTCGCGGATGCCTATGCGCATGTGAAGCTCGGCGATTCCGCGCGGCAGCGTCTGCAGCGGGTCGAGACGCTTGCGGCCAAAATTCCTGCCGACAAGGCCGGTTATGTCGAAGGCCAGCTGGCGATCGCGCGCGCCGCGATCGATGCGTCCGAGTTCGCCCGTGCGCGCGCGGTGCTAGCGCCTTACGTCAACGATCCGACCCAGCGCGTGGCGCTGCTGATGGCCGAGATCGAGCGTACCGAGCATGGTGACGGCGGCCGGGCCCGCGCCTGGACCTTGCGCGCGGTGCGCGCCCGCCATGATCCGGCCTGGACCGCGGACGGTTATGTCAGCGACCGCTGGCGTCCGGTCTCCCCGGTCACCGGCCGGCTTGACGCGTTCCAGTGGCAGACGCCGGTCGCTAGTCTTCCTTCCGACAGGGGCGCGATGATCGAATCCTCGGCGTTCGAGGAAGCCATGCTGGCGGCTCCGCCGCCGAAGCGGGTGACGGCGGCCCCGAGCGAAGGCCCGGCGGAACCGGTTGTCACGGCGCCGGATCCGGTGCCTGCCCCGCAGGACAATTCGCCGCCCCTTGAGGACAAGGAAATCTCAAAGGAAATCGCCGGGGAAACTGTCAAGGAAACAGCCAAGGAAGAGCCGGCCATCACGCCCGCCGAGCCGGTCCAACAGGCCCCCGAGATCGTCGAATCATCGCCGGCGGCGGCAACGCCGGTGTTCCGGACCCGCGCCGACCTCGGCAAGCCCACACCAGCACCTATTCCCGCCGTTATCCCGATCGTCCGCGCCCCTGATGATCCAGGGATCGACGACGAGGGTCTGAGCGATGAATTTACGGAACAAATCGGCACGCCCAGGGACCACGCGAAGGCCCAAGCCGGCGGCTGGCGCGGATTCTGGTCTCGCTGGGGCGGGTGAGCGGCATTTGAGAGCCGGCGCCACCTTGCCAATTCGGGCCATGCCCGATATCAGGAGCGCGCGTAACGGGACCGGCCTCGCGCGGGCCCCGGCAAGGTTCGCCGCAATAGCTCAGTTGGTAGAGCACGTCATTCGTAATGACGGGGTCGGGGGTTCGAATCCCTCTTGCGGCACCAGCGCCCCAGCGTCCGGCCCGAAGATTTTGGTGACGGAACGGACCTAAGTCGAGACGTTGCAGGGTTTTCTGCTCCAGGTCGAAATATCCCAAATCATGCATGAAGCTGACAATGCTTCGCGGCCCGCGTGCCGCGCGCTTTGGTCATTTGCCTTGGATTGACAGCGCGTCCGGACGGCCGAAACTAAAGGCAATGCGGCGGCGCGAGGCAGCATGCACGATATCCTGGTGGTTGGGCTCGTCGCGCTCACGAGCGGCGCCATTGGTCTTCCGTTCTCCCTGCTTCTGCCGTCGGACCAGTTTGCTGTGCGCTGGGCGCTCGCGCCGCCGCTTGGCTTCGGCCTTCTCGCCGCAGGAACCGCGGTCCTGTATCTCTCCGGCGTCGCTCCATGGGTGACGCTGCTTGCGATGGCAATCGCCGGTCTTGTCATTGCCGCCGCAATGCGCTTTCCGGCGCTGCGTCGGCGGCCCGAGCCATCGTTCGGACGCCGGCTTGCGATGGCGATCGCGGTCGCGGCTATTGCGATGGTGTGTCTTGCTCCCGGCTGGACCGGAGGCGCGCGCTTCCGCGTTTTCCAGGCCAACGTCTACGATCACATGCTGTACGTGGGCTCCTCGGTTTCGTATCGGGTGCTCGACCACGCAACCCTGGCAGTCCAGGGCGCCGACGAGACGAACTCCAATCCAATTTCAGTGATGGCGCTGAAGTTCGTCGACTATCGCGGCGCCGTGTCGATGATCCATGCGGCAATCGCCGCCATCAGTCGCGGCGATGTCGTCGATTGCGCCTATCCGTATATGGTCGGCATGCAGCTCAACATGCTGTTTGCGGCGCTGTTCGTCTTTGTCAACGCGCTCTCGATGCGGCGCTGGCTGGGGTTTGCGTGCGCCGCCGCGCTTACGATTGGATTCTTCGAGCAGTACGTCTTCGATATCAACGCCTGGTCGCAGCTTGCGACGCAGCCGATCTTCCTGCTTCTGCTCGCATTCGTGGCTTTCGCCTTCGACCACAATCGCTTTGGGCAGATGCCCGGCTCGATCATGCGGTTGGGAGCGGTCTTTGCGGCCTTGATGACAGGCGCGTTCTTTCTCTACCCGGAATCGCTGACGATCTACGGTCCCGCCGCGGCGGTTGCGGCCGCGATGGGCTGCTGGCATCGCGCCTCGCGCAAGGCCTTGCCCGTGGCTGCGTCAGGCTTGGCGGCGGGTGTGGGAATATCGCTGCTCGCGTGCATCCCGCTCTGGTCCGGCACGGTTGCCTATGTCGTCCGCCAGCTGAGTCATGCAGCGATCAACCCGCCAGACTGGTGGAAGTACTATCAGCGTTACCTATTTGGCAGCGACGCGAACTTTCTCGCTGTCATCACCAGTCCCGACAGTCGTATCGGAGAACTGGCGAACGCCTGGTTCTCATTGCCCGTCGAATCCGCGCTTGCGGGTCTCGGCCTCTATGCGGTGCTGCCGTCGGCGGGTTGGCCCGTCGCCGCGGCGGTCGCGTGGAAATTGCTGCTCTATGGCTTTCTGTTCGTGCTGTTGAGGGGGATTGCAAGAACAGCGTGGACGATCTGGCGCGCCGATCCGGACGGAAGCGCTGCTCGACTCCTGGCAGGCAGCCTTGCCGGATGCCTCGTACCCATTGCCCTCCTCGCGGCCGGTCATGGTTGGGCCGCGGGCAAGGGCCTGGCCATGGCGATGCCGATGCTCTTCACTCTTGTCGTTGCTCCCTTGGCGCCCTTGGCTCCCTTGGCTGCGAAGCGGTGGAATCCAGGCGCCGTTGCCGTCGTCGTGGCTGTTCACCTCGGCCTCGGCATATTGCGGCCGCTGCTGGTGATGCAAGTGGTGGGCGCGGGTCTTCCGGGTCTTCCGACCGCCGCCGCGCAGGTCAACGCGCAAAAGGCGACGTCTCTCGACTGGGACTACAATCGCCTGTCGGCGGACATCAAGAGCTGCAACGGACTTGTCATCGATGTTGCGAATCCGATGATGCACAATTTGTTGCGCCGGCTCGCAGCGGAGCTTCGTGTGCCTTGGGCGGCGCCGCGAATCATGTCCTGGCCCGACAGGGCGGGGCGGCCGTATTTTCCCGAAGGCTTTGAAAAGTTCGACTGTCTGGTGGCGTCCGGACGGCTCACGGCCAATCCGGGGCAGCGGCTGATATCCGTGGCCACAGACCGGTCTTCGCGCGAATTCATGGATGGGCAACGCAATGTGCTTGAGGTCGGCGCAGAAGCTCCGCCGGGGATCGCAACGCGCGGCCTTTTCGGCAAGGAAATGACTCCTGGCGGTGCGCTTCAATGGGCATCGCCGAACGCGCGCCTCGAGATTCCGAACAAGCCTTTGATGCCGGCGCGCACGTTGAAGCTCGAATTGTGGCCTATGCCGATCTCCGGAAACGAATTCCTGGTCAAGATCAATGGACGTGAGATCTACAAAGGCGTCGTGCCCGCAGGCCCGTTGTCATTTCCGTTGGATCGATTCGCAAGCGACGAGACGCTCGTGATCGAATTGGACACCAATGCCGTCACCCATTTTCCGGGCGATCCCCGCGACCTCGGTTTTGCGATCCGGGAGCTGAGCGTTCGCCGGTAGCCAATGAAGATGCGAGGGATGCCCGCCGGCGTGATTCGCATCACATTACCCCGAGCGCGGCTCTCCTAGTGTCCAGCTCACACCAAACACGGGGAGATTTCATATGCGCAAGATCATTCTGGTGGCCACCATGGTGCTGGTCTCTGCCTCTGCCCAGGCCGGAGGCCCGCGCAGCCTGTCACTGTCCGCGGTGAGCGAGCCGGCTTCGGTTCAGCAAACGGCGCCGGCGCTTGCTGCCGCGCCGACGCAGATGAGCGAAGCAGCGCCAGCCGCCGAAGCTCCGAAATATCTCGATCGCCCGCCGGCGGTTTCGCTTGCTGCGCCCGTGGCGGCCGCCACACCCACACCGACGACCACCACGGCCTCAGCGCCCGCGACGACGACCCAACCCGCCGCGACGACGACGGCCAAGGCAGACAAGCGGAAGCACAAGCGCAGCTGGACCGAAGGCCGCATCATCAGCGAACTGCATCGTCACGGCATCTACTGGTAAGATGCCTGCTCTCAAAAAGCATATGGCCGGGACAAGCCCGGCCATGACGCAAGAGTTTTGGATCGGACTGACGCGTTACTGCGAAACCGTCTGCACCACGCTCCCGATCGGACGCGCGCTCGAGGTCGGCACCTTCAGGTCCTTCAGCAGCGCCTCGTCATATTCCGGCAGCGTCTGGAAGGTCGTCTTGGCCTTCATCTGCACGACCTTGTAGCCGCCGGCCTTGAGACGCGCGAGCAGCGCCGGCATGGCTTCGCCGGTGTGCTTCTGGAAGTCGTGCATCAGGATGATGCCCTTGCCGAGCTTGTCGAGCCTGGTCATCACGGTCTCGATGATCTTCTCCGGCGTTGCGCCCTTCCTGAAGTCGAAGGAGTCGATGTCGGTCGAGAACATCGCGACGTTGCGAGTGCCGAAATAGCTCACGATCGCCGGATTGTGCTGAAGCTGCGGGAAGCGGAAGAACGGTGCGGGATTGGTGCCGAGCGCAAACCTCACTGCGCTGAAGCCCTTCTCGACCTCGTCCTTGGCCATTTGCTCCGTCATCTTCTTGCCGTTCAGATTGACGTGCGACCAGGTGTGCGCGCCGACTGTGTGGCCCTGGGCCAGCACCTGACGCAAGATTTCCGGATGGTAGGTCGCATGCTTGCCGACCGAGAAGAATAGGCCCTTGGTGCATTCATCCGCGAGCGCCTTCAGCACGGCGGGCGTGTTGACCGGCCAGGGGCCGTCATCGAAGGTCAGCACGACCTCTTTGTCGGTGAGGAAGTCGAACTGCTTGAAATGATCGAAGCCGAAGCCCGGACCGCCGGTGGTGTCGATCTCGACCACCCGGGAGACGCCGAGCGCGTTGGGATTGGCGCAGGTCGATTTCTGCTGCACCGGCATGGGCGCGGGTGCGGGCGCCGGGGCGGCTGCCGCCGGCTTGGCCGCAATCGCCGCCGTGGTCGCGACGTCGTCCTTGGCGGCGAGCTTCGCCTGTGCCGGCAATGGATCGGCGGCACGGGCGGCAATTGTCTTGGGAGCGGCCTGGTCGGCGCGCGAGGAATAATAAAACCAACCGCCGGCGGCAATCACGACCGCCGCAACTACACTGGCCAGCATCAGGCCCAACGCATTACGCATCGCCATTCTTTCCAATTACGCAACCAAACCGGCGGAATTTCCCGCTCGCCGAGCCATTAATGCGAAGGAACAGTTAACGTGACACCAACACGGCAGCGGATATGAAGGAATTTCAGCGAGGTGCGCCAACGTGACGGAAGTCACAGAGGGTGGGCCTCCCGTGACCGTCATCACAGTGGAAACTGTTTTGCTGGAGCATGGTCGATCCCATCAACAACGGGCCCGCTTCCAGCGGTGCCAATGGGAGCTTCAAATGACCAACTCGCTGAACACCAAGTCTCTGAACACCAAGTCCTTAAGTAGCAAGATCCGCGACACCAGCCTGGCTCTGGGCTTTGCCGCAATCCTCTCGATCGCCTCGACCGGCTCGAGCTTCGCCTTCTCGTCCGAAGCGCAGCAGCAGTGCACTGGCGACGCCTTCCGCCTGTGTTCGTCGGAAATCCCGAACATCCCGAAGATCACGGCGTGCATGATGAAGCATCGTTCGGATCTGAGCGCCGGTTGCCGCACCGTGATGGACAAGGAACTCGCCAAGGGCGGCGCGTCACGCAAGGTCGCTGACGCCCAGGACAGTCAGTAACAGACAGCCAGTAACAGCAACGATCGCTCGTTGCGTCGGTTCGCTCCCCTCGCGATGTGCCCCGGCGTGAATGCCGGAGCCACGCGGCGGCGCAGATCCGCCTGTCAATAAAGCCGTTGCGGCTTCGGGATCGTCGCTCTAGCTTCCCCCGCACATCTTCCGGGTAAGAGGCATTACGCGATGACCAGATTTCTTTTCATCATTCCATTGATCCTGTTTGCATCGGCTGCGTCAGCGCAGCAGCCCGGTCACGACGCCTGCGCACGCGACGTCACGCGCTTCTGCCGCCCGGTGATGAACAATGGCGATCAGGCTGTGCTCGCCTGCCTCAAGCAGAACCGTACGCGGCTCACCAAAGGCTGCGACAAGGTGCTGACGGATCACGGGCAATAAGGCGTCGCTGCGGACTCGCAAAAACCCTACGTGCTGCTTCCCGCCGCAGTGGCGACCACGGGCAGCACCTCACTTGCTGCCTGGTCCGGCGTCTCCTCTTTCCAGCGCACCGAGCCGAACGGACGCTCGAGCATGCGGCGGATCCGCACCGGATCGGGGCCGACGTGGAAATCGATCGCCTCCTGATGCAGCGCGCGTTCGGACTGGGTTGAGCGGTTGCGCTGGCGTAGATAGTCGAGCCAGGTCGGACAGTGGTAGCGCTCGGTCCACAATTCGGGATCGGCGATGTCGCGCGCGATCGACCAGCCATAGGCGCCGTTGCGCTGCCGAGAGAGCTGCACATCCTGCATCACGTTGTGAAAGGCGCGCGCGTTCTCTTGGGCGACGCGGTATTCGATCTCGACCACCAGCGGCCCGCTGCGTGCCGTGAGCGACAGTTTGACTTCAGGATCGGCCAGCACATCGGCGTCTTCGTTGCGCGCGCCGACGCGCGGCATCGTGAGCCAGATCCCGAGCACCGGCGAGATCAGCATCAGGCCGGCGGCCGTCAGCAGCGCGACCTCGACGCCGGCATAGTCGGTGAGATGGCCCCAACCCCAGGCGCCGATCGCGATGCCGCCGGAAATCGAGGCCTGGAACGCTGCGAGCGAGCGGCCCGCAACCCAGCGCGGCGCCGAAAGCTGCACGCCGATATTGAACAGCGCAATGGCGGCCATCCAGACCGCGCCGGCGAGCACCAGTGCAGCCGCGGTCAGCACCGGCTCAGTGCTCACGGCAAGAGCGGCCATCGCAAACGCCATCGAGATGGTGCAGGCGCGGATCGCAGCTTCGCCGCTCATGCGCTTGCGCAATTCGTGGATGTTGAGCGCACCGACCACGGCGCCCATCCCGAAGGCACCGAGCATGATGCCGTAGGTCTGCGCGCCGCCATGCAGCAGATCGCGCGCGACCAGCGGCATCAGCGCCATGATGGCGCCGCCAATCAGGCCCATCACCAACGTGCGCAACAGCACGATCTTGATCGGAGGCGAATTGGTGATGTAGCGGAAGCCCGACACCATGGCGCGGTTGAGCTTCTCCCGCGGCAGGCGCGAGGGTTCGGTGTTGCGCCGCCAGAGCAGCAGCACCACCAGCAACGGCAAATAGAGGATCGCATTGCACGCAAACGCCGCCACCGCACCGAGCGCGGCGACGATGACACCACCGACCGCCGGACCGAAGCTGCGCGCAATGTTGTAGCTGATGCCGTTCAGCGCAACGGCCGATGGCAGGGCATCGGGCGGCACCTGCTCGCTGACTGAGGACTGCCAGGCCGGACCGAACAGTGCGTTGCCGCTGCCGACGACGAAGCAGAAGACGAGCAGCGTTTCCGGGGAAATGTAGTTGAGCCAGGCCAGGACCGTGAGCGCGGTCGCGCCAGTCAGCGCGATCATGAGTGCGATCAGTGTCACGATGCGGCGGTCATACATGTCGGCGATGGCGCCGGCCGGCATCGAGATCAGCATGATCGGCAGCATCAGAGCGGTTTGCACCAGAGCCACCTTGTCCGCCGAGGCCGCCATCTGCGTCATGGCCCAGGCGGCGCCCACGCCTTGGATCAGCAGGCCGAGATTGGAGAGCAGGCTGGCGAGCCAGATGCGCCGGAACACGGTGTACCGCAGCGGCGCCATGATGCCGTCGGCCGCAATTTTCTGGCGGTTCGTCTGCTCGGTCATGTCCCCTTCCAAATGGGCTGGCAGAAGTGGTCTTGGAGTTGTCTTAAAGTTGTCTTGGAGCGGTCTTCGGGCGATTCCGGCAAGTTCAGTGATGCCTGCGAAAGTCCTTCGCTGTCCAGGGGTTAGGCCGGTATAAGCGGTGCAAAGAGATGGTTTTGCCGGGGAGGAACAGATGAAGCTGTCACGACGGGTGATCTTGCAAGGGGCCGGCAGCTTGCCCTTCGCAGTTGCGAGCCTGCGGACGGGCGCATTGGCTCAGCCTTCACCTGCCGGGCCGGGCGAGGTGCCTCCGATCCTGTTCGTCCACGGCAATGGCGACTACGACGCGCTCTGGATGACGACCTTGTGGCGGATGGAATCCAACGGTATCGCGCGCGACCGCATGGCGGCGATCAATTTCACCGATCCAAATGCACGAAGTGACGACAAGGTCGAACAGGCGGGCCGCTCCTCGACCGAGGACCAGCGCCGCGAGCTCGCCGCCGCCATAGCCGAACTGAAGCGCCGCACCGGCGCGGCCCGCGTGGCACTGGTCGGCAGCTCGCGCGGCGGCTACGCGATCCGAAACGCGATCAAGAACGGCGGCGGCGGCGATGTCAGCCACGCCGTGCTGTGCGGCACGCCCAATCACGGCGTGTTCACGACCGACGACCAGCCCAACAGCGAGTTCAACGGTCGCGGCGCGTTTCTGCGCAGCCTCAATGAGGGCGAGAGCGAGGTGACACCGGGTGTTGCCTTCCTCACCTTGCGCAGTGACGGCATGGACAAATACGCGCAGGCCGATGGCCGTTTCATCGGCAAGCCCGGTACGCCAACGGGCGTCAGCGTCGAAGGTCCGGAGTTGAAGGGGGCCAGCAACCTGGTGCTCGGCGCCCTCGATCATCGCGAGGTGGCATTTCACCCCCGGGCCTTCCGCGAGATCTATAAATTCATCGCCGCTCGCGAGCCCGCGCGGATCGCGATTGTGCCGGAGCAGAGCGTCAGGCTGAGTGGCCTCGTGACGGGCACACCGGGAGGCGCGCCGACCAATCGGCCGGTGGCCGGGGCAACCGTCGATGTCTTTCGCGTCGATCCTGAAACCGGGGAGCGCAAGGGTAGCGCCGTGTACAGCGCGAAGACCGGCGCCGACGGCCGCTGGGGACCTGCGCAGGTCGAGCCTTCCTGGTCGCTCGAATTCGCCCTCGTAGCGCCGGATGCGCCGACCACGCACATCTACCGCTCGCCCTTCCCGCGCTCGTCCGACCTGGTGCATCTGCGCGCTGCGCGTCCGCTCGGGCCCGCGGACAAGGACGCCGGGGCTGTCGTGATCATGTCGCGCCCGCGCGGTTATTTCGGCCTGCCACGGGACGTGGTGCTGCTCGACGGCAAGGAGCCGGCGGACGTCAAATCGGGTGTGCCCACGGATTCGACAGCAACACTGCGCCTTTCGGCCGGCGAGGTCGGGCGTAACATCGTGGCCCAATTTGGCGAAGAACGAATTGTGGCACGCGCCTGGCCTGCCTCCGAGAACAGGATTGCGATTGCCGAGCTGACTTATTAGCTAATTGCCTGCGTCACCTCTGCGGGAGCGAGCCATGAACATCGCCAGCGTGCGTCGGCCCATCGTCCCTCCGACCCCGCCGCGTGCGCCCGACGACATGTCGTTCCTCGGCCGGCTTGCCGTGATCAAGCGGAACATGATCGCGACCTGGGGGCAGCGCGCCTACGAGGAAGACGTCATCGAGGGCCGCTTTTTCTTCCGCAACAGTTTTATCCTGAACCGGCCGGATGCGATCCGGCATGTCCTGCTCAGCAATTACGAGAATTATTCGCGCACCCCGGCGGGCATCCGCATGCTTCGTCCCGTGCTCGGCGACGGTCTTCTGATTGCGGAAGGCCATTCGTGGACGTTTCAGCGCCGCACCCTCGCGCCGGCGTTCACGCCGCGTGCGACCGCAAATCTCGTTCCGCACATGACGGCGGTGCTCGACGAGACCATCGCGAAGCTCGACGCGCAAACGAGCGAGCCGGTCGATCTGCGCGAGATCATGCAGCGGATGACGCTGGAGATCGCCGGACGCACCATGTTCTCGTTCGGCATGGACCGTCATGGTCCGACCTTGCGCAACTTCGTCATGGAGTATGGAGCCCGACTCGGACGGCCGTACTTGCTCGACATGGTGCTGCCCCTGTCCTGGCCGAGCCCGATGGATTTTGCCCGCGCCCGTTTCCGCAAGCGCTGGACCGAATTCGTCGCGATGCTGATCGCCGAGCGGCGTGAGATGGGCAAAAAGGACGGCGCGCCGCCGCGCGATCTGTTCGATCTCATGGACGAGGCGCGCGATCCTGAGACCGGCAAGGGCTTTTCGGACGAGCAACTCGTCGACGAAGTCGCGACCATGATCCTCGCGGGCCACGAGACCACGGCGACCGCGCTATTCTGGGCGCTCTATCTGCTCGCGCTCGACCCGGACACGCAGGAAGAAATCGCCTCCGAGACCCGTGGCGAACACCTCGACAGCATGGCCGACATCGATCGCCAGAAGTTCACCCGCGCCGCGATCGAGGAGACCATGCGGCTTTATCCGCCGGCCTTCCTGATCGCCCGGGCCGCGCGCGAGAAGGACAACGCGGCCGGCGTCGAGATCGGCAAGGGCGACATCATCATGATCGCGCCGTGGCTGCTGCACCGGCACGAGAAACTGTGGGATCAGCCGAACGCGTTCATTCCAAAACGCTTCATGTCGACGGAAGCGCCCGATCGGTTTGCCTATCTGCCCTTTGGCGCGGGTCCGCGCGTGTGCATCGGCGCACCATTCGCGCAAGCCGAATCCGTGCTGGCGCTGGCCCGGCTGATCGGCGCGTTCCGTGTCCAGCTTGCCGATACCAGCCCTGTCATTCCGCTCGGCGTCGTCACGACCCAGCCGGACCGTTCACCGCTGTTCCGCATCACGCGTCGGTGACAGGCATTCGCCTGGCCGACGGCGTGATCCACACCAGATAGAGTTACGCCATGAGCGACATCCAGGCCCAGTTTTCCGTTCTGAAGCAGACCGCCGATGCGAAAGTGGTCGACGCGATCACGCGCCTCATCGAAGACGGTGAGGATCACGAGCTCAACCGCGTCAATGTCCTGGACTTCTCCAGAGAGCACAATCTCGACGAAGAGCGCGTGATCTCGGCGTTCCTGCATTCGGCGCGGCTCGGCCTGTTCGATCTCGGTTGGAACGTGTTGTGCCCGGGCTGCGGCGGCGTGCTGGGCGCGCATTCGACCCTCAAGGCGCTCAAGCCAGATGAGTATCACTGCGCGCTCTGCGCCTGCGGCTACAAGACCTCGGTCGACGATCAGGTCGAAGTCTCCTTCACCGTCAATTCACGTGTCCGGCGCATTGCGGCGCATGATCCCGATACGCTGCCGGTGTGGGAGTATTTCAAGCAGGTGTTCTGGAGCTCCGGCGTCGACTTCAACAAGGAATCGTTTGCGACGCTCGCCAACGAGGTGACGCTGGATACGATGGAGCTGCCGGCGGGCGAGAAGGCGACCATGTCGCTGCAACTGCCGAACGACTTCATCATCATCTTCGAACCGGTGACGCACGCCGCCCATTTCATCGACGTGCAGGGCGAGCCGACCAAGGACCGTCAGCAGCTCGCCATCATGTACAACAAGGTGCAGGCGCCGACGGGAACCACGACCATGCGGCCGGGCCCGCTGCGGCTGTCGCTGGAAAACCAGGCCGGCGTGCGCGTGCTGCCGTCGGTGTTCATCGCGGCCGAGGCACTCCATCACCTCATCGGCAAGCGCAAACCGTTTCTTACCGCCAAGCGGATGCTGTCGAACCAGACGTTTCGCGACGTCTTCAAGGCGGACAATCTCAGTCTCGACCAGCGGCTCCAGATCACCTCGCTGACCTTCCTGTTCACCGATCTGAAGGGCTCGACCGCGCTCTATGAGCGCGTCGGCGATCTCGTCGCCTTCGACCTCGTGCGCGCGCATTTCCATGCGCTGCTCGAGATCATCTCCTCCGAGAAAGGCGCGGTGGTGAAGACCATCGGCGACGCCGTGATGGCGACCTTCGTCCGTCCCGAGCATGCGATCGCAGCGGGTTTGCGGATGCGCGCGGCGATGGACGAGCTCAACAAAAAGCGCGGCACTGCCGATCTGATCGTGAAGATCGGCATCCACGAGGGTCCGTGTCTCGCGGTGATGCTGAACGAGCGGCAGGATTATTTCGGCCAGACCGTCAACATCGCCGCCCGCGTGCAGAGCCTCTCGACCGCGCAGGAGATCCACATCACCGGCCCGGTGCTGGATGCACCGGCGGTCGCCGAAGTCCTCAAGCAGCGCGAGATCAGGCCGATCCAGAAGCAGGCCGCACTGCGCGGCATCGCCGACAAGATGGTGGTGTACGAGATACCGTGAGGGGCGGCGATCACCATGGTCTGCGTCATTGCGAGGAGCACTTGCGACGAAGCAATCCAGACTGTCATCGCGGAAAGATCCTGGATTGCTTCGCTGCGCTCGCAATGACGGCGGAGGCAGGTTCGCGCCAAACCTTCGTCGTCAGCCCGGCAACGCTCCAGATTGCCGAAACGTAATGCGTCGCGCGGAACTGACGCATGTTGCGCCGGTTGAGTTTCCTGCTCATATAATGCTGGTAGCGGCCGCGCTCCGCGGCTTCATCGATTTCGGTAGGACCTTATGCTCGACGGCCTGCGCCAATTCATCGCCGACATTGTTGCTCCCCATGCCCAGGAGCGCGCATTCGGTGACAGTGATTACCGGCTGGCGGCGACCGCGCTGCTGGTTCACGTGATCTCGCTGGACGGCCAGCCGACGGCTGCCGAGCAGCGCAAATTGCATAGCCTGATCGAAAGCCACTTCGGGCTCGATCGCGGCACTGCCGATCGCCTGATCGCGGATGCGACGGAGGTCGAGGGCGAGGCGGTCGACCTCTATCACTTCACCAGCATCATGATGCGCTCGCTCGACGAAGAGGGCCGCAAGCGGGTCGTCCAGATGATGTGGGAGCTGGTCTACGCCGACGGCCAGGTCACCGAGTTCGAGGATAATGTGGTCTGGCGCGCCTCCGATCTGCTCGGGATCGCCCAGCGCGACCGGATCGACCTGAAGCACGCGGTCGCAGATCGTGCCGGTGGTCAGGTCAAGGACAGCGCACTCGGTGGGTGATCTCGTCAGCACAACCAATTGACGGTTGTGGCGACACATGACGAAACTTTAATGTAGCCCCCCGCCGTCTCGACTCCGGATTCGTCGGTAAAATCCCGGGGTTTTGCGCCCCCTGTCACCGGCTCAAGTGGCCATGCTGCCAGCGCCGCTTGCCTGTCGCGCTCGGCCTATGCTCTCGTTCCAGCATTGCGGGGCCAAAAAACTTCAATTGAAGAGATCTCGATCGTGACTGAGCGGGTAACCTTGATCACCGGTGCCTCGGCGGGCATCGGCACGGAGTTGGCGCGTGTGTTCGCCGCGAACGGACATCGTCTTGCGCTGACGGCGCGACGCGCGGACCGGCTCGAGGCGCTCGCGAACGAGCTCGCCGCCAAGGGCGGCAAGAAGCCGATCGTGATCGCCTGCGATCTCGAGGATGCGGATGCCGGCGAGAAGATCGCGGCCGCACTCGTCGCCGAAGGCGTCGAGCTCGACAATCTCGTCAACAATGCCGGCTTCGGCGTATTCGGTGACGCAATCGAGCGAGACCGCGTCGAGCAGCTCGGCATCGTCGATGTCAATGTCCGGGCCCTGACGGATCTGTCGCTGCGCTTTGCCGATCAGCTCATCAAGAACAAGGGCGGTCTTCTCAACGTCGGATCGGTCGCCGGCTTTCTGCCCGGACCCGGCATGGCCGTCTACTACGCGTCCAAAGCCTATGTCATTTCCTTCACCGAGGCCTTGCGGGCGGAGCTTGCACCGCACGGCGTTCGCGTCACCGTCCTTTGCCCGGGCCCGGTGCCCACCGAATTCCAGGCGCGCGCCGGCGTTGGGTCCGGCCATGATACGGCCCTTCTCAATGTTCCTGCCGCCGATGTCGCACGGCAGGCCTATCGCGGCCTGATGGCCAACAAGCGGGCAGTGCTCCCTGGTCTGGGCATCAAGATCGTGCCATTTGCGCTGCGCTTCTTCCCGCGCGGCTTCATCCTGTCGGCTACCAGCCGGTTTCAGAGGCAAAGACACTAAAGAGAGCTCTCGGTCGGTCGTGGCCCGGAGCTTGCTTTCTATCGGCGTGTGTGTGCGCAAACTCACACGAAATTAACGATCGCTTAGTTATGCTGGCAGTCTGAACCGATAGCACTCGCAGAGACCATGTCGTTCCGGACGAACAGGTTTGGTGGCGCAGAAGTGGTGCCCTTCCCCAGAAGGACGCCGAACGTCGCCGCCTCCGAAACCCGGTTGCCGGTTCTGATCATCCTGCATCAGGAATCCTCGACACCCGGCCGCGTCGGCAATGCGCTGCGCGCGCTCGGCCATCGCCTCGACATCCGCCGTCCCCGCTTCGGCGATCCGCTGCCCGAGACCCTCGACCAGCATGCCGGCGCGGTCGTCTTCGGCGGTCCCATGAGCGCCAACGATCCAGACGACTACATCCGCCGCGAGATCGACTGGATCGAAATTCCGCTCCGCGAACAGCGGCCGTTCCTGGGCATCTGCCTCGGCGCCCAGATGCTCGCAAGGCAATTAGGAGCTCGCGTCGCGCCGCATGCCGATGCGCTGACCCAGATCGGCTACTACCCGATCCGCCCGACAGAAGCGGGACACCGGCTCTGCCCGAATTGGCCGGCGCGGGTCTATCACTGGCATCGCGAAGGTTTCGAACTGCCGGTCGGCACTGAACTGCTTGCGGAAGGCGATGATTTTCCGGTGCAGGCGTTCCGCACCGGCAACGCTTTCGGCGTGCAGTTCCATCCTGACGTGACCTACGCGATGATGCATTGCTGGACCACGCGCGGCTATGACGGCCTCAGCGCGCCCGGCGCGCGGCAGCGGCATCATCATTTCGCGGATCGTGCCGTCTACGATGCCGCCGAACGCGCCTGGCTCGATCACTTCATGGACGGCTGGCTGACGCGCCGACCGGTTCTGGCGCAAGCAGCCGAGTGATCGCGCCTTAGCGCAAGCTCTTCTCATCCGTTTGTATGCTAGGCTCATTGTCAACGAGCGCGCGCGAACGCGTGCCGGCAAGCAAAGGGAGAGCGCCATGGCCTACGAACACATTCTCTATGAGGTCAGCGACAAGGTCGCGACCATCACGCTCAACCGTCCCGACCGCATGAATGCGTGGACGCCGATCATGGAGCGCGACGTGCGCCATGCGATGGAAGCATCGAGCGCCGATGACAATGTCCGCGTCATCGTGATCACCGGCGCGGGCCGTGCCTTTTGCGCCGGTGCCGACATGGACGCATTGAAGGGGCTCGATCCCGATGATGTCAGGCGCGCGTCGAACCTGCCGCCCTTCGACATGAACCGGCGGCCCGACTGGCAGACGCGCTATGGCTTCTATCCGTCGATCGGAAAGCCCGTCATCGCCATGCTCAACGGCGCGACCGCCGGCATCGGCCTCGTCCACGCGCTCTATTGCGACCTGCGCTTTGCCGTCGACAACACGGTGTTCACGACAGCCTTCGCGCGGCGCGGATTGATCGCAGAGCACGGCATCAGCTGGATGCTGCCGCGAATCGTCGGCCACGCCAACGCGATGGATCTGTTGCTCTCGGCGCGGCGCGTTTCGAGTGACGAGGCGCTGCGGATCGGGCTGGTCAACCGGCTCTGCTCGCCGGAAAAACTCCGCGAGGAGACCTATGCCTATGCGCGCGACCTCGCCGATTTCGTCTCGCCGAGCGCGATGGCCGTGATCAAGCGGCAGCTCTACGAGGTGCCGTTCCAGACGCTGGCGGAGGCGACGATCGCGGCCAACCGGGACATGATGGTGGCGCTGAACGGCAGCGATTTCCGGGAGGGGGTCGCAAGCTTCATGGAGAAGCGGCCGCCGAGATTTACTGGGAAGTAGGGGGGCGGATGGAGCCCGGCTTCGCCCTTCGGGCTACGCCGCGGCAGCCTTCGCTTACTTCGCTGCGAGAGACCTTACGGGCTTGCCGAGCCGAAACTCGCGAAGCGAGCGAAGGCTGGTGGAGCCAGGCGGGATCGAACCGCCGACCTCGTCATTGCGAACGACGCGCTCTCCCAGCTGAGCTATGGCCCCTTTTGTAGGCCGCTCTGGTCAATGCGGCCGACAACCGGGCGCCATTTAAGTCCCCGCCAAGGTCAAGTCAAGGACGGCTGTAACCCGGTTTTAGCCATCCCGGCACCGACTTCCCTTGTTTGGGCCGGGGGGAACCGATATCTAGCAAAAGACGTCAATCCCGACCGAAGCCAGAGTTTTTAAAAGCCATGCGTGCCGTTCTCGACATCGTCATCATCGTGCTCGACCTCTACGTCTGGCTGCTGATCGCGTCCGCGATCCTGTCCTGGCTGATCGCCTTCAACGTCGTAAATACCCGCAACCAGTTCGTGTCGGCGGTGGCGGAGTTCCTGTACCGAATCACGGAGCCGGTCCTGGCGCCGATTCGCAATTTCCTGCCCAGCCTCGGCGGCCTAGACATCTCGCCGATCATCCTGATCCTGCTCATCATGTTCATCGAGCGGGTGATCCTGTATTACATCTACCCGAACGTGATCTAAGCAGGCTGGAGCGCCCCGGGTTGCCAAAGAACCTTGTCATCAAGGAACCTTGGCGTTACGGGGCCGCAGGAATCAGCATCGCGCTGCGGGTAACGCCGCGCGGCGGCCGTGACGACATCGACGGGATCGAGCAGCTCTCCGATGGCCGCAGCGTGCTCAAGGTACGGGTGCGCGCCATCGCCGATGGCGGCGAGGCCAACAAGGCCGTTCTGGTGCTGCTGGCGAAATCGCTGGGCGTGCCCAAGGCCAGCGTCAAACTCCTGTCGGGAGCGACCTCGCGGCTGAAGCAGATCGCGGTCGACGGCGATCCGGCGCGGCTCGGCGAAGCCCTGCGCCAGCTCGCATCAGCCAAATCGACGGACTGAGGGAACTGACATGACCGCCAAGATCATCGACGGAAAAGTCATCGCCGCGGAACTTCGCGCCCGCGTCGCGGACGAGGTCGCACGCGTCAAACGCGAGCACAATCTGGTACCGGGCCTCGCGGTGGTCCTGGTCGGCAGCGACCCGGCGAGCGAGGTCTATGTCCGCTCGAAACACACCCAGACCCAGGCCGCCGGCATGGCCTCGTTCGAGCACAAGCTGCCGGCCGACGTCTCGCAAGCAGATCTCCTGGCGCTGGTCGCAAAACTCAACCGCGATCCCGCCGTGCACGGTATTCTGGTGCAACTGCCGCTGCCCAAGGGCCTCGACACCGAGACCGTCGTCAATGCCATCGACCCCGCCAAGGATGTCGACGGGCTGCATCCGAACAATGCCGGCCGTCTCGCCGGTGGTTTCGAGGCGCTGTCGCCCTGCACGCCGCTCGGCTGCATCATTTTGACCAAGAGCGTGCATGCCTCGCTCGAAGGCATGAACGCCATCGTCATCGGCCGCTCCAACCTGGTCGGCCGCCCGCTGGTGCAGCTGTTGCTGAACGAGAACGCCACGGTGACCATCGCGCATTCGCGCTCGCGCGACCTGCCCGGGCTCGTCAAGCGCGCAGACCTCGTCTACGCCGCGGTCGGAAAGTCCGAGATGGTGCGCGGCGACTGGCTGAAGCCGGGGGCGACCGTGATCGACGTCGGCATCAACCGGATCCCGAAGGACGACGGCAAGACGCGTCTCGTCGGCGATGTTGCCTATCAGGAAGCGCTCGCAGTGGCTGGCGCGATCACGCCGGTGCCGGGCGGCGTCGGTCAGATGACAGTCGCCTGTCTGCTGGTGAACACGTTGCGCGCGGCCTGCGCGATTGCAAGGCTGCCGAAACCGGCGGTGTAACGCCACTCTCGTGTCCCAGACGCGGCGCGGCATGAAATGACGCGACGCTGAGCCGGGACGCATGGCACCGCAGTACTGGCCCCGGCTCAGCAGCGCATCGTTTCACGGTGCGCTGCGTCCGGTGGCACGAAAACTCACCCGTTCTTCTTCTTCTCGCGATCGATGCCTTCGAGGATCAGCTTGTGCGCATCCTCGGGGCCGCCCCAGCGCAGGATCTTCACCCACTTGCCGGGTTCGAGATCCTTGTAGTGCTCGAAGAAGTGCTGGATCTGCTGGAGCGTGATGTCCGGCAGGTCGGAATACGATTTCACCTTGTCGTAGCGCTGGGTGAGCTTGGACGAGGGCACCGCCAAGATCTTCTCGTCGCCACCGGCTTCGTCTTCCATGAACAGCACGCCGACCGGGCGCACGCTCATGACCGCGCCTGGGATAATGGCGCGGGTGTTGATGATGAGGACGTCGCAGGGATCGCCGTCATCGGACAGCGTGTGCGGAATGAAGCCGTAGTTTCCGGGGTAACGCATCGGAGTGTAGAGGAAGCGGTCGACCACCAGCGTGCCGGCTTCCTTGTCCATCTCGTATTTGATCGGTTCGCCGCCCACGGGGACTTCGATGATGACGTTGATGTCGTGGGGGACGTTTTTCCCGATCGAGATCGCATCGATACGCATTCAAGGCTCCGTTGTTGCCGAGGTTAAATCGCACCCGGCAGCGATTTTGGCGCTGTCATACGCGGGCTTGGCCCGCTGATCCATCGCGTTTTTGTGAAATAATGAATCCGGCGATCACCGGCTCAAAAGGCAGCGGTATCGACGGAAGGGAAATGCTGCCGGCCGGACTTCAGCAGCTCAATTGGTCCAAGCGAAGGCAACCTTGTCGAGCGACTTCGGCCCGAAACGCTCCGAGGAGCGTGCCACCATGCGGCCGCCCAAGGCGCGGTAGAACTCGGTGGCCGGATCGTTGTCCGAGAGCGCCCACACCACCATGCTCTTCAGGCCGCTCTGCATCAGGTCGCGGCGAGCCGCGGTGAACAGGCGGCGGCCGAAGCCCAGCCCCTGGAATTCGGGACGCAGATAGAGCTCGTAGACCTCGCCGTCGAAATGCAGGCTGCGGGCGCGGTTGCGGCCGTAATTGGCGTAGCCCGCGATCTTGTCGCCGAACACCAGCACGCTGACGCGGCTGCCCTTGCGGATCGCGCTGTCCCACCATTGCGGACCGCGGCGGTTGATTAGCTTTTCCAGTTCGGCGCCGGGAATGATGCCCTGATAGGCGGAGCGCCAGGCTTCGTCATGGGTGGACGCCACCGCAGTTGCATCTGCGGCTTTGGCCGGCCGGACCTCGATCAGGGTTGTGCTCATGGACGTGATCAAACCAAGTCGCCGCGCCGGCGGCAAGACCTATCCTTAATTATCGGTTAACCTGTGGACTTTCTGCATCAGTATTTGAACCATGTTGTACCGAAAAAAGACAAGACGCCGATTCGAACGGCACCGGGGTGCTCTGCGTCGGTGCAAAACTGCTTTGCGGCAACGAATGAACGGCAATGGCAACGCAGAAAGTCTGCCGATATTGATTCGTTCCTACTAGTCTAACTGTCGCTGTTCTCGCCTCCGGCCATTCATGCGGCTCCTCAACATTCTCGTGCTCCTGGCTCTGTTGGCCTTGCTGACTGCGCGGCCTGTGTGCGCTCAGGTCATTTTTGGTTCGTCCGGAGCGGAGGGCGATCCGTTTCGCCGTCAGCAATGGCACGTGCCGTCGCCGGATACCGACATCGCCGCTCATGCCTTGCTGTTTCGCCCGCCGGGTGCCGGTCCGTTCCGGCTTGCGGTGATCGCGCATGCTTCGACGCAAAATGGGTTGCGGCGCGCGCAAATGTCTCAGCCGGAATACCGCGCGCTCGCTGCGTTCCTCATCGCGCGCGGCTTCGCCGTGCTGGTGCCGGAACGGCTCGGCCATGGCGTAACAGGCGGCCGTTATGTCGAGGACCAGGGTGGCTGCGACGAGGCGGACTATGTGCGCTCGGGCCGCGCAACGGCCTACGAAATCGCGCTCGCGCTGGAATATGTGCGAAAGCAGGATTTTATCCGCAACGACGCAGCAATCGTGATCGGCCATTCCGCCGGCGGTTGGGGCGCGCTGGCGCTCGCGAATGCCGATCCGAAGGCGGTCTCCGCCATCATCGCCATTGCGCCGGGCCGCGGCGGCCATGCCAATGACGAGCCGAACCGGATCTGCGCGCCGCATACGCTTCTCGCCGCGGCGGCTGAATTCGGCAAGGCCGCGCGCATCCCCATCACGTGGCTCGTTGCCGCCAATGACAGCTACTTTGCACCGGCATTTTCGCTTGCGTTGGTCGATGCGTTTCGCGGTGGCGGTGGCAAGGTCGACTTCCGCACGACGCCGGCCGTCGGTAGCGAGGGCCACTGGATGATCGAAACCGAGGCCGGCGTCAAAGCTGCGAGTGCCGAGCTTGCGCGTGGGTTGAACCTGCCCAAGCCGTGGTGACCAAGAAGCCATGACGCTGTATTTCCTCATCAAATATCTGCATGTGCTCGGAGCCATGGTCATCCTCGGCACCGGAACCGGTATTGCCTTCTTCATGCTGATGGCACATCGCACGAACGACGTGGCGTTCATCGCGCGCACCGCTTCGGTAGTCGTGATCGCCGACGCGATCTTCACGTTGTCCGCCGTGATCCTCCAGCCGGTCACGGGCGGCCTGCTGATGATGCTCTCGGCAACATCGGTCGCCGAGCGCTGGCTGCTCGCCTCCCTTGCGCTCTATGCAATTGCTGGCTTGTTCTGGATCCCCGTGATCTTCATGCAGATCGAGATGCGCGACCTCGCGCGGAAGGCCGCCGAGCAGCGTGGCGCGCTTCCGGAGCGCTATTTCGTCCTGTTTCGCCGCTGGTTCGCGTTCGGTTTCCCCGGCTTCGGGGCCACGATGCTGATCCTCTGGCTGATGATCGCAAAACCGTTTTGAGGAGGGTCATGAGCCAGCGAACCATTCTCGTGCTCGGCGCCTCAGGCCTGATCGGTCGCTATGTCACCGACGATCTTCGCGCGCAGGGACTTCGCGTGATCGGGGTGGCGCGCAGCCTGTCGCCCGCCCAGAAGATGAGCACGCTGGACATCGAGCTGCCGATCCTCTCGCTCGAGGTAGCCGCGCTGGCGCACCTCCTCGGCGAGTACGCGGTCGATGTCGTCGTGAACTGCCTCGGTGTGCTCCAGGACGGACCCGGCAGCGACACCAACGCGGTGCATCGGGATCTCGTCGCACGATTGCTTCAGGCGATTGGCGGCAGCGGCCGTGCGATCCGGTTGGTGCACATCTCGATTCCCGGGACCGCGGGCGAGGATCGAACCGCGTTCGCAACAACGAAGCGTGAGGCCGAACGTTTGATCGCGGCTTCCGGCCTTCCCCACGCCATCCTGCGGCCCGGTTTCGTGGTCGCGCCGTCGGCCTATGGCGGCAGTGCGATGCTCCGCGCGCTTGCGGCCTTTCCGCTCGACCTGCCGGAGAAGGAGATGGCGACGCCGTTCCAGCCCGTTGCTGTCGAGGATATTTCCGCCACCATTGCCTGGCTTGCCGCGCGCGATATCGATGACGCATCGGTGAAGGCCGTGAACTGGGACCTGATGCAGGTCGAAGCGATCACAATGGCTGGCGTCATCGAGCAGTTTCGTATCGCGTTCGGCACGGCCGGCTGGTTGCGCGTCGCGATGCCGTCCTTCATGCTCGATCTCGGCGCGAAAGGCGGCGACGTCGCCAACTATCTTGGCTGGATGCCGCCGATGCGCTCCACGGCCATCGCCGAGCTGCGCCGCGGCGTGAGCGGCGATCCCTCGGCATGGATCGCCGCCACGGGCATCGTGCCGAAGACGTTGACGGAGGCGATGGGGCGCCATCCCGCCACCATCCAGGACAAATGGTTCGCGCGGCTGTTCTTAGTCAAGGCGCTGATCTTCGCCAGTTTGGTCGCGTTCTGGATCGTCTCCGGCTTCATCGCGTTGTTCGTGTCCTATCGCGCCGCCGCCGGGATACTGACTGCGCACAATTTTCCGTCGGCGCTGGTCGATCCCATCACCATCGGCACCAGCCTGATGGATATGAGCCTTGGCGTGCTGATTGCCGTCCGTCGCACCGCTGCGATCGGACTCGTTGGGGGCATCCTGGCTTCGCTGGGCTATATGTTTGGTGCCGCGATCCTGACGCCGGACCTCTGGATCGAGCCGCTCGGCGCATTGGTGAAGACTGGGCCGGCGGTCGTGCTGATGCTTGTCTCGCTTTTGATGCTGGACAATCGCTGATGCCCAAATGGCCTGACGACGACGTGATCCTGTTCGACGGCGTCTGCATTTTTTGCTCGCGCTGGGTCCGCTTCGTCGCCGCGCGCGACACGGGGAAGAGGTTTCGCTTCACTCCGATCCAGTCCGACTATGGCGCCCGGCTCGCGCGCACGTTCGGTATCGATCCGGATGATCCCGACACCAATGCTGTGATTCATGGTGGCGAGGTGTTCATGAAGTCGGACGCTGCGCTGACGGTGCTGTCGCAGCTCCGCGGCTGGGGCTGGGTGCGCGCGTTGT
The DNA here is from genome assembly GCF_023074155.1 of Bradyrhizobium sp. 134. NCBI lineage: Bacteria > Pseudomonadati > Pseudomonadota > Alphaproteobacteria > Hyphomicrobiales > Nitrobacteraceae > Bradyrhizobium > Bradyrhizobium sp. 134. Next base: position 237,164 of record NZ_JADPKX010000034.1, on the reverse strand, counting down.
TCGCCATGCCCAAGCCGCTACGGGACCCGCTCTACAACCTCGTCGCGCGCAACCGCTACCGCATCTTCGGCAAGTATGATTCGTGCTTCGTACCGGATGCCGACTTGCGGGCGCGGGTGATCGAGTAATTCGTCATTGCGAGCGCAGCGAAGCAATCCAGGCTGCCGCTGCGGAAAGATTCTGGATTGCTTCGCTGCGCTCGCAATGACGGCGTGTGTGGTTACGGTGTGCCCAGAACTTCCAGCACTTCCTGTGCCGCCCGTTCGCCGCTGTCCCTTGCCCCGTGCGCCGTCGAGAAAAAGTTCGGCGATGTCGCCTCTCCCGCAAAGAACAGCCGTCCGTCCACCGGCGCTGCCAGTATGGCGCGGTCGCCGGCGTGGCCCGGCAGCGCGTGCGAGTAGGAGCCTCTCGCGAACGGGTCGTGCGCCCAGCGCGACTCGCAGAGCGGCTTCAGCTTTCGCCTGATGTCGTTGCCGAGCAAGCCTGCGATCTCCTCGATGCTTTGCGCGGCAATGGCGCCGTCGCCCGCGTCTTCCAGTTCGCGTGCAAAGCTGCCGCCGAAAAAGCCTTCGATGCAAGGCTGGCCGAACGGGCGGATATGATAGGTGCCCATGTCGGTGCGCATCGTGGCGCCGCGCAAATTACCTTCCTTCGGGAAGGCTTCGGCGTCCTCGAGCGCCAGCGTCACCTTGTCGTCGACCCCGAGCGGCAGGCCGGCCGCGGCATCGACCTTGGCGGGGAGAGGTGGCGAGAAGCGGATGGCCTCATTGGCGATAAGATTGGTCGGCACGGTGACGATCACCTTGTCCGCGGTCAGCGTGCCCTGCGATGTCTCGATGCGGATGCGCTGGCCGGAATGATCGATCAGCGTGACGTTGCAGTTCAGCGCAATCGGGCATGGCGCGCCATAGGCCGCGATCAGAGCGCCATAGCCGCGGCGGACGCGCCAGTTGAGGTCACTGTCCTCATAGGCGTCCCAGTCCAGCGTCGACATGTCCTTCAGTTCGCAACCGTTGATGTAGGTCGAGATCGCGTCGATCATGGGATTCCAGCGATTGCCGGGCTCCAGGCTCAAGCTCGCGGGGACGTCCTTGCCCTTCAGGGCGGCCTTCCACAGCCGCTCATAGAAGGCGTCCATTGCGCGCATGAAATCATCGCGCTCGGCTTTCGGAAACGCATTGCCATAGGCGCGGTCGCGCCAGGGCGGGAGGTCCTTGTTGACCTCGAAATCGAGCTGCTTTGCAACCGCGACAAAGGAGTTGTTGTCTGCCGAGTGCAGCCACCCGCAGCCGACGTCGAAGGTGACGTCGGGCGAGGCCTGCACCGTCCAGGCCCTGCCGCCGAGCCTGTTACGCGCCTCGAGCACGATCACGGAGAGGCCGGAGCCTGCCAGTGCATGCGCCGCGCCGAGGCCGGCGGCGCCCGCACCGATGATCGCGACGTCAACGGATGAGGGAAGGGAACTCATGCGCGGGCTCTAGCACGTTCGCGAAGAGTGCTGAAGCCGCCCCAAGCACAGCCGTCATCACCCGCGCAGGCGGGTGATCCAGTATTCCAGAGACATTTGTGGTCGAACCGATGAGCCGCGGCGTACTGGATGCCCCGGTCGAGCCGGGGCATGACAGAGTTGCGAGCGGTAGCTTAAGCCACCGCTTCCTTGGACTTTTCCGCGCGCTTGCGCTCGTTCGGATCGAGATGCCGCTTGCGCAGGCGGATCGACTTCGGCGTGATCTCGACCAGCTCGTCGTCCTCGATATAGGCCAGCGCCTTTTCGAGCGTCATGCGGATCGGCGGGGTCAGGCGCACCGCTTCATCCTTCGACGTGGTGCGGATGTTGGTGAGCTGCTTGCCCTTGAGCACGTTGATCTCGAGATCGTTGTCGCGGGTATGCTCGCCGACGATCATGCCCTTGTAGACCTTCCAGCCCGGCTCGATCATCATCGGGCCGCGATCTTCCAGCTTGAACATCGCGTAAGCCACCGCTTCGCCCTGGTCGTTGGAGATCAGCACGCCGTTGCGGCGGCCCTGGATCTCACCCTTGTAGGGCGCGTAGCCGTGGAACAGGCGGTTCATGATCGCGGTGCCGCGCGTGTCGGTGAGCAGTTCGCCCTGATAGCCGATCAGGCCGCGGGTCGGCGCGTAGAACACCAGGCGCAAACGGTTGCCGCCGGACGGCTTCATCTCGATCAGCTCGGACTTGCGCTCGCTCATCTTCTGCACGACGACGCCGGAATGCTCCTCGTCGACGTCGATGACGACTTCCTCGATCGGCTCCAGGGTGGCGCCGGTGGCCTCGTCCTTCTGCAGCACGACGCGCGGACGCGACACCGAAAGCTCGAAGCCTTCGCGGCGCATGGTCTCGATCAGGATCGCGAGCTGCAATTCGCCGCGGCCCGAGACTTCCATCGCGTCCTTGTCCGAGGCTTCGACTACACGCAGCGCGACGTTGCCCTCGGACTCGCGCAACAGGCGGTCGCGGATCATGCGGCTGGTCACCTTGTCGCCTTCGGTGCCGGCGAGCGGCGAGTTGTTGACGATGAAGGACATCGACACGGTCGGCGGGTCGATCGGCTGCGCCACGAGCGGGGTATCGACCGACGGATCGCAGAAGGTGTCGGCGACGGTGCCCTTGGTCAGGCCGGCGATCGCAACGATGTCGCCTGCCTCGGCTTCGTCGAGCGGGGTGCGCTCGATGCCGCGGAAGGCAAGGATCTTGGTGATGCGGCCGGTCTCGATGGTCTTGCCGTCGGCGCCCAGCACCTTCACGGCCTGGTTCGGCTTGATCGAACCGGAAGAGATGCGGCCGGTGATGATGCGGCCGAGATAGGGATTGGCTTCCAGAATGGTGCCGATCATGCGGAACGGGCCTTCCTCGACCGTCGGCGGCGCGACATGGCGCACGATCAGGTCGAACAGCGGCTGCATGCCGGCTTCGTGCGACCCGTCCGGGCTCTCGGCCATCCAGCCTTGCTTGGCCGACCCGTAGAGGATCGGGAAGTCGAGCTGCTCCTCGCTGGCGTCGAGCGCCGCGAACAGATCGAACACCTCGTTGATGACTTCGGTCGCCCGCGCGTCGGGACGGTCAACCTTGTTGATCACGACGATCGGCTTCAAACCGACCTTGAGCGCCTTGGAGACCACGAATTTGGTCTGCGGCAGCGGGCCTTCGGCGGCGTCGACCAGCACCAGCGCGCCGTCCACCATGTTGAGGATGCGCTCGACCTCACCGCCGAAATCGGCGTGGCCGGGGGTGTCGACGATGTTGATGCGAGTGTCCTTCCACTGCACCGAGGCCGCCTTGGCCAGAATGGTGATGCCGCGCTCGCGCTCCAGATCGTTGGAGTCCATGGCGCGCTCGGTCACCTTCTGGTTCTCGCGATAGGTGCCGGATTGCTGGAGAAGGCGGTCGACGAGCGTTGTCTTGCCGTGGTCGACGTGGGCGATGATGGCGATGTTGCGAAGGTTCATGAGTGAGCTTCTTTGCGGTCGGACAATGGGTTAAGCGCGATCTCGCCGGTCAGACCGGGACCTCTTCTCGAAACAACGCTTGAAGACTGGAAACGGGGCGCTTTCCGCCCAAAAGGGAAAGCCCGGCATATCGACCGGGCACCCTACGCGTTGCGGCGCAATATAGGCAAAAACGGCCAAAAAACAATGTGTTCTTTGGCCGTTGGTTGATTGAATTTTGTCCGGAGATTCCCGGGGGTTAGGCAAAAAGCCGGGCTCAGCCGCGCCGGCCCTTGATGGCGGCCCAGATCAGGGCGACCCCGCCCAGCCCCACGACCAGGCCCAGGAACACCAGGGGCGCGACGTCGGAATCGATCCGGCCTCTGTCGGATATGGATATTCCGCCGAACAGGAGTGCACAGGCGCCGGGCAGCAGCAGGATGATCCCGAAGATCGCCATGAGCGCGGTCAGGCAACCGCTGCGCTTGTTCGGCGGGGCAGGAGGGGGTCCCGGCGGGGCTGGTGAAGGCGTGTCGCTGATGCTCATGCCTGCAGGGCTCCTTCGGTTGACTGCGCCGCCAGTTCGGCGCGGATGCCGTCGATCTTTCCGTTCCGGTAGAACAGATTGTAGGTGTCGAACGGGATGATCGCGCCGTTCTCGGTGACGAAATGGATGCAGCTGCGCTTGACGTTGCCGACGCAGAAATTGAAGCGGTCGAGAAATTGCACGATGGTGACGCGGAATACGTTCTCGTAAGTGATGCCCTGCGGCACCTCGAAGCTCGGCAGGCAGCACAGCAATTCGCAGACGCGCTCGCTCGTGTTCAGCGGTCCCGAGGACAGCGAAAACAGGTCGATGAATTTCTCCCTCAGCGCCGGATGCTTCTCCGGGCTTATCGTATTGGGCAACAATGCGACGAGCTGCTCCTGTGGGATCAGCGAGGTCAGCGGCAGCACTTTCTCGCCGTTGCGCAGGCCGTAACCGATCGAGATGCTTTCGGGGTTGCAGGGCAGCGGGATCATGTCCTTGTCGCCGAATACGCCGGTTTCGACCACGCGCTTGCGAATCTCCGACAGCATGATGCGGTCGGTGTTCTTGTCGAAATTCTCGTTGCGGCCGGCATCCTGCACCGGCTGCAGCGTGACGCCGCGCACGCATTTCCAGGTCAGCGCGTGGCGAACGATGTCGCCGATCTCGGCATCGTTGACGCCGCGCTTGATGGTCGCGACCAGCGTGGTCGACACGCCGTAATGCTCGAGATTTTCCAGCGCCTGCTGGCGGATCTTGCGCAAATCCGCGCCGCGCAGATTGATCAAAGCGTCGCGTTCGAGCGAGTCGAACTGGAGATAGACCTCGAGCCCGCGCTTGTTCTCGGCGAGCCGCGCCACGAAATCCTTTTCGCGGGCGATACGCAGGCCGTTGGTGTTGATCATGACATGGCGGATCGGGCGCGCGCGCACCGCATCGAGGATCGCGAAGAAGTCGGGATGCAGCGTCGGCTCGCCGCCGGAGATCTGCACCAGGTCAGGCTCGCCTTCGCTCGCGACCAACGCGTCCAGCATTCGTTCGACCTTGGCCAGCGGCGTGAAGCTGGTCCGCGCCGGCGAGGAATCGGCAAAGCACACCGGGCAGGTCAGATTGCAATGCTCGGTGATCTCGATCAGCGCCAAGCAGGAATGCTGCTCGTGGTCGGGGCACAGGCCGCAATCATAGGGGCAGCCGAATTCGGTGTGCCGTTGAAAGGCCAGCGGCCGGTCGCCGGGCTTGATGAAATCCTTGCACAGGCGCCAATAGGCTGCGTCCGTCGACACCAGCGTGGACTGGACGCCATGCTCCTTGCAGCGCTTCTCGTACCAGACCTCGTTGTCGAGGATCTGGATCTTAGCGGGCACCAGCTTCAGGCAGGTCTCGCAGAGAGATTGGGTCTGGCCCCAGAAGATATAGGGGCGCGACTTACGCAACGGCGCGTTCATGCATGGGTCTCGCTTTGGGCGCCGTCGCCAGCATGACGACGGCGTAGAGCAGGATGGACAGCGACAGCAGGTGAAACAGCGTGAAGGGGCCGATCAGCGTGCCGTAGGGCTTGAGGAATTCCCACAGGAAGCGCTGTGCACCATAGTAGACGAGGACGAGGTAGAAACCATTGGTGATCACAAACGCGCTCCGGTTCAAGACCGCCAGCACGTAGAGCAGCGCGAACACCCCCATAGCGACGCTTTCGTAGAGCTGCACGGGATGCCTAAGGATGCCGTCGCCGAAATCGTGGCCCCAGGGCCATGCCGTGGGCGTGCCGTAGGTGAAATCGTCGAGGCCCGCGAAATAGCAGCCAAGCCGGCCGATCGCGATGCCGATCGCCAGCGGCAGCGCAAAACGGGCGCCCGTTCGGACGGTGATCCCTGCGGACCATTTGTAGAGCTCGATCGCCACGATGCCGCCGGCGAGCGCACCTTCCACGGAGCGCGCGATGCCGCTCTGGCCCGACAGCCACAGATTGGCGGAGCCGAACAGATAGGCGCCGAGGCCTGCACCGAACACCAAAGCGGCGAGGTAGGACCTTTCGAAGGATTGCGTCGGAAACTGCAAGCCCTGTCGCGACAGCCAGTACAGCGCCACGGCCGCAGCCAGCCATGCTGCCACGTCGAAGAGAGTGTGAAGGAAAGCCCCGCTCATGCGGGGACATTAGCCCAGGTTCCCGCCTGGCGGGATAGTGCGGCCGCTTCTTATCCCCGAAGAGGAGCGAGGCGGGCGGCTAGCCGGCTTGCCGCTCCTCGGTCGGATAGACGCCGCGCAGCACTTCCTCGAAGTGCATCTTCACGGCCTCGTTGCACCGGCAGGCGCGCAGGCGCAGGCCCTCGCGGTTACGGACCAGAATCGATCCGCGCCGGGTGTCGAGCACACCTTCCGCCTTGAACGACTGGAGCACGCGGCTGGCATAGCTGCGGCCGACACCGAGCAGTGTCGCGAGCTGTTCATGGGTCAGGGGCACGCTGCTCTCGTCGCCGGTCCGCTCCATCGCTGCCAGCATCCATTTGGCAGTGCGCTGCTCGATCGAGTGAATGGCGTTGCAGGCGGTGGACTGGAAGATCTGCGCCAGCATGCAGTCGGCGTAGCGAGCGAAGACATGGCGCAACGAGGACGAGCGCTGCTTGGCGGCCTCCAGCTTGCTGACGTGAATTCGCGCAAACGGTCCGCCGAATTTCACGCAGATCCGGGTATAGGCCGGCAGATAGCCCTCGCTGACGATACCGCCCACTGCGCCTTCGCGGCCCACCAGGATGGTCTCGACGTCACGGCCGTCCTCATTGGGAACGAGGAAAGTCGCGAGCGATGGTCCGCAGGGGAAATGGACGACCTGGACGTCGTCGCCGGGATTGTAGAGCAGCTCGCTCGCCCCGGCCGTGTCGACGGTAATGTGCGGTGCGAGCAGCGCGTAGTCGGCGTGGCTCAAGCGCCGCAGCAGATTGTTGGTCGGCCGGCTATCGATCTCGGTGGCGTTGCTGGTCCGCGCGTCCATCTTAAACTCCCATCCGCCTCCACATTAGCGAGTTCCGACGAGGTCCTGTGTGCACAAGTAGACAGACCTGACAACTGTGATGTGGTGGTTTCGTTCCGGGAACCCTTCGCGCTGGGTACAGGCGTCGTGACCCGGTATCCCAGTCAGAGAAAACCTCATGCTCCAAGTTTCGATGATGGCACCCGCTGTTTCCGATGGTTCAAACTGTCCCGCCGATGTCCTCATCGTCGAGGACGATCCGATCATCGCGATCGACTTCGAGGATCGCCTGCTCGGATTTGGCGTGAAGAGCGTGCGCACGGTAGGTTCAGTGGCGCAGGCGCTGACCGCAATCGCGGCGCATGCCCCCGAATTCGCCTTGCTCGACGTGGGATTAAGTCGCGAGAACAGTTTTGCGGTCGCCGAACGGCTCGCGGCCCTGAAAATTCCGTTCGTCTTCGTCACCGGCTACGGCGCTGACGCGCGCATCCCGCCGGAATTCGCCGGCCAGCCGCGTCTGCAGAAGCCGTGTTCGAGCGACGCGCTGGAGGCAGCGCTCCAGGTCCGCGCGACGGACTAGCGATACGGCGTCAGGCCGGCTTCGGATCGAGCGTGGTCGACCACAGCGCGACGTCGGCGCGGTCGCGCAAGGTCACCGTCATCTGGCCGGAAGCGCCGTCGATCTTGACGTGACCGAAGAACTGCATGCCGGCGGACGGCGGCAGGTTCTGGTTGTCTTTCCCCGGCGCCTTGACGAAACGCACCTCCGGCCCAAATGTATTGTCGAGCGCGTTCGGACCGAACGTGCCTGCGTGAAGCGGGCCCGACACGAACTCCCAGAACGGCTCGAAATCCTGGAATTGGGCCTTGTTCGGATCGTAATAGTGCGCGGCGGCGTAATGCACGTCCGCCGTCAGCCATACGGTGTTGCTGACCGGCGCCATCTTGATGAAGCGCAGGATGTCGGCGATCTCGAACTCGCGGCCGCGCACCGGGCCGTCGCCCTGCGCAATGGCTTCCGATCCACCCTTTGCCGTATCTGACACGACGAGGCTGAGCGGCATGTCGGAGGCGATCACTTTCCAGGTCGCGCGCGAATTCAACAGGCCGCGCTTGAGCCAGGCGATCTGGTCGGGGCCGAGGAAATAGCTGGCCGGGTCGTAAGCGGTTTCGAGGTTGGGGCCGTTCGGGCCGCGATAGCTGCGCTCGTCGAGCACGAACACGTCGAGATGAGGACCATAGGAGATCTGGCGATAGACGCGGCCGGGCTCGACGATGCTCTCGCGCATCGGATACATCTCGTGGAAGGCACGGCCCGCGCGGGCCGCAAGCAGTGCGATGTCGCGCTCCTTGTAGGTCGCCGGCAGCTCCTTCGAAAGCGACCAGTTGTTGGTCACCTCATGGTCGTCCCACTGCACGAAGATCGGGACTTCGGCATTGAAGGCGCGAAGATTGTCGTCAGTGAAATTGTATTTGTGCGCGGCGCGGTACTCGTCCAGCGTCTCGGCGACCTTGGCCTTCTCGGGGATGGTGACGTTCTTCCAGATCTTGCCGTCGGCGAGCTTCACCTCGGACTGGATGGGACCGTCGGCATAGATGGTGTCGCCGGAGTGCAGGAAGAAATCCGGACGGTGCTTGCGCATCGCCGAGAAGGTGAACATGCCGCCGTCGTCGGGGTTGATGCCCCAGCCCTGGCCGGCGACGTCGCCGCCCCAGACGAAGCTGACGTCGCGGCGGTCGGCGGGCGCGGTGCGGAAGCGGCCGGTCACCGGTTCGCCCACCACCGCGGTGTGCGAAAGGTCGCGGAAGCGGACGCGATAAAAGATGTCCTGTCCGCCCGGCAGGTTTTCGATCAGCATCTTCGCGGTGAAATCGCTTTCGGGCAGCGCTGCGATCGGCGGCAGCGCGCGAGCATCCCTGAACGACTCCGTCGTCGCCACTTCGACCAGCATCTGCGCGGGACGGTCGGCGCGCGCCCAGACCACGCCACCGTCGACGGTGACGTCGCCCGACTGCACGCCATGGGTCACGGCCGGCCGGTCGGCCGCGCGGGAGAGATGCGGCATTGCGACCGCGCCAAGCGCGCCGGCACTGGTCGTCAGGAAACGGCGACGGGAGAATTTGATGTTCATGGGACGGACTCGATATCGCGTGAGACGATCGCTCAGGCGACCGCCACGGTGAAGTCCGACGCTATATTGAGACAATGTGACGCCGCGATTACGCGCGGAAGCTTTTACGCGCTGCCGGCGGCCCTGAACTGTGCGCCGGCGCGCTGCAGGTTCTGCGGCAGGCTGAATAGCACCGCCTTGCGATCGGCGACGGCCGCGTGGAACTGGTCGAGCGCGATGTTGAAGGCGGTGAGCGCGGCTTCCTCGATCGCGCCGTGATCGAAGCAGCGCAGTGTATTGCGCAGGATGTCGTCGGCCTCGGTCTGCATCTGGTCGAGGTCTTCGGTCGTCTCGCTCTTGCGTGCCGCCGCGATCATGTCGAGCAGACGTTCACGCTGATGGTTGTTGTTGTCGCGCTCGTCCTTCTTCAAATAGCCCGCAAACCAGGCGCCGATCGAGCCCATGGCCGAGAGCGCCATCAGCGTCCACCAGATGTAATCGCTGTATCTGTCGAGGAAGGTCTTTTCCTCGCCGTCGACGAAGGCGGCCGCGCCGGGATGCACCGGGATCACCGCGTCCTTGTCGGTGTCGGGTGTTTCGATCTTCGCCGCCAGCGGGAATTCCGTCACCAGTTGCTGGCGCACGGCAAAAAGCTGGCGCGTGAACGCGGCGATGTTGGTTTCGGATACGCCTTTGCGCGCCACGATGTGGTGTGAAAAGCTGATCGTCTTGACCTCGTCGTCGGGGCGAACGGGTGAGCCGCCATAGGTGCCGGCCGGAATCTCCGAGGCTTCATAAACCGGATGGTTCTGCGCGATCGCATCCGCGGAATCGATCGCGAGGAAGACCGGCGTCCCGCCCTCCTTGGCAGTGGCGGCGATCGCGTCCGACGTGATCTTGCTGTTGACAGGGCCGGCTGCGAGATAGGCATCGGCCTTCTGGGCCTTGATCGCCTCGGCGGCTTCATTGGCGGGGAACTGTATGACCTCGACCTTGGCAGGATCGACGCCGTATTGCTGGAGGATCACCTTGAGCAGATTGACGTTGGCCTGGGTGCGGCCGATCACTCCGACCCGATGGCCGGCGAGCTGCGCGATCTTGGTGATCTTCGCGCCCTTCTTCTTGCCCTTGCCGGGCACGGACCACAGCGCCACGACGTTCTTGCGCAGGGTCGCGACCGCCTGCGCGTTCTTCGGCACGTCGACGTCGCCGCGCACGATGGCGAGATCAACCTTGCCCTCCGCGAGCGCCTCGGCGCTGGCTGTGGCGCCGTCGGTCTGGATCGGCCGTAGCCGCACAAGACTTTTGTTCTGAGTGAAAGCCTGCGTCAGCGCCTGCACGACCTTGAGGTCATCGCTGTTGGCGGGACCGACCGCGATCTTCAGCGTCACCGGCCGCATCGCGAAATAATAGCCGCCGGCAAGCGTGCCCACGATCGCAAGCACGAGTGCCAGAGACACGAGCGCCGTCTTCCGCGCCGCTGATCGCGGCGAAGGCGGGGTGGGCGCTTCGGCCAGGTCCAATCCCCCGGTCATCGATCTCCCGAACAGTCGCTTGAGGCTCAGTTTCATCTCGGCCGGCGATTTACACCCTCAAGTGTAGCAAATTTCTTGTCCGGCGGGGTTACATCTCCGTCATGGTTAGCGGATGGACGAAATCCCGTATGAACCCGGGGCGTCAGCACGGTGTTAGGGTAAAGTTCCCCTGAAGGACGGAGGCGACGATGGCAGAACGGCTCTCGGCGGAGGCGCGCAGGCAGGCGCTGGGCGGACTACCGGGCTGGACCGTGGTTCAAGGACGCGACGCAATCGGGAAGACCTTTGTCTTCAAGGATTTCAACGAGGCGTTCGGCTTTATGGCCCGCGTCGCGCTGGTCGCCGAAAAGATGGACCACCACCCCGAATGGCGCAACGTCTACAAGACGGTGGAGGTGGTGCTGGCGACCCATGATGCCGGCGGCGTCACCGCGCTCGACATCGAGCTTGCCACGGCGATGAACGCCATCGCCAAGCTGACACCAGGCTGACGTCTTGCGAGGCGCTGCCGCCTCCCCATCTTGTGTTCAGCACGGGATGCGGCGATCTGCCACCCCAGGCTGAACGGGGAGTTTGTCGACCATGGCTGCCGAACACAGCGTTGGTTTCGAGCCGGCCGACCGGCTCGCGGAAGATCGTGAGAGCGTGCGCCGCCGCTTCTGGCGCAAGCTGAAGCGTGTCGCCGCGCAACTGCCGTTCGCGGAGGATCTGCTCGCCGCCTATTACTGCGCCTTCGACCGGCAGACGCCGCGCCATATCCAGGCGTCGCTGCTCGGGGCGATCGCCTATTTCATCCTGCCGTTCGACTTCGTTCCCGACGTGATGCCGATTCTCGGTTTCACCGATGACGCCGCCGTGCTCGCCACTGCGATCCGCATGGTCGCCGGCCACATCACGAATGAACATCGCGAAGCCGCCCGCGCCGCGCTGAAGCGCGGGGTGGATGAGGTGGACGTGGAAGCCGAGCAGTAGCTGCCGCCGCATCCTCCACTGTCATTCCCCGCGAAGGCGGGGAATCCAGTACGCCGCGGCTTATCGATTCAACAACACTCGTGACGGAGTACTGGGTCGCCCGGTCAAGCCGGGCGACGACAGCTGAGTGTGTGGTGACGATGTCGCGACACTCTACGCGCCGACACCCTCACGGACGCAAAATCACCTTGCCCATGGCCTGACGTCCCGCGAGCACCTTGAGCGCATCCGCCGTCTGCGCCAACGGGAAGACGCGGTCGACATGCGAGGAGATCTTTCCTTCCGCTGTCCACTTCACGAGCTTCTCGAGATTGGCGCGGTTCTTTTCCGGGTTGAGCCGGGTCCAGGCGCCCCAGAACACGCCGCGGATATCGCAGCCCTTCAGCAGCGCGAGGTTCAGCGGCATCTTCGGAATGTCGCCGGCGGCAAAGCCGATCACGAGGAAGCGGCCTTCCCAGGCAATCGAGCGCAGCGCCTGCTCGGCATACGTACCACCAACCGGATCGAAGATGATGTCGACGCCCTTGCCGCCGGTAAGCTTTCGCAAGCCTTCCTTCAAATCTTCCTTGCCGTAATTGAGCGTGAGTTCTGCGCCGTGCGCCTTGGCGAATTCGAGCTTCTCGTCCGACGAGGCGCAGGCGATCACCTTCAGGCCCATCAGCTTGCCGAGCTCGCAAGCGGCAAGTCCGGTGCCGCCGGCCGCGCCGAGCACCGCGAGCGTCTCGCCCGGCTTCGGGCTCGCGCGATCTTCCAGCGCGTGCAGCGCGGTGCCGTAGATGATGATGATGCCAGCCGCGCGGTCATAATCGAGATTGTCGGGGATCTTCACGATCGATGCCGCGGGCAACGCGATCTTTTCGCGTGCGCCATTGTGGCCGCAGGAGGCGACGACGCGATCGCCGACCTTCAGATCGGTCACGCCGGGGCCGATGCTCTCGATCACCCCAGCCACCTCGGCGGCCGGCGAGAACGGGAACGGCGGCTTGATCTGGTACTTGCCCTGGATCATCAGGATGTCAAAAAAATTCAGCGCCGCAGCCTTGATCGCGATCACGGCTTCGCCGGGACCGGCCACCGGATCCGGCACGTCGGCCAGAACGAGATCGTCGGGCTGGCAATATTGCGAGCAGAGGATGGCTTTCATGGCGGCACCTTCTTGAGAGCACTTGGCGTTTCGAGGCAGAATTATAGTTGGGCTGGTTCTGCCGGATTTAGGGACGGGCGACAATCCGGTTTCTTTGGCTATTGGACCGCACCGGCCTATCCTCTCGTCATTGCGAGCGCAGCGAAGCAATCCAGAATCCGTGCCGCGGAAATAGCCTGGATTGCTTCGCTTCGCTCGCAATGACGGAAGAAGAAAAAGGAGGATTCAAACCATGTTTGAAACAGGCCTGCTCAAGGACAAGCGCATCCTCATCACTGGTGGCGGTTCGGGCCTTGGCGCTGCGATAGGACGCCGCTTCCTCGCGCTCGGCGCCGAGCTCGTGATCTGCGGCCGCAAGGTCGATCGGCTCGAGGCGGCGGCGAGCGAGATGCGCGAAGAGACCGGCGGGAAGGTCACGACGATCGCCTGTGATATCCGCGACGGCACCGCCGTCGAGAGCATGATGGAGGCCATCTGGCGCGAGGCGCCGCTCGATATCCTCGTCAACAACGCGGCTGCGACTTTCATTGCGCAGAGCGAGCATCTCTCATTCCGCGCCGCGGATGCGATCCTCGCCCCGACGCTGCAAGGTGCGATGTATTGCACGCTTGCCGTCGGCAAGCGCTGGATCGACGCCAAGCATGGCGGCGTCGTGCTCTCTATCCTCTCGACCTCGACCATCACCGGCCGCGCCTTCACCGTCCCGTCGGCGATGGCAAAGTCGGCCGTGCTGGCGATGACCAAAAGTCTCGCCGTGGAATGGGGCCCGAAGGGCATCCGCACCGTCGCGATCGCGCCGGGACCGTTCCCGACCGCCGGCGCCTCGGGTCAGCTCCGCCCCGAGGGTCGCGACGAAGGATGGGCCGCGCGCAACCCGATGGGTCGCACCGGCGAGCACGGCGAGCTTGCCGACCTCGCCAGCTTCCTGGTCTCCGACCCGTGCCGGCTACATCAACGGCGAGATGGTGGTGATCGACGGTGGCGCGCATTTGCGCAGCTCCGGCGCCGAGGATTTGTTGCGCTGGACCGATGCGCAATGGGCGGAGCAGCGCGCCGCGCGATCCAGGGCCTAGTCGCCGCGAGCTTCGCTAACTGCCTTCCCAAATTGGACTTTCCCGGCTATCCCTGCCCCGGGGACAATGCGCGACCGGGCCATCTTCCAGTCACAATATTGAGGGAACCACTCCAGCATGTGGCGGGTGCTGATTTTAGCTTTGATGACGGGCGTGGCGGCCTGTGGGATCATCGATTCCGCGCGGGCGCAGACGGCGCAACCTGCGCCCAAGGCTGCACCGAAAGAGCCCGCGCCGAAACTGGCCGCGCCGGTGGCCAATACCACTGGTAAGACGGTTGCCAAGCCCGAGAGCAAACCGGCGGCCCCGCACGCGGCGGTTGCTGGCGGCGCCGAGCCAACCCTGATCGGTCAGTTCGGCACCTGGGGCGCCTATTCGGCCGCGCCCAATGGCAAAAAGGTCTGCTTCGCGCTGGCCAAGCCGTCGTCGTCGAAGACCAACCCGCCGAACCGGCCGCGCGATCCTGCCTATGCCTTCGTCTCCACCCGCCCGGCGGAGAAGGTCAACAACGAAGTCTCGGTCATGATCGGCTACGCGCTGAAGCCGGGCTCTGAATCCTCGGTCGAGGTCGGCGGCGCCGCGTTTGCCATGTACTCGCAGGGCGACGGGCTCTGGATCAAGAACGCGGCCGAGGAAGAGCGGATGGTCGAGGCCATGCGCAAATCCGCCGATCTCGTGGTCAAGGGCATGTCGGCCAAGGGGACCGAGACGACCGACACCTTCTCGCTGAAGGGCCTCGCCCAGGCGCTTGACCGAATCTCCCAGGATTGCAGGCGTTAAGCCTGCGGTCGATAAGGTCGCAATCGGCGGTTCCGGTTGCTATATAGGGCGCGTTCCAGATTTTCTCCCGTCATTCCGGGCCGATGCGCAACATCGAACCCGGAATCTCGCGGTTCCGGGCCGGTCCTTCGGACCATCCGGAACGACCACCTGACCAGGCCATTCAATGCAACCGATGACCGAGCCGCACAACGCAACGCTGGTGGAGAAGACTCCGCTCGAAACCTATGTGCCGCCGGCGAGGCCCTCGCTGATCGGCCTGTCGCGCACCGAGCTTGCCGATCGTCTCGGCGAGATCGGCGTTGCACCTGCGCAGCGCAAGATGCGTGTGCAGCAGCTGTGGCACTGGATGTATTTCCGTGGCGCCCAGAATTTCGAAGAGATGACGTCGGTCTCGAAGGGCATTCGCGCCGAGCTCGCGCAACATTTCACCGTCGACCGGCCCGAAGTCGTGGCCGAGCAGATATCCAACGACGGCACCCGCAAATGGCTGCTGCGTTTGCCGAGCGGCGACAATGTCGAAAAGGCGCATGAAGTCGAGTGCGTCTACATCCCCGAAACCGATCGCGGCACGCTATGTGTCTCCTCGCAGGTCGGCTGCACCTTGAACTGCTCCTTCTGTCACACCGGCACGCAGCGCCTGGTGCGCAACCTCACTGCCGGCGAGATCGTGGGACAGGTGATGGTCGCGCGGGATCGTCTGAACGACTGGGCCGATCGCGAAGACGGTACGCGTCGTGTCACCAACATCGTGATGATGGGCATGGGCGAGCCGCTCTACAATTTCGACGCGGTGCGCGATGCGCTGCTGATCGTCGGCGACAACGAAGGCATCGGCATCTCCCGCCGCCGCATCACGCTGTCGACCTCGGGTGTGGTGCCGAACATCGTGCGCGCGGGCGAGGAGATTGGCGTGATGCTCGCGATCTCGCTGCATGCGGTGCGCGACGAGCTGCGTAACGAGCTGGTGCCGCTCAACCGCAAATATCCGATCAAGGAATTGCTGCAGGCCTGCCGCGATTATCCCGGCGCCTCGAACGCGCGCCGCATCACCTTCGAATACGTGATGCTCAAGGGCGTCAACGATTCGCTCGACGATGCCAAGCTGCTGGTGAAGATGCTCAAGGGCATTCACGCCAAGATCAATCTGATCCCGTTCAACCCCTGGCCCGGCACCGCCTATGAATGCTCGGACTGGGACCAGATCGAAAAGTTCTCCGAATACGTCTTCAACGCCGGCTATTCCTCGCCGGTGCGCACCCCGCGTGGACGCGACATCCTCGCCGCCTGCGGCCAGCTCAAGTCGGAGACGGAAAAGCTTTCCGCCAGGGAACGCCAGACGCTGCGCGCCATGGCGATGACGGATTAGCTTGGTAGGCGCACTGTGTTGCTTCCCCGTCATTGCGAGGAGCGCAGCGACGAAGCAATCCAGACTGCCTCCGCGGACGCATCTCTGGATTGCTTCGCTTCGCTCGCAATGACGACAACGGTGACTTTTCCGGCATGTCCCTGATCGGCCGCCTCATCGTCATCTTCATCGGCTTTCTCGCCGCCTGCTTCATCGGCGGCATGATCGTCGTCGTCGCGCTGTTGTTTCCGGAATTCGCCGATCTCGGCGCCGGTCCCGTCGATCAGGGCACGATCGATATCGTGCTCGGGTTCGGCTTCATCTTCGTCTCCGGCTTTGCGCTGGTGCCGGCGGCGGTGATCGTCGCGATCACCGAGGCGCTCTACATCCGCAGCGCGCTCGCCTATGCCGTGGGCGGCGGCGTCGTAGGGCTCGCCTGCTATCTCGGCCTGGTCCCGTTTCATGCCGACACGCTGCAATTCGAAGGCATCGTGCGCCGCCATCTCGAGATCATGACCGGCGCCGGCATCGTCGCCGGTGTCGTCTACTGGCTGGTCGCCGGCCGCAACGCCGGCGCCTGGCGCAATCCGCCGCTGCCGCGCCAGCCGCCTCCGCCTCTGCCGTCGAATTCAAGACCGGACGTGCGGTGAGTTTCTGACTTGCCCCGGGGTTTTCATCCCCTTCCCACTCGGCTAAACCGCGCGCCATGAACCGGACTGGACTCTTCATCGCCCTGGCGCTGTGGCTCGTGATCGGCGTCGTCTTCGGGCTCTATCCCGAGCTTGACCTCAAGCTTGCCGCGCTCTTCTTCGACCCTGATACCAAGTCGTTTCCGCTCAAGCTGAACGATTGGGCCGGCTTCGCGCGGGATGCCGCGATGTGGGTTGCCTGGGCGTTCGTGCTGCCTGCGCTGGTCGCGCTCGTGGTCAAGATGGTCAGGCCAGACCGGCCACTGATGGTATCCGGGCGCGCGATCGTCTTCCTTCTGGTGACGATCATCCTATCAGCCGGCATCCTTACCAATCTCGCCTTCAAATCCTATTGGGGCCGGCCGCGCCCGGTGGTGGTGACGCAGTTTGCCGGCGACCTGCCATTCGTGCCGTGGTGGGATCCGCGCGGCCACTGCGCGCGCAATTGCTCGTTCTTCTCGGGCGAGGGCGCGACCGCGTTCTGGACGCTGGCGCCCGCCGCACTGGCCCCGCCGCCGTGGCGGCCGCTCGCTTATGCCGGAGCCGTGGTGTTCGGCCTCGTGACCAGCGGGCTACGGATGGCCTTTGGCGGCCACTTCTTCACCGACGTGTCGATCGCCGGCCTCGTCACCTTCGTCGTGATCTGGTTTGCCTACGCGCTGATCTACCGCTGGCCGCGGACCCGGTTTTCGGACGAGGCGGTCGATGCCGCCCTGACCCGGCTGAACATGCCCGCCTACCGGCTGCGCCAGCGCCTGTTCGGCAGCAAGTCGAGTGCCGAGCCGTCAGTTTGAGCCATTAAAGGGGTGCCGAGCCCCGCGAAATTTGATATTCGCGCGGTCAACCCCGTGAAACGACACCCGCCCTTCGAGACCGATTGGAAGCCCCATGACCACGATCCTGAAAAGCCTGCCCAAGGGTGAGAAAGTCGGCATCGCTTTTTCGGGCGGTCTCGACACCAGCGCGGCGCTGCTCTGGATGAAGCAGAAGGGCGCGCGCTGCTACGCCTATACCGCCAATCTCGGCCAACCCGACGAAGCCGATTACAACGAGATCCCACGCAAGGCGATGGAGTTCGGCGCGGAGAAAGCGCTGCTGGTCGATTGCCGCACGCAGCTCGTCCATGAAGGCATCGCCGCGATCCAGTCCGGCGCCTTCCATATCTCCACCGGCGGCATCACCTATTTCAACACCACGCCATTGGGGCGCGCCGTGACCGGCACTATGCTGGTCGCGGCGATGAAGGAGGACGGCGTCAACATCTGGGGCGACGGCTCGACCTTCAAGGGCAACGACATCGAGCGCTTCTATCGCTACGGCCTGCTGACCAATCCGGGCCTGCGCATCTACAAGCCCTGGCTCGACCAGCAGTTCATCGACGAGCTCGGCGGCCGCGCCGAGATGTCGGCGTTCATGACCGCCCAGGGCTTTGCCTACAAGATGAGTGCCGAGAAGGCGTATTCGACCGACAGCAATCTGCTCGGCGCGACGCACGAGGCCAAGGATCTCGAGAGCCTCGACAGCGGCATCAAGATCGTCAACCCGATCATGGGCGTGCCGTTCTGGCGTGACGACTGCAACGTCAAGGCCGAGAAGGTCGTGGTGCGTTTCGAGGAAGGCCAGCCGGTCGCGCTGAACGGTCAGACCTTCTCTGATCCTGTCACGCTGTTCCTCGAAGCCAACGCGATCGGCGGCCGCCACGGCCTCGGCATGAGCGACCAGATCGAGAACCGCATCATCGAAGCCAAGAGCCGCGGCATCTATGAAGCGCCCGGCATGGCGCTGCTGCACATCGCCTATGAGCGCCTCGTCACCGGCATCCACAACGAGGACACCATCGAGCAATACCGCATCAGCGGCATGCGCCTCGGACGCCTGCTCTACCAGGGCCGCTGGTTCGATTCGCAGGCCCTGATGTTGCGCGAGACCGCGCAGCGCTGGGTCGCCCGCGCCGTCACAGGCGAGGTGGCGCTGGAGCTGCGACGCGGCAACGACTACTCGATCCTCAACACGGAAAGCCCGAACCTGACCTATGCGCCGGAGCGGCTCAGCATGGAGAAGGTCGAGGACGCGGCGTTCACGCCGGCCGATCGCATCGGTCAGCTCACCATGCGCAACCTCGACATCAACGACACCCGCGCCAAGCTGAAGCTCTACAGCGACACGGGCCTGTTGTCGGGCAGTGAAGGCTCGCAGATCTTCCGTCTGGAGAATGACAAGGGCTGACGCGCCCGGGGATTGCTGCCTCATTCGTCATTGCGAGCGAAGCGAAGCAATCAAGAGTCTTTCCGCAGCGACAGTCTGGATTGCTTCGTCGCTTCGCTCCTCGCAATGACAGAAATAAAAATGGCCGGGATTGCTCCCGGCCATTTTGCATTTGTGCTTGCCTCAGCGCGGCGGCGCGGTGCCGGGCGGGGGCGGCGGCAGCGAGGCCTGGCCACCGTTGAGCAGCGGCGTGATGTTGCGGACGGTGACGCGGCGGTTGATCGCGCTCGGCCCTTGCGTCTGCTCCTTCAGGTACTGCTCGCCGTAGCCCTGCGACGTCAGGTTCTCAGACGGCACACCGAATTGCTGGGTCAGCAATTCGGCCGCGGACTGCGCACGACGATCCGACAATGACAAATTGTCGACGTCGTTGCCAACTGCGTCGGTGTGACCTTCGATCAGGAACACCACGCGCGGATTGGCCTGGATCGCACGGTTGAGACCGTCGGCGATCGACTGCAGCTTCGCCGCCTGGTCCGGTGGGATGATCCACGATCCCGTCTCGAAGTTGATCGTGTTGAGGTCGATGCTCGGCATTTGCATGCGAACATTGGGGCTGTAGCGGATCTCGTCGAGCGTGTAGCGACGATCCACCCGTTGCACCGGCGGCGCCACCATCGTCTCGTAGATCACGTCCGGCGACGCTTCCTGGGCGTCGACGATATAACGATCGTAGGGCATGTTGACGACCGGAGGCGGCGCGTCGACATAGAAGCCGCCGACCGACCGCGGATCGCGGTAGCTGTTGTCGATGATGACGAGCTCGCGCCCGGCAGGGTCCCTGCGGATTCGACGCAGCAGCCGCCCATCCTGACCGACAACCGTAATGATCTGGCTGCCGTCGGGACGGATCACCACGGTGCGGGTATCGGCACCGACAGTCTCGGTGCGGATGTCGCGGGCGCCATAGCGGAAGCGATAGAGATCGTTGCCGCGGACGTATGTCTGCCCGCCCGGATCGCGGATGATGATGCGGTCCGGCTCGGTGTAGACGGTGCGACCGCCTTCGATGCTTTCGCGGCGCTGGTTGCGGTAGTCGGCGATGGTGGCGCCGATCACGGCACCGGCGACGACACCTGCACCGATCGCGAGCGGCGTCAGGTCACGCTGCGGCGGACGCGGCGGTGGCGGCAGGGGCGTGGTCGTCGTCGGGGCGGCGCGGAAGGCCGGCGCAACGGTGGGCGTCGCGTATTGTGCCCTGTTGGGCGGCGGGGTCGCAGCCGCCGAGCCCGGGACGGTGCTAGGTGCCGCGGCGCCAGCGGGGGGAGCCGGCGGCCGGGGCGGGGCGCCTGCCTGCGGCTGGGTCGGCGGAGCTCCGGCAGCGGGCGCGCCGGCAGGAGGCGTTCCTCCCTGCTGGCCTGGGGTCGGCGTCGCGGCTGGAGCCGGGGTCGCGCCAGGAGCGGGCGTGGGTCCCGCACCGGGACGTCCCGGCGGGGGCGTCGGAGCGCCACCGGGGGTCGGGGTAGTCGTCGGCGCGGGCGTGGCGCCCGGAGCCGGTGTCGCTGATCCTGCAGCCGGAGGCGCGCCAGGACGTCCGCCGGGGGGCGGCGCACCGGGGCGGCCAGTCGGCGGCGTGCTGCCCGGAGCTGGCGTTGCGGTCGGTGCAGGCGTTGCTGTCGGAGCAGGCGTGGCGGTCGGGGCAGCAGGCGTTGCCGGGCGCGCTGCGGGAGCAGCAGATGCCGGGGGCGTTGCTGTCGGCGCAGGCGCAGGCCGTCCCGAAGGACCGGCCGCAGGAGGCGGCGGAGGTGTCGGTGCGTGCTGCTGCGGAGCGGGAGCGGGCGGTGGTGTGGGAGCCGGACGAGCCGCGGGCGGCGTCGGAGGCGGAGGTGTGGGTGCGTGCTGCTGCGGAGCCGCGGCGGGCGGCGGTGCCGGGGGCGTGGGAGCCGGGCGTGCCGCGGGCGGTGCAGGAGGCGGCGCATGCTGTTGCGGAGCCGCAGCCGGGGGCGGCGAAGGCGGCTTCGGGGCCGCAGGCGGCGGTGGTGGCGGTGCCGGACGGGCCGCAGGTGGCGGCGGAGGCGGCGGCGGAGCTGCTGGCCGCGGCGGTGCGGCAGCCGGCGGAGGTGCCGCGGGCGGATGGGGCGGTGCAGCTGCGGGCGGCGGTGCGGCCGGGCGGGCGGGCGCCGCAGGCGGCGCGGCCGCCGGCGGTCCCTTCGGCGGCTGCTTCGGTTTTCCGTCAGGGCCGGTCTCTTGTGGCTGCGCCTGCGCGACGACGAGCGGCGGCGCGCCTTGTGCATGCGATGCGGAGCTTGCGAATTGCATCGCGGTCAGAGCCGTGGTGGCAAGCAGCACGAAACGAAGGTTGGTCATGTGGTGAACTTCCCCGGAAGGTTCTTTGACGAAGTGTTGGGATGAACAGCTACGCGTTAGGCCGGATTGTGGCGGACGAAGCGGACGCGGCCCGATTTATTTCTGCACGCAAATCACCTCACTATGGTGACGTTCATTGCGCATTCAGACGCAGGTTGCAATTGCCTCGGATGTGATGCGTCGCCTCATGCGCGATCCCGCGGCGGACTTGCATCCGTCGCGGGATTCGGCGTGAGCGGTCCGTTCGGTCCGCGTGATGGAATCTCTTCAGGCATGCGGCCCGGCAATTCGTCGGGCGGCGCTGGCGAGCCGGGCTCGCGCACCGGCGGCGCGATTTCAGGCTGCGGATTGCCCGGCGGAATCCCCGGCGGCGGCTCGGTGGGTGTGCCCGGCGTCGACGGCGGAATCTCGGGCGGCTCAATCGGCATTACATCGAGACCTTGCGGTTGTCGCCGAGATCGGGCCGCGTGTTGGTCACTGCCGCGGCCGCCATCTTCACATAGGAGATCACGGTGCCGGGCGAGTCCCAGAACTCGGCATCGTCGGGCGTGACCTTGAGCACGCGGATGTTGGGATCTTCCGCAGAGTCCCACCACGCCTTGGCCGGGGTCGAGAACAGCTCCTTGATCTTCGCACGGTCGTTGGAGACAACGGCAGTGCCGGTCAGCGACACGTATTTCTGGCTGCTCGCATCCGCGAACGACAGGTTGATGGACGGATTGCGCGCGATCTCCTCGTCCTTGTGACGCCGCGCGTCGGTGAGGAAATATATCGTGTCCGCGTTGCGATCGAGATAGGCGCTCATCGGCCGCGCGCGGAGCTTGTCGCCATCGCGCGTCACCAGCATCGCGAATCCGATCGTCTTCATCAGATCCCATACGCGATCGACGTCGCGGGCATTGTCGTTGGCCATGTCGTGCTCCTTCTTGCAAGGGACGACAACGGCGCGCGCGGAACGAGGTTCCGGCCGGAAGATGGAACTTATCTATTCCGGCGCGTGGCAAACCGCCTCGATGTTGTGTCCATCAGGGTCGAGCACGAAAGCGCCGTAATAGGTCGGATGATAATGCGCCCGAATGCCGGGCGGCCCGTTGTCGCGCCCGCCCGCCGCGATCGCCGCCTTGTAGAACGCATCCACCGTGGCGCGGTCCTTTGCCAGGATCGCGACATGCACCGGCTTGTTCAGCGCGCCCTCGCCGCCGATCCAGAAATCCGGCTTGCCATCGGCGCCGAAGCCGGCGGCCGGATCATGTCCGGTCTGCTCCTGCGTGACCTCCATGATCAGGCTGTAGCCGAGTGGGGCCAATGCCTTGGCGTAGAACGCCTTGGCGCGCTCATAGTCGGAGACCGGGAAGCCCATATGGTCGATCATCGTCACCTCCGTCGTTCGTCGTCAACGCGACAGGAACGTATTGCTCCGCGTCTTGCGCGCAACCACAAAGCCGCGCGCGACCATGTCAGCGATACAATCTTCCCGCCAATCCTTTTGTGACAAATGCTCGATCACCACCGCGCGCGGCCATAGCGATTGCGGCGCGTCGCGGAAGAAGCCGATCAGCACGCGATCCTCGAACCCCTCGACGTCGATCTTCAACGCGTCCACCTTGGTGACGCCGGCTTCGTCGAGAATGCGCGTCAACCGCAGCGAGGGCACTTTGATCGCCTCCGTGCTGGCCGTGCCGGTGACGACATGCGTAGCGCCGAGATTGCCGCCCCCGCTCTCGATCATCAGCTCGCCGTCGCTGTCGCCGGCGGCCGCCTGCACCAGGCGCACCTGCGTCGCCTGCGACGCGGCCTGGTTGAACGAGAGCCGTCCAAACGTCGTCGGATGCGGCTCGATCGCGACCACTTTCCCCGATGGCCCGACCTGTCGCGCCATCACCAGCGCGAAAGTGCCGACATTGGCGCCGACGTCGACGAACACGCCGCCCTCCGCGGTGTGCTGGCGCAGGAAATCGAGCTCGTCGAGATTGTAATCGGGATTGAACAGCGCGCCGCGCTCGGTGGCGCTGCCCTGATGATAGAAGCGGAACGATGCGCCCTGGTACTGCACGTCGACGGGGCCACCGCGCAGCAGGTTCACCAATCGCGACAGCCAGGGCCGGAACGCGCCGCGCTTCAGCCGCGATTGTGTCGCGAGGCGAATGATCGCGGCCTGCGCCGCGTTCGGCGCAAACGCGCCGAACGGCGCGGACGAAGGGGCATTGTCGGTCGCCAAGTCAAAGTCCTCGTTGCAAGCGGCGCATGCATAGCCGGTTTTGCCGGGGACTCCAACGCTCGATCCGGACGACAATCGCCGGGACGACGAAGAAAAGAGACCGAACCTCACGCCGCCTTTTTCGGCGGCTTGCGCTGCCTCAGGAAGCGGCCGAGCAGCTTGCGCTTGCCCTTGCGCGGGATCAGCTCGATGTCGCTGACGAGCTTTGCGCCGCCCTTGCGGCGCTCCAGCACGATCTTGCGGCTGTGGAAGGCTTCCAGCTCGACGCGATGCGCGACGCTGACGATGGTGGCCTTCGGCAGCTCGTCGGTGATCATCTTCATCATCTTGTCCTGGCTCTTCTCGTCGAGCGCCGAGGTCGCCTCGTCGAGCACGACGATGTCAGGGCTGTGCAGCAACAGTCGCGCGAAGGCCAGGCGCTGCTTCTCGCCGCCGGACAGCGTCTGGTCCCACGGTGCGTCTTCCTCGATCTTCTCCTTGAGATGGTCGAGACCGACCTTGTGCAGGGCCTCGCCGATCTCCTCCACGGTCCAGTCGTCTTCCGCGCCGGGATAGGCGACCGCGCGGCGCAAGGAGCCTGACGGCACGTAGGGTCGCTGCGGCAGCATGAACAGCCGCCGGTCGGGATGGAAATTGACGCTGCCGCCGCCCCACGGCCAGAGCCCGGCGATGGCGCGCACCAGCGTGCTCTTGCCGGTGCCGGATTCGCCGGCCACCAGCAGCCGCTCGCCAGCCTCGACCACCACCTCGGTCTCGCCGACCACGGCGGTGCCGTCGTCGAGCGTGACGGAGAGATCGTTCAGCTCCAGCATGGCATCGTTGCTGGTCTCGCCGCGCTTGATGCGGCCGATTCCGTCGCCCTGCTCGGCGCGCTCGAGACCGTCGAGCGACATCATCAGCGATGCGATGCGGCGAGCGCAGGCATTCCAGTCGGCGAGCCGCGGATAATTGTCGACCAGCCAACCGAACGCGCTCTGCACGATGGTGAAGGCGGAAGCCGCCTGCATCACCTGACCCAGCGTCATGCTGCCGTCGAGGAATTTTGGCGCGCAGAGCAGGAGAGGGACCACGGGAGCAACAAGACTCGATCCCTGCGACACCAGCGTGGTGCGCATGTGCTGACCCGCGAGCCGCGCCCATTGCCGCAGCACGTTGGTGAAATTGCGGTCGATGCCGTCGCGCTCTTCCTCCTCGCCGCCGAGCAGCGCGATGCTCTCGCCGTTCTCGCGCACGCGCGTCAGCGTGTAGCGAAAATCGGCCTCGGCCTGGTTCTTGTCCTCGGAGACCTGCACGAATTGGCGGCCGATCACCAGGATCGAGCCCGAGGCTATTCCCGCATAAAGCATCGCGGCGATCACCAGGAAGCCGGGAATGGTCACCGACGATCCCGCAAGCGTGACGGTGAGCGCACCGCCGATGGTCCAGAGCACGACGATGAAGGTCACGGCCGACAGCAGCGCGGACGTCACGCCGGCGAGAAAATCCACCGGCGAATCGGTCGCGACGCGCAGATCCTCCGCGATCCGGTATTCCGGATTCTTGTGGTCGCCGCTGACGAGATTGAGCTG
Organism: Bradyrhizobium sp. 134; assembly: GCF_023074155.1. Lineage (NCBI taxonomy): Bacteria > Pseudomonadati > Pseudomonadota > Alphaproteobacteria > Hyphomicrobiales > Nitrobacteraceae > Bradyrhizobium > Bradyrhizobium sp. 134. Next base: position 212,213 of record NZ_JADPKX010000034.1, on the reverse strand, counting down.
GTAATAGCGGCCGTTGCCGAGCCAGCGCGTCAGAACGCTCGCCGTCAGCCAGGCTCGCCAGCGCCGCTGGATGCCCATGCGCGCGAACACTTGTGCCACGCCGAGCAAGATGCTGCCGATCGCGAGCGGGAAGAACACCGCGGTGAGATGGAAGACGGTGGACGCCTCGCGCTTCTCGATCGCGTCGAAGATCGCCCGATTCCAGACGTTGATGCCGTATTGGAAACCGACAGTCAGGACGATCAGCACGCCGAGGCCGATGGAGTAGAGCCATGCCAGCCGGTCGCCTTTGCGGCCCCAGAAGCCGCGCGCGCTGATCCAGAAGCGGGTGAGGAGATAGTCCTTGCGGGCCTGCTCGGCCTCTTCGGGCGACAGCGCCGGGTCGGGCTCGACCAGCTCAGGCGGCGGCGGAGCCACTTCCTCGCCGGTCTCGCCGACGATTTCGACAATGGGCGGCTTCTTGCCCGATTCGCGCTTTCCGGCCGGCTTTTGCATGACCGGATAACGCAAGCTAAATCAAAAGGTTCCCGCGAGTTCCAGGTGTCGGTTCATTCGGCGGCGCCGTTGCGGACCCGGCGGCGCCGTGCGAGGCGGTGCAGCACGCGCGATAGCTGATCGATCGCGTAGGGCTTTTGCACGAGCTCGAAATCGACCTTGCCGTCCTGGGACAGCGCCTCGCTGTAGCCGGTGGTCAGCACCACCGGCACGCCGATGCCGCGGTCGCGGACCGCCTGCGCGAGATCGAGCCCGGTCATGCCGGGCATCACGATGTCCGAGAAGACGACATCGAAGCGATCGGCATCCATGACCAGCTCGGCAAGTGCATCGGTCGCATTGTCGACCAGCGTGATGCTGTAGCCGAGCTCGGTAAGGCCGTCGGCCGCGAAATTGGCGAGCTCGATATTGTCCTCGACCAGCAGCACCGACATGCCGCTGCCGGCCACGGCGGGGGCCGTGTTCGGTGCCTGCCGCTGCGGCAGCAAATGCGGCGCCACGCGCGGCAGATAGAGCGCGAAGGTGCTGCTGTGGCCTACCTCGCTGGTGACTGTCACCTCGCCGCCGGACTGCCGGGCGAAGCCGAACACCTGCGACAGGCCGAGACCGGTGCCGTGGCCGACCTGCTTGGTGGTGAAGAACGGCTCGAAGATGCGCTCGAGCCGCGCAGCCGGAATGCCGATGCCGGTGTCACTGACGGCAATACCGACGAAGCCATGTTTGCCAGGAAGGTCATGGTGGCCTGAAAGATCGGGGTTGCCCGAGACGGGAGCCCGCGTCTCCGCAATTGTCGCCGCGGCCTCGACCTCGAAAACGATCCTGCCCTTGCCGTGCATGGCATCGCGCGCATTGGTCGCCATGTTGATCAACGCCGTCTCGAACTGGCTTGCATCGGCATTGACGAGACAGGGCTCGGCCGGCAGCCGCATCGCGATTTCGATCGCAGGCCCGAGCAGCGTCGCGAGCATGTCGTGCAGTGACTGCAGCCGCGCGCCGACGTCGAACACTTCCGGCTTCAAGGTCTGGCGCCGCGCGAAGGCGAGCAGCTGCGAGGTTAGCTTGGCCGCGCGCCCGACCGCGTCCGCGATGGCGGTGATGTAGCGCTGGCGCCGCTCCTCGCTCAGTTGCGGCCGGTTCAGCAGATCGACCGAGGCGCGAATCACGGTCAGGAGGTTGTTGAAGTCGTGCGCGACGCCGCCGGTGAGCTGGCCGAGCGCCTCCAGGCGCTGGCTGTGCTTGAGCGCATCCTCGGCTTCGCGCCGCGCGGCGGCCTCGGCCTGGAGATGCTGGGTGCGCCGGAACGCGAACGCCAGCAGCAGAAACAGCAGCGCGGTGGCGGGAATGCCGAATACCAGATGCTGGCCCATGGTGGCGAACCAGCGTGCGCGGATTGCCGAGGTCTCCAACCCCGCGCTGACATAGATCGGATATTCGGCGATGCGTCGGTAGCCGATGCGCCGCTCGACCTCGTCCGATGGCCAGGCGATGGTGATGAGGCCATGCTCGGGATGAGCTGCGATGCTCCGGCCGACCGGCCCGTTAGGATCGAGCCTGAGGTCGCGGTCCAGCCGTGGAAGATGCGCCAGCACCACGCCGTCGGTGCGTCCCATGGCGACGAAGCTGCCGGCATCGGAGCCGATCCTGGCGTAAAAGCTCTCGAAATATTCCGGCAGGACGGAGGCCTGGATCACGCCGATGAAGCTGCCGTCGTCGGAGCCGCGGCGGCGGCTGACCCCGAAGAAGCGCGCGCCCTGATAGGGCTGACGCGGCGTCAGGGGAACACCGATGTAGCTGCCGATGCTCTGATCGACATGGGCCGCAAAATAGTCACGGTCCGCAAAGCTCTGTGCCGGCGGCGGCGAGGCCAGGCTGTTGACCAGCGACTTTCCGTCCGCATCGAAGATCCAAGCCGATTTCAGCTGCGGCAGCGAATCGGTCAGCTGCTTCAGGCGGCGGTGCAGGGCCGGCTCGCGCGAGCGGATGATGTCGTCGGGCATGCCGCGCACCACCTCGTTGATCTCGGCAAGGCTACGGTCGATCGTCTCGAACACCTTGAGCGCGTGCTCATGCGCGACATCGAGGGTGCGCTCGATCTCGCGGTCGGCGATGTCTTTGGTCGAGGTGTAGGAGATCGAGGCGGCGATCGCGAACAGCGCAATCGGCAGCGCCAGGGACGCAGCCATCATCCACTGCAGCAATCTCAGCGAATTGCGTTGTGCGCCCTGCACGGTCGCTCCGGTCCCACGCCGGAGAGCTTACTTGAATTTCGCGCCGGGAAGGAAGCGGCTTGTGGCGGGAACCAGAGGTTGCAACCCGTCGGCTTGCCCGCGCAGGGCGGAAGCAAAATCTGCTCGAATACGCGCCCGCCGTAGAATGCCCCGGCCATTCCGGCCGGGGATCGCAGCATAAGTGACGCCTAGATCTGGCGCTCGACCATCTTGAGCTTGAGCTCGGCGATGGCTTCCGCCGGGTTGAGGCCCTTCGGGCAGGCTTTGGCGCAGTTCATGATGGTGTGGCAGCGATAGAGGCGGAACGGATCCTCGAGATTGTCGAGCCGCTCGCCGGTGGCTTCATCCCGCGAATCCGACACCCAGCGGTTGGCCTGGAGCAGCGCGGCGGGACCGAGATAGCGCTCGCTGTTCCACCAATAGCTCGGGCACGAGGTCGAGCAGCAGGCGCAGAGGATGCACTCGTAGAGCCCGTCGAGCTTCTCGCGGTCCTCGTGGCTCTGCTTCCATTCCTTCTGCGGCGTCGGCGAGGTCGTCTTCAGCCACGGCTCGACCGAAGCGTACTGCGCGTAGAAATTGGTGAGGTCGGGGATGAGGTCCTTCACGACAGGCTGGTGCGGCAGCGGATTGATCTTCACCGCGCCGTCCTTCACGTCGTGCATCGAGCGGGTGCAGGCCAGTGTGTTCTGGCCGTCGATGTTCATCGCGCAGGAGCCGCAGACGCCTTCGCGGCAGGAGCGGCGGAAGGTCAGAGACGGGTCGATGTTGTTCTTGATCCAGATCAGGCCGTCCAGCACCATCGGCCCGCAATCATGGGTGTCGACGTAATAGGTGTCGACGCTGGGATTCTTGCCGTCGTCCGGGTTCCAGCGATAGACGCGGAATTCACGAGTTTCAGTCGCGCCCGCGGGCTTCGGCCAGGTCTTGCCGCCTGAAATCTTGGAGTTCTTCGGAAGTGCGAATTCAACCATTTCGATAAAGCTTTCGCTGTTCGTTCAGTACACGCGCGCCGTTTAGTAAACGCGAGCTTTCGGCGGGATGTACTGGACGTCGTTGGTCATGGTGTAGTCGTGAACCGGGCGGTACTCGATCTTGACCTTGCCGGAATCTTCCAGCCAGGCGAGCGTGTGCTTCATCCAGTTCTTGTCGTCGCGCTCGGAGAAGTCCTCGCGGGCATGTGCGCCGCGGCTCTCGGTGCGGTTGGCGGCCGAGTTCATCGTCACCACCGCCTGCGCGATCAGATTGTCGAATTCGAGCGTCTCGATCAGGTCGGAATTCCACACCAGCGAGCGGTCGGACACGGCGATGTCGGTGATGCCGCTGTGGACCTTCTCGATCAAATTCTGGCCTTCGCTCAGGATGTCGCCGGTGCGGAACACCGCGCAATTGTTCTGCATCACGTGCTGCATGCCTTCACGCAGCTTCGCGGTCGGCGTGCCGCCGGAGGCGTAGCGGTAGTGGTCGAGCCGGCCGAGCGCCAGGTCGGACGAGTTCGCCGGCAATTCCGGCTGGCTGGCGTTCGGCGTGAGCTTCTCTGCGAGGCGCAGCGCAGCGGCGCGGCCGAACACGACGAGGTCGATCAGCGAGTTGGAGCCGAGGCGGTTGGCGCCGTGCACGGAGACGCAGGCGGCTTCCCCGATCGCCATCAGGCCCGGGATGATGGCGTTGTCGTCGCCGTCCTTCTTAGTCAGGACCTCGCCGTGATAGTTCGTCGGGATACCGCCCATGTTGTAGTGCACAGTCGGCACGATCGGGATCGGCTCGCGCGTCACGTCGACATTGGCGAAGATCTTTGCGGATTCCGAGATGCCCGGCAGGCGTTCGGCCAGCACCGCGGGATCGAGATGGTCGAGATGAAGGAAGATGTGGTCCTTCTTCTTGCCGACGCCGCGCCCCTCCCGAATCTCGATGGTCATCGCGCGCGAGACGACGTCACGCGAAGCCAGATCCTTGGCGGAGGGCGCATAGCGCTCCATGAAGCGCTCGCCCTCGGAGTTGACGAGATAACCGCCTTCGCCGCGCGCGCCTTCGGTGACGAGACAGCCCGAGCCGTAGATGCCGGTCGGGTGGAATTGCACGAACTCCATGTCCTGCATCGGCAGGCCGGCGCGCAGCACCATGCCGCCGCCATCGCCGGTGCAGGTGTGCGCCGAGGTGCAGGACGCATAGGCGCGGCCATAGCCGCCGGTCGCCAGAATCACGGACTGGGCGCGGAAGCGGTGCAGCGTGCCGTCGTCGAGCTTGAGCGCGATGACGCCGCGGCAGGTGCCCTGGTCGTCCATGATCAGGTCGATGGCGAAGAACTCGATGAAAAACTCGGCCGCGTGGCGCAGCGACTGGCCGTACATCGTGTGCAGCATGGCGTGGCCGGTGCGGTCGGCGGCGGCGCAGGTGCGCTGCGCCTGGCCCTTGCCGTAGTCCATCGTCATGCCGCCGAACGGGCGCTGGTAGATCTTGCCGTCTTCGGTGCGCGAGAACGGCACGCCCCAATGCTCGAGCTCGTAGACCGCCTCGGGCGCGTTGCGCACCATGTATTCGATCGCGTCCTGGTCGCCCAGCCAGTCCGACCCCTTCACGGTGTCGTACATGTGCCAGCGCCAGTCGTCCTTGTGCATGTTGCCGAGCGACGCCGAGATGCCGCCCTGCGCCGCGACGGTGTGCGAGCGGGTCGGAAACACTTTGGTGATGCAGGCGGTGCGGAGGCCGGCTTCGCTGCAGCCGACCACGGCGCGCAGGCCCGCGCCGCCGGCGCCGACCACGACGACATCATAGGTGTGGTCTTCGATCGGATAGGCTTTGCCGTTGGTGGCGGGAGCGCCGTTGCCCTTGCCATTGGTCTCTGTGGCCATGGGTTAGACTCCGGAGGAAAGTTTCAGGATCGCGTAGGTCGAGGCGAGCGCCACGGCGAACGAGAAGAAGTTGTTGAGCATGATCGAGATGAGCTTCAGCTTCTCGTTATGGATGTAGTCCTCGATCACGACCTGCATGCCGATCTTCATGTGCCAGGCGCTGGCGAAGATGAAGAGCAGCAGGATCACCGCGATCGGCAGCGAGCCGAGGATCTGCGCGGCGCCGGCCTGGTTGCGGCCGAGCAGCATCATCACGATCACGATCACGGGGATCATCAGCAGCGTCATGGCGACGCCGGTGATGCGCTGGCGCCAGAAATCGGACGTGCCCGAATGCGCAGCGCCAAGATTGCGCACGCGGCCGAGCGGGGTGCGCATGGAGGAGCCCTTCGGAGCGCCGTGGGATTCGTCGAAACTCATCGGCCGCCTCCGATCGCGTAGGCGATGATCCAGACGAGGACCGTGAGCACGATGCCGCCGATCAACGCGCCCCAGGTCAACGCTTCGCGCTCATTGGCCTTGAAGCCGTAGCCGAGGTCCCAGACGAAATGCCGGATGCCGCTGAGCATGTGGTGCATCAGCGCCCAGGTGTAGCCGAACACGATCAGCCGGCCGATGATGCTGCCGGTGAAGGCCTGGACGTGGCCATAGGCGGCAGGGCCGGAGGCCGCCGCAATCAGCCACCAGGCCAGCAGCAGCGTTCCGGCGTAGAGGGCAATTCCGGTGGCGCGATGGACGATGGAAAGCGCCATCGTCAGCGTCCAGCGGTAGACTTGCATGTGCGGCGAAAGCGGTCGTTCGATCCGTGCGGTCATGGGCTTCGATTGCTTTATTGCGGCCCAGCATGGGCGCGCGGGGATCGCGAAAGGTCGGCTCTATTTACGGAGTCGATTTCACCTGCGCAATCACCAAATCGCCATAGATCGAACTTCGGTTCAGCTCTAGGCCCTTGATGTAACAAGGCCAATCGGCGGCTTGGTATACCAGGGCCATGGTGCATCGGCTAAAGAACGAACTAAAATTCATGTCTTGCCGCAGAGCTGCGGCGCATTGAAATTACTATTGGAACGGCTCTAAGCCGCCGCAGGCCAACCAGGGTTCGAACCAGTCATCCATGAGGTTCGAACCGGCAGGGCTGATCGGCGAGCAATTTTCAATTTCCGTCAAGCGCACCGATTTTTCGCGAGACGGGCGGATATGCGCAGCCTGCATCCCACCCCAGACCGCCGATGCGGCGGTCGACCCGGCAAATCAGATCGCCTAGAGCATTGCGGGCAGCTGTCCGAGCGATGAATCGGAGAAGTTGCGACCCACCGCCGGGGCAGGTCAGGGGTGATTGCAGGACTCGATATCAAGGAGGTCGTCGAGCTCGCGCTGTTGCTGATCGCAACCGGCGCGCTCTCCGGATTCCTGGCCGGCGTGTTCGGCATCGGCGGCGGCGCGATTCTGGTGCCGGTGTTCTACGAGTGCTTCCGCATCGCCGGTGTGCCGCTCGAGGTGCGCATGCCGCTCTGCATCGGCACTTCGCTCGCCGTGATCATCCCGACCTCGATCCGTTCGTTCCAGGCGCACTACAGACGCGGCGCCGTCGATCTTGCGATCCTTCGGGTCTGGTGGCTGCCGATCCTGGTCGGCGTCGTCGCCGGCAGCGTGGTCGCGCGCTACGCACCGGAGCGGCTGTTCAAGATCGTGTTCGTCGCCGTCGCTTGGTCGGCCGCGGTACGGCTGATCTTCGCGCGCGAGAGCTGGAAGCTCGGCGATGATTTGCCGAAGGGGCCGCTGATGCGATTCTACGGCTTCTGCGTCGGCATTTTGTCGACGCTGATGGGCATCGGCGGTGGATTGTTTTCGAATCTGCTGATGACGTTCTACGGCCGCCCGATCCATCAGGCCGTGGCGACATCGTCGGCGCTCGCGGTGCTGATCTCGATCCCCGGTGCGCTCGGCTACATCTATGCCGGCTGGCCTGCGGCCGCGCACTATCCCGGCGTTGCAGCCCTGCAAGTCCCATTCGCGCTTGGCTACGTCTCCCTGATCGGCGCCGCGCTGGTGATGCCGATGAGCCTTGTGACAGCACCGCTCGGTGTGAAGGCTGCGCATGCAATGTCGAAGCGGACGCTGGAGGTCGCGTTCGGGTGCTATCTGTTCATCGTCGGCAGCAGGTTTGTGATGAGTTTGTTAGGCGGACAGTGACCGCCCCAAACTCCGTCATTGCGAGCGAAGCGAAGCAATCCAGGGGTCTTTCCGCGGCGGCACTCTGGATTGCTTCGTCGCAAGAGCTCCTCGCAATGACGACGAGAGTGCTGCGAACCACAGCCCCTATTTCTTCGCGTAAAGATCCTTGTACGTATCGCGCAGCACGTTCTTCTGCACCTTGCCCATGGTGTTGCGCGGCAGTTCGTCGACGACGAAGACGCGCTTGGGCATCTTGAACTTCGCCAGCCGGCCGTCGAGCGCTTTCAGCACCGCGGCCTCTGTCACGTCCGCGCCCTTGTTGCAGACCAGCACGGCCGTGACGCCCTCGCCGAAATCGGCGTGGGGCACGCCGATCACGGCGGATTCGATCACGCCGGGCATGGCGTCGATCTCGCTCTCGATTTCCTTCGGGTAGACGTTGAAGCCACCGGAGATCACGAGATCCTTGCCGCGGCCGAGAATGTGGACGTAACCCTTGGCGTCGATCTTGCCGAGGTCGCCGGTGATGAAGAAGCCGTCGTCGCGGAATTCCGCCTTGGTCTTCTCCGGCATGCGCCAATAGCCCTTGAACACGTTCGGGCCCTTGACCTCGATCATGCCGATTTCGTCACGCGGCAGTTCCTTGGCCGTCTCGGGGTCGGTGACGCGCACGGAAACGCCGGGGAGCGGAAAGCCGACTGCGCCGGGCACGCGCTCGCCGTCATAGGGATTCGACGTGTTCATGTTGGTCTCGGTCATGCCGTAGCGCTCGAGCACGGCATGCCCCGTGCGCGCCGACCATTCGCGATGGGTTTCGGCGAGCAGCGGCGCCGAGCCCGAGATGAACAACCGCATGTGTTGTGTGGTTTCGCGCGACAGCGCGGCGTTCTGGAGCAGACGGGTATAGAACGTCGGCACGCCCATCAGCACCGTAGCGCGCGCCATCAGCTTGATGATCAGATCGGGGTCGAGCTTCGGCAGGAAGATCATCGACGCGCGCGCGAACAGCGTCACGTTGGTCGCCACGAACAGGCCGTGGGTGTGGTAGATCGGCAGCGCGTGGATCAGTACATCCTTATCGGTGAAGCGCCAGAAGCCGACGAGCGAGAGCGAGTTCGACGCCAGATTGTCGTGGGTCAGCATCGCGCCCTTGGAGCGGCCGGTGGTGCCCGACGTGTAGAGGATCGCGGCGAGATCGTCGTTTGCGCGCGACACCGTGGTGAATTCGCTGCTCGCCTTGTCGGCGGCGTCCGTCAGCGAGCCCTTGCCGTCAGGCCCGAGCGTCTCGATTTTCGCCTTCACCTTGGCGGCGATCGGGGCAAGCCCGTCCGCCTTGGAGGGATCGCAGACCACCAGCGAGGGTTCGGCATCGCCGATGAAATAGTCGAGCTCGTTCAGCGTATAGGCGGTGTTGAGCGGCAGGTAGACTGCGCCGGCCCGCACGGTGGCCAGATACAGCACGATGTTGGCCACGGATTTCTCGACCTGAACCGCAACGCGGTCGCCCGGCTTCACACCGCGCGCGACCAGCACATTGGCCATTTGCCCGGCCCGGGCGATCAGGTCGCCATAGCTAATGCGCCCTCCGTCATGCGTCTCGATCGCGAGGCGCTTCGGATCGTCCAGGCCGTCGAACAGGCGGGAAAACAAATTGGCGTTGGCAGCTTGGTTCATGCAAGATTTCCTCGACCGCAAGGCTTGACCACAAGGCTCGTCAGACAAGGCCGGTCAAAACCGAGGGCTGGATTAGCAAAAACCGCCCCGATGAAGCAACGGAGACAGTTTGCATGACCAAAAACGGGAAACGCGTGGCCTGGGTGACAGGCGGGGGTAGCGGGATCGGAGAGGCCGGCGCCGAGGCGCTGGCGGCCGACGGCTGGACGGTGGTGGTCTCGGGCCGGCGCAAGGATGCCCTGGATACAGTGGTCGCGAAAATCACTGGGTCGGGCGGAGCCGCTGAAGCCATCGCGCTGGACGTGTCGGTTGCCGCCGAAGCCCAGAAGGCGGCCGATCAAATCGTCGCGAAGCACGGCCGGATCGACCTGCTGGTGAACAATGCCGGCATCAATGTCCCCAAGCGCAGCTGGAAGGACATGGAGCTGGAGGGCTGGGACCAGCTGGTCCAGGTCAATCTCAACGGCGTGCTCTATTGCATGCGCGCGGTGCTGCCGACGATGCGCAAGCAGCAGGACGGCTCCATCATCAACGTCTCGTCCTGGGCCGGCCGCCACGTCTCGAAAATGCCGGGCCCGGCCTACACCACGACCAAGCATGCGGTGCTGGCGCTGACCCATTCCTTCAACATGGACGAATGCGTCAACGGCCTGCGCGCCTGCTGCCTGATGCCGGGCGAGGTGGCGACCCCGATCCTGAAGCTGCGCCCGGTGGTGCCAAGCGAGGAGGAGCAGGCCAGGATGCTGCAATCCGAAGATCTCGGCCGCACCATCGCGTTCATCGCGAGCATGCCGGCGCGAGTGTGCATCAACGAACTGCTGATCAGCCCGACGCATAATCGCGGGTTCATTCAGACGCCGCACAACAGGGATTGAGCGGCAGGTAGATCGTCGAGGCTCGTCATTGCGAGCGAAGCGAAGCAATCCAGCGATGCATCCGCGGTGGCAGCCTGGATTGCTTCGTCGCTTCACTCCTCGCAATGACGCCCCCCACGAACACCCCCGCACTTAGTTTCACCCATCACAAAGAAGTTTTGTTCGAAACCGCTTCGCAAACCCTCCCGTAATTCGAGCCAACGACGTCGCTGCTGCTTCACGCTCACAGGTCGCAGCCACCGTTGTTGCCCAACTCGAACGCCGGCAATCGCCGGTCACAATCCAATCGGGAGACCCTCCATGTCGAAGCGTATTGCCTATCTCACCGCTGCAGCTTTCAGCGCGCTGGCCATCACCGCGACCGTCGTCGCGCCCGCCCGCGCCGAGGAAAAGACCGTCATGGTCGGCGGCGCCGCGATGTTCCCGTCCAAGAACATCGTCCAGAACGCCGTCAACTCGAAGGACCACACCACGCTGGTGGCGGCGGTGAAGGCAGCCGGCCTGGTGCCGACGCTGGAAGGCAAGGGCCCGTTCACGGTGTTCGCGCCGACCAATGCCGCCTTCGGCAAGTTGCCGGCCGGCACCGTCGACACCCTGGTCAAGCCCGAGAACAAGGCGACGCTGACCAAGATCCTCACCTATCATGTGGTGCCCGGCAAGCTCGAGGCGTCCGACCTCACCGACGGCAAGAAGATGAAGACCGCCGAAGGCGAGGAGCTGACGGTGAAGAAGCAGGACGGCAAGGTCTGGATCGTCGATGCCAAGGGCGGCACCTCGATGGTCACGATCTCCAACGTCAACCAGTCGAACGGCGTGATCCATGTGGTCGACACCGTGCTGATGCCGGCGACCTAACACCGCGCTGCCCGGCTTCATCCCCGAACCGGATGCGACGAAATGGCGAGCCGGGGGTCCCCGGCTCGCTTTATTGTGACCATGATAGCCCGCCGGTATCGATTCGATGCCGGGCAGGACGTAACGAAAGCGGAAGCATCGGCGTATAAAAGCTGTCAGACGATGTTCAGGACGGAACCGCCATGTCGAGCCTCACAGTCACCGACGAGCAGGTCAGCGCCACCCCGGCCAAAGTAATCCAGCCGGCCTGGGTCCGGGTCATGCACTGGGTCAACGCCCTCGCCATGATCCTGATGATCCTGTCGGGCTGGCAGATCTACAATGCCTCGCCGCTGTTCGGTTTCAGCTTTCCGCGCGACTACACGCTCGGCGGCTGGCTCGGTGGCGGCCTGCTCTGGCACTTTGCGGCGATGTGGCTGTTGATGATCAACGGCCTTGCCTATCTCGTCACCGGTTTTGCCACCGGCCGCTTCCGGAAAAAACTGCTGCCGATCACCCCGTCCGGCGTGCTCCACGATGTCAGGGCTGCGCTGACCTTCAAGCTCGGCCATGCCGATCTCACCGTCTACAATTACGTCCAGCGCGTGCTCTATGCCGGCATCATCCTGGTCGGCGTGATCATCGTGCTGTCGGGGCTGGGAATGTGGAAGCCGGTGCAATTGCACTGGCTCGTGTCCCTGTTCGGCGACTATCCGACCGCGCGCTACATCCATTTCTTCTGCATGGCCGCGATCTGCGCGTTCCTCGTCATTCACGTTTTACTCGCGCTGCTGGTGCCGAAGAGCCTGCGCGCGATGATCATCGGCCGCTAGAGCGGAGTAAGAACCATGGCCAAGCGCTCATTCCTGATTCCCGGCGTCGACAAGCGGCTGCTGATCAGGGACTCCATCAAGACGATGCCAGAGGTCAGCCGCCGCCGCTTCATCGCGGGCGGCGCCAGCCTCGGCGCACTGACGCTGCTCACCGGCTGCGACGTGATCGACTCGTCCTCCGCCGAGGAGATGCTGAAGTCCGTCTCGAAATTCAACGACGCCGTGCAGGCTTTCATCTTCAATCCCGACGCACTGGCGCCGACGTTTCCCGAGAGCGCGATCACAAAGCCGTTCCCGTTCAACGCCTATTACGATCTCGACGACGCGCCCGATGTCGACGGCGAAGCCTGGAAGCTCGAAGTCCGCGGCCTTGTCGACAACAAGAAGTCGTGGACGCTTCCGGAATTGTACAAGCTCCCGCAGGTCACGCAGATCACCCGTCACATCTGCGTCGAGGGCTGGAGCGCGATCGGCAGCTGGACCGGCACGCCGATGCGCGACTTCCTCAAGCTGATCGGCGCCGACACCCGTGCAAAGTACGTCTGGTTCCAGTGCGCCGACAAGGACGGCTACAATTCTCCGCTCGACATGCGCACCGCGCTGCATCCGCAGACCCAGATGACGTTCAAATACGCCGGCGAAATCCTGCCGCGCGCGTATGGGTTTCCAATGAAGATCCGGGTGCCGACCAAGCTCGGCTTCAAAAATCCAAAATACGTGGTGTCGATGGAAGTCACCAACGACTACAAGGGCGGCTATTGGGAAGACCAGGGCTACAATTCGTTTAGTGGGAGCTAGCTGTTGTCGTCCCGGCGAGGGCCGGGACCCATACCGCGAGCTCTATCGATTTTCGCTAGATGCCAATTCCGAACGACCAGTCTTCACCAAAGTGCTCCCTGTGGTTATGGGTCCCGGCCCTCGCCGGGACGACATTTGTTATGAGGCCGGCCCCACCTTCCGCTGGCACAGCGCCGCTACCGCGCCCAGCGCCAGCAGCGCTGCGGACACGTTCAGCGCGTAACTCAAGCTCCCCAGCGCGTCCGTGATGGCGCCGACCACGATCGGGCCGAGCGTCTGGCCGACGCCGAACGAGATCGTCATCGCCGCGATTGCGGTCGGCCACACCTCGGGCGGATAGTTGAAGCGCACGAAGGCGGTGGTCGAGCCGACCACGGCGAAGAAGGCGACGCCGAACACGATTGCGGAGACCGCGAGCCATGCCGGCGAATGGCCGAGCATCGGCAGGGCGGCGCCGAGCGCGTTGGTGCCGAGGATGATGGCGGTGGCCAATCCGCCGCGATCGAGCGCGAGCACGCGGCGCCAGGCCCACGGCGTGACGAAGGCGCTCAAGCCGATCAGGCTCCAGAACGCGGCCTGCGCAGCGGCCCCGCCGCCGCCGTCGCGCACATAGGCGATCATGAAAGTCATGTAGGCGATGTAGCCCGCGCCGAACAGGAAGTAGCCTGCGAGATAGACCAGCACCGGAAGAATCGCGAAGGCGCCGTGGCTTCCTTGCGAGAAACGCACGCCGCTCTCGATGCGGACCAGGAACAGCGGCACGGTCATGACGAGGGACAGCAGTGTCATCGCCCACCACACCATCCACCACGAGCCCGGCCCGAAATATTGCAGCGTGAACGGGGCGATCAGGCCCGATGCGAGAATGCCGATGCCGGGTCCGGCATAGAACAGGCTAAGCAGGAAATTGGCCCGCTCCGGGCGCGACTGCGCGATGGATGCGGCCAACGCGCCGCCGGCGACGAAACCGGCCGCGGCGCCAACGCCGAGCACGAGACGCGCCAGGCTCAGCGCGACGAAATTCCCGGTCAGCGCGCAAGTCGCGAGCGCGGCGACGCAGGCCAGGGTTCCGCCGCGGATCGCGGCCGACCAGCCGACCCGCTGGATCAGGCGGGACGCCACAAGGGCGCCCGCGAGGTAGCCGACGGCGTTGATGGTGTTCATGAAACCGGCCGCCGAGTAGGACCAGCCGAGGTCCTCCCGCATGTCGGGGAGCACCAGCGAATAGGCGAAGCGGCCGATGCCCAGCCCAACTGTCGCAGCCAGCGACAGGGTCAGGATCAACCGTGCGGGGTGGGCATCGGGTGGAGGGCGGTCAGGTGCGTGCAAGGGGTGCTCCGGCATGCGCAGTGTGGCAGGCCCTGCCCGCCTTGCACAGAACCGAAGCGGCAATGGTGTCTTGCCAAGCACGCATCGCCGCTCTAGCACTCCGGCCGAAATCGACCTCAGAGGAAACGACCATGGCGACCCACAAACTGCTGCTGCTTCCCGGCGACGGTATCGGCCCCGAGGTGATGGGCGAGGTGAAGCGGCTGATCGACTGGCTCAGTTCGGCCGGGATCGCCAAGTTCGAGACCGACACCGGCCTCGTCGGCGGTTCGGCCTATGACGCGCACAAGGTGTCGATCTCGGAAGGCGACATGGCGAAGGCCAGGGACACCGACGCGATCATCTTCGGTGCGGTCGGCGGTCCCAAATGGGACGCGGTGCCCTACGAGGTGCGCCCCGAAGCCGGCCTGCTGCGCCTGCGCAAGGATCTCGGTCTGTTCGCCAACCTCCGTCCCGCCGTCTGCTACCCGGCGCTCGCGGAGGCCTCCAGCCTCAAGCGCGAGGCGGTCGAGGGCCTCGACATCATGATCGTGCGCGAGCTCACCGGCGGCGTCTATTTCGGCGAGCCCAAGACCATCACCGATCTCGGCAACGGCCAGAAGCGTGCCATCGATACCCAGGTCTACGATACCTACGAGATCGAGCGCATCGGCCGCGTCGCCTTCGAGCTTGCGAAGAAGCGCAAGAACAAGGTGACCTCGATGGAGAAGCGCAACGTCATGAAGTCGGGCGTGCTCTGGAACGAGGTCATGACCCAGGTCCACAAGCGCGAATATCCCGACGTCACGCTCGAGCACCAGCTCGCCGATTCCGGCGGCATGATGCTGGTGAAATGGCCGAAGCAGTTCGACGTCATCGTCACCGACAATCTGTTCGGTGACATGCTGTCCGACATCGCTGCGATGTTGACGGGATCGCTCGGCATGCTGCCCTCGGCCTCGCTCGGCGAGGTCGACGTCAAGAGCAAGAAGCGCAAGGCGCTGTACGAGCCCGTGCACGGCTCGGCTCCTGATATCGCAGGCCAGGGCCTCGCCAATCCGATCGCGATGATCTCGTCGTTCGGCATGGCGCTGCGCTACTCCTTCGACATGGGCGCGCTGGCCGACAAGGTCGACGCCGCGATCGCCGCGGTGCTGGCCAGCGGCCTGCGCACCGCCGACATCAAGTCGGAAGGCACCATTGCCGCCTCGACCACGCAGATGGGCGAAGCGATCCTGAAGGAATTGCAGAAGCTGCACGCCTGACGGCGAGCGCAGTGTTTGTAGGGTGGGCAAAGCGAAGCTTTGCCCACCCGACAAGGTCTCTTCAAAACAAAAATGGCCGGGCGCGAGCCCGGCCATTTTGATTCGGTCGATAATTCCGCCTCAGTACAGCGGGAAATTCTGCGGATAGCCGCCAACATCCTGCGGCGTGCTCAGCGGCTGGCGATCGATCGGGCGGTTGAGATTTTCGCGCGCGAAGGTCGGATAGCCCACCGCCGGCGGGAAGGCGTAGTCGGAGAACTTGCGGTCGCCCGGATTGACCTCGGTGCCGCCGTCGAGCCAGGAGCGCTTGCTCACATAGATGCGGGTGCGGCCCTGCTGGTAGCTCGCGTTGGGGCCGCTCGGGCCGTAATAGTGACGGCCGCTGTCATAGCGCTGCTTCTTGGTGTCGGCCGAGGCGGGTGTCGCGAAGGCTGAGGACATGGCAATCACGGCGCCGGCCGCAAGCCACATCGCCAGTTTGTTCGCGGCAGAGAAATTCGAGCTCATCACGTCCCCTTCAGGCGGCAAGCCGCCAATCAATTTCGCCCTCATACTAACCCGGCCGGGGCGGCTGCAACTAGGTCTATTGGGTCACACCAGCGCTGAATAATCGTGCGCGCCGGCAAAAGTTGCATGGATACAGCCACTTGAGCTTGATGCCGGTCAGAGCGCGCCGCGCAATTGCGCATTGGCGGCGCCGAGCAGCCAGTCCGACGTGCCCGGGAGCGTGCAGGGGCGGCGCTTCAGCTCCGCATGTGCGAACAATTCGGCCAGCCTCGGCTCGTTGCCCGAGGTCAGCAGCGTCAGCCGGTTCAGCGTGCAGGCGATCGCGGCGCGCCGGGCGGGCGGGCTGTCGCCCTGGCAGGAGAATCCGGAGATCTGGAGCGCCGGCTCCTCGCTGCGCTTGAGGTAGCCGAGGCAGGCCCGCGCGCCCTCCGCCGTGCCGGTCGGCTGGAATAGCGCGACGGGGCCGAATTTCGTGTCGATCAGGCCGGCTTGCTCCAGCGGGCTCGCGGTGCCCAGTCCCATCCGGACGGCCAGATCGGCGGCGGCCGGACGGGTGACGTCGAATTCGCCGCCCTCGCGATAGATTTCGAGCTCGGCCATGGCCTTGTCCGCCTCGCCCGCCCAGCGCATCACGTCCCTGCGGCCGCCTTCGGGGTGCCTCAAGATAGTGTAAGAGGCTGTTTTTTCTGACGAATCGAGCCGGCTGAGGGCGAAGGCCGGAGGCGAGCGGTCGGCCACGGCCCAACCCGGCTTCAGCGCTGGCTCATCGTCGTCGCGCAAGGTTGGCAGCTGGCCGAGTGCCGCAAGGCCGAGGATGGCAAACAGCACCAAAGCCCCCACATAGGCGAACAGGCGCGCAAGCGTGCCGACGACCTCGTCGGCGAAGGCTGCAAGCGCCAGATGGATCTGGGTGGGGGTTGTGGCCGTGCTGGCCTCGGGCGACTGCATCCACTTCCCTAAGGCATGGTCCAACGTTGTCTTGAGGCCGGTTCTCGCATAGAAGCGCTGCTCTTCCTGTTTAAGCCTCAGCTTCAGGAAAGAGCTTTTTCGTCGGAGAGTGAACGATGGGTTACAAAGTCGCAGTCGTCGGCGCGACCGGCAATGTCGGACGGGAAATGCTCAACATTTTGGATGAGCGCAAATTCCCCGCGGACGAGGTGGTGGCCCTGGCCTCACGCCGCAGCATGGGCGTCGAGGTCTCCTACGGCGACCGCACGCTGAAGGTCAAAGCGCTCGAGCATTACGACTTCTCCGACGTCGACATCTGCCTGATGTCGGCCGGCGGCGAGGTGTCGAAGGAATGGTCGCCGAAGATCGGCGCCGCCGGCACGGTCGTGATCGACAATTCCTCGGCCTGGCGGATGGATCCGGACGTGCCGTTGATCGTGCCGGAAGTGAATGCGGACGCCACCGCGGGCTTCAAGAAGAAGAACATCATCGCTAACCCGAACTGCTCGACCGCGCAGCTCGTAGTCGCGCTCAAGCCCTTGCACGACAAGGCGACGATCAAGCGCGTCGTGGTCTCGACCTATCAATCGGTGTCGGGCGCCGGCAAGGACGCGATGGACGAATTGTTCTCGCAGACCAAGGCCGTCTACACCAACCAGGAGCTGGTCAATAAGAAGTTTCCCGCGCGCATCGCCTTCAACGTCATTCCTCAGATCGACGTCTTCATGGAGGACGGCTACACCAAGGAAGAGTGGAAGATGATGGCGGAGACCAAGAAGATTCTTGATCCCAAGATCAAGCTCTCCGCGACCTGCGTGCGCGTGCCTGTCTTCGTCGGCCATTCCGAGGCCGTCAACATCGAGTTCGAGAACCCGATCAGTGTGGACGAAGCGCGTGACATCCTGCGCAAGGCGCCGGGCTGCCTCGTCATCGACAAGCATGAGCCCGGCGGCTACGCCACGCCGTATGAAGCCGCCGGCGAGGACGCCACCTATATCAGCCGCATCCGCGAGGACGCGACGGTGGAGAATGGTCTCGTGCTGTGGTGCGTATCGGATAATCTACGCAAGGGCGCCGCGCTCAATGCGATCCAGATCGCGGAAGTCCTGATCAACCGCAAGCTGATCAGCGCGAAGAAGAAGGCGGCGTAAGCCGTGCTGCCGTAGGGTGGGCAAAGGCGCGAAGCGCCGTGCCCACCATCTCTCCACGATCGCGATAGAAGTGGTGGGCACGTTACGCTTTGCCCACCCTACAAGAGCTGCGGACCTACGCCACGCTTCGCGCGTTCCTGAATTCCTTCGCCGCCTTGTCCAGCACGAACAGCGATCCCTCCGCGACGCCGAAATAGGCGCCGTGGGTCTGCATCTGACCGCTCTCGACCGCCTTCTGCACGAACGGGAAGGTCATCAGGTTTTCCAGGCTGCGGAACACCGCGGCCTTCTCGATGCGCTCGACGAATTGCGCCATGGTCTCGTGGTCGCGCTGCTCCACCACTTCGCCAGGCTTGATGAACATCTGCATCCATTTGCCGATGAAGTCGCCGGGCGTGAGCGGCTCGATCTTGTCGACGAAAGCACGGATGCCGCCGCACTGGGCGTGCCCGAGCACCACGATGTGCTTCACCTTCAGCACCGTCACGGCATACTCCAGCGCCGCCGAGACGCCATGCGCGTTGCCGTCGGGCTGATACACCGGCACCAGATTGGCGATGTTGCGGACCACGAAGAGCTCGCCCGGCCCGACGTCGAAGATCACTTCGGGCGAGACGCGGCTGTCGCAGCAGCCGATCACCATCACTTCCGGGAACTGCCCCTTCACCGACAGCTCGCGGTAGCGGGTCTGCTCGGTCGGCAGCCGCTGGGTGGCGAAGGCCTTGTAGCCTTCCAGCAAATGCTCTGGGAAAGTGTTCATGGCCTATGCCTAATCATATACCGCTGGGACGAACAAGCCTTTCGAATAGGCAGGCCAGGTGCTATCGGCTTCGGTCGGAAGTGAGACGAGGAAAACGGAAGGAACGCTTGCATGACCCGTCCGCGCCGCAGCCATCTGTTCATGCCCGGCTCCAACCCCCGCGCGCTGGAAAAGGCGCGTAATCTCGCTGCCGACGGCCTGATCCTCGATCTGGAAGACTCCGTCGCGCCCGACGCCAAGGCGGTGGCGCGCGACGGCATCGCGGCCGCAATCGCAGCCAAAGGTTTCGGCAAGCGCGAGATCCTGATCCGGACCAACGGCCTCGACACGCCCTGGTGGGCCGACGATGTCGCGATGGCGGCGAAGGCCTCCCCGGACGGCATTCTGGTTCCAAAGGTTTCAAGCGTCGAAGACCTCGACACGATCGGCCGCCGTCTCGCCGAGCTCGGCGCGGCGCCGACCGTAAAAGTCTGGGCCATGATCGAGACCGCACGCGCGGTGCTGCATGCGGAGGAACTGGCCGCGGCCGGGCGCGATCCAGCGCGGCGGCTGTCAGGCTTCGTGTTCGGCCCGAACGACATTTCGCGCGAGACGCGGATCAAGATGCTGCCGGGCCGCGCCGCGATGATGCCGATGATCACCCATTGCATCCTGGCAACGCGCGCCCACGGCCTCGAAATCCTCGACGGGCCCTACAGCGACATCGCCAATTCCGACGGGTTCGCCACCGAATGCGCGCAGGGCCGCGATCTCGGTTTTGACGGCAAGACGCTGATTCACCCCTCGCAGATCGAAGCCTGCAACGCGATCTTCACCCCGCCCGAAGAGGAAGTCGCGCGCGCGCGAAAGATCATCGCCGCGTTCGAGCTGCCGGAGAACGTCTCGCGCGGCGCGATCCGTCTCGATGGCGCCATGGTGGAGCGCCTGCACGCCGACATGGCGCGGCGCACGATCGAGATCGCGGATGCGATTGCGGCGATGGGCAAGGGCTGAGGGACGTCACCTGCGCGCTGCTGACTTCGACATGATGCTCGCGGCTTGCGGCCGCGCCTTGCTGTGAATCCAGGAACTGCGTCGTCGCGTCACTGTCTCCGTCTCGCATTCTTCAGCGTTTCGGATGGCAGCTCACCGACTGCTCGCCGATATTCCGATGCAAAGCGGCCAAGATTTTGAAAGCCACATTTGAACGCGACGGCAACGACGCTGGTCTGCTCATCCGGATGTCGCAAGAGCTCCGTCGCCCGCTGAAGCCGGAAGCGTCGCGCGCACTGGCCCGGTGATCCCCGCCCCGCCTCGGAGAATTCCCGATAAATCGTCCGCACGCTGACGTTGGCGATTGCGGCAATCTTCTCCAGATCGATTGGTTCGTCCCAATGAGCCTCGATGTAGGATTCGACGATGTCGATGACGGACCGGTTGGCGCCCGGCGCCGGGCCCTGAAGCCGATCGGTGAAATTGTGCCGGTGCGCCAGAAGGATTCGAACCATCAACGCCCGCTCAAGTTCGCCGATGGCTATGGGTGAGTAGTCCTGGCCGAACCTGTCCAACTCCTCCGCAAATCTGAAGACGTCCTGACGAACATAAGTCATCACCGCCAGATCGGATTCGCCCGGGGCGAAACGCAGCTCCATGTCGCTATCATCGCCCAGGATTGTCTTTAGCAACCGCTCGAGTGCGCCGGCATCGATCCTCAGTACCAATTGGCGATAGCCCGGCGCAAACTTGAGTTCCAGCCTGGCGTCTCCGGAGATGATCGGACTGAAGGCCCCAATTGGCCCGCTGCTCCCTTTGGTGCTGAAGCTCGCAGCCCCTTGGATGGAGAAGAGCTGGCGGAGAACTTGCGATTCAGGAAAGGAGAGCGACGCCGCACCTTCGTAGCCGCAGAAGGCGAGGCCGATTGATTGCAAGCGAGCAAAATTGGCCTGGATACCGAACTCGCGGCCATGCTTGTCGAAACGGTCTGCGCCATATTCGGCGAATAGGCGGTCGCGCGAGAACTCGCTGTCGCGGGACTTAAGCAACGGATACCGGTCGAGATAGGAGACGGCGCCCAAATCAGAATCCTCTAAGGCTCAAATTACTGTATCGCCATTCGGGCGCTACCAATTGGGATTCCGTGGCATGACCCGCGGACGTCGTTGACGCTTGCCGGAGCGTGAACCTGCACGCGAAGTTCGAGCCGCTGCGACAAATTGTCTGAAGAGCCGACGCAATGCCTAAACGTTTTTCTTGCGCCAACGGATCACCCCGAGCCGAGGTGAGGGCGATCGATGCCGGCCCGTTGCCGAATACCGATAACGATCTTGGGCCGACGTCCGCAATTCAGGCGCGATTGCCTCCTCGGCGTCTGAGCGAGGCTCGGGATGTCTCCGTCCGGCTATCGCTTTGGCAGAATCCGGCCATTGTGTCTTCGGTCGGACAAATGCCCTGATAATTCGATTCGTATACCTCCTTCATGTGCCGGGTCGCACAGCGGACACACAGTTGGTCCTCTCGAGATTCCGAGCGAAACCATGAATGCTGCAATCGTTTGGAAGCGCATGCGCTGCAGGCGAAGCATCAATTTCGGAGCGATGAAATGTTCGGTCGTAAATCCCGCGTCGATGCACAAGCTCAGATTGAGGCAATCGGCCGCTCGCAAGCCATGATCGAATTCAACCTTGATGGGACCATCATCACGGCCAACAAGAATTTTCTCGATGCGCTCGGCTATCGGCTCGACGAGCTCCAGGGCAAGCATCATTCCATGTTCGTGCCGGCCGACCAGCGCGACGGCGCCGAGTACAAGGCGTTCTGGGCCGCATTGAACCGTGGCGAGTATCAGGCGCGCGAGTTCAAGCGGATCGCGAAGGGCGGCCGCGAGGTCTGGATCGAAGCATCCTACAATCCCGTGCTCGACGGCAACGGCAAGACAGTGATGGTCGCCAAGATTGCGACCGACATCACCGAGAAGAAGATCCGCAGCATGGCGGACGCTTCGAAGATCGCCGCCGTTGGCCGGGCCCAGGCCGTAGTAGAGTTCAAGCTCGACGGCACCATCGTCACTGCCAACGAGAATTTCTGCAAGGCGCTTGGCTATTCGTTGCCCGAAATCGAGGGCAAGCATCACAGCATGTTCATTGCCGAGGCCGAGCGCAACGGCACGGCCTATCGCGAGCTCTGGGCCAAGCTCAACCGCGGCGAATACCAGGCGGGCGAATTCAAGCGGATCGGCAAGGGCGGCCGCGAGGTCTGGATCCTCGCCTCCTACAATCCGCTACTCGACGAGAACGGCAAGCCGTTCGGTGTCGCCAAGTTCGCGACCGACGTCACGGCGGAGAAGCTGAAGAATGCCGACCTTGCGGGCCAGATCGCGGCCATCGAGAAGGCCCAGGCCGTGATCGAGTTCGACATGGACGGCACGATCGTCACCGCGAACGAGAACTTCCTCGGCGCGCTCGGCTATTCGCTGGCGGAGATCAAGGGCAAGCACCACAGCATGTTCGTCGAGCCCTCGGAGCGCGATGGCAACGGCTATCGCGAGTTCTGGGCGGCGCTCAACCGCGGTCAGTACCAGGCGGCTGAATACAAGCGCATCGGCAAGGGCGGCAAGGAGGTCTACATCCAGGCTTCCTACAACCCGATCATGGATCTCAACGGCAAGCCGTTCAAGGTCGTGAAATATGCGACCGACGTCACGAAGCAGGTGCTGGTCCGCATGGGCAACGAGCGCGTTCGCGGCATGATGGAGTCTGTTGCCGCAGGCTCCGAGGAGCTGAACGCCTCAGTGCGCGAAATTTCGGAAGCCATGACCAAATCCCGCGATACCGCGATGAGCGCGGTGGATCAGGTCGCCGCCGCCGACGCCCAGGCCCAGCGCCTCACCGAAGCAGCGCTGGCGATGAGCGGGATCGTCGAGCTCATCAACAACATCACCGGCCAGATCAACCTCCTGGCCCTTAACGCCACCATCGAATCCGCCCGCGCCGGCGAAGCCGGTCGGGGCTTTGCGGTGGTGGCCTCGGAGGTCAAGAGCCTCGCTAACCAGGCCAAGCAGGCCACTGACAAGATCGGCGCCGAGATCGGCAGCCTCAACGGCATCTCCGGCGACGTCGTCACCGCCCTTGCTTCGATCAAGACGGCCATCAACAACGTCAGCGAATATGTGACGTCGACGGCCGCGGCCATCGAAGAGCAAAGCACCGTGACAAACGAGATGTCGACCAGCATGCAGCGCGCCGCAGCGGAAGCCGCGGCGATGGCCAGCAGTGCCTGATCTGCGCGGACCGCGTTGACGGTCTGTTACGGGATTTGCAAGGCCAATAGTCGAACGCCAGTCGGAACGGCTGGCGGCCGAGGAGAGCGGCGCTAAGGCAGGAGATCCGCGTGCCTCAGCGCAACGCGTGATCGGCGCGATCGAGCGACTCCAGCGTCGACGCATTGGCGCAGAAGCCGTGGTAGTTCTGCACGGCGGTGCCGTCGGCTAGCTCGCGATCGCACTGACCCTTGTGGCTGCAAAGCGCGCAGACCCGCTCCATGTCGCGCAGCAGCAGCGGATGCGCGCGGCCGAGCCCTTCGGCGCTGATGCCGAGCTGCTCCAGCATCTTCGGCAATTCGTCGGCGGCGTGCTTGCCGTGGCGAACCAGCTCTTCGAGATCGTCAGGCGCGATCCGCAAGTCTTGCGCGATGCGATCGAAATCGGCGCGGTCGAGCTGCCGGATCTCGTTCAGCTCGCGGCGATGCTTCAGCCAGCTTGCAAAGGACTCGATGAGGTCCTGGACAATGGGATAAGGCCTGGTTGCGGTGCTCATGCGAAGCTCCATTCGAACGGCGGAATTGGAGCGAAAGATTAGGCACAATGGTGCAGGTGCGCGTTGCGCTGGATCAAATAGCGATGAGGGAGCCCCGAGCTCCGCTGCACCTCTCCCGCTTGCGGGAGAGGTCGGCGCGCCCGGGCGATGCGAAGCATCGTTCCGCGCGCCGGGTGAGGGCTCTCTCCTCTAGGAGATTGTCCCGTTGCGTAGACACCCTCTCCCCAAACCTCTCCCGCAAGCGGGAGAGGGAGCGCACCCCTTGCGCGGCAGTCAGCCGAACCGCTCCGCCGCCCACGCATACAGGCTGCCCGGGATCGGTTTCTCGCCGCCGCGGCCCTTGGGCGAGATGTGCAGGCCGATGATCTCGGGGGCGGTGACGAGGCCGAGATAGCTCGAGGGATCGAAGAACAGTTTCGGTTCGGCATGCACGGCGTAGAACGATTGCTTCGGCAAGGCGCAGTGCAGCTCGCCGGTGCGGCGCGCGAGCGCGGTGAGTGCCGCCGGCCCGAAGATCGCGACGCGGATGTCGGAGAGGCGGTTCGAGCCGCCGCGCAGGCGGCGCATCGCAAACGTGACGCGATGGCGCAGCGACAGCCAGTTCGGCGTCAGCTCCTCCTGCTCCATCAGCTCTTCGAAAGCGGCAACGATGCCGTGTTCGGATGGGAGGTAGATCACGGAATTGCCGAGCTGGCGTGGCCGCTCCCACGCAAAGTAGGGCTTTGCCGGATTGATCTCGACGGATTTGAGCAGCAGCACATCGGCGTCGAGCCAGAGGCCGAGGCCTTTTGCCATCAGCTTCATGCGGAAGAAGTCGCTGAACTGGAGCGTGGTCCAATCGCGCCAGCTGCCGTCCGGCTGCGGCGGCCGCAATCGTTCGGAGAACGCATGCGGCAGGATCGCCTCGGCATCCGCGTTGCCGACGCCGGCGGGCAGGCCGGGAATGGTGTCGAAACTGTAGACCGTGACCTTGTGGCCGGCAGCCAGCTGCGAGCGCAGACAAGTCTGGCGCAGGGCGTCCATTGGGCCGTGCCAGAAGGTGACGATGTCGGGCAGCATGGCGCAAGCTATAGAGGACAACGCTGGCAAAGAAAAAGCCCCGGCGCTGTCAGCACCAGGGCTCAAACAAAAACTCGAGATCAGGCCCAGGCGCGTTCGCGCTTGAGCTTGTCCTCATAGGTGTCGATCGAGGCCTTCTTCTCCATCGTCAGGCCGATGTCGTCGAGGCCGTTGATCAGGCAGTGCTTGCGGAACGGGTCGATCTCGAACTTGACCTTGCCGCCGTCGGGACCGCGGATCTCCTGGTTCGGCAGGTCGATCGTCAGCGTCGCGTTGGCGCCGCGCTCGGCGTCGTCGAACAGCTTGTCGAGGTCTTCCTGGGCCACGCGGATCGGCAGAATGCCGTTCTTGAAGCAGTTGTTGTAGAAGATGTCGCCGAACGAGGTCGAGATCACGCAGCGGATGCCGAAGTCGAGCAGCGCCCAGGGCGCGTGCTCGCGGCTCGAGCCGCAGCCGAAATTGTCGCCGGCAACCAGCACCTTCGCATTGCGATAGGCGGGCTGGTTGAGGACGAAATCCGGATTCTCGCTGCCGTCGTCCTTGTAGCGCTGCTCGGAGAAGAGCCCCTTGCCAAGGCCGGTGCGCTTGATGGTCTTGAGGTACTGCTTCGGAATGATCATGTCGGTGTCGACATTGATGATCTTCAGCGGCGCCGCGACGCCTTCCAGCGTGGTGAACTTGTCCATGGTTGCGATTTCCCGGGATGGTCTAGGGAACCGGTATTTATCGCGATCGGCGCGGAAATCCTAGGCCGAATTCGGCAGATCTCGTCTGCCTAACCGGGCTCTTGAGCCTCGATCGCAGTCATATCGTCGTCCGACAGGCCGAAATGATGGCCGATCTCGTGGATCAGGACGTGGCGGACGATATGGCCGAGGCTTTCATCGTGCTCGGCCCAATAGTCCAGGATCGGCCGGCGGTAGAGCCAGACCATGTTGGGCAGCCGCGCCACGTCGCCAAAACTCTGCTGCGGCAGGCCGACGCCCTGGAACAGGCCGAGCAGGTCGAACTCGCTCTCGCATGCCATCTCGTCCAGGACTTCCTCGGTCGGGAAGTCGTCGACGCGGATGATCACGCCCTCGCACAGCCTTCGAAACTCCGCCGGCAGGCGTTCGAACACTTCGTGCGCCATCGCTTCCATCTCGGCCAGCGAGGGCGCTTTCAATTCCGTCCACATGGGCTTGTCATAGCGTGGGTTTCGCGGCGATGCATCCGGCTTTATAAGCGCGACGAGGTTGACGGGCGCCGTCAAAACGGGGAGCGTAGGGCCTCGAAGTGGACGTTCAAATGGGCGGAAAAATGCGAGCGAAAACAGCGCTGACGCTACTGTGCATGGGGTTGTTTTCGCAGTTTTGCGTTGGCGCGGAGGCCCAGACCGCGGCTTCCGGGATCAGGCTCGCCCAGGCGGCCTCGCGAGACGATCTCCCGCCGCCGCGCAAGCGGGCCCCGGCGCGCCTGCGCGTCACGCCCTATTACAGTCCGGATGGCGTCTATCCCCGTTACAATCCCGGTCCCGATGCGGTCCGCGAGTGCAACGCCACCTATGTGCAGGAATTTCGGCCGAGCGGCACGGTGATCGTGCCGCATATGAGCTGCTACTGGCGCCGGGGCTGATACGAGCGCGATGCCGTCGCGCGCCTGAGGCGGAGGTCTTCATGACGAGATGGTTCGCATTGGCGGTTGCCGTCGGGCTTGCCGCAGGCCTGCCTCACGCGTCCGCTGCGCACAGGGTGACGAAGCTGCCCGACGCGTCGGCCGGGCGCGCGGTGTTCGACGGGCGCCGACATGTGCGGTCCGACGTCGTGCGATACGCCCCGCGTCCTGATCCGCATTACTACGCGCGGCCTGTCTACTACCGTCCTTATCCTTACGGCGTGCCGGCACCGTTCGTGCTCGGCTTCGGGCCATGGTGACGACGTCGCGGCGCGACGCCGGGCCCGTCGTTCATTCATGAGGCATTCACGTCGCTGTCCCTAATTTAATCTTGGGAGCGACTGCCAATGAACAGGGATGACGCGCGCCGGGAGCAAGCGTCGCAACTCCGCTGTCCAGATTCAGGGAGAAGTCGATGCTGAGAATATTGGGTCTCAGGGCAAGCCCGATGCGCTTGCTCGGGATTGCGGCTGCTGCGACGCTGATGCTGTCGGCCGGGACCACGCGTCCTGCCGAGGCGATGACCCCGATCAATCCGACGGCGTTGCCTGCGGCGAAGGCCGCAAGTGGCGATGTGATCCCGGTTCGCCACGGCGGCGGCGGCGGTGGACATGGTGGTGGCGGTCATGGCGGCGGCTTCCACGGCGGCGGCATCCACGGTGGAGGCGGCTTCCACGGTGGCGGAGGGCATATCGGTGGCTTCCGCGGCGGTGGTTTCCACGCGGGTGGCTTCCGCGCCGCGCCCGCCTTTCATGGCGGCGGCTATCGCTACGGCGGAGTTCGCCACTATGGTGGAGGCGGATTCCATCGCTACGGCATCTATCGCCCCGCCTATTACGGCCATCGCCATTTCCACCGGCGCTACTATGGCGGCTACTATCCCTATTACAGCCATCCGCGCCGCTGCCGGGTCATCTGGACCTATTACGGCCCGCGCCGCGTCTGCCGCTGGCATCGCTGGCACCATCCGTACCGCTATTGGTGATGTGAGTTGCTGCTAGCTCCGCACGCGTCATGGCCGGGCTTGTCCCGGCCATCCACGTTATTGGGCTTGTGCAGAAAGTTCGTGGATGCCCGGGACAAGCACGGGCATGACGGAGGATGTGGCCTAAATCCAATCCTTCAGTTTCCAGGTCGCCGACGTCCAGCGCGTGAGGTTCTCCAGCTTCCATTGCTTGAACATCGCCGGCGGCCAGCGGCTGAGCTTTGAGGCCTCCTCGACCTCGGGCTTGGCGACCATGCGCAGCGGTGCCGCGCGCCGCCGGTGCTGGGGCGTCGCCGCGCTGATCAGATCGACATATTCAGGCTTGCCGGCCATGAGCTCCTGTCCTCGCAAAACCCTCGCGAGGACGCAGTGTCGGCGCTGCCGATTAACGGCGGTTTGCCGCGATCGCTCAAATTGCAGGGAGCGGCTTACCGCCACTCCCTGATGTCGACGAAGTGACCCGCGATCGCCGCGGCTGCGGCCATCGCCGGCGACACCAGATGGGTGCGGCCCTTGAAGCCCTGGCGGCCCTCGAAATTGCGGTTCGAGGTCGAGGCGCAGCGCTCTTCCGGAGCCAGCTTGTCGGGGTTCATCGCGAGGCACATCGAGCAACCGGGCTCGCGCCATTCGAAGCCGGCCTTGATGAAGATCTTGTCCAGACCTTCAGCCTCGGCCTGCTCCTTCACGAGGCCGGAGCCCGGCACGACCATGGCGTTGACGCCGCCTGCGACCTGCTTGCCTTCCGCGATCTTGGCGGCGGCGCGCAGATCCTCGATCCGGCCGTTGGTGCAGGAGCCGATGAAGATGCGGTCGAGCTTGATGTCGGTGATCTTCGTCCCCGCGGTCAGGCCCATGTACTTCAAGGCACGGTGCTTGGAGAGACGCTTGGCCTCGTCCGCGATCGTGTCGGGATCGGGCACGCTGCCGGTGACCGAGATCACGTCCTCAGGGCTCGTGCCCCAGGTCACGATCGGCGGCAGCTTCGCCGCATCGAGCCGCAGCTCGTGGTCGAAATGCGCGCCCTCGTCCGAGCGCAACTTCTCCCAGTAACGCATCGCGGCGTCCCAATCCGCGCCCTTCGGTGCCTTCGGGCGGCCGCGCAAGAAGTCGAACGCCTTCTGGTCCGGCGCGACCAGGCCGGCGCGCGCGCCGCCTTCGATCGACATGTTGCAGACCGTCATGCGGCCTTCCATGCTGAGCGCGCGGATCGCGTCGCCGGCGTATTCGAGCACGTAGCCGGTGCCGCCCGCGGTGCCGATCTCGCCGATGATCGCGAGGATGATGTCCTTGCCCGTCACGCCATCCGGCAATTTGCCGTCGACGGTGACGCGCATGTTCT
Source organism: Bradyrhizobium sp. 134 (assembly GCF_023074155.1). Classification (NCBI taxonomy): domain Bacteria; kingdom Pseudomonadati; phylum Pseudomonadota; class Alphaproteobacteria; order Hyphomicrobiales; family Nitrobacteraceae; genus Bradyrhizobium; species Bradyrhizobium sp. 134. Next base: position 183,687 of record NZ_JADPKX010000034.1, on the reverse strand, counting down.
TCGCCTTCTTCTGGATCAGCGTCTGCGTCGCCAGCACATGCTCGACTTCCGACGTGCCGATGCCGTGCGCGAGCGCGCCGAACGCACCATGCGTCGAGGTGTGGCTGTCACCGCAGACGATGGTGGTGCCGGGCAGCGTGAAGCCCTGCTCGGGACCGATGACGTGGACGACGCCCTGACGCTTGTCGAACTCGTCGTAATATTCGATGCCGAATTCCTTGGCGTTGTCGGCCAGTGCCTTGATCTGCTCGATGCTTTCAGGGTCGGGGTTCGGCTTGGTGCGGTCGGTGGTCGGCACGTTGTGATCGACGACGGCCAGCGTCTTCTCGGGCGCGTGGACCTTGCGGCCGGTGGCGCGCAGGCCTTCGAACGCCTGCGGTGAAGTGACCTCGTGCACCAGATGGCGATCGATATAGAGCAGGCAGGTGCCGTCCTCGGCTTCGTGCACCAGATGGTCGTTCCAGATCTTGTCGTACAATGTGGTCGGCTTGGACATGAGCGTCAGCTCCAGGAATGTTGTGTAGAGCGGGTTGCGCGGCTGGCGCGCGGGCAACGAAATCGTCAGCGCAGCTTTTAGGCTGCGCGCGTAAGCTCTGACGTTGCCGAGGTCGCGAAGCGTCCGAAGAACCGGCCGGGCAGCCGCGAGCGATCGTCGATGACGACGCGCTTGACGGGCGAGAGGCTGGTCAAATCTGGAAACATTCCAAGAATATATAGCAGGCCGAATTGAAATCGCGAGGGCTTTGACGCGCACGGCTGACGCAACAAAAAAGCGCGGGGTTGGGCCCCGCGCTCTCGGTAACTCGCCTGTAAGCGGAGCTTACTCGTTGACGGCAGCAGCCGGGCGGTCCTGCTTCTTCTCGACGATGCGGGCCGACTTGCCGCGAAGGTTGCGGAGATAATAGAGCTTGGCGCGACGGACCTTGCCGCGGCGCACCACCTTGATCGAGTCGATCATCGGCGACATCACCGGGAACACGCGCTCCACGCCTTCGCCGTACGAAATCTTGCGCACCGTGAAGCTCTCGTTGAGACCGCCGCCGGAACGGCCGATGCAAACGCCTTCATAGGCCTGCACGCGGGTGCGGTCGCCTTCGACGACCTTCACGTTGACGATCACGGTGTCGCCGGGGCCGAATTCCGGAATCTCCTTGTTGGCGGAGAGCTTGTCGAATTGCTCTTTTTCGAGCTGTTGGATCAGGTTCATGGGTAAATCTCCATCGGCGCGCCCAGCCTTGGAAAACGGGGGCTGCGCGAAATTCGTTTATCCAGCCATTGCGGATGTGGCCGCTGCTATAAGGCAAGCCGGAGCGTTTGTCACCCGTCTGTCTTGTTTTTTGGCGTTTTTTGGCGTCCGGCCCGATTCGGGACTTTGCTCGGGATCTGGGCCCACAAATCCGGTCGCCGGGCCGCCGTCAGCGCCTCGGATTCCGCCCGCCGCCAGCTGGCGACCTTGGCGTGGTCGCCGGAGGTCAGGATCTCCGGGATCGGGGTTCCCTCGAACAGCTGCGGCCGGGTGTATTGGGGGTATTCGAGGAGACCGTCCGAGAAGCTTTCCTCGGTTCCCGAGGCCTCCTTGCCCATCACGCCGGGCAGCAGCCGAACACAGGCGTCGATCAGGGCCAGGGCCGCGATTTCACCGCCGGAGAGCACGTAATCCCCGATCGAGACCTCCTCCAAACCCCGCCCGTCGATCACGCGCTGGTCCACCCCCTCGAACCGCCCGCAGACGATCAGGGGACCCGGGCCCTTGGCGAGCTCCAGGACGCGGGCCTGGGTCAATGGCCGACCCCTCGGGCTCATCAGCAGTTTCGGCCGGTCCGGGCCAATCCCGGCGGCATCGATGGCCGCCGCCAGAACATCGGCCCGAAGCACCATGCCCGGCCCGCCGCCGGCCGGGGTGTCATCGACGCTGCGGTGGCGGTCGGTGGCCGAGGCCCGGATGTCCCGCGCCTCCAGCCCCCAGAGCCCGCCAGCCAGCGCCCGGCCGGCCAGGCTCACGCCCAGCGGCCCCGGAAACATTTCCGGAAACAGCGTCAGCACCGTCGCGCGCCAGGGTGAGGAGGTGGTCATTGGATCTCAATTATTGTCGTCCCGGACAAGCAGAGCGCAGATCCGGGACCCATAACCACCGCACTTCGTTTTGCGACGGCTGGAGCGATCAGCTTAGCCAAAAATTCTGGCCTGTGGTTATGGGTCCCGGCCTTCGCCCGGACGACTCGGGGAGGAATCCTCCTCCGTGTCCTCTGCCTCGATTTCCTGCGGCAGCGCGATCACGACGCGGCCGCCTGCGATGTCGACCTCCGGCACCACCGCGTCCGTGAACGGCAGCAGCAGCGTGGTGCCTGTGGGCGGCGCGATCTCGATGATGTCGCCGGCGCCGAAATTGTGGATCGCGAGCACGCGGCCGAGCGCATCGCCGGCCGTGGTGACGGCGGCGAGCCCGATCAGATCGGTGTGGTAATATTCGCCCTCGTCCGTCGCGGGCAGTTTTTCGCGCGCGACGTAGAGCTCGATGCCGTTGAGGCGCTCGGCCTCATCGCGGGTCGTGACGCCCTTGAACGTCGCAACCAGATGATCCTTGGCCGCGCGCGCCGTTGCAACCTCGAACTGGCGCTTGCCGTCCTTGGACGAGAGCAGACCGTAGCTCCGCACGGCAAAGGGATCTTCGGTGAAGGTCCACAGTTTGACCGCGCCGCGCACGCCATGCGCGGCGCCGATCCGCGCGACGCAGACCAGCGCCGGCATGATCTCGCCTTAACCCTTCGCGGCGGCTTCGGCCTGCGCCTTGCGCTCCTTGCGCGGCACGGCCTTCTCCGGATTGTTGCGCACTTCGCGCTTCTTGACGCCGGCGGCGTCGAGGAAGCGCGACACACGGTCCGACGGCTGCGCGCCCTTGGCGAGCCACGCCTTCACCTTGTCCATGTCGAGCTTCAGCCGGGTCTCGTTGTCCTTCGGCAGCAGCGGGTTGAAATAGCCGAGACGCTCGATGAAGCGGCCATCGCGGGGGAAGCGCGAATCGGCGACGACGACGTGATAGACGGGGCGCTTCTTGGTGCCGGCGCGGGCGAGACGGATAACGACGGACATCTAAGTTCTCCTTCAAAGTACGTTTTGTTCGGTTGATTGGTATTCCGCGTTGCGCGAGACCGTTGCGATCTCCCGCGACGAATTCCTCATTTCTTCTTGCCGGAGAAACCGCCGAGGCCCGGCAGCATCGGCTTGCCGCTTAGCCCGGTCAGACCCGGAACGTTCGGCAGACCCTGGCGCAGTCCGGCAGGTAAATCCTTCGGCAGGCTGGGCAGACCTTGTCCGCCGCCACCCTGCATCTTCTCCTGCAGCGCCTTCATCTCTTCCGGCGAAGGCGGCTTCATGCCGCCGCCAAAGCCCATCGCCTGCGCGATGCCGGCGAGCGGACCGCGCTTGCCGGAGCCCATGGCCTTCATCATGTCGGCCATGTTCCGGTGCATCTTGAGCAGCTTGTTGACCTGCTCGACGCTCTGGCCGGAACCTGCGGCGATGCGCTTCTTGCGGCTGGCCTTGAGCAGATCGGGATGACGGCGCTCGTCGCGCGTCATGGAATCGATCACCGCGACCTGGCGCTTCAAGATCTTGTCGTCGATGCCGGCGGCCGCGATCTGGTTCTTCATCTTGGCGATGCCGGGCATCATGCCCATCAGCCCGCTGATGCCGCCCATATTGGCCATCTGCGACAGCTGCTCGCGCATGTCGTTGAGGTCGAACTGACCCTTGCGCATCCGCTCGGCGGTGCGCGCGGCCTTTTCGGCATCGATGTTGGCGGCGGCGCGTTCGACCAGCGACACGACGTCGCCCATGCCGAGGATGCGGCCGGCGATACGGTCGGGATGGAAATCCTCCAGCGCGTCCGTCTTTTCACCGGTGCCGAGCAGCTTGATCGGCTTGCCGGTCACCGCGCGCATCGACAGCGCGGCGCCGCCCCGGCCGTCGCCGTCGACTCGTGTCAGCACGATGCCGGTGAGGCCGACGCGCTCGTCGAAGGCGCGCGCGAGGTTGACGGCGTCCTGGCCGGTGAGGCTGTCCGCCACCAGCAGCACTTCATGCGGATTTGCGGCGGCTTTGATCGCGGCTGCTTCCGCCATCATCTCTTCGTCGAGCGTGGTGCGGCCGGCCGTGTCGAGCAGCACGACGTCGTAGCCGCCGAGCTTGCCGGCCTCGAGCGCGCGCTTTGCGATCTGCGCCGGCTGCTGGCCGGCGATGATCGGCAGCGTCGGAATGTCGAGGTCGCGGCCCAGGACGGCCAGCTGCTCCATCGCCGCGGGACGGTAGATGTCGAGCGATGCCATCAGCACCTTGCGCTTGTCGCGCTGGACCATGCGACGGGCGAGCTTTGCGGTGGTGGTGGTCTTGCCGGAGCCTTGCAGGCCGACCATCATGATCGGCACCGGCGGCACGGAATTGATGTCGATGGTCTGGCTTTCGGCGCCGAGCGTGTTGATCAGCTCGTCGTGGACGATCTTGACCACCATCTGGCCTGGGGTCACCGACTTGACGACGGTGGCGCCGATCGCCTGCTCGCGGACCCGCTCGGTGAAGCTGCGCACCACCTCGAGAGCCACGTCGGCTTCCAGCAGCGCGCGGCGCACCTCGCGCATCGCGGCGTCGACGTCCTTTTCGGTCAGCGCACCGCGCCCCGTCAGACGATCGAGAATGCCGCCAAGCCGTTCCGACAGATTGTCGAACAATGCCGTTGTCCTTTTTCACCTCTGCCCGCATGCGCGGAGGAGGGAGCAGAAAATCCAAACACCTTTACGCCCGAGGGCGCACAGCGCTGTCGGGCGTTGGCCTCTGGCCTCTGGGGCCAGTGGGCGGGTCGAAAAGAAAGCCTTTCCGAGAAAGTGGCCGGGTTAAACGCCGCTGCCGCCCGAAAGTCAAGGAAAGTTAGGGGCGCGGAGCGCTATTGCCAGAGCAAACTACTGAAAACAAAGTTCTTTCGGCCGTGGGTTCCTTTTCATCGGGGCCGGCCCATATGACAGCTTGATGTCCCGCCCCTCCGACCGTCCCTGAAGCCAGAACCGTGCCGATCACCCGCCGCCGCCTTTTCGGACTGCTCGCCGGTGCCGGCGCATTGGTCGGCGTGCCCTCCCTTTGGATGTCCCGCATGAAAACCTATGACGGCCCGGTCTCCGACCATTTCGACGGCCTGAACTTCTTCGATCCGGACGGCGTGCCGCCGAAATCGCTTCGGGAGGTCCTGCGCTGGCAATTCGGCGGCAAGCGGCAGCGCGCGAGCTGGCCGGATTGGGCGCCGAGCCCCCATGCCGACACCCCGCCGGACCGCGTCGACGGCGACAAGGTGCGGCTCTCTTTCGTCGGCCACGCCAGCTGGCTGATCCAGACCGGCGGCCTCAATATTCTCGTCGATCCCGTCTGGTCGTCGCGGGTCTCGCCCGTCAGCTTCGCCGGGCCGAAGCGGCACAACGATCCCGGCATTGCGTTCGACAAGCTGCCGATGATCGATGTCGTGCTGGTCTCGCACGGCCATTACGATCATCTCGACATGGCGACGCTGTCGCGGCTCGCCAAGAATTTTGCCCCGCGTGTGGTGACCCCGCTCGGCAATGACGTCACGATGCGCAGCACCGATGCGACGATCAAGGTGGAAGCGTTCGACTGGCACGATCGCGTCGAGCTCGGCGGCGGCATCGCCGTGACGCTGGTGCCGACCCGGCACTGGTCGGCGCGCGGCATGTTCGATCGCAACAAGGCGCTGTGGGCGAGTTTCGTGCTGGAAACGCCTGCGGGGAAAATCTACGTCGTCTGCGATTCCGGCTATGGCGATGGCGGGCATTTCCGCCGTGTCGCCGAGAAGCACGGCCCGTTGCGCCTGGCGATCCTCCCGATCGGCGCCTACGAGCCGCGCTGGTTCATGCGCGATCAGCACATGAACCCGGAAGACGCGGTGAAGGCGCTCGCGGATTGCGGCGCGCAAGCCGCACTGGGGCATCATCACGGCACGTTTCAGCTGACCGATGAAGCAATCGATGCGCCGGCGAAGGCGCTGGGCGAGGCGCTCGACGCCGCAAAGGTGCCGCAGGAGCGGTTCGTGGCGATGAAGCCGGGGCAGGTGGTGGAGATTTAGCTTCGCCGGGACGACAATGGAGTCTGTCGCGGCAGCTGCGCCTACTGCTCTTTCGCCTTGATCGCCCAACTCACATTCACCGTCACCGCCAGCGTTTCCTCGCCGGGCGCAACGGCCGCGCCGCCTGCGGCCATCGGCGCTGCGGCCATGCGTCCCTTGAACAGCGGCATCGGGGCGCCGCCTTCGGACACGCTGAGCGGCGCGCCGAGCGTGACGCCGGTGGCCTTGGCGTAGATCTCCGCTTTGCGGCGGGCGTCTGCGACGGCCTTCTCGCGGGCATCGTCGAGTAGTTTCGAGGCCTGCGTCACCTCGAAGGAGATGTTGCCGATATCGTTGGCGCCGGCGCCGACCAGCGTGTCGATGATGGCGGCGACTTTGGTCACGTCGCGGATCTTCACGATGACGCGGTTTGACGCGCGGAAGCCGACCACGGGCGAGGCGCCGGTGGATTTGTTCTGGCCGTATTGCGGCTGCAGCGACAGCCGCGAGGTCTGGTAATCCTTCTCGTCAATGCCTGCGCCCTTCAGCGCCAGCAGCACCTTGCCCATCGCGGCGTTGTTGGCGTCGGACGCTTCCTTCGCAGACTTGGCGTCGTTGGCGACGCCGGCGTCGATCTGCGCCAGATCAGGCGCGGCGGAGATCGTGGCTTCGCCGCTCACCGAAATCGCGGACGGAAAATCGTCGGCAAGCGCAGGCGTTGCCAGCATCGCGGCGGCAAAGGACGTAACAAGGGAGGTCAAAAGGATGGCAGGCTTTTTCATCGGTCTCACTTCAGCGGCACGAATACATTGATCACGAGCTTGTCCTCGGCCGTCTTCAGGGGATCGGTGAGGTATTCCTCGATGAAGGTGTCCTTGGCTTCCAGCTTCTTGTCGTCGAGGTGATTGGTGATCGCCTCATAGGTGTTGTCCATGTTGTCGTAGGAGCCGCGATGGACGAATTTCAGCGCCTTGCCCTCCGGCGATTTGCCGACGCTCATGTCCTTGGGCAGGTTCTTCGGGTCCTGCTCGACCGGGATCTCGGCCAGGAAGGTGAAGCCGGTGTCGTCGGTCGAGGTGTAGACGATCATTGAATTGCCGGCGTGCTTGATGCCCTGCTTGTCCAGCAGCGTGTTCAGCGCCTTGAAGGCGTCGATCAGCGTGTCGAAGGCCGAGTCCCAATTGGCAGTGCCCTTGACCATCACGACCTTCCTGGGCTCGAGCGTGGTCTCCTGTCCGAACGGATCAGCCGTCTGCACGGGAGCCGGCGTCGCGGCTGCAGCGGGCGGCGGGGCGGGGCTCGGTGAGGCACTGGCTGCGGGCGAGGGCGAGGTTGCAGGGGACGCTGCAGGCGACGTTGAAGGGCTTGGCGAGGCGCTGGCCGCCGGCGAGGGCGTGGCCACGGGTGCAGCGCTCGCGGCCGGGGAGGGCGAAGCCGACGGGGCCGGCGAGGGGCTCGCCGATGCGGCCGGCGCCGGGCTCGGCGTTTGGGCCAGCGTGGCCGACAGACCAAACGACAAGGCCGCTGCCGGAATCAGCGCGGCCAAAGCGAGACGACGAAACCTGAACATTTTTATTCTCCCCAATAGCTTATCCGCCAAGGCCTTACGTCCCCGAGGCCTTAATCCGGCCGCATGTCCCGGTTGCGCGAATTTCGCCGTTCTAACACGCGAGCGCCGAATTCGTCCCATGACAGATGCGTCATGGCAGCGTCCTGGCTCTTGTCGGCAAATCACTGGCCAAGAGGGCCAAGGATCGCCATATAAGGCAGGCGAAATTCGGGAATTTTCATGAGCGCGCTGGCCAACCACGCATTTGCCAAGATGAACGGCATCGGCAACGAGATCGTCGTTGTCGACATGCGCGATTCCGCCACCACGGTCACCCCGGACGACGCCCGTGCGGTGGCATCGGCGCGAGGCGGTGTGCCCTACGACCAGCTCATGGTGCTGCAGAAGCCGCGCTTCGACGGCACCGAAGCTTTCATCAGCATCTACAACTGTGACGGCTCCGAGGCCGGCGCCTGCGGCAACGGCATGCGCTGCGTGGTGCGGCGCGTCTTCGAGAAGACCGGCCAGACCAATGTGACGTTCGAGACGGCCGCGGGCCTGCTCAATGCCTGGCAGGGTCCCGCGCCGGATCTTTATACGGTGGACATGGGCGCGCCGAAATTCGGCTGGCAGGACATTCCGCTCGACCAGGAATTCCGCGACACCCGCTACATCGAATTGCAGATCGGCCCGATCGACAATCCGATCCTGCATTCGCCCTCGGTCGTCAGCATGGGCAATCCGCATGCGATCTTCTGGGTCGATGACGTCAACGCCTACGATCTCGAGCGTTTCGGTCCGCTGCTGGAGAACCATCCGATCTTTCCGGAGCGCGCCAACATCACGCTCGCCCATATCGTCGATCCCCAGCAGATCACGATCCGCACCTGGGAGCGCGGCGCCGGCCTGACCAGGGCCTGCGGCTCGGCCGCATGTGCCACGGCGGTTGCGGCGGCGCGGCTGAAGCGCGCCGAGCGCAATGTCGAGATCGCGCTGCCCGGCGGCAAGCTCGGGATCGAATGGCGCGAGCGCGACGATCACGTGCTGATGACGGGCACAGCGACTTTCGAATATGAAGGCCGTTTCGATCCGGCGCTGTTCGCGCCGGTCGGGTGATGAGCGTCGACATCGTCACCTTCGGCTGCCGCCTCAACGCCTTTGAGGCCGAGGTGATCCGCCGCGAGGCCGAGGGCGCAGGCCTTTCAGATACCATCGTCATCAACAGCTGCGCCGTCACCAACGAAGCGGTGGCGCAGGCGCGCCAGTCGATCCGCAAGCTGAAACGCGAGCGGCCGGCAGCGCGCATCGTCGTCACCGGTTGCGCGGCGCAGACGCAAAGCGGCATGTTCGCCGAGATGGCCGAGGTAGATCGCGTCGTCGGCAATGACGACAAGATGCGGTCGTCCGCATGGCGCGAGGCGCGTGCGGCGTTCGATCTCGGTGCGAGCGAAAAAATCGCCGTCAGCGACATCATGGCGGTGAAGGAGATGGCGCCGCATCTCATCGACGGCTTCGCGAGCGGCCTGCCGCGCGTGTTCGTGCAGGTGCAGAACGGCTGCGACCATCGCTGCACTTTCTGCATCATTCCGTTCGGGCGCGGCAATTCGCGCTCGGTGCCGATGGGCGCGGTGGTCGATCAGGTCCAGGCGTTGGTCGCGCGCGGCCATGCCGAGATCGTGCTTACCGGCGTCGATCTCACCAGCTACGGCGCCGACCTGCCGGGTACGCCGAAACTCGGCCTGCTGACGAAGCAGATTTTGCGGCACGTGCCGGAGCTGAGGCGCCTGCGCATCTCCTCGATCGATTCGATCGAGGCTGACAGCGATCTGTTGGATGCCATCGCTGAGGATTCGCGGCTGATGCCGCATCTGCACCTGTCGCTGCAGTCCGGCGACGACATGATCTTGAAGCGCATGAAGCGGCGGCATACGCGCGGCGACGCCATCGCGTTCTGCGACCAGGTCCGTCGCCTGCGCCCGGACATCGCGCTGGGCGCCGACATCATTGCGGGCTTTCCGACCGAGACCGAGGAGATGTTCTCGCGCTCGCTCGACCTGGTCGAGGAATGCGGCCTGACGTTCCTCCACGTCTTCCCCTATTCGCCGCGTCCCGGCACGCCGGCCGCGCGGATGCCGCAGGTTGCGGGCGGCGCAATCAAGGAGCGGTCGAAGCGGCTGCGCTCGGCCGGTGAGGCTGCGCTTCTGCAGCGGCTGCAAGCCGAGATCGGGGCCACGCGTGAGGTGCTGATCGAGAGCGACGGTCAGGGACGGACGGAGCATTATCTGCCAGTCGCGATTGCGGGCGAGCGTGTGGGCCGCATCGTGCCGCTGCGGATCGCCGGTCGTGATGGCGCGCGGCTGACTGCTTAGCCTCGTTGCGGCGAGTGACGACGCGCTGTACCTCCAGCGTCGTCCCGGCGAAGGCCGGGACCCATACCGCGTGATCTATCGGTGATCCGCGGTGCTTGTCCCAACCAAGCAGAGTAACGGACCGTCGTCGCCAAACTTCTCCCTGTGGTTATGGGTCCCGGCCTTCGCCGGGACGACACCGAGGGTGGAGAAGCAGCGCGCCCCAAACAGCCTACAACGCCCGCACCTGCCAGAACCGCAGCGTCCGCCGCGCATTCTCCGGGGTCATGCGCGCGTAATGGCTTTGAGCCCTTGCGATGTCGGCCGGTTTCATCGCGCCGCTCGCAAAGCGGCTTTGGAGCACGGCGGCGGTGGTTTCCCAGCTGAGCTGCGCCGCCTTGCACGGCACCAGCAGGCCGTCCTCGCGCAGGCTTTGCATCAGCGGGCGAATCACTTCGACGGTCGATCCCGACAATGCGGCCAATGCGGCCACCGCTTCTTCATAACGCCGCTGCGTTGCGAAGCCGAGCAGCGTCGCTTCGCCGAGCTGGCCGGTCGCCTTCAGGCCTGCGACGGCGCGCTTGGCACCTTCGAAATCGCGGACCCCCGACATCTCGCGCTCGACACCGACGGTGACGGCTGCGATCGCGGTCTGGATCTCCTCGAACAGATGCGGCGGCGCGCGCGACAACAGCCGGGTCCGCACGGCGTCCGTTGCCGAGCGCAGCAATTGACGGCGCAGGTCTGACGGCAGATCGACGCGGACGCCAACGCTGACCGCGAGCTCGGGGTCGGCCTCGGCCTGTCCGACGATGACGGCGAATCCGTTGCCGGACACGCGCGCGCCGGGATTGGCGGCGAGCCGGCGGCTGACGCTGGGATAGCGCCGCGCCAGCAATGCATCGGTGACGATCTCCTTCAGCCACCAGCGTCCGGCGACCGCGAGCAGATGCGGCTCGCCCTTGCTCGAGGCGATCTGCACCAGCGCGCCGTCGTCGAGGCGCGCGGATTCCTGCAGCACGGGACCAGCGATGCGGATTTCGTCATTGTTGGCGAGCCGGCGAATGACCGATGGCGGCGCCTGCGCGATCGGCGCGAGCTGCGCGCTGATCTCGGCGAGAGCAACGCGCGCGCCCATGTCGGCGATGGCGCGGAGCTCGATGGTGCCGATCAGCCGATCGAGCACGTCGTCAAACAGTGCGATCTGCTCGTCGTCGAAACTGCCGGCGGAGGACAGGAACAGGTCGGTGACGCGGCGGGCTGTTGCCAGGCCCTTTTCCGCCGAGCCAGTCCGAAGCGCGGACTCGACCTCGTCGATGATCGATAACTCGGCCGTGGACATGACGCGCAGCTCGTCCTGAGCAGATTGACGGAAGCTTGTTCTAAGCAACCGCTATCATTAGCGACGAGCACTGAACGTTTCGTAAACTATAGGCAGCGCTGCGCGGCCTCCTCACCATGAGGGGCGAGCAGTTGGGCTACTCCCCGTTCCACCCGCAGGCGCGGAGCCGCTCGTGCATGTGTGGCGGGGCCGGCGCCACCACGCGGACCGGCTCCTTGTTGCGGGAGATCGGTACCACGATCTCGCGGGAATGCAGGTGCAGCTTCGGCTCGCCGAAGCGCGGGCCGTTGCCGTAAATGTTATCGCCGAAGATCGGCCAGCCGGTCGCCGACGAATGCACCCGCAATTGATGGGTCCGCCCGGTCACCGGTTCCATGGCGAGCCAAGTCAGGCCGTCGCCCCGGCCCATCACCTTCCAGTTGGTGATGGCCTTCTGGCCCTCGGGATCGGGCTTTTGCCACCAGCCGCGTTCGGCGTTCAGTCGCCCGAGGGGCATGTCGATGGTGCCTTCGTCCTCGGTGGGGCCGCCCTCGACGATGGTCCAGTAGGTCTTGCCGATCTTGCCATGCTTGAACAGCAGGCCGAGCGAGGCCGTCGCCTTGCGATGGCGGCCGAGCACGAGGCAACCCGAGGTGTCCTTGTCCAACCGGTGGGCCAGCACCGGCGGCCGCGGCAGGCCGAAACGGAGCGCGTCGAAGGAGGTTTCGAGGTTCGCGCCGCCCTTGGGTCCGCGATGCACCGGCAGGCCGGCCGGCTTGTCGATGACCAGCATCAATCCGTCGCGATGGAGCACGCGCGCCAGGATTTCCTCGGCCGTCAATTCGGGAACATCGAGCAATTGCAGGACTTTCGGTCAAGACTTTCGTTTGCGAGCCGGAACGGCTAACACACCGCCACCATGAACGATACCACCCCCGAGACCCCCAAGCTGAGCTGGTGGCGCCGCCTCTCCGACGGGCTGAAGCGCACCTCGTCCTCGCTCGGGACCGCGGTCGCCGACCTCGTCACCAAGCGCAAGCTCGACCGCGCCATGCTCGACGACATCGAGGACGTGCTGCTGCGCGCCGACCTCGGCACCTCGGTCGCGGTGCGGATCGCGGATGCGGTTGGCACGGGACGCTACGACAAGGCGATCTCGGCGGACGAGGTCAAGGACGTCGTCGCGACCGAGGTCGAGAAGGTACTGGCGGCGGTGGCCAAGCCGCTCGAGATCGACGCCGGCAAGAAGCCGTTCGTCATCCTCGTGGTCGGCGTCAATGGCTCCGGCAAGACCACCACCATCGGAAAACTCTCGCAAAAATTCGCGTCCGAAGGCCGCAAGGTGATGCTGGCCGCCGGCGACACGTTTCGCGCAGCGGCGATCGAACAGCTCAAGGTCTGGGGCGAACGCACGAGGACGCCCGTCATATCAGGTGCGCAAGGCTCGGATTCGGCGAGCCTCGCCTTCAATGCGCTGACGGCGGCGAAGGAGCAGGCCATCGACGTGCTCCTGATCGACACCGCCGGGCGGCTTCAGAACAAGGCCGAGCTGATGAACGAGCTCGAAAAGGTCGTGCGCGTCATCCGCAAGGTGGACGCGACTGCGCCTCATGCGGTGCTGCTTGTGCTGGACGCCACTGTCGGCCAGAACGCGCTATCGCAGGTCGAGGCCTTCCATCGCACCGCCGGGGTCACCGGCCTCGTGATGACCAAGCTCGACGGCACCGCCCGCGGCGGCATTCTGGTGGCGCTCGCGGAGAAATTCAAACTGCCGGTGCATTTCATCGGCGTCGGCGAAGGCGTCGACGATCTCGCGCCGTTCACCGCGCGTGATTTCGCCCGCGCGATAGCCGGAATCGAAAGCTGAAGAATGGACAAGACCCAGCCGCATCCGTTGTTCAAGCTTGCCACCGAGCTTGGCCCGCTGCTCGTGTTCTTCTTCGTGAATGCGAAGTTCAATCTGTTCGCCGCGACCGGCGCCTTCATGGTCGCGATCGTCGCGGCGATGATCGCCTCCTATGTGGTGACGCGCCACATCCCGATCATGGCAATCGTGACAGGCGTCATCGTGCTGGTGTTCGGCACGCTGACCCTGGTGCTGCATGACGAGACCTTCATCAAGCTCAAGCCGACCATCATCTACGCTTTGTTCGCCGCGATCCTCGGCGGCGGCCTGTTGTTCGGCCGCTCCTTCATCGCCGTGATGTTCGACCAGATGTTCAATTTGACGCCGCAGGGCTGGCGCATCCTCACGCTGCGCTGGGCGCTTTTCTTCGCCGGCATGGCGGTCTTGAACGAGATCGTCTGGCGCACCCAGAGCACGGACTTCTGGGTCAACTTCAAGGTGTTCGGCGTCACGCCGATCACCATGATCTTCGCCATCGCCCAGATGCCGCTGACCAAGCGCTACCACCTCGAGCCGGCGTCGCTGGAAGCCAGCGAGGCCGAGGCGGGCGATGTGAGGAAGGGGTAATGTCTCTCAAATCGTCATTGCGAGCCCAGCGCAGCTACATACTCGGCTGTCATCGCCCGGCTTGACCGGGCGATCCAGTATTCCAGAGACAGTCGTGAGGTACGGAGGAGCTGCGGCGTACTGGATGCCCCGGTCAAGCCGGGGCATGACAGCGGTCTTTGGGGTTTCTCACACTGACGACAGAGCTAGCTCCCGGCCGCCTTCAACGCCTTCTCCATCTGCGGCAACAGCACCGTCCGCAAGTTCTCCGGCGTGATCGGCCCGACCAGCTTGTAGACGATGGTGCCTTCGCGACCGACGACGAAAGTCTCGGGCACGCCATAGACGCCCCATTCGATCGAGGCGCGGCCATTGGCATCGACGCCGACGTGGCCGAACGGGTTGCCGTAGCGCCCCAGGAAGCGCCGCGCATTGTCGGCGGCATCCTTGTAGTTGATGCCGACAAGCTGGAAGCGTTTGTCTTTTGCCAACTCGGTCAGCAGCGGCGCCTCGTCGTGGCACGGCACGCACCAGGACGCCCAGACATTGACGAGGCTGACCTTGCCCTTGAACGCAGCGGGATCGAGGCCGGGGATCTGCGTGTTGTCAGCCTGCAATCCCTCGAGCGGCGGCAGCATGGTTTGCGGCACGGGCCGTCCGATCAGCGCGGAAGGGATCCGCGAGGGATCGCCGCTGCCGAGCCGGAACCAGAACAGCAACGCCAGGCCGATGAACGCAATCAGCGGCAGCACCATCAGGAAGGTGCGGCGCTGCGGCGGAGCGGAGGTCGATTGCTCGCTCATGATTGATCTCTCATGCTCGATCTCTCATGGCCGATCCGTCGCGCTACGGCCGGAGCGGCGGGTCACGCCGCTGCGCTCGAGCTCGCGCAGGCGCTGTGTCTGGCTACGATAATCGAGCACGATCCAGCCGATCAGGATCACGACCACGAGGCCGGCCGCGGCATAGGACGTCACGATGAAAGACGCGTAGGGACCGAGCGACATGATCATGCAGCCCCAGCTTCTTTTGACGTGCTGCCCTCGCGCGAGCCGGTGCCGACTTCTGAAAACACCACACGGCTCGCCTGCATCATCTGCAGGGACCGCACGCGTCGACGCAAGATCTCGTTGCGCATCGCCGCCAGATGCAGCGTGACGAACAGCAGGGTGAACGCGATCGCCATCACCAGCAGCGGAATCAAAAAGGATTTGTCGAGCGACGAGCCGCCCATCCGCATCACCGAGGCCGGCTGGTGCAGCGTGTTCCACCAGTCGACCGAGAACTTGATGATCGGCAGGTTGAGCGCGCCGACCAGCGTCAGCACGGCGGCGGCGCGCGCCGCGCGGGAGGGATCGTCGACGGCGCGCCACAGCGCCATCAGGCCGAGATACATCAGGAACAGGATCAGCACCGAGGTCAGCCGCGCGTCCCATTCCCAATAGGTGCCCCACATCGGCCGGCCCCACAGCGAGCCCGTCAGCAGCGCAAGGAAGGTGAAGCTGGCACCGATCGGAGCAGCCGCTTTGGCGGCGACGTCGGCGAGCGGATGCCGCCACACCAGCGTGCCCAGCGAGGCGATGCTCATCACGCCCCACACGAACATCGACAGCCAGGCATTGGGCACGTGGATGAACATGATCTTCACGGTCGCGCCCTGCTGATAGTCGTCGGGCGCGGTGGCGGACTGATAGAGCCCGATCGCGAGCAGGATGATTGTCGCAGCCGCAAGCCATGGCAGCAGCCGCGCCGTCAGCGCGAGGAACCGTGTGGGGTTGGCGAGGTCGATCAGCGTCATGGTATCCTGATAATCACAGGTAAGCGCTCACGCAATCAGCACGAAAGTCCGCAGCGAAAGTTGATCGGGGTCAAGGTCAGTCCAGTCCATCTCAATCCAGCCCATGCTTCAGGCTCGCCGCAGCCGCGAAGGGCCCGATTACGAGGCTGACCAGCGACAGCGCGCACAGGATCGAGAACGGCGCGCCGAATGTCATGGGGCCGACGATTGCCGCCTGCGAGGCCGCGACGCCGAAGATCAGCACCGGTATCGACAGCGGCAGCACCAGGACCGCCATCAGCAAGCCGCCACGATGCAGCGTCACCGCCAGCGCTGCGCCGATCATGCCGGTAAACGTCAGCGCCGGGGTGCCGGCGAGCAGCGTCAGCGCTACCGCGCCGGTTGCGACCATGTCGAGGTTGAGCAGCAGGCCGAGCACGGGGGTTGCGACGATCAGCGGCAGGCCGGCGGCCAGCCAATGCGCCAGCGCCTTCGCCGCGCAGGCGAGTTCCAGCGGCGTCCGGCTCATCGTGATCAGGTCGAGCGAGCCGTCCTCGTGGTCAGCCATGAACAGCCGGTCCAGCGTCAGCAGGCTCGCCAGCAGCGCCCCCAGCCACAGGATCGCCGGCCCGAGCCGCGACAGCAGTGCCAGATCCGGCCCCACCGCAAACGGCATCAGCACCACCACGGTCAGGAAGAACAGCACGCCAATCAACGCCCCGCCGCCGACGCGGAGCGCGATCCGGATGTCCCGGCGAATGAGGGCAGACAGGGCGGTCATGGGGGGCTCCCATCGTGCCTGAGGCACGGTGCGATCCCTCCCCCGCTTGCGGGGGAGGGTTGGGGAGAGGGTGTCTCGACAACGAAGATTCCCCCAGCGGAGAGAACCCTCACCCGGCGCTGCGCGCCGACCTCTCCCGCAAGCGGGAGAGGCGAGGGAGCCCGCGGCGACGACTGCGTCCCGGGTGCGAGAGCGGCGACCGGCCGCTCGAAAAGCTGAGGGTCCACGGGAATCATGCCGTCCCCCCGATCCGCAGCTCCCGCGAATCGATCCCGAGCGGGGCGTGGGTGGCGGCGATGATCAGGCCGCCGCGGCCGAGGTGCTCGCGCATCAATCCGGAAAACATGTCCTGGCCCGCGACATCCAGCGCCGTGGTCGGCTCGTCCAATAGCCAGACCGGCCGGCGGACGGTCAGCAGGCGGGCCAGCGAGAGCCGGCGGCGCTGGCCGGCGGACAGGAAGGCGGCGGGCAGATCGGCGGCATGGTCGAGCCCGACGGTGGCGAGGCTCTCGCCGGCATCGAAACGCTCCCCGCCGAGAAAATCGGCCCAGAATGTCAGATTCTCCGCCACGCTCAGCGCCGGCTTCAGGGCGTCGCGATGGCCGAGATAGTGGCATTGCTCCGGCAATGTCAGCTCGGAATCGCCTCCGTCCAGCGCGATCGTGCCGCCCGCCGGAATGAGCAGGCCCGCGATCAGCCGCAGCAGCGAGGTCTTGCCCGATCCATTGCGGCCGACGACCGCCACGGCTTCGCCGGAGACGGCCCCGAAATCGAGCCCGGAAAACACCTCGCGGCCGCCCCGCACGCAAATGACCCCATGTCCGGAAAGCTGCATCTCGCCTCGTACCAACCCGCTCAACGTCAGGCCTCAGGAAAACTTGGGGTAGCGTATGGGAATTTTTGGCTCGCGGATTGCCGCGGCACGTTTGTGGCTGTGGCGGCGCGGTTAGAAAGCTTCTATAAGCCCGGAACTACTTGATGCAGCAACTCAACCTGCCCCTGCAAGCGACTCAGCCTGACTACGCTGACGGTGTTAAAATACCCTGCCGGGTATAACTAACAATTGGGATTTCCTACATGACCTCGCTCGACAGCTTCAAATGCAAAAAGACCCTCAAGGTCGGCGCCAAGACCTATGTCTATTACAGCCTGCCCACGGCCGAGAAGAATGGTCTGAAGGGAATTTCGAAACTCCCCTATTCGATGAAGGTCCTGCTCGAGAACCTGCTCCGCAACGAGGACGGCCGCTCGGTCAAGAAGGAAGACATCGTCGCGGTGTCGAAATGGCTGCGCAAGAAGTCGCTGGAGCATGAGATCGCCTTCCGCCCGGCGCGCGTGCTGATGCAGGACTTCACCGGAGTCCCCGCCGTGGTCGATCTCGCCGCGATGCGCAATGCGATGCAGAAGCTCGGCGGCGATGCCGAGAAGATCAATCCGCTGGTGCCGGTCGATCTCGTCATCGACCACTCCGTGATCGTGAACTTCTTCGGTGACAACAAGGCCTTCGGCAAGAACGTAACCGAGGAATACAAGCAGAACCAGGAGCGCTACGAGTTCCTGAAATGGGGCCAGAAGGCGTTCTCGAACTTCTCCGTCGTGCCGCCCGGCACCGGCATCTGCCACCAGGTCAATCTCGAATATCTCTCCCAGACGGTCTGGACCAAGAAGGAGAAGATGACGGTCGGCAAGAAGACCGGCACCTTCGAGGTCGCCTATCCCGACTCGCTGGTCGGCACCGATTCCCACACCACCATGGTCAACGGTCTCGCCGTGCTCGGCTGGGGCGTCGGCGGCATCGAGGCCGAAGCCTGCATGCTCGGCCAGCCGCTGTCGATGCTGTTGCCCAACGTCGTCGGCTTCAAGCTGAAGGGCGCGATGAAGGAAGGCGTCACCGCGACCGATCTCGTGCTGACCGTGACGCAGATGCTGCGCAAACTTGGCGTCGTCGGCAAGTTCGTCGAGTTCTTCGGCCCCGGCCTCGATCATCTTTCGGTCGCCGACAAGGCGACGATCGCCAACATGGCGCCCGAATATGGCGCGACCTGCGGCTTCTTCCCGGTCGACGCCGCCGCGCTCGATTATCTCAAGACCTCCGGCCGCGCCTCGGCGCGCGTCGCGCTGGTGCAGGCCTATGCGAAGGCGCAAGGACTGTTCCGCACCGCCAAGTCGCCCGATCCGGTGTTCACGGAGACGCTGACGCTCGACCTCGGTGACGTCGTGCCATCGATGGCCGGCCCGAAGCGCCCCGAAGGCCGCATTGCGCTGCCGTCCGTGCCCGAGGGTTTCTCGCTCGCGCTCGCCAGCGAATACAAGAAGGCCGAGGAGCCGGGGAAGCGCTTCGCCGTCGACGGCAAGAAGTTCGACATCGGCCATGGCGACGTCGTGATCGCCGCGATCACCTCCTGCACCAACACCTCGAACCCGAGCGTGCTGATCGGCGCCGGTCTGCTGGCGCGCAACGCCGCCGCGAAGGGCCTCAAGGCAAAGCCGTGGGTGAAGACCTCGCTGGCACCCGGCAGCCAGGTGGTGGCGGCCTATCTCGCCGATTCCGGTCTCCAGGCCGATCTCGACAAGGTCGGCTTCAACCTGGTCGGTTTCGGCTGCACCACCTGCATCGGCAATTCCGGTCCGCTGCCCGAGGAGATCTCGAAGTCGATCAACGACAACGGCATCGTCGCGGCTGCGGTGCTCTCCGGCAATCGCAACTTCGAAGGCCGTGTCTCGCCGGACGTGCAGGCGAACTACCTCGCCTCGCCGCCGCTCGTGGTCGCTCATGCGCTCGCGGGCACCGTCACCAAGAACCTCGCCATCGAGCCGCTCGGTGAAGGCAAGGACGGCAAGCCGGTGTACCTCAAGGACATCTGGCCGACGACGAAGGAGATCAACGCCTTCATGAAGAAGTTCGTGACCGCGTCGATCTTCAAGAAGAAGTATGCCGACGTGTTCAAGGGCGACACCAACTGGCGCAAGATCAAGACGGTCGAGAGCGAGACCTATCGCTGGAACATGAGCTCGACCTATGTGCAGAACCCGCCCTATTTCGAAGGCATGAAGAAGGAGCCGGAGCCGGTCACCGACATCGTCGAGGCCCGCATCCTTGCCATGTTCGGCGACAAGATCACCACCGACCACATCTCGCCGGCCGGTTCGATCAAGCTCACCTCGCCCGCCGGCAAATATCTCAGCGAGCACCAGGTGCGTCCGGCCGACTTCAACCAGTACGGCACGCGCCGCGGCAACCACGAAGTCATGATGCGCGGCACCTTCGCCAATATCCGCATCAAGAACTTCATGCTCAAGGGCGCGGATGGAAATATCCCCGAGGGCGGTCTGACAAAACACTGGCCAGACGGCGAGCAGATGTCGATCTACGACGCCGCGATGAAGTACCAGCAGGAGCAGGTGCCGCTGGTGGTGTTCGCCGGCGCCGAATACGGCAACGGCTCCTCGCGCGACTGGGCCGCGAAGGGCACGCGTCTGCTCGGCGTGCGTGCCGTGATCTGCCAGAGCTTCGAGCGCATCCACCGCTCCAACCTGGTCGGCATGGGCGTGCTGCCGCTGACATTCGAGGACGGCACCTCCTGGTCGTCGCTCGGTCTGAAGGGCGACGAGAAGGTCACGCTGCGCGGCCTCATCGGCGACCTCAAGCCGCGCCAGAAGCTGACCGCGGAGATCGTCTCCGGCGACGGTTCGCTGCAGCGCGTTTCGCTGCTCTGCCGCATCGATACGCTGGACGAGCTCGAATATTACCGCAACGGCGGCATCCTGCACTACGTGCTGCGCAAGCTCGCGGCGTAAGCGCGGATTTGTGAACGGTGGCTCACTGCGAAGTGAGTAGTAGGTTACACGAAGGCGGCCTATCACAAGGCCGCCTTCACGCGTTTGCGGCAGGCTTCGGATGGCCCGCCCGGCGGAGAACCTCACGCCCTGGAAGGCTGCTGTGGCGGACGAATGCGTGAGGCCCGTAAGACTACGGTGACCATCCGGCGGTAAGGTTTCCCTCTCGCGAGCAATGGTGTGCGGCGTTCGACATGACAACAATGACGGCTTCTCATCTGGTTTCACGTTGGTCCGGCGCCCTCTGGTCGGGTGCACTTGGTCTCTGTGCGATCGTCGCCGTCATTCGTCCTGCCGAGGCTGATCCCCGCGCCGTTGTCGAATTGTTTACCTCGCAGGGCTGCTCGTCCTGCCCGCCGGCCGACAAGATCATCGGCGACCTCGCCCGCGATCCCTCGATCATCGCGCTGAGCATGCCGATCGACTATTGGGACTATCTCGGCTGGAAGGACACATTGGCCGATTCGCGCTTCTCTGCACGGCAGCGTGCCTATTCGCGCATGCGCGGCGACCGCGAAGTCTACACGCCGCAGGTCGTAGTCAACGGCTCCACGCATGTCGTGGGCAGCGATCGCACCGGCATCGAAAGCGCGATCGGCAAAACTGACGCGGGCACTGGTGTGATGAGCGTACCGGTGACGATGTCGCTCGCGGGCAAGCAGATCAACGTCTCGGTGGCCGCGAGCAAGGAGCCGACGGCGTCCCACGGCGAGGTCTGGATCTGCTCGATTGCGAAGTCGGTGCCGATCGCGATCAGCCGCGGTGAAAATCGCGGACAGCAGGTCATCTATCACAACGTGGTGCGCAACCTGCTCAAGGTCGGCGACTGGACCGGCCGTCCGGAAAGCTGGACGGTGCCGATCGAGAACCTCACGCGCGACGGCGTCGACGGTGCTGTGGTCTACGTCCAGGACGGCAGCCGGGAAAAGCCGGGCCCGATGCTGGGCGCGGCGTACACGTCGCTGCACTAACGCGCGCACTTCGAATTTTCCGATTCAAGCACAGTCTCAATCCTCATGGTGAGGAGCGCGCTCTTGCGCGCGTCTCGAACCACGCAGGCCCTGCTGAGGCAGCTCGGCCTCGATCCTTCGAGACGCCGCTTCGCGGCTCCTCAGGATGAGGGGAGGGAGTGTTCTCGCTGATGAGGAAGAGATCCGTCGAGGCGGAAACATCCCGACACAAACAAAACCGGCCCAAACAAAAAAGGACCAACTCGCGTTGGCCCTCCTTGTCGTGCGAACAGACCCGATCCTGACGGCCCCGGGGGGCTGGGGGCTGAGGAATCCGGAACCGAAAGGACCGGGTCAACGCACACAGGTCTTTTCGCAATGCAGGGCGGCAGTCGCTTGGCGGAAAAGCGGCGACACTATGATTCCTGCTAACAATCCCGTGACGGTTTGCCGCGACAGAGTTCCACCGCTGCGTGTGGGCGGTTTGCTCCGGTCCAACGTCCTTACAGGGCCCCTTGCAGTGGGGAACAGTTGGCGCGATCATGCAACTGTCATGATCCGCGGTTCCGGGGACGGTCTTCGCGGACGCGGTCATGCTGATACGACAGGAGGCAGCCTATGAGTCTGTCGGAGGATGCCGATCCGAGCGAACAGCGCGCGGCGGCGCGCCCCGCCGCTTCGAATGCGCAACCGAGCCGCGTAACGTTCAACCGGCTCGAGCTGCACCGTATTCTCAATCTCTACGGCCGGATGGTCGCCGACGGCGAGTGGCGCGACTACGCCATCGACTTCCTCAAGGATCGCGCCGTGTTCTCGGTCTTTCGCCGCGCTTCGGAAGTGCCGATCTATCGCATCGAGAAGGATCCGCGCCTCGCGCGCAAGCAGGGCATGTACAGCGTGATCTCGGCGACGGGCCTGATCCTGCGCCGCGGCCACGAGCTGGAGCGCGTGCTCCTGGTGATCGATCGCAAGCTGGCGGTGGTGTAGCGGCGCGCTCGGTGCTGTAGGGTGGGCAAAGGCGCATCGCGCCGTGCCCACCATCTTTCGTCAAACGCGTTGGTGATGGTGGGCACGCTTCGCTTTGCCCACCCAACGAGACCTATTTTGTCGGCACGCTCTTCGCGCCCTCGCCAAGATCTCGCTGCATCATCACCGTGTCCAGCCAGCGGCCGAATTTGAGCCCGACGCTGGGGTGCGTGCCGATCATCTTGAAGCCGCCCTTGGTATGCACGCCGATCGAGCCGGCATTGGCGGAATCGCCGATCACGGCGATCATCTGGCGGAAGCCGCGCGCCTCGCATTCGACGATCAACCGCTCCAGCAGGAGCGCTCCGAGGCCACGGCGGTGGAATGCTGGATCGAGATAGATCGAGTTCTCGACCGTGAAGCGGTAGGCCGGCCGCGGCCGGTAGGCGCCGGCATAGGCGTAGCCGGCGACGCGCCCGTCGAGGATGGCGACGAAATAGGGATAGCCGCCGTCGATCAGCGTGCGGTAGCGGCGCGTCATCTCGGTGAGGTCGGGCGGCTCCAGCTCGAACGTCGCGGTGCCCTCGCGGACAGCCTGCTGGTAGATGGCGGTGATGGCGGGCAGGTCGGCCTCAAGGGTGGGCCTGATTTCGGGTGCGGACATGCCGCAAGATTAGAGCCTTCCCGGGACGACTGGAAGAGGCAACGGCCTCCCCACGCCGCCATTGCGAGCGGGACGAATCAATCCAGAAATGCGTCCGTGGAGGGACTCTGGATTGCTTCGTCGCAAGAGCTCCTCGCAATGGCGGTGGTTGAGGGAACATCACGCCCAAACAAAAACCCCGGCCTTTCGGCCGGGGCTGGTGTCGTTCGCTCTGGTCTGACGCTTAGTCGCGCTGGCCGAGGAGCTGCAGGAGCAGCGTGAACAGGTTGATGAAGTTCAGGTACAGCGACAGCGCGCCGGTGATGGCCGCACGCTCTGCGATGTCACCGCCGGCCGAGGCGTAGCCATAGATGTAGTCGTTCTTCAGCCGCTGGGTATCCCAGGCGGTGAGGCCCGCGAACACCAGCACGCCGACCACCGACACGACGAACTGCAGCACCGAGCTCGCCAGGAACAGGTTCACCAGGCTCGCGATGACGATGCCGATCAGGCCCATGAACAGGAACGAACCCATTCCGCTCATGTCACGCTTGGTGGTGTAGCCGTAGAGGCTGAGCGCGCCGAAGGTCGCCGCGGTGATGAAGAACACCCGCACGATCGAGGTGTGCGTGAACACCAGGAAGATCGAGGACAGCGAGACGCCCATCAGCGCCGCGAACACCCAGAACAGGATCTGGGCGGTCGAGGGAGCGAGACGGTTGATGCCCGCCGAGATCACGAACACCATGGCGAGCGGCGCGAGCATGAACAGCCACTTCAGGGGGCTGACGAACATCGCGTAGCCGAACGGCGTCAGGAACAGCTTGCCGACGCGGACGGCTTCCGGGGTCGGAACATCCGTCACGGCGGCCATGTAGACGCCGAGCGCGGCCAAGCCGGTGATGGCCAGGCCGATGCTCATGTAGTTGTAGATGCGCAGCATGTAGGCGCGCAGGCCGGCATCGACCGTCGCGGCGTCAACACGCCCGGCGGCCCTGCCGAAAGGAGAAGCGTAATTGCGGTCTAGGTCCGACATGGTCGAATTCCCGTTGGTTGGTCCGGTCCGGCATGAGGGTCGCCACGCCGCCGGTTCGTCAAATTCTATCTCGGATACCGATGTCTGCCGACTAAATTTTGGCTAACAATCCGGGCTCCGAACCCATTCGATATGTGGGAAACTAACACATCCGCTGCAACCGTCCACGCGCGGCTGAATGTCGCCCTTCCCTGCAATCCAGACGAGCGGACGTGGTTAATCCCCGGAATCGTGCGATTTCGCTCCCGTGCCGCCGCCCGCTACCATTTGTCACAAATTCCGCAACACCGTGGCGGGCTTTTTGTTCAACGCCAGCAGCGTGCCGGCGAGACCCAGGCCGACCGTGACGACCAAGGCAGCCGCGACCACGCCGGCGGCGCTGCCGCCCTGCCAGACGAAGGTGAGGGTCATCAGTCGGGTCACGATCATCCAGGCCGCGACGCTGCCGGCGAAAACGCCGAACATTGCGGTTGCAAGCCCGATCAAGAGGTATTCGAGCGCATAGGCGCCGAGCAGCCGCAGCCGGGTCGCACCCAGCGTTTTGAGGATCACCGCATCGTAGACCCGGTGGCGGTGGCCGGCGGCGAGCGCGCCGCCCAACACCAGGATCGCCGAGATCAGGGTCACAGCGCTGGCGCCGCGGATCGCCAGCGCCAGGTTGGTCACGACCGAGCCGACCGTCTCCATCACCTCGCGCACGCGCACGCTCGTCACCATCGGATAGGCGTCAGCGACCTCCTTGATGATCTTGCCGTCGCCGGCCGCATCGCCGCCGGCTTCCGTCAGAGTCGCGATATGGGTGTGCGGCGCGCCCTTGAAGGCGTTCGGCGAGAACACCAGGACGAAATTGATGCCGAGGCCCTGCCAGTCGATGCTGCGCAGATTGCTGATCTTCGCGGGGATGTCGCGGCCGAGGATATTGACCACGACCTCGTCGCCGAGCTTGAGGCCAAGCCCGTCCGCGATCTTCTTCTCCATCGAAACCAGCGGCGGGCCGGAATAATCGGCGCTCCACCACTCGCCCTCGACCACCTTGGAGCCTTTCGGCAGCTCGGCGGTATAGGTCAGGCCACGGTCGCTCTGCAGCACCCACTCGGAATCGGTGCTGGGCTTGAGCTCTTCGGCGCGGACGCCACGGGCTCCGACGATGCGCCCGCGCAGCATCGGGACGTCATCGACCGTCGCGCCAGGGGCGATCTGGCGCAGATATGAGTCGAACTGCTCGGCCTGCGTGCTCGGAATATCGATGAAGAAGAACGATGGCGCGTGCTCGGGCAGTGCCGCCAGGAACTGCCGGCGCAGATTGCCGTCGATCTGGGTGATGGTGACGAGCACGGCGAGCCCGAGGCCCAGCGACAGCACGACCGAGGGCGTCAACGCGCCCGGCCGGTGGATGTTGGCGATCGCAAGTCGCAGCATCGGCCAGCGCGTGCGCGGCAGCCGCCGCGCGATCGTCATCAACAGGGCGGCAATGCCGCGCAGCAACGCGAACACGACCACGGAGGAGGCCACGAACACGGCGGCGATGCGCTTGTCGAAGGACAGCCCGATCACCACCGCGATGAGCAGCGCGATCACGACAGCCATGAAGACGAGATAACTCCAGCGTGGCCGATGCCATTCCGAGCTGATGGTGTCGCGGAACAGGGCGGCCACCGGCACGTCGTGCACCCGCCCGAGCGGCCACAGGCCGAAGGCAAGCGCCGTGAGCAGCCCGTAGACGAACGACAGCGCGAGCTCGTCGGCATGCACCGCCGGCACCACCGGCAGCGGCAGTAGCTTGCCGAACAGGCCGACGATCGCGAAGGGCATGGCGGCGCCGAGCGCGAGGCCGATCGCCGAGCCGATCGCGGCGAGCAGGAGCACCTGGGCGAGATAGATGCCGAACACGTCGCGCCCGGTGGCGCCGACGGCCTTGAAGGCCGCGATCACCTCGAGCTTGTGGTCGATATGGGCCTTGACGGCATTGGCGACGCCGACGCCACCGACCAGCAGCGCGGCGAGGCCGACTAGCGTCAGGAACTGCGTGAAGCGGTTGATGTTGCGCTCGAGCTGTGGCGAGGCATTGGAGCGGCTGCGGACCTCCCAGCCGGCCTGCGGCGCGGCGTTGCGCGCGTCCGCGATGAAGGCGTCGGTGGCGCGCTCGCTATTGGCGATCTCCGGCAGTTTCACACGATAGACCCAGCGCACCAGGCTGCCGGGCTGGACCAGCCCGGTGGCGCGGAGGCCCGCTTCGCTGATCAGGAAGCGCGGGCCGAAGCCGATGCCGCCGGCGAGCTTGTCGGGCTCGGCTTCGACGGCGCTGCGGATCTGGAACGTGGCAGCCCCGACGGTGACGCGATCGCCGGTCTTGAGCGACAGCCGCGCCAGCAGTGTCGGATCGGCGGCCGCGCCGAACGCGCCGTCGCGCTCCGCGAGCAGGTCGGACATCGGCAGCGGCGGCGCCAGCGTCAACTGGCCGAGCATCGGATAGGTGTCGTCGACCGCCTTCATCTCGACCAGCGCCAGCTTGCCCTCGGCCGAGCGCGCCATGCCGCGCAGTGTGGCGGCGCTCGAGACGGTGCCGCGCGAACGCAGGAAGGCGACTTCCTCCGGCTTCGCCTCGCGCTGAAACAGGACGAACGACACGTCGCCGCCGAGCAGCGTACGGCCCTCGCGGGCGAGGCCGTCGCTCAGGCTCGCCGAGACCGAGCCGACACCGGCGATGGCCATCACGCCGAGCGCGATGCAGGCGATGAAGACGTAGAAGCCGCGCAGGCCGCCGCGCAATTCGCGCAGCGCGTAGCGCAGCGACAGTGCGACGCCGTTGGGCTTCGCGAACGGTTCGGCAGCAGCGCTCATGCCGGCGCCGACTGCGTGTCGATGCGCCCGGAGCGCAGGCGGATCACGCGATCGCAGCGATGCGCGAGCGACGAATCATGCGTGACCAGCACCAGCGTCATGCCGCGCTCGGCATGCTTGCTGAACAGGAGGTCGACGATCTGTTGTCCCGTGGCTTCGTCGAGATTGCCGGTCGGCTCGTCGGCAACGAGGATCGCGGGATCGGGTGCCAGCGCGCGGGCCAGCGCGACGCGCTGCTGCTCGCCGCCGGAGAGCTGCGTCGGATAATGATGCAGACGGTCGCCGAGCCCGACCGATTGCAGCTCCTGCGCCGCGCGCGTTGCGGCGTCGGGATTGCCCGCAAGCTCGAGCGGCACGGCGACGTTCTCCAGCGCGGTCATCGTCGGGATCAGGTGGAAGGACTGGAAGACGATGCCGACCTGGCGGCCGCGGAAGCGGGCCAGCGCGTCCTCGTCGAGGGCATTGAAAGGCGTGCCGCTGACCACCACCTCTCCGCTATCAGGACGCTCCAGCCCCGCCATCACCATCAGCAGCGTGGATTTGCCCGAGCCTGACGGGCCGATCAGGCCGATCGTCTCGCTCCGGCCCACGCGCAAGCTGATATCCTTGAGAATGTGAACGCGTGCCGCGCCCGTACCCAATGACAGATTGACGTTGGAGATGGCGATGGTGTCGGCCGAACTGTCGGCGAGCGAAGAGGAAGAGATGCGAGTATCCATGGTCCGGTCATATGGCAACTCCGTACGCGCGGTCGAGAGGCGTTACGGATTGTTCATGCACATAGCCGTGTTGATGTTCGCTTTGATGACGGTCGCAAATCCGGCATGGGCTCCGGCATGGGCCGAGGCGGCGAAGCCGATCAAGCTGGTGGTTCTCGGCGATTCCCTGAGCGCCGGCCTCGGCCTCCCGGCCCAGCAAGCGTTCCCCACCAAGCTTCAAAAAGCTTTGCAAGACAAAGGCATAGTGGTCGACATGACCAATGCCGGGGTGTCCGGCGACACCTCCTCGGGGGGCCGTGACCGGCTCGACTGGTCGGTCCCCGACGGAACCGACGGTGTGATCATCGAGCTCGGCGCCAACGATGCGCTGCGTGGCATCGATCCCGATTTGACGCGCGCCGCGCTGACCGAGATCGTCCTGCGCCTCAAGGCGCGCAAGATCGAGGTGATGCTGTGCGGCATGCTGGCGCCGCCGAATTACGGCGCGGACTATGCCGCGCGCTTCAATTCGATTTATCCGGATCTGGCGAAAAAATTTGGCGTGCCGCTCTATCCGTTTTTTCTCGACGGTGTCGCGGCCGATGCCAAGCTCAACCAGGCCGACGGCATTCATCCGACCGCGGCCGGCGTCGACATCATCGTCAAGAATATCTTGCCCACGGTTGAGGCATTCATTGGCACGATAGCTGAGCAGCGGCGTTGAAAAGCAGGCAGCGCCGACCGTAATTCCCAGGGTTTTACCGGGGTGAGGCGCGCGATGCTTCGCAGAGTCACACAACTGCGATAGGAATTAAGGTACCGGTGATTCGTCGCCGGCTCTAAAATTTGGATATGATCTTGCCCTGGGATCATGCCCAAGCATCGGGAGTGCGAAACGATGCCGCGTTTGTTCACTGGTCTGGAAATTCCGGCCGAGATTGGCCAGTCGCTTTCCAATTTGCGGGGCGGCCTTCCCGGCGCCCGCTGGATCGATCCCGAGAATTACCACGTCACCCTGCGCTTCATCGGCAATATCGACGGCATGTCCGCCAACGAAATCGC
The DNA here is from genome assembly GCF_023074155.1 of Bradyrhizobium sp. 134. NCBI lineage: Bacteria > Pseudomonadati > Pseudomonadota > Alphaproteobacteria > Hyphomicrobiales > Nitrobacteraceae > Bradyrhizobium > Bradyrhizobium sp. 134. Next base: position 155,326 of record NZ_JADPKX010000034.1, on the reverse strand, counting down.
CTCGATGCTGTTTCGCGTCGATCGCAAGCCGTTCGAGGTGAAGGTGCAGGGTTTGCAGAGTTTCGGCGGACGCAAGCCGCGCGCGGTGGTCGCCACCATCGTGCCGAGCAAGCCGCTGATGGAATTGCAGGCCGAGCTCGAGCGCCTGATGCAACGGATCGGCCTCGACCCGGAAGGCCGCAAGTTCATCCCGCATGTCACGCTGGCCCGGCTGCACGACGCCACTGACCGTGACGTCGCCGATTATCTCTCGCTGCGCGGCTATTTTCCCAGCAAGGCGTTCACGGCCGAGCGTTTTGTTTTGTTCTCGTCCCGCGCCTCAACCGGCGGCGGCCCGTATGTGGTCGAGGACGCGTACGAGCTGTGTGAGTAGCGAAGCTCTCGTGCCCCGGACGCTGCGCAGCGCGAAGCGGTGCGCTGCAGAGCCGGGGCCCATCGCTCCACGATCGATGTACCAAATGGTGGGTCCCGGCTCTGCGCAGCAGCGTTGCACGCTGTAGCGCGTCCGGGACACCGAACGCATAGCGCCCCGCCCTAATTCACGGCTTGCAATTTCCGCTCATCTCTGGCGGTAAAGAGCATGCTCTCGACCCCCAGTTCCTCATTCCGCGAGGCCTATCAGGCCCAGATCGCGTCCGGCGCGATCGAGCCCGATGCTGCGCAGGCCGAAATTGCCGACGCCTATGCGGCGCTCGACCAGCGGCTCGCCGACTACAAGCCGGCGCGCAAGCAGGGCCTGCTCAGCCGCCTGTTCAGCAGCGACAAGGACGAGGCGCCCCACGGACTCTACGTCCATGGCGAGGTCGGTCGCGGCAAGACCATGCTGATGGATCTGTTCTTCCAGCACTCGACCGTCGAGCACAAGCGGCGCGCGCATTTCCACGAATTCATGGCCGAGGTGCACGAGCGCATCTACGATTTTCGCCAGGGCATCGCGCGCGGCGAGATCGCTGACGGCGACGTCATCGCGCTGACCGCGCATGCGATCTTCGAGGAGAGCTGGCTGCTTTGTTTCGACGAATTCCACGTCACCGACATTGCGGACGCGATGATCCTCGGCCGCCTGTTCGCAAAGCTGCTGGAGCTCGGCACCGTGGTGGTCGCGACCTCCAACGTCGCGCCTGACGACCTCTACAAGGGTGGTCTGAACCGTTCGCTGTTCCTTCCCTTCATCAGGCAGATCACCGATCACATGGACGTGCTGCGGCTCGACGCGCGCACCGACTTCCGGTTGGAAAAGCTTCAGGGCGTGCCGATGTGGCTGACGCCGGCAGACACTGAGGCGGACGCCGCGCTCGACCGTGCCTGGTCGAAGATGTCAGGCGGCGCCAAATGCAAGTCGCGGGATATTTCGATCAAGGGCCGCACCCTGCACGTGCCGTGCTCGGCCCACGGCGTGGCGCGCTTCGCGTTCGCCGATCTCTGCGAGAAGCCGCTCGGGGCGTCGGACTATCTCAGGCTGGCGCATGATTATCACACCATCCTGGTCGACCATATTCCAGTGATGGATTTCTCCCAGCGCAACGCCGCCAAGCGCTTCATCACGCTGATCGACACGCTCTATGACAATGCCGTGAAGCTGATGGCCTCGGCCGATGCCAACCCGATCTCGCTCTATCTTGCCAACGAGGGCAACGAGGCCAACGAGTTCAAGCGCACCGCCTCGCGCCTGATCGAAATGAGCTCGGAATCCTATCTGGCGCTGCCCCACGGCCGCAAGGATTCCACCGCCAGCGGCTCGACCAAAGGTTTGGTTGAGACGTAAAGGGCTTGGGCGAGACTTAAGTCCTATTTGCCAGCGCTGTCATTCCGGGCTCGACGCTTCCCAAGCCCCGGAATGACGAGGTTGCGCTCGAATACGCGGCAAGCCCGACAATTGGGCAAGCCGTGACTTGAACGGGGGAGGCGAAAGGGATAACCACCCGTCTCAGTTTTCCCCTCCTTACGTGTCTAAAGGACAGGCTCACATGGCGCGCGACAAGATTGCTTTGATTGGCTCCGGTCAGATCGGCGGAACGCTGGCTCATCTCATCGGCCTGAAAGAGCTGGGCGACGTGGTGATGTTCGACATCGCCGAGGGCGTGCCGCAGGGCAAGGCGCTCGACATCGCGCAGTCCTCGCCGGTCGACGGCTTTGACGCGCACTACACCGGCGCCAACTCCTACGAGGCGCTCGACAACGCAAAGGTCTGCATCGTCACCGCCGGCGTGCCGCGCAAGCCCGGCATGAGCCGCGACGACCTCCTCTCGATCAACCTCAAGGTCATGGAACAGGTCGGTGCGGGCATCAAGAAGTACGCCCCCGACGCCTTCGTCATCTGCATCACCAACCCGCTCGACGCGATGGTCTGGGCGCTGCAGAAGGCTAGCGGCCTGCCGCACAAGAAGGTCGTCGGCATGGCCGGCGTGCTGGATTCGTCGCGCTTCCGCTACTTCCTGGCCGACGAGTTCAACGTTTCGGTCGAAGACGTCACCGCCTTCGTGCTGGGCGGCCATGGCGACACCATGGTGCCGCTGGTAAAATACTCCACCGTTGCCGGCATCCCGCTGCCCGATCTCGTCAAGATGGGCTGGACCTCGCAGGCGCGCCTCGACGAGATCGTCGACCGCACCCGCAACGGCGGCGCCGAGATCGTCAATCTGCTCAAGACCGGCTCGGCCTTCTACGCGCCGGCGGCTTCCGCGATCGCGATGGCCGAGAGCTATCTGCGTGACAAGAAGCGCGTGCTGGCCTCGGCCGCCTACCTGAACGGCGAATACGGCGTGAAGGACATGTATGTCGGCGTGCCCGTCGTAATCGGCTCCAAGGGTGTCGAGCGCGTCGTCGAGATCGAGCTCGTCGGCAAGGACCGCGAAGCCTTCGACAAGTCGGTCGGCGCAGTGCAGGGTCTGGTTGACGCCTGCAAGAAGATCGCACCGGATCTTCTGGGCCGCTAAGGTCAAATATTCCGCCGAAGACCGAAGCCCGGTCTTCGGCGGTTTCATTTCCGGGGTTCCGCCAAACCTTGTTTAAGGTTGCGGCGGGTCCTGGTCCGCAAGTCCAGAGATCGATGTCAGAGAATCCGGGTTGCAGTTCCTGTGGTATATGGTATGCCAGCCACAAGACTGAGGTGGGCCTACGAGGTCACCGCCCGCGGGTTCAGGGAGCGACCATATGAATATCCATGAATATCAGGCCAAAGCGCTGCTGAACGAGTTCGGCGTCGCGATCTCCAAGGGCGTTCCGGTCCTGAAGGCGGCCGACGCGGACGCGGCGGCAAAGGCACTTCCGGGCCCGGTCTGGGTCGTGAAGAGCCAGATCCACGCCGGCGGCCGCGGCAAGGGCAAGTTCAAGGAAGCCTCGGCCGGCGACAAGGGCGGCGTCCGCATCGCCAAGTCGGCCGCGGAAGTTTCCGAATTCGCCAAGCAGATGCTCGGCGCAACGCTCGTCACCATCCAGACCGGACCCGCCGGCAAGCAGGTCAACCGCCTCTACATCGAGGACGGCTCCGACATCGACAAGGAATTCTACCTCTCGATCCTGGTCGACCGCGAGACCTCCCGCGTCTCCTTCGTGGTGTCGACCGAGGGCGGCGTCAACATCGAGGACGTCGCGCACAACACGCCTGAGAATATCGTGACCTTCTCGATCGATCCCGCGACCGGCATCATGGGCCATCACGGCCGCACCGTCGCGAACGCGCTGAAACTCTCCGGCGATCTCGCCAAGCAGGCCGAGAAGCTCACCGCGCAGCTCTACGCGGCCTTCGTCGCCAAGGACATGTCGATGCTGGAGATCAACCCGCTGGTCGTGACCAAGCAGGGTCAGCTCCGCGTGCTCGACGCCAAGGTGTCGTTCGACGACAACGCCCTGTTCCGTCACCCCGAGGTGCTCGCGCTGCGCGACGAGACCGAGGAGGACGCCAAGGAAATCGAAGCGTCGAAATACGACCTCAACTACGTCACCCTCGACGGCAATATCGGCTGCATGGTCAACGGCGCCGGCCTCGCGATGGCGACGATGGACATCATCAAGCTCTACGGCATGGCGCCGGCGAACTTCCTCGACGTCGGTGGCAGCGCCAGCAAGGAAAAGGTCGCGGCCGCCTTCAAGATCATCACCGCGGATCCCAACGTGAAGGGCATCCTGGTCAACATCTTCGGCGGCATCATGAAGTGCGACGTGATCGCCGAGGGCGTCACGGCCGCCGTCCGTGAAGTCGGCCTCAGCGTGCCGCTGGTGGTTCGCCTCGAAGGCACCAATGTCGAGCTGGGCAAGAAGATCATCCGTGAATCCGGCCTGAACGTGGTGCCGGCCGACAATCTCGACGACGCCGCGCAGAAGATCGTGAAGGCCGTCAAGGGAGGCTGAGGCCATGACCCAGGACCATCTCGCTGCATCATCCCCGCTGCCGGAGCACGCGCGTCTTGCCGCGTTCGCCGGTGAATGGAATGGCGAAGAGGTGGTCTTTCCGTCGCGGTGGACGGAGGGCGGGACGGCGACTTCTCGCGTCGTGGCCCACATGGATCTCAATGGCTTCTACCTGATCCAGGACTCGGTCCAGACCCGCGACGGCAAGCAGAGCTTCGCCACCCACGGCATCTTCACTTTCGACCGCGAAGACCGGACCTACAAATTGTTCTGGTACGATTCGCTCGGCTACACGCCGCCCTCGCCCGCCTCCGGCGGGTGGGTCGGCAAGACCCTGACGCTGGTGCGCGGCTCGCTCCGCGGCAATGCGCGCCACGTCTATGAAATCATCGACGACGATTCCTATTCGTTGAAGATCCAGTTCTCGCCGGACGCGGAAGGCTGGGCCGACGTGCTCACCGGCGTCTACCGCCGCATCCACTGACCTCTCACTCGTTAGTTTCGCGAAAGCAGACCTCATGTCCATCCTGATCGACAAGAACACCAAGGTCATCTGCCAGGGCTTTACCGGCAAGAACGGCACCTTCCATTCGGAGGCCGCGATTGCCTATGGCACCAAGATGGTCGGCGGCACCTCGCCCGGCAAAGGCGGCGCGACGCATCTGGGCCTGCCGGTGTTCGACACCGTGCGCGAGGCGCGTGCGAAGACCGGCGCCGATGCATCGGTGATCTACGTGCCGCCGCCGGGCGCGGCCGATGCGATTTGCGAAGCCATCGACGCCGAGATCCCGCTGATCGTCTGCATCACCGAAGGTATCCCGGTCATCGACATGGTCAGGGTGAAGCGTTCGCTGGCCGGCTCCAAGTCGCGCCTGATCGGGCCGAACTGCCCAGGTGTCATGACCGCCGGCGAGTGCAAGATCGGCATCATGCCGGCCAACATTTTCAAGACCGGCAGCGTCGGCATCGTCTCGCGCTCCGGCACCCTGACCTACGAAGCCGTGTTCCAGACCACCCAGGAAGGCCTCGGCCAAACCACGGCGGTCGGCATTGGCGGCGACCCGGTCAAGGGAACCGAGTTCATCGACGTGCTGGAAATGCTGCTCGGCGATCCCAAGACCGAGTCGATCATCATGATCGGCGAGATCGGCGGTTCCGCCGAGGAGGACGCCGCCCAGTTCCTTAAGGACGAGGCCAAGCGCGGCCGCAAGAAGCCGATGGTCGGTTTCATTGCCGGTGTCACGGCCCCTCCCGGCCGCCGCATGGGCCACGCCGGCGCGATCATTTCGGGCGGGAAGGGTGACGCTGGTTCCAAGACCGACGCGATGAAATCGGCTGGAATTACAGTGTCGCCGTCTCCCGCTCGTCTTGGCCACACGCTTGCCGAAAAATTGAAGGGCTGATTCACATCTTCGTAATTTTCCGGGCGAAGTTTCGCAGCAAATAGGGTAAATGGTGCCTGTCGCGCTGGTCCTCTGCCGGGGAGCCCAGCGCCAGCGCCGTTTGTTATGCGCGAACCGAAATCGCCAGGAACTCAAGCATGTCTCGCCAAGACGCGAACGCAGCCTTTGCCCTCTCCTCCTTTTTGCAGGGCACCAACGCCACCTACATCGACGAAATCTACGCCCGCTACGAGAAGGACCCGTCCTCGGTGGATGCCGAGTGGCAGGACTTCTTCAAGAGCCTCAACGACCAGCCGGGTGACATCAGCAAGAACGCCCAAGGCCCGTCCTGGGAGCGCGCCAACTGGCCGCTGACCCCGCAGGACGACCTGACCTCCGCGCTCGACGGCAATTGGGCGGAAGTCGAGAAGACGGTCGGCGCCAAGATCGCGGCCAAGGCGCAGGCCAAGGGTGGCGACAAGGCCGGCGGCCTCTCCTCCGCCGACCTGCTCCAAGCCACCCGCGACTCGGTCCGGGCCCTGATGCTGATCCGCTCCTACCGCATGCGCGGTCACTTCCACGCCAAGCTCGATCCGCTCGGCATCGAAGCCCAGCGCAATCGCGAAGAGCTCGACCCGCGGACCTACGGCTTCAGCGAAGCCGATTTCGACCGCAAGATCTTCCTCGACCATGTGCTCGGTCTCGAATACGCCAGCTTGCGCGAAATCACCGCGATCTGCGAGCGCACCTACTGCCAGACGCTCGGCGTCGAGTTCATGCACATTACGAACGCGGCGCAGAAGGCGTGGATCCAGGAGCGCATCGAGGGGCCGGACAAGGAAATCTCCTTCACCCGCGAAGGCCGCCGCGCCATCCTGATGAAGCTGGTCGAAGCCGAAGGCTTCGAGAAGTTCTGCGACACCAAGTTCACCGGCACCAAGCGCTTCGGCTTGGACGGTGCTGAATCGCTGATCCCCGCGCTCGAGCAGATCATCAAGCGCGGCGGCAATCTCGGCGTGAAGGAGGTCGTGCTGGGCATGCCGCATCGCGGCCGCCTCAACGTGCTGACCCAGGTGATGGGCAAGCCGCATCGCGCGCTGTTCCACGAGTTCAAGGGCGGTTCGGCCAATCCTGATGCGGTCGAAGGCTCGGGCGACGTCAAATATCACCTCGGTGCGTCCTCGGACCGCGAGTTCGACGGCAACCGCATCCATCTGTCGCTGACCGCCAACCCCTCGCATCTTGAGATCGTCGATCCCGTCGTGCTCGGCAAAGTCCGCGCCAAGCAGGACCAGCACGGCGATCCGCCGGATATGCGCATCTCGGTGATGCCGCTGTTAATGCATGGCGACGCAGCGTTTGCGGGCCAAGGCGTGGTCGCGGAATGCTTCGGCCTGTCGGACCTGAAGGGCTACCGCACCGGCGGCTCCGTGCACTTCATCGTCAACAACCAGATCGGCTTCACCACCTATCCGCGTTATTCCCGTTCGTCGCCTTACCCGTCCGACGTGGCGAAGATGATCGACGCGCCGATCTTCCACGTCAACGGCGACGATCCGGAAGCCGTCGTGTTCGCGGCCAAGGTCGCGACCGAGTTCCGGCAGAAATTCCACAAGCCCGTCGTCATCGACATGTTCTGCTACCGCAGGCATGGCCACAACGAGGGCGACGAGCCGGCTTTCACCCAGCCGGTGATGTACAAGAAGATCGCGGCCCATCCCTCGACGCTCGAGCTCTACGCCCGCCGTCTCATCAGTGAAGGCGTGCTGACCGAGGGCGAGGTCGAGAAAGCCAAGGCCGACTGGCGCGCGCGGCTCGATGCCGAGCTCGAAGCCGGCTCCGGCTACAAGCCCAACAAGGCCGACTGGCTCGACGGCAAATGGGCCGGCTTCAAGATCGCCGATCAGGAAGAAGACGCGCGGCGTGGCGTCACCGGCGTCGACATCACCGCACTGAAGGACATCGGCCGCAAGATCACCAAGGTGCCGGATGGTTTCCGCGTCCACCGCACGATCCAGCGCTTCCTCGAAAACCGCGCCAAGGCGATCGACGGCGGCACGGGCATCGACTGGGCGACCGGCGAGGCGCTGGCGTTCTGCACGCTGCTCAACGAGAACCACCATGTCCGCCTGTCCGGACAGGATTCGGAGCGCGGCACCTTCTCGCAGCGCCACTCGGTCCTGATCGACCAGGAAGACGAGAGCCGCTACACGCCGTTCAACCATCTCGGTCACGAGCAGGGCCATTACGAGGTCATCAACTCGCTGCTGTCTGAAGAAGCCGTGCTCGGCTTCGAATACGGCTATTCGCTCGCCGAGCCGAACACGTTGACCCTGTGGGAAGCGCAGTTCGGCGATTTCGCCAACGGCGCGCAGGTCGTGTTCGACCAGTTCATCTCCTCGGGTGAGCGCAAATGGCTGCGCATGTCCGGCCTCGTCTGCCTCCTGCCGCACGGCTATGAAGGCCAGGGGCCGGAGCACTCCTCGGCGCGTCTGGAGCGCTATCTCCAGATGTGCGCGGAAGACAACATGCAGGTGGTCTATCCGACCACGCCGGCGAACTACTTCCACGTGCTGCGCCGGCAGCTCCACCGCGAGATACGCAAGCCGCTGATCGTGATGACGCCGAAGTCGCTGCTGCGTCACAAGCGGGCGGTGTCGCGTCTCGAGGAGCTCGCGAAGGGAACGACCTTCCACCGCATCCTCTATGACGACGCCCAGATGCTGCCGAGCGAAGCGATCAAGCTCGTCCCCGACGAGAAGATCCGCCGCATCGTGCTCTGCTCGGGCAAGGTCTATTACGACCTCTACGAGGAGCGCGAGAAGCGCGGGATGGACGACATCTATCTGATGCGCGTCGAGCAGCTCTATCCGGTGCCGCTGAAGGCGCTGGTGGCCGAGCTGTCGCGCTTCAAGAAGGCCGAAGTGGTGTGGTGCCAGGAAGAGCCCCGCAACATGGGTGCCTGGCACTTCATCGAGCCCTATCTGGAATGGGTGCTGAACCAGGTGAACGGTGCGAGCCGGCGTCCGCGTTATGTCGGCCGCGCCGCCTCCGCCGCGACCGCGACGGGGCTGATGTCGAAGCATCAGGCTCAGTTGAAGGCGTTCCTGGACGAAGCATTGAGCTGAGAAGTTTTTTAGGACGCTGTCATCGCCCGCGAAGGCGGGCGATCCAGTACGCCGTGACGGCCGTGATGACCGCGAACGCCGCGGAGTACTGGATGCCCCGCCTTCGCGGGGCATGACACCTGTGAAATTCCCGACCGCATTGGCGATCTCCTTAAGGAAAAGACCATGACTGAAATTCGTGTGCCGACCCTCGGCGAATCCGTCACCGAGGCCACCATCGGCCGCTGGTTCAAGAAGGCCGGCGATCCCGTCGCCGTCGACGAGCCCTTGGTGGAGCTCGAGACCGACAAGGTGACCATCGAAGTCCCGGCGCCCTCCGCCGGCACGCTGAGCGAGATCATCGCCGCCGATGGTGCCACCGTCGCGGTCGGCGCGCTGCTTGGCCAGATTACCGAAGGTGCCGCCGGCGCTGCCAAGCCGGCTGCCGCTGCGCCCGCAAAGCCCGCGGCTGCCGCTCCTGCTGCCGCCGCTGCGGCTGCTCCCGCTGCGGCGAAGGCGCCGCCGGCCGATGCGCCGCTCGCCCCGTCCGTGCGCAAGCTCTCGGCCGAGACCGGCGTCGACGCCTCGACCGTTCCCGGCTCCGGCAAGGACGGCCGCGTCACCAAGGGCGACATGCTCGCCGCGATCGAGCGTGCGGCCTCGGCGCCGACCCCGGTCAACCAGCCGGCTGCTGCGGTTCAGGTCCGCGCACCCTCGCCGGCCGATGACGCCGCCCGCGAAGAGCGCGTCAAGATGACCCGGTTGCGCCAGACCATCGCGCGCCGCCTCAAGGACGTGCAGAACACCGCCGCCATGCTCACGACCTTCAACGAGGTCGACATGACCAACGTCATGGCGCTGCGCGCCCACTACAAGGATGCGTTCGAGAAGAAGCACGGCTCGAAGCTCGGCTTCATGGGCTTCTTCACCAAGGCCGTCGTGCAGGGGCTGAAGGACATCCCGGCCGTCAACGCCGAGATCGACGGCACCGATCTGATCTACAAGAACTACTATCACATCGGCGTCGCCGTCGGCACCGACAAGGGCCTCGTCGTGCCTGTGGTGCGCGACTGCGACAACAAGTCGATCGCCGACATCGAGAAGGGCATCGCCGATTTCGGCCGCCGCGCCCGCGACGGCCAGCTCAAGATCGACGAGATGCAGGGCGGCACCTTCACCATCACCAATGGCGGCATCTACGGCTCGCTGATGTCGACCCCGATCCTGAACGCGCCGCAGTCCGGCATCCTCGGCATGCACAAGATCCAGGAGCGGCCGATGGTCGTCGGCGGCAAGATCGAGGTTCGCCCGATGATGTATCTGGCGCTGTCCTACGATCACCGCGTCATCGACGGCAAGGAAGCCGTGACCTTCCTGGTTCGCGTCAAGGAGAGCCTGGAAGATCCGGCGCGCCTGGTGCTCGATCTCTGATCCCTGATGCTCTGCGAGCGCCGTCGCTTTTCGCGACGGCGCGTGTCGAACCATGGAGGCGCGCGTGACCGATAAAGTCGTTGTCATCACCGGCGGCAGCCGCGGCATTGGCCGCGCGACCGCGATTGCGGCGGCCGCGCGCGGCTTCCGCATCGTCGTCGGCTATGCCAGCAACAAGACGGCCGCCGACGAGGTGGTCGCGGAGATCGCGGCCAGCAACGGCAAGGCCATCGCGGTGAAGTGCGACGTCGCCGAGGAAGGCGACATCCTCGCGTTGTTCAAGGCTGCGGACGCGTTCGGCACGCTCGGCGCGCTCGTCAACAATGGCGGTATCGTCGGAACCAGCGGCGTGCGCGTCGACGAGATGTCGGCCGAGCGCATCCAGCGCGTGATGGCGGTCAACGTCACCGGCTCCATCCTCTGCGCGCGCGAAGCGGTGAGGCGGATGTCGACCAGGCACGGCGGCCAGGGCGGCGTCATCGTCAATCTGTCGTCGGTTGCCGCCAAGCTCGGCGCGCCGAACACCTATGTCGACTATGCCGCGTCCAAGGGCGCGATCGATTCCTTCACCGTCGGCCTCGGCTATGAGGTTGCCGGCGAGGGCATTCGCGTCGCGGGCATCCGGCCCGGCCTGATCGACACCGAAATCCACGCTGCAGGCGGTGAGCCCGACCGCGCCCATCGTCTGGCCCATATGGTGCCGATGAAGCGCGTCGGTACTGCCGATGAAGTCGCCAATGCCATCGTCTGGCTGATGTCGGACGAGGCCTCCTACGTCACCTCAGCCATTCTCGATGTGTCCGGCGGACGCTGACGAGCCGCGCGGACGCCGACACATCCCTCAACGCTAAACTTACGGGACTTTCTCTCATGGCATACGATCTCGTCGTCATCGGCACCGGACCGGGCGGTTATGTCTGCGCGGTGCGTGCAGCGCAGCTCGGCATGAAAGTCGCCGTGGTCGAAAAGAACGTGACGCTCGGCGGCACCTGCCTCAATGTCGGCTGCATGCCGTCCAAGGCGCTGCTGCACGCCTCCGAAATGTTCGAGGAGGCTGGGCATTCCTTCGCCAAGATGGGCGTCAGCGTCTCCGCGCCGAAGCTCGATTTGCCTGCGATGATGAACTTCAAGCAGCAGGGCATCGACGGCAACGTCAAGGGCGTCGAGTTCCTGATGAAGAAGAACAAGATCGACGTGCTCAAGGGCGCCGGCAAGATCCTCGGCACCGGCAAGGTCGAAGTCTCCGCCGACGGCAAGTCGCAGGTGATCGAAACCAAGAGCATCGTGATCGCGACCGGCTCGGACATCGCGCGCCTCAAGGGCATCGAGATCGACGAGACGCGCATCGTGTCGTCAACCGGCGCGCTGTCGCTGGACAAGGTCCCCGGCAAGCTGCTGATCGTCGGCGCCGGCGTGATCGGCCTCGAGCTCGGCTCGGTCTGGCACCGTGTCGGCGCCGAAGTGGTCGTCGTCGAATTCCTCGACCGTATCCTGCCCGGCATGGACGGCGAGATCGCCAAGCAATTCCAGCGCATCCTGGAGAAGCAGGGCTTTGCCTTCAAGCTGGGTGCCAAGGTCACGGGCGTGGACACCTCCGGCAAGACGCTGAAGGCGACGGTCGAGCCCGCCGCGGGCGGCGCTGCCGAGACGCTGGAAGCCGACGTCGTTCTCGTCTGTATCGGCCGTGTGCCGTACACGGAGGGGCTGGGCCTGAAGGAAGCCGGCGTCGCGCTCGACAATCGCGGCCGCGTGCAGATCGATCCGCACTTCGCCACCAGCGTGAAGGGCGTCTATGCCATCGGCGACGTCGTCGCGGGCCCGATGCTCGCGCACAAGGCCGAAGATGAAGGCGTCGCTGTTGCCGAGATCATCGCCGGGCAGGCCGGCCACGTGAACTACGATGTTATCCCAGGCGTCGTGTATACCACGCCGGAAGTATCCTCCGTCGGCAAAACCGAGGAGGAGCTGAAGCAGGCGGGCGTGGCCTATACCGTCGGAAAGTTTCCCTTTACCGCCAACGGCCGCTCCAAGGTCAACCAGACCACCGACGGCTTTGTGAAGATTCTCGCAGATGCGAAGACCGATCGCGTGCTCGGCGTGCACATTATCGGCCGCGAAGCCGGCGAAATGATCCATGAGGCGGCCGTTCTCATGGAGTTTGGCGGCAGCGCGGAGGATCTCGCGCGCACCTGCCACGCGCACCCGACCCGCTCGGAGGCCATCAAGGAAGCCGCGCTTGCAGTCGGCAAGCGGGCCATCCATATGTAGGTCGCGCCCAGCGCCGAATCGGGCGGGAAACACATGCTACGCCGCCTGCTTCAACCGGTCTGGGTCCTGCTTGCGATCATCTTCCTGATCGAAGCCTGGCTGTGGGACCATCTCGAACCGATCGTTGCGCGCGTTGTCGCAATTGTTCCGCTCGCGCGGTTCAAGCAATGGCTGTCGGACCGCGTCGATGCGCTGTCGCCGGCGATGACGCTGATCGTGTTCGCCGTGCCCATCATCCCGCTGTTTCCGCTCAAGCTGGTCGGTCTGTGGCTGCTCACGCACGAATATTGGACCAGCGCGGTCTTCACCATCGTGTTCGCAAAGCTGCTCGGGGTCGGCGTCACCGCCTTCGTGTTCGACGTGACGCGCGACAAGCTGATGGAGATGGCCTGGTTCGAGCGGCTCTATGATCTGGTGCTGAAGCTGCGTGCCAAGGCCGCCGAGCTGGTCGATCCGGTCAAGCGGCGCATCCGCGAGCTGATCGCCGGCAACGGCGAAGGCTGGTCCTCCCGCACGCTCCGCCTGATCCAGCGCTTTCGCAAGAGCGTGCACGAAGCGCGGTGAGTGTCGACGCAATGAGCGTCGCGTAGCCCGGATGAGCAAAGCGATATCCGGGATTCGTTATTGTGGCTCCCTGCATGTCGCGGCGCTCATGCGGGCTGAGAGTCTCAATGCAGATGCAGCAGATGCGGCGACCATGCGCCGAGCACGGTCATCCCAAGTCCGGCAAGCGACAGCAGGCCCGCGATCCAGGCGAGCGGCAGCATGCCGGTGATGATTGTGGCTGAGGCCAGCACGATGCCGATCTGGAAGGCGGCGGACGCCAGCTCGAAGTGATGATATTTCGCAGTCGCCTCGTCGCGCTCATGCTCGGCGTGCTTGGCCTTTTCGGCCAGCTGCTCGGTGCCTTCGCCGGTCTCCGGCTCGGAGCGGTAGCGCTGCGCGGTCTTCTGCCAGTCCTCGATCTGCTTCTGAGCCGCGGCCTTGGTGGCCTCGTCGGTCGCGGCGCCGAACGTCAGCTTGCCCTGCTCGGCCGCGGTCTGCACCACCGTGCGGCGGATGCTCTTGGCCTGGAAGAAGGCCCAGAGGTTGGAAGCCTCGACGTTCTTGCTGATCGATTCGGTCTGGGCGCCCTTGCCGAGCGTCTCCGAGATCGCCAGGAAAAGCGCCAGGACGGCGATCAGGAGCGCGATCTTCTTGTTCGAGCCGGACGCGTGTTCGGCGTGCTCGGCATGCTCCATGCTTTCATGTGCGCTCATAAATCCCTCCTGCCTGTTTACCAACGATTGACCGAACCGCGCGACGGGCGCAAGTGGCAAGCCGCGATGCCCGTTGCAATTAAGGGTTTCGCGTCCGGGCTGATCTAGTCCTGTCCTATGACCACAGCGGAATTCATCGCAGCCTGCGTCTGGCCTTCCATCCTCGCCTCCGCGTTTGCGCTGCTGAAGGCCCGCAACACCGCGGCCTTTCCGTTCGTCGGCAAGATTGTCCTCGCGCTGGGCCTGATCTACATCGGCCTGTTGCGGCTTTATGACAAGAGCTCGATCATCGCAGTCAACGACGTCCATATCGGCCTCGTTGTTCTGGGTTTGATTATCGTCGGCTCGCAGCTGCGACAACCTCCGCTGTACGGCTCATGGGGCGACAAGGCGAAGGCGTTCGCCTCGATGATCCTGATCGTGCTGCTCGGCAGCGGTCTTGCGTGGTATGCCGGACGAATGCTGTTTCTCGATCACCTGACGTCCCGCCTTGTGATCGAAGGCCGTGTCGATCGTGCGTGGAGGTCAGGTAGCCGTCGCAAGGCGGAGTATTTCGTTCGCATCGCGGGCCAACCGGTGAAGGTCACGGCGCCGCTGTATGAGCGGCTGGAGACGTTCAGGCCGATGGTCCGCGTCGAGGTCGGGCGCGGCTCGAACTACGTCTACGATATCGAGTATCTCGCCAACTGAGCCGCTATCGGCGCGGATGCGCGCTAGCATAGACTTCCAGCAGCCGCTCGGCATCGATGCCGGTATAGATCTGCGTGGTCGAGAGCGAGGCATGGCCGAGCAATTCCTGGATCGCGCGCAGATCGCCGCCGCGTGACAGCAGATGCGTCGCGAAGGAATGCCGGAGCGCGTGCGGCGTGGCGCTGTCGGGCAGGCCGAGCGCGCCGCGCAGCCGCTCCATCGCGAGCTGGATGATACGCGGGCTCAAGGGCCCGCCGCGCGCGCCGACGAAGATCGGGCCCTCGGCCGGCAGCGGATACGGGCACATCGCGACATATTCTTGCACCAGCTCGAGCACGTTCTGGAGCACCGGCACCATGCGGGTCTTGTTGCCTTTACCTGTTACGATCAGCACGTCGCCTTCGCCGGGACGCGGCACCTCGCGGCGTGTCAGCCCCAGCGCTTCGGAGATGCGCAGGCCCGAGCCGTAGAGGAGAGCCATCACCGCGGCATCACGCGCCAGAATCCAGGTCTCGCGATCCTCGCCGGCGCGCTCGTCGGCGTCCGCAAGACGTTTGGCCGACGCCATAGGCAGCGGCTTTGGCAGGCTCTTGGCGACTTTCGGCGCGCGGATCGCCGAGAGCGCCCCGACCTTGCCTTTGCCTTCGCGTTCGAGGAAGCGGCCGAACGAGCGCAGGCCCGCGAGTGCGCGCATCAGCGAGCGCCCGGCAATATCGTCGGCGCGGCGCATCGCCATGAAGGCCCTGATATCGGTGGCCTCCAGCGCAGCGAACCGCTTCAGCGTCACCCGCTCGCCCCAATGGCCGCAGAGGAAATTCAGGCACTGCCGCAAATCGCGGCCATAGGCTTCCAGCGTCTTCGGCGACAGCCGTCGCTCCGAGCCGAGATGCGACAGCCAGCGCATCATCTCCTGCGCGATATCAGGATCGGCGCTGGCGAGCTCGATGTATGGGACGGCCGCTTTGCTCATGCGCTCTGGACGTGGTGATTCCACTCAGTATATCGCATCATACTCGTTTATCGTTCGCTAAGGCCGCCTCAGGGCGCTAGCCTTGAGGCCCCTGGTTCCGATTCCCCCTCCATGGATCACACGTCGCGCAGCAACGCCGTTTCCGCCAACGCGACCCGCATGGTCGACGTGCTGGTGCCGGTCGCGCTCGACCAGACCTATTCCTACAAGGTGCCGCGCGGGATGGAGCTGAAGGCGGGCGACATTATCGGCGTGCCGCTCGGCCCGCGCGAGGTGCTCGCCGTGGTCTGGGCCGAAAACGCCAATCCGGATCCGCGCCTGCACAACCGCCTCAAGGAGGTCAGCGAAAAGCTCGACATCCCGCCGCTGAAGCCCGAGTTGCGTGCGGTCGTCGACTGGATCGCCAATTACACGCTGAGCCCGCGCGGCATGGTGCTGCGCATGTGCCTGCGAATGGGCGAGAACCTCGGCCCCGAGCGGGTGCGTGCCGGCGTCCGCCTGGTCGGCGATCCGCCAAAACGTCTGACGCCGGCGCGGCAGCGCCTGATCGAGGTGCTGTCGGACCGGCTGCTGCACGGCAAGTCGGAAGCGGCCAAGGAGGCCGGCGTTTCGGCCGGCGTGATCGACGGCCTCGTCGACGAAGGCACGCTCACGGTCGAGCCGATGCCGCCGGCTCCGCCGCCGCCCGCACCCGATCCGGATTTCAGCAGGCCGGAGTTTTCGCCGCTCCAGCGCGCCGGGGTCGATGCCATGCGTGCGCTCGCCGCCAACGGCAGCTTTCACGTCGCACTGCTCGACGGCGTCACCGGCTCGGGCAAGACCGAGGTTTACTTCGAAGCCGTGGCCGAGGCGATCCGCCGCGGAAAGCAATCGCTGATCCTGATGCCGGAGATCGCGCTCACCGGCCAGTTCCTCGACCGCTTCGCGCAGCGTTTTGGCGTGCGTCCTCTGGAATGGCATTCCGAGCTGACGCCGCGTACCCGCGCGCGCAATTGGGCGGCGATCTCCGAGGGCAGCGCGCCGGTCGTGGTCGGCGCGCGCTCGGCGCTGTTTCTGCCCTACGCCAATCTCGGCCTCATCGTGGTCGATGAAGAGCACGACCAGGCCTACAAGCAGGACGAGGGCGTGCATTATCACGCCCGCGACATGGCGGTGGTGCGCGCGCATATCGCAAAGGTCCCGATCGTGCTGGCGTCGGCGACGCCGTCGGTCGAATCCGAGGTCAATGCGCGCAAGAACCGCTATCAGCGCATCGCGCTGCCGTCGCGCTTCGGCGGCCAGCACATGCCGCATATCGAGGCCATCGACATGCGCCGCGAGCCGCCGGCGCGCGGCCGCTTCATCTCGCCGCGGCTGGCGTCCGAGATCAGGACCGCGATCGAGCGGCGCGAGCAGGCGCTCTTGTTCCTCAATCGCCGCGGCTATGCGCCGTTGACGCTGTGCCGCGCCTGTGGCCATCGCTTCGCCTGCACCATCTGCGACGCCTGGCTGGTCGATCATCGCTTCCGCCAGCGCCTCGTCTGTCACCATTGCGGTTTCTCGATGCCGCGCCCGCAAACCTGCCCGCATTGCGCGGCGGAGGAATCGCTGGTCGCGGTCGGGCCCGGTGTCGAGCGCTTGCAGGAGGAGGCGGCGGCGCTGTTCCCGGAGGCGCGCACCATGGTGCTGTCGAGCGATCTCATCACCTCGATCGAGACGATGCGCTCGGAACTCAATGACATTGCGGAGGGCCGCGTCGACGTCATCATCGGCACCCAGCTCGTCGCCAAGGGCCACAATTTCCCGCGGCTCAACCTGGTCGGCGTGGTCGATGCCGATCTCGGCCTGTCCAATGGCGATCCGCGCGCCTCCGAGCGCACCTGGCAATTGCTCAACCAGGTGATCGGCCGCGCCGGGCGCGAGCAGGGCCGTGGCATCGGCTATCTCCAGACCCACCAGCCCGATCATCCCGTGATGAAGGCGCTGATCGCCTGCGACCGCGAAGCCTTCTACGACAGCGAGATCGATTTGCGCGAACGCACGCTCTATCCGCCGTTCGGGCGGCTGGCGAGCCTGATCATTTCCGCCGGCGACCGGCCGAGCGCCGAAGGCTTTGGCCGCCACCTCGTCGCGCTCGCGCCGCACGACGAGCGCGTGGTGGTGCTGGGCCCGGCGGAAGCCCCGCTCGCGGTCATCAAGGGCCGCTACCGCTTCCGCATTCTGGTGAAATCCGCGCGCGGCTTCGACCTGTCGGATTATCTGCGCAACTGGCTTGCCGCATGCCCGAAGCCGAAGGGCAATCAAAAGCTCGAAGTCGACGTCGATCCGCAGAGCTTTTTGTAGGCCACCGCTCTCTCCCCGTCGCTGCGCTCCTCGCAATGACGGCGGAGGAACAAACAAAAAGCCCGCCGTCCCCCAAGACGGCGGGCTTGTTTCACGCGTCGCGCGTCTTAGGAGACGACTTCCGCGGTGACGCGGCCGACGCCGGCGCCGGTGAGGCCGATGGCACGGGCAGCGCCCGTGGAGAGGTCGAGGACACGGCCGCGAATGAACGGGCCACGGTCGTTGATGGTGACGATGACGCTCGAGCCGCCATGGGTGACCCGCAGCTTGGTGCCGAACGGCAGCGAACGGTGCGCCGCGGTCATGGCGTTCTGGTTGAAGCGCTGGCCCGAGGCGGTCCTGCTGCCGGACTCGTTGCCGTAAAAGGAAGCCATGCCGGAGAAGGAACGTCCGGTGCCCTGCGACGGCGTCATCGACGCATTGGCGTTACGCCAATCGGAGGTCGTGTTGGCATCGTTCTGGGCGTGGTGGCGGTGATGATGGTGGGAATACCGATGGTGATGGCGGGATTTGGCGGAAGCTTCGGTGGCAGTTCCACCGATGAGAAGAGTTGCGGCAACAAAGGCGATCGCCGTACGCGGCCGGGTCACAGAGCCCAGCGTCTTCAAACAAAGCATATATTGGTCCCTAAGCTAGTATTGCCACATATGTGGCAAGTGGAGCCCCCGTAAGTTTGCGAGCGGGACCGCGTTTCGATTCCTAATGAGGCGTGAATTGGGCAGTAAATCCGTTCTGTGTCTTCATGTAATATCTTGTTACCGGCAGGGATATTCGGCCGATATTCCGTAATCTTGGATTTTAACGATTCATTAACCTCTATATTACTTACAAATACTGTAAAACGAAGTCATCGCTTCCCGCATTTAGAATTGGGTAAGTATTCGGCGAGTGAAGCGGATGCGCCCGGAATCACGCCTCAGCGATCCGTGTTCATGGCCGCTATGCGCTGAGGGCAGGAACAAATCGCCGGCGTCGGCTCATGGGCTGGCTTAAGCGCTGTGGCAATTCCGCGGCGTGGCAGGTCGTCGTCGCGTCGTCGTGGACTGCGACGAACTGGCGACAGAACGTCATGCCTTTAATTTGGCGTCATGTTGCACGTGCGCGCCTGCTATGTTAGCAAAGCCGCGATTTTAACGAGCCCGGCACTTCCGTGCGGGGTCGAAAATCGAAGTCCCGCTTGAATTCCAAGGGCTTGGATCGCTAGGCGCCGCTTTGTGGCGACGGTTTTTCCCTTGCGAGTTTGACAGCAAAAAGAGCACGTCTGTGGCTGCAGAAGATACGTCCGTTTCCGGTGTGTCGGGCCGTTATGCAACGGCCTTGTTTGAACTGGCCCGCGACCAGAAAGTGGTCGACGAGGTCAAAGCCGATCTCGAGAAATTCGAGGGCATGCTCAACGAAAGCGCCGATCTGAAGCGCCTCGTTCGCAGCCCGGTTTTCGCGGCCGACGCCCAGTCCAGGGCCCTCTCGGCCGTGCTGGACAAGGCAGGCATCGCCGGCATCTCCGCCAATTTCCTGAAAGTGCTGACCGCCAACCGCCGCCTGTTCGCGGTGGCTGACGTCATCCGCGCCTATCGCGCCTTGGTCGCCAAGTTCAAGGGCGAGGCCACGGCCGACGTCACCGTGGCGGAGGCGCTCTCGGACAAGAATCTCGACGCCCTCAAGGTTGCCCTGAAGTCGGTGACCGGCAAGGACGTCGCGCTCAACGTGAAGGTCGATCCCTCGATCATCGGTGGCCTCGTGGTCAAGCTTGGCAGCCGGATGATCGATAGCTCGCTTCGCACCAAACTCAATTCGATCAAGCACGCGATGAAAGAGGCAGGCTGATGGACATCCGCGCCGCGGAAATTTCCGCGATCCTCAAGGACCAGATCAAGAATTTCGGCCAGGAAGCTGAAGTCTCCGAAGTCGGACAGGTGCTGTCCGTCGGTGACGGTATCGCCCGCGTTTACGGTCTGGATAACGTCCAGGCCGGTGAAATGGTCGAGTTCGAGAACGGCACCCGCGGCATGGCGCTGAACCTCGAAACCGACAACGTCGGTATCGTTATTTTCGGCGCCGACCGCGAGATCAAGGAAGGTCAGACCGTCAAGCGCACCCGCGCCATCGTGGACGCGCCGGTCGGCAAGGGCCTGCTCGGCCGCGTCGTCGACGCGCTCGGCAACCCCATCGACGGCAAGGGCCCGATCCAGGCCGACAAGCGCATGCGCGTCGACGTCAAGGCGCCCGGCATCATTCCGCGCAAGTCCGTGAACGAGCCGATGGCGACCGGCCTCAAGGCGATCGACGCCCTGATCCCGATCGGCCGCGGCCAGCGCGAGCTGATCATCGGCGACCGTCAGACCGGCAAGACCGCGATCGCGCTCGACACCATCCTCAACCAGAAGCCGCTCAACGCGCAGCCGGACGAGAACATCAAGCTGTATTGCGTCTACGTCGCGATCGGCCAGAAGCGCTCGACCGTTGCCCAGTTCGTGAAGGTGCTGGAAGAGCAGGGCGCGCTGGAATATTCGATCATCGTCGCCGCCACGGCGTCCGATCCGGCACCGATGCAGTACATCGCGCCGTTCACCGGCTGCACCATGGGCGAGTACTTCCGCGACAACGGCATGCACGCCGTCATCATCTATGACGATTTGTCCAAGCAGGCCGTCGCCTACCGCCAGATGTCGCTCCTGCTGCGCCGCCCGCCGGGCCGCGAAGCCTATCCGGGCGACGTGTTCTATCTGCATTCCCGCCTGCTCGAGCGCGCGGCGAAGCTGAACAAGGACCAGGGCTCCGGCTCGCTGACGGCGCTGCCGGTCATCGAAACCCAGGCCAACGACGTGTCGGCCTACATTCCGACCAACGTCATCTCGATCACCGACGGCCAGATCTTCCTCGAAACCGACCTGTTCTTCCAAGGCATCCGCCCCGCGGTGAACGTCGGTCTGTCGGTGTCGCGCGTCGGCTCCTCGGCGCAGACCAAGGCCACCAAGAAGGTCGCCGGCAAGATCAAGGGCGAGCTGGCGCAGTACCGCGAAATGGCGGCGTTCGCGCAGTTCGGCTCCGATCTCGACGCCTCGACCCAGCGCCTGCTCAACCGCGGCTCGCGTCTCACCGAGCTGCTGAAGCAGCCGCAGTTCGCGCCACTGAAGATGGAAGAGCAGGTCTGCGTGATCTGGGCCGGCACCAACGGCTATCTCGATCCGCTTCCGGTCAACAAGGTGCGTGCGTTCGAGGACGGTCTGTTGTCGCTGCTGCGCGGCAAGAATGTCGAGATCCTCAACGCGATCCGCGACAGCCGCGATCTCTCCGACGACACCGCCGCCAAGCTGAAGTCGGTGGTCGAAGGTTTCGCCAAGAGCTTCGCATAAGAGAACGGTCGCAAGGCCGGGCTTCTTGTCCCGGCCTTCCGTGCCTCACTGCATGGAAACGAAGACGTGGATGCCCGGGACACGCCCGGGCATGACGACTGGGATAGGCTAGCGGCTTGATCCAAGCGATCGAACCGCCGGGGTGAACGAAGAATGGCGTCACTTAAAGACATGCGCGTCCGCATCGCCTCCACCAAGGCGACGCAGAAGATCACCAAGGCCATGCAAATGGTCGCGGCGTCCCGATTGCGCCGCGCCCAGCAAGCGGCCGAGGCGGCGCGGCCCTATGCCGACAAGATGAGCGCGGTGATCTCCAACATCGCCAGCGCTGCCGCCGGTTCGCCCGGCGCGCCGGTTCTGCTGGCCGGCACCGGCAAGGACCAGGTTCACCTGCTGCTGGTCTGCACCGGCGAGCGCGGCCTGTCCGGCGCCTTCAACTCCTCGATCGTGCGCCTCGCGCGCGAGCGCGCCCAGGCGCTGATGGCGCAGGGCAAGGAAGTCAAATTCTTCTGCGTCGGCCGCAAGGGCTACGAGCAGCTCCGCCGCCTGTACGACAAGCAGATCGTCGAGCATCTCGACCTGCGCGGCGTTCGTCAGCTCGGCTTCGTCAACGCCGAGGACATCGCCAAGAAGGTTCTGGCCCGCTTCGACAACGGCGAATTCGACGTCTGCACGCTGTTCTACGCGCAGTTCAAGTCGGTAATTGCCCAGGTCCCGACCGCGCAGCAGATCATTCCGCTTACCGTGGAAGAAAAGGCGGCGAACGCGCCGTCGACGTCCTACGACTACGAGCCGGAGGAAGACGAACTCCTCTCCGGCCTGTTGCCGCGGAATATCGCGGTGCAGATTTTCCGTGCGCTGCTGGAAAACAACGCCTCGTTCTACGGCGCCCAGATGAGCTCGATGGACAACGCCACCCGCAACGCGGGCGAAATGATCCGCAAGCAAACCCAGATCTACAACCGAACCCGTCAAGCCCAGATCACCAAGGAGCTGATCGAGATCATCTCCGGCGCCGAGGCGGTCTGACGCACGAACCAAACGACGGTCGTTCAAGTAAAGAATTTCGAAGGAGAGCTTCATGGCTACAGCAGCTACCCAGGTCGGTCGTGTCACCCAGGTCATGGGCGCCGTCGTCGACGTTCAGTTCGAAGGCCATCTGCCGGCCATTCTGAATTCGTTGGAAACCAGGAACGGCAACATCCGCCTCGTGCTGGAAGTTGCGCAGCATCTTGGTGAGTCCACCGTGCGCACGATCGCGATGGACGTGACCGAAGGTCTGGTCCGCGGCCAGGAAGTGACCGACACCGGTCAGCCGATCTCGGTTCCCGTCGGTGCGGGCACGCTCGGCCGCATCATGAACGTGATCGGCGAGCCGATCGACGAAGCCGGCCCGATCCAGTCCGAGGGCACGCGCGCCATCCATCAGGAAGCGCCGAGCTACACCGACCAGTCGACCGAAGCTGAAATTCTCGTCACCGGCATCAAGGTCGTCGACTTGCTCGCGCCCTATGCCAAGGGCGGCAAGATCGGCCTGTTCGGCGGCGCCGGCGTCGGCAAGACCGTGCTGATTCAGGAGCTGATCAACAACGTTGCGAAGGCGCACGGTGGTTACTCCGTGTTCGCCGGCGTGGGCGAGCGTACCCGCGAGGGCAACGACCTCTATCACGAGTTCATCGAGTCCAAGGTCAACGCCGATCCGAACAATCCGGATCCGAGCGTCAAGTCGAAGTGCGCGCTGGTGTTCGGCCAGATGAACGAGCCGCCCGGCGCCCGCGCCCGCGTCGGCCTCACCGGTCTGACCGTCGCCGAGCACTTCCGTGACCAGGGCCAGGACGTGCTGTTCTTCGTCGACAACATCTTCCGTTTCACCCAGGCCGGTTCTGAAGTGTCGGCGCTGCTCGGTCGTATCCCGAGCGCCGTGGGTTACCAGCCGACGCTCGCCACCGACATGGGCGCGCTGCAGGAGCGCATCACCACCACGCAGAAGGGTTCGATCACTTCGGTGCAGGCCATTTACGTTCCGGCCGACGACTTGACCGACCCGGCGCCCGCGACCTCGTTCGCGCATTTGGACGCCACCACGGTGTTGAACCGCGCGATCTCGGAAAAGGGCATCTATCCGGCGGTGGACCCGCTCGACTCGACCTCGCGCATGCTCTCGCCGCTCGTCGTCGGCCAG
This sequence comes from Bradyrhizobium sp. 134, assembly GCF_023074155.1. Taxonomy (NCBI): domain Bacteria; kingdom Pseudomonadati; phylum Pseudomonadota; class Alphaproteobacteria; order Hyphomicrobiales; family Nitrobacteraceae; genus Bradyrhizobium; species Bradyrhizobium sp. 134. Next base: position 132,012 of record NZ_JADPKX010000034.1, on the reverse strand, counting down.
GAGCACTACGACACCGCGCGTCAGGTCCAGCAGGTGCTGCAGCGCTACAAGTCGCTGCAGGACATCATCGCCATTCTCGGCATGGACGAGCTTTCGGAAGAGGACAAGCTGACGGTGGCCCGCGCCCGCAAAATCGAGCGCTTCCTGTCGCAGCCGTTCCACGTCGCCGAAATCTTCACCGGCTCGCCCGGCAAGTTCGTCGACCTCGCGGACACCATCAAGGGCTTCCGTGGCCTCTGCGAAGGCAAGTATGACCACCTGCCGGAAGCCGCCTTCTACATGGTCGGCACCATCGAAGAGGCGATCGAGAAGGGCAAGAAGCTTGCGGCCGAGGCGGCCTAAGCTGCGAAGGGCGAGCAGGGAGTAGCGAATAGTCGCGCTGCTCCCCCTCCATTCGCAATTCGCTACTCACCATTCGCAGGTTTCCAATGGCCACCTTCCACTTCGATCTCGTCTCGCCGGAAAAGCTCGCCTTCTCGGGCGAGGTCGACCAGGTCGATATCCCCGGCGTCGAAGGTGACTTCGGCGTGCTGGCGGGACATGCGCCGGTCGTGGCCGCGATCCGGCCCGGCATTCTCACCGTAACCACCGGCGGCAAGCACGAGAAGATCATCGTGCTCGGCGGTATCGCCGAAGTTTCCGACAAGGGCCTGACCGTGCTCGCCGACGTCGCGACCTCGCTGGCCGAGCTCGACCGCGCCCAGTTCGCCGCGACCGTCTCGGAGATGGAAGAGGGATTGAAGGAGCACGAAGGCAACGAGCTCGATCAAGCCATCGCGCGGCTCGACCACTTCAAGAGCATCCAGCAGCAGCTCAACAGCACGGCGATGCACTAAGCCCCGGTGCACTGCGCCGGGGCTCAAGCTACAAATTCCTGAATAAGTTCAGCGCTCGTCACGGAAGTGGCGGGCGCTGAAACTTTGTTGCACCGCGCCGCCGATAGCGCCATTCTGCGCCCGCGAACTTTGTTCCGGGGGCCGGCCGCAGATGAAACGCAAGATCGCAGCGATTTTCGCAGCCGATATTGCCGGCTATTCACGACTGGTCGCGGAAGACGAAGAGGAGACGCTGCGGCGTCTCGCCTCCTATCGCGAGGTCGTCGACGATTTCATTGCCAGGGCGGGCGGACGCATCTTCAATACCGCGGGCGACGCCGTGCTCGCGGAATTTCCAAGCGCGGTCGACGCGGTGCGCTGCGCGATCGACATCCAGGAATCCTTGCGAACCCGCAACATGGCCTATCCGCCAAGCCGGCAGATGTCGTTTCGCATCGGCATCACCATCGGCGACGTGGTCGAGCGCGACGGCGATCTGCTCGGTGACGGTGTCAATATCGCCGCCCGGCTCGAGGGCCTCGCCGAGGTCGGCGGCATCTGCGTCTCCCGCGCCGTGCACGAGCAGGTCGCCAACAAGCTGTCGGTGCAGTTCGCCGATATCGGCGCGCAGGAGGTCAAGAACATCCCGACGCCGGTGCACGCCTACATGGTGGCGATGCGGCGCGGGGACGGCAGCTACGCGACGCCGCAGATCAAGAAGGTGACGAAGGCCGCGCCCGCGCCGAACTGGATGTGGCCGCTGGTGGTCGGTGTCGTCTCCATCGTCGCCATCGGCGTCGGCGGCTTCCTCTATTTCACCAAGCTCGAGACCACGAGGGCGCCGGCGATCGCAGCAATCGTGCCAAGCCCTGTATCGAGCCCTGCGCCCAGCGTGGTTGCATCAACAGCGCCAAGCCCATCAGCCACCATGGCGGCGAAAGCGCCGATGCCCATGCCGGCACCATCGGCTTCGCCGATGGCCGGCAAGTTTCCCGCCGACAGCGTCCCCTTCATCAACGAGCGCATCCGCAACTACCTGGCTGGCGACTATTCCGCTGCCGGCGACTACAAGGCGTTCGCGCTCAATGTCGGCGGCTTCACCGGCGCGTCGTTGAATCAGCCGAACGAGGAAGCTGCGCGCAACGCCGCACTCGATCAGTGTCAGAAGCGCGCTGATGCCGCGCAGTCGCCGCGGCGCTGCGAGCTCTATGCGGTCGGCAACAACGTCGTCTACACGCACGGCAAGCCGCCGATGCCGCCGCAACCGTTCGTCCGGCATGATGCCATGACCAAACGCGCCTTCGCCTCGAAAGACTTTCCGATGGTGCGTGATCCCGCCAAGGTCCGGCTCGAGAACATGTTCGTGCCTGCCGCGAAATCCCGCGCGGTCGCGCTCGGCCCGGGCGGTCAATATTTCATGGTGATGGGCGCGTCATCCGCCGACGATGCCGCGCGGCGTTCGCTGGAATCGTGCGGCGCGATCGCCGGCGTCGCCTGCCTGGTCGTTGCGGTCGACGAGAATTTCGTCGTGCCGATCCCGACCCTGCTCCGGATCACCGGCTTCTTCCACGCGGCGTCCAACGCCTCGATTGTCGCCGATGCGCGCGACGAGGTGGTGCGCAAGCTCGCCGATGGCATGGGCTGGAACGCCGTCGCGGTCGGCACCGCGGGCCGGCCGGGCCTCGGTGTGAGGGCCGCCGACGAGCAGTCCGCCGTCAATTCCGCGCTCGCCGACTGCGCCAAGCGCGACGGCGATTGCCACGTCATCGCGATCGGCCCGTTCACGGTGGGACCGATCAACTAGGCTCACGCAATTTCCGGGCAAAGTTCTCTAATGATTTCAACCCCGTTCTACTGTGCATGGGGTTGTTTTCGCGTTTTCAGTTTGCGAACCGCGCAAACTGCTGCGCCACGGCGCTGTAGACGTGGCGGCGGAATGGCACCACGACATCGGGGACGCGGTCGAGCCGCTCCCAGCGCCAGGCGTCGAACTCGGCGGGCTGCCCGTTGCGCGGCGTCAGCGGATCGATCTCGTCATCCTTGCCGGTGAAGCGCAGCGCGAACCACTTCTGGCGCTGGCCGCGGAATTTCGCCAGCCGATGCGTCTGCGGCCCGTCATAGGGCGGGAATTCGTAAGTCAGCCAGTCGGTCTCGCCGAGATAGGTTGCGCTCTTGACGCTGGTCTCTTCCCAGAGCTCGCGCAGCGCGGCGTCGCGCAAATCCTCGCCCTCGTCGACGCCGCCCTGCGGCATCTGCCAGTCCAAGCCCGGCAGGATGATCTCGGGGCCGTCGCCCTTGAAGCGGTGCCCGATCAGCACGCGGCCATCGGCGTTGAACAGCGCGATTCCGACATTGGGACGGTAGGGTTTTTCAGTACTCACGCGTGGATCTCTCGTCGTCATTTCAGGCGATGCATTAGCATCAAGCTGGAACGGCGACTTGAACTTAATCCTGCGCCAGCGGGGAAAATTCCTTCACCACGCGCTCGTAGACCGGGCGCTTGAACGGGACGATCAGCCCGGTCAGGTTCCTCATCGGCTCCCAGCGCCAGCTCACGAACTCGGCCTTGTGGCCGCCGCCGGGCTTTTCGACGTTGATCTCGCTGTCCTTGCCGGTGAAGCGGACCGCGAACCATTTCTGGCGCTGGCCGCGGTAGCGGCCCTTCCAGGTGCGCCCGGCGACCGTGCGGGGAATGTCGTAAGTGAGCCAGTCCGGAACCTCGCCGAGCCGCTCGACCGAACGCACGCTGGTCTCCTCATAGAGCTCGCGCTTGGCGGCTTCCCAATTGTCCTCGCCGGGATCGACGCCGCCCTGCGGCATCTGCCAGACATGGGTGTCGTCGACATGCTCGATGCCACCGGCGCGGCGGCCGATGAACACCAGTCCGTCCTTGTTGAGCAACATCACGCCGACGCAGGTCCGGTAGGGCAGATCCTCGTAACGCGCCATTCCGCCAGACCTCTCGCATGCTGTCGGTAAGGCTGAAGCAGGCCCCGCGGGTCTGTGCCGTACCAATCCGTTGATTTAGCTGGATTTTGATTTCAGCATCGCGGTTGTCAATGGCACCAAAAGGATACCTCGGTCGCCCAATGTCTTGGTCCAGGCGCCAATGCGCTCGATCGAGACCGGGAGGGCGGAGGCGGTGCCCACGGCCACGCCGCGCTCGCGCGCCGCCGCTTCGAGCTTGGTCAGGGCGCGATCGATCTCGGCCGGGGTCGGCACCGCGTCGATCGCGATATCGCCCTTGCCGAACGGCATCGCCAAGCTGCCGGCGGCCTGGGGCGCGATGCTGCGCGGCGAGGAGCCGTCGTCGAAGAAGCCGAGGCCGCGCTTGGCCGCCTCGCGGATGATCGGCTGCATCGCCGGCTCCGTTGCGATGAAGCGGGCGCCCATGAAATTGGTGAGTCCGGCATAGCCCTGCATCCGGCTCAGATGCCAATACAGCCGGTCCATGTTCTGGTCGGCACTGAGCGACGTCAGCAGCGTCTGCGGCCCCGGATCGTTGTCGGGGAAGTCATAGGGCTCCATCGGAATCTGGAGGAAGATCTCGTGGCGCTGGGCGCGGGCGCGCTCGGCGAGTTTTCCTGGATCGGACCCATAAGGCGTGAAGGCCAGCGTCACCGCTGCTGGCAGCCGCATGATGGCATCGGTGGTCTTGGCGGCGCCGACGCCGAGGCCGCCGATCAGGACCGCGACCACCGGCATCTTGGCGGCCTTGGCGCGGTCGGCATCCGCCGCATAGACGTTGAACGGCTTGAGGTCGCCGGAAATCGCGGGGATCATGCCGTAGCGCGATTTCTCGAGAAGTTTTGGGTCGATCCCGGCCATGACGGGCGGCGGTGCGGAGGCCGAGGCCGCCTCGCTCTTGCCGGCGGGATCGCCGCCGATCACCACGTCGTGGCGCGTGCCGGTGGAACCGTCGATCATGGTGACGGTCTTCTGCTCGCCCGCCTGCTTCGGCGCCTCCTTGGTCTCGTGCTTCGTCTCCTGCTTGCTGTCCTGACCGTGGCCGGAAGCGGCCGGCTTGTCATCACCCGCCTTGTCTGCGGCATTGGGCTCGCGGATCGCGAGCCGCGTCATCGGCTCGCCGCCGAGCGGATCCTTGTTGAAGATGGCGAAGCCGGCAAAGCTGACCAGGAACAGGCCGAGCAGGACAGCGAGCAGCTGCATGGCCGTGAACGGCAGCCGCAGCCGGCGTTTCCGGCGCGGCTTGTCCCGTCCGAGCGGGGCGCTCAGATCATCGGCCGTTTCAGTCATGCGCGATCCCGAATCACTCGAGACGACGATACCACGCCGAGGTCAAGCGGCGGCAGGCCGGGATAGGCCGGGATAGGCCGGGGATAGCAGGAGTTCCAAGCAAAAAGGGCGGCTCCGGAGCCGCCCTTTTTCGTCAGATCGCGATGCGCCGACCTAGTTCGCCGCTTTGGGCTTGTCGGTCGTGGCCTTGTCGCCGCCCGGGGTGGGCGCCGCGGAGGCGCTGTTCTTGATGCCGTGGAGCAGATCGTCGGCGAGCTTGAGCGCCTTGTCGTCCTTGGCGTCCGGCGGAACGTAGGACTGCGAGCCGGTCTTCTCGTCGCCGTCGTTCTTGAGATGGCCGCGCAGCGAAGCTTCGCCCTTGGTGTCGGTGCGCGACTTCAGCTCGTCCGGCACGTCCTGCAGCACTTCGATGTCGGGCACGATGCCCTTGGCCTGGATCGACTTGCCCGACGGCGTGTAGTAGCGCGCCGTGGTCAGACGCAGCGCGCCGTTGCCGCTTCCGAGCGGAATGATGGTCTGCACCGAGCCCTTGCCGAACGAGCGCGTGCCGACGATGGTCGCGCGCTTGTGGTCCTGCAGCGCGCCGGCGACGATTTCCGATGCCGAAGCCGAGCCGCCATTGACCAGCACGATGACGGGCTTGCCCTTGGTGAGGTCGCCCGTATGCGCGGTACGGCGCTGGGTCTCCTCGGCATTGCGGCCGCGGGTCGAAACGATCTCGCCCTTCTCCAGGAAGGAGTCGGAGACGGTGACCGCTTCCTCGAGCAGGCCGCCCGGGTTGTTGCGGAGGTCGATGACATAGCCCTTCAGCTTGTCGCCGATCTGATTCGAGAGGTTGGCGACCTCGCGCTTCAGGCCTTCGGTGGTCTGCTCGTTGAAGGTGGTGATGCGGATATAGGCGATGTCGTCGGCCTCGACGCGGGCGCGCACCGAGCGGACGCGGATGTTGTCGCGCACCAGCGTGACGTCGATCGGATTGTCCTGGCCCTTGCGGATGATCTTGAGCTTGATCTTGGTGTTGACGGGGCCGCGCATCTTCTCGACCGCCTGGTTCAGGGTCAGGCCCTGCACCGCCTCGTCGTCGAGATTGGTGATGATGTCGTTGGCCATGACGCCGGCGCGCGAGGCCGGGGTGTCGTCGATCGGCGAGACCACCTTGATCAGGCCGTCTTCCATCGTGACTTCGATGCCGAGGCCGCCGAACTCACCGCGGGTTTGCACCTGCATGTCGCGGAAGCTCTTGGCGTCCATGTAGCTCGAATGCGGATCGAGACCGGTGAGCATGCCACTGATCGCGGATTCGATCAGCTTGGTGTCGTCGGGCTTCTCGACATAGTCCGAGCGCACGCGCTCGAAGACGTCGCCGAACAAATTGAGCTGGCGATAGGTGTCCGCGGTGGCGGCTCGCGCGCTGGAGCCCATGAAGACTGCGCGCGGTTGCGTCACGAACAGCGTCAGCGCCGCACCGGTGGCCGCGCTGAGGAGGATAACTGAAGTCTTGCGCATCATCCGCGAACCTTCTCGCCTTCATTTGCGGCCCACCATGGGCCTGGATCGATTGGAGTGCCGTCTTTGCGGAACTCGACATAGAGCACAGGTTGACTCGCGTTCGTGGCGAGAATGGAGGCGACTTGAGAAGTCGACCCCATGGTCGCGACAGGCTCCCCCGTGAGCACAAACTGACCGATGTTGACCGAAATGCGCTCCATCCCGGCGATCAGCACATGATACCCGCCCCCGGCATTGAGGATCAAGAGTTGTCCATAGCTGCGGAACGGGCCGGCATAGACCACCCAGCCGTCACACGGCGTCGTGACCTGGGAGCCGGGCCTGGTCGCCAGCGAAATGCCCTTCTGGACCCCGCCGAGCCCGTCCGAACCGCCGAAATCCCTGATCTTGTTACCGTTAACCGGAAGAGGCAGGAGACCCTTGGCTGCGGCGAAGGCCATCGCCGGGGTGGTCCGGGAGCGGTCCTTGAAAGCGCCGGGGCCGGCCTTGGCGCTGGCGGCCGCGTTTGCAGCCGCCTTGGCCTCGGCCTGCCTGGCCGCCTCGGCCGCCTTCTCGGCTGCCTTGGCGGCACTTTGCAGATCCTGCTCCATCTTGGCGATCAGCCCCTGGAGATCGCCGACCTGTCGTGAGAGCGCGACGGCGCGCGCATTCTCGGCGTCGAGGTCCTTTTCGCGCGACGCCTGCTGGCGCTGCCGCTCGTCGACCAGAGCCGCGAGCCGGGTCTGGTCGTTACGCACCTTGTCGCGGTCGGATGCGAGCTGGTCGCGCTCGGTCGCGATGGTCTTGCGCAAGGCCACGAGCTCGCCGAGCTCGCTTGCGATCTTCTCGGCACGACCGCGCAATTCCGGCACGACGGCACCGAGCAGCATCGCCGTGCGCAGCGATTGCAGGGCATCCTCGGGCCGTACCAATAGCGCCGGCGGCGTCCGCCTTCCGGCGCGCTGCAAGGCCGCCAGCACCTCGACGATGTCGGCGCGGCGTAAATCGAGCGAGCTGCGCATCGCCTGCTCGCGGCCGTTCAGCGATCGCAGCCGCACTTCGGCCTCGTCGATCTTGATCTCGACAGTGCGCACATTGGCGGCGGTGTCGATCAATTGTTGATTGAGCTGGGTGCGGTCCTGGCCGAGCGAGGTGATCTCGGCCTTGAGCTTGGCCTGCGCTTCCTCCGCGCTCTTCTTGCTGGCGCGCGCGGCTTCGAGCTCCTGCTCGCGCTGCTTGATCGCATCGGGCGCGACGGCCGCAGTCTGCGGTGCAGGCGTCTGAGCTTGCGCGAGGCTTGCGCCCAAAATACTTGAGCCCAAAACGCCGGCGATCAGCAGCAGGTTGAGAATTGGCGCTCGCATCGCTTTAAGCAAAGGTGCTCGTTGTGGCGCGGATCACGCGCGGTGATAGGGGTGGCCGGCCAGAATGGTGGCGGCCCGATAAAGCTGTTCCAGAAGCATGACGCGGACCATTTGATGCGGCCAGGTCGCAGAGCCGAACGCGATCGCGAGCTTGGCCTTACGGCGCAATTCGGGCGAAAGTCCGTCCGCCCCTCCGATCATGAAGATAGTATGACCGGCACCCTCGTCGCGCCAGCGCCCGAGATGCCGTGCGAATACGGTCGAATCCAGATTCTGGCCGCGCTCGTCCAGCGCCACCAGGACCGATTTTTCGGGAACATGCGCGGAGATCGCCGCCGCCTCTTCGGCCATCCGCGTCGCCGTATCGCGCGCGCGGCTTTCGGGCAATTCGTGGATGGCGAGCTCGCGGAATCCGAGCTTGCGGCCGGCCTCGTCGAACCGCTCGAAATAGCGCTCGGCAAGCTCCCGTTCGGGGCCCTGCTTCAGCCGACCCACCGCAATGACGGCTATGCGCATGATATGTTCAGGGTCGTGTTTTCTGGACCGCGCGCGATCTGCGCGCGCACGACGCTAGCATGCGCGTCAGCCGATTCGAAATCGGCCAGCAGCCTCTCAGATCGCCTTCGCCGCCCCTGGGCCCTGCGTGTACAATCTCTCGAGACTGTAGAACTCGCGGACCTCGGGTCTGAACACGTGCACGATCACATCGCCGGAATCGATCAGCACCCAGTCGCAATTGGGCAAGCCCTCGACGTGGATGTTCTTGATACCGTTTTCCTTGAGGCCTTTGGCGACGTTCTCCGCGATCGCGCCGACGTGCCGGTTGGCCCGGCCGGTGGTGACGATCATGTAGTCGGAGTAGGCCGATTTGCCGCGAAGGTCGATGGTGACCGTCTCTTCCGCCTTCATGTCGTCGAGGCGGGAGAGGATCAGGCTCAGCGTCTTGTCGGCGTCGGGTTGCGCCTTCAAGGCCGCAGCTTTGGTCGATGTTTTACGCGTCGGCTTGGCAACCTTGGGTAAAACAGACTTCGGTGAAGCCGTCTTGGGTGAGGCTGTCTTGGACAATACAGATGTGGTCAGGGACCATTCCTTTCACTGTATCGCGAACGCCGAATCCGGCGCTCACTGGTTACACTACATCATGTGGGGTTAAGGGTTTCAATATGCCAGAGAGCCCGAAGGCCACATGGCGTTCGCACAATCTGACTCACTTCGTACCTTTCCAGCTTCCGTCCGGGTTCCGTAAGCCCGTCGACGAGAGATTCAGCTTCATTCCGGTCAGGAACACCCAAGCCGGGGCGGCCCGATCCGCAAGCAATGGCGCCTGGTTCTCCGGCATCCGATAGCGCCTGAGCGCCTGGGCGGCGGGAGAGGCGAGGGCGCGAAAACTCTGCGGCGGGCGGTCGATGACCGCGATCGGTACTTGACCGGCGATGCGCCGCCAGTGCTGCCAACGATGGAATTGAGCGAGGTTGTCGGCGCCCATGATCCAGACAAAGCGCAAGCCCGAGAGGCGGCGGCGCAAGGTGTTGATCGTGTCGATGGTATAGCGCGTGCGAATGACGGATTCGAGACAGCTCACCTCGATCCTGGGATCGTCGGCCATTTCGCGTGCCGCCTGCATGCGCTCGCCGAGCTCATGCAGCGCGCCGTTCTCCTTCAGCGGATTGCCTGGCGTCACCAGCCACCACACGCGATCGAGCTGGAGGCGTTTCAGCGCGAACTGGCTGATCGCGCGATGGGCCTGGTGCGGCGGATTGAACGAGCCGCCGAGCAGGCCGATGCGCATGCCAGAGGTATGGGTCGGTATGGCCTGCGCGAAGAAACGTGGCGCGACGAAATTGTTGCTCAATGCCCCGCGCCCTGCGTCGTCTACGGCCGCGTCTGCCCGGTGCCGTGAACGCGATATTTGAAGCTCGTCAGCTGCTCGGCGCCAACCGGGCCGCGGGCATGGAATCTGCCGGTCGCGATGCCGATCTCGGCACCGAAGCCGAACTCGCCGCCGTCGGCGAACTGCGTCGAGGCGTTGTGCAGCACGATCGCGGAATCGACCTCGCTCAGGAATCTTTTCGCAACGGTCTCATCCGCGCTCACGATCGCATCGGTATGATGCGAGCCGTGGTTCTGGATATGCGCGATCGCGCCGTCGACGCCGTCCACCACCTTCGCTGCGATGATCGCATCGAGATATTCGGTGTCCCAATCGTCCGCGCTCGCGGGTTTGACTCGCGGATCCGTCTTTTGCACGGCGTCGTCGCCGCGCACTTCGCAGCCGGCCTCGATCAGCATCTCGATCAGCGGCTTGAGGTTTTTACCGGCAGCGGCGCGATCGACCAGCAGCGTCTCGGCGGCGCCGCAGACGCCGGTGCGGCGCATCTTGGCGTTGAGCACGATCGATTTCGCCATGGCGAGGTCGGCGCTGCCGTCGATATAGACGTGGTTGACGCCTTCGAGATGCGCGAACACCGGCACGCGCGCTTCCTGTTCGACGCGTGCGACGAGGCTCTTGCCTCCGCGCGGCACGATCACGTCGACGGCGCCGTTCAATCCCGACAGCATCTGGCCTACCGCCGCGCGGTCGCGCGTCGGCACCAGCGTGATTGCGGCCTCGGGGAGGCCCGCTTCGCGCAGGCCCTGCACCAGGCAGTCGTGGATCGCGCGGCAGGAGCGGAAACTGTCGGAGCCGCCGCGCAGGATCACGGCATTGCCGGACTTCAGGCACAGAACGCCGGCGTCCGCCGCAACGTTCGGCCGGCTCTCGAAGATCACGCCGACGACGCCGAGCGGCACGCGCACGCGCTCGATGGTCATGCCGTTCGGCCGTTGCCAGCTCTCGGTGACGATGCCGACCGGATCGGCAATGCCGCGCACGATGCCGATGCCCTCGGCCATGCCCTCGACCCGCGCCGGCGTCAGCGTCAGGCGGTCGATGAAGGACGAGGTGGCGTTGCCTGAGGCGCGGGCCTCGGTGACGTCCTCGGCATTGGCGGCAAGGATCGCGGCCGCGTTGTTGCGGATCGCCCGCGCCATGGCCTCGAGCGCCCGGTTCTTCTGCTCCGGCGGCGCCAGCGCCAGCACGCGCGCGGCAGCGCGGGCACGGGTACCGAGATCGGTCATCAGCGCCTGAAGATCGGCATTGCCGTCGACGGCTTTGAGGGGGGCGGCCATGGGAGTTTCAACCTTCTGCTAAGGCAGTGTCCTAGCACGGAAATCCCGCTTTTGCGAAGGGCGGGGCGGGTATGGCAGGTCTCCCGGTGTTGTGCCACCTCGGCCACTGGCCCAGCTCCGACGTCATGGCCGGGCTTGTCCCGGCCATCCACGCCTTGCCGGCAGCAAGAAAGAACGTGGATGCCCGGGACAAGCCCGGCATGACGGTTTGGGCGCCTGCCGAGCGTTACCCGCCCATCACCAGATCATCGCGGTGGATCATCTCGGACCTCCCGCTAATGCCGAGGATGGCCATGACATCCGGGGAGGAGCGGCCCTTGATCCGCTCCGCATCGTCGGCGTCATAGGCGATCAGGCCTCGGCCGACCTCGCTGGTGTCGGGGCCGCGGACGATCACGGCGTCGCCGCGGGCGAACTGGCCCTCGACCTTGACGACTCCGGCCGGCAGCAGGCTGGCGCCCGCGCGGAGCGCCGCGACCGCGCCGGCGTCGATCGTCAGGGTGCCCTTCGGCTCTAGCGAGCCCGCGATCCAGCGCTTTCGCGACGTGATGGGATTGGCCGGCGTCAGGAACCAGGTGCAGCGGCCGCCATCGGCGACCGCCTGAAGCGGATGCTCGATCTTGCCCGAGGCGATCAGCATATGCGTGCCGCCGGTGGTCGCGATTTTTGCGGCTTCGACCTTGGTGCGCATGCCGCCGCGCGACAGCTCGGACTCGGCGTCGCCTGCGACAGCCTCGATCTCCGAGGAGATGCTGTCGACGACCGGAATGAGCTTGGCGTTCGGGTTGTTCTTCGGCGGGGCGTCGTAAAGCCCGTCGATGTCGGACAGCAGCACCAGCAGGTCCGCGCTCGCCATCGTGGCGACGCGCGCGGCGAGGCGGTCGTTGTCGCCGTAGCGGATCTCGTTGGTGGCGACCGTGTCGTTCTCGTTGATCACGGGGATTGCGCGCCACTCCAGCAGCTTGCCGATGGTGGAGCGCGCGTTGAGATAGCGGCGGCGCTCCTCGGTGTCCTGCAGCGTCACCAGGATCTGGCCGGCGCCGATGCCGTGGGCGCCAAGGACCTCCGACCAGATCCGCGCCAGCGCGATCTGACCGACGGCAGCCGCCGCCTGGCTCTCCTCCAGCTTCAGCGGGCCGCGCGGCAGTTTCAGACGGCTGCGGCCGAGCGCGATCGAGCCGGAGGACACGACGAGCACGTCACGTCCCTCGCGATGCAGCTTGGCCATGTCGTCGGCGAGCGCGGCAAGCCAGGACGCCCGCACCTCGCCCTTGTCGGAATCGACCAGCAGCGCGGAGCCGACCTTGACGACGATGCGGCGGAATTGACTGAGTTCGGGGCTGGCCATCTGTGTATGTGGTGTGTGTATGTGCTGGAGAGCGGCGCCGGTAAGGCCTGCTTTTGCAGCAGGACGATGGCCGGCGCAAGGCGGCAGGCCCGGTAAACGGCGCTTGTCCGGAGCGCCCGTCTAGCTCTAACTGTCGCCAACCAAAATGGGCTCAAAGAGGAAACCAATGGACCGCCGCAAATTCATCGCCGGATGCCTCGGGTTGCCGTTGTTGGCGCAAGCGGGCGGGTCGCAAGCTCAGGCCGGGCTGACGAAAATGATCTTCCCGTTCGCGGCGGGAGCGGGCGGCGACACGCTGTGCCGGCTGATCGCGCAGGAGATGGCGCCGGCGCTGCAGCGGACAATGGTGGTCGAGAACCGCACCGGCGGTGACGGCCTGATCGGCATCAAGGCGGTGAAGGGCGGCAGCCCCGACGGCAACATGGTGCTGGTGACGACCGGGCCCACGATGTACCTGCTGCCGATGGTGGAGACGACCCCGAGCTTCGATACCGCAAAGGATTTCGTCCCGGTCTCGCTGCTGGCGCGGTTTGAGTTCGCCGTCGTGATCAGCCCGGCGATCGATGCCGCGGATTTCAAGGGATTCGTCGCTTGGCTGAAGGCGCATCCGGACAAGGCGTCGTTCGGCGTGCCGAGCAACGGCACCATCCCGCATTTCATGGGCTCCAAGCTCGAGAAGGACCTCGGCATTGCCATGACGCGCGTGCCCTATCGCGGCAGCGCGCCCATCCTCAACGACATCATCGGCGGTCATGTCTCGTTCGGCATCGTCACATTGGCGGATGCGCTACCGCAGCATCGTGCCAAGGGCGTGAAGATCATCGCGGTCGCGAGCGCCGAACGTTCACCCTTTGCTTCGGAGGTGCCCACCTTGAAGGAGAGCGGCATCGATCTCGTCGCCGACGCCTGGTACGGCATGTGGCTTCCTGCCGGCAGCTCGCCGGAATTCGCAAGCAAGCTCGGCGCTGCCGCAAGCGCCGCGCTCGCCAAGCCCGAGGTGAAGGAAAAGCTCACCGCAATCGGGCTGATCCCGGTCGGCAGCAGCGCGGAAGGTCTGACGAAGGAGCTCGCCGCAAACACCGCCTTTTGGCAGCCGATCGTGAAGGCGACGGGATACAAGATCGAGAATTAGTTTCTGTTTCCGCTCTACGCCGTCATGGCCGGGCTTGTCCCGGCCATCCACGTGCACCGCCACTTGACGCGAGACGTGGATGCCCGGGTCGAGCCCGGGCACGACGAGCCGAGAGAGCGTCGTTCCGCTCACCTACAGCTTCGCGCGCTGTTCAATTCCGTCCTTGATCGACGCCAGCTCGGCTTCGTCCCAGATCCCGATCAGGATCCCGCCCTTCACCTGGAGCTGGTTGTCGGCATAGGCCGCGATCTTCTCGCGCGAGGTCGTGATGTGGTCGTTGGGATGCAGCGCCCAGTTGAACAATTCCGCCTGCAGTCGCGCGATGATGCCGGCGCACTCGGGGTCGTCGCCGCGATCCACAAACTCTTCCGGATCGGTTTCGAGGTCGTACAGCATCGGGCGGAAGCCCGAGGCGTGGATGTATTTCCAGCGGCCGTCGAACACCATGAACAGGCGGCAGCGTTCGATCGGCTGGTTCAGCTTCAGCCGCACGTCCTGCATGACATAGTCGTATTCGGAGAACGCCACCTTGCGCCAATCTGGCGGACTCTCGCCGCGCAGCAGCGGCAGCAGCGAGCGTCCCTCGAGGATATGGCCCGGCACCTTGCCGCCGAAATAGTCGACGAAGGTCGGCGCGAGATCGATGGCTTCGACCAGAGCATCGTTGCGCGTGCCGCGCGTCGCATCCGCCTCCTTCGAGGGATCAATGACAATCAACGGAATCTTCGCCGACTGCTCGTGGAACAGATCCTTCTCGCCCATCCAGTGATCGCCGAGATAATCGCCGTGATCGGAGGTGAATACGATCATGGTGGTATCCAGCAGATCGCGCTCCTCCAGGAACTTCATCAGCACGCCCATCTGGTCGTCGATCTGGGTGATCAGGCCCATATAGGTCGGGATCACCTTCTCGCGGGCATCGTCGCGCGCCATGTTGCGGGAGTAGCGCATGTCCATATAGGCGCCGAACACCGGATGCGGATTCTGCCGCTCGCGCTCGGAGCGGATCACCGGAATCATGTCTGGTGTCGAATACATGCTGGCGTACGGTTCGGGCGCGATGTAGGGCCAGTGCGGCTTGATGTAGGACAGATGCAGGCACCATGGCCTGCCATCGGTCTCCGCTTCGCTGATGAAGTCCATGGCGCGTCGCGTCATGTAGGGCGTCTCGGAATGCTCATCCGGCACGCGCGCGGCCTTGTCGGCATGCACGAGCAGCCAGCCGTTTTGCAGCGAGCCGTCCTCGGCCGCGCCGGAATTGGCCCAATGCTCCCAGGGATTGGGCGCATCAAAACCCTGCTGGCGCAGATAATCGTCGTATTTCGGACGGGGCCTCCCGGTGGGATGCAGGCCGTCGTCGCGCTCATAGGGCTCAAACCCGCATTCGGCGACGTGCACGCCGATCATCGATTCCGGCGGGATGCCGAGCGCCTTCATGCCTTCGAGATCGGGCGCCATGTGGGTCTTGCCGACCAGCACGTTGCGCACGCCGAGCTTCTTGAGGTGATCGCCGAGCGTGGGCTCGCCGACCCGCAACGGCCAGCCGTTCCAGTGCGAGCCGTGCGAGCGCATGTAGCGCCCGGTGTAGAACGACATCCGCGAGGGACCGCAGATCGGCGACTGCACATAGGCCTTGCTGAACAGCACGCCGCGCTTCGCCATGGCGTCGATGTTCGGGGTCTTCAGCGTGGGATGGCCGGTGCAGCCGAGATAGTCGTAGCGAAGCTGGTCGCACATGATCCAGAGAACATTCTTCGCGCGCGCCATGAATCATCCCTGCCGGTTCTTGATTGCTGGATGCTGCGCTATCGGAACGCCGGTGACAACCTCTCCCAACGTCGTCCCGGGGAAGGCCGGGACCCATACTCCTCAGCAGAAGTCGTGGCGCAAGACGGCAATGACCAATCTTCGCCAAATCGCGTTCGGTGGCTATGGGTCCCGGCCTTCGCCGGGACGACGAATCAAACCGACCAAGGCTCCGCTTCGGCCGCGCTCTTTGCCTTGGCAGAGACCGGGCTCTCGCCGATCACATCCGCCAGGGCGCGCAGCGCTTCCTGCACGCCGTCGCCGGTGACCGCGGAGAGCAGCAGCGGCGTCTTCTTGGCGGCGCGCTTCAGCCGCTCCTTCTGCTTCTTCAACTCGTCCGGCTCGACCGCGTCGATCTTGTTCAGCGCGACGATCTCGATCTTGTCGGTGAGCTGTCCGGCATAGGCGTCCAGCTCCGTTCGCACCGTCTTGTAGGCCTTGCCGGCGTGCTCGCAGGTCGCATCGATGAGATGCAGCAGCACGCGGCAACGCTCGACATGGGCGAGGAAGCGGTCGCCGAGACCGACGCCTTCATGCGCGCCTTCGATCAGGCCGGGAATGTCAGCCAGCACGAATTCGCGGCCGTCGGCATTCACGACGCCGAGCTGCGGATGCAGCGTGGTGAAGGGGTAGTCAGCGATCTTCGGCTTGGCCGCGCTGACCTTGGCGAGGAAGGTCGATTTGCCGGCATTGGGCAGACCGACGAGACCGGCATCCGCGATCAGCTTCAACCGCAGCCAGATCCAGCGCTCCTCGCCGGGCTGGCCGGGATTGGCATTGCGCGGCGCGCGGTTGGTCGAGGTCTTGAAATGGGCGTTGCCGAAGCCGCCATTGCCGCCTTCGGCCAGCACGAATTTTTCGCCCACCGTGGTGAAATCGTGGATCATGGTCTCGCGATCTTCGTCGAAGATCTGCGTGCCCAAGGGGACCTTCAGCACGATCGACTTGCCATTGGCGCCGTGGCGGTCCGAGCCCGAGCCGTTCTCGCCCTTCTGGGCCTTGAAGTGCTGCTGGTAGCGATAGTCGATCAGCGTGTTCAGCCCGTCGGCGACCTCGATGATGACATTGCCGCCGCGGCCGCCATTGCCGCCGGAGGGGCCGCCGAATTCAATGAATTTTTCGCGGCGGAACGCCACGCAGCCGTTTCCGCCGTCGCCGGAGCGGATATAGACCTTTGCTTCGTCTAGGAATTTCATGGGCCATAGGTAGGCCAGCCGGTCCCGCGCGGCAACCCGGATAGACCCGCAAATCAGCCGAAACCCGGCGATTTGTGGCCTTGCTTAACCACAGGACGACGTCAGAGGGGCCGGCGCCGGATCAGGAATTTCTGCGTGCCATCCAGCACCAGCTCCTTGCGCTGGTTGAACACGGTGCTTTTGAGCGTCACGGCGCCGGTCGAGCGTCCCGGCACCAGCTCGGTGACCTCGAGCGCGGGATAGATTGTGTCGTCGGCGAACACCGGTTTGAGGAACCGGCTGGATTGCTCGAGGAAGCCGACCAGGGAGTCCTCGACCATGAACGGAAACAGGCCCGCGCCGGGCGCGGTGTGGATCAGCGTCTGGAAACCGTGGGCGAGCAGATGCGGCATGCCGCGGCTGCGGCAATACTCCACATCGTAATGCACCGGATGGGTATCGCCGCTCGCGGTCTGGAAGGCCGCGAACACGGCCGTCGTCTGCGTGCGGCTCGGCAGCACGAAACGCTCGCCGACCACGAAATCCTCAAACCAGCGTTGCGCGGGGATCATGCGATGCCGGGCCGGGTCGAAGTCGGTCATGGCTAAGCTCTTTCCTGGCTCTTTCGTTCGGTGTCGCCCATCGCTACCGCGACGCGAAGACTGCGGCAATCGTTCAATTCGTCTGGCGTGGGCTTGTCGCGGGCGCTCACGTCATTAAAACGACCGCAAGCGACTCTGGTCGCCGTTCCGACGCTCTCTCCGCTCGTCATTGCGAGCGAAGCGAAGCAATCCAGACTGTCTCCGCGGCAACAGTCTGGATTGCTTCGTCGCAAGAGCTCCTCGCAATGACGCGTTTCCACGAACGACAGCAATGCCCCTTTTCAAAAATCTCTCGGCCTATGACGAACGCTCGGCGCGGCTGGCCGGGATTGCACTCATGGTGCTGTCGATCTTCATGTTCTCGTTCGGCGATGCCATGGGCAAGTTCCTGGTCGGGACTTATTCGGTGGGGCAGCTGCTGTTCCTGCGCGCCTGCGCGGCGCTGCTGCTGCTGTCGCCGCTGGTCTGGCGGCAGCGTCACCAGTTCCTGCAGCTGGAGCGGCCGGGCCTCCAGCTCTTTCGCGTCGTATTGTCGACGCTGGAAGTGGCGGCGTTCTTCCTGGCTACGGTCTACCTGCCGCTCGCCGACGTCATCACCTATTATCTCGCGGGTCCCATTTTCGTCACCGCGATGTCGGCGATCTTTCTCGGCGAGAAGGTCGGCTGGCGGCGCTGGACGGCGATCCTGATCGGCTTCTGCGGCGTCCTGATCGCGCTGCGGCCATCGGCACAGACGGTGAGCCTGCCGGCGCTGATCGCGCTTGGCGGCAGTCTTTCCTTCGCAACGCTGATGCTGATCACGCGCAGCCTGCGCAAGACGCCCGATATCGTGATGGCGTCGTCGTAATTCGTCGGCACGTTCTTGCTGGGTGCGGTGCTGTCGGCGTTCCACTGGGTGCCGCCGACACCGGGCAGCCTCGTGATCTTCGCGCTGGCGGGATGCGTCTCGGTCACGGCGCTGTTCTGCGTCAACCGCTCGCTCAAGCTCGCGCCGGCCAGCGTCGTCGTGCCCTATCAATATTCGATGATCGTCTGGGCGGTGATCTTCGGCTTCGTCGTGTTCGGCGACGTGCCCGAGATCGCCACCATCATCGGCGCCGCCATCATCATCGGCGCCGGGTTCTATATTTACTTGCGTGAGCGCGATCTCGGGGGTGGAGGCGGAGAGGTGAATCCGCCGGCGTAACCACGCTGTCGTCCCGGCCTTCGCCGGGACGACATGTGGTGAGAGTTGGGCCTACCTCACGCGCCTCGCACTGCTCCAGCTCTTCAGCGACGCCCACACGCCGCGCGAGAGCCGGAAGCAGTCGACCGGCGTGGACGAGCCCAGCGCCAGGAAACGGTGCAGCTGGACGCCGCTCCACTGGAAGCCGCATTTCTCCAGCACGTTGCGCGAGGCCGGGTTGGTGACGCGCGCGCCTGCATAGAGATGATCGTCCTCGAACTCCTCGAAAAAGAAGTCGATCGCGCCGCGCGCGGCCTCGGTGGCAAAGCCGCGGCCCCAATGCTCGACGCCGAGCCAATAGCCGAGCTCGGCATTGCCGGGCGTCGAGCAGTCGATACCGACCATGCCGATGGGGCCGCTGTCATGCTCGATCAGGAACACGGTCTCGCCGCGGGGCACGGCGGTGGCGCGGATGAAGGCGACGGCGTCGTCCTGCGAATAGGGATGCGGGAGGCGCCTTGTGTTTTCGGCGACGCGAGGATCGTTGGCGAGGAGGGCGATGGTCCTGACGTCGGCGAGGGTCGGCCGCCGCAACGTCAGCCGCTCGGTGGCGACGACGCTCGGTCTCGCCTCCCGCAAGGTCACGCTCGAAAAATCCTGCAACATGTCCGGCTCCGTCGAAGTCACTAAAGTGAAAAGTGAGCACGCAAACGAAAGGGGAGGCCGGTTTCCCGCCTCCCCTGGAGCCTTCGATCTATTCTGATCTCAAGGACTCCGCCGGTTCGGTCTGGGACCCGGCGGACTCCAAATTTGATCCACCGTCTATTCAGCCGCCTCTGCGAGCGGGAGCACCGAGATGAAGGTGCGGCCGTTGGCTTTGGCCTGGAACGTTACGCGGCCCTCGATCTTGGCGAACAAGGTGTGGTCCGTGCCCATGCCGACATTAAGGCCGGGATGCCAGGTGGTGCCGCGCTGACGCGCAATGATGTTGCCGGGAATCACAACTTCCCCGCCGAACGCCTTGATACCGAGGCGCTTGCCCTTGGAATCGCGACCGTTGCGCGATGAACCGCCTGCTTTTTTGTGAGCCATGGCTCGTCTCCGAAATCCTGAGTATTTCTAGATCAATTCCTTGACGGAATCATTTCACAATTTCTCACGCATCAATTCGTGATGGCGCGTGATCAAATTATGCGGCGGCCTCTTCGGTGGTCTCTGGCTTGACGACCTTTTCCCGCTTCGGACGCGGCCCCTTGGTGGGCTTGGCGCCGTCCGTCAGGATCTCCGAGATGCGCAGCACCGTGATCTCGTCGCGATAGCCGCGCTTGCGGCGCGAGTTCTTGCGGCGGCGCTTCTTGAAAGCGATGACCTTGGGACCGCGCTTGTGGTCGAGCACCTCGACCGCGACGGAGGCGCCTGCGACCGTGGGCAGACCCAGGATCGGCGTGTCGCCGCCGACCAGGAGAACTTCATTGAGCTGCACGATCGAGCCGACTTCGCCTTCGATCTTGCCTACTTCCAGGACATCATCCGGAACGACGCGGTACTGCCGGCCGCCGGTTTTGATGACTGCGAACATCGTTGTTTTCCTTCGTGTTCATTCCCGGCCTCGCGACATATTGTCGGGGCCGGCTTTTTGTCAGTCGTTATGGGTTTATGCGAGTTTTGTGCGGGCGGGAGTTATCCCTTTGAAAACCCGCGCAAAAACAAGCGGCGCGAGAAACGCCCCGCGCCGGTTGCGGGATTTATAGCCGCTGATCCCCTGGAGTCAAGGAAAAGCCGGCGAAAACGGCCCGATTTGAAGCATTTAGGCCCGATCCGGCCCCGCAGGCGAATTTCGGACCGCGCCGCAACCAACAGGTTCCCCCGCCGTTGTCCCGGCGAAATCAGGACACGGGCAAGGGGCTTACCATGGCAACAGACGAGCTGGTCAAGACGACGACGGGCATCGCCCATCACGGCGCCGAGCGGCTGCCCTCGGTGGATATCGACAGCTTCAACATCGAGATGAAGGACGAGGACGGGTTCATCGGCGACCGCGCCAGCAAGGGCGCATTCCGCGAGATCCTCGAGCGCTGGCGCAAGCCGCTGCGCAAGTCAGGCGAGGACCCGTTCGGCAAGGAGCCGTCCGACGAGATCAGCAAGAAGACGCTGGATGCCATCCTGGTCGGTGACGACACCGAGGCCTGGGCAGTGGTGCATAGCGCCATCGAGGACTTCGCCCAGGAACTCGCTTACGTCACCCGCCGCTTCCTCAAGTCCAAGGCCTGGGCCAAGACCGAGCGCATCGTGGTCGGCGGCGGTTTTCGCGATTCCCGGCTCGGCGAGCTCGCGATCGCGCGCACCGAGATCATCCTCATGTCCGAGGATTTCAAGATCGACATGGTGCCGATCCGTCATCATCCCGATGAAGCCGGCCTGATCGGCGCGCTGCATCTGGCGCCGTCATGGATCTTCGAAGCCCATGACAGCATCCTCGCCGTCGATATCGGCGGCACCAACATCCGCTGCGGCCTGGTGGAGACCAGCTGGAAAAAGGCAAAAGACCTGTCGAAAGCCAAGGTCGTGAAGTCCGAGCTGTGGCGTCATGCCGACGACGAGCCGACGCGCGAAGGCGCGGTGAAGCGGCTCACCAAGATGCTGAAGGGGCTGATCACCGAGGCCGAAAAGGAAGGCTACAAGCTGGCGCCGTTCATCGGCATTGCCTGTCCCGGCGTGATCAACGCGGACGGCTCCATCGAGAAAGGCGCGCAGAACCTGCCGGGCAATTGGGAGAGCAGCAAATTCAACCTGCCGGCGAGCCTGCTCGAGGGCATCCCGCAGGTCGGCGAGCACGACACCGCGATCCTGATGCACAATGACGGCGTGGTTCAGGGCCTCTCCGAGGTGCCGTTCATGCAGGACGTCGATCGCTGGGGCGTGCTCACCATCGGCACCGGCCTCGGCAATGCCCGCTTCACCAACCGCCGCAAGGACAACGGCAAAGACGGGGATTCCACGGGCAACGGGAAGAAAAAGGGCAAGTCCGACAAGGAGTAACCTTGACTGGTTAGGTTAAGGACCGGATTGCGTTGCGGTGCACGGGCCGCACGCTACGGTCGGAACCGTCGCCTCACCTGGCCGGCGAAGCCGCCCTTCCCAGCCAGTATTTGAATGAGCGGCACGGGACCGCCAGTGTTTACCGCGTCTGGCGGTCCCACCCCGCCTTTGCGGGTACCAGTGATTCGGGCACCGACGGTGCCGCATCGGGGCCGCGCCGGGTCAGTGGCGAACGGCTCAGGCCCATTCCCGCGCAAACCGCCGCCGAAATCCGTGATCGCCCCCGATCATCACCGTGACATCGTGGGTCCAGCCGGAAAACCGGCTCGATTTTCGCCTTCCCAGCCTTGTCTGGCCCGCCATCCTCGCCTATTAACGCCCGAACCACAGGGGCCCTGCTCCTTGCTTGGCGCCTTCAGGAGAGGTGGCAGAGTGGTCGAATGCACCGCACTCGAAATGCGGCATAGGTGCAAGCCTATCGGGGGTTCGAATCCCTCCCTCTCCGCCATCTGACCGCGACGTGCGAAAAACCCTATAAAACAAGGGGCGCCGAGAGCCACCGGATTCGTCGGTGGAGAACCGCGGTGGAGAACCGCGATCGGGCCAGTTTGCCATCATTCCTCGCATCGAGGAAGCCCCCGATCCCGGCGACCGGCCGTCCTCAACCGGGTCCACTTTCACCAGCTCCCTCCTCAATCTTTTGGGCCGCCAGTGCGATGCCGTTGTGAGAGCCGCAGCGGCACCGCCAATGCGTTCCCGGTGTGAGTTCGTGTGGCCAAAGCGGAAATCTTTCGGAGCAGCCCTCGGAAGGACATCCGACCAGGGTCATCTTCGGTTTGAACTCGACCGCGCCTCCGGGGTGGGAGATGAGCGTGTAGATCGCCTTGCACTCGAAGCATTCGGCCTCGATTTCGGTCTTGCCGTGCGGAATGCGTTTACGGACCGGCCGTCGGCAGTTCTCGTTCATGCATTCGGCGAGCTGGGCGAAGTTGCCCAGCGTAATGTTGTAGACCGGCGAGCCCAGCACCGATTCCAGTACCGCCACGACCGCCTCGCATCTGGTCCGCAGCTTCGCCGGATCGGCGATCTTGCCGGCTTCGAGTTGCTCCAGCGAGGGCATGTGTAGATGCGAGCCGATAGCGTCGTAGTGCGTCTTGATGTCCTTGAGGGTGAGCACCTGGTCGGTCCCGAGAGTTTCCATGTTCTCGGCCTGCTTTCCGTGTTTCGACTCAATTCCGACCGCGAGCGTCGAGGTCATTCCGATCGACGGATCGATGTCCACCAGCACGGCCATCAGCTTGCGTGGCTGCCACGTCCTGTATTCATCCGGCGGTATCTCGTCCTTGAACGCAAGCGCCCGGTCGTAGGTCACCGCCTCCATGGCATCGCGCAGTTCCAGCGCGGCGTATCGAAGTCGGTGAAGATCCTGGGTCGCGAGTTCGGTCTTGGCGCGTGACAAGGAGCCGCGCGCCAAGTGCCGATAATTGGGAAAGCCGGTCATCGCTCGAATCGTTGTTTCGAAGGCCATAGCAAGCCTGACACGATTCGGTCCGACCGTCATGCCGGGACCTTCTGGCCGGCGCTGCCGAACTGGCGTCGCATGTGCGAGTGGCCGACGGAATGGATGGACAAACCGCTATCTGCCCGGTCAATTGTTCAACCGATTCGCAGCGAGTCTCCCGTTGACCGACACCGAGAAAGACGAAGATGTCCTTCGGCCGTTCGCCGAGCTGATCGGCCGCGAATTCATCGAATTCCTCTTCGATCAGGCGCCCCGCAAAGTGGTGTCCAGAATCGTCAAATCGATGGACCACTACGTCAAAGCGCAGAAGCTGGGCGGCATCGACGACGAGATGGGAGTCATAAGGTGCATCGCGGCCGAGGAGGAACTCGTCGTTTCGATCTTCGAATGGCTCAAGCTCAACTCGGATCGACTGCCGGCGCATAGCGATTTCATCGGCAAGCACAAGAACCATCGCGTGAAGCTGGCCTTCTACCCCGTGCTGTCGCAGTTCAGGGCCGTCCTGAGTGACATGATCAGGCACGGCATTACGTTTCCCGGGTTCGAACAAGTGCTGCTGATGAAGATCGATCCTTCGATCGAAGAGGGTCGGCTCGTCCTGCGGCTGGCCTCGAGCCTCCCCGGTTCGGCTGGCGCATCGATCCCGCTCAATCCGTTGAACGTATCGGTCTCCCGCGACGATCTCGATCATGACGAAATCGCCGACGAGCTCTATCGCGACTTCGAACGGGAGGTCGGAGAGAGCAACGGCATGACGGTTCGCGGGTTCGTCACCGCTCGGGCCGAGTTTCGCAATCTGCTGCTGTACGCCGGAGACGGAGGGCATCAAGCCATGAGCGAAACGCTGTCCGACCTGATGCCGATGTTCGAGAGAACCTTTCGGGACCTGTTGTGGACGCTCTGCGTACTCGTCGGCAATGCCCCGGCGAGCAAGGAATGGGGTTTGGTGAGCCAGTTCATCGACCTCTATCGACGGGTGCTCGTCGAAGCGAAACTGGTGTGAGGTTGAGCCGGTCTGACCGCTTGCAGACGAAGGACGCGTCCCGCCATGGGCTGTCAACTCCTGATGCATCGGCATCGTTAGACAACGGCGCTGCACCACTTCGAGGCTTGGGAGAGGCGCCCCCAACTCGCGGCCTTTGCCATTTCGGCGAGCGCCCGATTCGTCACCAAAAGCTTTGCGCGCGATCAACACAACCTCGAGTTCGCTGGCGTAGGCGGTCCGCAGACTGCTGGCCGCCAGCCGGGGCGTCATGATCGTCGTCCGCCCACAATCTCCGGCGAATGTCCGGCGGCCGCGCGCGGCGACATGCTGGTCCGGCGCCGCCTCGACCCACCGGCGCCGGGTGCCAGCGCGGTGGGCCGCCGGACCTCGCCGGCCGCGCTTCGAGCGAAAAAATGGGTAATCCGAATTTCAAGGAATCGATTTCAAGGATTCGTCTACCGAAATTCGAATCCTTGAAATCGAGTCCTTGAAATCCAATGCTTTCGCGTTGAGCAGCGCGCGGTGCTGCAGCACTTCGGGCGTCCAGACCTCTCCCGGGCGCCATGCCGACAATTCAGCCGTGGACGAGCGCACGTCGCCGCGGTGGGCGTCCTTGCGGCGGATTGAGACGATGACGGCTCCGGCAGCGAAGCGGCGGAGGGCGGCCGCCGGCCGCCAGCGTGCCCCTGCCGGCGGCGCCGGCCAGCACGATCCGCCCCGCGCCGCCGGGTTGCGAAGTTCGCCAAAATCGAATCAAGGCCACGTTTCAAGGATTCGAATTTCCAAGGATTCAAAATTCCCAAACGACTCGATTTCAAGGATTCGACTTCAAGGATTCGGTCTCAAGGATTCAAATTCCAGGAAAATGAATCCGTGAAATCGAATCCTTGAGTTTCTGATTTGCGGGCGCATCGATCTTCGAAAACGTGCCAGGCGCGGTCCGGCCGCTCTCGCGCTGGCGCCCGGCGGCGCCAAGCGGATTTTGCGCGGCGGCGCCGACGGGCGGACGATGCACGCGGCCGCGGCATCCCGACGCGGGCGACTAGCTGCAAGCGATCTTTTGCGAAAGGGCTTGCGGACCATTATAGACCCTACTATATGGTCGCGAGCGGCGATCATTATAGACAATATAATATGGTCGCGCCGCGATTCTATAGAGGAGTTGCCGATGCCCCCGATTTCAGCCGAAGCCCTGACCTTGATCGATTCGATCGCCCGCGATCTCAACCGCCTGCGCGGCCTATTGCAGCCCCAAAAGCTCGAAGTCGGCGATCCGAAGGACCCTCGCAACAAGACGGCCGACGGCAAGCTCTCGGAGCGTGGCGTGGAGGTCTGCTATCGCATGTACGACGCCGGCCTGACCCGCTACGCCGTCGCCGACGGCATGGGTATTTCGTACGGCGCCGCGACCCATCGGTTCGGCGCCTGGCAGAAAGCCGGCGGCCAGGCCCGCTCGCGCGTCTCGATCGACTAACCATTCCTTAGGACGGAGAACGCAGATGATCGACGTTTCAAAACTGGCGACCGTGCAGCAGTGCCGGAATCTCATGGGCAACGCCAAGCGCCTGGGACGCGAAGATGTCCGTCGCGCCGCCCTTCGCCGCTGCGTCCAATTGCAGGCGCCTACCGACACCGACCCCGTGGTCGGCGGTTTCGGCGGCATGCTGGTGGCGCTCGAGGAGGTCTTCCTCCAACGATACGGCCGGGCGCTGAAGGCAAACCGCACGCGGGCGAAGGCCAAAGCGGCTGGCATCATGACGGTGCTGACCGACTGGGCGCGCGGGCGCGGCCAAGGCTCCGGCTTCGAGATGCTCGTCGAGGAAGGGCTCGGCGACTACACCGGTGAATATGTGGTCGCCGTCAACCCGGCGCGGTTCGGCGCCGATGCGGTGTTTGCGACGCGCAGCAAGCTCGCGGCGAACGGGGTCGAGCTGGGGCCTTTCTGAACCGTCTCGACCGACACCGACGGCTCAAGCGACGCGAGGCCTCGCCCGGCACGGCGGGGCCTCGTTCTGCATCGAGCGCTTGTCTCCAGACCCGGGCACCCACTTCCGGCACCAAGTGCATTCCTGGTCCTGTCCATGCGTCCGCATACCCCATGGCGTCAGATTTCTTCCTTGACCGTGATTTGGTTAAATCGCTGAACAGCCTTGTCTTTTGTGTCAAAATCTCAATCTTCGAGGACGATTGAATTGTGGCGAAATTGTGTGTTTTCGGTATCCTGTGACCGTTCTGGTGCGCCTTCGTACCCTTCCGACCGCTGCTTTCCGTCTTCGTGCACCCCCATTTCCTTGACCGTGACCCCCCGAATTTGGACTTTTCGTTTTATGCCGACATGCTTTTTCTTCTGCCGGCGAGCGACCTGGTAGGGGAGAACCCCGGCGTATTTGAGCGTCGCCGACAGCACCGCGCGGCCGAACGGGTACTTCTCCTCGGCCGCGATCCGCGCGTGGAAGTCCGGGAACGGCTCGCCGAGGGGGCGCGCCAAGTAGAGCGCCGGCGCCTTGTCCCGCCAGTCGGCTTCGACCCGTTCCCGCTCGCGGCGTTCGTCCTCGCTTTCCAGCGAGCGACGGTGGACGAGCTCATGGCGTCGGACGGTGCCCATGGAGCAGTTCAAAATGCGGCGCAGGTCGGAGCGGTTGATCTTGTGTTCGTCCAGGAGCCAGACCAGGTGGGGCATGTCCGCCTTCACGATGTTCCTGCGTTCGTCGACCTGCGCTTCCTTGCCTTTCGGCCAGTCGAAATCGAGTAGCCTTGCGCAGACCTTGTCGTTCCGGATGCCGGGTGTCAGCCGCCTGGCGAGCTTGGGCGGCGAGAACAGCCTGCCGGTCTCCAGCGCCTTGGCCCGGCCGTGGCCGCCGACCGACTTGCCAGAGGCTCCGCCGAGATCGTGGTTGCGATCGAGCACGTCCAGCATCCGTGCCCGGTCGCCGGCGGCGGCGTAGATCTCGGCCCGGGCCTGCCACTTGTCCAGGGGGCCGCGGCGCCCGTGGCGGAGCGCGACGCAGGCCGCCAGGTCGGGCTTGCGCCTCTTCCTCTCCTTCTCCAGTTGCAGGTCGTGGAATTCGATCAGCCGCTCGACGATCTTGCCGCCGAAATGGCCGCAGCGCTCCGACAGTTGGTCGAACGCCAGGTAGATCCTGCTGTAGACGAGCGGAGCGCCGTTCTCGTCGACGAGAAGGTGTTCGCCACCGATGCCGAGGTCGCGGCGTTCCTTCAGGTAGGCCTCGATGACCTCGACCGCGGCCGCCAGCAGCACGACCGGGTAGCGGCGATCGCGGACGTTGTTCAAAGCCTCGAGCCGGTTGGCTTCGTAGTCGGCGAGCAGGAAGGTCGCCGCCGTAAATGGCTTGACGCGCGCGCAGGCGGCCAACGCGGCGAAGACCGCGTAAAGCAGCGCCCGGTAGCGCTTCCTTTTCCCGGTCTTCCAGGTCTCGAAGTCGACGAGGGCCAGCACGTCGCCGAAGCCGACGAACGGGGTGACGAGGGTCTGCGCCGCGCGCTGCGGGACGGAGCGCATCTTGGTTTTGGCCTTCCTAGGCATCGACGAGCGTCCGTTCGGCCGCGCGCACTTCCGTGCGCGGGCGCGGCGGCGCCGGCGCGCGCGGAATCTTCGCCATGTCCCGCGACGGATCGGCGAAGTCGGCGAAGGTCATCTTCTCCGGCTCCGGACGCGGGCGCACCAGGCCTGCGTATTCCGATTCCAGATACAGATAGTAGTCTTCTGTGGTCTTGGGGTCGGTGCCGACGATCTTGGCGATGCGACGCAGTTCGAAGCCGGCGAACCAATGCATGGTGACGGCGAGATGCTTCATCTTCCGCACGCTGTTCTTGATCCCCAGCGCCTTGCACGCCCGCTTGAAGAGTTTGGACAGGTCGTCGACAGCGCCGCCCCGTCCGTTGTGGATGACGCGGTCGACGGACCATCCCCGCCGCGCCGCCTCGCGAAGATCCTTCGCGTAGAAGACTTCGAAGAAGCCGCGTGCCAGCGGCGTCAGGGCGGAGGTCGTGCGCGGCTTGTTGGCGTAGTCCGGGCCGTCGACGCCGGTGCGGTGGATGCGGCTGCGTTTGCCGGCGAGCTCGATGTGGCCGAAATAGGAGTCCTCGTTCCAGCACAGCAGCGATCCGACCGTCGTCCGCGAGCCGGTCGTGGCCAGGCTAGGCAGGAAGCGCAGCAGCGGCAGGAATTCCGCGCGGTGCGCGGAGAGTTCAGGCTCGGGCAGCTTCCTGTATTCGAGGCGGGGCTCGCCGTCGTGCTCGACCCAGTGCCGGGCGAAGCCGCCGTTCTCCCAGACGTACCCCTGCGACCAGAGCATGGCGTTGCGGCAGTCGGTCCATTTCAGTGCGTCCGAGCGCGTGGTCTTTGGCTTGAAGGAATCCATCGTCAGCGAGATTTGCGGGTCGAACGTGTCCAGCACCCAGTCGAGGGCCTGCCGCACCAGGCTGACGTAGGCGGCGACATTGGTGTCCAGCGCGCCTTTGACCTGACCGTGCTTGTCCCTGGTCGCGCCCGCCTTCAGGCATTTCCTGACGAGGAACTGCTTGATCTCGGTCGGCAGGCGCTTGGGCTTCCGCTCGAGCATCCGCCCCTTGAAGAACTCGGCGATCAGCACGCGGGCGCGGGCCTTCATGGTATCGAACGGACCCTGCGGATCGCGGATGTTGCGCAGCTTGTTCAGCTTGCGGCTGCGTCGGTCCGCCTGCGGGTCGCCCGTGCTCGGATCGCGGGTGTCCAGATAGCGCGCGATGACCGTGGAATACATCACGGTCGCCGGCGCGTTCGTGATGCGCAGCTCGAACAGCTTGTCTTCCGCGAAGCGCGCCAGCACCGACAGCGCGGGCGGATGTTTCTGCGCCTGTTCCAGCGTCATGTCGCCTGCGGGGATACCCGTGGACTCCCCGTCCTTGTCCTCGGTGTGGCGGATGACGATCGTCGCGCTGCGGTCCTTGGCCGCGGCACGGATCGAAATATAGGGCCTGGCGCCACCAATTCCGTATTTCTCTCCGAGCTCGTCCAGCCGACCGAGCGCCGGCTCGCCGTCCGTCCGCAGGAAGAACGCGTTCAGCCGCCGCTGGAATTGGGCGTCGTTCCTGTACTGGCGGGCGGGGGGGCGGTGATTGCTCCGCTCCTTTCGATGGCGTCTCGTCATATCGTCTTCCTCATCGGCTCCGTCTCGGCTCGCGTCGTTCGATTAACCGACGTAAAACGTCGGTAAAAAGATACAGTCCCGTGTGATGCGCGTGTTCTCGAGTTTCAGAATTGCCGAGTCAACGCGTATCTAATGCAAGGTTAACGCTCTCCTCCACCCATTGTGTGCTTTGACTTCAGTGACGTTTTACATCATAGATACAAACATGCGAAATAAGGTGGAGCGCTCGACGTGGTGACCTCCCTGGGGCTGGCGGACGTGGTGGCGAAGGCGCTCGGCGTGCCGGGACCGACCGTCGTCCAGCATCTGCGCAATCTGCAGAAGGACGGACGGATCTCCTTCAAGGGCTACGGACGCGGAGCGGCCCGGATGGGACCACACGACGCGGCGAGCCTGCTTCTGGCCGCGGTCGGCTCCGATCTCGTCAAGGACTCGCTGGCGACGCTCGACTCCTTCGGCTCGCTGCGGCCGATCCGCAGCGGAGACTCGTCTTCCGGAGTGACTTTCCTCGACCACCTGACCTCTCTCCTGACGACGATCGCCGCCGACGGCGGCGCCAGCGGGCCCGCCGATCCCCCGATCGCCTTCAGGCTCGTCTCGGCCGCGGGCGGAGTCGTCAAGACGCCGCTTCCGCGCTTGATCTTCTCGAGGTGGGGCTTCCGCCTGAGGGGAATGCTTAGCTTCGCCCCGGCCGGCTGGAACAAGCCCATGCGCTCCGAGGAGCAGTTCGCGGCGCTGCTGCGCAGCTCGGGATCCGGTCTCGTTCGGACTTCCCTCGTCACAATCGAAGCCCTGGAGAAGGTCGCCGGTTGTCTCTGACGATGACCGGTCATTTGCGACCCATGCGGTCGATCGCGGCGAGGTCGGCGAGATAGCCGTGGCCCTCGCCGCAGGCCTCGGCGTCGCCGTTCTTGACCCGTGCGCGCACCCTCTCGCACGTCGACAGCGCCGCGATGGCGCGACGGGTCACCAGATGGCGGCCTGAGAGAATGGAAATGGAAAGGCGTCCGTCGGCGACCGCCCGGCGCAGCATCCGCGTTGTGATAAATCCCGTCGGCCAGTGTAGGCGGGCTGCTTCGTCCAGGTTCATGAGCTCGTCCTCTCCCCAGAGTTTGGGGTCGGGCCGCTCGGCGACTCGGTCGGTTCGTTTCGCCATGTTCGATGCTACTCCTCTGTTTGCCTTCGGTTCGGCGCGGCGAAGCGAGCGGAGCCGCGGCGGCGCGCCGCGCCGGACCGCCTGCCATGGGCCGCTACGCCTCCCCGGCCTGGCGCCGGCGCCGGGCCCAGCCGGCCCCGCACGATGGCCTCGACCTCTTCGTCGGCCAGATGGCGCTTTTGCCCGAGCCGACCGGCCATCGCGAGAACGCTGGCGCTGGCTTCGCCGGCCGCCGGACCTCGCCGGCCTAGCTTCGAGCCAAGAATTTCGGCAATCAAAATTTCAAGGACTTGATTTCAAGGACTTTCGTCTGCCGAAGAATTCAAGTCCTTGAAAACGGGTCCTCGACGGGCGTGCAGACCGACAGCATCGCGAGCGCGTCTTTGTTGACAAAAAGTCTGCTATCCGCGCACGCGCCGACGTCAGGCGTCGAGCCAGACCGCCTTGGCGGGCTCGAGCGGCAACCAGCGTCCCGGCGTGTGGGCGCCGCACACCGTTTTCGCGGCGATCGACGGCGTCGGAAACGCCACCGCGACGACCAGGCGGAGGCGGTCGGTGACGCCGGGGATCGCGGTCAGGACGCCGGCGCCCAGCAACTGGTCGTGGCGCCGCTTCGTCAGCCTGTCGACGCTCTCGTTCGGCTCGCTCCTCACCTCGCTGCCCGCCGCCACGACGAACCGGTCGCCGAGGGCATAGCCGCGCGCCCAGAGCCCGAGGTATCTGAGCCCGAACTCCGCCGCGCCGAGCGGCACGGTCGACACGTCGATGGTCAGCGGACCGCCGTCGCGCTCGTCGCCGGCCGCCTCGGCCGACGGGGCCGCAACCGGCGGCGAAGGTTCACCCGCCTCGGGGGCCGCGGGGGGCGGCACGCGGAACACGGGGCAGCCGGAATCGTGGAGGAGACGCAGCGCGTCCTCGAAGATCCTGTCGTGCGTGGATCGGTCCGCCGGCGACAGCGTCGGCTCGACCGGATTGACGCCCTTGGCCAGCGCGACCGCGCCCGTCGCCACCGCGAGCGCGGTCAGCCGGTACTGGAAGTCGACCGCGACGCTCTTGTCGAACGCGCCGGCAACGCCGGTCACGACGAACGCCTCGCGCGCGAATGCTTTGGTCGGATCGGCGGCGTGGTCCGCCAGACGCCGCGACGGGCGGCTGGATTCGCCGATGTAGGCCGTCGCGCCGTCGGTGAGCACGTACGCGCCCGCGCCGGCGAGGAGGCCGGTCCCCGCGACGGCGGCCAGGTCCGAAAGCGGGAAGGCGTGGACCACCGCGCGGCAGGCGCGGTCGTAGACCACGCGGTAGCCGGTCAGACCACCGAGCGGACGGTGGATGATCGAGGACGTGGGGGTCGAAGGATTCGTCATGGTGTCTCCGTGAGGTTTGCGATGGGATGTCGTGTGGAAGGGGACCTCGACAGCAGCGGCGTCAGCCGTCGCCTCTGCGGGCGCCCGGGGAGTTGGCGTCGAAGATGGTCCGAACTTCCTCGCCCGAGAGGTGACGCCGCGCGGCCAGCACCTCCGCGATGGCGTCGAGCGCGGCGCGGTGACGGGCGACGATGTCGACGGCGCTGGCGTGCAGCCGGGCCAGGTCCGCCTCCACCGCAGCGCGCAGGGCCGGGTCCATGCGCAGCAGCGCCGTCGCGTTGGCCGGATCGGCCAGATAAGCGAGGCCGTCGCCGAGGCCCATGCTGGCCCGGAGCCCGCAGACGGCCCGCGTCGCGATGGCCAGATCGCTTTTGACGTCTCCGCCGGAGTTTGCCGAACAGTCTCCGCCGTAGACGACGACCTCCGCCGCGCGGCCACCGAGGTTGACGGTGGCGCGTCCCTCGATGACGGCGCGGGTCTCGATGCCTTCCCGGCGGCGCATCAGCGTACGGCCCCATGCGCCGGCGCTGCCGATCGCCTCGACGACGACGAGCTCGTCGATGCCGAGCGCTAGGCAGACGACGGCGTGGCCGGCTTCGTGGACCGCGATGCGCCGCAGCGTCGCCGCGTCGACGTCGGCCTTCGGCGCGAGCGCTTCGATCAGGTCGTCGCGGGCCAGCGCGCGCCGATCCGCCCGCGCGGCGCGCCGGGCCGCCTTCACGACCGCCGCGAGTTCCGCCGGCGTGCGGCCGAGGCCGAGCGTGCCCATGACGGCGAGGTCGGTGCCGGCGAGGTCGCCGTCGAGATGGTGCCGCAGGATCGAGGCGATGCCCTCGGGACCGGGCGGCCTGAAATGGATGATTCGGTCCAGCCTGCCGGGCCGGAGAAGCGCCGGGTCGAGCCGGTCGACGTGGTTGGTCGCCGCCCAAACGAATCGCATTTCCCGGTTGCCGTTCGTCGCCGAATCCAACAAAAGGAGGAACTCGGCGATAACGGGGGTCCACCACGTAAGGTGCCGTGCTTCAAGATTAACACGCGACGGTAGAGCATCAAGCTCATCCAGGAACAGCGCGGCCTTGGCCGCCTGGGCCCGCATGAACAGGTCGCGGACCCCCTTAACGACAGAGTCTAAATATCCCGCTGTAGTTGCAAAGATTTCAGACAGCGACCCTACGACGAGCGGGACGCCTAGATGCTCGGCAAGGATCTGCGCATAAAAAGTCTTGCCCAGGCCCGGGTCGCCCGCAAACACGCAGTTCGTGTGACCCGCGATATCGCTCCACTTGAGGTTGTTGGCCCGGTACGCGCGCACATCCTCGCCTAACGATAATCCGAAATGGCGAGCCTCTCCGAACTCCACCGCGTCGACGAGCTTCGGCAACCTGCGCTGCCCCGGGGCATTCCGGCGGTTCGCCGCGCGCTTCAGCCTGTCAACGATGTCGGCCGCGCTCGAGTCCGCGCGGAAGTTCACGACGATGTCGTCGAAGTCGAGCGCGCCCAGTCCGTCGACCGCGGGCGGCCGCGCCGGCGCGCCGGCGAAGCGCGCGATCGCGTCGTTCACGACGCCCTCGTTGATTGTGATGTCGATCGAGACGTCGGAGCCGGCGACGAGCGAACCGGGGAGCAGCGCCGGCGACGTCGCGATGCCGACGACGGGCCTGCCTTCCGCGAGCGCATCGGCGACGCCCTCGTTGCCGAAGTCCGCTTTGTGTCGCGTGCGGTCGCTGCCGTCGCGTCCGATGACGAGGGCCCGGCCGGCGAGGCGCTTGAAGCATCCCTCGATCTGTTTCACCCAGCCCGGCGCCGGGACCTGGACAGCGACGACGAGCGTCTCCCCGCCGTTCAGCCGGGCCATTAGGTCGTCGTCGACGGCCGCGCGCACCGCCGCCTCGGCCAGGCATCGGCCGGGAGCCGGACGCTCGAAGCGCGATTGGATTTCCTCCTCCACCTCCTCCTCCACCTCCTCTTCCTCCTCCGGAGCCGACTGGTCGAAGTCGAGGTCGGGTTCGGCGGCGAAGAGACTCTTGCGGCCGGTCCCCTTCGCTTTCTTCGATTTCGTTGCCTTGCTCATCGGCGCTCCTGACGTTGGTCCGCGGCCAAAGCCGGCGGTGGACGGGTGACGATGCGAGCGCGCGATCGGCGCGCCGGCGGTTGATCGCTGTGGGGCGTGCGGGGGTCGCCGCGCACCCCGACGCCGAGGGTCGCGGCCGCAGCGAGGCGATCAGCGCGTGCCGGCCGCCGGCCAGCGCCAGGACCAAAATTCGGCGAATCGGAACTCCAAGGATTCAAATTCCAAGGATCCAAAATTCAAAGGATTCGATTTCCAAGGATTCGATTTCCAAGGATTCGTTTTTCTAGGATTGCTTTTTCTAGGATTCGTTTTCCGGGCAGGTTTCAAGGATTCGATTTTTCTAGGATTCCTTCGTCGGGACCCGCCGGCGGTAGCCGGAGGCTCGGCCCGGGGCCGACGGCGGCGGCGACCGCGGCGCGCACCGGCGCCGGGCCGAATCCGCGCTTGCGCCCGGCTCCATGCTTCCGCGGCCGGCCCTGGCTAGGACGTCCCGTCGATGCCGAGGGCGGCGGCCGAGGTGGCGACGAAGCGGTCGAGGCCGCTGTCGTAGACCTCGCAGGCGGCCGCGCGGCATGTTTAGCGGACAGGCCGCGCCAGGGGCCCCGAAGCCGGTGCGGTAGCGCGCGCCGGCGCGTCCGCGCGTCGAGCAGGTGCAGGCCGAACGGGCCGTCGCGCGCGCACGATCTCCGCGGCTACGGCCACGACCCCGCCGTGCGGCGATGCGGCCTCCCAGACCGAAGTTTAGCGCCGTCCGGTCGTTCTCCAGTCGTAGGAGCCGCACGCGACCGGCTTCCCCCGGCGCGGGCGCTGCCAGTCGCGAGCACAAGGACTCGACCAGTTCGCGCCAGCCGAGCGGCAGGGTGCCGATGCCCCTGGCGAACGGCGATCTACGTTCGAAGAGAGAAGCATCTTGGCGTCGCGCCGATCCGTCGTGTTGTGGTCCGTCGCGTGAATTCCTCGGGTTGCGGAGATGGATCTCCGATCGCCGATTGGACCAATCGCCGCTATGCCGCCAGGGGATTCCGAGGTTTCGGCGGAGCTACGTTCCGTAGCGCAGGCCGCCCAGCCCGAGGCCCCCGCCGCGAACGATGGCGCGACCCTCGAGACCCCTGCGCAGGTCGATGGAGAGGCTGCCCTCGCAGGCCAGCGCGTAGACCACCTGGGCCGGATCGCGTCGGGTGCCGGCGAGAGCCTGCAGCGAACGCATCGGAACGGGGCCTTCGCGGTCGAGGGCGTCGAGGACATGAGCCCGGTCGTCCGCGGTCACGGTCATGCCCGCGTGGAACCACACCTCACGGGCCGCCGATAGACGCGGTTCGCGTCCGACATCGGCCGCGGTGACGGCGATAATGCCGGAGCAGCGCTGCTCAAAGCCGATGTGGAGCAGGCCTTCCGCGCGGGGATCCTCGGGCGGGCGCGCATCGACGAAGTCGATCGCGAAGCGACCGTCGTCCCTGTCGAGCACGATGGCGTCGGTCCTGATCACGTGGTCGTCAAGCACCACCATCGGATGATATTCGATGGCCCTGACGCCGGCGTCCAAGGTCGACTGGATCATGAAGTCCCGCCGGTGCAGCCGGCTGCAGGGGATTGCCCGCGATGTCTTAAAGCTGGCGAAGAGTGCGGCGGCGGCTTTCTTCATTGGTCCTCGCTTGCATGTTTGGACGCGCGAATGCCCCCTTTCGCGGAAGGCGAAGGGAGTCCGCGCGTGAGTGGCGCGGGTTGACGGCGTCGTGGCCGAGCTGGTCGTAGGCGGGATTGCGGTCGTTAGATCATAAAGAGGTGGAAAAGTCAACGGAAAAAGATATCGAACAGATATCTAATAGATATTTCCGATAGAATCAAGGTTGAGGCGAAATCCGCAGGTAGGCGGAAGATTAAGGTAAACGTCCGCGACCGACTGGGCGGCGCGTGATAGCATTGCGACGAATCGGACAGGGCAGGCGATCGAGATGGCGAAGGCGGTAAAGAAGGCTAAGAAGGCGAAGGCGCCGAGAAAAGACGGCCGCCGCGCCGCGCTGTACTACATGAAGCCCGAATACATCTCCGCAGTGGGAAGCGCCGCGGCCGCTAACGATCAAAAGGCCTGGCAATTCGTCGAACAGGCGGTGATCAAGGCGTTGAAGGACCAGGACGCCTGGCACTTCGTGGAGCGGGCGATCAAAGCACAGAAGTCGAAGAAGGCCTGATCGACTCACTTCCGGTAGACTTCGACGGTCGTCTCCGTCGATGCCGAGTTTTCCCCTCCGAAGCGCCCTTCAGGCCGACATCAGGAAGAGCGTCGTGGTCAAGGTCTTCACGGAATGCACCAGGACGAACACCTGGTGTCCCTGCGTGAAGGACTCCGCGATGCATTCGTGCCTGACGCCGTTTCGGTCGACCAGGACCATGTTGCGTTTGCCCGAGGACTTGCGTTTGCCGAGCGGAACCAGCCGTCCGATCTCATCGGCCGGCGTGTAGTACGGTGCGGTCCACATGGCGTCGCCGAAGGTCTCCGTGAAGGTCGGCGACTGCACGACCCTGCGGAGGTTGGCTCGAAACCCGTCGCCCTCGATCAGCCCCGGCATGTCGAGCACCACGACGGCGCACGCGCGGTGGTTCTTGGAGACGTACTGCCGGATGGAGGCATAGATCGAGGCGTTGAACTGCTTCGCCAATCGCACCGGCGTCCATACCTCGAACGTACGGCTTTCGGCCACGTCTCGAAACGCATCCAGTTGAAACAGCACTTCGGAGGCGAAGACGTTCGCTTCACGGTCGAACAAGTCGGCCGCTTCGGGGTCCAGCGACTTGTCGCAGTCTTCCACGACGGCGTACAGCGGACGCTGCCACGGCAGAAAACCATGGGCGGATTCGTGGAGGCGAACGAAGCGCTTCTTCACCTCGATCAGGCTCTGGTCGAGGTAGACCAGGCCGGCGCTCGCATGGAAGAGGCCCATGATCTTGGATACGGCGCGCTTGAGCAGGCCGCCGGCCATCTCGGCGCCTGCGCGAATTTTCGCCAGCAGCCCAGGCGATAGCAGGTCCTCCTTGACCTCTTCGACCTTGGCCACCGACATGATCCGTTCGACGGACGTCGGAAACACGCCGAGCGCGCCTGCTTCCCGCAGCGCGCGCTCGGCTTCCCTTCTGATGATGGCCAATTGGCCGGGCGTGAGAGTGCAGTCGTCCGGCCGTCGCATGGTCACTTCCTCTTCGATCGGATGAAGTTGAGATAGTTCAACAGTTCCTTTTCCTCGTCCGAGGACAGATTATCGATCGAGTAGGTCGCGGCCTTTCCGTGCTTCTGACCTTCCGCCTTCTGACCGGAAGGGACGATGTACCCCGCGCGCTCCATGAGCGTTTCGTACGGGACGCCGAGCGACGTCGAGAGGGCGTACAGCACGTGGACGGACGGCTTCTTGATGGTCCCCGACTCCAGCTGCGAGAGGTAGGCGTTCGACACCTCTTTGCCGGTGGCGCTTTCGACGTCCCGCAGCGTCATCTTGTGACCGAGCCGGACGCTCTTCAGATAGCGACCAAGGCTCTCCGCCGTGTTTGTGTCATCGAGTTCTTCATCTGCCATCGTTCCTCCGTTCCCGAGAGGCGGGGCCAATCCCCACCTAACACGGGATAATAAGCTATCTGCTAAGTATTTCAAGCATGCTAACCGTTTGCTTGACAAACTTAGCAAGCTCGGTCATATTAGCGTAACCATCAACACCGGCACGTCCGGAGAAAGGTACGCAAATGACCAACCAGGAAATTGTTCAGGAGCACCGCGCTGCGGGGCATGCGATCGAAGTCGCGGATAAAAATCTCGTTTTCCGCCAAGTAGTTGTCAATGATGCCACGCCGACGGGTGCGCAGATCAGTCATGCCGCTGGGTTCGCGCTCGCGCAGCAGGCGGTGGTGCTTCACTTTCTCCCGGACGGCGATCTCGAAGACATCCGGCCGAACCAGAACGTCAACCTGAACGCCGGCCGTCAGTTCATCGTCGTGGAGACCGATCGCCTCTTCTTCCTGACGATCAACGGCGAGCGCTTCGAATGGCCAAGCCGGATGATTTCGGGGGCCGTCGTCCGCAAGCTGGGCAAGGTGCCCTCGGAAGACGAGGTGCTGCTGACCCGCGTAGACGAGCCCGACCGCGTGATCGAACCGCGCGACCTCCTGGACCTCGGCAAGGGCGGCATCGAAGCGTTCGTCAGCCGCAAGCCGAGCTGGAAGCTGAACGTCCAGGGTGTCATCCTCACGCTGCACCAGCCGACCATCGTCGTGAAGCAAGCGCTGCTCGACGCCGGCTTCGACCCGACGAAGGGCTGGCAGATCTTCCTGATCGTGAAGGACGAGCCGAAGCGCGCCGTCGGTCTCGACTACACGGTCAACCTGCGAACGCCGGGGATCGAAAAGCTCCGCCTCACGCCAACTGGGGTCCACAACGGGGAGGCCGCGGCAAAGCCGCGGCGCCACTTCGACCTGCTCGAGGTCGACGAGAAGCACCTCGTTTCGCTTGGGGTCTTCTGGGAGACCGTCATCGACGGCACCAGCCGTTGGCTCCTGATCCACAACTACCAGGTCCCGCCCGGCTACACGCCGCGAATGGTGATGCTGGCGTTCTTAATCCCGCCGACCTATCCGACGGCGCAGATCGACATGTTCTACACCAGCCCGAAGCTGAACCTGACCTCGGGCCAACCGATCGACCGCACCCAGGTCGCTGCGACGATCTTCGGAACGTCCTTCAACGGTTGGTCGCGCCACCGCGGTCCCCCGGCCCCCTGGAATCCCGCGACCGACAACGTCATCACACATCTGGCGCTGGTGGAGTCGGCGATCGCCAAGGAGGTCGGCCAATGATCTCGCCGGCGCTGACGCTCTCCGGAGTCCACTACGACCGCCTCGGCAAGCATCTGTTTCCGGGCGACGGCAAAGAGGCCGCCGCGATCCTGGTCTGCACCCGCACGCCGGGCCCGAGACATCGCCTGCTGGTCAAGGACCTGATCCTGGTCCCGCACGGCGAATGCCGGACGCGACGACCCGACGAAATCGACTGGCCCGGCGTGTATATCGAGAAGGCCATCGACGTCGCCGAGCCGTTCGGATCGGCGGTCGTGCTGATCCATTCACACCCCGGCGGCCTGTTCGCCTTCTCGGCGGCCGACGACGCAAGCGACGCCGTCGTCATGCCTTGTCTCTTCGAGGCATGCGGGAACATCCACGGCAGCGCCGTCATGACCCCGGACGGCGCCATTCGCGCGAGGCTGTACGACCGCTCTCTGGCGGTCACGCCGGTGCAGCTCGTCAATGTCGTCGGACATGATCTTCTGTATTTCTGGGAGGCTCAGGCCAGCGATCCGAGGCGCGCCAGGCGGCCGATGGCCTTCACCTCCGGCATGACCGCCGAGCTCGCCAAGCTCTGCGCCACCTTCATCGGCGTGTCGGGAACGGGATCGATCACCGCTGAGCAGGGGGCGAGACTGGGGTTCGGCCGCAACCAGTACATCGAGTTCGACAAGGTCGAGGCCAAGAACCTGAACAGGATTCTCAACGCCACACTCGACGACGCGAAGACCGGGCGCCTGAAGGCGGAGATGTTCGCGGCCGCCGTCGCCACCTATCGCGGCCCCGGCGTGGCGTTCCCGATTCCGCGCGAGATCGGCACGCGCGATGCTGCCATCGCCGCCAGTCAGAGCGACGTGCTGTACTGCTGCGTCGACACGCTCGAAGCCCGCCAGTTCGCCGACCTCATCAGCAGCGCCTTCCTGATCCCGCTGTTCGACGTTGGCGTCACGATCCCGACGAGAAGGACGCGCGATGGCGGCGTCGCGATCGCGGATGTCTGCGGACGCATCGACTACGTGCAGCCCGGGCGCTCGACGCTGCAGGATCGCGGCGTCTATTCACCCGAGACGCTGCGCGCCGAATATCTCGCCAAGGCGGATCCAGACGCGCACCACGCGGAGGTCGAGGCCGGCTACATCAAGGGGCTCGCGGAGGAGGCGCCTTCGGTGATCACCTTGAACATGCGGGCGTCGGCCGCTTGCATGAACGAGTTCGTGGCGCGGGCCTACCCCTTCCGTCTCGATCCGAACGAGAAGTACGCCCGCACCATGTTCAGCCTGGCTGCGTGCGACGAGGACTTCTTCGCGGAAGCGACGTTTGCGGTCGCACCGAATCCTGCATTGGCACGCGGCGATCAGGAGCCGCTCCTCGGGCTGCCGCTCCTGGGGCGGCGACGGAAGGAGGCCGCGTGATGATACTGAGGTGGCTCCGACGCGCCTTCGATCGGTACGGGCCAAGGCGCGGTCTGGAGATCGTCGAAGGCGACAGCCTGCCGGCGCGCCTGCCTCGGCGCGATCTAGTACTCGCGCGTGAAGGCGAAGAAGACTGGTGCGTCGGAATGCGATGCCCCTGCGGTTGCGGCCAGGGCATCGAGCTTCTCCTCGTCGAGGAGGCGAAACCTCGATGGGATCTCTCGGTCGACTCGTCGGAGTTTCCGAGTCTGAAGCCGTCCGTCTGGCTTCAGACCGGCTGCAAGTCGCACTTCTGGCTCCGGCGCGGCCGCGTCGAGTGGTGCGGCTGAGCGTGCGCTTCAGTCGGCATCTGGCTCGATGCCGACGAGCGTGTATCTCTCGCGCACGATCGCCTGATTGCGCAGCACGCGTTTGACCTTGAGTCTCGCGCGTGAATTCGCGTTGACGTATTCCTTGTTGAAAAGCCCTAATTGATGCGGCGTGATGGCACGATCCACATTACCGCGGATCGTGCCCCGCTCGTCGGCGGCCCTGAACTCGAACTGGTGTGACTCCGGCAGCACGCCGGCGAGCTGTCCGCGAACGACGTCGTCGCCGTCGACGACCGTCGTCGTTCTGGCGCGCTCGACCGCTCTCGCGACCACGTCCGAGCCGAAGCTGCGGTCGGTTTCGCCGGACACCAAACGCACTGTCGCCCCGCTCTTGCGCATGAGATCGAAGAACTCGCCCGAAGCGGCCAGCACGCGCTGGTCGATCTCCTCAACCGCACTCCTGAAGTCCTCCTCGTCGTCCTCTCCGAACGCCATCAAGAGCCGGGTCGCTTCGTCGACGGCCGTCTTCAGCGAGGAGTCCACCATCTGAAGCTGCGGCTGCACTTCCTCGAGGAGAAAGCCGAACGAACCTCTGACGATGTTCGTGATGTGAAGCGTCGAGGAAGACCGCCGCGGCACCGTCCCGCGCTCGGCCAGGCCGACCGTGTCGTGAGCATGCACCATGGACACCAAGTCCTGGAACTGACCGACGGCCGAGCCGGCGAAGCCGCTTTCGATTCCTTGGGAACCAAGGACCGGTTTGCCGCCGAAGAAGAGCGCCGCAGACGCGTTCGTCTCCGGCGGCATCGCCTGCAATCTCGCCAAGGCCCCCTTCAACTCGTTCAACTGGTCTTCCAGCCCGAAGCGGGACATGACGTCCCGATCGCCGACCCGGTCGAGTAGCGCGGTGACCTCGGAAATGTTCGCCTCGATGTAGTCGCGTTCCAACTTGCGCAGGCTGGTCATGTGCCGTCTCCCGCGTCGGGATCGGACGAGGTTGGCTCGGGCCCCAGCAAGTTCAAAGCCTGATCGTCTTCGGCGATGGTGTCCAGCGGCACCTGCACCATTC
Organism: Bradyrhizobium sp. 134; assembly: GCF_023074155.1. Taxonomy (NCBI): domain Bacteria; kingdom Pseudomonadati; phylum Pseudomonadota; class Alphaproteobacteria; order Hyphomicrobiales; family Nitrobacteraceae; genus Bradyrhizobium; species Bradyrhizobium sp. 134. Next base: position 90,792 of record NZ_JADPKX010000034.1, on the reverse strand, counting down.
CCTTCCAGACCAGATCTTCGCGTCGGTGCGAAAACAGGCTGAGGTAGTAGCGCGTGAGATCCACCAGGATCTCGTCGTCGCCGTCGAGATCGAGCGGAAGGAAGTCGACATGGAACGAGGCCTTGACCTGGGCCCTGCCCAGCACCGGCCTGTTGGCCAGCCAGAAGAGACCGAGATCGTGCAACGTCCTCGCATGCGGCGGCCGGCGGAGGAACGTCATCGTGTCGATGTCCTTCGGCTCCTTGGCCTTCTCCACGAAGCTTCCGTCGATCCACTGAAAACCCGTGCCGAAACCGATGGCCCTGAGCGCCTTCCTGTGCAGCAGCCATCCCCGAAGGATCGACTTCCTGCCCTCGCTGAAGGCGAAAAACTGAACCACATCGAGCGCCGACCCTCTGTACGGCGACATGTCGCTCGAAGATCCTGCAGGCGTATCGCCTACGAAGGGGGGCAATAAACCGTCGATGTTAAAATCAGGTATTGGCATAAATGATCCGATAGACCGGCACTCACGGGCAGCAACCGCTTCGGTCAGCGAGGACGGCGGTGGAAGAGCCTGGAAGACGATCTCGACGCAACTCTTTGAATGGACCGATTGTGTTGTAGGAGATTCCCTTCCGTCAACTTCGACCAAAGGTTTATCCATGGACATCGTGAACGGCAGAGGTGTGAGCCAAAGGCTCATTCGCAGGCGTGGAGCTAGAACTCGCCGCAAGCCTCAGTCGGCACGGGAGCACGGGCGTGATCGCTCCGGCGCTCCGCACTGCGCCGGAATCGACGTTGGTGATCCATTTGGACTCGACATGTGTTCTTGTTATGTTCTAATTGACCATGACCGACCACCCCGCCAGTTGGCGCATGCCGAGCCGGACCCAAATGGACAAGATGGCTGCTGCCGTCGGCAGAAACGTGCCTGCGAAGCCCGGATTGCCTCCTGAAGCTGATTTGCCGCTGGAATACTGGCAGGCGCTCCTGGAGGACACTCGCGCGGAGGCGCGATCAGCCCCTTCCGAAGCAACGCTGCGGCTGGACCAAATTCCTAAGCACCTGCTCAGAGTAGGCTGCCGCCGCTGCGCGAGGGTCGTCGAGATCCAAAAGGTCGACGCTGCCCGACTCTATGGCCAGGACGCGCTTTGGAAGGACGTCGGCCAACGGCTATTGGATAATACGTGCACCCAGCGGACCGGCCGTCATGAGGAGGATGGCTGCTGGCCTGCGTTCGAGTAGTCGCCGGCGTGGCGGGAACGGGATGCTACCATGGCACCGAAGCGTCACCCGACGCCCCTCAGCGGCGGCGATCGCAAGGCCCTCGCCAAGGAACTCGTCCGCGCCCGCGCAATGACGACGATCCTCGCGGCGCAGTCCGCAGAGGCTCGGATCAAGGGCGAGGCACTCATCAAGCAGGCTGACAGGCTGCTCAGCGAGTCTTGGAACGAGCTGATGTGGGCGTCAGGCGGCCCGATCGACCCCTCGCCGACGATCGATCAGGCCATCAACGGCGGGTACGCGTGGCTAGAGATCGAGTGCCCCCGCTGCAGGACCAAGCGGGACGTCGACCTGGCCGCGCTGCGCCATCCGCCAACCACCTTCGTCCACGACCTGGCGAGCCGGCTCCGTTGCAGCAAGTGCGCCAAGGCCAATCGCCGGCCGCCGGCGACGCTGCTACAGTTGGCGCAGCGCCCTCGCCAGGCCGCTCCGGAGACCTGACGATGTGCAACCTCTATTCTATCACCACCAACCAGGCCGCCATCAGCGCGCTGTTCCGCGTCGTCAACCGGTACGTCGGTAACCTGGCGCCGATGCCCGGCGTCTTTCCGGACTACAAGGCGCCGATCGTCCGGGCGGGCACCGAGGGCCGCGAGCTCGCGACCGCGCGGTGGGGCATGCCGTCGTCGTCGAAGGCGCAGATGGATGCGACGAAAAAGCGCGCTGAGAAGCTGCAAGCGAAGGGCAAGGCCGTCGATTTCAAGGAATTGCTCCGGATGGAGCCGGACGGTGGCACGACCAACATCCGCAACGTGAAGAGCAAACACTGGACGCGATGGCTGGGTCCCGAGAACCGCTGCGTGGTACCGTTCAACAGCTTCAGCGAATTCAACAAGGCTGAGGGCGGAGACATCTGGTTCGCGCTCGACGAGAACCGTCCGCTCGCCTGCTTCGCCGGCATCTGGACGAACTGGACGTCGGTCCGGAAAGTCAAGGAAGGTGAGACCACCAACGATCTCTACGCGTTCCTCACGACGGAGCCGAACGCCGAAGTCGGCGCCATACATCCCAAGGCGATGCCGGTGATCCTGACGACGCCCGAAGAGGTCGAGACTTGGATGACAGCGCCGGCGGAGGAAGCCCTGAAGCTGCAGCGGCCTCTTCCGGACGGGACGCTCCGGATCGTCGCTCGCGGCGTGAAGGAAGACACGGCGCCGAGGGACGGGCTCTGGTCATCCGTAGTCTGTCGAGGCGCTTGACTCTAAGGGCAGCCCTCGAACAAAAACAGAACAACGATTCTGCCCCGAAGGTCCGCTTGGCCAAATTGCCGCAACTGCCCGTCTACTATTATCTCGACCACTTCGCCGAAATGCTGGGGTTCCTGCAGCGGACGTACGCCCCCGTACTTGGTCCGGATCATCACGCCTTCATGGCGCGGTTCGAGGGCCTTTCGAGAGATGCGCGATGCCTCCTGGTCCGCATGATCAACAGGCGCGGTGCCATCTTTAACCGATCCCTGTTCAACTACCCAGAGATCGATGACGTCGAGCGGGCGGCCGCCGATCTGACCGCGGCCGGTCATGCCCGCGCGCTCGGCGAGGCGGACTATGCGGCCTTCGTCTCGTCCCTGCCGAAGGACGTCCTCGTCACCGGAGCGCAGGCGGCCGGGCGAGGAGACGTCCGCAAATCCTGGTCGAAGCCGAAGTTCGTCGGCTATTATCTACACACCATCCCCTTTTCGGTCGCAGCGCAGCACTGTGGCGCCCGCAATTTCATCGCGCTCGACGGGACGCGGCCGGTCGAGTTCCTGCTCTATCTGTATTTCGGCAAGACCGAGGTAAATCTGAAAAACTTCGCGCTGCGCGACTTGGGCATACTCCGCACCAACCGCGAGACTTCGTTCAGCGCGCGCTTCACCGATGCGGAAGAGGCGCTCGCCTCGTTCCATTACAGCCGGGTTCTGGACAGCCTGGACGACGGAACGGAGACCGCGCACAGGCGGGCCGCCATCGACGTGCTCGCCGGGCCTGCCTGCACGACGCAGTTCGCCGCCGATCTCCGCAGCCGAGCTGCGCATCGGACGGGGCTTTTCTTCGAGAAGGCGGGCGAGAACGATCTCGCCCGGCAGCTCTACCGTGCCGGGCCTTCCCCCGACTGCAACGAGCGCCTGGTTCGTCTGCTCTACAACACGGGCGACAAGGCCGAGGCCGAAACGCTGCTGCAGCGGATGATCGATGATCCCGGCAGCGACGGGGAGCACGTTTTCGCGACTGACTTTTACGCTCGCAAGTTCGGAGGGAGGCGCACAGGCGTCTACACCGAACTGCTGCGGTCCGGGCGCACGATCACCGTCGACGATACCCATCGCGGCAATCCAGAAGCAGGCGTCGCCGGCGTTCTGCGGCGCGAGGGCACCAAGGTTTTCTTCACCGAGAACGTGCTGTGGCACACCCTGTTCGGCCTTCTCTTCTGGGACGAGCTCTTCGAGAGCACCCGGATGCCCAGCGGGTTCGACTGGCTACCCCATTGCCTAAAGGACCGCAGCTTCCGTCGGCTCTTCGCCGTGACGATCGACGAGAAGCTGGCCGCCATCGCATCCGGAGCTTCTCTTCCGTTGATTCTCCGCACTGTCGCAGCAAAATGGGGCCGCCCGAATGGGATCTTCAGCTGGGATCATGTGCAAGTGGAGGCGCTCCGTGCGCTGCTCGAAGGATGCGATCCAACGGCCATAGCCAGCGTCGTCCGCAGCATGTGCGACGATTTCCGCGGCATGCGGGACGGTTTCCCCGACCTGATGCTGGTGCAGGACGGCAAAGCGTCCTTTATGGAGGTCAAGGCCGAGGGGGACGTGATCCGCCGCAACCAGCTGACCCGCCTCCGCCAGCTCGGCGCCGCCGGGATCATCGCCGAGATCGGTCGGGTGGATTATCGCTTCGACCCCGAGCAGGACTACGTGGTGGTCGATATCGAGACGACCGGTTCCTGGTCGAATGGCGATCGCATCACCGAGATCGGCGCGGTGAAGGTTCGCAATCACTGTGTCGTCGACGAGTGGCATTCTCTCATCAATCCTCAGCGTCCCATTCCCGCAAAGATCGTTCAGCTGACCGGCATCACGAACGAAATGGTTCGGGATGCACCTTTGTTCGCGGAGGTAGCGGACCGTTTCATGGAGTTCATGGGGGACGGCATTTTCGTCGCCCATAATGTCAGCTTCGACTACGGTTTCATGGCCTATGAATTCGAAAGGATCGCGCGGCGCTTCAGATTCCCAAAGCTCTGCACGTGCGCCGGAATGCGGCGGCGCTTTCCGGGACACAAGTCCTACGGACTTGGGAAGCTTTGCGAGATATATGGCATCTCGCTCGACAATCATCATCGAGCCTTATGCGATGCGCGGGCCTCGGCGCAGTTGTTGAACCTCATCAATCAAAAACGAAGCGAGGAGCAACACAACGCCCAAGCTGCCTAGGCGCCTTCGCCGCGAAATGTTTAGAAAGGGCGCCTACTTACGACGGTGTCAGTCGATCCGGACAGACGTGCGTTGATCGGCCGACCTGTAGATCGCTTCCATCAGCCTCATGTCGCGCAAACCTTCCTCGCCGGGCGTCTTGGGCTGCTTGTCGTCGAGCACACACTCCGCCATGTGGTCCAATTCCAAGGCGAATTGGTCTTTCGCGGAAACTTCGATCAATGTTTCGGTCTCCCGGCTGTCGATCGCGCGGCGCAACGTCAGGCGCTGCCCCTTGTAGGGATAGGCGTTATCCAGGAGGAGATTGCCGCCGTCCAAATGGACCGCCAGTCGCGATGCCCTATGGATGCCGTAGCTGGTCGAGAGATTGGCCAGGGCTCCGGAAGGGAAGCGCATGGTCCAGGCCACGCTCTCTTCCACTTCCCGAAAGCGTGGATCGCCCTCGGTCGAGTGGATGCGAGCCTCGACCTCGACGGGTTCTTCGCCGGTGACCGCGCGCGCGGCGTTGAGACAATAGATGCCTACGTCGGGCAGGGATCCGCCGCCGGCCAGCGCCTTGCGGAGCCGCCATTGTTCCGGATCACCTTGATTCTGGCCGTTGATCGATTCGATCAGCTTGATCGGTCCGAGGTCTCCGCTTTGCGCACGACGAATGACCTCCAAGTGATGGGGCTGGTAGCGGCAGCGATAGGCGATCATGAGCTTGACGCCTGCCGTGGAGCACGCCTCGATCATCGATCGTGCATCCTCCGAACTCGTCGCCATTGGCTTCTCGCACATCACGTGCTTTCCGATCGCAGCCGACCGGAGGACGTATTCCTTGTGCATCGAGTTGGGCAGAACGATGTAGACGGCCTTGACGTCTTCCATCTCACGCAATCGCTCGAAGTCTTCGTAGCCGAGCAGGGCTTCCTGGCGAATGCCGTACTGGCGTCCGAGCACGGTCAGCTTGTCGGGCGATCCCGAGACCAGGGCGGCCAGTCGGCTCTTCTTCGCTCGCCCGAAGGCGGGCAGTATCTGCTCGACGGAGAGACGGCCCAAAGCGACGACGGCGAAGCCGACGCGATCGCTTGCCGGGAGCGGCCCCCTCGCATTCTCTTCGCTCGCTTCACTGGATCTTACAATCGACGGAAAGCTTATCTCGTCTCCATTCGTCGTCCCCGTATCTACCGGGGCTGCGTGAGCCAATCCGGCCCGCGATACGTTCACGGCCAATAGCGTTGCTGCCGAAAGTCGAAGCGCGCCGCGGCGGGTGAGGGACGAATGCGAAGAGCCTATGCCAAGCTTTGTCATCGCACTCAAACCTACCAAGCCAGGACGAGTTCCTACACTCTTGGCAGCGGCTGGCGATCAAACAATCGAGAGTTGGTGATCCGAAGCTCTGCCGTCGTACGCCCCCATCAAGACGCTGGCTCCCGGGATGTCGAGCCGACGGACTTAACTCCCGCGCAGCTCTACCGTTTCTGATAACGCGAATTATCACTTGCGCCGTCGGGCAAAACAGTGGTTCATAAGGCGCTGGTCCTACCAAGACGAAGGAGCCAGCCCGATGGCAAATGACGTGGAGACGTCCTCGGAATTGTCCAAGATTGCGAAACTGAATGGTGACTTCCGAAGGAACTACGGCACGCTCGTCGGAGCGATTTTGTATCTCCGCACCGTGAGCGCCGCCCGCCGAAGCCCTTGGCTTTGGGCCGGCCTGATTTCGATCGCTTCTTCAGCGGCGCTGAGCTGGTTGGGGCGGCACGGTTGGTATTTGCCAGCGTTCTCTTGATGGCACCGAACAATGCCTCCTTTTCCGCGTAAAGCACGCCCTGATGTCGACGAAGGGAATCGGATGAGAGCCAGAGGTAACGTCCAGGCCTCAACGGGGCAGGTGCAAGCACATAATCCTCAATCGCCCGATTCGCCGCGTCCAACCGCATTACGGCAAGTAGGCCCGATGAGATCTGCCTTCGGTAGGCTTTCCATTGCGCCGCGTGGTTTTTTCCACGATGCGCCAGTCGTCTGGAGACGAGAAACGAAACTACGCGTGAGCCTCCGACGTCAACCCCTATGCCGTCCGGAACAAGATCAGCCTGGAGGCCAAGTTCCGTTCGCAGCGACTCCGCGAGTTCGGTCGCATGCCTCGATTGTTCGGCGGCCCAAATATCCCGGGTATCAATCCAGTCGCAGTCGCGCGGGGACACATATCCGATCAGCGCATAGGCCTTCCGCAGCGAACCGAAGTGCTTCACGTACGAGGAGACGTGATTGAGACCCAGCGTCGTATTGATGATGTGGGAGTTGAGTTTACCGCGCCGGCGGAGCGTGAGACGAAGGCGCAACAGCATCTCTTCTTCCGGAATCTCCACGCGGCGCTCGGCCAGCAGCTTCTGGGCGCGAGCGAAGATGCCTTGGTCGACGATAGGCTCGATCGCCGCAGCGCCCCGGACCCAAGCGTTGTCCGGATTCTTGACCAGCTTCTGCCCCAGGCGTCTTGAGTTGCGATTGTAGACGGTCTTGCCGGTGTAGTTCTCGTTCCCGAGAATGGTGGGTATCATGCCGTCGGTCCAGGGCCGACCGTTGTGATTGGCGATGCCCGCGTCGTTCAGTTGGCGACTGATGTCGCTGTAGGATTTCCGGCAGTTGACGAATTGATCGAAGATTTCCCGGATCACGGCGATCTCTTCGGCCGAGCCGTGCTGCAGCCGAACGCGATCCGATTGCAGAGCCTTGAATTGTCCCTTTAGGAGAAGGGCCTTCGGATGCTCGCTTTCGTCGACCATCAAGCGTCGGAGGCCGTAGCCGACGGGAGCGCCAACGCGGTATCCAAGGCTCGCGACGCGGCAGTGTCCGGCGTGCACCTTAACGGAGAGCTCCCGGCTCCACTCGGCGGCCATGCCGCGCTTCAAGCTTTTCGCGATCCCCGAAACAAAGGTGCCGTCGTTCTTGAAGATCTCCGCGCAGTATTCGACCCGAACGCCGTTCCGCTTGCACAGGAATTCGTAGTAGGCACTCTCGTCGACATCCTGGAACCGGCCCGAGCGACTGACGTCGCAGACGAGGATGTGGTCGAAGTCGGCTCGGCCCGATTGGACATCTTCGATCAGCTCGATGAGACCAGGACGCCCCTTGATCCGGAGGCCGCTGCGGCCCTCGTCGCGATAGGTGCGCACAATCGTGAGCGTGTTCGCCTCGGCATAGGCTGCAATGGCCGCCATCTGGTTCTGGATCGAGTAGCGCTGGAGCTCCCTCGACATTCGAACGTACTGCGCAGCACGCCGCGATCGGGTCCGCCTCGCCAAGCTTGTCCCTTTAGGAACAACGAGCCAGTTACCCATGCACCCCTCCTGACAATTCAGAGGTACCCGCGAGTGCGAATACACCTCTCGCAGTCGGGATGGCAATGCGTCCAGAAGCACTGGGTGCGCCTCATGCCCGGCGCCGGAGTTGGCTTGTGCACAGCGCCGCGGAACACGGGGACAAACCTCAGCCCTGCCGATTGCGAATCCCTGCTCCATGCTAACCGCCGGGGAACGAGCCGACGGTCCCAAGGATTCGTCTCGGCAGGAGCCTATTTCGATGCTGATGACGAAGGAAAAACCACAGGCGATCCGGACGCTGCGCGGCTGGGCTATCCACTTGCTGCAGGAGGCCGGCGCCATCCACGAATGCGAAGAGCACGGCTGGGCGAAGGACCGCGCCGATCCACACGCCCGCGAGCGCGCGTTCGATACCGCCAGGAACGATCCCCTCCCGGGGTCCCACCCGATAATGCCGTCGCAGAAGTCCGTAACGTCCTCGAATCGATGGGCGACACCTGTCCGGAGTGTCCGGCGACTCCCGACGGCCGGCCATTCCTCAGCGATCAGATCGTGTCCCCGGTGGGCTCGCGGGAGCGCTACGCCGTCGGAGGCGCCCGCCGCCCGGCGCGCCGACGGGCATCGGCGGCAGCAACAACATTCCAATAATGCGGACCTAAAGGATTCGTTTTTTGCGGGAAGAAAACTTTTCAAGGATTCGATTGTTCAAGGATTCGATTTTCCAAGGATTCGATTTCAAGGATTCGAATTCCCAAGGACTCGATTTCAAAGGATTCGAATTTTTCATGGAGGAGCCGCCCTATTCGCTGGCGCGCCCTGGCGCCGCGGCCCGGACCGCGCCAGCGGGCGCTGCCGGCGGCGGACTGCGTTCGGCGCCCCGACCGCCGGCCGCCGTCGCATCCCGCGCCGCTCGCGGGTCGGAGGACGGGTCCTGCTTCGGGAGTCCGAAGCCCTTCACCAGCCCGAAGATCGCCGGTATCACGATCAGCGTCAGCAGCGTGGATGAAATCATCCCGCCGATCATCGGCACCGCAATGCGCTGCATGATCTCCGAGCCTGTTCCGGTACTCCACATGATCGGCAGCAGGCCCGCCATGATGGCGACGACTGTCATCATCTTGGGCCGTACGCGCTCCACCGCGCCCTCCATGATGGCGCCATAGAGGTCGCCGCGGGTCAGGGCCCGCCCCTTGGCGGCACGCCTGGCCGCGGTTTCCGCCAGCGCCTGGTTGAGATAGATCAGCATGACGACGCCGGTCTCTGCGGCGACGCCGGCGAGCGCGATGAAGCCAACGGCGACCGCCACCGAAAGGTTGAAGCTCAACCACCACATCAGCCAAAGCCCTCCGACCAGCGCGAACGGCAGCGAGAGCATCACGATCATCGTCTCCGCGATCGAACGGAAGTTCAGGTACAGCAGCAGGAAGATGATCAGCAGCGTCACGGGCACGACGATCTTCAGCCGCGCGGTTGCGCGCTCCAGATATTCGTATTGACCACTCCACATCACGTAGTAGCCGGGCGGAAACTTGATGCTGGCCTGCACAGAGGCTTTGGCGTCCGCCACGTAGCCGCCGAGATCGCGATCGCGGATGTCGACGTAGATGTACGTCGCGAGCTGCCCGTTCTCGGTCCGGATCGAGGTCGGCCCGCGCGCCGGCGCGACCTTGGCGACCTCGCCCAGCGGTACCGCGCCGCCGGCGGGCATCGGCACCAACACATCGTTGGCGATGGCCTGCGGATTGTCGCGCAGATCGCGCGGATAGCGCATGTTCACGGTGAAGCGCTGCCGCCCTTCCACGGTCGTGGTCACGGTCTGGCCGCCGAGGGCGGTCGCGATCGTGTCCTGCACGTCCTGGACCATGATGCCGTAGCGTGCCAGCGCAGTCCGGTCCGGCGTGACCTCCAGATAGTAGCCGCCGATGCCGCGTTCGGCGTACGCCGAGGAGGTGCCCGGCACGGCCTTGAGCACCTGCTCGATCTGTTTCGCGAGCTTGTCGATCTCGACCAGATCGGTCCCGATCACCTTGACCCCGATCGGCGTCCGGATGCCGGTCGACAACATATCGATGCGCGCCTTGATCGGCATGGTCCAGGCGTTCGAGACGCCGGGAAATTGCAGCGCCTTGTCCATCGCGGCGATCAGACCGTCGATGGTCATGCCGGGGCGCCACTCTTCCTTCGGCTTGAGATTGACGATCGTCTCGAACATCTCTGACGGAGCCGGGTCGGTCGCGGTCGCCGCACGGCCCGCCTTGCCGTACACCGAGGCGACCTCCGGAAATGATCGGATGATCCGGTCCTGGCTCTGCATCAGTTCGGCGGCCTTTGTGACCGAGATGCCCGGCAGCGTCGTCGGCATGTAGAGCAGCGTGCCTTCGTTCAGGTTCGGCATGAACTCGGTGCCGAGTTGCCGCGCCGGCCAGATGCTCACGGCCAGAACGGCGAGCGCGAGCACGATCACCAGCGTCTTGGCGCGCATGACGCCCTTGATCACGGGGCGATAGATCCAGATCAGGAAGCGGTTGATCTGATTCCGGTGCTCCGGAACGATCCGCCCGCGCACGAAGATCACCATGAGGGCCGGCACCAACGTCACCGACAGCAGCGCGGCTGCGGCCATCGAGAACGTCTTGGTGAATGCGAGCGGGCTGAAGAGCCGCCCCTCCTGCGATTCCAGCGTGAAGATCGGCATGAACGAGACCGTGATGATCAGCAGGCTGAAGAACAGCGCCGGCCCGACCTCGGCCGCGGCTGCGATCAGCACGTCGATCCTGGACCTTCCGGGCTCCGCACGTTCGAGGTGCTTGTGGGCGTTCTCGATCATGACGATGGCCGCATCGACCATGGCGCCGATCGCGATCGCGATGCCTCCGAGGCTCATGATGTTGGAGCCGAGGCCTAACAGCTTCATGGCGCCGAAGGCCATCAAAACGCCGACCGGCAGCATCAGGATGGCTACAAGCGCGCTGCGGACGTGCAGCAGGAACACGATGCAGACCAGCGCCACGACGACGCTTTCCTCGAACAGCGTGTGCTTGAGGGTGTCGATGGCGGCATAGATCAGATTGGAGCGGTCGTAGACCGGCACGATCTCGACCGACTTCGGCAGGCTGGAGGCGATCTCCTGGAAGCGCTTCTTGACGTTCTCAATCACCTCCAGCGCATTGAGGCCGAAGCGCTGCAGCACGATGCCGCTGGCGACCTCGCCTTCGCCATTCAGCTCCGTGATGCCGCGCCGCTCATCCGGGCCGAGTTCGACCCGCGCGACGTCCCGCAGCAGCACCGGCGTGCCGCCGGAGGTCTTCAGCACGATGTCGCCGAGGTCGTTGATCGATTTGATGTAGCCCTTGCCGCGGATGACGTACTCGAACTCGGAGAGTTCGACCGTCCGCCCGCCGACGTCGGCGTTGCTGGCGCGGATGGCGTCGCGCATCTTCTGCATGGTGATGCCGCGGTCGCGCATCCGCTGCGGGTCGAGGATCACGTTGTACTGCTTGACGAAGCCGCCGACGCTCGCGACTTCGGCGACACCCTCCGCCTTGGCCAGCGCGAACTTCAGATTCCAGTCCTGGATGGTCCGCGTGTCGGCAAGGTTCAGTTCCTTCGAGATCACGGCGTACTGGTAGACCCAGCCGACGCCGGTCGCGTCGGGACCGATCGTCGGTGTCACGCCGGCGGGCAGGCGCGCGCTGGCGCCGTTGAGGAATTCCAGCACGCGAGAGCGCGCCCAGTAGATGTCGGTGCCGTCCTCGAAGATGACGTAGACGAACGAGACGCCGAAGAACGAGAAGCCGCGGACGACCTTCGATTTCGGCACGGTCAGCATTGCCGTCGTCAGCGGATAGGTGACCTGGTCCTCGATCACCTGCGGTGCCTGGCCGGAATACTCCGTGTATACGATGACCTGGGTGTCCGAGAGATCCGGGATGGCATCGAGTGGCAGATGCAGAAGAGCGTAGAGTCCCGCTGCGGCGGCGAAGCCGGTCCCGAACAGGACCAGCAGCAGATTGCGCGCGGACCAGGCGATGAGACGCGCGATCATTGCTGCGCCCCCTCGCCAAAGCCCGTCAGCGCCGCCTTCAGGTTGCTTTCGGCATCGATCAGGAAGTTCGCCGAGACCACCACGGCGTCGCCCTCCGCGAGGCCCCGCCGGATCTCCACGAACCCGCCGCCGCGGTGGCCGAGCTTGACCTCGCGCGGCTCAAGCCGACCCTGCCCCTTGTCGACGAACACGGCCTGCCGGCTGCCGGTATCCATGACCGCGCTCTCCGGTACCGCGAGGACGGCCTCGCCGCTGCCGGTGTCGATGTCGGCGTCGACGTACATGTCGTGCAGCAGGATCAGGTCCGGATTCTGCAGTTCGATCCGGACGCGCGCGGTCCGGGTCTCCTTGTTGATCTCCGGGTAGATCACCTGGACCTTCCCCGTGAACTCTTGTCCGGGGAAGCTCCGCGCCCTGAGCGTGACCGGCTGGCCCTTGGCGATCATGCCGAGGTCTCGTTCGGCGACGTCGATCAGGGCCCAGACCACCGAGTGATCCGCGATCCGGAACATGACCCCGCCCGGCTCGACGCGCATGCCCTCGATGGCGTTTCGCTCCAGCACGATGCCGTCCCGCGGAGAGGTCCATCCGATCGAGGTCGGCACGGTCCGGCTCTTCTCGATCGCCGAGATCGCAGCGTCGGGCACGTCCAGGTTCATCAGGCGCTGGCGCGATCCACGGCCATACTGGACGTCGCCGCTGGTCGTCTTCGATGTGATGGTGGTGAGGTACTCGGCTGCAGCCGAGGAGACGGACGGGCTGTAGACCTCCATCAGCGGCTGCCCCTTGACGACGTGAGATCCGGTTGTCACGTCGGCCACCTTCAGGATGAAGCTTTCCGCCCGCATTGCGACCACTGAAATCCGCCGCTCGTCGAGCGCGATCGTGCCCGGCGCCCTGACGGCGGTCCGGACCACCCGCATCGCTGCGGGCTCCGACTTGACGCCGGTCCGCTGGATCTTGCCGGGTGAGATTTTGATCGACCCGTCGTCGCTGTCCTCGCCCTCATAGACCGGGATGTAGTCCATCCCCATGGAATCCTTTTTCGGCGTCGGCGAGGTGTCCGGCAGGCCCATGGGATTGCGGTAGTATTTGATCTTGCGCTTTCCCGAGCCGCCAGCCGTTGTAGTCGTCGGGGCTGTCGCCTGGTCATCGTCGAAGCTGACATCGGCGGCGGCCGGCACCGCGCGGTAGTCGCGGCCATCCGGCGTCTTTCTCGGCACAAGCGAGTACGACGGCTTCCCGTCCGGATCCTGGTAGTAGATCGGGGCGCCGCTCTCCTCGGCCGCAGCGGGGCCGATCACGGCGGCGGTTCGCGCCGTCGGCCGCTGTGGACCGGCGACGACGAATGCGATCCCGGCCGCCGCGATCAGCGCGGCGGCGAGGCTTGCTGCGACGGGGCGGGTCACTTCTGCGCCGTGATGACGAGCTTGTTCTCGACGGTGCCGCTCTCGCCCTGGACTTTGGCTCCGACCGAAAGCTGCCACCGCCCGGCCATGCCGAACGTCGCCTTGAAGCGGTACGTGCCGGGCTCCGTCCCCGGCATGGACGTGACCTTGGTCGCCATTTCCTGCATCCCGTCCGGAGCCATGTCCAGACGGCTGGCGAAGATCACCGCATCGGGCACAGCCTTGCCGGTCTTGATGTTCAAGAGCCTGACGGTGATGACCTTGTCCGGCCCAGCCTGGACCGACTGGTCGACGAGTTCGAACTTGTAGTCCTTGACGTCGGCCAGTGCGGCCGTGCTTGTGCCTGCGACTACGGCAGCGATCAACGCCGCCTGGACGGCGCGCACGATGGTAGAGGTCTTCATTTTCTGGTCCTCGATTGTCCTGAATTCGCCGCCGAGGCGGCGCGCGTCATCCGCGCGCGCGACGCGCACGGACGCGATCGGCGTCAAGCGCCGTTCAGACCAGGGTTCGAGGGGGTTGGTCGGGAGGTGGACGGGTCAAACCGGCGCTTACGACGTCGTCGGCGACGGAGTGCGTGGTCCGGATCGCGTGCCGCAGCGGGGGGGCGGCGGCCTCGGAGGGCCCCGCCTGGGCCGTCTTCAGGACGCACATCGCTACCAGCGGGCAGTCCTGACAGTCCTTGCTCTTCTGCTCGTCGGGGCAACACGGCATGTCGGCCGACATGGACATGTCGCTCATGCCGTCCGAGCGAGCTTGCGCGGCTGCCGCCGGCGCCTCCAAGGGCGCCAACGTCAAACCGGCGGTCACCAAGACCGCGAACGCAACTCTGAGGAGCCCTCGCAGATTCATGGACCGAGCATCCCACGAGCGGGGTCGCTTTGGAAGTCGGCACCCTTCACATGTTCGCCACCCGGGACCCGCAGCGACATAGCTCAGCCGGTCCTTTTGGGCCCGCCCAGGAGGATTCCAGGCTTTGGCCGGCCCCGGTATCGTATTTCGGCTCCAACGCGCTCCTGGCCGGCCCAGACCAGGGCAGTCGCAGCACCCCTGCACCTCACGAACCGTGCGGGCCTAAATCTCGGTCCCGACCGGTGCAGGACTGGCGGGTCGTCATTCAGCTGGCATCGTCGCTCTCGTCTGGCCCGCACGGGCCACATCAGTGCGGACGAGCCTTTGATCCTCCAGAGCGCAATGTCGCCGAATGGAACTGCGATACGCATCGTTAACTCGACACCCGCAGACTTCTGCAAGACGCACGGCTTCGCCTCCGTCTGTCGACTCAACCGGTCCCTGTGCGTTCCCAGCGCGCGGGGACCGTTCCTTTTTCGCCCGAATTCCTCGGCGGCAGAACCCCTCCGGCGCAGCGCGGCAGGGGCAGCGCTTCTGTGAGGTCTCCAATCACTCACTCGTCCGCAGCTTCTCACGAAGACCAGGAGCGACTTGGAGAGGAGGCGTTTACCACCTCCCCTGCCGCTGCCGGGCAGGCAAGCCGACATTAAGACCTCGGTGGGAACGTGCCGCGAACGGAGCTGCCTCCTAGATGTCAACCAGCCGCCGAGAAGTGGGCAAGTCCCGGGTCCCGCTATGGGTCGCGGGCTTTGTCGCGTTGGCTTGCGTTGCCATCCTCACCCTGAGCGGATGGCGGGAATGAGAAGCTCGCCAGGTCGACCTGAGAAACGCGGAAGTGGACATGGCCAATCTGGCCAGTTCCCTCACCCAGCACGCCGAGGACATGTTCGAACTTGCGGACACCATTCTGGCTGGCATGGTCGATCGCATGGAGATCGGCGGAACGAGCGCCGGCGCAGTGACCAAGATCCAGACTTTCCTTCAGGCTCGCAAATACAACAGGAAGCGGATCCGCGGCATCTTCGTCTACGACGAAACCGGCCGCTGGCTGGCGACCACCGAGGACGTCGATCTGGCCGGCCTGAACAACAGTGACCGCGACTACTTCCAGCAGCACCGCGCGAGTGCTGACCGCGGCACACTGCTCGGCCGACCTGTCAAAAGCCGTTCGGGCGGCCAGTGGATCATCACCGCGTCTCGGCGCTTCAATCATCCGGACGGCAGTTTCGCTGGTGTTGTGCTGACGAGCATCGACGTCGCGTACTTCGCCGAATTCTACAAGCAGTTCGACATTGGTCCAAACGGCGCGGTGTCCCTACTCAGCGCCGACGGAATCATGTTGGCGCGCAGCGGCGACGACCAGGGCGCTTATGTGGGGCGGGACCTCTCCAAGTCGCCGCTGTTTTCGAATTTGGGAAACGGACCCAGTGCCAGCGTCTACTACTTCAAGTCTCCGATCGATGGCCGGCAACGCCTGAGTTTCTATCGGTTGAGCACGCGTTATCCGATCCTGACGGTGGCCACCAAAGCAGAGGAAGACGTTCTCGAGCCGTGGCGCCGGCAGGCGGCCGTGCGCATGAGCATCGTCTCCGGCCTCACACTGGCGATCGCGCTCATCGGGTGTTTTCTGGTGCGCTACCTCTCGCAGCGCCAACGCATGGCGGCGGCGTTGGTGGCGAAGGAGGCGGACTTTCGCCTCTTGGCCGAGCAGTCGAGCGACATCGTCATGCGCATCGGTTTGGACGAGCGAATCCTTTACGTCTCGCCATCCTGTACGCGCGTTCTCGGGTGGGAGCCTGCCAAGCTGCTCGGCACGCCGGCGCTTGCTGGGATCAATCCTGAGGATCGGTCCCGGTTGGAGCAGGCCATCAACTCCCTCAAGTCGGGCGAAGCCGAAGAGGCGCGGATCATTTACCGGACTCGCACTCGGGCGAAGTCCGAGATCTGGGTCGAGACGGCGCTGCGGGTCACCCGGTCCCCGCTCAGCAACGAGATCGACGGAGTGGTCGCCATCTCACGGGACATGACTGAGCAAAAGGATCTGCAGGACAAGCTGGCAACTCTTGCCACCTCCGATGGTCTGACCGGACTTGCAAACCGTCGCCATTTCGACGAACGTCTTGCCGAGGAATGGGCCCGGGCCAAGCGCGATGAAACGCCGCTTTCCTTGCTGCTGATCGACGTGGACCACTTCAAGAAATTCAACGACCAATACGGCCATCAGGCAGGCGATGCCTGCCTGCGCTCGCTGGGCAGGATTTTGGCTGAGCAGGTTCGCAGGCCCGCCGACCTGGCTGCTCGGTACGGCGGCGAGGAGTTCGCGCTGTTGCTGCCCAACACCGACGCCGACGGGTGCGCCGAGGTGAGTGAGCGAGTTCGGAAGGCGCTGCGCGAGCTAGGCATGTTGCACGCGCTGAATCCGCCTTCCAAGCTTGTCACGGTCAGCCTGGGAGGCGCCACCAACAACCCCATCCAGGGTGTCACCGAAGACGCCCTTGTCGCGACAGCAGACCGGGCGCTCTATGCGGCCAAGGAAAGCGGTCGCGATCGGCTGGTGGCGGCAGGTCAGGTTATCCCTTGGCCCGGCGCAAAGAGCGCATGAGCCCAGCCGCTGTTGCCCGGCACTCCTGATGCTGAGGCGCAAGCGAGCGCTGGCAGCGTTCCGCCCGCCATCCGGTCAGGTCGTTCTAAGACCGGGCGGACGAGCGAGATTGAGGAGCGCCACCCACCTTCTCCCGACCAGGCGATGCGCTCGAGCTGGTCGTCTGGATAGTGCCGCCGGCAGGCTCGCGCTCGCCGGGGGCCGAAGGAGCCCCGATAGATTACTTCTGCCCGGACGGAGCTTGCGCGTTCGAGTTGTTCGGGTTGTTGCCGTTCTGCTTGTTAGCCTCATGATGGCCCACCGCGCAGCCCGCCACCGCGCCGAGCTTGCCATGGCCCGCCATGTGGCCGGCAACACCGCCGACGATCGCGCCCTTGATGCACCCCTTCGCTTGCACCGGCGAGGCCAACGCCAGTGACAGCAGGCAGACAGCCGCAAAGATGGTCTTCATGATCTCTCCTCCGAAAAATCGACGCTCGCGATGGTCAAGTCGCGAAGTGAATGGCCGTTCCGCGGCCATTGTTCGTGTAGATCCATTGCTGGTCTCACGTCACCCGGTCGGCTGGGCCTGATAAGCTCGGACGCCGCAAACGCCCGAGCTCATGCTGAGCGCACCGCGAGCATCTGAATTCGAGCTCGACACCGGGTGAAAGGTTTTTCGGCAGGTTCGCGGCCATCGGCCAGGCGCCGCAGTTCGGGCACTTAACCAGCAAGGTATCGGTTTCAAGCATCGTTGCCGTTCTCTGCCGCCCCGCTGGGCAACCGCGCCAAATCCGAGACGTTCCTGCGTGCTGCCAGACCTAGGAAAAGCTGCCGCGAAGAGCACGGACCGATGTTGCCTGGCTCACTGAACGGTGGCGGCGCTCAGACGAGGGGAGGGCGCTGCTCAGGAGCTTGTAACGTTCGGCAGTCCGTCTACGATCCCGGAATGACAGAGCACAAAGCTTGCCCGAAATGCGAGGGGACCATGGAGCAGGGTTTCATTCCCAGCCTGGGGCGTGGGCAGTTGCTCTGGTTTGCGGGAGTGCCGCCCGCCACGTACCGCGAGTCGTTCATGTTCGGCAGGAAGGCGCTTACGGTGGCCACGTATCGCTGCTCGGCCTGCGGCTATCTGGAATCGTATGCGGAGGCAGGATCGCCCGAGTAAAGAGAGCGCTTCATGGAAACGATTGCTGGATCTACCGCCCTTGTGCTCGCAATGGTCACGGGGCTCGCGTTCTATTTCCGCTTGAAAATGACAGGCCTGCAGCGGCGACTTGTCACGCTGGAAAGAGTTGAAGCAAAGCTCGATTTATTACTGAAGCAGGGCGGTGTGAGCTATGAACCGCTGGGTGGTTCGACGGAAATAGAGGACGCGCTCAAAGCCGGCGAGAAGGTCCGCGCAGTTTCACTTTACCGCGCCGCGAACGGCTGCGCGTTGGCAGAAGCAAAGGCAGCGATTGAAAGGGCGCAGCGGCCCTAACCATCGTCACGTCAGTTGCCTTATGAAGCTTCGGCGTGCCCTCCTAGCTGGAATTGGACTGCGCGCCCGCGGTAGGCGGCTCGGACGGAACGAATCAGCGCGACCGCGTTGAATCGGCATGTGTGCGGTGGCGTTGCGTCAGTCTCGTTCGGGAGTATCGCGCGTCCATGGCGCCGTCAAAGCTCCTATTCCTGGTTACATCGAGCCGTGTGATCCCACGTTGCGCGAGAGGCCGCCGCGCGGCGAAGACTGGGTGTACGAAATCAAGGCGGACGGCTACCGCGCGCAGCTGCATCTGCGAGATGGTGACGCCAAGGTCTATTCGCGCACCGGCCTTGACTGGACCGAACAATTCTCATCGATCGCCGCGAGCGCCGACCTACTCAAGGCAAACACTGCGATCATTGACGGCGAGGCCGTGGTGTACGGCAGTGGCGGCCTCCCGGACTTCCAGCAGCTCAGGCGGGAGCTCGGCTCCAAGCGTAGCGCCCGTGTGCGCTACCACGCGTTCGATCTCCTGTACCTCGATGGTTACGATTTGCGTGGCGTCTCGTATGAGGATCGCAAGCGCCTGCTGCAGCGCCTTCTGAAGGACGCGCCAGTGACCTTCATCTATGTCGAGGCGCTTGCGGCCGATGGCAACGTGATCTTCGAGAAGGGGTGCAAACTGGGCCTCGAAGGTCTGGTCGCCAAACGGCTGGGCCAACCGTACCGCTCAGGTCGACAGGAGAGCTGGATCAAGCTCAAGTGCAAGAAGAGCGAGACCTTCCCAATCGTCGCCTTCGTGGAGAAGCTTGGGGCGCGCCCGCGCAAGGTCGCCTCGCTCTACGTCGGCCGACGCCAGAACGGCAAGCTGCTCTACGCCGGGAAGGTGCGTACCGGTTACACGGAGACGACCGCACGCGAATTGCGCGAGCGGCTTGATCCGCTGATCCGCAAGACTTCTCCGCTCGATGCGGCGGTCAAAAAGCCGAAGGCGACTTGGGTGGAGCCGACCCTTGCAATCGAGGTGCAATACGGCGCGCTGACCGATGATGGGCTGCTGCGCGAAGCCGTGTTCAAGGGCTTTCGCGATGATCTTACGGTGCGCAAGGTCAAGGCGCCACGGCTGGTGCCGTCCGTCGCCGGCCGGCCGAAGCTGGGCGTCCCCCGAGCGAACATCCTGCAGCTTCTGCCCGATGCCGTTGCTCCGTCGAAAGAAGAACTCGCCGACTATTGGACCCGGGTCTGGCAGAAGGCGCTGCCGCACCTGGGGCATCGTCCGCTGAAGCTCGTTCGTCACGTGCACGGCACCACCTTCTATCACAAGGGGCCGCTACCGAAGGACATTCTGGCCGCCGTGCACCAGCTCCGTATTCAGAAGCGCGAGGGCGGCGAGGGAACGCGCCTGTGGGTCGACAGCCTGGATGGTTTCCTTGGGCTCGTCCAGATCGGGGTCGTGGAGCTTCACCCGTGGAATGCGACCGTCGAGGACTTCGAACATGCCGACCGCATCGTGATCGACCTCGATCCCGGCGAGGGCGTCGACTGGAATGCCGTGGTGGAGACCGCGCTCGATCTGCGCACGCTGATGAAACGAGAGGGTTTCGAGACCTGGCCCAAGCTCACCGGCGGCAAAGGTATTCATCTCATGGCGCCACTGGATCAGCCGATGCTGCACGACAAGGCGCATCGAGTGGCGCATCAGCTGGTGTCCGCCCTCGCAGCGCGCCATCCGGACCGCTACCTCCTGTCCGCCCAGGCAAAGCGCCGCGATCGCATCTTCCTCGATTATCTGCGCAATGGCCGCGGCACCACCGCGATCGGTACCTATTCCCCGCGAGCCCGAGAGGGATTTCCAATTGCAGCGCCCGTGACCTGGAAGCACATCGAGAGCGGGATCGCGCCGGATGCGTTCACGATGGAGAGCCCGTTCCGAGCAATTTAGAAGGTAAGCGATCATGGCTGATGCATTCGACCAGTGGATCGGATGGATCCATAAACGCCCGGGCGACCGGGCCGGGCTTTCGTCCGACGTGCACGCGAGCGTGATGCTCCTGCCGGAAGGGGACCGCACCGACCGACAAAAGGTCAACGCTGCGGTTTCGCATTGGGCCGAGCTACGCAGCACTGGGCGGACCGTCTGGATCTACCTTGACGACTTCAATGAGGGCGAGCGGCGGAACGTCGGCGATCCCGAGTGGCTGAAAGTGTTCGCATCCGCGGATGCCGCGGACAGATGGTTCGAGAAGCACGATCCCGAAGGGGTTGCCTGGGAGCACGAACTCGAAGGCGGTCCGCGGCAACAGTCCGTCTGGATTCTGGCGGCGGACGAGGACTCCAGAGCGGTCGGAGACCCTGCCTGGATAACGCTGTTCGCCTCCAGGCGGGCCGCTGAGAAATGGCTTGAGCAGAACTCCCCGAACGGCAAGATCGCGGAATATCCGATTCAGGAGTGAGACGTGAGCACATTCGTCGACAGCACGGTCTGGTTCGCGGCAGCGGCGAAACGCGACCGCAACAACGAGATTCTCTCAAGCACCGAGGGCTGGGTCCTTACGGATCACGTGCTGGCGAAGACCTGGCAATTGCTCAGAGCGCATTTCGCCGCGAAGGTAGCCGACAAATTCTGGAAGCGACTGCGCGACACGGGCGTTCGCGTTGCAACCCTCACGGCAGACGACCTCGAGTTTGCTTCGCAGATCGAAACCAGCGAAGAGCTTTCCTTGGTCGATCGCACCAGCATCGCCTTCATGGAGCGGAGCAAGATCACCCGCGCGGCAACGTTCAACCCGAAGTTCGCGGAACATCGATACGGGCGCGATCTCAAGAACCGATTTCACATCATTCGGGCAGGTCACAGCCAAGCCTTTCGGACGTTGAGGGAAGCGATACTGCACGTAGACCGGTTCGATTGAGCTACGGCGGAACACAGCAAACGGCCTGTCCCTGTATCCTCCGCCACGCCGGCGGGGAGGAGCGAGCATTCGCGCTGGCACTCGATGGTGCCCGGCAGCGAAACAAATCAGGACAGAGCGGATGGATCTGCCTGCGAGTCGCCACTGCGGGAAGTCGAGATCAGCCGTGGAAGGATCAAGCCTACCCTGGGCGTGTTCAACGATGCGTGGACCAGGTCCATCTGGACGTGACGCGCCTCTCGGGTGTGAACTCATGATGTCGTCGAGCTCGCCGAGACCGTGCCCGCTCCGACTCCGAGCAGACATCGCCATT
This sequence comes from Bradyrhizobium sp. 134, assembly GCF_023074155.1. Lineage (NCBI taxonomy): Bacteria > Pseudomonadati > Pseudomonadota > Alphaproteobacteria > Hyphomicrobiales > Nitrobacteraceae > Bradyrhizobium > Bradyrhizobium sp. 134. The sequence continues at coordinate 69,229 of NZ_JADPKX010000034.1, read as the reverse complement.
AGGCCGTAGCGACCCCGCCGCGACAAAGAAGCCTGGCTCAGGCCCCGCAGCGGAGTGGCTCAAGATCCCGAAGGACACCGAGCGCGGCTCGTTTTTAGGAACTCTTTCCCCTGTTGTACATTCCCCTGTATGAAGACGGCATCTCAATACCTGCGCCTGTCGGCGGAATACGAGCGGGCAGCGGCGCAAGCCGCAGACCAATTTTCCCGCCATCAGTTTCTCGTTCTGGCCGACAGCTATCTGACGCTGGCGCGCAGCGCCGAATTTCTGAGCCAACCTCATGGCCTTAGGACAGGCCAACACCAGGAAGAGCATTAGTCCGCTTTTCTGCGCCTGCAACCCATCTGCAGCACGGCGCCAACCAGCATAATGCAGGCGGACACGCCGTACCGAATGACAGCTGGAAGCTGTTGCTCATGGGATCAAAACCGCCGGCCAGGATCGGGCGTTCCGCTGCGGCAGCAATTCCATCCAAGTCGTGAGCAGATCGCGCCGTCCGGAGGGAACCGAATCCTAGACTCATGATTAAACCCTCTAAACCCGCAAGTGCGATCGACCTCGGTAGCCCAGCCCTTGGCTCGGCCATCTGTTAGCGGGGCGCAGAGGTGCGGCGCGAACAACTATGAAATGGATGCTTGTAGTCCTGGTGGGCGGCGTAACCCCGGTAAACACCGATCTGGTGTTCGACAAATTTTCTGAATGCCTCGCTGCAGAAGAGCAGATGCGCAAGCACTACGCGGACGCATTCGAGGCATGGGACAGATGGGCTGCGGCAAACATCGAGCGACGACGCGAATACTCCAAGGTGCGTGATCTTCAGGCAAAACGTTTGCTGAGCAACATTGGCACGTGCGTTCCTCACGGCGGGGGAGATCAGCCCGCCGTCGCCGCTCCTCAGCAGCCGGCCACGACGCCATCTCCGCAGCCGCCGGCTCAGCAACCTTGACGCCGGAGCCATGCCCACGGACATAACGCTCGGGGATCAGCACTCTTAGAACGCACACGGCAGCAACTCTCGCTGACCTCAGTGGCAGCGACGAATACGCCGGGCCTATCCACGGCTGCACAGGCGCTGCGCCGGGACGGCTCGCTCGGCCGCTGCTGGGCGGAATCAATTCCGCAGGATCGGCGCCTCGCTGAGGGCTCTCCTGCCGATCTGCTTCAGCCCGTCTACCGAGGTCTCGCCGTTGCTGGCGGCCTCAAGGATCATCGAGGCCGGATCTGGCCGCGATGGCCGAGGTACTAGGCCGATCGAGCGAGTACCGGGTGCTGCGTCGCCTTGGTGCCACGGCCGACGTCGTTGCCGGCCTCCGGACAGGAAATCAAGATCGGCATCCTGCTCGACACCGAGACGACCGGCCTCGACCACGCCAAGGATGAGATCATCGAGCTCGGGATGGTCAAATTCGACTACTCGGCCGATGGCCGCATCGTCGGCGTCCGTGACACATTCTCGGCCTTCAATGAGCCGAGCGTGCCGATTTCCGCGGAGGTCACTGCGCTCACCGGAATCACCGATGAGATCGTGGCGGGGCATCGGCTCGACGCTGCGGCCGTGACGGACTTCGTCGGTCAGTCAGTCATCACAATCGCCCATAACAGTGGTTTCGACCGAAGGTTCGTCGAGCGTTACTGGCCAGTGTTCGAGCACAAGGCCTGGGCCTGCAGCGCGACCGAGATCGACTGGCGCGCTCACGGCTTCGCGGGCGCGCAGCTCGGCTATCTGCTCAACGGGGCCGGCTTCTTCCACCAGGCGCACCGGGCCGTCCACGACTGCCACGCCCTGCTGGAGGTCCTTGCCTTCGAATTGCCCACGACGGGCGCGCCGGCGCTCGCGCTACTGCTAGAGACCGCACGCAAGCCGACGATGCGGGTCTGGGCGGAGCAGACGGTTTTCGAGCTCAAGGACTCCTTGAAGCGGCGAGGCTACCGCTGGAATGACGGCAGCGAACCCAAGTCTTGGTTCATTGACGTCGACGAGACCGCCCTCGACCAGGAGATCGCGTTCCTGAGGACCCAGATCTACATGCAGGACGTCGAGCCCAGCGTGCAGAGGCTGACCGCATTCACACGGTTCTCCGGCCGGATCTGAGGCAGCCTACCGGCCGAGACGCTTCTCAACGCGCTTGCGGGAATTGCCGACTTTCTTGACGGCCTTCTTCACCGCCGAGGCCGAGCGGCCGGTTTTCTTCGCTTCGTAGCGGACTTCGTAGTCCTGTCCCTTGGCGACGCGTGCCCGGTCCTGCTTGCGTCCACGCGCGGTTACCTTCTTCGCTGCCGCCATCGGCTCCTCCTCTTGCAAACTTGATGACGATGCAACGCCGCAAGGATTCGCGGGTTCCGCGTCAGCTCTCGCTCGCGGCTCAGTGGTCACAAGATGGAGCCATCCGTCGAATACAGACCGTCCCAAGGCTACGACGCCCTCATGCCATTTCGACGCGTGTTGGCGGTACATCGACGCCGCCCACTGGGTGCGCCATTCGATGATCTGGTCATTGAGGCCATTGTGAACGCGGCACGGCATATCGGGATCGAACGTGTCCATCGAGTTCATGCCGGGTGTCCGAAATCGACGTCCCTTCGCCGGCCGAGCTCTTCGCTATGGATGTCGTCCTGGGATCGCCTCATTCCATCCGAGCTTTGTCATTCAGATCGCGGATCCGAGTTTCGGCTTCTTCCTTCGAAGTCACGATCTCCGATTCGTCCGGCACACGCGCGATTGCACTGAGCCGCTTGAGCTCGTCGAGTTGTTCAGTTGTGGGCTTTTCCATCTTCGAATCCTTGAGCGCCTGCACGACGGCTTCGTCGTCGAGCACATCCAGCAGCTTGTTTATGGTTTGCTCGCAATCTCTGGGGCCGGGCTCGACATGCCGGGCCAAGATGCCTTGTGCGTCTTCCAAGGCCTTCGCAACTCGCTGTTCCGGATTCATGACCGGTACTCCACATACTCCGCAGGAAAACGCGGCTATGCCCGGCGCGTTCCTTTGCTCAACCCCTTGAACGAGCTGGCCCGCAGCAGACCTTCGGAGGTGATGTCGCGGTACTCGATGTCGGCATAGAACTTGGGTTCGACCCACGTGGCCTTCGGCTTCCTGATGGTCTTGGTCAGCTTCTGCTTCGGGCTTACCACGGTGTCGAGCGCCTTGCGGATCTGCGCCGAGGTGGTTCGGCTCCATCCGGTCCCGACCTTCCCCATGTAGACCAGATCCTTGCCTTCCTTCTTGCCCAGATAGAGCGCGGCGACGCCGGATGGGTCCTTGATGAAGCCGACCACGGGAAACTTGCCCTTCTGAACGACCTTGATCTTCTGCCATGCCTCCACCCGATCCGATCGATATGGTGCATCCACCCGCTTGGAGACGATGCCTTCGTAATTCAGCTTGCTGGCTGCGGCCAACAGTGCCTGTCCATCCCCTTCGTGGTGCTCGCTATAGAGGACGGGCTCCTTGAGGTCGTGCTCCTCGATCAGATCGTTGAGCAGCCTCTTCCGCTCGATCTGCGGCTCTTTCCGCAGATCTCTGCCGTCCAGCCAAAGCAGATCGAAAGCGAAGTAGACCAGTCGATCCTGATCGCCTCTGCCGAGGTCTGCCTGCAGCTCGGAGAAGTTCGTGCGCCCATCATGGATGACGACAACCTCGCCGTCGACGATTGCCTGTCCTTCGATGTCGAAGGCGGCAGCAATCCTCGAAAATTTGCTGATCCAGTTGTAGCCGTTGCGGGTGTAGGCCCGGCGATCGTCGCCGTCGATCCGGAGCTGAATGCGGTACCCGTCGTATTTGACTTCGTGAATCCATTGGGATCCTGAAGGCGCCTTCAGCTTCAGGGTCGCCAACTGGGGTTCGATGAACCCCGGCATTGTAGGGACCTCGGTCTTTTCGGCCCGAGGCGCCTTTGTACGCTTTGCCACGCTACTCAACTCACGAAAATCCCGCCGCCGGGTTGGGGCCGACGGCGGGCAGTCTACCTACCTCAATCAACGAGTCTCGCAACTTCGAAGGCGGCGAGGAGTTCCAGCGACCGCACGCAAGGTTTCGCCAGGGCCCGACGGGCGCTGATGGGCGATCCAGTCCTTCTCAGAGTTCATCGAACTCTCGGCGAGAGCCGGCGTTACTGACATCATGTCAGACGCATTCGATTACTTCCGCGCCTACGCCGTCCGAGCTCTCTGCAAAGCGAGATCCATGCCGCGGGGCAAGATGAAGCATCTGCAACTGGTGGCCGGCCGGATCTACAATCTCCTCAAAAAGGAGGCTGCCTACGGCCCCAATATCCAGCACCTTGAGGACTTTCGCGCAGCCCAGAAGCTTGAGGCCTCTCTCGATCGCCGGCCAAGTGACCGTTCCGGCGGTCGCCTTACTCCGGCGGCGCCGCAAAGCTCGGACCGGGAGGCTGGCTGAATGCCTTCGCTCGACGCGCGCGGTGTGGCAAGTCTCCTGCGAGAGTACGCGCAACGCACCGGCTTGCGAGGCGGCAATCCCTACCGAGCGAAAGCTTACTCTCGGGCCGCCGACAGCCTGACTGCCCTAGCCGTTCCTCTGGACGTGCTCGTCGCCGAAGATCGACTTACTGAGATCCCGGGCGTCGGCGATGCAATTGCCGACATCATCACCAAGGTACACAAGACGGGCAGTCATCCCAGCCTCGAAAAGCTGCGGAAGGAGATTCCCGCGGGCGTGCTCGAGATGCTCGCTGTACCCGGCCTTCGTCCGGAGAAGGTGCTGCGCCTGTACAAGGATCTCGGCATCGGCTCGCTCTCGGAGTTGGAGGCGGCCGCCAAGGATGACCGCATCAAGAGGGCGAAAGGACTCGGCGCCGCGCTGCAGACCAAGATCCTGCAGAACCTCGCGATCGCCAAAAGCGGAGAGGGCCGCCTCCACCTGCACCGCGCCGCCGCGCTGCTCGCGCACGCGAAGGACTCGATCCGCAAGTCCCGCCCCAAACTCAAGCGTGTGACGATCGCCGGCGATTTCCGCCGCGGCTGCGAACTCGTCGGCGATCTCGCGATCGTTGCGGAGGCTGCCAAGCCGGACGCCTCATCGGCGCCATCGGCCGACGGCCTGCAAATTAGAGTATCCGACCGCAAGCACTTCGGCGCAGCCCTTCTCTTCGCCACCGGCTCCGCGGGCCACATCGAGCAGCTTCAAGCCTTGGCGGCCGAGAAGGGTCTGCGGTTGGAGGCCGACGGCTTGCACAAGGGCAGCACCCTAATCGCCGGCAACGAGGCCGAGATTTATAGTGCCCTCGGTCTGCCCTTCATCGATCCCGAACTCCGGGAGGGGCTCGGCGAGCTCGAGCTCGCTCTGAAGGGCAAGTTGCCGAAGCTCGTCACCGACGAGGACCTGCGCGGAATCCTTCACTGCCACACCGATGCCTCCGACGGCACCGAGACCCTGGACAGGATGGCCAAGGCCACACGTCAGCGAGCCTTCGAGTATTTCGGCGTCGCCGATCATTCCAAGTCAGCCCACTACGCGGGCGGTCTCTCCGTCAAGGAGATCGCAGAGCAGCATCGGGAAGCCGACCGGCTGAACAAGCGCTTCGGAAAGGATTTCCGGATTCTCAAAGGCATCGAATCAGACATTCTGGCCGACGGCTCGCTCGATTATCCGGATGAGGTGCTGGAGCGCTTCGATTTCGTGGTCGCCAGCATCCACGGGCGCTTCAAGCTGGATCGCAAGGCGCAGACGCAGCGCCTGCTTCGGGCCATTTCCGACCCTCACACCACCATCATCGGCCACATGACGGGGCGACAGCTCCAGCGCCGGCCGGGCTACGAAATTGACGTCGAGAAGGTGCTGCGGGCCTGCGCGAAGCACGACGTCGCCGTAGAGGTCAACGCTCACCCATGGCGGCTCGACCTGGACTGGCGCTGGCACCGAGCCGCCCTCGAATTTGGCTGCATGCTGAGCATCAATCCGGACGCGCACTCGATTCCCGAACTCGACCACATGCACTGGGGCGTCCTGATGGCCCGCAAGGGCGGTGTCCCCGCCGAGCGGGTCCTGAACGCGTTGTCGCTCTCAGAAATCACGCGCTACCTACGCCAGAAGCGGCGCTCGCTGGGCCGCGCCGCTTAATGCCGCAGAAACACGATTTCTCATTGCGGGGAAGGGTGGTGGCAGTCGCCGCCGATCGCCGGCACCACTTCAGCAAACCAACTCAGGACAACATAATCCTGGTGGAAGGCCACGGCGTCGAAGGCGACGCCCACGCCGGCGCGTTCGTCCGGCACCGCTATCTCGCCCGTCGCCAGCCCCGCCTGCCTAATCTCAGGCAGGTCCACCTGATCCCGGTCGAGCTCTTCGCTTCCCTTCTGGAAGCCGGCTTCGAGATCGCAGCGGGAGAGCTCGGGGAGAATATCACCACGGCCGGTCTGGACCTCGAGCGGATGCCGCTCGGGACGCTCGTTGAGCTCGGGCCCACGGCCATCGTCGAGCTGACCGGTCTCCGGACGCCCTGCGTCCTCATCGACCGCTACCAGGCCGGGCTCAAACGGCACGTGCTCTCGTCGGCGGAAACGGGCCCTGCGTTCAAATCCGGAGTGCTGGGCGTGGTCCGGGCCGGGGGACCGGTAGCGGCTGGCGATAGCGCGCGGGTCCGGCTTCCGTCCTCCTCGTTTCGGCCTTTGCCGGCCCTGTAGAGAGCGCCTGCCATGGCCCGAAAATCGACCCTGCCTTATCGCCTTCAGCCCATGCTGGCCACGCTGACGGACGCGCCGTTCGACGATGTTAATTGGGTTTTCGAGGACAAGTTCGATGGTTTCCGCATGGTCGCGGAAATCCGGGGTGGTCGGGTCGCGCTCTACAGCCGTAACGGGAAGATCATCAGCCACTCCTACGTAGAGGTCGCAAAAGCACTTGAACGCGTGAATGGGGATGCGGTGATCGATGGCGAGCTCGTCGCGATCGGCAAGGACGGCGCATCCCATTTCCAATTGCTCCAGAACGCCCTGCGCCATGAAGCCAAGCTCTTGTACTGCGCGTTCGATCTCATGTTCGCGGACGGAGAGGACCTGCGTGCGCTGCCGCTCCTCGAGCGCAAGAAGCGGCTAAAGGCGATCCTGCCGCGACACAAGCTGCTCGCGTTCAGCAACCACCGCAAAGGCAAGGGGACGAAGTTCTTCGCAGAAGCCGAGCGGAGGCATCTGGAAGGCATCATGGCCAAGCGTGCCGACAGCCCGTACGCGTCCGGACGCCGTACCGCCGATTGGCTGAAGGTGAAGACCGCGCAGCGGCAGGAGGTCGTGATCGCCGGCTTCACGGCGCCGAGGCGAACCCGGCCCTTTTTCGGCGCTCTTGTGCTGGCAGTGCGCGAAGACGATGCGTGGCGGTACATCGGCCACGTCGGCACGGGCTTCAGCCGCCAGGTTCTCGAAGAGCTTCACGGCAAGCTCGCCAGGATCAAGACAAGCAAGTCGCCGTTCCCCGCCAAGGTGAAGGATGAGCGGGTCACGACCTGGGTCCGTCCTTCGTTGGTCGCGGAAGTGAAGTTCGCGGAGTGGACCAGCAAGGGAGAGCTGCGCCAGCCCGTCTATCTCGGCCTGCGGTCCGACAAAAAGGCCAATGACGTCGTGCGCGAAAAGAGTTGGTCGCGCAAATAACGCCGCCAAGCCGAAGCGGACGACCTGGAGTTCAGCCGGCTTCGCGCTCGGATGCGGAAGGCCAAGGCGGCAGGGGCGGCAACCCGAGAGCCTTGCGCACAGGTCCGAACAACCGGCGGTGAGCTGCGCAAGCGCCCAGCCTGGCGAGAGCTTCGTAATGAGCCGGCACCGGGTAGCCCTTGTGATCCGCGAAGCCGTAGCCAGGGTGACGAATGTCGAGAGTCCGCATGACCGTGTCGCGCTCGACTTTCGCCAGGATCGACGCAGCAGCGATGCTGGCGGACTTGGCGTCGCCCTTGATGATGGCCTGCTGGGGGACGTCGATCTCCTTCAACCGCTTTGCGTCGATCAGCAAGTGCTGCGGCCTCAACCCTAGCCCTCGGACTGCACGCTGCATCGCTTGGATGCCCGCCCAATAGATGTTGATCGTGTCGATCTCCTCGACCTCTACGAACGCAACACACCAACTCACTGCCTTTGCCTTGATCTCCTTCGCGAGCTCTTCGCGAGCCGCGGCGTCGAGTTTCTTCGAGTCGTCGATCCCAACTATCCGCGTGCCGGGTTTCAGGATCACAGCGCCAGCGGAGACCGGCCCGGCGAGAGGGCTCATTCCAGCCTCGTCCACGCCCGCCACGGCATGAAGGCCGCTCTCCCAGAGAGAGGTTTCGAAACTGAGCATCTTGCGGAGGCGCTGTCCTTCGGACCTGTTTTCGAAGCGCCGTTTGTCGATCGAAGCCAGGATGGCACGTGCTCCCGCGCGGCCGTCAGCCCGCAGGATCTGCTCGACGCTGGCCTCGAGTGGTCGTTTCTCGACGACATAGCGCTGACGCAACACATCGAGCGAATATTGGGACATAGCGGCCTTCGCACAGACTAATTGGGAAAGCGTGTCCGTAAACTTTGTGGCGATTGTCTGAAGTTGGGCCTTGCCGCTATCGTCAGCCTGCGGAGCGCCCCGTCGAGAGGAACCACCGGCTCTAGCTTCGGTATTCTGCGCGGCCACTGATCAGCATATACGACCCACAGATCTCCCAACGGAACCAACCGCTGTCTTCATTCCTTTAGAAAGGAGTGGAGCCTCGATCCCCGGGTGCTTCCGAGGACAGGCCCATGCTCCGAGAGACTCGCAACGAAGAACAGGTTCTGGACCGCACCGCCGAGGTCGCAGCCACCATTGCGGAAGAAGGCCTCCGCTATGTCAGCGACTCCGCGCCCGGTTACACCCGCAAGCGGACGGGGACTACCTTCAGCTACTACGACAAGGACGGGAAGCGCATCACCGATGCCGCCGTTATCCGGCGCATCAAGTCCATCGGTATCCCCCCGGCCTATGAATCCGTCTGGATCTGCCCCTCGGCGAATGGTCACATCCAGGCGACCGGGCTCGATGCGCGGGGCCGCAAGCAGTACCGCTACCACGCGAAATGGCGCGAGCTGCGCGACCAGAACAAGTACGAACACATCGTCCAGCTCGCCGCCGCGCTGCCCGCGCTGCGCGACCGTGTCGCGGCCGACATGAAGCTGGAAGGGCTACCTCGCGTGAAGGTTCTGGCCACGATCGTCAGTCTTCTGGAGAAGACTTTGATCCGGGTCGGCAACGCCGAGTATGCCGAGAAAAACAAGTCCTACGGGCTCACCACGATGCGACGAAAGCACGTTGCGGTGGGCCGCGGCGTCCTTCGGTTCGACTTCACGGGCAAGTCGGGCAAACACTGGAAACTTCGCGTCGAGGACAAGCGGATTGCCGCGATCGTGAAGCGCTGCGCGGAGATCCCAGGACATGAGCTCTTCAAGTACCTGGACGACGACGGGCAGCCGCGTACCGTCGATTCCGGCGACGTCAATGCCTACATCAAGGACATCACAGGCGAGGACTTCAGCGCAAAGGATTTCCGGACTTGGGCGGGGACGGTTCTGGCGGCGTTGGCGCTGACCGAGTTCAAGAAGTACGACAGCCAGGCCGAGGCGAAGCGCAACGTCGTTGCCGCGATCGAGAGCGTCTCGAAGCAGCTCGGCAACACGCCCGCAATCTGCCGCAAGTGCTACGTGCATCCGGAAGTCCTGAACGCCTACATGTCCGGTGATCTCGTGAAGATGATCGAAGCCAAGATCGCGCAGAAGTTCAAGCGCCAGTACGCCAAGCTCACTTCCGACGAGATCATGGTTTTGGCATTTCTGCGCAAGCGTCTCGATTCTCTGAAGGCCCCCGCCTAGTCCCGCGATCGGTTCTTAGACGGCGCTCTCCGCGATGGGTTGCAAGCCGGCCTTAACGTCACGCGCTCTCGTCGGCGGAAACGAGCCCTCGCCTTGGAATCGGGTGCTGGGCGTGGTGTGGGCGAAGGTGACGGTCTCGGCTGGCCATAGCCTCCAAGTCGGCTTCCTCATCCCCGCCCCTCGCCGGCTCTGCAAAATGCGCCGTGCATAAATCGGCGGCCCAATAGCCGAATCGAAACGCATTCGATAGTTCGGAGCGGCATGGCCGCAAACAAGGTAACGGCGGTACGCTTGGGGCTGGGGAGGCAACCGACGGTCCGGGACTATCAAGCCGCCCAGCTCCGCTGGCGGCTTTTTTCTTTAACCTCTCTCAGGAGGCGTTCGCCCTTGCTCGTTCACGGGCCTCACGGCGACGCTCCCGGCGCTCGCGCCGCCGCTTCGCACGTTCTGCGGGCTGCCGCAGCGGAGAAACGGGCGACGTGGACGCCGCAATGGAATCTTCGACGGCGGGCACCTGGACGGCCTCCGACGCCGCTGGGCGGGCCTCCATGAGGTCGAGCACTGCCCGGCCTTTGGCTGTGATCTTCCATCCCCCGCTTAGGCGCTCGACCAGTCCTTGTGACCAGATGTCCAGGCCGGGCACCCTGGCCGCAAGCCGCCTGGTCCGGTCCGCCCAGTCGCGGCCACTCGTCGCCAGGATAGCCATGTCACGCTTGAGGTCTTCCATCACGGCAAACCCGTCCGGGTATGCCGCCAAGATCTTCAAAACAGTGACCTGGAAGTTCACGTCCGCGCCCCCGCTCTCAGTTAGCGCCACATGGTGGGCGCGTGCGAGAGGGCCTTGCGGCCGACCTGTCTGAGGTCTTCGGGAGAGAGTTCGCCGATGGTGGCGGCCTCCAGGATCTTCGATGCCACATGCGTACGCGCTCCGATCTCGCGCTGCGGGAGACCCTCGCATCCTTCTTCGATAACCGCGCGCAAAAGCGCGGTGGTTGCCATGTCGAACATGCAATGCCCCCAACGAGGGAAAGTCCCATGTTAGCCGAGTTTTGCCGGTTCTAGGATTCAGGCATGTTGATCGGGATGGAGGACCTAAGGCGGCAACGGCTCCAGGACATGCCGAGATGCAGGACAGCCTGGCTTTCCGACCGAATGCTCGATCTGCCGTCTCCCGAAGCCGTTCTCGCCGACCGCCGAAGGCTGGGCGACGACCGGCGGCGGCGCGGGCGGCTGCGGCGGATCGGCCACCGGTCGCATGTCCGAGGAGGACGATCCCGCGCCCGCCGGCGTGAAGCGTTGGTTTTGCAACATCACAGCAAGCCGGACGCTCCGCTCGACCAATCCAAGATCTATTGCCGGCTATGATGTCGTGTCGCAGCAACGTCGACATCCGCCGGACGGGCCGCTAGGTCCTCAACCACCTTGAGTGGATATTGCCCGACCGGACGGGCGCTCTCGAGGGAGACGTTTCCTCCCGCTTTCGCGACCAGCGACTGCAGGCGTTCAAACTCTCCGCACCAGATCGTCTCCATGTCCCTATCACGGCCCGCGTCCCGCGCCTCGGCGGGATTTCCAATACCGACGGCCCTAACCTGCATGAGGTCCGCTTGCGATCCGCCCGAAAGTTCGACCCCATACCCCGGATTGGCGGGTTTTCGGAGAACGATCCGGCCGCCCGAGACCCAAGCCGTCATCATCCCCTCAGAGACCTCATAACCGAGGCTCGAGAGCCCCTCCAAGACGGCGCGTCGCCGCTCCTCCGCAGCTATGGAGCGAACTTCGGCCTCGATCAGGAAATCGGCGCGTTTGACCAGTTCCTGGTCATTGCTGCCGGCCTTCGCAATGGCCCGCTCGATTTCGACGCGCAACGCGGTCGCTTCGGCCGATTTCATCTCCGACAGTTCGGCATGCCGCTCAGCAAGATCCCGTTCGAGGCGCGCGCGCCCGCGTCCGGTCTTGATCGCGGAGTTAAGATCGAGGAGCAGGCTGTCGGCAACAAGAGCCTGCCGGGCGCGCGGCTCGGCCTCGAGAGCCGCGATCCGAGCGGAAAAAGGACTGGGATCGATCCCAAGGCCGTCAAGTTCGCCAAGGAGCTTGTCCACCTTCAAAAGCGCCTGGTCGTCGCTTGCGCCGGTTTGCTGAGAAGTCCACTCCTCGAGCGTGATACGACGGTCGCCGGCACCGAGCCGGTCGGCGAGCGCCCGCTGACGCTCGGTGACACCTTCGGAGCGATCGGTTGGCTGAAGCAGCATCAGCCCCTTGCTTACAGCCTTGTTGAGGCTCTCGACGGACGCCGCGGCCGTCGTAAGCTCTCGTCGAAGATCGATCGGGATCTCGATGTGGGAAGCTTCGAACTTCGCGAGCAGTGCCTGGGCCGCGGACTTGGCACGCCTCTGATCGCCCTTTCGCTTCGCTTCAGATTCTGCGGCCTTTTCCGCGCGTCGCTCGGCATCGGCGCTCAAATATGAAATTTCGGCTATGACCTGCTTTTGAAGGTCAGTGAACCTATCCGCGTCGAGCATCCGGCGAATCTCGTCGCGTCGAGCGACAACCCGGTCGATATCCGACTGATCGATCGTCCCGTTGCGCTTACAGGTCGAAGTCCAAAATTCGACGGCCGCGTCCAGACGCGCCAAGCTACGCCGGCAAATCGAGATGATTTCCGCGCGGGTGACTATCCGGAAGGCTTTCGGACCACTCATCGGTATCCTCCTCCGTTATGCAGGGCGTTTTCGACGGCTCGCTTGAGGCGCTGACGCTCTTCATCCCCGGAATGGGTCCACGCGTAGGACGAAACCCGGTGAATGAACGGCACCGCTCCATTCAGAACCTTCGGGCGCCAGACCTCGCGCGCTCGGGCTCTTTGGAGCAACAGGTGCCGCGGAGCGTCGCACTCCACGCCTAGCGCATACAGGCCCGTGCGAGGATCGGTGATCGCGAAATCGAGACTGAACGCGCCACCGTCGCGCGCCTTGGTCGGCTTCCATCCGTTGGTCTCCAGGAATTTCTCGACGGATTTCGTGAAGCCATCGTCTGCGTAGCCTTCGTATTCGTGATCCGCACGCGCTTCCGTCACAAGGCGTTCGAGCAAGGCTCTGCCGGATTCCGCCGATCCATCCGAAACGGTACGGGCGTATTCGAGGTAACCCTGCAGATAGTCACGCGGTACACGCGGTCCGCTGCGCCGGGTCAGGAGGTCGGAAATCTCGGATACCGGCATTGACGTGACGATGACTACCTTTTCCCTCGCCCGAGTCACGGCCACGTTCAAGCGCCGCTCGCCGCCGGCATGACCGAGTGCACCGAAGCTTTTGCGGAAGACGCCATGCTCGTTGCGTCCGAAAGTGGTCGAGAACACGATGACGTCGCGTTCGTCGCCCTGAACGTTCTCCACGTTCTTGACGAAGAAGCCCATGTCCTCACCGGCTTCGACGCGCTCGCGTTCCCGCATCAAGGCATCACGAAAGCCCTCGTCGTTTTCGGCGCGCGCTTCCAGTGCGTCCTCGATTGCGTCCGCCTGCTTGCGATTGAATGTCACGACACCGACTGATGGCGGAGAAGCATCTTCCCAGAGGCCGCTGAGATACTCCACCACATCGGAGGCTTCCTTGGGATTGGTCTGGCTCTTGTAGATGCCGTCCGAACGGAGAACCTCGATAGGCTTGATCCTCCGGATTATTTCGTCGGGGTGCCGAACCGGCACGCTAAGTCCGTTCGCGTAGAACGAAGCATTCGAAAACGAGATTAGCTCGCGGTATTTCGAACGATAGTGGACCTGCAGGGTTCGGCTTTGGAGAGCGGAGCGGGCAAGCTGGAGCAGGTCGGGACAATCCTTGATCTCCCGCCTATTCCACGTTTCCGCGAAGGCTTCGCGCTCCTCTTCGGTCGCTTCCTCTTCCGGCTCCTCGCCATCGAAGATCGCCGCTTCGTCGTTCTCGACCTTGCTCGCGAAGAATGTCGTGGGCGGCATCTGCTTCTCGTCCCCGCTCACGATCACTATCTTGCTCCGGAACAGCGATGGCAACGCGTATTCCACCGGCATCTGGGAGGCTTCGTCGAAAATGACGGTATCGAACGTGCCGGGACGCGCCTGCAGCACCCGGCTCGCGATGTCGGGAGTCATCAGCCAAACCGGTCGTAGCGCGAAAAGGCCTAGCGGAGCGGCTTTCTCGATGAACTCTCGAAGGCGCAACGCCCTCGGACCGCGAAGTCGAGTGATCGGTTCCCACTCTCGCGTCGGGTGGACGCGGCTGACGTCGATGCCGTGGATCAGAAGCTCCCTGTTGCAATCCCTGATTTGCGCGTCGGCTTCGGCAAGCGACGTCACCTTCGCTTCGACCGCTCTGCTATCGAGGAGTACCTCCGGATTGGCGGCTTCCATCGCGCTCTTCCAGGCCAGCCGCGCCTCCCGCCCGATGGTTGCCCGGATACAAGAATCAAGATCACCGGTACCGATGAGCGAGAGTTCAGCTTCCTTCGAGCGAAGAGTGCGGAAGATAGCGCGTTCCTTGTCGCCGAGACGAACGGAGCGGAGCCGAAATTCCTGGTATGGCGCAAGCATGGGTAACGCTTGGAGTATTTCGGCGATGGCGGCCTCGTTTGACCGGCCGCCGTCGATCGTCGCGCGTCGCGATTCGATCCAAGCCGCGTCAAAATATCGGGCGAGATCATCCAGCGCCGCATGGCTTTGCTGCCGGACATCCTGCCTTCGCAGGGCTCGATCCGCTCGCCCGAAGAACCCGTCGATCCCTTCGATCTTGCCGGTCATGGCTGCTCGGTCGAGTTCGGCCCGGTTGGGGCAATCGTCGATGACGGTCACGAGGTTGTGGACGACCGCAAGTATCGAATGCAGGTTCCTGGAAAGTTCGGCGAGTTTGCCGGGAGCGACGTCGTGATCGGGAGCCTTGCCGAAAAGCGAGGTGAGATATCCCGCCAACTGCATTCTTAGCGGCCTGAGCACCAACTCCAGTTCGGCCCCGCGATGGAACGACGAGATAGCTCGGTCGTCGTTGGCAAAGCTCATAGTCGTCAGCAGAGCGCGAAGACGACGTTTTCGAAGCCAACGCATGGGATTGATCATTGCCAATCCCTTCGCTGGCTGGAGTACCGCGACCGCCAGTTCCGAAGCGGATCTTAGCTCGTCGTCCTGGATACCCACCAGTTTCCGAACCTGCTCTAGCTGGTGGGCCGATGGATCAAGCGAAGCGAGGCGTTCCTCAAGCCAAACGAGGCCGGCGAGCATGTTCGTGCCCTTGGACCCGCCGCCCTCGGGACTTCTGAACATGGGAAGCCAGCGTCCGAGATTGGCGCAAAGGCCCTCGCTGATCGAGCGAAGCTGCTCGGCCGTCCGAAGCCATTGTCTGAAGGCGTCGAAATCTGAAATCCTCAACGAGTCCGCGGTCTCCGCTTCCGCGTTCCCGCGTCCTGCCTCCAAGTCCGAGAACGCACGAAGGGATGTAGCGAACTCCTCCGCTGCTCCGCGGTCCGGGTTGAAGACCCTGAGAGAGGATAGGGGATTGCCCTCGAACTTGGCCGGAAGCCAATATCTCGCAAGCGGTCCGCAATTCTCCTCGACCGTCGCGATGTCTGACGGATGCAAATCCGATAGCAGCGAACGAAGCGCCGGCGCATCGATCGGTTTCGGCTCGTTTTCCTCGATGGCCAGGAGTTCGCCGAGCAATGACCGATAGGTCAATCCCGTCCGATTTTCGACTTCGTGCAAGGCGGCCTGTTGACGATCGAGTTCCGCTTCGAGCACGTCGATGCGAGCCGCCAATCGTTCGCGATCGCGTTTCCAGGCCGGCGAGCCGCCCGCGGGACGACTATGCAGGGTTTCGACCTGGGAACGGATCGAGCCGACGATGGCCTCGCGGTCTCGCGTCGCATCCGTGATCATAACGAACCGGTCAGCAAGTCGCTCTCTTTCGAGGCGCTTCCTGACGACGTCGATTGCCGGTTGCTTCTGGCAAATCACAAGCAGCGATTTGCCTCTGCCGATCGCGTCCGCCACCATGTTGACGATGGTTTGGCTTTTGCCCGTCCCCGGTGGCCCCTCAATGACGAGGCCTGGTGCCTGTCGAGCTTCGATCACCGCCGCCTCCTGGGAGGGATCGCTGTCGGCCGTGAAGTAGCGATCGATCTCCCGCACCGGGGCCGGCGTCGGCGGCGCCGACCTCTGATCCGTGAGACGGAGTGCTGCCTCGAGCGCGGTCGCCGTTGGCGGCATTCCTCTCAAGAGCTGGAGATCCTTCATGACCGCCTGCCCCATGAAAGCGAGATGGAACAGCACGGCTGCCGGCACGATTTGTCGTTCGTGCGAGCCGACCTTCACGTCCTTACCGGGTAGCGGTGCCAACTCGCTTCCCGTAGGCGTGGCGAGCTGGCTGAACGCGTCCATCACATCCTGAGTCGTAAGACTGCCGCGGGTGAGCAGCTCGTCCGCCGCTTCCTGCCATCGTCTTGCTTCGGGAATTCCCACCATGCCTTCGAGGGCCGGGTTGACGACGACGTGTTCCGCTTCCGTCTCGACGTTCTTTTCTCGTCCGTACCCGATCGTGACGTGACCGCGGTTTCCGACCTCGGGCGACACGCTGACCGGCCAGAGCAGGACGGGCGCGATCCTCGGCTTCGTGTTCGGCTTCCCGTCCCGCATGAGGAGGAACGGAAATCCCATATATAGACCGTCGATCCCGGTATCTCGCTTGTAGAGTACTGCATGGGAATGGAGAGATCGCAGTCTGCGCTCCAGGCCTTCGTTCTCGGAAAACGCGGCAGGATCGATGTTCACTGATCGGCCGGCCCTTGCCAAAAGAAGGCTGAGGATCTCCGATCCCGGCAGTCGCGCCGTATTCAACTCGGTCAGATCTATCCGCGCGGTCTTGCCGATGAGCATCCGCGTCAGCGGTCCGCGCAGTACGCCGCCTGATATTCTTTTCGCGAAGAAATCAAGAATGGTCGAAACGTAGCCTTGCTTGGGAAGCGGCTTCCAAGTGTCTTTCGGAACCGAGAGAAGTGCGAGGGCTCGCCCGATCGGCATGCGTCGGTCAAGTCGAAATTCGTCGGCCCATTCGTCGACAGTCAAAATCCCACACCTGGCGAAATTCTGTACACGCTCGTCTACGGCCTGGTAGATTTCACGACGAGGGCGCGCGAGTCTCGCCGCAGCCTCCTCCTTCGAAAGGGCGCCCAAGCCTGCCGATGAAGCCTGCTTAGCCGCCTCCTCGATCACCTCCTCCACCGAGCGGAATTGGCTCGGCGATGCGCTGAGAAGAATTATCAGATCCTCTTCGGCCGACTGTCGCCTCTCCACCAGCGAAACGATGCCCGCATGGTCGGTGTCGGGAAGCAGCGTCCGCTTCTCCTCCCACAGGGCCGACAAACGGGCCATCGAAGTCGAAAGGAGGTGCACGCGAAGCAGGTCCTCCTCGACGTCGATATCGAGTTGCTCCAGGCGCTTCCGCACGGTCTCGGCGCGCAGTTTCAGCCGCCAAAGCAGATCGTCCGCATCGACCTTTCGAAGAAGATCTGGAGCTGGGCCCGTGATGAGGCTGAAGCCGTCGTCGGGATGGTCGAGCAGCCAGCCGGGGGTAACGATGTTTCCCCGGACGATCAAAGGCATCGACGGGTTCAGCGTCTTCAACGAGATCGATAGCTTCAGGTCTTCGTTCAGTTCCTCGACCCTTGCGAACTGTCGCAGCGCCGCGGGCACTTTGGCATCGAAGCCCGCCTCCGTAGCCCAGGTCGCCACCGCTCCTCGCAGAAGAAGGCCTCTTGCCTCATCCCAGTTGGATGCTTCGGCAGCGGCAAGTGCGAATGAGCCGGCCGACCTGTACTGCTTGCCGCCGAGCGTGATGGACGCCCGCCCCTCCGCTTCGCCGGCCTTCTGCCCTGCAGGCGCCGACACTGCTTCGCCCGCCAGCCAGGCCTGAACTTCCTTCCATCGCCACCGCTGACGGCGATCGCTTGCGAGAAGGCCGCGAAGAAGCGGGTCCATGGAAGGATCCAGATTCTCCGGCAGCGGCACGCCGTTGGTCAGCACGTGGATCAGGAAGGCCTGCTCGTTGATGCCTTCGAAGCAGGCTCCTGCGGTGATCCGCTCCAGCAGGATCATCCCCAAGCTCCACCAGTCTGAAGCCGCCGCTACGCCGCCTGCAATCGCTTCAGGCGCCATGTAGCGGGTCGTTTCAAGCGGAGAGGCGATGTCGAGATCGAATTCCGAAAGCCGTGCGGAGCCGAAGCTGCCGATAGCGAGGTCGAGCGGATCCCTGGAGCGGACGAAAATGGTGGAGGGACGGAGGTCCCTATGGCGCAGGCCTGCCTCGGTCAGCGAATGTACGGCTCGGGCAAGTTCGCTGATGAACCTCTCCAGCGCCGTCCGATCGCCGATGTCCAGGGTCAGATCCGCGATGGTGCCGCCCGGGAATTCCTCGACGACCTCATAAGCGCGCTCGCACCATCGACCGGTCGCGATTATCTCGGCGACGTGATCGCGTGGAAGTTTTCGCAGCAGATCGTAGATCGCTCCGTCCGGCTCGGACGCGGTCGCATATAACGTAAGTACTCCGCGACGTCCGCTAGTGTCCTGCACGGCGGTGTAACGTTCGCGAACGGTACTCGACGACTTGATCCTGTCGAGAAGACGCCAGCCGTCGATGATGGTCTCGGTCGGCGATGGCTCCGGACCCAGTTGGGGTCCCGGCTCGGGCAGCGGTACGGGTAGCGCTGGTCCGTCGAGAATTTCTCCACAGGTGCTGCAGATGAGGTCGCCCGGCGAATTGGCGTGCCCGTTGCGACAAGTCGGATTGGATGGCGTCGGTGCCGGAGAGACAGGTTGCGGCTGGCCAGGGGGCGTGGGATCGATCGATGACAAGTCCCATCCGCAATTGTGACCGTCGACCGTGCCTTCGCAAAAGAACTCGGTGACGGGCCGCTCGGTATCGCAATTCGGGCAAAGTCTAATCATGCCGGGCGAGCCAGCTTGGAGGAAATTCGCTTGTCCTCGGACGTGTCGAGTGTCGATCCATTGCTTTCGAGTAATTCCTGCAGTCTGCGAAAATCATTGCGCGCGGGTATACCGGCAAACCAGACGTCGCCGTTTTCGTCGAACATGACATCGACGGACCGATCCCGCTCGTCGGCCAAGCGCTCGAAGCTGGCGAACCGGGCGCGGCCGTTTTCCGTGATGAAGTGAAGTTCCTGATTGTCGCTTCCTCGCAGAGCAAGTGTCTGCTTTTCCTCGAAGTCGAAAGGCCCCGTAACGAGGGCATCCATCGTACTAGAGGACGTGCCAACTATGTCGCGGATGTGCGCCCACGGATATCCGGTGAAGACGAGTATATCGGCCTCGGTCTTAGACCTAATTCGTGCCGTTAGTTCCAACAGAGCGTCGGGTTGGTCGAAAGGCTCGCCTCCTGAGATGGTGATGCCGTCGGCCTTCGATATCCACGGAATGATGGAATTGACGACTTCTTCGACAGTCGTGCTTCCCCGTCCTTCCACCCAGGTGTCCATGGAAATGCAGCCCGGACAACGGATGGAGCAACCCTGAAACCAAATGCCGAGCCGTCGTCCGGGTCCTAAAGTCGTCACGGGAAAATGGATGCGCGAGACGGAGATGCGAATCGTCATCTCTAGGGCTCGCTTTCGAGACGAAGCGTCGACGATGCCCCGGTTTGAACTTCCAAGACTCGAAATCGGCTTCCTTCTGCTGCGCCGCTATCGAACAGACCGCGCGAAAGCGGGTTGATGAGATGGGCTTCGACCTGATTGCGTATGCCGCGTCCGCCATTCGAAAGATCCGCCAGACACAGACCGCGCAGCGTCGCGCGGGCCTGCTCCGACAGTATCACGTGGTAGCCTAGCGATTTGACGTCGTTCAGCAGACTGTCCACCATATGATCGAAGATCTCGTTGGCGACATCTCCGCGAATGAAATCGAAGACGATCACGTTCTCGCCGATGCGATTCAGGATTTCCGGACGGTTGAGCACTTGCTTGAAATGCTTTTCGATCTCGGCGCGGACCTTCCGCTTGACCGCATCGAACGTCTCCTCGGGCGTCACGTTCGCGATCCGCTCGCCCGTGGGGCCGGGGGTGTAGATACCGAGATTGGACGTGAAGACGATGAAAGCTTCGGAGAAGTAGACGCGATCCCCTCGTCCCGAGGTGAGAACGCCGTCGTCCAGGATCTGAAGGAATTTATCGAGGATTCGCGGGTGTGCCTTCTCGATCTCGTCGAAAAGGACGACGCTGAATGGCTTTTCCCGGATCGCGTTGGTGAGCTCGCCGCCGACGTCGTAGCCGACGTAGCCGGGTGGGGCACCGATCAAGCGCTGATCGGAATGCTCGGCGCTGAACTCCGACATGTCGAAGCGGATGTATGCGCTGTCGTCGCCGAAGAGCAGGCTAGTAATGGTCTTCGCAAGTTCCGTCTTCCCGACCCCCGTGGGGCCGGCGAGAAAAGCGACACCCCTCGGTCGGCCACCCCTTGGCGATTGCCCGATGCCGGTGACGGCGCGTTTCACGATGTCGAGCATGTGAGTGACGGCGTGCGCCTGCCCCTTCACGCGGCGCCTTACGAACTCGTTCGCCGAGCTGATCTTGTCGTGGCTTATTTTGCGCCACGGGTCTTCGGTGACGCCGACCTTGAACCGCCGAACCGCATCGGAGATGCGATCGAACGAGACGTTTTCGCTTCGGGAGAGCTGTGCGATCGCGCTGAGGTCGAGGAGCAGAAGTCCTTCGGTCTCGTCGACGAATCCATTGGTTGATTTCTCCAGGTCGGCCGGAGCGGCATTTTGAGCGCCGGGAAGTCCCCGCATCAACGAAGTGATCATGGTCCGCCTGGCCAGGTGGTCGGGCCGACCGATCGGTATGTGCCGAATGCGTGGATTGCCGATCAGGAACCAATCGGGAAGGTCTCCCTCCTTGTCCACGATCCAGATCACCGTGTTGAAAAATGGCTGACGACGATCGCCGGCCGGGCGCGCGCGCGCAGAATGGGAAAGGATCAATGCGCGCGAAAATAGCTGATGTTCGGCGGGAGAGAGGGCCTCGCTGCGAGTGATCAAGCGCGACGCGAAGTCGATAATGAGGGCCGAGGGTGGGCCGTCGGATGGAACATGCCGTTCAAGGGTCGAGGCCAAAAGATCGATACCCCCAGCAGCGGTTCCGTTTGCGGGCGACAGCCCAAGATGCGTCAAAAAGCTATCGTCGGACGGTTCGAGGGCTCTAAAGCCGTTCAAGAGATCGAAGCTCGCGATCCGGCCATAGCCGGCGTCCCTCAGTGCGTCCGGCAGCGCTCTGGTCAAGGATACGGATGTGATCTGGCCGGGCGCGGCCTCATGAATCTGGAGATCCCTGGTATTGCCCGACAGGACGAACTGGCTTCGCAAGGGCAGAAACCGGAGCAAATCGCGCAGCCATCTCGCCTTCTCGACCGTACCAGCCCCCACCAGCTCAACCCCCGCCACACTCTTTGCGCGACTATAGTAGATTATTCGCCTCTTTCGAGCCCGATCGCCTAGGAAAATGGCATAATGGGCGTTCGCTAGACGGCCGAGTAGGTCGCCGCGAACGGCATTATGGTGGGGAATGCAGAACGTTGGTGGGAATTTGTACCTTAGTTCGACCGATCTGGTCGGGCACCTGAACTGTACGTATCTGACGCAACTCGATCTCAAAGTGGCCAAGGGCGAGCTTCAGAAGCCCAAGGTTTGGGATCCGGTTCTTCAGACCCTTGCCGAGCGCGGTGCCGCGCACGAACAGGCCTTCATCGACCACCTGAAGACGCTCGGCATGGCCGTGACGGTGATCGATGGAGTAGGGCTCGATCCCAAGTCCATTTCGGCGACTTTAGAGGCCATGACCCGTGGCGACGCGGTCATCGTTCAGGGAGCATTGCAAGCGGGGATTTGGAACGGCCGGGCCGACGTGCTCCGCCGCGTGGAAAAGCCGAGCCCGTTTGGTGCTTGGTCGTACGAAGTTACCGATACGAAGCTCGCGCGCGAAACGAAGGGGAATACGGTTCTGCAGATATCGCTGTATTCGGATATGCTTTCCGCGATGCAGGGGGTCGAGCCGACTGTGGCCCACGTCGTAACCCCGGGTACAAATTTTGAGCCGGAAACCTTCCGTATCGCCGACTACTCAGCCTACTACCGGCATGTGAGATCCAGCCTCGAAACGGCTCTTACCAGCGCCGCTGGCGCCGCCTATCCCGAACCGATCGAACATTGCGACATTTGCCGGTGGCGCCGCGATTGCGACGATCGAAGGCGGCGGGACGACCACTTGTCGCTGGTCGCCGGTATCAGCAAGTCGCAAATCGGAGAATTGACCAGACGCGGAGTCGGCAGCACGGCTGCGCTCGCGACCATGCCCATCCCCCTGGAATGGAGGCCGGAACGCGGGGCTGCCAAAAGCTACGAAAAGGTACGCGAGCAGGCAAGAATTCAGGTCGAAGGCAGAACGAGCGGCTCGATGAAATACGAGGCGCTCCCGCCGATCGCCGGCTTCGGCCTGTCACGGCTTCCCGCGCCGTCTCTAGGCGATATCTTCTTCGATTTTGAGGGTGATCCTTTCGTTGGGGAAGGCGGCCTGGAATTCCTGTTCGGCTACTCCTTCCTCAATCACGAAGGGAAGCCGACGTACGTCTGCGACTGGGCTTCGGACCGGCGGGAAGAACGGGCCGCATTCGAGCGCTTCGTCGACTTCGTAACAGAGCGCCTCAAATGCTACCCCGCCCTGCACATCTACCATTTTGCGCCGTACGAACCGGCCACCATGAAGCGCCTTATGGGCCGTTATGCCTCTCGCGAGAACGAGGTCGACAACCTTTTGCGGGCCGAGATCTTCGTCGATCTGTTCGCCGTCGTCCGCCACGGGATTCGTGCCAGCGTGGAGAGCTATTCGATTAAGAAGCTGGAGCCCTTGTACTCGTTTACCCGCAACGTTCCGCTGGAGGACGTCGGGGCGGTCATGGCTAGGATTCAGGCGCGCCTTGAAATGGCGGATGCCGCCGGTATTCCCGACGCGGATAAGGACGCGATCCGAGGCTACAACAAGGACGACTGCGACTCGACGGCGGCGTTGCGTGATTGGCTCGAAGCGCTGCGCGCCAGTCTCATTGCCAGCGGCGAAGTTATCGAACGACCCGTTCCGAAGTCTGCGGAGGCCAGCGAAAAACTCGGCGATTGGCAGAAGAGGGTGGCAGTACTCGTCGGTCGGCTTACGGAAGGCATTCCAGACGACGTCGCCGAGCGGACGGTCGAGCAGCAAGCCCGCTGGCTGCTGGCTTTCATGCTGGACTTTCACGGCCGGGAGAAGAAGGCCGTTTGGTGGGAATATTTCCGGCTACGTGATCATTCTGCCGAGGACCTGCTCCACGAACGTGCTGGTCTCTCCGGGCTTTCGTTCAAGGAAGCAGCCGGTGGCACCGCAAAGGTGCCAGTTCATAGGTACAGCTTCGTTCTTCAAGATACCGATCTTCGGCCGGACAGCGAGCTCAGGAGCGTCGGCGGGCAGAAGTTCGGCAGCGTCGTCGCCATTTCGCATGAAGATCGGACCATCGACATCAAGAAGCGAGGCGACACAGCGGAATTCCATCCGGAAGCCGTCTTCGCCCACAAATCGCTGGATCGCGACGAGCGTCCCGAGGCTCTCTTCCGGCTGGGGCAGTACGTGGCGGAGAATGGAATCGAAGGAGCCGGCGAGCACCGCGCTGCGCGTGATCTTCTCCTATCGGCCGCGCCGCGGCTGAAGGGAGAGAGCCTGCAGATTGTGGGCGAAGATAGTTTGAAGACCGCCATGCGGGTCGCGCTTGAGTTGGACCAGAGCGTCTATCCGGTTCAAGGCCCGCCAGGCGCCGGGAAGACATTCACCGGGGCCCGCATGATCTGCGCTCTTGTGCGAGCAGGAAAGCGAGTTGGGATAACAGCCAATAGCCACAAGGTCATCCGCAATCTTCTCGACGAGGTCGTCGAGACTGCAGCCGAAGAAGGTCTTCCGATCCGCTGTGTTCAGAAGGTCGATGAGAAGCATCAAGAAGACGATTTCGACAACTTGAAGTTCGTTAAGAAGAACGAGCATGCCCTCGGTGCGCTGCAGACAAACTGTTCCGTCGGCGGCGGAACATCGTATTTCTGGGCTCGGCCGGACGCACGCCTTAGCGTTGACGTGCTATTCATCGATGAAGCCGCGCAGATGGCTCTCGCAAACGTGCTGGCCGTCGCTCAAGCTGCGCAGAGCGTCGTCCTGCTGGGAGATCCGCGGCAATTGGAGCAGCCGATTCAAGGAAGCCATCCTGATGGCGTCGGAGTTTCGGCCCTGGACCACGTCCTTGGTCCTCATGCCACCATTCCGGCCGATCGGGGCCTGTTCCTCGCCGAGACGTGGCGGCTCCATCCCCTCATCTGCGGCTTCAATTCGGAATTGTTCTACGAAGGTCGCCTAAAGTCGAGGCCCGGACTTGAGCGGCAGGAAATCAGGATCAAGTCCGGACTCAACGGCTCTGGCCTTCGGTACCTTCCAGTCCAGCACGACGGAAATCAGAGTTCGTCGCCGGAAGAAGCCGATGCGATCCGCGACCTCATCGCGGACATCCTGGGATCCGGCGCGACCTGGGTCGACCGAAAAGGTAGTGAGTCCCAAATTTCGCTCGAGGATGTCCTGGTCATCGCTCCGTACAATGCGCAAGTCTTCGAGCTTCAGGAGCGACTTCCAAGCGCTCGCATCGGCACCGTGGACAAATTTCAGGGCCAGGAGGCGCCAATCGTCATCTATTCCATGGCGACCTCCAGTCATGCGGACGCGCCACGCGGAATGGAATTCCTGTACAGCGCTAACAGACTGAACGTTGCGGTTTCGCGGGCGAAGTGCGTCTGCATCGTGGTCGCCTCGCCGCGTCTATTTGAGGCCGAGTGTCGGACGCCCCGCCAGATGCAACTCGCAAACGCGTTCTGTCGCTACGCCGAGCTGGCCTCCGTGCTTTGACGGGTAGCCGATAGCGACGGCCGGCAGGCACCATGTTCTGGCAACCTGTTCAGATCGCCGGGCTACATGGTGTCCGGCGCCATTACGTAACGTAAAGCGAGGAAAGGCGACTCCTTTGCCGCCACCGCGACCCGATGCCGCGTTCGACCTGACTGGTGCTTGCGCTGTTGCGCGCCTGAGTTCGTCGAGACCACGACTGACGCCGCGCAACGCAACTTACAGAGAATCCGGCGAGATGGTCCAAACCGCCGTATGCTTGATCTCGGCATCCTCTAGGTCGCGGGTCACCGGTACGCGATAGTCGGCGAGTCGGACAAGTTTTGCCTTCGGAAGGAAAGAGCGCCCGGGGTCGCCGATCAAGATGGTCGCGCCGTCCCGCGCATGGTTGGCCAGAAATGCGAAGGTACGCGCCGCGGTGTCCCGCTCATAGAAAATGTCGCCCGCGAGGATGGTCTGCCATCGGTCATTTGGTTGAGTATCCAGCATGTCCTTGCCGCACGACGTGAGGTGGACCTGGTTGACCTCCGCATTGAGTTCGGCCGCCGCGATCGCGAAGGCGTCGATGTCGGACACGGTCACCGCGACCGCGCCGGCCTTCATCGCCGCGATGCCGACGAGTCCGGAGCCTGAAGCGATGTCGAGCACGCGCCGGTCTCGCACGGTTTCGGGATGATCGAGGACGTAGCGCGCCAGCGCTTGGCCGCCCGCCCAGGCAAAGGCCCAGAAGGGCGGGGGAAGGCCGGCCTCGTTAAGCTCGTTCTCGGTCTGCTGCCAGAGTGGCAATGATTCATCGGCGAGGAAGACCGCGATCTCCGGCACCAGGGGCACCGACCGCAGCCGGGTGTTGGCTCGGATGAAGGATTGCGGGTCGGCAATGGTCGTGGCTGTCAAGGCGGGCCGTCGCTGTCTCGGTCCGCTGATGACTAGCACGAACCGCCTCGCGCTGCGAAGGCGGACGCTGAGCGGCTGCGTCTCGGGTCTCGCCAAGCATGCTTCGTTGCTGGGCCTTCAGGCGGCCGCGCGCCGAGCCGCCCTTTCAGCATTGTCCGCGGTAATCTGCTGCGGCGAGCGCCGCGTCCGCTTGAGAGGTGCCGGCGGCCGATTCAAGGCTGGGACCTTGAACCCCGGGAACAGGGTCAATTCCTTCGCGAGTACAGGCACCTTTCGTTTGCCGTACCGCGCACCGATCCCGCTCTTGCTTTCGTGGCCGCACATGTAGTCGCACAACTCCGGTCGCGATATGCAATCGATTTAAGGGCCCATGCTGACAAATGTCATCACGCGCTTCGAGGGGCGACTCACGATTGAGTGCCCCTCTCCAGATCATGGCGGCGCGGTCTCTATCGTACCCAACCCTCGGTCTTCATGATCGCAGCGCCACGATCGCTGCTGAGAAACTCAAGAAATTGCTTGGCTTGCGGATCGGCGTCATGAGGGAGGACTACGTTCACATCGCGCCAGATCGTGCGATTCTTCGACAGTTCTACGGTTTCCGCCATGTCGGCATGGGTGATCGGCCAATCCGGCCACGTGATCCTGGCGTCGGCGTCCTTCTCGACGAACATCTTGTAGCTCGGTCCGCTTCCCTTGCCGAACCCGA
Source organism: Bradyrhizobium sp. 134 (assembly GCF_023074155.1). NCBI lineage: Bacteria > Pseudomonadati > Pseudomonadota > Alphaproteobacteria > Hyphomicrobiales > Nitrobacteraceae > Bradyrhizobium > Bradyrhizobium sp. 134. The sequence goes on along the minus strand of NZ_JADPKX010000034.1, from coordinate 42,824 downwards.
CGATATTCTTGCGGAAGCGCGCGATGTCCGCCAGACGACCTTCGCGACCGGCAACGTCCTCCCATGTCCCCGTACCGGATGTGTTGGCGACGCCGGCGCCTTCAGTAACGACGATTTTTAGGCCGTCCGCGAGCAGGTCATCGAAGCCGCGAATGTGCTTGGGATTACGTCCGCGCAGGCTTGGGGGGCGGACCAGATTTTCGACGAACTGTTTCGTGCACGGAGGCAAGAAAAGAGTTGAACGCCTACCCCGCGCGTCGCGCGGCCAGCAATGCGACTCCCAATCCGCACATCACGGCTCCCGAGGTCTGTCGCGCCCGCGCAACGAACCTTGGCCGCCCGGCTAGTCCATCCCTCGCCTTCGTCGCCCAACGGGTCACGATCAGGTCGACGCCGGTATTCAATACGACGAACTGCAGAGCCACGTGAGCGGAGGTGTCAACGAACTGCGGAATGAAGGCGAGGAAGAACGCGGCGGTCTTCGGATTTAGCGCTTCGACGACGATACCTTCGCGCAGCGCACGGCCTGGCCCGGTCGTCCGGACGTCGGTCGGCGCGGTTACGCGGGCTTCCCTCCAGGTCTTGATGCCCAGCCAGATGAGATAGAAGGCGCCGGCGATCTTCAGTGCGGTGAACGCCTCGGCGCTCGCCATCACCAGGGCCGAGATGCCTATCGCGCCCGCGAGCACATGGACGAAACCGCCGAGACCCAAGCCGACGCTCGACGCTAATCCCTCGTTTCGGCCGCCGGCCAGCGTGCGCGCGACGATGTAGAAAATGCCGGGACCTGGAGTGACCGCCACAACTAGTGCGGCGGCGAGGAAGAGCAGGAATGTCTGAAGACTAAACATTTTCGAGGTCCGTTTACGGTGAGGGTTGCAATCAGGCCTTCGTTGCGAACTCGGGTTTGCTCGCCGCGTCCGGTGCGAGTTGCGCGATAAGTCCATGGATGTCGCCAAGAACCCACAGATCCGCGACCCTGCCGTCGTGAAACGTAAAGATCGGTGCTCCGAACCACCAGACGTGACGCCCGGTCGGCGCGTGACCGAATATCGGCCTTCGATGGATGCCGTGAAAGCGAAGCTTGCCCGAAATCCGGTTGCCTTCCTCGACGAGAGCGAGGATGTCCGATGTGTAGGACTCAAGAGAGTCGGTTACCCATCTGACGTAATCCGCAAATTGGTCGTAGCCGACGAGGACGGGGCCGAGGGACCCTTTGAACGTGAAGCCCGGCTGGAAGATCTCGGGGATCAGCGCAATATCGGCGTGGTCCCACATGTCTTTGTAGAATTTTCGGACGACTTCCTTTTGCGGAGACAGAACGGCTTTACCAAAGTCCATGGCCGGCTCGAGTCCGGGCGGCGGGGCTATCATATTCTCAATCCTTACTTCCCGGCGCTACAGACCGAGATCCGCGAGCCGATCTAGAGACTGTTCGAGGTCATCGAGCAGATCCGCCTCGTCTTCCAAGCCGACCGAAAGACGGATCAGGTCTTCTTCGACGCCTCTCTGAAGGCGGGCTTCGGGACGAACCGCCAGCCTGGCGCGCACCAGGCTCGCGGGATGCATGATCAGCGTTTCAGCGTCTCCGAGACTGACCGCGAGCGTGATCAGCTTGAGATTGTCGAGAAAGAGCCGAGCGGCGTCAAATCCCCCGCGAAGCCCGAAAGACAGCATTCCCGACCCGCCCGACATCTGTCTTTTGGCGATCGCATGTCGGGGATGGGAGGGAAGGAACGGGTAGTTCACCCATTTCACTGCCGCGTGGCCGTCGAGCTTGTGGGCGATCGCAAGTGCATTGGACCCGTGACGTTCCATCCGGAGGGGAAGAGTCTTGATCCCGCGAAGGACCAGCGAAGACGCCATCGGCGACAGGACGGCGCCGGTGATGTAGCGCAGGCCGCGATCGCGAATCTTCTCGATGAATTCCGCCCGCCCCAAGAGCGCGCCGCCGAGCACGTCGCCATGACCGCTGACGTACTTCGTAAGGGAATGCAGTACGACGTCGGCCCCGCACCGAAGAGGTTGCTGCAGTGCTGGCGATGCAAACGTGCTGTCGACGAAGACCCAAAGGCCGGCCCGGTGTGCACGGCCCGCGATGGCCGCGATATCGAGAATGTCGCCCGTGGGATTGATGGGCGTCTCGAAATAGACTGCCTTGCTGCGCGACGTGAGGGCCGCTTCGAGATTTGACGGATCGCTGAGATCGACAGGGACAGTCTTGATTCCGAAGCGGGGCAAGCCCTGTTCCGTCATGGCGGTCGTGTTGGAATACAGCGTCCGATGAACGATGACTTCATCGTCCTGGGATAGCAGGGAGAGAACCAAAGCACCGAAGGCGGCCATTCCCGATGCGAATACGACCGCGTCTTCGGCGCCTTCCAGGCTTGCCAAGCGAGACTCCAACAACGCGGTCGTCGGATTGAACTCCCGCGCATATAGCTTGCCTCCCAGCGCAGCCGCCGCATCCAATTCAGCGACGCTGCCGAAGGCGAAGGTCGACGTCGTGTAGATGGGATGCGATACCGCGCGCGAGTGATGGGCAGGGTCATACCCGTGGTGGATAGCTCGCGTCGAGAACCCGAGGCGAGGTTCGTCGCTTGCAGTTCGTTCCGAAGCGGCCATCGTTTCGAGATCTCCCGTTCTGGGTGGGCTGTAGTCGTCTGGTTTCGACCCCCGGCCCGCTGCAGCCGCATCGCTCTTCTTTTGGGTCGAATTCACTTATTGACGTTGACGACCGTGCGCCCGCGCACCTGGCCACTCATGAGACGGTCAGCGGTGGTGACGACGTCGTTCAGGCCGATTTCGACCGCGGTCCTCTCGAGATCGGCTTCGGTGAGCAAGGAGGCAAGACGATCCCAAGCCTCGACTCGTTCGGCCTTCGGGCGCGTTACGCTGTTGATGCCGAACAGTGCAACTCCTCGCAGAATGAAGGGAGCGACGCTCGCCGGAAAATCCAACCCTTGAGCCATGCCACACGCTGCGACGGCTCCGTCCGCTTTGATTCCGGCGCACACGTTGACGAGGGTATGGCTGCCAACAGAATCGATCGCGGCGATCCAACGTTCCTTTTGCAGCGGCTTGCCCGGCTGGGACAATTGGGATCGGTCGATGATTTCGGTCGCGCCTAGGCTCTTGAGATACGGCTCTTCGTCCGGTCGTCCGGTCGAAGCGACGACGCGAAAACCGAGTCTATGAAGGAGCATGATCGCGATGCTGCCGACGCCTCCGCCGGCACCGGTCACCAGCACATCGCCCCCGCCGGGACGGATGCCATACTTTTCGAGTGCCATGACCGACAGCATTGCCGTGTAGCCCGCGGTGCCGATGATCATCGCGCGTCGGGAAGGCATCAAAGCCGGCAGCTTGATCAGCCAATCGGCCTTGACCTTGGCCCGCTGGGCCAGGCCGCCCCAATGTTGTTCGCCAACGCCCCAGCCGTTGAGAACCACCCGGTCTCCCGGCGAGAAGCTCGGGTCGGAACTCGACGAGACCAGGCCCGCGAAGTCGATCCCCGGCACCAGCGGGAAGGATCTCACGATTGGACCCTTTCCGGTGATCGCAAGGCCATCCTTGTAATTCAGCGTGCTGTATTCGACGTCGACGGTCACGTTTCCTTCTGGAAGGCGTGCTTCGGTCAACTCGGCCACGCCGGCGCGGTATCCTCGCTCGTCCTTTTCGATCAATACGGCTTTGAACAACTTGAACTCCTATCTCACGTTTCTTTTGGACCGTGACTTCGTGCCATCAGGCCGCGGAAGACCGGCGAGGAAGCCGAGAATGAAGGTATCGAGCGGGACGCCGTTCTTGACGAGGCGCGCCCGCATCACCGCTCCCTCCCAGCCGATCCAAAAAAACTCGGCCAAGGCATCGCAGTCCGCGGCATCTCCGATCTCGCCAGCGTCGCGCGCGAGTTCCAAACAATGCGCCACCTTCTGCTGCCAGCCCTCGATGATTCCGTCCAAAGCGGACCTGTAGTCGTCGGGTAGCGACTCGACTTCCTGGCTGAGATTCCCGACGAGGCAGCCGCGCGTGTAGCCGTATTTTGCCATACCGGTCTTGGCATCTTCGACGAAGGCTCGCATGCGCGCCAACGGCGCGAGCCTTTCATCGTTCAGGGCGCGGTCCAGCTTGTGCCGGAAGAAGGAATCGTACTCCTTCATGATCTCGCGGCCGTACTCGGCCTTGCTCTCGAAGTAATGGTAGAACGAGCCCTTTGGCACGGTGGCGCGGCGCAGCAACGCGTCCAGGCCCGTGGCAGCAAATCCCTGTTGGGTCATCACTTCCATCCCGCAACGAATCAGAACGTCGCGTGTCGGCGCGTATCCGATGTCATGTTGGACCGCCTCGGTCGGTTGGCGGCGATTATCCGGAGATTTTGCCATTTGTGTCCTCAGTAGACCGATCGTCTAGAACACAAAAGCCGATTTGGAGCAAGCCGGAACTGACATGCCGTGGCGCCCGGGGAAGTCGATATTGCGCCATAAATGCCATAAAATTCTGCAACTGAGAGCTTTTTCTGCAGCCTCTGCCGAGTCATTTTGCGGTTCCGCGTCGCGTCACGCTAGTTTCACACTTGACACAAAGTGTCCTTGGCTTGAAGGTTGGCCGTTCTTCGAGAGAGGTGCTGCATGTTTCGCTTGTTCCGAAAAGCCGCGTCCATCGTCGCCGGCGCGGCTGTTGTTTGCGTCGGGCATATCGCCGATCCGGCCAATGCGGCCGATGCCTATCCCTCCACTACGATCAAGCTGGTCGTCGGTTTCCCGCCCGGAGGCCCGACGGACATCATTGGTCGCGTGATCGGTCGACTTCTCTCGAAGGAGTTGAACCAGACCGTCATCAACGAGAACAACGGCGGCGCCGGCGGAATGATCGCCGCGTCAAACGTTTCCCGCGCGAAGCCCGACGGGTACACGCTTCTCGTCGCGGTGGAGTCCTCGAATACTCGCGCCAAGGCGCTCTATGCGTCTGTGCGCTATGATCAGCAGAAGGGCTTCACCTACATTCGGAAGGTTGCGAAGCAGCGGAATTTACTCGTCGTGAATCCGAGTTTTCCCGTGTCCAGCGTCCCGGAGCTCGTCGCCTATCTGAAGGCGCATCCGGGGGAAGTGAACTTCGGCGGTACGTTCGGGGCGACGTCCCACATCGGCGGCACGCTGTTCGATATGGCGTACGACACGAAAATGTCGTTCATCAACTATTCTGGCGGCAATCAACCGATCGTCGATTGCATGTCGGGGATTTTGCAGGTGGGCTTCTTCACCGAGGCCACGATCGGTCAGCAGGTCAAGGCCGGCACGCTCAAGGCGCTCGCGGTGACATCGGCTGAACGGTCGCCGGCCTTTCCAGATCTGCCGACGATCGAACAGGCGGGCGGCAAGCCTATCGATATCTCCCCGTGGTTCGGGATTGCCGGGCCGCCGGGCCTTCCCGCCGACGTCGTCGCCAAGGTCGGTGCGGCACTCGACAAGGCTTCGAGCGATCCTGAATTCCTGAAGCAACTGGACACGATCGGTGCCACCTTGATCACCGGTTCGACGGTGGAGAGCTTTACGGCCGACGTCGGAAAGGAAGAGGCTTACTGGAGCAAGTGGGCCAAGGATATCGGGGCGCCCTTGCAGAAGTAGTTCGCCGAAGGAACAGCAATGGACTTCTTTCACCAGTACGACGCTCATCTGTCCGCCGACGAGCGGGATCATGTGGCGAAGGCGCGGGCGTTCTGCGCCGGCGCCTTTTCCGACAGCGTCTTCGCCTCGCACATGGCGGAAGAGCCGTTTCCGGAAAAGTGGATCGCCGAGTGGGCGGCGCTCGGCATGCTGGGGCTTCAGGCCAAGCGCGCTCACGGCGGCCTGGAAGCGTCGTTTCTCTGCAAGATCCGTGTCGCGCAGGAGATGGCGCGTCGAGGGTTCGCGGCGGCGTTCTGTATGAACCACCATCAAGGCGGAGTGACGCGCCTTTCCCAGACGGGTACGCCGACCCAGATCGGGCGAATGCTGCAGCCCGCGCTGCGCGGGGAGCTTCTTTTCACGACAGCCATGACCGAGCCTGTGGGCGGCAGCGACGTCTCCGCCCTCACGACCACAGCAGTTCCAGTTGACGGCGGTTGGGCGCTGACAGGCACCAAGGCCTGGATGACCAGCGGCTTGCTGGTCGGCGGCTTGATCGTCCTGGCTCGCGTGAGCGATGGGGCGGGGGAGGGGGACATCGCCAGCTTCTACGTGCCGTTCGGCGAGGCCGATACGGTCAAGCGGAGCGAGATCGTCGTTCCCGGAGCGCGTTCATTCCGCCTGGCCGAGGTGGCCTTCGATGCTCACTTCATTCCCGAGTGGTGTCTTGTCGCTGCGCCGGGGGCCGCGCTCAAGGCATCGATGAAATCCGTCAACGCGGCCCGCATCCACGTAGCCGCCATGTGTGTCGCGACCCTGCATGCGGCACTGTGCGAGGCGGTCGACTATTGCGAAAGCCGGCAGGCCTTCGGAAAGTCGCTGACCGGGCATCAGGGCCTGCGCTGGGAACTCGCCGAGGTGTCGGTGCGGCTCGAGGCCGCCAACGCCCTCGTCTTCCGAGCCGCCGAACAGATACAGACCGGAGGAAATCCGGTCGCGCTCGCCGCGCAAGCCAAAAAGTTCGCCGTCGACACCGCGCTCTGGGGAATCGACCAGTGTGTCCGGATCGTGGGCGCGACCGGTGCCAGCGCAGCCCACCGCCTGAACATGCATTTCGCCGAGGTCCGGATGGCGGCCTACGCCGACGGCACTAACGAGATGCTGCTCGACCGGGTCGGTCGCGGCCTATCGACGACATACCCCAAGTCAATCCCGTAGCAAACGGCGGACGAACCGATGCGCAATGTAGTGGTTGAGAACGCGGCGGCGGCCGTGGAAGGCATCAAGGACGGCGACACCGTCATGATGGGCGGATTTGGCGGAGCGGGTCTTCCGCTCGGAGTGGTCAAGGCGGTCCTCGACAGGGGTGTTCGCGATTTGACGCTGATATCGAACAATGCCGGTTCCACGGAGGACGATCTGTCGCTGTGGTTTGAGGCCAGGATCGTTCGGAAGATCGTCTGCTCCTATCCCCGCAGCGCCAAGCAATTCGCCGAACAATATCGTGCCGGCACCGTCGAACTCGAGCTCGTTCCGCAGGGGACGCTGGTCGAACGCATACGGGCGGGCGGCGCCGGTCTCGGTGGCTTCCTGTCTCCCGTCGGCCTGGGAACGGTGTTCGCGGAGGGCAAGGAGAAGATCGTCGTCGAGGGACGCGAGTTCATTCTCGAGCTCCCGCTTCGCGCGGATTTCGCTTTCGTCAAGGGGCACCTCGCCGACACGCTCGGCAACGTCACCTACAACAAAACGGCGCGCAATCACTGCGCGGTCATGGCGACGGCAGGCCGGACGGTCGCCGTGGAGGTCGACCGCGTGGTCGAGGCCGGCGATCTGGACCCGGAAACCATCGTCACGCCCTGCATCTTCGTCGACCGCGTTTTCGCAAGGAGCTCCCGATGATCCCGCTGTCACGCGACGCGCTGGCGCGCATGGTTGCGCTTCATCTGCCGGAAGAGGGCTTCGTCAATCTCGGTATCGGCGCCCCGACGCACGTGGCCGACTATCTGCCGGCGGGCTCCGGCGTGATCCTTCACAGCGAGAACGGCATTCTCAACGTGGGTCCCAAGCCGGCAGCCGGCCAGGAGGACTGGGATCTCATCAACGCCGGGAAGATGCCGATCTCGCTCCGGACCGGCGGCTCCTATTTCGACTCGAGCCTCTCCTTCGCGATGATGCGGGGCGGGCATCTCGACGTCGCTGTGCTCGGCGCGTTTCAGGTCTCCAAGGAAGGCGACTTGGCCAACTGGACGACTGGCGACAACGGCTTTCCGCCCGGCATCGGCGGAGCAATCGATCTGGCCGTGGGTGCGAAGTCGATCTGGGTGATGATGGACCATGCCACGAAGGATGGTCGTTCTCGCATCGTTGAGCGATGCGGGTACCCGCTCACTGCGCGCAGAGTTGTGACCCGGATCTTCACCAGCCTCGCGATCATCGACGTGACCGGGGAAGGGCTGATGGTTCGGGCGCTGCTCGACGGCCTGACGATCGAGGGGTTGCGCGATCGGACCGAGGCGCCGCTTCACGTCGCCGGTGAGGTCCGGACCATCAGGCAGGAGGGGAGCGTCGCATGACCTATCGCGTCGCCGAACTGGTCGCGGACAGTCTCGTCGCCCATGGGATCGACCGCGCCTTTAGTGTTCCGGGTGAGAGTTTTCTGGCGCTGCTGGACGCGCTGCGGGACCGCAGCGATTTCGACCTGGTGACCTGCCGGCATGAAGGAAGCGCGAGTCTCGCGGCCGTCGCCGATGCGAAGCTTACCGGTCGCGCCGGCGTCGTGATGGCGAGCCGTGGCCCCGGCGCCTTCAACGCCGCGCTTGGACTGCATGTGGCCGCGCAGGAGGCGATCCCGCTGGTGATGCTCGTCGGCCAGGTCGACCGTCCGAACCTCGCACGGGACGCCGTGCAAGAGATCGATTGTGGCCGCTCGTTCGACGGCGTTCTGAAGTGGTCCGTGCGTCTTAACTCGACGGATCTCGTTCCCGAGATGATGGCGCGCGCGTTCGCTGTCGCCTGTGCAGGGACGCCCGGCCCGGTCGCCGTCGAACTGCCTGAGGATCTCCTTGAGGAAGCCGCAGAGGGCCATGCCGTCAGGGCCAACGGACTAGCGTGTCCTGAGCCGGGCAGCGCGGCCATCGAAAAGGCGGCCGCGGCGTTGACGGCGGCGGAACGGCCGATCTTGCTGGTCGGCGGAGAATGCCGGACAGCATCGTTCCGCGAAGATCTGGTGGCGTTCTCCGAGAAGTGGAACGTGCCGGTCGTCACCATGAACAAGATGCAGGACCAATTTCCGAACGCTCACCCGCTGTGGGCCGGTCAGTTCGGGTTCTTCCCCTCTCAACCTCATGCAAAACTGCTCGAGCGAGCCGACCTAGTCGTTGCCGTCGGAACTCGTCTGGGCGACCTCTCCTCGCTCGGCTTTGCGTTTCCGAGACACGCCGAGCCGCGGCAGCCGCTTGTCCACGTCTATCCGGATCCAGATGCGATCGGAAAGCGCGTGATGGCCGACGTCGCGGTCGTTTCAGGATCGCATGCGTTCGTGTCTGCCTTGCTCACCGTCTCCGCGGCTTCGCCGGACCGTACAGAGTGGCTCCGAGCAGCAGCCGCGGTGCGGCTGGCGACGCACGGCTGGCCACGTTTCGGCGTACCGTCCGCGGACGTCTTCGGTCACGCCGTGGCTGCAATCGCCACGCATTTCAAGCCCGATGGCATCGTCACGACGGACTCCGGCAACTTCGCCGGATGGGTTCATCGCATCTTCAGCCTCGGGCCGACCGCTCGACTGCTCGGCTCGGCTTGTGGTGCGATGGGCAGCGGCGTCCCGTCCGGGCTTGCCGCGAGCCTTCGCTTTCCGGGGCGGCAGGTGGTGGCCTTCTGCGGAGACGGCGGCTTCCTGATGACGGGCAACGAACTGGCGACGGCCGTCGCTAGGCAGGCGAACCTCAAGATCGTCATATCCAACAACCGATCTTACGGGACGATCCGATCGCACCAGGAGCGTGCCTTTCCAGATCGTCCCTACGGCACTGACCTCTCTAATCCCGACTTCGCCGCCTTGGCGCGTGCCTTCGGCGCGAAGGGATTCATCGTCGAGGACACGGAGAGCGCTCCGTCGACGATCGCAGAGGCCATGACGGCCGAGGGACCGGTGGTCATCGAGGTGCGATCGGACGTGCGTCAGACACTCGAAAAATCGCTCGCCGCCTCACGCAGAGATACTTCGAACTAAAGCCTAGGAGAATCAAGATGGATGCGATCGCTATCGAGAAGTCCGAGGTCGCGATGTCCTGGCAAGGCGTCGTGCGCTTCCTGCACAAGACCCCGCGCGCCTTCTTGCCGATGCGCTCGTTTCCTTCGCTCGAGTTCGTCGCCGGACGCGGGATCGAGGGCGATCGCTATTTCGTCGGCCACGAAACCGGCTTCTACTCGCATAAGCCGGAAGAAGGACGGCAGGTCACCCTGTTCGAGATGGAGACGATCGAGGCCCTGCGGCGCGACCACAAGATCGAGTTACTGTCCGAGGAACACCGCCGCAACGTGACCGTAGAGGGCGTCCCGCTGAATCATCTCGTCGGCCGCCGCTTCCGGCTGGGAGAGACGGTCGTAGAGGCGACCCGTCTGTCGACGCCGTGCCGGCACATCGAAGAGATACTCGGCAAGTCGGTCTTCGACCCGCTCATCAACCGGTCGGGGCTGAACTGCAAGATCATCGCCGGGGGCACTCTGCGCATCGGCGATGCCGTGAGGCCGATCTAGATGGCGAAGGCGATCAAGACGGTCTCCACCGTCGTCTCGAAGGTCGAGGATCTCGGCAACGATACCAAGCGCTTCACGCTGGTCGACCAGGACGATTGGGAACTGCCCCCCTTTCGGCCCGGGGCGCATATCGACGTCCATCTTGGGCCGGGTCTCGTCCGGACCTACTCGCTTTGCAACGAGCCGGATGACGATCGCCGCTACGTGATCGCGGTGAAGCGGGAACGCGAGGGGCGCGGCGGCTCCAATTTCCTGCACGAACGCGTGGAGGCCGGACAGCCGCTTTCCGTCTCGCTGCCGCGCGGCGGGATCGCGCTGGATCCGGAGGGAACGAACGTGTTCGTCGCCGGAGGCATCGGCGTGACGCCGTTCATCTCCGCGATCCGGCATCTCGAGCGTCGAGGGCGCTCGAACTACGTGCTGCATTGGACCAGCCGCGGGCAGCCCGTCCTGCCCGACATGATCGTGCCTGCGATCGAAGCGGGCCGCGTCCGCCTTTACGATACGACTAGGCAGGCCAAGCCCATGATCGCCGCGATCGTCGGGGAGTTCACGGGCGCCGGTCTGGCGGCATGCTGCGGCCCCGACCCAATGCTCAAGGCCTTCGAAGATGCCGTTTCGGCCTGGCCGGAAGAGCGAACGCACATCGAGATGTTCACGCCGCCGAAGGTCTCCGCCAGAAGCGATGTGCCGCCGTACGAACTCTATCTGTCGGCGAGCAAGAAGCTGGCGACCGTCACACCGGATGTGGGGCTACTCGGGACGCTGGACGCGCTCGGCATCGACGTACCCGTGTCCTGCGGCGGCGGCATCTGCGGTGCCTGCCGCACGCGCTGGAGCGAGGGGCCGCCTATCCATCGCGATCGCGTGCTGTCGCCTGCCGAGCGGCAGAATGAACTCATTGTCTGCGTGGGCGACTGCGCGGGACAGAGACTGGTGCTGGATCTGTGATCGGGCGGAGAACGCTCTCTACGGTTTGAATTGTCGGTGGTTTGGTGCGAGATCGATGCAGGCAATAATTTCGGAAAGATCCGGGCACAATGACACTCAACCTCAAATTCCTCCGCGTGCAGAGCGGCATGACGCTGGAGCAGCTTGCGGCCGATTCCGGTCTGACCCGCAGCTATCTTTCCAAGCTGGAACGCGGGCTATCCTCTCCATCCATAGGCTCCGCGATCAAGATCGCCGAAGCCCTCGGAACGACCTTGGACCATTTCTACGGTCAGCCGGACGACAACGATCCAATCACGATCGTCCGCGCGAAGAACGGGAAGGCGGGCGACGTCGACACGCATTTGTCGCTCGTCGCGGGACTCTCTCCCGAACGCACGATGCGCGCTTTCATCGTGAGGCCGACCAAGACCGCGAAACGCGGACGCATCATGAGCCACCACGAAGGTGAGGAGATCTTGTTCATCCTTACGGGCCGGATCGAACTCGTCATCGGAAAACGCAAGGAAACCTTGAATCCGGGCGATTGCATCCAGTTCGATTCCACGATCCCGCACAAGCTGATCCAGGTGTCTTCCGAACCGGCATCGGCGCTCGTCGTGATAGCGACCAAAACCGCATAGAGGTGTCGAGAATGCCGATCACGTTGCGAAAGAAGGATTTCTACGCCGGGCTGCTCATGGTGCTGTTGGGCGCCGGAATCGGTCTCAACTCGACGACCTATTCGCTCGGGACTTTCGCGCACATGGGACCAGGCATGTTTCCGTTCATGCTCGGCGTCATGATGGTGATCGTCGGAGCGTTGATCTTCGTCACCGGATTGGCGACGCCCCTTGAAGTGGGAGAGCGAATTTTGCCGGCGACGATGGAATGGCGAGGCTGGGCCTGCATCCTCGCGGGACCGCTGATGTTCGTCCTCTTCGGCGTCTATTTCGGCATGGCCGCGGCCACCTTCATGTGCGTCTTCGTCTCCGCGCTGGGCGACAGGACCGCCACGGTGAGAGGTTCGGCCGTTCTAGCCGCGGTCGTCACCGTCGCCGGATGCCTCCTCTTTTCCTATGTGCTGAGGGTTCCTTTCCCGCTGTACCGTTGGGAGTTCTAGATGTTCGCGAGCGCGCTTTCCGATCTCTGGTACGGTTTCGGGGTTGCCTTTGAGCCGCAGAATTTCATGTGGTGCTTCGTCGGCGTTCTGGTCGGCAACATGGTCGGGGTCCTGCCGGGAATGGGACCTCTCGCCACGATATCCGTGCTACTCCCGCTGACGTTCGGCATTCCGCCGGTTGGCGCGATCTTGATGCTGTCAGGCGTCTTCTATGGAGCGCAATACGGCGGCGCGATCTGTTCGATTCTGCTTAACCTGCCGTGCCATCCACCGCATGCGGTGACTTGCCTCGATGGGTTTCCGCTGACGAAGCAGGGTCGAGGCGGTGCGGCACTCGGCATCACGGTGCTGTCGTCGTTCGTCGGCGCCTCCTGGGGCATCATGGAGATGATCTTCCTGGCTCCGGTGCTGGTGAAGGTCGCGCTCGAGTTCGGTCCGACAGAAATCTGTTCACTGATGCTTCTCGGCCTGCTTGCCGGTTCGACGCTCGCCAAAGGCTCGCCCCTCAAGGGCATCGCCATGACGCTGCTCGGCCTCTTCCTGGGAATCGTGGGCACGGATGTCGAGACCGGTACGGAGCGCTTCACGTTCGGCATCCCGAATCTCCTCGACGGCATCGAGCTCGTCGGACTCGCTCTCGGTCTGTTTGGCATCGCCGAGTTTATGAAGAGTGTAAACCAATATTCCGAGGTGAACACGCGGTATTCGAACGTCGGTCTGCGCGATCTGCGCCCATCGCGCGATGAACTCCGCCGCTCGATCCCGGCGATGTTGCGTGGAACCATCATCGGAAGCCTCTGCTCGCTCATTCCGGGAACGGGGCCGACGATCGCATCCTTCATCTCATACGCGGCCGAGAAGAAGGTTTCGAAAACGCCAGAGAAGTTCGGTACGGGGATGATCGAAGGCGTAGCTTGTCCTGAAGCGTCCACGCATTCGTCGGTGCAGGGCGATTTCATTCCGACCATGAGCCTCGGCATTCCCGGTGACGCCGTCATGGCCCTGATCCTGGGCGCGCTGATGATTCAGGGCATCGTGCCCGGTCCCCAGTTGATCAAGGAGCATCCGGACATCTTCTGGGGCCTGATCGCGAGCTTCTGGATCGGCAACGTCCTGCTGGTTCTGCTCAACGTCCCGCTGATCGGGCTGTGGGTGAAGCTCCTTATGATTCCCTACAAATACCTCTATCCGAGCGCGCTGTTTTTCGTCGCGATCGGCGTCTACTCGACCAACAACGACATGTTCCAGGTCGGCGAGACCGTCGTCGTCGGGCTGGTCGGCTATCTGCTGCTGCTGCTCGATTTCCACCCGGCCTCGATCCTGCTCGGCTTCGTCCTGGGGCCGCGCCTGGAGGAGAACTTCCGCCGATCGCTGCTGGTCTCGCGGGGAGACGCCATGATTTTCGTCGAGCGGCCGATCAGCGCGTTCTTTCTGTTCCTGTGCGTGACCCTTCTGGCCGCGCAGATCTACGTGCGCTTGCGAAAGCCAAAGGCCTTCGCGGCTCTCGATCTCGCAGAGGGTACCGCTGCCGCGGTCGCACGACCGGCTGAGTAGGCTTCGACCGTTTTATGATCCGGTCGCTTGGCAGCCCAATAAAGAGGGGAGACGATCCATGCAACAAGAGCTCCGAGACAAGAAGTATTTCGACGAGCGTGCCTCCCGCGAGATGGCGCAGCATCTCCATACAAGCGAGCGGACCGTACAGGGCAGCCTAGCCTACGCTGCGCGAATTTTAGCGATGACCGGACAGGAGGCCGGCCTGGCCGGCCAGCTCACCGCCCGGTCGGAGCGGCCAAAGTGCTATTGGACATTGCGCTTCGGTTTGGGCTTCGATGAGGCGACGCCCGAAGACTTCATTGAGGTCGACGCTGACCTGAAGACCGTGACCGGACAAGGCATGGCGAACCCGGCAACCAACGCGTTTCCATCTGTGGGTCTATGAGGCTCGTCCAGACGTACACTCGATCATCCATACGCATTCTCCGTGGGCTTCCGCCCTTGCCGCAGCGCGCGAACCGCTCGTCATCTCGCAGATGGACATGACCCCGCTTCACAACGATTGCGCGTTTCTGGGCGAGTGGCCAGGTGTTCCGATCGCCGCCGACGAAGGCGTGCTTATCTCGAAAGCGCTCGGCAGCAAACGTGCGATCAATCCTCGCGCATCACAGCTATCTGACCGCCGGCAAGACGATCGAGGAAGCGACCTATCTGTCGGTCTACCTCGAGAGGGCCGCCCGGATGCAGATCAGGGCCCGTGCCTTCGGACCGCTGACTCCCGTCGACGACACCCTGGCGCGCGAGGCGCACGACTATCTGCTGCAGCCTTCCATAGTCGGCGCCACGTTCGAATATTGGTGCCGTCAGACCCGGGGCGTGCCCCTCGGCTCTCGATCGACTGATCGGCGCGAGCGGGCGCATGCCCTTGAGAGGGGGCCGCTCCTCGAGATAGCGTGTCGACCCTCGGCGAGCGCCAAGAGCCGTCTATTCGAAGATGACGATTCGGATGGGTGTCGGAAAGAACCCGTTGCAGGGGTTAAGAACCTGTGGGCAGTTGGAAACGAGGCATAGAATGTCCATTTCTGCCTGCATTTCCACGTAGTCGCCTGGTTTGGAAACGCCGTCTACGACCGTGCATTTGCCGTCGGAATCGATGGGCACGTTCATGAAAAAATTGAGATTTGGAACAATATCCCTCTTTGAGAGCCCGTATTTGGCGCCTTCAACCAGAAAATTCTCTCGGCAAGAGTGGAAGTAGCGAGTGTGATGACCGAATCGCACGGTGTTACTCTCGCAAGAGCAGGCGCCAGCGCACGTATCGTGTGATCCGCAAGTGTCCTCGATAACATGGAGGAGAACGTTCCCATTATTGGAGATAAGAGACGTCCCTTTGCCTATGTAGAGAGACCCTTGGGTGCGGACGGTGTCTTGCCCGCTATAGCGCTCGGAAAAGTCTGCAGCGTTGTAAAAAAGCGTATCGACGGCTTGCTGTCCGTGGCTGTCGATCAACCGCAGGTGCTGTCCTCTGCGAATAATTGCCGACCACGGTGAGTTGGCTTCTACGACCGTGTCCACGATAATCTTTGCAGTCTTTGGTATGGGGCTGAAAGTGATAGTCATGTATCACCAATTCATATGTTCGAAGAGTTATTTTCGAATGCGCGAATGTTCTCCGAACTAATAGTGCGGCAGACGTCATCCGCGCCGACCGAGGAACGAAATCGAATGACCTCGACGTCGCCTGGATCGTATGAGGAAGATGGATCAAGTGGGTGTGGACAGTTGGAAATCGCGATTTTCAGATCCATTTCAGCGCGAATGTCGACAAAGTCGCCGGCTTGACGAACATTCTGATCCCATTCTAAGTAGCCGTTACTTCCGACACCCACTGGGGCGAAGAACGATATGCAGGGATGAACGTCGCGCCGCTCTAGACCGAGTTTGGCTGCAGCCGACAGAAAGTTCTCGCGAGTGTTTCGAAATCTAACTGAGGCACCGTACCGACTTCGGTTGCTTCCGGCGGTCGACGCACCGACGATGGCATCGTGCCGGCCGCTTGTGTCTTCCGTAATGCTTAGCAGGACGCGTCCCATGTCAGACAGAATGACGCGTCCTTTCTGAAGCTTTGCTGCCCATTGAACCTTGATGGTATCTGCATGATTGAGCCGTTCACTGGAGTCGCGACTGTTCCAGGCAAGAACACTGACACAAGAGCGGCCAGTCACGTTGACGAGGCGAAGCGCTTCGTCTTTGGCGAGACTCGTCGTCCAGTACCAACCGCCGGGTAAGATCTCGCGCACAATTGTAGCCGAGTCCCCGGGCCTTGCGAGGCTTCTGGGGGTCAAATCCGGAAGCGCATTGGGAGCGCTCTTCTGTCCGTCAAGCTTGAGTTGGTCGTACTGCGAGCGGTATTGCTCAATCTGACGACTTTGTTCAACGGTCGGGCGCATTTGTTACCCCTTATATCGACTTCGGGACCTACGGGGGCTAAGAGTGGCGCGTCCCCTCGAGCGCAGTAATCACGGCAGTGGAAGTCGCCACAGCGCCGAAAATGCCTCCTTCAGAGCAAATCGTCTCTATTGCTGCGTCGTGATTGGACTTGGCGGTAGCTGCGCAACAATCCGTCACAAGCAGCGGCTCCAGACCTCGGTCGACAGCTTCTCGCAAGGTGGAATGCACGCAGACGTCCGTTGTGACCCCGCAAATGACCAAGTGGCGGATATTGCGAGCGGCGACGATTCTTGCCAGGTCGGTCGCATAAAATGCCCCGTATCCAGGCTTGTCGACCGTCGGCTCGCCGGGAGATGGGACGAGTTGTGGCACTATGTCCCAGCCTGGTTCACCGCGAACCAGCAATCGACCAAGTGGTCCAACAGAGCCAATTTCCCCGCCCGCGCCTCGAGACCTGAGGAGCTTTTGCTGAGGAAGATCGCTCAGGTCTGGACGATGACCTTCTCGCGTGTAGATAACTAGTCCACCCCAGGCGCGAAATTGAGCCCGAAGCTGCACGATCCTGGGTACAAGCTCGCTCGCGTTGCTGACGTCGTATCCCATGGAGGAGGCATATCCTCCAACTTCGCAAAAGTCCCTTTGCATGTCGATGATCAGGAGCGCTGTAGAGGTCGAATTCAGGCCGCCCTGATAGGGCCATCGATAGGGTCTCGCATCAATGTGGACCATTATTTCTACCGCTACGATGCATCGTGATCTCGATTTCTATTAGTCCGGCCGGCTGGGGTTGACCCTCTATCGGTCTGTCGTTCGATTCAATTCGAGACTCTGGATTTTTTCATCGGAGTATTCGATGTGTTGCCTCCAAGTTCCTGGATCAGAATGCCGGCGGTGGGGTTTTGTCGGGCGGCTTCTTCGTGGTGGATAAGCGTAATCATCGATTGTCGAGTGTAGCTTTTCTCCAGCAAGATCCGCATTTCCTCTCGATCGAGCCATTGCTTGGCGTAGTGGTCAGGAAGAAAGCCAATGTGGCTCCCTGCTAAAATCAGGGCGGCAGCCGCCTCCACGCTGTCGACGTGTGCCGTGATGCTGTCGTGTTGATCGCTTAAGAAAAAGAAGTCCTTTAGCCGAAGGAAAGATCGGACCACCTTTGGTGCCGTTCGGATTTTGGAAAAGAGCCGGACATCACTCTTGTCGTCGAACAGAGGGTTTCGGCGGCCGCAAAGCAAAAGGTCGTGCTCTTTGTATAGGGGCGTGTACTTCAGGTTTGGTAGTTTCTCAAAGAAGATGCCGATGGCGCAGTCGATTTTCCCCGACAGAACTCCATGCTCGATGTCGGCAGGGCTGAGGACGTCCAGATTTATGTGGGCGCGACCGCCGGTGCGCCGATGAAATCTCTCTAGCGCTCCTACCAAAGGACATTGAGGATCAGTTATCAGGTTGTCTATAATCGCGACCCGGATCGTCCCCAGTCCCTGCTTCTTATGCTTCGACACGCTCAGCTCGAAAATTGAAAGAGCTAGGAGCAGAGCAGTTGCGTCCTTGACGAATGCCTCGCCTTGCGGAGTGAGCTTGAACCCGGCCCGGCCGCGCTTGCAGAGAGTGTAGCCGAGGCGCGCTTCTAGCGACGATATCTCGGTGCTGATCGTTGACTGGGCCAAGTTTAGAACGTCTTGCGCGGCGGAGAACCCGCCGCTTTGCGCGACCGCAAGAAACACCCTTATTTGGCGGACCTCGACATCCGTGGTCTTCAAGTTGAGCGCCTTTCGGTTCTTTGAGCCCGGACGCTTAAGGCTGTCCGGAGCGGCTTGTCGAATAGTTGGGGGATGGACACGCTGGCTATAACGTAGCGAGGCCGTAGGCCAATACTGTGGAAAAAAACGTCAGTGCGCGCTTATAAGTTGGGCAGCTTGCCCCATGCCTGTGCCGATAAAGTCGGTCGTGGGTTTGGCGAACGGTCACTTCGCGTTTTGCGATGTAACGATCAAGGTTTGAAGCTGTTACCCTAGGTGAGAACGCGGAACCTTGTTGACGGCTTCCCGGATCGAGACCGGGCAACTCAATTAGGGGAACTATGCATGTCGTATCTTAGGGCGGCCAGCGTTGGACGTTGGAGCGCGGTATTGCAGAAAACGGCGGGTGCGGTCGCTGCTTTGATCGTGGGACTCGGCGTTTCAACACACGCGGAAGCGCTGACCAAAGTGAAAGCCGGCCACTTGGTCGCGATCGATATGGCTCCCCTTTTTGTTGCCAAAGAAAGCGGTTGCTTCGAAAAGTCAGGGCTAGAAGTCGAGACCGTCTTCTTCGCCAACCCCGGCGACAACAATGCGGCCCTCGCCGGTGGGGCTATCGATTTCAGCACCAATCCCTTCACGTTGCCTTTTTTTGCGGCGAACAGCGGAGTTCCGATAAGGGTCATCTCGGCTGCCGGAGGTTGGGGAGTAATTGAAGTTGTGGCGCAGAAGGGCCTCGGTTTGAAGTCCATTTCCGACATCAAAGCCTATGCGGCGTCGGGAAAGCCAAAGCTCAAGATTGCAACGCTTCAGGGCGATACTCTTGAGTTGGTTCTAACACGAAGCTTCGCGAAGGCAGGCATCGACTCCTCCGCTGTCGACTTGGTCTATTTCAACGATCTGCTTGCAATGGTCGAGGCGTTCCGCTCTGGTCAGGTCGACATACTCAGCCACATCAAGCCCTATACGACCGACATGGAAGTAGAGAAGGGTGCCACGCTTCTCACAACGGACGCCGAGACATGGACCAAGTTCTCGCCAAACACGGTCGTCAGCGTTCTCGAAAAGACGCTGAAAGACCGGCCTGAAGTGGTAAAAGCCTATCTGCAGGGGCTCGTTTGCGCAGCGGAGATTATCAACTCCGATCCCGACAAGGCAGTCGCACTGCTGACCAAGGGCAACTACTTCCGAGTGAAGCCGGCGGTCCTAACGCAGGCTTTCAAGACGGCACCTGCGCCGGTCTCCTTTATTCCAGACGTCGACTCAATACAGAGCGTCGTGGATGATCTCACGAAGCTGGGATACGTGAAGGGAACGACCAAGGCCTCCGACATCTTCCGTCTCGACATGATGAAATTTCTACAAAAGTGAAGGCCGGCAGAGGACATCAGGACCTTCCGGCGACTGCACGGTGTGCCAGAGATTCGGATGCTTCGGTGGGTCCTCTAAGTTTGCAAGGAGTGCGAACGCGATGAACGGTATCCACGACATGGGCGGTCTTCACGGGTTTGGCAATGTGGAGATCGAGATGAACGAGCCCGTCTTCCACGGACGGTGGGAGGGGCGGGTCTACGCGATAACGCAGGTGCTTGATACCACCGGTATCTATAATCTCGACGAGCACCGTCATGAGATCGAACTGATGGACGCCGCCTCATACTTGAGGGACGGATACTATGGCCGTTGGCTTTTCGCCATGGAGAGCATTCTTTCGCGAAAAGGTGTTCTTCTCTCTAACGAAGTCGATGATCGCGTTAGCGCACTGGAAAGTGGTCGGTTGCCAAGCCAAGTCACGGGAAGCCCGCGAAACTGGCCTTTACCGCCTGAGGAGAAGATCCGATGGGGAGCTTGGCGAAAAGACGTGGCTGTTACGCCCAAATTCAAGGTTGGAGATCGCGTCAAGGTCAAAAATCACCAACCGGCAGGGCATACGCGGCTAACTCATTTCGTTCGGGACAAGACCGGCATCGTTACAATCGTTAATGCCCAAGCCTGGGTACTGCCAGATACTCGCGCCCACAATGTGGGAGAGAATCTGCAGGCGGTCTACAACGTCACCTTTGCTGCGGTCGAACTTTGGGGAGATGCGGCTGAGCCGAACGTCGAAGTCAAAGTCGATTTGAGCGAGGACTACCTTCTTAAGGCGGACTGATCCCATGACCGATCATGATGACCACGACGATCACCATTCCCACGATCATGACCATGACCATGACCATGACAAACCATGGCAGGCCGTCCGGACGGAGGCGGTCGAAAGCCTGCTATCCGAACTCGGGATTGTAGATTCGGCACGCGTCGACCAGATAGTCTCTTACTATGAAGAAGGAATTGGTCCTAAAGCGGGCGCGCGGGTCGTCGCCAAAGCCTGGAAGGACCCTGACTTCAAAGCGCGACTGCTTGCCAACGGATTGGACGCCTGTGCGGAATTAGGATTGGGCGGCCCAGAAACGGAATATCTTCACGTCGTCGAAAACTCGAGCGCGGTACACAACGTGATCGTCTGCACGCTGTGCTCCTGCTATCCTTGGACGATTCTAGGTTTGCCGCCGGCTTGGTACAAATCGAGCGCCTATCGTTCCCGTCTTGTACGTGAACCGCGGCGAGTCCTTTCCGAGCTCGGGCTGCCTCTGGGCGACGATGTAAAGATACAGGTCTGGGACAGCGTTTCGGAAATCCGGTACCTTGTCTTGCCTGAGAGGCCCGCAGGTGCTGACGACTTGTCGGAAGATGAGCTTGCAAAGTTGGTGACGCGCGACTCGATGATTGGAGTCGCGCGGCTTTGATCCATCCGGGAGTTTTCGATGGTAGCTGCTGAAGAAACCAGGTCGCTGATCGATGGCGACTGGTCGGAGCCACACAGGGTATTCCGGGAGCCGTGGCAGGCGCGAGCTTTCGCCATGACGATCATACTGTCGGAGCGCGGATTGTTCTCCTTGCGTGAATTTCAAGCCGCGCTTGTTGATCGCGTTCATAGCTTCGAAAAGTCGGACTGTTTGGCCGGGACCGACGACTATTATACTACGTGGCTACATGCGCTGGAGGATCTTCTCGCAAGCAAAGATCTACTTCCAGAAGGTCGTTTGGCATTTTTTGAACATCTGGTGGTCGACGACGCGGAATCGCGCAAACTCCATCAGCGCATGTCGTCGCGGGACGAAAGCGGACTTTTGCGTATCGAGCCGATCAGCGTGGATTGGGGTCTCCGCTCCTAGATGACGCTCAGAAAATTGGTCCCGTGGTTTTCGACTTGTTCTCAAGGGCCCACTTTCCTGCCTACGATGCTCGTCGGAGGCGGTTCGGGCGGTAGGGTGATTTCGACTTGCAACGCGCAGGAAAGATATCTTGTGCCGGAGGCATTCGGAAGCCAAGCCCCCCTAATTGGCCCGCCTTTTGCTTTGTGAGATCAAACGGAGCATCCGGAGCCCGACCAAGCTCAAGGCAGGAGACCTCGCGTCATGATGGACATCGAGATCCGGCTGTTGAGGGTCTTCAAGGCAGTCGTCGAAGCCCGGGGGTTCTCAGGCGCTCAAGCGTTTTTGAACGTAGGCGTTTCTACGATCAGCATGCAGATGGCTCAATTGGAAGCGCGCCTTGGATATGTGGTTTGTCATCGAGGTCGCTCCGGCTTTAAGCTGACCGAGAAAGGCGAGGTTTTCTATCGCCTGGTCGTCGATTTCTTCCAATCCATGCAGTCCTTTGAGCTCCAGGCTGGGGAGTTGAAGGGGGAGCCCTCGGGGCAGTTGCGGCTCGGATTCCTGGACAACATCGTGGCGGACCCCTGCTGCCCGCTAACCGACGCCGTTTCAGTGTTCAGGAGCAGGCAACGGGGCAGTTCACAGATCTCTCTTGAGGTATTCCAGCAGCAGGAGCTGAACCAAGCTCTTCTGGAGAACAAGATCGACCTCGCGATAGGGATCTTCTACAGCCAGATCTCTGGGATAAACTACGAACCGCTCTATCTGCAACGCGACGTCATGGTGTGCAAGGCGGGACATCCGCTCTCAAGCATTTCCGATCCACACGAACTCGCCAAGGCAATTCCTTTGGCTAACAAGGTCAAGCGCGCGTTCGTGGGCGTGCAGGAGTTTCCGCTATACGATGCAAGAACTTTGGTCAGCACCATCGGACATATCGAAGCGGCCACGCTCCTCATTCTCTCCGGTGATTGTGTTGGGTACCTTCCCAAGCACTATGCCGCCCCTTTGGTCTCCCGCGGAGAATTGGTCGAGTTGATGCCGCACACTCTGTTCCTCGACACGCAAGTATCTGTCGCCGTTCGAGAAAATTCCGTAGTTTCGCGATCGACCCTTCATGAGTTTCTGGGCTGCCTACGCGGCGCCAGACCGCAACTGCTTCGGACGGGCTGAGAGGCCGAGGGTCACTTCAGCGCCATCGAAGTATCCTTCGACGATTAGAGATTTTACGACCCCGAGGCATCGGTCATTTTGCCGGCAGCCCGATCCAAGGATCGAAATCTCACGCGAAGGGGGTTTGAAATGGTGCGACGACTAACCGTACTTCTGGCGCTTTTTTTGTGCCTAAGCGGCCAGGCGGTGGCTGGGGCCGAGCAAGCACTTACCAAAATCAAGGTCGGTCACCTGGTCGCTATCGATTTGGCGCCGCTCTTCGTCGCCAAGGAATCCAGCTGCTTCAAGGATCAGGGTCTGGACGTGGAGACGGTATTCTTCGCGAGTCCGGGCGACAACAATGCCGCGCTCGCGGGCAAAGTCATCGACGTCAGCATCAACCCGTTCACCCTGCCGTTCTTCGCCGCCAACAGCGGCGTTCCAATCCGCGTCGTTGCATCGGCAGGCGGCTGGGGCGTCATGGAAGTCGTCGCTCAAGGAAAACTGGGCCTGCACTCGATCGGCGATGTTAAGGCGTACGTTCAGTCGAAGAAGCCGAAGCTCAAGGTAGGAACGCTTCAGGGAGATACCCTGGAACTGATCCTCACGCGCGCGTTCGACAAGGAGGGCATCTCGGACAAGGATGTCGATATTGTCTACTTCAACGACCTGCTCAGCATGGTCGAGGCCTTTCGTAGCGGTCAACTCGATATCCTGAGCCACATCAAGCCTTACACGACCGACATGGTCGAGACCAAAGGCGCGACGGTCCTGACGTCGAACGCCCAGACCTGGTCCACGACGACGCCGAACAGCGTCGCGAGCGTGCTGGAAACGACGATTGCCCAGCGCAAGGACGTCGTCGTCGCCTACCTCAAGGGGCTGCAATGCGCGGCCGACATCATCAACAAGTCGCCGGAGAAGGCCGCCGAACTGATGAGCAAGGGAAACTACTTCCGGGTACCGCCCGCCGTCCTGCTCGCCTCGCTTAAGTCGGCGCCAGCGCCGGTCTCCTTCAAGCCAGACGTGGCGGTCATTCAGGGTGTCGTCGATGACCTTACCAGGCTCGGCTACATCAAGGGTAACGCGAAGGCATCGGACATCTTCCGGTTGGATATCCTCGAAGGCATCGGACAGTAAGCGAAATCCGAGCCGAATTTGGAGACGATGAGATGTCCGATATGCTCACTTTCGAAGATCTTCCCGCTCTAGCCAGGGCTTCGGTGCCCGAGCACTCGACGGTCTACGACCCGGCTCTGTCGCTGTGGAAGGAGACAGTACCAGGCGGCCTGCACTGGTCCGGCCTGATCCGTCGCGGCAACACCTTGCGAATGACCGCGCTCGGTGACACCGCCAACGTGTCGGCGCTGTTCTACAATTTCGACGACCGCGTCGAGCGGTACAACATGCCCGATACGCTCAAGCAGCAGGGAACGTCCCACGTCAGGGAAGGACTCGTCTGCTACTCCGACATGGGGCGTGTGCTCTGCTCGGTCGCCAAGTCGACCTGCTCTTGGCACGACACGATGGGAGGGATGAGCAGGGCGGAGCACGTCGCCGAGAAGTACGGTGTCCACCGGTATCAGGAATATCGGAACGACATGTATCGCAACGCTTACGATGGCTTCCTGACCCAACTGGGCAAGTGGGGCATGGGGAAACGGGACATCGTCGCGAACATCAACTTCTTCAGCAAGATCGCCGTCAACTGGGACGGAGAATTCCGCTTCGTGCCGGAGCACAGCAAAAAGGGCGACTTCGTCGACCTTCGGTTCGAGATGAATGCCATCGTCGTCCTGTCGACGTGCCAGCACCGCTTCGATCCGAACCCGGACTACGCGCCCGTCGCCGTGGAGCTTGAATGCTGGCGTTCGGGCACCGCCGGCAAGGACGATCCGTGCCGCATAGGACTGGCCGAAAATGGCCGCGGATTCATCCTCACCGACCGATACTACCTTTGAGCAATCCGACCGGGGCGAAGGAGCAGTCATGAAGATCAATGTTGTCGAGAGCCCGCTGCGACGGGAGGATGCGGTGTTCAACTTCGTTCACGCGCCCGGCGAGCCTTGGATGCACGAAATCAAGGCCGGGCAGATCATCCGCATCATAGACGTCGAGGGCAATCAGGCCGTCGACGCTCTGTTCCTGAACGCGCGCAAGCCGGAGGAACGGTACGACCTGACCGAGACTATGGCCGCGCAGGGAAACGCCTACCTCGCCATGGGAACGCGCATCATGTCGAACGAGGGACGCCCGATGCTGACGATCGTCGCCGACACCTGCGGCCGGCACGATACCGTCGGTGGAGGATGCTGCTCGCAGGAAGGCAATTCCGTGCGCTACGGACTCGAGAAGCGCTTCATGCATGCGTGCCGCGACAACTTCATGCTCGCCGTCGGAAAGTGGGGAAGGGGCATCGACAAGCGGGACATCGTGTCGAACATCAACTTCTTCATGAACGTGCCTGTCAGGGACACCACGCTGCACTACGAAGACGGCATCTCCGGTCCCGGCAAGTACGTCGAGCTCAGGGCTGAGATGGACGTCATCGTTCTGATCTCCAATTGTCCGCAACTCAACAATCCGGCCAACGCCTACAACCCGACGCCCCTCGAGTACCTAGTCTGGGATCCGCAGGGGACCGCCCGATGACCGTATCGCGATCTGCCAGCAAGCTCCAGCCATACGCCTTCGGCATTGCGTCGATCGTCGGGCTGCTGGCCCTTTGGGAGGTAGTGGGGGCGAGCGGAAGTTCCCTCGCCAGCGTGCTTCCTCCGCCGAGCAAATTTCTCCGGACGATCGCCGAAAGCAACTTCAAGATCGGACTGGGCTCGCAGGCGGCCAGCCTACAAGAGTCGCTCTTCGCGACATTCTTTAGGGTGTTTTTCGGGATGGCGGTCGCCTTCGTGGCGGCTATTCTCACAGGCGCGCTTTTGAGCTTGTCCCGCCACGCGACTTGGCTCCTCAGTCCCATTCTCCGACTGTTCGCTCCCATCGCGCCGATAGCCTGGATACCGACCGCCATCGTCGTCTTCGGAATCAGCAACGTGACGGCGATATTCATCGTCTTTATGGGCGTCTATTTCGTCCTGACGCTTGCGACATTGAACGAGATCCATCGGATTCCCCCGGAGTTCGCGACGGTGGCGGGCAATCTCGGCGCCGGCCCCTTCCAACGATGGATCTGGGTCACGCTGCCGGCGATCTTGCCCGGTGTCTTCATGCTTCTGCGGACGAACTTCATCGCAGCCTGGATGGCGGTGCTCGTCGCCGAAATGGTCGGGCTGCGGGATGGTCTCGGAGCCATCATCATGATGGGACGGAATCTGTTCAACAATGAGCTGATCATCTTCGGAATGGTGGTGATCGGTGTCTCAGGCTTCGTGGTGGATCGCCTTCTCCAGTTCATCGGCGACCGGGTGCTGTGGTGGCGGGTATGAACGGACCAGTGGTCATCACACAGCCGAAGACCGCCTTCCAGGTCGACCGTCTGACGATCAAGTACGACGACGGTCAGGGCACGGCCTACGCACCGCTCGAAGACTTTTCGATCAAGATCCGCGAGGGAGAGGTGACGTGCCTGCTTGGCCCGTCGGGCTGCGGGAAGACAACCCTGCTCAAAGCTCTTGGCGGCTTCGTCATCGGCGAAAGCACGGGCGGCGTTATCTTCGACGGACAATTCCAGCAGGGACCGACGGCGGAGATCGTCATGATCTTCCAGGAGAACAACCTGTTTCCTTGGTTGAACGTGCGCAACAACGTGGCGTTCGGCCTAAAGTTCATGTCGAAGGAAAAGGTGCGTCCCGGTGCGCTGGACGAGATGCTGGAAGCGGTCGGCTTGCAGGACGCCGCCCAGCGTTATCCGCACCAATTATCGGGAGGAATGCGTCAGCGCACAGCGATCGCGCGAGCGCTCATCACCGGTCCGCGGGTGCTCCTGCTCGACGAGCCGTTCAGCGCCTTGGACGTGAGCCTCCGCCGTCGGATGCAGCAGCTACTCCATGATCTGTGGGAGAAGACCGGCATGACGATGGTCATGGTCACGCACAGCATCGAAGAAGCGCTGTACGTCGGGCATCGCGTCATCGTTATGGGCGGCCGCCCCACCGGCGTCGTGATCGACGCAGATACGCGCGACCCGGCCTTGAAGGACCGTTATTCGGACGCCTACCTTCAATTGCAGCGACGTATCGAGGGCGTCATCTACTGATGCGCATGGGAAAGATCATGAAACAGGAACTGAGCGATCTCTCGGTGCGCGAGCTGGCGTTGCGACTGAGGCAAGGTGAGATCGAACTCACCGACGTCGTTGACGACGTGTTGGCCGCGCGCGCGGAAAACGCCTCCAATCCCATGTTCATCACCGTCGTGCCGGAGCAGGACCTTCGCAAACGAGCCGACGAGCTCGCTTCGTTGCCTGCCGCGATCCGTTCGAAGATGCCGCTTTACGGTGTGCCGTTCGTGGTCAAGGACAACATCGACGTCGTCGGCTACGCAACGACCGCCGGATGCCCGGAATACGCCTATCGGCCAGCCAGGAACGCATTCGTCGTGGACCGGCTGCTGGAGGCCGGCGCGATGCTTGTGGCGAAGGCCAATCTCGACCAATTCGCGACCGGGCTGACCGGCATGCGTTCCGTCTACGGCTTCCCGCAGAACCCCTACAGCCCTGATCACATCGTAGGTGGATCCAGCTCGGGGTCCGGCGTCGCCATCGCGTGCAGGACGGCGCATTTCTCGCTGGGAACCGACACTGCCGGATCAGGACGCATCCCGGCTGGCTTCCTTGGGATCTACGGCTTCAGGCCGTCGGGCGGGTTATTGAGCAATTCGGGCGTCGTTCCTAGCGGCCGAATGCTCGACTCATGCTCGGTATTCTGTCGTAACCCGGACGATCTGCGATTGGTGATGTCATCGGCCGGAGTGTACGACGCAGCCGATCCTTTCGCGAAAGAGGTACGCGGCCGTCCGCGGTCGCTCAAAGATCCGACCGTCGGTGTCATCGAGCTCAAGGACGAATACTTTCTGGGTGACGCCGAGGCGAAACGCGTTTACGCCGCCGGCATCGAGAGGCTCAGGGGTCTGGGCTATTCGATCGAACAGATAGACTACGATCCGTTCGCCGAAATCTCGGACATGACGTACAAACCCGAACTGATGGCCGAGAGGGCGGCTGTGCTCGGGCCATTCATCGAAGCGCATCCGGCGGGAACTTACTCTCCCGTCGTCAAGGCCGCCCTTATGAACTCGACCGACTGCAAGGCGGTCGACGCCTATAGGATTCTCCATAGAAGAACCGAACTGGTGCGGCAGATCGAGCTGGACGCTTGGTCCAAGGTAGACGTGCTGGCTTTACCGACGGCACCGACCATCCACAAGCGCAGCATGGTCGAGCGTGATCCAGCGTACGCTTCGACCAGTCTCGGCTTATTTGTGAACTTCGCGCCTCATTTGGGCCTGCCAGCGTTGTCCGTACCCAACGTCATGCGCAGCGATGGACTACCGAGCGGCTTGATGTTCGTCGGCCAGCCAGGCGACGACGGCCTTCTGATCGACGTCGCTCAACAGTTTGCTCATTGAGTGTCACGCGCGGTTTGACGGTTGGAGATGGTCTATTCAGCAAAGAGCTGCATCGCCACAGCCGATCCGGCTGGGCACGCACTACGGCGCTGCAGCGGTCCATGTCGTGGGCGCGAGCTTGCCAGTGTCGTCGGCAGAAGGGCGCCTTGCAGCGGTGTTAGACCGAAAGATCCACTCTACGGTCTCAAGGCCTTACGTTGCTGCAACGGCCGTTTTTGCCGACGAGCGGCACCTGTCGGCCTTTTCGGCGTCCTGCCGACCTGCGCGCTCATCCGCCGGGCGGCTCTCGGTGAGCCGGGTCGCCTCGCCGAACAAGGCTTCGTCCCTGGCCGTCAAGCGGCCGCGCGGCGAGCCGCCCTTTCTGCCTTGTCCGAGGCAATCTGCTGCGGCGAGCGCCGCGTGCGCTTGAGAGGCGTCGGCGACCGGCTCAAGGCAGGAACCTTGAATCTCGGGAAGAGGGCCATCTCCTTCGCGAGCACCGGCACCTTGCGTTTGCCGTACCGTGCGCCGGTCCCGCTCTTGCTTTCGTGTCCGCACATGTAGTCGCACAATTCCGGCTTCATCTTCGTCCCGCGGACGATCTCGCGCCAGAGGTGGCGCCAGCCATGGTTAGGCTGCACGTCGGTGATCTTGAGCGCAATGCGCACCCACTCTCCCAGACGGTCGGCGACCTTGTGCCATTGGGGGTTGGCTCCCTTTCCGCCGCGGGCGCGGACCGGATCGTAGAACAACGGCTTGCCGAGCTTTCGGCGCTGTTCGAGATAGTCCATGAACTTCTGGTCAAGCAGGTGCTTGTGGACCGGCACGCGGCGCAGCCGCTTGCCCTTCGTGACCTCGGGTCTCAGCACGAAGCACAAATGGCCGAGGATAGGCTGAACATCCGACGGCAGCAGCGAAGTGACTTCGTTGACACGGGCGCCGGTGTAGGCGCAGATCCAGGGTACCCAGCGCCTGGCCGCCCTCATCTCTGCGGAGATCAGGTGCGACGGCGTCGCGACGGTCGCAGACAGGATCTTCAGTGCCTGCTCGGGATCGAAGCCCCGCTCGTCGTCCTCCTTCCAGGCCTTGACGCCCTCGACCTTGATCCCGGCGAAGGGATTGATCTCGAGCCGCAGCGCGTTGAGCATGTGGGTGGCCACCGACCGCGGCGCCGCCAGCCAGACGTCGCGGACGGCCTTGGGAGCGATGCCCTGGGAGATCATGTAGTCGCGCCAGCGGACCGCGTCCTGCGGCGTCACCCGCGCGAGGTCCCGGTGCTTGATCCATTCGATGAAGTGTTCGATGACGGGCCGCCAGCGCTTGGCCGTCGGCCCGTCGAGGCCCCCCTTGATCCGTGGCTGGCTGCAGTAGAGCTCGAAGGCCTCCATGATGTCGACCTTGGGCTTCGTCCTCTCCTTGGGCAGTTTGCCGAGTTTCTTGTTCTCCTCGAAGTCGCCGGTCGAGGCGCGGAAGACGTCGCCGTAGGCGCCCTTCCACGCTTCGGCGAGCAGAGGCTTCAGCTTTTCGACCTGCGCCTCCGCGGGCGGCTCACCGAGTTCGCGGGACAGGACGTCGCGCGCCCATTGATCGAGCGCCTCCTCTTCGGCCGCCGGATCATCGACATCCTCCGTGAGGGCGAGCCACCTCAGGGCGCCGAATCCCGTGCCGGGCTCGGCGATGTGAGCGTCGCGGATCCGGACGTGGGTCTCGCGCTGGATCGCGAAAAGGTCCTGGTGGGTGAGGGGCGCCACCGGGCCCCGGCCGTCGGGGCCCCGCTTGGCCTCAAGCGCCAGACGTGCCCATTCGCGCTCCAGATCCTCCGAAACGGCCACGATCCGGGCGTTGGCCGTGCGGCGGTCGGTGGTCTTCAGCGACTTCCAGACCTCGGTCTTGCCGACCAGGACACGGTACCGTTTCGGCACCTTTTTCCGGATCCAGTAGACGTTCTGCTCGTTGCCGCTGGCCTTGGTAGGCCGGAAGGGGGTCGGCATTCTGGTCGTTCCCATTGGTGTAGACCCTCGGTGTAGAACCGACGGCTCAAGGAACGCCCAAAAACACAGATAAACTTGTATTTACCGGGTGTTTTCGCACCGGCGGGGGAGAGTCCCTCCCTCTCCGCCAACATCATCCGCCACAACAAAACGGCTTACAGAAAGCTCGGTAGATCAGTCTGATCTTGCCGGCTCTCGCTCCGACAGCACCGTCCGCGCCGTCGCCACAAACGCCTGCGCGGCTGGCGACAACGTCCGCCCCTGGCGCTGCAGCAGCGACACCGGGCGGGTGATGGCAGGGCGTATCAGCGGCTTTGCGATCAGAGTCGGAAATTGATCCGCCGGCAGCATCGTCGCAGGAAGGATCGCGAGGCCGAGACCCTGCGCCGTCATGGCGAGTGCGGTATTGATCAGCGTCACTTCATAGGTTGGGTTGAGGTGCTTGCCCTGGGTGCCCAGCGCCTGATCGATCTGCATGCGAATCCGCGTCTCGCCCCGCATCGCGATCGTGGGCATCTGAGCCAACTCGTCCCATGTCAGCGCGCGGCGTGCCGCGAAGTCGGCGGTGCGCCGGCCGATGGCGCTCAGGCGGCCGCGGGTCAGCGTCTCGATCGTCAGCTCCGCGAAGTCTCCCTCGACGCTGCCGATCGCGAACTCCGCATCCGTCGCGCTCAGACGCGGAACGAGATCGTCGGCGGCGACGTCGCGCATGTCGATTTCGATGTCGGGATAGCCTGCCCGGAATTTAGCGAGCACCGAGGGCAGCAGTGCCGATGCGGTACCGGCTGAGGCGAGAAACGCGACCCGGCCGGCGCGCGCCTGCGCCAGGTCGCGCATGCGCCGCGACAGGCCCAGCGCATCACCCAGCATGCGTTCGGCGGCGTGAACTGCCTCGTCAGCAGCCAGCGTCGGCTGCACCGAACGCGTGGAGCGATCGAACAGTTTGACGCCGAGCTGCGCTTCGAGCTGCTGGATCAATAGGCTCGCCGCCGATTGCGTGATTCCCAGCTCGCGCGCGGCCCGCGTGATGCTGCGCGTCCGGTACACGCCGGTGAAGGCCTGCAATTGCCGCAAGGTGACGTTCATAGGCAAAGCTCATGAATTGATGAGTTCTTTCCGGCTTATCACATAAGCGAGCATGCAATAAAATGCATGCCGTGGACGGTGAAGCCGCGATCTCCAACGGATCGGAAACGAACATGAGAACACAGGTGCTGGTGGTGGGCGCCGGGCCCGTCGGATTGACCGCGGCGATGGATCTGGCCTCCCGTGGGATCGACGTCGTGGTCGCGGAGATCCGCCATGCCGGCGATCCGCCCAGCGTCAAATGCAATCACGTCTCGGCGCGTTCGATGGAGATCTTCCGCCGGCTTGGCGTCGCCGCAAAGCTGCGCGACGCGGGCCTGCCCGCGGATTTCCCGAACGACTGCTCCTACCGGACCACGGCGACCGGCATCGAGCTGTGCCGCATCGACATTCCCTCGCGCGCACGCCGCTACAACGCCACCGGCGGTCCCGACACCTGGTGGCCGACGCCCGAGCCGCCGCACCGGATCAACCAGGTCTATCTCGAGCCGATCCTGTTCAGCCATGCCGCCGCCCAGTCGCGCATCACTATTCTGCCGCGCACGGAAATCACGGACATCGAGCAGAATGACGACCATGTGGTCGCACTGGCGCGCGACCTCGACAGCGGAAGCTCGCTCCGCATCGAGGCTTCCTTTGTGATCGGTTGCGATGGCAGCCGTTCCCTGGTTCGCAAATCGATCGGTGCCAACCTGTCCGGCACGCCGGTGATCCAGCGCGTGCAATCGACCTTTATCGAAGCGCCGCAGCTCAAGGAGCTGATGGGCGCGCACAAGCCAGCCTGGATGGTGCTCTCGCTCAACCCGCGACGCTCAGGCACGACGGTGGCGATCGACGGTCGTGACCGCTGGCTGATCCACAATCACCTGAAGCCAGACGAGCCCGAATTTGATTCGGTCGATCGGCACTGGGCCATCCGCGCCATTCTCGGCGTCGACGAGCGCTTCGAATACCGCGTCCTCAGCAAGGAGGACTGGGTCGGCCGCCGGCTTGTCGCCGATCGCTTCCGCGACCGCAGGGTCTTCATCTGCGGCGACGCCGCGCATCTGTGGATGCCATATGCGGGCTACGGCATGAATGCGGGCATTGCGGACGCCGTCGACCTGTGCTGGCAGGTGGCGGCGCATCTGAACGGGTGGGCGCCGGCTTCGATCCTCGATGCCTACGAGGCGGAGCGTCAGCCCATCACCGAACAGGTGTCGCGCTTTGCCATGGAGCATGCGATGAAGATGATGGCGCAGCGTGGCGGAGTCTCCGCGGAGATCGAGGACGACACGCCGCGCGGCCACGCGGCGCGCGCAGCGTTGGCCAGGGCGGCCTACGACCTCAACGTGCAGCAATATTGCTGCGCCGGATTGAACTTCGGCTACTATTACGATGCCTCGCCGATCATTGCCTATGACGGCGAGACGCCGCCGGCCTACGCGATGGGCAGCTTCACGCCCTCCACCGTGCCGGGCGCTCGCGCGCCGCACCTGTTTCTGCGGGACGGGCGATCGCTCTACGATGCCTTCGGCGCCGGCTACACTTTGCTGCGGTTCGATCCGGCGATCGATGTGGCGCCACTGAAGTCTGCCGCAGAGCAGCGCGGCATTCCGCTCGCGCTGGTCGACATCGCGCCGGACGAAGCGAACGGCGCGTATGCCGAGAAGCTGGTGCTGGCGCGGCCCGATCAGCACATCGCCTGGCGCGGGCAGGCCGCGCCCGCGGACCCACAAGGCTTGCTGACGCGCATTACCGGCGCTTCGGCGTAAGGCGATTTGAAGCGGACGGTCTCGCGGCGAAGTCCGTCAGGACGTGGTTTACAAAGTCGTGGTTCACAAACAAGAACGCACCGGGGAGGGAAACGTGTTTCACGTTGCAAGCCGCCGCATTTTGGCCGTGCTGACGGCCGCGAGTTTCGCCGTGCTGCCGCTCGAGGCGGGCCGAGCGGCCTATCCCGAGCAATTGATCAAGATCATCGTGACCTTTCCGCCCGGCGGCAGCGCCGATACCGTCATCCGCGCGCTCGAACCGCTGGTCACTGCCGAGCTCAAACAGGGTCTCGTGATCGAGAACCGCGCGGGTGCTGGAGGCAACATCGGCATGGCCGCGGTCGCGCAGGCCAAGCCTGATGGCTATACGCTCGGCGTCGCGCCGGCAGGTAGCCTGACGGTGAATCCGCATCTCAATTCGTCGATGCCGTTCGATCCGAAGGATCTTGCGCCGATCACCCTGCTCGCGGAAATTCCCTTCGTGCTGGTTGCGTCAGCGAACGTGCCGGCGCATACGGTCGCGGAAACGATCGCGCTTGCCAAGGCCAGGCCGGGCGCATTGTCGATCGGGCATGGCGGCAATTCGACGGCCATGCACTTGACCGCGGCACTGTTCACGCAGAAGACCGGGATCGCCATGGAGCTGGTCCCTTATCGCGGGACCGCGCCGGCGACGGTCGACGTTCTCGCAGGCCATGTCCCCTTCGCGGTGCTGGATATCCCCGCATCGAGACAACTGATCCTCGAAGGCAAGCTTAACGCCATCGGTGTGTCGTCTGCCCAGCGTCTTTCGTCCTTGCCCGATGTGCCGACACTCGCCGAGAGCGGGATTGCGGGTTTCGAATCCGTTGGCTGGTTCGGGCTGGTTGCTCCGGCCGGCACGCCAGCCGATATCGTCGGCCGGTTGAACGAAGCCTTCGGAAAAGCCCTGAAGGACCCTTCGGTGGTCGAGAAGATCCGGACGCTTGGCGCAGAGCCTGCGCCGACCTCGCCCGAGCAGTTCAGCCGCTTTATCCAAAGCGAAAGCTCGAAATGGGGAAAGCTGATCAGTGAAGCGGGCATCAAGGCGAATTAAGTGTCGCCCAGTCAGACGATTCCGCCCCGCGTAAGTCATTGATCTTGCAGCCCCGGTCTACTGTGCATGGGGTTGTTTTCGCGCTTTTTGTTGTTGGGCGTTGGAAAGCTTACAGGTAATCGTCACGCCGCCCCCGGCTGGTCTCTCCAGTTGGGATCCACCGACAAGGGCGAGACGGGCATGCAATCTTCCGGCAGCGGCTGGGGCAACGGGCTTCTTGGCGTCATCATCTTCAGCGGCTCGCTGCCGGCGACGCGCGTGGCGGTCGGCGGGTTTTCCGCGCTGTTCCTGACCTCGGTGCGCGCGGTCATCGCGGCGCTGATCGGTGTGGCCGTGCTCGGCCTGCTCCGTCAGGCGCGGCCGGCGCGTGGGGATCTCGTCTCGCTCGCCATCGTCGCCATCGGCGTCGTGGTCGGTTTTCCCTTGCTGACGGCGCTCGCGCTCCAGCACATCACCTCGGCGCATTCGATCGTCTTCATCGGGCTGTTGCCTCTGTCGACCGCGATCTTCGGCGTGCTGCGCGGCGGCGAGCGGCCGCAGCCGATGTTCTGGCTGTTCTCTATTCTCGGCAGCGCCACGGTCGCCGGCTTTGCGCTGTCCAACGACGGTACCGCATCGCTCACCGGCGATCTGCTGATGGTCGCCGCGATCGTGCTGTGCGGGCTCGGCTATGCCGAAGGCGCCGCGCTGTCGCGCCGGCTCGGCGGCTGGCAGGTGATCTCCTGGGCGCTGCTGCTGTCGCTGCCGCTCATGGTGCCGGTCGCGA
This sequence comes from Bradyrhizobium sp. 134, assembly GCF_023074155.1. Lineage (NCBI taxonomy): Bacteria > Pseudomonadati > Pseudomonadota > Alphaproteobacteria > Hyphomicrobiales > Nitrobacteraceae > Bradyrhizobium > Bradyrhizobium sp. 134. Next base: position 8,149 of record NZ_JADPKX010000034.1, on the reverse strand, counting down.
TTTGGACCTGGCCCTCGACATGGAGCGGCATCAGTGTGCCCGCCTGGATCGGGCTCGCCTACGTCTCGGTCTTCAGCATGTTCGTCGGTTTCATCTTCTGGTATCGCGGGCTCGCGATCGGCGGCATTGCCCGTGTCGGCCAGTTGCAGCAGCTCCAGCCGTTCTTCGGTCTCGCGCTTGCAGGCTGGCTTCTGCACGAACCGGTCGCCTGGAGCATGATCGCGGCGACCGCGCTGGTGGTCGCCTGCGTGTTCTTCGCGCGGCGGTTTGCCTGAGGCGGCCTCACGCGCCCCCCATCACCGTCCGCGTCAGCGTGCTCCGCGCAAACTTCTTCAGCGGCATCGGCTTGCCGAACAGAAAACCCTGCACGAGGTCGAAGCCGAGCTCGTTCGCGGTGACCAGGTCGGCCCGGCTCTCGACGCCCTCGGCGACGGCGCGCACGCCATAGCCATGCGAAAGCTCGACGATGTGGCGGCACACCGTGCGCTTGAGGCGATCAGTGCCGCTGCCGGTGACGAAGTGCCGGTCGGCCTTCAGCTTGATGAAGGGAATTTTGTCCTTATCCATCAGCGATGGCCAGTTGGCGCCGAGATTGTCGATCGACAGGCCGACATTGTGCAGACGCAGTTCGCGGGCGACCTCGACCAGGAGATCGAGGTCGCGGATCGCCTCCTCGCTGTCGATCTCGATCGTCAGCCCGCCGAACGCCGGATGGGTCGGCATGCGGCGGCAGAGATCGCGCACGGCCTGCGGCTCCTTCAGATATGACGCCGGCAGGTTGATCGCGAGATCGACCGGGCTCTGCTGCTCCAGCAGATAGTGCCAGTCCTGCATGGCGCGCTCGATCACGAATTCGGAGAGGTCGCGCATATTCGGGTCGTGCTCTTCGGGGATGAAATAGGCGGGCGGCACCACGCCCCAGGTCGGATGCCGCATCCGCACCAGCGCCTCGGCGCTATTGCGGATCAGCGTGCGCGCGTCGATCTTGGGCTGGTACCAGAGCTCGAGCCAGCCGGCGTGCAGGGCCTCGCCGACATGCACGGCCGGGCTCGGGGCCGGCTCCTCGGGCAACAGCATCGCGACGCGGTCGCGCAGCGTCTCCGCGGCAAACGGCGTGGTCAGCGGCGGCAGCATCTTGAGGCCGTATTCCTCGCCGACCTGCTGCACGGCCCTGACGATGATCGACTCGCGGGCACCCACAGTCAGAACCCTGCCGTCGAAGGCCTCGCGCACCAGCGTCTCCAGAAATGTGCCGGGCTCGATGCCGTCGGCGGCGATGCCGAGCAGGATCAGGTCGGGCAATTCGCTCGTCAGCACGCTCTGCAGCTCCTCGGCGCTGGCGCATTCGGTGGTGACGAAGCCGAGATCCTCCAGCACTTCCGCGAGAAACGCGCGAAGATGGCGCTTGCCGTCGGCGACGCATGCGCGCGGCTTCACCTTTCGCCGTCCGAAGGTCTTCGGCCTTCGTTCGGCGAGTTCTACAATTTCGTCGTTCATCGCAAGCACTCCCGTTCCGTGCCGGTGTGTTAGCGACGTGAGCAGTTTCAAATATGGAAGGCTTCAGTCGATTGTCGAATTATCTGGGTAACGTTAAAGCACCCATCATGTCTAAAATTGTCTGGGTCTCGTTCGAGAAGTTTTTACGTCTGCCCGCGCATCGGGCGCAGGGTTGCGACAATCACGAGAGATTTCGCGACGTGCAGTAAGGCTGCATGCGCGCGCACTGTCCTGCAATTGGACCAAGCCGCGCGCGCCTCGCCCAATTGAATAATGGAGCGCCTCAATTGCGCGTCATGCGCGCATTTTTCCCGGTTCGCTCGTGACGGTTCTGCGACAATGCGTCGGTGCGCGCTGGCGCCAATGTGAAGCACATCACAAGCGGATTGCTGCAGGTGCGCTATTGCTCTGGGCAGCCGGTGGTGGGCTGTCGAGGATCGCAGCAATGACGTCGCGGCGAATAATGTATTGGTGGTTCAGGTTCGTGCTGTCAGGACGATTTCTCGATCGCTTCCTGTGCCTGCCGCGCGCGCACTGAGCATGATCCGGAAAAGTGTGCAGCGGTTTTCCGACAAGATCATGCTCAACTGACAAGCTAAAGCGCGCCAGGCGCGCTTTAGTCGCGGGATCAGGTTTGGCCGATCAGCTTGCGCAACGCGGCCGCGCCGTCCTCGATCACATCGCGTCCCTTCCAGGCCAGATAGGACAGCTTTCCGCCGAGCGTGTCGTGGCTGCGTAGCCGGCGCGAGCCGAGAATGTGGCCGACATTGGAGGGAAAGCGGCTCACCTCGGCGGACACCAGCGCCGCGATCGCGTCCATCAATTGCTGGAGCCGAATGCCCCATTCGCAATGTTCGATGCCGTCGATCCGCACCTTGAGCGCATATTCGGTGTCGTAGATCTCGGCGAGCAGGTCGCGCGCAATCAGCACCCGGTTGTGCCGGAGCGCGATGCGCAAGGCAAGGCGCCTGTCGTCGAGCTGGTCGAGCACCATGTGAACGACGCAGGCATAGGGCGTGGCTGCGACATCGGCGGCGCTCTTGCTCGCGGCGGCCTTGGTGGCAAGGCGCACCAATTGCCAGAACGTCTTCAGCCGCTTGGCCACCAGCGTGAGCGCGAACGGCAGCGCCTCGGGATGGGCCTTCTTGAAGGCGTCCAATCGTGCTGTGATCTGATCAACGGTGCCGTCGTCGAATTTCGCGATCTTCTCGGGCAGCTTTTCGCTGAACTTCGGCAGCGCGGCGCCAGCGCGCAGCACATGTTGCATCTTCTTCACGTCGTCGAAGGCGGTGCGCGATGCCGTATATTGCGCGAGCTTGCCGCGCGCGAACTCGGTGCTCTCCGCCGATGCGAGGGTGCTCTCGAGAACCTTGACGACCTTGGTCTGGAAGGTCGATGCGATCTTTTGCACTTCCTTCTGGTTGTTGGCGGCGACCTGGTCGCTGATCGCCTTGATGTAGTCGCGCGCCATGGTCGGCAGCAGGTCGCGGCAGATCCACTCCCAGATCGGGGTGAGGGTGTTGCGCGAGATTCGCCCCATATTGGCATGCTCGGGCGCGCCGTCGATCAGAAGCAGCTCGAGCGGCGCAAAGAAATGGCGCGAGGGACTGGTGGCGCGCGCCTGGCTCGATCCGTCCTTGCGAAATTCGGCGCGCAGCCGCGATTGGAGGTCGGACGAGCCCGGCATGTCGATGCCGCACAGTTCGAGCCGTTCGAGTTCGCTGAGCAGGCAGCTGCGCGACAGGGGCGTCAGCTTCTGCAAGAAGTTCGATAGCTGGTCGATCTCGTTCATGGCACGCAATCTTCCGCAACGATTCCAGCAGGCCTATCGGCTGCATGCATGGAGGCATTTGCGCGCTCTCAATTGCGACATAGAGAAGCAAGCCGCCGTTAATATATCGGTAAAATCCGGCGCCGGAGGTATTCGGCGCCGATCGGATCGTTAAGAAGGCTTCGGGTCATCAGCCCATCATTGAGGCAATTTCGGCAACCTGAGACTGTTGAGGGGCGTTGCCACTCAAGCATAAAGTGTGCCTGCGCCGGGATTTCGGCACAAAACTGCCAAATTCACCGTAGTCTTACGGAGCAAAAAGTTAACTACAGATCGCGTGGGGTTCCGCTAAACGAGTGACATGGGGTCACAGAATGATACGGCCACTGATTCGCGGCCGTCGGAATGGTACGAAAGCAGCGCCGCTCCAACTGAAGAGCTCGATGTCGTCCGCCTGAACGCCGCCCGCGCCAAGGCCGCCGACGAAATGGCCGCCGCCATCGCTCGCGAGCTCAACGGTCCCCTCACGGCGCTCCTGCTCTACATGGGCGAGATCAAGCATCACAGTGATCAGCTCGCGCCGGTGACGGGTGATCGTGCCTATTTGCAGCGGGTCGTGGAGAATGCGCTGGTGCAGACCGAGCGGGTTTGTGGCCTCGTCAAACAGCTTGCCGGTTCTCACACGGGTGGCCTGCCGATCGCGTCCATGGCCGAGGACGCCGAATCGAAGCTCGCGCGCGCACCACAGCCGCAGCGCCTGCCGAGCGCCGAAATGCTCGGCCTGTCAGGCCAGAAGCGGCTGACCAAGCGCGAGCGCGAGGTGCTGAGGCTGATCAGCGAGGGATATTCGAACAAGCAGGGTGCGCTTCGGATGCAGATCAGCCCGCGCACCTTCGAGAGCCATCGCGCCGAGGCGATGCGCAAGCTCGGCGCGCGCAACACGGCGGACCTCGTCCGTGCGGCGCTGCTGCATTCGATCGACTGAAGGCTCTTGCCTCGGCCAGCCCGCCAGCGGCGAGGGCCACGCGTGAGAGATTTCTCGAGAAAAACCCGCGGCTCCGATCGTGCTCAGAAATAATCTTCGGCGAAGGGACGCGTGCGCGACGAGGGCCGCAGCGGCTTGAGCTCTTCCTTCGGCGCGTTGGGAATGATCGTGATGGTCCAGCGGGGCGGCATGCTCGATTCCTGCTCCAGCACCGAGCGCACGAAGCCGGTCACCGTCTCCTCGCCAGCGGCCACCGTTGCCATCCGGCCGTTGAACTGTGCGATGCGGAAGCGACGAACTTCTTTCTGGTCCGCGGTCTCGTAGGTGAACATGGAAACCCTCCTGGTTTCCGGCGACTATCGCTGCCTATGATTAGCCATCTGTGAAAATCCCAAGCCGTAGAAGTACGGCGGGCATGCACGCGTGAGTGGTTACGGCGTTTTCGAGCGAGCGCGTCAGCTCTCCGGCTCCTGCGCGCGCCCGGCGGCATAGGCCGCGTCCATCAGATCCAGGAGGTCGCGAAATCCGGCGTCGCCGAGGCTCTCCGCGGTCTTCTCCAGCCGCAGCGCCAGCGCCGCGAGCCGGACATAGCCGAACGTCCCGGCCGCGCTCTTCAGCGAATGCGCTTCGCGCGCGATCCTGCCGTGATGTTGCGCGAGCGCGAGCGTGCGGAACAATTGCAGGCGCGCGCAGGTGTCGCTCCAGAACACGTCGCGCACTTCGCAAGCACCGTCCTCGCCAATCTCGCGCACCAGCGCCTGATATGCGCCCGGCTCGCGCGCGGGCTCGGCATCAAGCGCTGTCTGCGCCGGCGCGGCGGTGACTTCGAACATGGTTTGGCCTGCCTTGATCACGGTTCGTTTGCCGCCGGCCCGGGACAGGCGCGCGCGGCACGTTGCGTGTCTACGGCATCCGGATTTCAGTTCCGGTAGCAGGACAATCCGTGTTTGCGGGCCGGAATTAGCGGACGGTTTACCACGCCGCAGCACCAGTCAGCGCGGGCCGAGCAGCCGGTCATACTGCGCCTTCACGGTGGCGTAGCATTCGCACGCCGTCTGGCGCAGGCCGTCCAGGTTGAGGATCTGGATGTGTCCGCGGCTGTAGTGAATGAAATTCGCCTGCTGCAAGGTATTGGCGACCAGCGACACGCTGTTCCGCCGAGCGCCGATCATCTGCGCCATCGCCTCCTGCGTCAGCAGCAGCCGGTAGTCGCCGGAGAGGTCATGGGTGTGCAACAGGCAGCGCGACAGCCGCGCCTCTACCGGATGGGCGGCGTTGCACCCCGCGGTCTGCTGCACCTGCGCGTAGACCGCCAGCCCGTGACGCGTGAGCAGCGTCCGCAGAGTGCCGCTCTGGTCGGCCGCGACGCGCAGCCGATCGAGATCCATCATCGAGGCGGAGCCGGGAACCAGCACGATGGCCGTGTTCAGCGCGCAGGCATCGCCCATGGTCGAGAGCGTTCCGAGCAGGCTGTCGCGGCCGATCATGGCGACTTGCACGTGCTCGCCCCTGGCGAGCTCCACCACCAGCGAGATGACGCCGCGATGGGGAAAGTAGGCGCGCTTGAGCGTTTCGCCGGTCTCGACCAGCACCGCCTCATGTGGCAGGTCGCCCGTACGCAGGTGCGGACGGATCAATTCGTAATCGTCTGCCGACAGCGCGGACAGGAAACCGTTGGAGGAACGCACCATCGTTTCCAAAGTAGCCTCCCGTCTTCCGGACCAGCGGGCCGCAGCACACGAAACTGCTTGCCGCCCGGCCAAGTTCCATCATGTTCCCGTCGGGATATGTTGGCAATTGGGACAAGTTGTCCGATCGTGATCGCCGCCGCGACGCCGCCCTCCCCCAAGGCAGATTCCCTGACCATTCCCCGGTACCGATCCGGGAACCCAGCAGATCCAGATTGTCGGCTGGCGCATCGGTTTGGAGGATGGTCGCGGTCATGGTCGATCCCACGCATTTCGAAGTGATCTGCGCCGCGTCCGATTCGTCATTCAGTTGCGCGGCAACAAAGTGTATTATAATGGTTGTGTTGCTCCGCGTATACCTGTTGGGGGGCAGACGGCCGGTGCATTTGCGGCGGAAATGAGAATGGCACGCTGATTCGCTCATAAGCCTGCGCGCCAGCCTGCAAGGGTTGCGCAGGTAAAAGCGGCAAGGGGCCTTCATGAGCCGGAAGCATTGCATCCGCACTGCCATCGGACGCCGGGCGATCCGTGCACCCTCATTAGTCGGACGAGTGGCTACCGTCCTCAAACATTGCTTCGAATCTTGGCGCCGCGTGGCCGCAGATTTCGCGTCCATCGTCTTCCCCGCTCCGCCAAGCAGGTTCTCAACAGTCCATTTCTCGAGCAAAGGAGCATGGCGTGCGCCACGGTTCAATTATTGAATCGCCAAATCGGGAAGCTCAAGCGGGGACAGAAGGTCAGCGCCATATTCTCGTCGTCGACGACGACCCGATGGTCTGCATGGCCATCGAGGTCTATCTCCAGCGCAACGATTTTCGGGTGACGATCGCCGAAGGAGGGGAAGCCGGACTTCGCGCGCTCGAACACGAGCAGTTCGATCTGATGATCATCGATATCTTCATGCCGCACATGCGCGGGTTCGAATCGGTCAGGATCTTTCACGAGCGGGCGCCGGCCGTTCCGCTGATTGCGATGTCCGGCTACGCGTTCGCAAATCTGAATTCGCCAGCTCCCGATTTCCTCCGGATGGCGCTGGAGCTCGGTGCGGCGCGGTGTCTGCGCAAGCCGTTCACGCCGCACGCGCTGCTCGCCGCCATCACCGATTGCCTGGCGGAGCACCGTCCTCATGGCGACCTCGCCTCGGCCGCGCGCGTGGGTTAGCGCCAACACCGGCCGCAGTGGACGCGGGTAACGGTTCGTTTACCGCAAATGCGAGTCTTGCGTATCCCGGCAAAGCACCAAGCGAACGTGGCGGGACCGCTCCGGATTGCAGGCGGCTCGATACAATTCCGCGAAGACCGCGCATATCGTCCTTCACGAGCTGGGCTTTCCCGCGCGCCTGGTCCCGCTGTTATCGGCACGTTCACCTCACGCGTCTCGCCGTAGCGGCGTGGTGCCGGTTTGCCGAAAAACGCTGTCGTATGCGATCGAACGGCAAACTTGTCTTCAATATCCGTATTAGCACGGAGGATGAAATTAACGGGACCGTGAAAGGGGATGTCTAACGATCCAAGGCGGGGACTTCCGTTCATGCCAAGCGTGGCTCGGGCGTCGAGTCCAGATCCAGGTCAGTAAGGCGTAGCTCATGGATGATCTGTTGCGGGAGTTTTTGACGGAAACCAGCGAGAGCCTGGACACCGTGGACAATCAGCTGGTGAAGTTCGAGCAGGAGCCGAACAACGCCAAGATCCTGGATAACATCTTCCGCCTGGTCCACACCATCAAGGGCACGTGCGGCTTCCTCGGATTGCCGCGCCTTGAAGCGCTGGCGCATGCCGGCGAGACGCTGATGGGCAAATTCCGTGACGGCATGCCGGTGACCGGGCAGGCGGTGACGGTGATCCTGTCGTCGATCGACCGCATCAAGGAAATTCTGGCCGGGCTGGAGGCGACCGAGGCCGAGCCCGAGGGTACCGACCGCGACCTCATCGACAAGCTGGAAGCGATGGTCGAGCAGGGCATGGCCGCTATGTCAGGCTCGGCGCAGCCGATGCCGGCCGGTGCCGTGGCTGCTCCCGTGGCCGAAGCGCCGCCGCTGGTGCCGGAAGCACCCGTCGCCGTTGAAGCCGCGCCTGCAAAAGACATGACCTCCGGTGTGCTGGCCGACCAGAGCCTGGAGCGTCCGCTGCGTCCGGGCGAAGTCTCGCTCGACGAGCTCGAGCGCGCCTTCCGCGAGACCGCGATCGAAGTCCCGGCCCCGGTTGCCAA